>NZ_JBHVUA010000001.1:0-1362930 GCF_042884375.1 Agromyces sp. NPDC058136 | reverse complement strand
GGTGTGGGGGGGGGGGGGGGGTGTTTTTTTTTTACGCGCCGGGCGGGGGGGGGTGCCCCCGGGGGTGGGGGGCCCCGCGGCGGGGGGGGGGGGGGGGGGGGGGGCGCCCCCCGGGGTCCGCCCCCCCCCCCGACCGGCCGCGTCTGGGATGCGCGGCCTCACCGTGCCGCACGGGTCAGCGGCACGGGGTCCGGTTCGACCAGCTCGACCCGCTGAGCAGGTCGGGGCCCGGCGCCGGTAGGGCGGCGCCGGGATTCCCGGCTATCGGCGCATCGCGAACCGCCGGAACCCGACGAGCAGGAGACCGCCGACGAGGGCGAGCGAGGCCAGGCCGAGGCCCGAGACGTCCGCGCCCGTCGAGGCGAGCGACGCGTCGGCCGCCACGAGCGTCGCGCCGCCGGAGGAGGCGACGGTGGAGCCGTCACCTTCACCGTCGCCGCCACCCGGGTTCGCGGGGTCGACCGGGTCCACGGGGTCCACGGGGTCGACCGGGTCCACGGGGTCGACCGGGTCCACGGGGTCGACCGGGTCCACCGGGTCCACCGGGTCCACCGGGTCCACCGGGTCGACGATCGTCGTCGATCCGTCGGTCTCGCTGTCGCCGATCACCGAGACGGCGTTGCCCCCGATCGTGACGGGCAGGGACAGTTCAGGCAGCAGCTGTGTTCCCCCGAGCAGCCCGCCGTCACCATCCGTCGTCGCCGAACCGCCCCCGGTTCCCGGCTGAACGACCGTCTCGGCGTCGGTCGACGTGGAGTCGCCGACGACCGAGATCGCGTTGCCGCCGACCGTGATCGGCAGCCCGAGGTTCGGCAGCACCTGCGTGCCGCCGAGGATCGAGTCGACGCCCGAGGTGGTCGCCGTACCCGTGCCCGTGCCGCCCGTCGAGACGGCTGTGCTCGCGTCGCTCGACGTCGAGTCGCCGATCACCGAGATGGCGTTGCCGCCGAGGGTGATCGGGACGTCGATGCCGCCGATGAGCTGCGTGCCGCCGAGCAGGCTGTCAGCGCCCGACGTCACCGCCTCGCCGGCGCCGGCCGAGGAGTCATCCGTCGAGACCTCGGTGGTTCCGCCGCTCGATGACGAGTCGCCGATCACCGAGATGGCGTTGCCGCCGAGGGTGATCGGGATGTCGACGTCGATGAGCCCTTGCGTGCCGCCGAGGATCGAGTCGGTACCGCTGGTCTCGGCACCGCTGGCGTCGCTCGCGGCCGGGGCCGGAGCCGGGGCCGGCGCGGACGTGGTCGCCGCGTCCTCGCTCGTCGAGTCGCCGATCACCGAGATGGCGTTGCCGCCGAGGCTGATCGGGATGTCGATGTCGATGAGCGCCTGGGTGCCCGACAGGATGCCGTCGTCACCCGAGGTGACGGCGACCGGCTCGGCGGCATCGCCGCTCGAGACCTCGGTGGCCGCGCCCGACGACGACGAGTCTCCGATGAGGGAGATCGCGTTGCCGCCGAGCGTCACGGGCAGATCGATCGAGATCCCGGCCTGGGTGCCCGACAGGATGCCGTCGCCGCCGTCCGTTTCGGACGCGTTCGCGACGCCGGCGCCGAGGAGCATGAGCCCCCCGGTGAAGAGGGTCGCGTACAGCGCCCTCAGAGCAATTCTCTTCATGATCCAGTCCTCCTGACTGATGGGAAAGTTCGCTCCCGGGCAGGGAGCGATGACCGTGTCCGCGGGTGCACGCAGGGTGCGTGCGAGCGGACCGGCCCCCGTCAGTCAGGGGTGGAGTCGGTGTCGAACACCGGCGACGACGGCAGCTCGTCGTCGACCGAGTGGAGTGCGCGCGACGCGAGCGCGTCGAGTTCGAGGGCGGCGAAGGCCGCGTCAGAGGTGCCGGATGCCCCGCCCGCACCGCTCCCGGACGCGCCGGCGCCGTTGCCGCCCGCGCCGCCGCCGGGGGCGGCAGGTGCGTTCGGGGCGTGCGAGGGCACGTTCGGATGGTTCGGGTTCGCGGGCGACGAGGCGGAGTCGAGGAGCCCGGCGGTCGCAGAGCCCTGAGGCGTGCCCGTGATGCCTTGCGTGCCCGGTGGCCAGGTGTCGGTGCTCGACGGCGCCGCGACGGCGCCGGGCGGAGCGGACGTGCCGGGTACGGCGGGCAGCGCGGGGCCGACGGGATCGCCCGGCCCGCCCGGCTCACCGGGCTCGACCGGATCGCCCGGGAGCAGCGGGATCGACGGGATCTGCGGCAGCACGCCCGACCCGTCGGTGGGCAGTTCGCCGAGCTCGCCGACGACCGTGCCGAGCGTGCTGTCGACGGCGCCGACGACCGGGTCGAGCAGGCCGCCCACGGTGTCGTCGCCGAGGACGCCGCCGAGGATCGGCAGCGAGCCGAGCACCCCGTCGACGGTGCCGGTGATCGGGGTCGTGATCGCGCCGACGGTGCCCCCGCCCGCGAGGTCGGAGACGGTGCCGGTGACGCCGTTGACGACGAGGCCGACTGCCCCGTTCGTACCGCCGACCACGGTGTTCGTCGTGTCGGTGACGGTGTCGAGCACCTCGGGCACGGCCTGTTCGACGACCTCGCCGACCGGTTCGGGCGCCGCGTCGACGACCGGGTCGAGCAGGGTGTTCACGGGTGCGACGACCGTGCCGACGACTCCGCCGAGGGTGTCGCCGACGGCGCCGGTGACCTGGGTCACCCCGCCGAGCAGCGAGCCGACTCCGCCGAGCAGCCCGCCGGGCTCCTGTTCGTCGGCCGAGGCGCTCGTGCCGCTCGCGAAGAGGGTGACGGCGAGCCATGCGGCGGAGAGGGCGGTGCCGAGCACGGCATAGCGGAGCCACGGCACCTGCCGCGAAGCTCCCCCACAACCGTTCAGCGCGACCCCCACGAGGGTCACCCTAGCGCCCCGACCGGCCCCCGGTCGAGGGGTTTCGCGAGAGATTCCGACACCCGGTGACATCCGCACCCCACCCGCCTGCGAGAATCGAGCCATGCACCTGCTCGCCGCGCTCAGCATGAAGAACCGCGCGCTCATCGCGCTCGTCACGATCGTCGTCGCGATCTTCGGCGGCATCTCGCTCACGAGCCTCAAGCAGGAGCTCGCGCCGTCGATCGCGTTCCCGCAGCTCTCGATCGTGACGAGCTACCCCGGCGCCTCGCCCGACATCGTCAACACCGACGTGTCGACGCCCATCGAGACGGCGATCCAGGGCATCACGGGCCTCGAGTCGACCTCGACGACGAGCTCGACCGGCCTCTCGCGCGTGACGGCGAGCTTCACCTACGGCACCGACCTCGCCTTCGCCGAGCAGAAGCTGCTCTCGGCGGTCAACCGCATCCAGGGCCAGCTGCCCGACGACGTCGACCCGCAGGTAATCGCGCTGAGCCTCGACGACTTCCCGGTGCTGCAGATCGCGGTCACCGGCGCCGACGACATGAGCGCCCTCTCCGACGAGATCGAGCGCACCACACTCGGCGAGATCACCGACGTCGACGGCGTGCGCGACGCGACCCTCGTCGGCGAGATCGGCCAGCGCGTCACCATCACGCCCGACCCCGCGAAGCTCGCGTCGTACGGCATCACGCAGCAGGCGATCCGCGACGCGCTCCAGCAGAACGGCCTGCTCGTCCCGGCGGGCACCATCACCGAGGGCGACTCGACCTTCGCCGTGCAGACGGGCACCCGCATCGGCAGCGTCGAGGAGGTCGCCGCGCTCCCGGTGCTCGGCGCCACCGAGTCGGCGGCGACTCCGGATGCCACGGATGAGGCCGCCGGCGACGAGGGCGCGCTGCCCGGCGACGGCGCGGGCGCCGACGGCACCGCGACCGGCGGCACCGGCCCCGGCGCGGGCTCAGGCGCCCAGGCCGGCACCGACCCCTTCGCCGCCGCGACCGCCGCCCGCGTCCCCGCAGACGTGGCGATCGCCGACGTCGCGACCGTCGAACTCACCGACAACCCCGTGACGAGCATCTCGCGCGTCGACGGGGAGCCGGCGCTCACGATCTCGGTCACGAAGCTGCCCGCCGCGAACACCGTCGAGGTGTCGAACGCGGTCACCGCATTGCTGCCGGGCCTCGAGTCCTCGCTCGACACGACGAACCCGGGCGCGACGTTCACCGTCGTCTTCGACCAGGCGCCCTACATCGAGCAGTCGATCGAGTCCCTCGCGACCGAGGGCCTGCTCGGTCTCGCGTTCGCGGTCATCGTCATCCTGATCTTCCTCATGTCGGTGCGGGCGACCCTCGTCACGGCGATCTCGATCCCGACCTCAGTGCTCATCACCTTCATCGGCCTGCAGGCGGCCGACTACACGCTCAACATCCTCACGCTCGGCGCGCTCACGATCGCGATCGGGCGCGTGGTCGACGACTCGATCGTCGTGATCGAGAACATCAAGCGGCATCTCGTGCAGGGCGTCGACAAGGCTTCGACGATCGTGCGCGCCGTGCGCGAGGTCGCCGGTGCGATCACCGCCTCGACGATCACGACGGTCGCCGTGTTCCTGCCGATCGCGCTCGTCGAGGGCGTCACGGGCGAGCTGTTCCGGCCGTTCTCGCTGACCGTCACGATCGCGCTGCTCGCCTCGCTCCTCGTCTCGCTCACGATCGTGCCGGTGCTCGCGTACTGGTTCCTGAAGCCCGCGCGCATCAAGGTCGAGGAGGGCGCGGAGGAGGTCGAGGCGGAGGTCGCCGCGGCCGCGTTCGTCGACGACGTGTGGCTCGCGCCCGAGCTCCGCGACGAGAGCGGCGCCACGGGGCTGCCTGTCGCCGGCGCCGGCCGCGAGGCATCCGCTCGCACGGTCGCGAAGCCGAGCGCGCCGGTCGCGCCCGACGAGCTCGAGCACCCGTCGCGCCTGCAGCGCGGGTACCTGCCCGTCATCGGCTGGACGCTGAAGCACGGTGTCGTCACCCTGGTCATCGCGGTGCTCGTGCTCATCGGCACGGGCGCGATGATCCCGCTCATGAAGACGAACTTCCTCGGCGACTCGGGGCAGAACACCTTCCGCGTCGCGCAGGAGCTGCCGATCGGCACGAGCCTCGCCGCCCTCGACGAGGCCTCGAAGCCCGTCGAGCAGGTGATCCGCGACACCGAGGGCGTCGAGACGGTGCAGACCTCGATCGGTTCGGGGTCGAACCCGCTCGCCGCGGCCTTCGGGGGCGGCGGCGCGACCGTGACGTACTCGGTCACGACCGACGAGGACGCCGACCAGGAGGCACTGCAGGCCTCGGTGCGCGAGGATCTCGACGCCCTCGACCCCGCCGAGGTCGGCGAGGTCTCGATCGCCGCGTCGAGCGGCTTCGGCGCCTCGAACGACATCGAGGTCGACATCACCGCGTCGAACGCGGAGGATCTCGCCGCCGCCACCGACGCGGTCATCGCCGAGCTCGACGGGGTCGAGTCGGTGTCCCAGGTCACGTCGAACCTCGCCGAGTCGCGCCCGTACGTCGCGGTCGAGGTGAACCGGTCGGATGCCGCGGCCGCGGGCTACTCGGAGGTCGCCCTCGGCGGCTTCGTCTCCGCGGCGATGCAGCCGCAGAACGCCGGCTCGGTCGTCATCGACGAGAAGACCCTCACGATCTACCTCGCGAGCGAGAACCCGCCCGTCTCGGTCGAGGAGCTCCAGGCGCTCGAGGTGCCGACCGCGACGGGCATCGTGCGCCTCGACTCGCTCGCCACGGTCGCGGAGGTCGACGGGCCCGCCTCGGTCACGACCGTCCAGGGGCTCCGCAGCGCGACCGTCTCGGCGACGCCCGCAGGCGACGACCTCGGCACGGCGAGCGGCGAGGTGCAGGCCGCGGTGAACACGGTCGACCTCCCCGAGGGCACGACGGCGTCGATCGGCGGCGTCACGGCCGACCAGCAGGAGTCGTTCTCGCAGCTCGGGCTCGCCCTGCTCGCGGCGATCCTCATCGTGTACATCGTGATGGTGGCGACGTTCCGCTCGCTGCTGCAGCCGCTGCTGCTCCTCGTCTCGGTGCCGTTCGCCGCGACCGGTGCGATCGCCCTGCAGGTCATCACCGGAATCCCGCTCGGTGTCGCCTCGCTCGTCGGCGTGCTCATGCTCGTCGGCATCGTCGTGACGAACGCGATCGTGCTCGTCGACCTCGTGAACCAGTACCGCGACCGCGGCATGAACGTGCGCGACGCACTCGTGCACGGCGCCTCGCGACGACTCCGCCCGATCCTCATGACGGCGCTCGCGACGATCTTCGCGCTGCTGCCCATGGCGCTCGGCATCACCGGCCACGGCGGCTTCATCTCGCAGCCGCTCGCGATCGTCGTGATCGGCGGTCTGCTCTCGTCCACGGTGCTCACGCTCATCGTGCTGCCGGTGCTCTACGACCTCGTCGAGGGCGGACGCGAGCGTCGCAAGGCCAAGCGCGCGGCGAAGGCCGCGTCGCGCGGTACGGATGCCACGGGGCTGGTCGCCGCGGCGGTGGTTCCCGCGGCGGCGGCTCCGACGGCCGCCGCGCCCGCCGCACCCGCCGCGCCCGCCGCACCCGAGACGCCCGCGACTGAGGCCGGGCCGGTCGAGCCGTGGCCCGACGCCGCGCCGAGCAGCTCGCCTGAGCCCGAGCCCGATGCGGCTCCTGGCGACGACGATCCCGAGGCCTGATCGCACGTCCTGCTTCCGCAGGAGATTTGCACTCGCGCGGACTGTGAGCGCCCGCGAGTGCAAATCTCCTGCACGAGCAACGCAGGCAGCGTCGGTCAGCCGGCGAGCTTCGCGGCCTTCGCGAGCAGGGCGTCGCGTTCGCGCTCGTTGCCCGTGAGCCGGGCGGCGGTCTCGAGCTCGGCGCGCGCCTCGTCGGTGCGCCCGAGCCGGGCGAGCAGCTCGCCGCGCACGGCGGGCAGCGGGGGATACCCGCGCAGCCGCCCCTCGGCGACGAGCTCGTCGACGAGCCGGAGGGCCGAGGCAGGCCCCGTCGCCATCGCCACGGCCACGGCTCGATTGAGCTCGACGACGGGCGAGGGGGCGAGACGGCCCAGGGCCTCGTAGAGCACGACGATCTGCGCCCAGTCGGTGTCGTCGGCCGAGGGGGCGACCGCGTGGCATCCGGCGATCGCGGCCTGGAGACCGTACGCGCCGCGACCGCGCCCGATCCGGTCGGCTCGTGCGAGCGCCTCCTGACCGCGCGTGATCTGCGCGCGGTCCCACCGCGAGCGATCCTGCTGATCGAGGGGGATCGCGCTGCCGTCGCGGGCCGTGCGCGCCGGGAACCGGGCGGCGGTGAACTCCATGAGCGCGACGAGCGAGTGCGCCTCGGGCTCGCGGGGCATCAGCCCCGCCACCATGCGGGCCAGGCGCAGGGCCTCGGCCGAGACATCCGGCCGTAGCCAGTGCTCGCCGGAGGCGGGCAGGTAGCCCTCGTTGAAGATCAGGTAGAGCACCTGCAGCACCGAGGCGAGGCGCGCCGGGTACTCGTGCGGCTCGGGCACCGCGAAGGGCACGTTCGCGGCCGCGAGCGTCTTCTTCGCGCGCACGATGCGCTGCTGCACCGTCGCGGTCGGCACGAGGAACGCGCGCGCGACCTCCTCGCTCGAGAGACCGCCGACGATGCGCAGGGTGAGGGCGATCTGCGCCTCCCGCGAGAGCACGGGGTGGCAGGAGACGAAGACGAGGCGCAGCACGTCGTCGTCGATGGTGTCGGGGTCGAAGAACGGGTCGGATGCCTCGCGGTGCTGCTCGAGGTCGTGCGCCATCGCGGCGTACCGCTCGTCGAGCCGCTCACGCCGGCGCCAGCCGTCGATCGCACGCCGCTTCGCGACCGCGGTGAGCCACGCGCCGGGGTTGCGCGGGACGCCGTCGCGCGGCCACTGCTCGAGCGCCTCGACGAGGGCGGCCTGCGCGAGGTCCTCGGCCTCGCCGACGTCTCCGGTGAACCGGGCGAGCGTGGCGACGATGCGGGCGGACTCGATGCGCCACACCGCCGCGACGGCGCGCCGGGCCCGGTCGGCGTCGGCGGTCGCCGACCCGGCCGGGCCCGTGGCATCCGTCATGTCAGCCGACCTTGCCCTCGAGCTCGTCGCGCCAGCCGGCCTCCTTCTGGATCCACTCGTTGTCCTGCGGGAAGTCCTCGAGCTCGTTGACGCGGCGCACCTCGAGCTTCGCGCCCGGGCCGAGCGGGCAGCGCTTCGCCCACTCCGCCGCCTCCTCGGGGCTCTGGGCCTGGATGATCCAGAAGCCGTTGAACAGCTCCTTGGTCTCGCCGTAGGGGCCGTCGGTCACGACCGGGGGAGTCGTGTCGAAGTCGACGACGAAGCCCTCCTTCGCGTCGGCCAGACCCTCTCCGGCGAGCAGCACGCCGGCCTTGATGAGCGACTCGTTGTAGGCGCCCATCGCGGCGATGACCTCGTTGAAGTCGAGCTGCTCGTAGGCCTCGACGGCGGCGTCGTTCGATCGCATGATCAGCATGTACTTCACGGTGTGCTCCTTGTTCGGATTCGCGTTCGGGTCGGGCCGAAGTGCCCGCCTCACCCATGCGTCGAACGGGCGACGGCGAGATCGACACCACGGCAGAACTTTCTTCGCTCATGTTGTCAGGCGGGGGCGATCGCGTCATCCGGCGCGGCGGACGCCTTGCGATGGATACCCCACCGGGGTATAGTTCCATCAGAACCGACGGAAGGACGCCGCATGACCACCGAGAACCTCGCCACCGCAGTGCCCGCGGGTGCCACCGAACTCGCCCTCGCCGATTCGAGCGGTGCGGATGCCTCGTGCTCGTGCTGCGCGATCCCCGACGCGTCGGCGTCGGCTTCGACGGAGGCCGCGGCATCCGACCTCGCTGAGCTCGTGACCGCCGACTACGCCGTGGCCGGCATGACCTGCGGCAGCTGCGTGCGCCACGTGAGCGCCGAGCTCGGAGCGCTGGAGGGCGTCGACTCGGTCGACGTCGCGCTCGTCGCCGGCGGCGTCTCGACCGTCACGGTTCGCAGCAGCGCCCCGCTCGCCGATGCGGCCGTCGCGGCCGCCGTCGAGGAGGCCGGGTACGAGGTCGTCGCGGTCTGAGCCGTCGTCGCGCTCGGGCGGGTGCGTGATCGATCGGGGACGGGCACTGCTCGAACGGTGATCGAAGGGCTACGGTCGAGGTGGGGAGACGGCGCGACGGCGCCCGTTCGCCCGGCCCCCACCGAGACCGACCGTGTTCGGAGGGCCCATGGAACGCACCGAGACCGATGTCGACCGCTTCCTCGCCGATATCCCGGGGCCGCGCGGCGATCACCTCCGCACGCTCGACGGCATCATCGCCGAGGAGCTCTCGGGGCTGGAGCGCGTGCTCTGGACGGGCGTCATGTGGGGCGGCACCGATCAGCGCATCGTCGGCTACGGCGCCATCACCCAGCCCCGGCCGCGCGGGGCCGCGGTCGAATGGTTCCTGGTGGGCCTCGCCGCGCAGCAGAACCACCTGAGCCTCTACGTGAACGCGGCCGAAGACGGCGAGTACCTCGTCCGGCGCCGCGCCGCGGAGCTCGGCCGGGTGAAGGTCGGCGCGGCGGCGATCGCCTTCGCCGAGCCCGACGACCTCGAGCTCGACGCACTGCGCGCCCTGCTCCGCCGGGCTCGCGAGCTCTCGCCGGAGGTCTCGTGAGCGCGGATGGCGCGGGCCGGGCCGAGCGGGCCGAGCGGGCCGGCCGGTCGGGCCTGGCGGGCCGGTCGGGCCGGGCGCCGCAGATGCAGGGCGCCGTCGCCAGGTCGCCGTTCCCGCCGATCGCCTCCTTCGCGTTCCTCTCCGACTGCCACACCGGGGCGCTCGTCGCGCCCGACGGGGCGGTCGCGTGGCTCTGCCCGCCGCGATTCGACGCGCCGAGCGTGTTCGCGACGATCCTCGACCGGCAGGCCGGGTACTTCCGCTTCGGGCCGTTCGACGTGAACGCCCCGTCGGCCAGGAGCTACGAACCCGGCACCAACGTGCTCGTCACGACGTGGAAGACCCCGACCGGCTGGGCGGAGGTGCGCGACGCCCTCACGATCCTGCCGCGATCCGAGCCCGACACGACCACCCCGCACACGCGCGCGCCCGCCGACGACGACGCCGGACACTGCCTGGTGCGCACCGTGACCTGCTTCGACGGGCACGTCGAGCTCGAGCTCATCTGCGAGCCGGTGTTCGACTACGGCCGGACCGAGGCCGACTGGGTGTCGACCGACGTGCACACCGCCACGGCGAGCGGCGCCGGAACGACATTGCGCTTGCGGTCGGATCTCGCGCTCGGGGTGCAGGGCGGCCATGTGCGCGGGCGGCACACGCTGCGCGCCGGCGAGCGCGCGTTCTGCTCGCTCTCGTGGGCCGACGACCTCGCCGGGCCGGCGACGGTCGATGAGGCGGCGGCCCAGCTCGAGACGACGGTCGCCTACTGGCGCGACTGGCTCGCCGACGCGACGATCCCCGATCACCCGTGGCGCGAGGCCCTCGAGCGTTCGGCGCTCACGATCAAGGGCCTCACCTACATGCCCACCGGCGCGACCGTCGCCGCCCTCACGACCTCGCTGCCCGAGACGCCGGGCGGCGAGCGCAACTGGGACTACCGCTACAACTGGATCCGCGACTCGTCGTTCACCGTGCAGGCGCTGCACTACCTCGACCTCGACTGGGAGGCCGACGAGTTCGTCGAGTTCCTCTCGGGGCTCGAGCCGAACGACGACGGCTCGCTGCAGATCATGTACGGCATCGACGGGCGCCGCGACCTCACCGAGACGACGCTCGACCATCTCACCGGCCACCGCGGCGCCCGTCCCGTGCGCATCGGGAACGGCGCCTTCGCCCAGCGCCAGAACGACCTGTACGGGGCGGTGCTCGACGCGATCCTCATGCACGCCCGCCGGAGCCAACGGGTGCCCCGCACGCTCTGGCCGGTCATCCGGGCGCAGGCCGAGTGCGCGACGACCGCCTGGCGCGAGCCAGACCAGGGCATCTGGGAGGCCCGGGGCGAGCCGAGCCACTACGTGTCGTCGAAGATCATGTGCTGGGTCGCGCTCGACCGCGCGTCGAAGCTCGCTCAGCTCGTCGGCGCCGACGAGGACGTGGCGCGCTGGCGCGCCGTCGCCGATGAGATCGCCGCCGACATCCTCGCCGAGGGGGTGAGCGAGCGCGGCGTGCTGCGCCAGCACTACGGAACCGACGCGCTGGATGCCTCGGCACTCCTCGCGGCGATCTACGGGTTCCTGGCGCCCGACGACGAGCGGTTGCGGGCGACCGTGCTCGCGATCGCCGACGAGCTCACGGCGGACGGGTTCGTGCTCCGATATCGCACGGAGGAGACCGACGACGGGCTGACGGGCCGCGAGGGCACCTTCCTCATCTGCTCGTTCTGGCTCGTCTCGGCGCTGACGATCATCGGCGAGGGCGCGCGCGCGAAGGCGCTCATGGAGAAGCTGCTGCGGATCGTCTCGCCGCTGGGGCTCCTCGCCGAGGAGCTCGACACCGAGACGGGGCAGCACCTCGGCAACTTCCCGCAGGCGTTCTCGCACCTCGCGCTCATCGAGGCGGCCCGTCGCATCATCATGATCGAGCGGCTGCTCGAGTTCGTGTGAGCGCCGGGTGTTCCTGAACCTCGCGCCTCATCCGAGCGTCGACGCCTCCTCGATCTCGGTCATCTGCCGTTCGGGCGAGAAGGCGTAGACCCAGCCGTCGGATTCGGCGACCCACCAGGTCTCGCCGCAGACCAGCGACGAGGCGAGCTCGATGCCGTCGGACCACCACGACGCGCGCATCGTGGGTGCGTCGAGGTACGTGATCTCCTCGCCGAAGGTGTTCTGCTCGGCCGGGCGCTGCGGAGCTGTGCCGACGGGCCACGCCTCGCACTGCTCGGCGAGCATCGATGCGTCGGCCTTCAGCCGGAGGAGGCGCTCGCTGCCGGTGGTGCGCACCTTCTCGGTGATCTCGGATGCCCCGGCCGGCACCCAGCCCGGAAGCTGCACCCGCTCGTCGGCGAGCCCTTCGCTGCCCGTCTCGTAGCGCACCTCGACGGTGTGTCCGGCGCCGCGCTCGTCGAGTGAGCGGTCGACCTCGTCGATCGCGCTGCACCCGGTGAGCCCGACGACGGCGGTGACGAGCACGGCCGAGCCGAGCAGGGTCGTGGTGAGGTTGGTCTTGGTGGTCATCTGATTCCGTTCTCTCGTTCGCCGTTGGAGGGCGAGTGAGTGAGATTACGGCTGACCGAGCTGTCGAACCTGAGAACGGATCCTGACGAAACTGCCGCTGATCAGCGGTTTGAGCCTGCGCATCGTTCGCAGGCATCGCCGAAGATCCCTCCTGCGGCGTACGGCCGATTCGACCGTTTCATCCCGAGGTCGCACGTCGGCGGGGGCGCCCCGCGATGGAGCGCCCCCGTTTCGTGGATGGTCGGTGCGGCTCAGCCCACCCGCTCGCGCACCGGGCCTGCGTCCTGGCCGGCCGTCCGGCCGAGCACCGCGCGGGCGGATGCCTCGGGGCGCAGGTCGAGGCGACGCAGCAGTTGCGCGTTCGCGGCGACGATCACCGTCGACAGGCTCATCAGGATCGCCCCGACCGACATCGGCAGCACGAAGCCGATGGGTGCGAGGATGCCCGCCGCGAGCGGCACCGAGACGAGGTTGTACCCGGCCGCCCACCAGAGGTTCTGGCTCATCTTGCGGTAGCTCGCCCGCGAGAGCTCGATGACCGACAGCACCGAGCGCGGGTCGCTCGACGCGAGGATCACCCCCGCCGACGCGATCGCCACATCGGTGCCTGCGCCGATCGCGATGCCGACGTCGGCCTGGGCGAGCGCGGGTGCGTCGTTCACGCCGTCGCCGACCATCGCGACGCGGAGGCCCTCGCGCTGCAGCTCCTGCACCTTCGCCGCCTTGTCTTCGGGGCGCACGCCCGCGTAGACCCGGTCGATGCCGAGTTCGGCGGCGACCGTGCGCGCGACGGGTTCGGCGTCGCCGGTGATCATCACGACCTGCACGCCGAGCGCGTGCAGCGCGTCGACCGCTTCGCGCGACTCGGGGCGGATCTCGTCGGCCAGTGCGATCGCGCCCGCGACCTCGTGGCCGACGATGACGTGCAGCACCGTCGCACCCGACTCGGACCAGGCTTGCGTGCCGGGCAGCGGCTCGGCACCGCGGCCCTCCAGCAGCGCGGGCCCGCCGACATGCACCGGGACGCCGGCGACGACGGCCGTGACGCCGAGGCCCGGCACCGCCTGGAAGCCCTCGACGGCGGGGAGCTCGAGGCCGCGGGCTGCGGCCTCGGCGACGATCGCTCGGGCGAGCGGGTGCTCGGAGTCGCGCTCGACGGCCGCGGCGATCTGGATCACGCCGGCGAGTTCGAACGCCGGTGCGGCCGTGATCTGCACCACCGCGGGTTCGCCCTTCGTGAGGGTGCCCGTCTTGTCGAACAGCACGGCCTCGACCGTGCGCATCGTCTCGAGGGCGAGGCGGTCGGTCACGAGCACGCCGCCCTTCGCGGCCCGCTCGGTCGCGATCGACACGACGAGCGGGATCGCGAGGCCGAGCGCGTGGGGGCAGGCGATCACGAGCACCGTGATGGTGCGGACGACCGCGTCGTCGGGGTTGCCGAGCAGGGTCCACGCGATCGCCGTGACGACGGCCGCGGCGAGGGCGAACCAGAAGAGCCAGCCCGCCGCACGGTCGGCGAGGCGCTGCGCGCGCGAGCTCGAGGCCTGCGCCTGCGCGACGAGCCGCTGGATGCCCGCGAGGGCCGTGTCGTCGCCCACCGCGCCGACGCGCACGCGGATCGCCGTGTCGGTCGCGACGGTGCCCGCGACGACGTGGTCGCCTGGGCCGCGGGTGACGGCGACCGATTCGCCCGTGATCATCGACTCGTCCATGGCGGCGGTGCCCTCGACGACCTCGCCGTCGGCCGGCACGCGCCCGCCCGGGCGGACGACCACCAGGTCGCCGACCGCGAGCTCGGAGGGGGAGACGGTCTCGGTGACCGGGGCGCCGTCGGGGCCGTCGGTCACGCGCTCGGCCTCGTCGGGCAGGAGTGCGGCGAGTGCGTCGAGCGCACTCGAGGCCTGCATGATCGACCGCATCTCGATCCAGTGGCCGAGGAGCATGATCACGATGAGCAGCGCGAGCTCCCACCAGAAGTCGAGGTGGTGGCTGAGCAGCATGAGGCTCGCGCCGAGGCTCGCGAAGTACGCGACCGTGATCGCCAGGCCGATGAGCAGCATCATGCCGGGCTTGCGGGCCTTGAGCTCCGACCATGCGCCCGTGAGGAAGGGCTTGCCGCCCCAGAAGTACATGACGGTTCCGAGCACCGGCGAGATCCACGGGATGATCGGGTTGTCGGGCAGCGTGTAGCCGAGGATCGACGCGAACATCGGGCTGAACGCGATCGTCGGGATCGCGATGACGAGCATGATCCAGAACAGGCGCCGGAACTGGCCGACGTGGTCGCCGTGACCGCCGTGGCCGCTCATGTCGTGTCCGGCGTGGGGGTCGTGCCCTGCGTGGCCGCTCATGTCGTGTCCGGCGTGCGGGTCGTGTCCGGCGTGCGGGTCGTGTCCGGCGGCCTCGTGGGCGGATGCCTCGTGGTGGGCGTGCGCGGCCGGCGTCGCGGCGGCGTGGGCGTGGGCCTGCGGCCCGTGCTCGGGCTGCGTGCCGTGCCCGGTGTGGTCGTGCCCGGCGTGGTCGTGCCCGGCGTGGCCTGCGTGGTCGTGCCCCGTGTGCGTCTCGTTCCTGCCGGTGCTCATTGCGCCGCCCTCCTGCGTCTCTGGCCTCAGGTTAATACCCCAGTGGGGTATTCGCAAGGGAGAACTCCGATGTCCTCGACGGTATTCCGAACCGCTGCCCGACGCGAGCGATCCGCGCTCGGCGAACACCTCTCCCGTGCACCGACGGCATCTGCTGGGATGGCGGGATGGACATCCTGATTCTCGGCGGCACGCAATGGCTCGGACGCGAACTCGCCCGGGAGGCGCTGCGGCGCGGGCACGACGTCACCTGCCTCGCCAGAGGCGAGGCGGGCGAGGTGGCGCCCGGTTCGCGGCTCGTGGTCGGCGACCGCTCGCAGCCGGACGCCTACGACGCGGTGCTCGACCGGGACTGGGATGCGGTGATCGACGTGACGCGCCAGCCCGGCTTCGCCCGGCGCGCCGCCGAGGCCCTCGCCCCGCTCGCCCGCCATTGGACCTTCATCTCCTCGGGCAACGTCTACGCGCGCCACGACGAGCCCGGAGCCGACGAGTCGGCCGAGCTCATGCCGCACCTCGAGGCCGACGAATCGACCCCCGAGACCTACGGCGAGGCGAAGTCGGCGATCGAGCAGGCCTATCGCGAGGCGGTCGGCGACCGTCTCCTCGTCGTACGCCCCGGGCTCATCGGGGGCCCCGGCGACGCATCCGGGCGCAGCGGGTACTGGGCCGCCCGCGCGGCGCGCGACGATGAGCCGATGCTCGTTCCCGGCATCGCCGACGCCGCCGCGCAGCTCGTCGACGTGCGCGACCTCGTCGACTGGACCCTCGACGCCGTCGAACGCGGGCTCGCCGGCGCCTTCAACGCGGTCGGCGACCGCTCGACGTTCGAGGCGTTCCTCGATGCCTCGCGCGAGGTCGCGGGCCACGACGGCGAGCTCGTCGTCGCGGACCCCGCATGGCTCGTCGAGCACGGCGTCGCCGAGTGGTCGGGCCCCGACTCGCTGCCCCTCTGGATCGTCGACCCGAGCTGGCGCGCCTTCCAGGACCGCTCGAATGCCGCCGCGCGCGCCGAGGGGTTCACGCCGCGCCCACTCGCCGACACGCTCGTCGATCTCCTCGCCTGGGAGCGCGCGCAGGGCCTCGACCGCCCGCGCGGCGCCGGTCTCAGCCCCGAGCGCGAGCGCGAGCTGCTCGCTGCGCTCCGCGCCGTGACCGCCTCCGCCGGTTGAGGAGCGACCTCGCCGGTTGAGGAGCGCCGACGCGAAGCGGCGACGCGTCTCGAAACCCGGTGAGCCGCTCTCGAGACCGGGTCACCGGGTTTCGAGACGCGTGCTCCTTCGTCGTGCGCACCTCAACCAAAGGGGAAGTCCGGTATCGCAGACAGGCGTCGCCCGGGATGCCTCGGCGGCACGCCGCCCCGCTCGCTAGCGTGGGGGCATGGCCGACGTCGCACTCTCGCATGATCCCCTCTGGCCCCGCGCAGGCGGCTGGCCCGCGCCCGAGACGCTCGGCCCCGAGGCATCCGCCGCGCTCGCGCTGCTCGGCGTGCCCGCCTGGCGCACCTCGCTCTCGCCCACGAACGCGCACACGACGCCCGCGGCGATCCGCGCGGCGCTGCGTCGCTACAGCCCAGCGCTCATGCCCGAGCGCGCGGGCGACGACCGGCCTGGCCGCGACGCCGTCGACCTCGGCGCGCTGAGCGTCGTCGACGCCGGCGACATCGTCGAGCCCGACGGACCCGAGGGTGAGGCGCGCACGCGCGCCCGCGTCGCCGAGCTGCTGGGGCGCGCCGAGACCGTCATGGCGCTCGGCGGCGACAACTCGCTCACCGTCGCGACCGCGCTCGGCGCCTACGGCGACCGGCTCGACACCGCCGGACTCGTCACGATCGACGCCCACTACGACCTGCGCGACGGCGTCTCGAACGGATCGCCCGTGCGCCGCCTCGTCGAGGCCGGGCTCGACCCGCGCCGAATCGTGCAGATCGGCATCGCCGACTTCGCGAACTCCGCCGAGTACGCCCGCCGCGCCGCCGAGCTCGGCATCACGGTGATCCACCGCGACGAGCTGCACGGCCGCCGCCCCGCCGACGTCATGGCCGAGGCGCTCGAGATCGCGGGCGCCGCCGGCGGGCCCGTGCACCTCGACATCGACGTCGACGCGTGCGACCGCGCCGTCGTGCCCGGCTGCCCCGCCTCGATGCCCGGCGGCCTCGCCGCGTGGGAGCTGCGCGCGCTCGTGCGGGCCGCGGGCCGTGACATCCGGGTCGTGAGCGCCGACCTCGCCGAGGTCGACGCGAGCGCCGACGCGCCCGACGGCCGCACCGTGCGCCTCGCCGCGCTCTGCGTGCTCGAGTTCCTCGCGGGGGTCGCCGCCCGCTGAGCGGGCCCGCACCTGCGACGCCTCGCCCGCCGGGCGGGACGCGGGGGACTGGTGGGGCGCGCGACGGAGTGCCACCCTGAAGAGATGAAGACGCTCTACCTCGTGCGGCACGCGAAGTCGGACTGGGGCGATCCGATGCTCGACGACCACGACCGCCCCCTCAACGACCGGGGCCTGCGCGACGCTCCCGCCATGGGGCACCGACTCGCCGAACGGGGCGTGCGCCCCGACCGCATCGTCACGAGCACCGCGGTGCGCGCGAAGAGCACCGCCCGCCTGCTGGCGCGCACACTCGGCATCGGCGACGACCACGTGGTGGAGGAGGCGAAGCTCTACGCGGCGTCCGAGCGGAGCATCCTGCACCTCGCCTCGACCCTCGACGACGCCGTCGGCATCGCCATGCTCGTCGGGCACAACCCCGGCATGAGCGACGCCGTCGGCGAACTCACCGGCGAGTGGGTCGAACTGCCGACGTGCGCCGTCGTCGAGTGCCGGGTCGACGTCGACGCCTGGTGCGAGCTCATCGAGGGCTCCGGCGAGCTCGTGCACCTCGACACGCCCAAGCACTGACCGTCGCGACTCCGCCGAACGACGAATCGCCCGCTTCCGAGCGGAAGCGGGCGACTCGGTCATCGATCGGATGCCGCGGGCCGGGCGTTCAGGCGACGCGCGCGCCGCCCGCCCACGTCGAGGCGATGAGCGGCACGCCCGGCCGGTAGGCCAGGTGCACGTGACTCGGGGCGTCGAGCACGGCGAGATCGCCGCGGAGCCCGGGACGGAGCGCCCCGACGTCGTCGCGCCGCAGCGCGAGCGCGCCGCCCGCGGTCGACGCCCACACGGCTTCGGCGGGGGTCATGCCCATGTCGCGCACCGCGACGGCGATGCAGAACGGCATCGAGCTCGTGAAGCTCGAACCCGGGTTGCAGTCGCTCGCGAGCGCCACGGTGACGCCGGCGTCGATGAGGCGCCGCGCGTCGGGGTAGGGCTGGCGGGTCGAGAACTCGACGCCCGGCAGCAGGGTGGCGACCGTGTCGGACGACGCCAGCGCCGTGACATCCGCGTCGCTCAGGAAGGTGCAGTGGTCGACCGAGGCCGCACCGAGCTCGACCGCGAGGCGCACGCCCTCGCCCTCGCCGAGCTGGTTGCCGTGCACGCGCACGCCGAGGCCCGCAGCGCGGCCGGCCTCGAGCACGCGGCGCGACTGCGCCGGCGTGAACGCTCCGCGCTCGCAGAACGCGTCGACCCAGCGCGAGTGCGGGGCGCAGGCGTCGAGCATCTCGCCGACGACGACCTCGACGTAGGCGTCGCCCGCCGCGACGGGGTCGCCGTCGAAGCGGGGGTCCTCGCGGAACTCGAACGGCACGACGTGCGCGCCGAGGAAGGTGACCTCGGGGGTGACCTCGCGGGCGAGGCGGACGAGGCGCTCCTCGTCGGCGACGCTGAGGCCGTAGCCCGACTTGATCTCGAACGTCGTGGTGCCCTGCGCGTGCAGCTCGGCGACGAAGCCCGCGAGCCGGGCGCGCAGCTCGTCGTCGGTGGCGGCGCGCGTCGCGGCGACGGTCGAGCGGATCCCGCCCGCCTCGTAGCGGCGCCCGGCCATGCGAGCGGCGAACTCCTCGGCGCGGTCGCCGCCGAACACGAGGTGCGTGTGCGAGTCGACGAACCCGGGGATCACCGCGCGACCGCCGACATCGACGATCTCGGCGCCGCTCGCGGGCACCTGCGCGGCGGCGTCGGCCGACGGGCCGACCCACGTGACGACGCCGTGTTCGACGAGCACGGCGGCGTCGCGCACGATGCCGAGCAGGCCGCCCTCGCGGCCGGGCTGCTCGTCGTTGGTGACGAGTTCGCCGATGTTCGTGATGAGGGTGTTCACGGTCACGCCTCGTCGAGCATCGGCACGTCGACGCCGCGCTCGCGCGCCACTTCGATCGCCCGCTCGTAGCCGGCGTCGACGTGACGGATGACGCCCATGCCGGGGTCGTTCGTGAGCAGCGCCGTGAGCTTCGCCGCGGCGAGCTCGGTGCCGTCGGCGACCGAGACCTGGCCCGCGTGGATGGAACGGCCGATGCCGACGCCGCCGCCGTGGTGGATCGACACCCACGTCGCACCCGACGACGCCGCCGTGAGCGCGTTGAGCAGGGGCCAGTCGGCGATCGCGTCGGAGCCGTCCTTCATGGCCTCGGTCTCGCGGTACGGGCTCGCGACCGAGCCCGAGTCGAGGTGGTCGCGGCCGATCACGATCGGCGCCTTCAGCTTGCCCTCGGCGACCAGCTCGTTGAACCGGAGGCCGGCCTTGTGCCGCTCGCCGTAGCCGAGCCAGCAGATGCGGGCGGGCAGGCCCTCGAACTCGACGCGCTCGGCGGCGGCGTCGAGCCACTTGTGCAGGTGCTTCTTCTCGGGGAAGAGCTCCTTGATGGCCTCGTCGGTGACGCGGATGTCCTCGGGGTCGCCCGAGAGCGCGACCCAGCGGAACGGCCCGAGGCCCTCGCAGAAGAGCGGGCGGATGTACGCGGGCACGAAGCCCGGGAACTCGAACGCCCGGTCGTAGCCGCCCTTGCGGGCCTCGTCGCGGATCGAGTTGCCGTAGTCGAAGACCTCGGCGCCCTCGTCCTGGAACTCGACCATGGCCTGCACGTGGTGCGCCATCGACAGCTGGGCCTGCTTCGTGAAGCCCTCGGGGTCGGCGGCCGCGGCCTGCTTCCACTCGGCGACCGAGACGCCCTCGGGCAGGTAGGCCAGCGGGTCGTGCGCGCTCGTCTGGTCGGTGACGACGTCGACGGTCAGCTCGCCGGCGCGGTGGCGGCGCAGGATCTCGGGGAAGACCTCGGCCGCGTTGCCGACGACGCCGACCGACCAGCCGCGCCGCTCCTCCTTGGCCTTGAGGACCTTGGCGATCGCGGTGTCGAGGTCGGTCTCGACCTCGACGAGGTAGCGCTTGCCGACGCGGCGGCGGAGGCGGGTCTCGTCGACGTCGACGATGAGGCAGGCGCCGTCGTTGAGGGTGACGGCGAGGGGCTGTGCGCCGCCCATGCCGCCGCAGCCGCCCGTGAGCGTGAGGGTGCCGGCGAGCGGGCCCTCGCTCTCGCTCGCGGAGTCCGCGCCCGCGCCGAGCGCGCTGCCGCGACCCTCGGCGATGAGCTTGCGGCCCACCGCGGCGAAGGTCTCGTACGTCCCCTGCAGGATGCCCTGCGAGCCGATGTAGATCCACGAGCCGGCCGTCATCTGGCCATACATCATGAGGCCCTCGGCCTCGAGCTTGCGGAACTCGGGCCACGTCGCCCAGTCGCCCACGAGGTTCGAGTTCGCGATGAGCACGCGCGGTGCCCACACGTTCGTGCGGAAGACGCCCACCGGCTTGCCCGACTGCACGAGGAGGGTCTCGTCGGGCTCGAGGCGTTCGAGGGTCTTCGTGATGGCGTCGAACGCCTCCCAGTTGCGGGCGGCCTTGCCGGTGCCGCCGTACACGACGAGGTCTTCGGGGTGCTCGGCGACCTCGGGGTCGAGGTTGTTCATGAGCATGCGCAGCGGCGCCTCGGTCTGCCAGCTCTTCGCGGTGAGTTCGGTGCCGCGGGCGGCGCGAACGGTGCGGGGGCCTGCGGGGGCGGCGGTGGGTGCATCGGTCATGGTTCGATGCTCGCTCACGCGATGCGATGCGGCAATGGATGCCACGCGGTGGCCGTCTGGGATCCCAGAATCGGGCCGGGGCGGGCGTCGCTGCGGCCCGGCGTGGAAAGCGAGAACAGCCCCCGGGCCTGGTCGGCTCGGGGGCTGTTCGGGTGTTCAGGATGCCGCGACCGCAGCGGCGGCATCCCCGGTGCCTATCGCCCGGGGACCGCGGTGCCCGGCTCGACGAGCCCCGTGCCTGCCGCGTTCTCGCCGACCTTGCCGCGGATGAAGATCAGCAGCACGAGGCCGGTGACGATGACCACGGGGTTGCCCAGCGCCGCGAACGCGGTGAGCGCGCCGTCGGCCGGGTAGGCCGACTGCAGGAAGATCGACGGGTCGGTCGTCGCGTGCAGCAGGATCGGCCAGATCAGGTGGCCGGTGACGCGCAGCGCGAGGTACATGCACAGGCCGAAGGCGAAGGTGTACACGAGCTGCAGCAGGGTCGGGACGAGTGCCTGACCCGTGAGCAGGTTGCCCGAGTGCAGCAGCGCGAAGAGCGCCGCGGAGACCAGGGCGACCGTGATCTCGCGGTACCCGCCCTTGCGCATCAGGTTCACCACGAAGCCGCGGGTCAGCGTCTCCTCGGCGAATCCGATGAAGAGGCCCGCCACCAGCCAAGCGACCACGAGGCTCGCACCGGCCGCGTCGTAGTCGATCGTCGCGAAGCGCAGCACGTTGAAGAGCAGCACCGCGACGACCGCGATCCACATCCACCCGCGCCCGCGGATCGGCTGCGGGCCGAAGAGTTCACGCAGCCAGCCCAGCGACCAGGCGAGCACGACGAGGACGAGGCCGCCGAACGCGACCGGGATCGCCGTGAAGATCCAGACGATCGCGGCCTCGTCGGTCTCGCCGGCCGGGAACAGCGGCGCGAACAGCAGCGGGACGCCCTGGTACACCGCGTAGTACGCGACGACGACCAGCAGCGAGCGCCACCATCCTCCGTGCTCCCAGAACCGTCGCCACGGCGACCCGGCGGTCTCGGCGGCGGTCATGCGAGGCTCGCGACGTTCGCAACCGGGCGCGGTGCGTCGGTGCGCTCGTCGGCGCCGCGGATGACGAAGGCGACGACGATGAGGCCGAGCGCGCCGGCGAGCATGAAGACGGGGGAGGCGAGCGCGGCGAGCGGGCCCGGGGTGCCGTGGCCGACGGCGAAGGTCGAGAAGTCCCACAGCCCGTGCAGCACCATGGCCCAGATGAGGGTGCCGGTCGAGCGGCGCAGGATGTAGAAGATCGTGCCGCCGAGGAACGCCATGCCGACCTGTGTCATCGTGAGGCCGATGTCCTGCCCGGAGAGAGCGTTCGTGAGGTGCATGAGGGCGAACGCGGCCGAGCTGATGAACCACACCCAGCCCTCGTGGAGACGGCTGCGCAGGCCCACGAGCAGCAGGCCGCGGGTCGCCATCTCCTCCGTGAAGCCGACGAGCATGAGCACGATCGACGCCGCGAAGAAGCCGAGGTCGTACGAGCCCCAGTCGGTGCTGGCGAGGTTGATCACGAGCGCGACCGCCATGATCGCGGGCACGAAGATCGGCCAGCGGGCGCCGTGCTTGCGGTCGAACAGGGCCGGGCGCCACCAGCCGAGCAGGCTCGCGGTGATCGCGAGCAGGATCGCGCCCACGATGAGCATGAGCCCCGCGCCGAGGAAGAGCGTGCCGCCGTCGCGGCCCATCTCGGTGTACGGAACGCCCGAGAGCTTGCCGACGATGAAGACGACGATGACGTAGCCGAGGAAGACCGCAAGGCCGATCCAGACTCGGGGACGGACGCGGAGAGCCGGTGCCGGCTGCGGGGATGTCATGATCCGAACGTATTGGATCGAGGAGGCCTGAGAGCCGCTGACGCGGGGCTGTGTTGCGAAATTCACCTGGGTGAATCACTGCGTGGCCCGAAGGCCCCGCACCTCAGCCGAGTTCGATGCCGCGGGCGGCCATGAACGGGATGGCGTCGATCGCCGAGCCGCCGAGCCGCACCTCGTAGTGCAGGTGGCACCCGGTCGACGCGCCGGTCGAGCCGACCGCGCCGATGAGTTCGCCGGCCGCGACCTGCTGGCCCGGGGCGACCAGGATGCCGCCGTCGATGAGGTGCGCGTACCCGGTCGTGACGCCCGCACCGTGGTCGATCAGCACCCAGTTGCCGTACGAGCCGTTCGCGCCGGCCTCGACGACGGTGCCGCCGGTCGCCGCGAACACGGGTGCTCGGCAGCCCGCCGCGAGGTCGGTGCCGCGGTGGAAGTCGTTGACGCCCGGCAGCGGCTTGTTCGGCCGCGGGCCGAAGCCGTCGGTGAGCCGACCCTCGACGGGCTCGGACCAACCCTGGTCGCTCAGCTGACCCGAGTCTTCGGGGAGGGTCTCGAGGAAGGCGACGCTCGTCGACGCGACCTTGGTCTTGAGCCCCGAGAGCTCGGCACGGGCTTCGGTCACGGCGCGCTCGGCCTCGGCGACCTCGTCTTCCGCGGACTCGACGTCGATCGCGTCGACCGCGGCCCACGCCTCGTCGGCCCGGGCCTCGGCGGCGTCGGCCTCGGCGTCGCGCTTCGCGGTGACCTCGAGGAGTCGATCGGCATCGCCCGCGATGTCGGAGATGCGGGCCACACCGCCGAGCCCGGCGAGCAGGTCGCGACCCGAGCCGAATGCGGCGTCCATCGAGTTGAGGGAGGCGTTGCCGCCCTTCGACGCCGCGAGGTAGCCGGCCGCCGCCACATCGGCGTCGTGCCGGGCCTCCTCGGCGAGGGTCTGCATGCGCTCGGCGATGCCGCGGGCGACCTCGCGCTTCGACTTCACGCCCTCGAGCGCCGCCTCGGCGTCGCGCAGCTCGGCGACTGCGCGGTCGAGCCGCGCCCGAGCCTGCAGCAGGGGGCCGACGTTCGAGTCGGTCGAGGTCGAGATGCGGGCGAACGGCCCGTCACCGATGAGTACGACCGGCGCACGGGGCGCGGTCGGGGTGGTCGGCGTCGTCACGGGCGGGATCGGCGTGCCCGGCGTGGGCTCGGGGGTGGGCGTCGGCTCGGGCGTCGGCTCGGGCGTGGGAGTCGGCGTGGGCTCTGGCGTCGGAGTCGGAGTCGGCTCGGGAGTGGGCTCCGGGGTCGGCGTCGGGGTGGGCTCGGGCGTCGGAGTCGGCTCGGTCGTCGGCTCGTCGCCCGCGTCGCTCGAACCGCTGTCGCCCGTGCTGCTCTCGCCGGTGCCGCTGCTCTCGCCCGTTCCGCTGTCGGTCGTCGTCGCGTCGGTGGTCGTCGTCTCGCTCGAATCGACCTCTTCGGCCACCGCGGGGGGTACGACGCTCATGCCGATGAGCACGGCCACGGCGGCGGTCACGACCGCAGTTCCACTCGGCCGGGCGCGTCGCGCTCGGAAGGGGTCGTGCGGGGCGAAGCTGAAGCGGTGCGGCATTGGATTCCGTTCGGGTTGCCGGGCTTTTGGCCGACGTACCTCAGTCTTGCATCCGCCTCTGCGGCACACAACAGTTCGGCCGGGTGCGATCGTGCCCTCTTCGGGGGATGAGCAGGAGGCCGGTTCGTGAACGGCTGGGGTCCCCGAAGTGGCGAGCGAACGCCCCCGTCGCATCGTCGTGCGGGGGTTCGGGCCGGTCGGAAGGCGGAAACGACGGAGGGCGGCCCGCCATCGCGAGTCCGCCCTCCGCGCCACCCCGGCGCCGTTGCGCCCGGGGTATCGAATCAGCTCACGCGAGCTCGCCGACGGGCGCTGCGGCGCGCGCGACGACCTCGCCCGCGAGCACTGCGGCGGTGACCGCCTCGATCTCAGGGGAGAGGAAGCGGTCGGGGCCGGGGCCGGCGCCGAGCGACTCGGCGAGGGCGACGACGGCGCCGGTCGGGGCGCCCGGCTCGAGGGGGGCGCGCAGCGCCAGTCCGCGTGCGGCGGTCAGCACCTCGATCGCGAGCACGCGCGCGAGGCCGTCGACGGCCCGGCGGAGCTTGCGTGCGGCGGCCCAGCCCATCGAGACGTGGTCCTCCTGCATCGCGGACGACGGGATGGAGTCGACCGAGGCGGGCACCGCGAGGCGCTTCATCTCGGAGACGATGCCGGCGGCCGTGTACTGGGCGATCATGAGGCCCGAGTCGACGCCGACCTCGTGCGCGAGGAACGGGGGGAGGCCCTGGTTGCGCGCGCGATCGAGGAACCGGTCGGTGCGGCGCTCGCTCATCGAGGCGACGTCGGCCGCCGCGATGGCGAGGAAGTCGAGCACGTACGCGACGGGTGCGCCGTGGAAGTTGCCGTTCGACTCGACCCTGCCGTCCTTCGTGAGCACCGGGTTGTCGACGGCGCTCGCGAGCTCGGCCTCGGCGACCGAGATCGCGTGCGCGAGGGTGTCGCGTGCGGCGCCGTGCACGATCGGGGCGCAGCGCAGCGAGTACGCGTCCTGCACGCGGCCGTCCTCGGGGCCCTTGTGCGAGTGGATGATGGGGGAGTCGCCGAGGAGCTTGCGGAAGTTCGACGCGGAGATCGCCTGACCGCGCTGCGGACGGAGGGCCTGCAGGTCGGCGGCGAAGACCGCGTCGGTGCCCATGAGGCCCTCGACGCTCATCGCGGCCGAGATGTCGGCGGTGGTGAGCAGCATGCGGAGGTCGGTGATGGCGAGGGCGAGCATGCCGAGCATGCCGTCGGTGCCGTTGATGAGGGCGAGGCCCTCCTTCTCGCCGAGGTGGAGCGGCGCGATGCCGGCGGCAGACAACGCCGACGAGGCATCCGCGAGTGCGCCGTCGGCGCCCCGCACCTCGCCTTCGCCCATCGCGACGAGCGCGCAGTGCGCGAGGGGCGCGAGGTCGCCCGAGCAGCCGAGCGAGCCGTACTCGCGCACGACGGGGGTGATGCCGGCGTTGAGGATCGCCGCGTAGGTCTCTGCGGTCTCGCGGCGCACGCCGGTGCGGCCGGTCATGAGCGTCGAGAGGCGCAGCAGCATGAGCGCGCGGACGACCTCGCGCTCCACCTCGGCGCCCGAGCCGGCGGCGTGCGAGCGCACGAGGCTCGCCTGGAGCTGCGCGCGGCGGTCCTCGGCGATGAAGGTCGTCGCGAGCGCGCCGAACCCGGTCGAGATGCCGTAGTGCGGGTTCGGGTCGGCGGCGAGGGCGTCGATGATCTCGCGGCTCGCGGCCACCTCGTCGAGGGCGGCGGGGTCGAGCACGACGGATGCTCCGTGGCGGGCCACGGCGACGACGTCCTCGATGCTGAGGCCGGCGATGCCGACGGTGACGGCGGGGGAGGTCGAAGGCGCGATGCTGCTCATGCTCTCGATTCCACACGTTCGCTGTACGCGCGTGAAGAGGCTGCGCCCGGTGTCCGTCCGGAATCCCAGACACCTAAGCTGGAACCCCGGAGCCGCCCCACACCCCTCACCACGTCGACGCCCCTCGAAAGGACACAAGATGTCGCAATCCACGCCGCAGAGCGACCACTTGCGTCATCTCGATCGCCCGGTGGGTGGCGAGCGGTCGAAGGTGCCCGCCGCCGATCAGACGCTCGCGATCCTCGCGCACCTCGCCGCGCAGCGCGGCCCGGTGCCCGCGACGACCATCGCGCAGGCGCTCGAACTGCCGCGCTCCACCGTCTACCACCTGCTCGCCGTCATGCAGGAGCGCGGCTTCGTCGTGCACCTGCCCGAGGATCGCCGCTACGGACTCGGCATCGCCGCGTTCGAGCTCTCGAGCGGGTTCAGCAGGCAGCAGCCGCTCGCCCGCCTCGGCGGGCCCCTCGTCGCCGGGCTCGTCGACCGCCTCGGCGAGAGCGGCCACCTCGCCGTGCTGCACGGCCGCGACGTGCTCTACCTCGTCGAGGAGCGCGCCCCCCGCCGCCCCTCGCTCGTGAGCGACGTCGGCGTGCGCCTGCCCGCGCACCTCACCGCGACCGGGCGGGCGATGCTCGCCGCGCTGCCGCCCGCGCAGTTGCGGGCGCTCTACCCCGACCGGGCCGCGTTCGCGTGGCGCGGTGCGCCGTCCGACGACGACGAGGCCGCGTGGCGGTACGGCCGGCTCAAGCAGGTGCTGCAGCGGGTGCGCGAACAGGGCTGGGCCGCCGAGGACGGCGAGGTCACCGAGGGCCTCGCCTCCGTCGGCGCCGTCGTGCTCGACCACGTCGGCTGGCCCGCCGCGGCGATCGCGGTCACCTACCGGGCGGACTCGGATGCCGCGTCGCGATCCGACGACATCGCCGCCGCCGTGCGGAGCGCGGCCGCCGAACTCTCCCGTCGCATCGGCGCTGCGCGCTGACCCGCCTGCCCTGTCCCGCCCGCGCGAGTCGGCGAAGAGTGTCGGGAAATCGTCGTTCGACGACACTTTGTAGCGAGTCGCGAACCGGCGCCGCGCGGTAGCGTGGCGGGCGTGACGGCATACGAGGTACTCGAGATCGGCGCGCTCGACGAGTGGCGCGCACACCACGGCGGGTTCCGCCCCGACAGCTCGCGCGACGGTCGGCGGGTCGTCGACCACGATCTCGCGATGCAGTACATCGGGCTCACCGCGAACGCGCTCGAACCGGGTGAGGAGGCCGGCTACTGGCACACGCACTCCCGCATCGAGGAGCTCTACGTCTTCATCTCGGGGCGCGGGCAGATGGGTCTCGACGACGAGGTCGTCGACGTCGGCCCGGGCACGGTCGTCCGGGTCGGGCAGGACGTCGCGCGCACCTGGCGCTGCGCGCCCGACGGCACCGAGCAGCTGCGCTGGCTCTGCATCAGGGCCGGCGGGAGCGAACTGCCGCACCTGCCCGACGACTCGGCGCGCCTGCCCGAGCGGCCGTTGCCCTGGGCCGAGTCGGTCGAGTAGCGGAGCGTATCGCGACCACGGGCGCGTGCGGTCTCGACACGCGCTTCGCGCTGCTCGACCGACCTTCGCGCGACGGCGTCTACGCGCGCGTCGTGAGCCAGCGGTGCAGTCGGCGGGTGACCCACGGCAGCACCCAGTACGTCATGATCGGCGTGAGGATGAGCGTCGTCACGAGTGCGCGCAGCCAGATCGGCAGCTCGCCGAAGCCGGGCACCGGTGAGACGAGGTACGAGAACGCGAGGTTCACGGGGAAGAAGCCGAGCCAGATGGTGACGGCCTGCTTCCACCGCGGCGGCGCGGGCGGCGCGGATGCCTCGTCGAGGGGCGTGCCCGTGGCATCCGCCGCAGGAATCGACCCGGTGGCCGGGTCGTCGAACCAGCCCTCGATGCCGGTGCGCCGTTTGCTGCGCTCGGAGCGCACGAATCCCTCGCCCATCGACAGCCACCAGGTGCGCTCGCTCGAGCGCTCCCAGGCCTCGAGGGACTCTTCGCTCGCGAAGCGGTAGAGCATGTGCCACACCTGCGACGACTCGCCCGCCCGCACCCAGCCCGAGCCGAGGAAGCCCGGGTACTTGTTCGCGAGGTTCACGCCGGTCTGCACCCACGCGGTCGCCTCGTTGATGTGCGCGGGGTCGACCTCTCTGCGGATGGAGACGGTGATGGGTTCGGACATGCTGGTGTTCCTCGGGTTCCGGGCGCTTGTGGCGGGGGAAGTCGGTGGGGGAGGGCGCAGCAGGGTGGCGCGCGCCGACTGTCGAGTGTACTTCGAGGATGTTTCGCGTTCGTGACGCGGTGCGCGGTGGCTCGAGCGTGCTCGCGGTCGGGCCGGGAGCCTCAGCCGCCCAGCTGCCCGAGCAGCGCCGCGGCCGGTGCCGACAGCGGCTCGCCCGAGCGCCACACCGCCCGCAGCCGCCGGTCGAGCGCGAGCCCCTCGACGGGCACCTCGACGAGGTCGCCGCGTGCGATCCACGGGCGCACCGCGAGCTCGCTGAGCACCGCGGGCCCGGCGCCGGAGGCCGCCGAGATGAGCACGGCGGCGTTGCTCGAGAGCACCATCGCCGGCGGGGCGAGTTCGCGAACGCCGGATGCCGCGTGGGCGCCGCCGACCGTCGCGCCGGTGCCGGCCGCGCTGTCGGCTCCGCTCCCCGCGAGCGCCTCGGCGAGGGTCGATCGCGTGCCCGAGCCCGCCTCGCGGGTGACGAGCGGCGTCGCCGCGAGCTCGTCGGCGGTGACGTGGGTTCGGCGCGTCCACGGGTGCGAGGGGGCGACGACGACCACGAGCCGGTCGCGCGCGACCGTTCGACTGCGGAGGCTCCGCGGCACCGATGGCGACTCGACGAAGCCGAGCTCGATCTCGCGGGCGGCGAGGAGTTCGAACACCTGGGTCGAGTTCTCGACCCGCACCCGCACGTCGAGTTCGGGGTGGGCGTGCCGGAGCCCGGCGATCCACGCGGGCAGCAGGTACTCGGCGACGGTGAGGCTCGCGGCGAGATCGAGCCGGGCCGAGTGGCGTTCGCGCAGCGCGCCCGCGGTCGCGAGCAGTTCGGCGGCGCCCTCGACGAGCCGCCCCGCGAGTTCGGCGACGACCATGCCGTCAGCCGTGAGCCGCGAGCCGCGGGGGTGGCGTTCGACGAGGGAGAGCCCGAGATTGCGTTCGAGGTTCGCGAGCGAGCGGCTCGCGTTGGGCTGGGCCATGCCGACGGCGCGGGCGGCGGCGCCGAGGCTGCCGTGCTCGCCGACGGCGGCGAGCAGTTCGAGCACGGCGAGCTCGGGCCAACGGGTGGGCATATCTGCATGATATGCCTCGATGCCGGATCGACGGCTACTGCGGGGCAGCGCGCGCTGCGAACGTAGAGGCATGTTCCACCCCGCACCACGCGCGCCGCGCACCCCCCGGGCGCAGCGCACCCTCGCCGAGCGGCTCGTCGCCCGGGTCGTCCTGCTCGCCCCCGGCCTCGCCCTCGCCGCCGCAGCCGCAGGGCTCGCGCTCGCGGCCACCCTCGTCGTGCCCACGCTGAGCGCACTCCTCACCGCGATCGTGCTCGGCGTGCTCGTGCGCAACTTCGCCCCCCTCTCGCCGCGCCTCGAACCCGGGCTCGCGTTCGCGGCGAAGCCGCTGCTGCGCCTCGGAATCGTGCTGCTCGGCCTGCAACTCGTGCTCGGGGACATCCTCGCGCTCGGCCCGGGCATGATCGCGGTCGTCGTCGCGATCGTGGTCGGCGGCATCGGTGCGACCCTGCTCATCGGCCGCTGGCTCGGCATCGGCGCGACCCAACGCCTCCTCATCGCGTGCGGATTCTCGATCTGCGGCGCGGCCGCGGTCGCCGCCGTCGACGGGGTCGTCGACGCAGAGGAGGAGGAGGTCGTCACCGCCGTCGCCCTCGTGGTGATCTTCGGCACGCTCATGATCCCGTTGGTGCCGTTCGTCTCGGGACTCCTCGGCCTCGACGAGCGCCAGGCGGGCATGTGGGCCGGCGGTTCGATCCACGAGGTCGCGCAGGTCGTCGCCGTCGGCGGGGCGCTCGGCGGCACCGCGCTGGGCGTCGCCGTCGTGGTGAAGCTCGCGCGCGTGCTCATGCTCGCGCCCGTCATGGCGGTCATCGGGCTGCAGCAGCGTCGCGCGCTCGCCCGCGCGGCCGCGTCGGGCTCGGGCGGGCTCTCGGGCGAACCGGATGCCACGGGCGCCCGCCGCGCGTCGAAGCAGCCGCCGCTCGTGCCGCTCTTCGTGCTCGGCTTCATCGCGATGGTCGCGATCCGTTCGCTCGGCCTCGTGCCGCCCGCCGTCGTCGCCGGGGCGGGCGTCGCGCAGACGATCCTGCTCGCCGCGGCGATGTTCGCCCTCGGCACCGGGGTGCGGTTCAGCATGTTCCGCCGGGCCGGGGCGCGCCCGTTCGTGCTCGCCGGGGCGTCGACCGTCGTCGTCGGCGGCATCGCGCTCGCCGGAGTCGCCCTCGTCGGCTGAGCGGAACCCGGCGGCTACTCGTCGAGCCGGAGGTGCCGCGAGGCCTGGACATCGCGCTGGCGCTGCTCGCGGTTCTTCGCGATCACGCGGTCGTCGCGGAGCGGCAGCTGCACCTGCTCCTCGGCGATGATGCCGGCCCGCAACTGCCGCACCCGCTCGACCTCGGTGTCGAGCACCCCGCCGAAGAGCAGCGCGAGGTTCGACAGCCACACCCACAGCAGCAGGGCGATCACTCCGCCGAGTGCGCCGTACGTGCGCTGGAAGGTGCCGACGCCGAACACGTAGAGCGCGAACAGCGCCGTGACGGCCACCCAGGCGAACAGTGCGCCGAGGGCGCCGACGCTGAACCACCGCAGGTGCCGTCGCTTCACGTTCGGCGCCGCCCAGTAGAGGAGGGCGATGAGGGCGATGCCGATCGCCGCGAGCACGGGGACCTTCGCGAGGTCCCACCAGAACGCGACGCCCTCGTCGAGCCCGAGCGCGCGGGCGAGTGCTTCGGCGACCGGACCCGAGACGACGAGCCCGAGCCCCGCCATCGTCGCGAGCACCACGACGACGGCCGAGACCGCGAGCATCGCCGGGCGCATCGCCCAGAACGGGCGCCCCTCCTCGACGCCGTAGATGCGGTTCAGCCCGCGGCCGAGCGATCCCACGTAGCCCGAGGCCGCCCACAGCAGGGCGAGCAGGCCCGTCACGAACGCGAGACCCGCATGCGAGGCATCCAGCAGCTGCTCGAGCGGTGCGCGCAGCGCGACCGCCGTCTCCTCGCCGCCGAGATCGCCGACGACGTCGAGGAACACGACGACCACGTGTTCGGCGCTGCCGAACAGGCCGACCGCGGCGAGCACCGCGAGCAGCGCCGGCAGGCTCGCGAGCACCGCGTAGAAGGTGAGTGCAGCGGCGATGTCCTGCACCTGGTTGATGCGGTACTCGTGCGCCGTCCGGGTGAGGACGACCCGCCAATCGTCGCGCGACAGCCTGATTGGGGAGGAGGGAGCGGACATGCGGGTCTCCGATCGCGGGCGATGCCGAGCCTACGGCGCCCCGCGTGCGCACGACAGGGGGTTGTGCGGTTCGACACCGCGGCGCGCGTGGGCGAAGATATGCCGACGGCCACCGCCGCGAACGACGCCCACTCGACTCGCACCCGAACGACAGACCGGAGCGCCCCGATGTACGACCTTCCCCGCCCCGCCCGGCCCCCCGGCTACCAGCTCAACCCGCTGCGGGTGCGGCGGGCCGCGCTCAAGGTCGCCTTCGTGTTCGTCACCGGCGGGCTGCTGCTCGCCGTCATCGCCTCGCTCTCGGGCGCGGGGCTCGCCGGCACGATCACGCAGGTCGCGCTCGAGGCCGCGTGGTGGATCGTGCTCGCCCGCTGCCTCCGCTCGGAGGACGAGGAGCTCGACCCCTCACGGCCGTGGTGGCAGGCGACGTACCGGCCGACGGCGAGCTTCGCGATCACCGCGTACTTCGCGTTCGGCATCGCCTTCGCGACGATGAACTTCATGCCGCTCGCGGCGTACCTGCCGACCGACGACGTGATCGGCTTCGTGGTGCGCCAGCTCGTCTACGGACTGCTCGGGCTGTACTACCTGCACTCCGCCGTGCGACTGAAGATCCGCGAGCTGCGTCGACGGGCCGACGGCGCCGGTCGCTGAACAGCGCCGAGCCGAGCACCGTCGAGCCGAGCAACGCCGAGCCGAGCAGCGCGAGCGCGATGAGCGACGGCAGCGGGCCGAAGCCGGCGACGAGCAGCACCACGACGCCGGTGACCGCGAGCACCGCGTCGAACGCCGCCGCGCGCCCCGAGACGGGCCGGACGCGCGCAGCACCCTCCCCGCGAGGCGCACGCCGCCCCCGCTCGAACCGGGCGAACAGGAGCACCGCTCCGGCGACGGCGACGCCGGCCACGAGGAGCCAGATCGGCCGGCTCGCCCACCAACCGGCGCTCAGCGGGTCGGGCAGCGGCAGCCCGATCGCGGCGTTCGCGGCGAGCGCCAGGCCCGCGAGCCCGACGAGCACGGGCATGTGCCAGAGGTACACCGTCATGGCCCGTTCGCCGACGAAGGAGATCGCGCGCGTGGCATCCCGTTCGCGCACCCAGGCGGCGATGCGCGGGCGCACCAGCTGGAACAGCGCGAGCTGCGCGACGCCGAGCACGACGAGGCAGAACGTCGGCGGGTTGAGGTTCACGAGCATGTCGACGGGGTAGGGGCCCGTGGCGGTGAGCACGGCGAGCAGCAGCAGCGACGCCGCGGCGAGCCCGCCGAGCGTGCGCCGCGAGAGCCCGTCGAAGGCGCCGTCGGCGAGGTGGAACCCGAGCTGCTGCACGAGCAGCCACACGAGTGCGAGGTTGGCGTAGCCGATCGGCTCGATGCCCGTCGAGAGTCGGAGCAGGTCGACGGCGACGACTCCGCCGAGCAGGGCGAGCGGGGTGAGCACGGGCGCCCGTTCGTGGAGCCCCACGAGGAATGGCACGAGCGCTGAGGCACCGAGGTACACGGCGAGGAACCAGAGCGGCTGCCCGATGCGGAACCCCGCGACGGCGACGACGTCACCGGGCACGCCCGCGAGCGACAGCGTGACGAGACCCGCCGCGACGACGGCGACGAGCGCGATCGCCGGGCGCACGAGGCGTTCGATGCGCGCGCGCACGTACTCGGCGGCGGTCGCGCCGCGGGCGCGCATCGCACGCCAGTGCGTGAGGCCGGCGAACCCGCCGACGATGAAGAAGAGCGGCATGATCTGCACGACCCAGCTCACGGGGCCGAACCACGCCTGGCCCTCGAGGGCGTTCTCGAGCACGGGTCCGTCGGGGCCGACGCTCACGCCGACCATCATGGCGTGCAGCACGAACACGACGACGAGCAGCACCACGCGGATCGCGTCGATGCTCGGGTCGCGACGCACAGGGGTGCGTTCGCGAACGGATGCCGCGGGGCGGGCCGCCTGCCGCGGGCGTTCGAGTGTCTCGGTCATGCCGGGAGGCTACGAACGCGGCGGCGGCGTCGACATCACCCCCGGGAGCGGTTCGCAGCCCCTACCGCGGTACCGCGACAGCACCGTCGGTTGAGGAGCGCCGACGCGGAGCGGCGACGCGTCTCGAAACCACCTGAGCGGTGCTCGAGAGGTCGCGAGGTTTCGAGACGCGTCCGACTCCGTCGGGCGCTCCTCAACCGGCGGAGGGGGTACCTCAGCCCGCGGAGGGAGTGACGAGTCCGGTGTCGTACGCGAGCACGACGGCGTGCACCCGGTCGCGCAGCCCGAGCTTCTGCAGGATCTTCGAGACGTGCGTCTTCACCGTCTGCTCGGCGATGAAGAGGGCCGCCGCGATCTCGGAGTTCGACATGCCGCGACCCACGAGCGTGAGCACCTCGAGCTCGCGCTCGGTGAGCTCGGCGAGGCGGTTGCCGCTCGGCTTCGGCGGCGGGCCCGAGCGGGCGAAGTCCTCGATGAGCCGTCGGGTCACGCTCGGGGCAAGCAGCGCGTCGCCGCCGGCCACGACGCGCACCGCGTGGACGAGCTCGTCGGGCGTGGCATCCTTCAGCAGGAACCCGCTCGCGCCGGCGCGCAGCGCGTCGTAGACGTACTCGTCGATGTCGAAGGTCGTGAGCATCAGCACGCGCGGCACGTAGTCGGAGCTGCGGGGCGGGGTCTGCAGGGCGCGCGTCGCCTCGATGCCGTTCTGCTGCGGCATGCGCACGTCCATGAGCACGACATCGGGGCGCAGCTCGTGCGCGAGCGACACCGCCTCGAGCCCGTCGGCGGCCTGCCCGACGACCTCGATGCCGGGCTGCGCGCCGAGGACGGCGGCGAACCCCGCGCGGACCATCGCCTGGTCGTCGGCGATGAGCACCGAGATCGTCACCATTCGCCTCCGTCCGACCCGAGCGGCAGGGTCGCGAGTACACGGTAGCCCCCGCCGGGCCGCGGCCCGTGCTCGGCGCGCCCGTCGAGGAGTGCTGCGCGCTCGTCGATGCCGACGAGACCGTGGCCGCCGCCCGTGCGTTCGGCGGGCTCGGCCGGCGCCGGTTCGCCCTCGGCGGGCGCGGGCGGCGCGTCGTTCTCGACGGCGACGACGAGGTCGTCGCCGAGCTGCTCGACCGCGACGTGGGTCACCGCACCTGGCGCGTGGCGCACCACGTTGCTCAGCGCCTCCTGCACGATGCGGTAGGCCGCGCTCGCGGCGAGCCCGCCGGCGGGCAGCGCGTCGTCGAGCTCGAGCGTCACCGGCACGCCCGCCCGCTCGACCGAGGCGACGAGCGCGGGCAGCTCCTGGAGCCCGGGCTGCGGTGCGGTCTCGGCCTCGGCTTCTGCGCTGCGCAGCACGCTCAGCAGCTGCCGCATCTCGGTCATCGCGGTGCGGGCGGAGTCGGCGATCTCGGCGAACTCGGTGCGGGCCGCGTCGCTCAGGCCCTCGACCCGGTAGGGCGCGCTCGTCGCCTGCACGTGGATGATCGACAGGCCGTGAGCGACGACGTCGTGGAGCTCACGGGCGATGCGGTTGCGCTCCTCGACGAGCACCCGGCGCTCCTGCTCGGCGGCCGACAGCGCGCGCTCGCGGAAGAGCTCGCCCGCGATCACCCGCCACTGCACGAGGATCAGCGCGACCGGCAGCGCCATCGCGGTGAGCGAGGCCGCGGCGATCTCGTTGGCGGTCGCGCCGGCGTCGACGAAGGCGAACGGCATCGTGACGAGCACGCCGGCGAGCCACACGACGAACACGCCCCGCCACGGCATGCCGAACACGCCGAGCACGAAGAGGAGTGCCGCCTGCCCGATGATCGTCGTCACGGGCCATGGCCACGGCGCGCCCTCGGAGCCGAGGGAGAGCAGGGCGAACGCGAGCAGGCCGGCGGTCGCGAGCACGGCCGCCGTCTTCGGGAGACGGATCGCGAGCGGCAGCGGGACGGTGAGGGCGAGGCTCGTGGCGAACGCGGCGAGCAGGTGCACCCCGTAGATCGTCGCGGCGAGCGGCACGGAGACGGCGAACAATGCGATCGCGAGCAGCACCGTGCCGACCCAGGTCCAGGCGCGGAAGAGACGCTCGGGGTCGCCGGGCGTCGAGGCCGCCCGTGGCATCGCCAGCGTCGGCCACTGCCGGGCGGCGGGCGCGGCGGGCGGAGCGGCCGCGGCGGGCGCGGCGGTGGGCGCGGCCGCGGGTGCCGTGGGCTGGGAGTCGTCCATGATGCGGCCAGCCTGTCACGCGGCGGGTGCGGGCGCATCACCCTCGCGCGCCATTCCGGGGCGATACCGCGGTAGGGGGGCGTCAGCCGAGCTGCGCGTGGAGGAACGCGGCGACCCGGGCCCGCAGCGCCTCGTCGAGGATGCCGATCGAGTGCTCGCCGCCCGGCACGACCGCGAACTCGACGGGCACGCCCGCACCCGCGAGCCCGTCGGCGAACCGCTGCGACTGCCCGAGCGGCACGATCTCGTCTTCGGCGTGGCCGATGAAGAACGGCGGATCGCTCGCGTCGGCATGGGTCGCCGGCGCGGCCTCCGCCGCCTGCGGGCAGTCGGCCTCGTTCGCGTCGGGTTCGCAGCCGAGGTACGCGCCCACGATGCTCCGCAGCCAGACGGATGCCGCGTCGGCGGCCAGTTCGTCGGAGACGAGCCCCACGGGGCCCGACAGTTCGGCGACCGCCGCGACCCGCGACCCCTCATCGAGCGGGCCCTCGCCCGTCGTGCCGAGGAGCGCCGCGAGCTGCCCGCCCGCCGAACCGCCGAACGCGCCGATGCGCGCAGGGTCGACGCCGAAGCGCTCGAGCTGCTCGGGGTCGCGCAACCACTCGACCGCGAGCGCGACATCGTCGAGCGCGGCGGGGAAGATCGCGTCGGGAACGAGCCGGTAGTTCACCGAGACGGCGACGAAGCCCTCGCTCGCGAGCCAGAGGCAGACGTTGCGCCAGTCGGCGTTCGCCTTGTCGCCCCGCTGCCAGCTGCCGCCGTGGATCGAGACGACCGCGGGCAGGGAGGTCGAGGCGTGGGCATCGGGTTCGGCCGCCCCGTCGGCGACCGCGTCGTCGGCGACTGGAGCGGCCGGGCTGCACACGTCGAGCGTCAGCAGGGTGCCGTCGTCGCGCACCCCGTACTCGAGGTCGGCGTCGACGACGAGCCCTTCGGGTGGCGTGAACGTGCGGATGCCGACGATGTCGGTGCCCGCCACCTCGCTCGTCGTTCCGGAGCCGGGCGGGTCGATCTCGCGCAGCTGCTGGTTGAAGCCCGAGAGCGCGAGCACCCCAGCGAGCGCGCCCGCGAGCGCCGTCGCGGCCACCGCGACCCGCCTGCGGCGGGTGCCTGGGCCGCCTGTGCGTCGGGTCGGGTTCACGCGGGCTCCGGGTTCAGGGGTGGAGCGATGCTAACCCCATCTGCCCGTTTCGCCCAACATGGGCGGCGCGGGTCACGCGAGCGGCGACAGTTCCTTCGCCATGCACACGCTGAACTCCTCGCCCACGTACTGCCCGAACTGCGGGATGTCGCGGAACCCGTGCCTGCGATACAGCGCGATCGCGGCGTGGTGCAGCGGGCCGGTCTCGAGCACGAGCTCGTCGAGGCCGCGAGCTCGGGCGGCGGCCTCGATCGAGCCGAGCAGGGCGCCGGCGACTCCGGCGCCCCGCGCCGACGGATCCACGAACATGCGCTTCAGCTCGCCGCGGGTCGGGCCCGTGGCATCCGGCTCGCCCGCTTCGACGACGAGCGCCGCGATGCCGACGGCCGCGCCGCCCTGGCGCGCGACGAAGAACGCGACGCCGGGCGCCTCCAGGGTCGCGACGTCGAGGAGGAAGTTGCTCTCGGGCGGGTACAGGCTCTGCGCGTACGCGGTGCTGCCATCGAGCAGGCGCTCCACCTCGGGTTGGCGAGGCGGTTCGAGGGCGACGGTCACGGATGCTGCGGGGCCGGTGCGTGCGGTGCTCGTGCTGCTGCTCGTCGACATGGAGGTGAGCGTACGGGGCGCGCGTTTCGCGGCGGTTACACGCACTTTCTCGCCGTGCACGGGGGTTTCTCAGCCGATATCCGGTATCGTGGTGAGGTCGGTTCTGGACACCGTGCGTGAGCATGGATGGGTTTGTGAGTCTGTAGGGCCGGTTTCGAGACGTTCGGTCTCGAATAGTCACCGTATGTGAACGGCCCCGGTCGACGATGTTCCGGGTTCTCAGTGTGCTGCGCTCGCAGCGGCTGCCATGTACTTGAGTACAACCCAGGAAGTCATCACCATGCCCAAGAACAAGAAGCCCAAGGGCGGCCGACCCGCCGCGAACTTCGATCCCTCGTACGCCAAGGGCGGCAAGAACCGCGGCGGCCAGAAGGCCGGCTCGCGCAGCCCCGGCCACCGCGGCTACCGCCCCGAGGAGGAGGCGCCCCGCAAGGAGCGCTGGTCGCGCGACGAGCGCGTCGCCTCGGGTCGCACTCCCCACCGCGCCGAGCGCGAGGGTCGTTCGTACGACCGTGACGACCGTGCGCCCCGCTCGTACGACCGTGACGACCGCGGTGCCCGCCCGACCCAGCGCGACGACCGCGGCCCCCGCCGCGAGTACGGCGACCGCCCGGCGCGCCCGCACTACCGCGAGGACCGCCCGGCCCGTTCGTTCGACCGCGACGACCGTGCGCCGCGCCGCGACCGCGACGACCGCGCTCCCCGCTCGTTCGACCGGAACGACCGCAACGATCGCCCGGCGCGCTCGTACGACCGCGACGACCGTGCACCCCGTTCCTTCGACCGGAACGACCGCAACGACCGTCCGGCTCGTTCCTACGACCGTGACGACCGTGCGCCCCGTCGGTTCGACCGCGACGACCGCGCTCCGCGTTCGTTCGACCGCGGCGACCGCAACGACCGTCCGGCTCGTTCGTTCGACCGCAACGACCGCAACGACCGTCCGGCTCGCTCGTTCGACCGCAACGACCGCCCGGCCCGCTCCTACGACCGCGACGACCGCGCTCCGCGTTCGTTCGACCGCGGCGACCGCAACGACCGTCCGGCCCGCTCGTACGACCGCAACGACCGCAACGACCGCAACGACCGCCCCGCCCGTTCGTTCGACCGCGACGCGCGCCCCGCGCGTTCGTTCGACCGCAACGACCGCGGCCCGCGCCGCGAGTTCGACCGCCCCGGCTTCCAGGAGTCGGGCCGTCGCCCCTCGAACTTCTACCCCGCCCGCGACGAGGCGCCCCGCTTCTCGCAGAACGACGACGTGGTGCTCGAGCGCCTCGAGGCCGAGGCCATCCAGGCCGGCGACGTCGACGGCGTGAGCTTCGCCGACCTCGGCCTCGGCGGCAACGTCGTCGCCGCGCTCTCGCAGCTCGGTGCCGTGGCGCCGTTCCCGATCCAGGCCGCGACGATCCCCGTCGTGCTCGAGGGTCGCGACGTGCTCGGCCGCGGCAAGACCGGCTCGGGCAAGACGATCGCCTTCGGCGCGCCCGCCGTCGAGCGGCTCATGCAGCTCTGGTCCGCATCGGGCAAGGCCGGCGGACGCCGCCAGATGGGCCGCAAGCCTCGCGCGCTGATCCTCGCGCCGACCCGCGAGCTCGCCCTGCAGATCGACCGCACCGTGCAGCCCATCGCGCAGAGCGTCGGCCTCTTCACCACGCAGATCTACGGCGGTGTGCCCCAGGGCCGCCAGGTCGGCGCGCTGCAGCGCGGCGTCGACATCGTGATCGGCACCCCCGGCCGCATCGAAGACCTCATCGAGCAGGGCCGTCTCGACCTCTCCGAGGTCGTCATCACGGTGCTCGACGAGGCCGACCACATGTGCGACCTCGGCTTCCTCGAGCCGGTGCAGCGCATCATCCGCCGCACCTCGGAGGGCGGCCAGAAGCTGCTCTTCTCGGCGACCCTCGACAAGGGCGTGGCGACGCTCGTCGACGAGTTCCTCGTCGACCCGGCCGTGCACGAGGTCGCCGGTGAAGACCAGGCCTCCTCGACGATCGACCACCGCGTCTTCGTCATCGACAACCGCGACAAGCGCGACATCGTCGCCGAACTCGCGAACCGCGAGGGCAAGACGCTCGTCTTCAGCCGCACCCGCGCCTTCGCCGAGGACCTGACCGACCACCTCGAGGACCGCGGCATCCGTGCCGTCGCCCTGCACGGCGACCTCAACCAGTCGCGCCGCACGCGCAACCTGCAGCAGCTCACGAGCGGCCGGGTCGACGTGCTCGTCGCGACCGACGTCGCAGCACGTGGCATCCACGTCGACGACATCGACCTGGTGATCCAGGCCGACGCGCCCGACGAGTACAAGACGTACCTGCACCGCGCCGGCCGCACCGGCCGCGCCGGCAAGCAGGGCCGCGTCGTGACCCTCATCCCGCGCAACCGCCAGCGTCGCCTGAGCGAGCTGCTCGACCGGGCCGAGATCGACGTCGACTTCGTCGACGTGCGTCTCGGTGACGACCTGCACGGCGAGCTCGCTCGCGAGGTCGAGATCGAGCCGGCTGCAGCCGCCGAGGTCGCCGTCGAGGCCGTCGACGCCGTCATCGAGACTGTGGAGGTCGACGAGGTCGAGGAGACCGCCGCCGTCTGAGCGGCGATCGACTGAGACGAGGGGCTCGCATCCGGTGGATGCGGGCCCTTCGCCATCCCGCGGCACCTCTTCCGTCGCGCGGGCTCGCGTCGATACGATGAGCGCGACGCGGGGGTCGTCGGGTGGGCGACCGGGTTCCGGCGTGAGACCTGGAGGTCGAGCATGACTGATCCCGGCACCTCGCGGGCTTCCGAGCCGGCTGGCGAGTCCGCACCAGCTGACGCATCCGCCGCACGACCTGCGACGGTCAGCCGCACGATGCTCATCTGGGTCGCCATCGGGGTGGTGCTGCTCTCGTTCGTCGCGGCATTCCTCGGCGCCCGGCTCGCCGGCTCGGCCGAGAGTGCGGAGCCCACCCCGACACCCGTCGCGACGGTCGACGAGGCCGCCTACGAGGAGGCCCTCGAGGAGATCCTGCCGGCAGGCTCGGCCGTCCGCGCGGGCAGCGGGGTGCCCGAGGCGGGCAAGGGCTACGACGGCGACGTCTACATCGACATCTCCACCTCCGACGTCTATCTCTTCGAGGGCGGCGAGTGGACGCCGGTCGGCAACATCCGCGCGTCCGCCGCCGCGAACCTGACCGGTGAGCAGGGCGCGACGGGTGCGACGGGCGCGACGGGCGCCACGGGCGAACAGGGCGCCACGGGCGAACAGGGCGAACAGGGCGAGCAGGGCGAGGCCGGAACGCCGGGCACTCAAGTGCTCCTCGGCGTCGGCGCACCCGCGGACGACACCTGCACGGCGAACGGCGACGTCTACATCGACACCTCGACCGTGCAGTTCTACGAATGCGCCGCCGGTTCGTGGCGGCTCTTCGGCCCGCCGAGCGAGTCGACGCCGACCGAGCCCCCCGCCGCGAGCGATGCGCCGACGGACGGCGAGGCGCCCGCCGACACGGAGGCACCGGCCGCGGGCTGACCGCTTCCGTGCGGGTCGCCGGATGCGATACGCTCTGATTTCCCTACCGAACAATCGGTCAGGAAATACGCGTGTCGCGCGATGGGTCCCGGTCGCGCCGACCGTCTTCCCGCCCGCCCCCAGAGAACAACGGAGTTCGCATGTCGACTGCTGTCACCGACCCCGCCCCGCCCCGAGCCGTCACAGCCGAGGAACGCAAAGTACTCGCCGGCACCCTCGTCGGCACCTCCATCGAGTGGTACGACTTCTTCATCTACGCGCAGGCCGCCGGCCTCGTGCTCGCACCGCTCTTCCTCGCTCCCGTCGCCGAGTCGAACCCGGGCCTCGCCCAGGTCCTCTCCTTCGCGACCATCGGCATCTCCTTCCTCTTCCGCCCGCTGGGAGCCATCGTCGCCGGGCGACTCGGCGACAAGATCGGCCGCAAGAAGATGCTCGTCTTCACGCTCGTCATGATGGGCATCTCGACCGCGCTCATCGGCGTGCTGCCGACGTACGCGGCGATCGGGATCGCCGCGCCGATCCTGCTGATCCTGCTCCGCATCCTGCAGGGCTTCTCCGCCGGCGGCGAGTGGGGCGGCGCGGCCCTCATGGCGGTCGAGCACGCCCCCAACGGGAAGCGCGGCTTCTTCGGCGCCTTCCCGCAGATCGGCGTACCGGTCGGCATGATCCTCGCGACGTTCACGCTCTGGGTGCTCACGAGCTCGATGTCGCCGGAGGCGTTCATGGAGTGGGGTTGGCGCATCCCCTTCCTGCTCTCGATCGTGCTCATCGCCGTCGGCTACGTCATCCGCAAGGCCGTCGAGGAGAGCCCCGTCTTCGAGGAGCTGCTGCGCCGCCGCAAGGAGGCCTCGGCTCCGCTCGGCCAGCTGTTCCGCAAGAACACCAAGCAGGTCATCCTCACCGCGGTCATCTTCATCGCGAACAACGCGGCCGGCTACCTGCTCATCGCGTACTTCGCGACCTACGCGACGACCGCGCTCGGCATGGAGCGCCCGGCGGTGCTGCTCGCCACGACGCTCGCCTCGTTCGGGTGGCTCGGCTTCACCCTCTGGGGCGGTCGCATCTCCGACCGTCTCGGCCGCGTGCGCACGTTCCAGATCGGATACGTGTTCCTCGCCCTCTGGGCCGTGCCGATGTGGTTCCTCATCGACACCGGCGAGATCCTCTGGTACTTCGTCGCCCTGTTCGTGATGACGTTCGGGCTCGGCCTCTCGTACGGCCCGCAGGCCGCGCTCTACGCCGAGATGTTCCCGGCCAACGTGCGCTACTCGGGCGTCTCGATCGGCTACGCCCTCGGCGCGATCCTCGGCGGTGCGTTCGCCCCGATGATCGCCGAGGCGCTCATGAACCAGTTCCACGCCTCGTGGACGATCGGCGTCTACATCGCGATCGCCGCCGTCATCTCGCTCATCGGCGTCTCGCTTGTGAAAGAGACGAAGGACGTCGACCTGCTCGACTGAGCGAGCACGACGTTCGCGGATGCCTCGGAGCCACCTCGCTCCGGGGCATCCGTCGTTTCTGCAGGGCTCGTGCGAGACCAGGCCGCGACCCGCTCGCCGACCGCTCGGGGCGGGCCGCCCGGCTCAGGTCTCGATGACCGCGACCGGGTCGGTGGTCGGTTGCTCCGAACCCCCGGCGGGTTCGATGGTGAGGCCGACCGCCACCCCCGCTGCGAACTCGCCTTCGAGCAGTCGCCAGGCCTCGTCGCCGGCGACGTCGAAGGTGCCCGCTGACACCGCGCCCGACTCGTCGATGTACCAGAGCTCGTAGGTCCGGTCGTCGCCGACATCGGGCAGTCCCTCGGTGACGACGGCGCTGCGACCCTGTTCGGCCGACCAGACGAGCGTCACCTCGCCGCCTCCGGCGGCTTCGACCGTCGTCTGCTCGGCATCCGGCGCCTCAGCGAGCGCCGACATCTCGCGCTGCGCGCCCCAGCCGTTCGGGCCGGGCCAGTTGGTGCCGATGACGACGCCCGCGACGAGCAGCACGGCCGCGGCGGCCGCTGAGAGCACCGTCGCGAGTCGGCGGCGGCGGCGCCGGGCGGCGAGCTCGTCGGTCGGGGCGGGGGGCTCGGCAGGCTCCTCGAAGTTCGACGGGGATGGAGCCGATGCGGCCTCCTCGGGCGCGGGCGCGGCCGGCGGCTCCTGCGCGGTCGCGTCGAGACGGTCGAAGAGGCCGGCTTTGAGGCTCGGCGGCGGCGCGAGCGGCGGCACCGCCGCGCCGAGCGAACCGGCCGCCGCGGCGCGGAACAGCTCGACGTCGGCGCGGAGCTCGGCGGATTCCGCGAGGGCGCGTTCGAACCGGAGGCGATCGGCCGCGTCGAGCGCGCCGATCGCATAGGCGGCAGCCAGCTCGCGCAGATCCTCGGGCTCACGCCCGGCGGACGCGTCGTCGGCTCGGTTCATGTGCTCACCCCCAGCAGTTCGCGCAATCGGATCATCCCATCCCGCAACCGGGTCTTCACCGTACCGAGTGGCAGACCGAGGTGCTCGGCGATCTCCGAGTGGGTGCAGCCTCCGTAGTAGGCGAGCGCGAGGCACTCGCGTTGGACTGCGCTGAGTTCGGCGAGGGCGCCGCTCACGCGTTCGTGCTCGACGGCGATCTCCGCTGCCTCGGCAACCTCGTCGACGGGGACGGCGAGGTCGCGGATCCCGGTTCGCAGGTCGCGGTCGTGCGCAGCCTGCGCAGAGCGGACCCGGTCGACGGCGCGCCGGTGGGCGAGGGTCAGCAGCCACGCGGCGGCGGCGCCGCGGGCGGGGTCGAACCTGGCGGCGGTCTGCCATGCCTCGAGGAACACGTCCTGCGTCACCTCCTCCGCCTGGGCGGCGTCGACGAGAATGCGGCGCACGAGCCCGTAGACCCGGGGCGCGGCCTCGTCGTAGAGCCGGCTGAAGGCGTCGCGGTCGCCCGTCGCGGTCGCGACGAGCAGTTCGTCGAGCGTGATCGGGCCCCGCACCGGAGCCTCCCCGTCATCGACCACGGCACCCAGCATGACAGAGCCCGAGCCGGGCGGCCGCTCCTCGACGGGCGGCGCCGTGCGCGAATCGTGCACATCGATCATCCGAACGTGAAGGAGTAGGCCGCGACCCCGGCCGGGATCTCGACGGTGAGCGAGCCCGTCTCCGTGGCATCCGATTCGTGCACGGCGTACGACCGGGGCACCCCGTCGACCTCGACGCGCGTCTCGCGGCCCCCCTCGCGCACGACGACGGTGCCTGCGCCCGAGAGCACGAGGCGCGCCTCGCGGGCGGTGAACTCGAGGCGAATGGATGCCGCGTCCCCGACTGGGGCGATCGACTGGGTGTCGAGCGCCCACTCGCCGGCGAGCGCGAAGCTGTCGGCCGGTTGCGAGGCCGGCAGAGTGAAGCTCTTCGTCGAGCGGCGGTAGGGCTCTGCGCCGGCGAAGTTCACCTGCTTCGTGGTGCCGAGGTAGGTCTCGGGCGTCGTCGTTCCGGCCGTGGGCGTCTCATCGACGAGGTCCGTCGGCGCGGGCAGCGAGACCTCGGCGTCGGCGCTGACGAGGAGCTCGCGGATGAGCCGCTCGGTGCGCTCGTAGTGCCCCTCGCCGAAGGCGACGTGCCGCACCGTGCCGTCCGCGTCGATCAGGTAGTGAGCGGGCCAGTAGCGGTTGCGATAGTTCGTCCACGTCGAGAGGGAGTTGTCGAGCGCGACGGGATAGTCGATGCCGAACGCCTCGATGCCGGCCGCGACGTTGCGCGGCTCCTTCTCGAAGGCGTACTCGGGCGAGTGGACGCCGACGACCGTGAGCCCGGCATCTCGGTACGCCTCGTCCCAGGCGACGACGTGGGGGATCGAGCGCTGGCAGTTGATGCACGAGTACGCCCAGAAGTCGATGAGCACGACACTCCCGCGGAGTTCGTCGAGGTCGATCCCCGCCCCGTCCGCCGTGTTGAACCACTGCTGGATGCCGCGGATCGACGGTGCGCGACCGCAGGACTCGAGCTCGGCCGCACCGTTCGAGCACTTCGACAGCTCGCGGTTCTCGTCGGTGACGAGCCCGCCGAGGTCGAGCGCCTCGGTCACCTCCTCGGAGTCGGCGAGCTGCTGCTGGAGCTCCGACGTGTAGTCGGGTACGAGACGCTGCAGGAGCTGCGGCAGATTGAAGGCCAGCCCGACGGCGAGGGCGATCATCACGATTCCGCCCGTGATGCGGATGCCGCGCTGGTGACGACGGAAGCTCGCGAGCCGCTCGGCCAGACCGCGACCCGCGAGTGCGAAGAACAGCAGCGGCGCTGCCGCACCGACCGCGAACGAGATCGTGAGCACGATGGTCTCGAGCCCGATGCGGCCCGTCGAACCCGCGACCGTGATCGCGGCGAGCACCGGGCCCGCGCACGGCACGTACACGGCGCCGAGGGCGAAGCCGAGCCCGAAGCCGCCGCGGTCGGTGCCGACTACGCGACGGGGGATCCAGGAGAAGGGCCGTTCGAGCAGCTCCTCGAAGCGCGGCACGATGAGCCCGATTCCGATGAGGGCGAGCACGACGAGGCCCGCCCAGCGGAGCACGTCCTGCGGCAGGCCGAGGAGGCCGAGGAGGAGCGACCCCGCGAGCGTCACGAGGGTGAAGCTCACGACGAGGCCCGCGATCACGAGGTACGGGCGCCAGCGGCTCGGCGCATCGGAACCGTCGCCGCGTGCGCTCTGCGCACCGCCCGACAGCAGGATGACGGGCAGCACCGGCAGGATGCACGGCGAGATGCCGGTGATCAGGCCGCCGGCGAGGCCGATGAGAGCGAGAGCGAGCACGGGTTCCTCGTTTCGTGGGTCTGACGGTGATTCGGAGCGGGCGCCCGATTCGATTGCCCCGGGGTTCGGCGATCGGTTGCCGGTCGATCCAATCCGCCGCGGTGCCCTCTCCGAATCCCTCCTGACGGCCCGCTCGGGGCCGCGCATTCGAAGGAGGAGATCCATGCGATCCATCCGCAGCACTCGGACAGCTCTCGCCGTGTTCTCGATCACGGCGGTCGCCGCACTCGGCCTCGCCGGCTGCAGCATGGGCGGAACCGCCACCGGGACCGAGGAGCCCGCCATGTCGGAGGGGACGACGCCGAGCGAGGCGCCCATGGAGGCCGACCCGGCCGCCGACCTCGTCGGACCCGGCTGTGCCGGCTACGCCGAGGCGGTGCCCGACGGGCCCGGCTCGGTCGTCGGCATGTCGCAGGACCCGGTCGCCGTCGCCGCATCGAACAACCCGCTGCTGACGACGCTGGTCGCCGCGGTGTCGGGGCAGCTCAACCCAGAGGTCGACCTCGTCGACACGCTCAACGGCGACGAGTTCACCGTCTTCGCGCCCGTCGACGACGCCTTCGAGAAGATCGACGCCGCCACGATCGACTCGCTGAAGACCGACGCGGCGACGCTGACGTCGATCCTCACCTACCACGTCGTGCCGGGTCAGCTCTCGCCCGATGAGGTGGTTGGGACTCAGGCCACCGTGCAGGGCGGCACCGTCGAGGTCACGGGCTCGGGCGATGCCCTCATGGTGAACGACGCGGCCGTGATCTGCGGCGGCGTGCACACCGCGAACGCGACCGTCTACCTCATCGACTCCGTGCTCATGCCGGCGATGTGAGACCCCGGCCGCCGCATCGGCCGCATGCCGACCCGAAGGGCGGCGATCCGGCGCGGCGGTCGGCTCCGAAACACCATCCGACGCGGCATCCGCCGCTACTGCTCAGGAGGAATCATGCGCAACTCACCGAATCGCATCGTCGCCACCGTCTTCGGTGCGGTCTATCTGCTCGTCGGCCTGCTCGGCTTCGCCGTCACCGGGGGCATGGACTTCATCGCCACGCAGGGTGGTCTGCTGCTCGGCGTCTTCGCGGTCAACCCGCTGCACAACGTCGCCCACCTGCTCATCGGCGGCGCCCTGCTCGTTTCCGGGCTCGTCAGCGCCCGGGCGGCGAAGGGCGCGAACACCGTGGTCGGTGCGGCGTACCTGCTGCTCGGGATCGTCGGCTTCTTCCTCGCGGGGACGGCGGCGAACATCCTCGCGCTGAACACGGCCGACCACTTCCTGCACCTCGCGAGCGCGCTCGTGCTGCTCGGCGTGGGCCTCGGCACCGAGCGGGCGGGTGAGACCCGCGCCGCGACCGCATAGGCCCGCGATGTCGTCGCGATCGTGGGTGCCCGATCTCGTGCGCGGCTGGCCGATGCTCGCCGCCCTCGGCGCCGGACTCGTGCTGACCGCGACGGCAGCGGGCGCGATCGCGAGCGGCGCCGCCGACGTCGCTGGGGGAACCGGCGTCGGCGGTGGCGCGGCGGGGGTTGCGCTGGCCGGGTGCGGGCTCGCCGCACTCGGCTGGGCTGTACTCGCACTGCACACGGGGCGGGTGCCTGCGCCGCGCACCGTACTCGCGGCCAGCCTCGGGGCGCTCGCCGCCTCGGGTCTGTTGCCGGCGGCTGGTTCGACCGCCGCGGCGCTCGGCATCGCCGTGATGCCGCTGCTGGCGGCCGACGTCTTCGTCGTGGTGGTCGCGCTCGGGGCTGCCGGCGCGCTGCGTGGGGGACCGCGTGCGGACCGGCGACGTGCCCGGAGCCCAGGCGCGCCCGCCGCCCGTTCGGTCCTCGGCCTCGTCGTCGGGGCGGCGCTCGTCGCGGCGCTCGCGACGCCCGCACTCGCCGGCACGGCCGCCGGCGAGCTCGCCGTGCCGCATGGCGAGCTGCACGTGAGCGGCCACGGGCACCCGTGAGCTGCGTGCCTCGTGGCGCCGAGTGGCGCCCGGGCCATCCGTTTGCCATAATTACTACCTGAACGGTCGGTCAGGAATTCCGATCGTCGGATGCCGCGAGCCCCCGCCGTACGCTGGGTCCAGCGTTCCACCACAGACAATGCGGTCAGGAGTGAACCATGGCAGAGGCCTATCTCGTCGGCGGAGTCCGCACCCCGGTCGGCCGTTACGGCGGCGCCCTCGCAGGTGTACGACCCGATGACCTCGCGGCACTCGTCGTCGGGGAGGCCGTCCGTCGCGCGGGCCTCGACGTCGCCGGCGAGCTCGGCGCGATCGACGAGGTCATCCTCGGGGCGGCCAACCAGGCCGGCGAGGACAACCGCAACGTCGCCCGCATGGCCGTGCTCCTCGCGGGCCTGCCCGACGAGGTGCCGGGCATTACCGTCAACCGGCTCTGCGCTTCGGGCATGTCGGCGATCACCATGGCCGCGCAGGCCGTGCGCGCAGGCGACGCCGACCTCATCCTCGCGGGCGGCGTCGAGTCGATGACCCGCGCGCCCTGGGTGCAGCAGAAGCCCGAACGCGCCTTCGCCAAGCCGGGGGCCCAGTACGACACCTCGATCGGCTGGCGGTTCCCGAACCCGACGCTCCTCGCACGCGACAAGGCCACCTTCTCGATGCCCGAGACCGCCGAGGAGGTCGCCCGCGTCGACGGCATCACCCGCGCCGACGCCGACGCCTTCGCCCTCCGATCGCAGCAGCGCGCCGCCGCCGCGATCGCCGCCGGCCGTTTCGAGGCCGAGATCGTCGGTGTGCCGACCCACCGCGGCGAGGTGCTCGTCGACGAGGGTCCGCGCCCCGAGACCACCCTCGAGGTGCTCGCCGGGCTTCGCCCCGTCGTGCCCGGCGGCTCGGTCGTGACCGCCGGCAACTCGAGCGCGCTCAACGACGGCGCCTCGGCGATCTTCGTCGCGAGCGCCGCCGCCGTCGAACGCTACGGCCTCACGCCCCGCGCCCGCATCGTCGTCGGCACCTCGGCCGGCCTCGCCCCCGAGATCATGGGCCTCGGCCCCGTTCCCGCGACCGAGAAGGCGCTCGAGCGCTCGGGCCTCGACCTCGACGAGATCGGCTCCGTCGAGCTCAACGAGGCGTTCGCCACCCAGTCGCTCGCCTCGATGCGCCGCCTCGGGCTCGACCCCGAGCGGGTGAACGTCGACGGCGGCGCGATCGCCCTGGGGCATCCCCTCGGATCATCGGGCTCGCGACTCGTCGTGACGCTGCTCGGCCGCATGGAGCGCGAAGACTCGCGCTACGGCCTCGCGACCATGTGCGTCGGCGTCGGCCAGGGCAGCGCCCTCATCGTGGAGCGGGTGTGACGATGGCGGGTCTCGAGACGTCGATGCGCTCCTCGACCGGCGACGGCGGGCCGCTGCTCGTCGAGCGGCACGACGACCGCGTGGTCGCCACCCTCAACCGGCCCGAGAAGCGGAACGCCATCGACCAGGCCACGATCGACGCCCTGCACCTGCTGTGCGCCGAGCTCGAGGCGATGCCGCGCACCCTCATCCTCGCCGGTGCCGGGGGCGTGTTCGCCTCGGGCGCCGACATCGCCCAGCTCCGCGAGCGCCGCGCCGACGACGCCCGTGCCGGCATCAACGCGAACGCCTTCGTGCGCATCGCCCTGCTGCCGATGCCCGTGATCGCCGCGCTCGACGGCTACGCGCTCGGGGGCGGGGCCGAACTCGCGTACGCCGCCGACATCCGCATCGCGACGCCGTCGCTGAAGATCGGCAACCCCGAGACGGGCCTCGGCATCATCGCCGCGGCGGGCGCGAGCTGGCGCCTCAAGGAGATCGTCGGCGACGCGCGCGCGATCGAACTCCTGCTCACGGGCCGTGCCATCGGCGCCGACGAGGCCCGCGAGATCGGGCTCGTGAGCGAGGTGCACCCCGCCGACGAGCTGCTGCCCGCCGCGCACGCGATCGCCGACCGGATCGCCCGCAACGACCGCGCCGCGACGATCGCGACGAAGCGCGTGTTCCGCGCGCCCCGCGACGCGCACCCCGCCGTCGACCTCGAGGAGCAGGCGGTGCTGTTCGAGAGTCCCGAGAAGTACCGACGCATGACCGAGTTCCTCGAGAGGAAGCAGAAGTGAGCGACGTGCACGAACAGGCTTCGACGACGGCCGCCGGCGCCCCCGCCGCCGTCGGCGTGCTCGGCGGCGGACGGATGGGCGCGGGCATCGCGCACGCGTTCCTGCTCGCGGGCTCGCGCGTCACCGTCGTCGAACGCGACGCCGCCGCCGCTGCGGCCGCCTCGGAGCGCGTGCTCGACTCGGTCGCCGCCTCCGTCGCACGCGGCACCGCCGACGGCTCGGCCGAGACGTATGCCGCACGCTTCGCCACGAGCACCGAGGTCGCCGACTTCGCGAGCTGCGGGCTCGTCGTCGAGGCCGTGCCCGAGGACCTCGAACTCAAGATCGACGCCCTCACCCGGGTCGAGCGAGTGCTCCCCCCGGGCGCGGCGCTCGCCTCGAACACCTCGTCGATCTCGATCGACCAGCTCGCCGCCCTGCTCGACCGGCCGGCGCGCTTCGTCGGCATGCACTTCTTCAACCCCGTGCCCGCGTCGACGCTCGTCGAGATCGTGCGCGGCGAGGCATCCGACCCCGCCCTCGTCGACGAGGCGCGCGCCTGGGTGCGCGCGATCGGCAAGACGCCCATCGTCGTCGCGGATGCCCCGGGCTTCGCCTCGTCGCGCCTCGGCGTCATGCTCGGGCTCGAGGCCATCCGCATGCTCGAAGAGGGCGTCGCCTCCGCTGAAGACATCGACGCGGCCATGACGCTCGGCTACAAGCACCCCGTCGGACCGTTGAAGCTGACCGACCTGGTCGGGCTCGACGTGCGGCTCGGCATCGCCGAGTACCTCGCGCAGACGCTCGGCGACCGCTTCGCTCCGCCAGCCCTGCTGCGCCGCATGGTCGCCGAGGGCAAGCTCGGACGCAAGAGCGGCGAGGGCTTCTACCAGTGGGATGCCTCGTGAGGGATCTCGAGACGCGTCCGGCTTCGCCGGCCGCTCCTCGATCACCGGACATGGACACTTTCGAGAGGAACACAAGATGACCGAGATGCTTCCGAGCTACGTCAATGGAGCATGGTGGACGCCGGACGCGTCCGCCGCGTCGGAGGGGGCGACCGCGACCGAGGTGCGCGACGCGTCGACCGGCGAGGTCGTCGCGCGCGTCTCCACCGAGGGCCTCGACCTCGGCGCCGCGCTCGAGTACGCCCGCACCGCGGGGCAGGCCTCGCTCGGGGCGCTCACCTTCCACCAGCGCGCTGTGCTGCTCAAGCAGATGGCGCTCGTGCTCACCGAGCGCAAGGCCGAGCTGTACGCGCTGTCGAGCCGCACCGGTGCGACGAAGTCGGACTCGTGGGTCGACATCGACGGCGGCATCGGCGTGCTCTTCACCTTCTCGGGCAAGGGTCGCCGCGAGATGCCGAACGCCAAGGTGTACCTCGACGGCGCCGTCGAGAACCTCTCGAAGGACGGCTCATTCCTCGGGCGGCATATCTACACTCGTCTGCCCGGCGTCGCCGTGCAGATCAACGCCTTCAATTTCCCGGTGTGGGGTTCGCTCGAGAAGTTCGCGCCCGCCTTCCTCGCCGGCATGCCGACGGTCGTGAAGCCCGCGACGCCGACCGGCTACCTCGCCGAGCACATGGTGCGCATCCTCGTCGAGTCGGGCCTGCTGCCCGAGGGTTCGCTGCAGCTCGTCTCGGGCAGCGTGCCGACCCTCTTCGACCACCTGCGGCTCGGCGACCTCGTCGCGTTCACCGGTTCGGCGTCGACCGCCGAGCGCCTGCGCGCCCACGATTCGGTGCAGACCGGCGGCGTGCGGTTCACCAGCGAGACCGACTCGATCAATGCGTCGATCCTCGGCACCGACGCGGTCGCCGGCACTCCCGAGTTCGACGCGTACGTGAAGCAGCTCGTCGTCGAGATGACGACGAAGGCGGGGCAGAAGTGCACGGCGATCCGCCGAGCGATCGTGCCCGAGGCATCCGTCGACGCCGTCATCGACGCGGTGCGTGCGCGCATCGCGGAGCGCGTCGTCGTCGGCGACCCGCGCGCCGAGGGGGTCACGATGGGGCCGCTCGCCTCGACCGCGCAGCGTGACGAGGTGCTGCGCCAGGTGGGCCGGCTCACCGCCGCGGGCGGCGAGCTCGTGATCGGCTCGACGGATGCCCCTTCGGTCGCGCTCGCGGACGGTTCGACCGGCACCGCGCCCGACGGCGCCTTCGTCGCGCCCATGCTGCTGCGGTTCGCGGATGCCGCGAGCCCGGCCCTGCACGAGGTCGAGGCCTTCGGACCGGTGTCGTCGATCGTCGGCTACGGCTCGCTCGCCGAGGCCTCGGCGCTCGTCGCCCGCGGCGGCGGATCGCTCGTCACGAGCGTCGCGACGCACGACCCCGAGGTCGCCGTCGAGCTCGCCTCGGGCATCGCGGCGTACAACGGGCGCGTGCTGTTCCTCGACCGCGACGACGCGCGCAGTTCGACCGGGCACGGTTCGCCGCTGCCGAACCTCGTGCACGGCGGACCCGGCCGCGCGGGCGGCGGGGAAGAGCTCGGCGGCATCCGCGCGGTGCTGCACCACATGCAGCGCACCGCGGTGCAGGGCTCGCCCGAGATGCTCACCGCCCTCACGGGGGTCTGGCACGCGGGCGCGAGCGCGCGGGCCGACGGAGTTCACCCCTTCCGCAAGTCGCTCGCCGAGCTGCGCCTGGGCGACCAGGTCGTGAGCGGCTCGCGCACGGTGACCCTCGAGGACATCGAGACCTTCGCGAACTTCACCGGTGACACCTTCTACGCCCACATGGATGAGGAGGCCGCGGCCGCGAACCCGTTCTTCCCCGGGCGCGTGGCGCACGGCTACCTGCTCGTCTCGTGGGCCGCCGGGCTCTTCGTCGACGCGGCCCCGGGCCCGGTGCTCGCGAACTACGGCCTCGAGAACCTGCGCTTCGTGACGCCCGTCTCGCCCGGCGACGCGATCCGCGTCGAGCTCACGGCCAAGCAGATCACGCCCCGCGAGACCGACGAGTACGGCGAGGTACGCTGGGACGCGGTGCTGCGCAACCAGAACGACGAGCTCGTCGCGTCGTACGACGTGCTGACCCTCGTGGCGAAGGAGCAGGCGTCCGCGGCGAGCTGACCCCGCCTGCCGGCGGTCGGCTCGCCGGCCGGTCACATGCCGGGATGCCCGCTGCAGTCGACGGTGGCTTCGTCGGTGGAGCCCTCGGCGTAGTAGTCGTCGGAGGCGACCCGCTTGCTGCCGTAGGTCAGCGTGCACGACAGCGAGTCCGGGGCGCTCGCAGTGAAGGTCCACGGCGCGCCGGCGGTCTGCGTGCCGCAGTCCGACTGCATCAGCACGACGACGGGGCCGACCGCCTGCGTCGTGCGCACGACGGGATCGGCGCCGGGCCGGAAGGCGGTGTACTCGATCTCGATCGGCGTCGTGTCGTCGTTCGAGGTGACGACGAGGGTGACGACGCCGAACTCGCTCGGATCTGCGGGGCAATCGCCGTCGACGGTCGGCACGACGGTGAGCCCCGGCGCGGCGAGCGTGCCGCCGTTGGAGGAGTCGGGCGTCGACGTCGGCGTCGGCGTCGGGGAGGCGGTCACGGCGGGCGGCGTCGTCTCCGCGATGACGGGACCGGCCGAGGTGCAGCCGGTCAGGAGCGCGGCGGCGGCGAGGAGCGAGGAGACCGCGAGGAGGGTTCGGGTCGGACGGAGTTCAGGCACGTCGCCATCGTAGGGGCGCGCCACCGTCGAACGCGAGGGTGGATTCGGCCGGCGCGAAGCGGACGGGCCGCAGTGCGGCCGACCGGCCTCAGCCGCGCAGGGCGAGCGCGAACGGCAGCACCTCGACGGCACCGGCGAGGCGCAGCTCGCGGGCGGCGATCGTGAGGGTCCACCGGCTGTCGGCGAGGTCGTCGACGAGGAGCAGCGGCCCGGCCGGCACCTCGAGCCCGGCGGCCGAGAACCGCCCCCACACCCGGGCGAGGCGGAATGCGCTGTTGCCGCCCGGCTGCCCGCTCGGCCCGCCGTCGACCGGCTCGAGCGCACCCAGGTAGGGGAGCCGACCCACCTCGGCGAGTCCGCGGGCGAGCGAGTCGACGAGCAGCGGCTTCGAGCGCGAGGGCATCGCGACGACGGCGACGGGCCGCTCGGCCCAGCCCCAGTCGGCGAGCACCCGCACGCACGCGGCGAGCAGCTGCGGCGACACCGGCGCATCGGGTGCGCCGGCGGCGAAGACCTCGCGCAGCGTGCCGCCCCAGCCCAGGTCGGTGAGCCGGGCGAGCGCCCGACCCTCGCCCGCCTGTTCGGCGGGGGAGATACGGCCCTTCACCGGAACCCCGAGCCGGTCGGCCCCGGTCGGCCAGGCGCGACGCGGTTCGATCGGCACACCGACCCGGTCGAGCGCCTTCGCCGCGGTCGCCGAAGCCTCTGCCCCGATCTCCGTCGGGAACCAGACGCCCGCGCAGTTGTCGCAGCGCCCGCACGGTGCCGCGGTGGCATCGTCGAGGGAGCGCTGCAGGAACTCCATGCGGCACCCGCTCGTCGTCTCGTACTCGATCATGTGCTGCTGCTCGGCGACGCGTTCGGCGGCGATGCGCCGGTATCGCTCCTCGTCGTAGACCCACGGCTCGCCCGTCGCGACCCAGCCGCCCTGCACGCGCCGTACGGCGCCGTCGACGTCGAGCACCTTGAGCAGCAGTTCGAGCGGCGTCCGCCGGAGGTCGACCATCGCCTCGAGCGCGGGCGTCGACACGGGGGAGCCCGAGAGCGCCCCGATGACCCGCTCCGCCCGCTCGCGATCGGGCATCGACGCCGTCGCGAAGTAGTGCCAGATCTCACGGTCCTCGACGCCGGGCAGCAGCAGCACGTCGGCCGACTCGGTCGCGCGGCCCGCGCGCCCGACCTGCTGGTAGTACGCGACGGGCGACGACGGCGCCCCGAGGTGCAGCACGAAGCCGAGATCGGGCTTGTCGAACCCCATGCCGAGCGCACTCGTCGCGACGAGCGCCTTGACCTCGTTGCGCTTCAGCATGCCCTCTGACTCGGCGCGCTCGTCGGGGTCGGTCTGCCCGGTGTAGGCGCGCACCTCGTGGCCGCGTTCGCGCAGCAGCCGCGCGGTGTCGTTCGCCGCGGCGACCGTGAGCGTGTAGATGATGCCCGAACCGGGCAGGTCGTCGAGGTGCGCGACGAGCCACGCGAGCCGGCTCGCCGAGTCGGGCAGGCGCAGCACGCCGAGTCGCAGCGAGGTGCGCGCGAGCGGCCCGCGAATGGTGAGCACTCCGGCGTCCCCGCCGGCCCCGCCCTCGGCGGCAGACCCGAGCCCCGTGGATGCCTCGCCCCCGAGCTGTTCGGCGACGTCGGCGACGACCCGGCTGTTCGCCGTCGCCGTGGTGGCGAGCACGGGCACCTCGGCGGGCATCTGCGCGATCAGCTCGCGGAGGCGTCGGTAGTCGGGCCGGAAGTCGTGCCCCCAGTCGCTGATGCAATGCGCCTCGTCGACGACGAGCATGCCGATGCGGCGCACGAGGGCGGGCAGCTGCTCGTCGCGGAAGGACGGGTTGTTGAGCCGCTCGGGTGAGACGAGCAGCACGTCGACCTCGTCGCGGTCGAGCTGCGCGAGCACGTCGCCCCATTCGTGCGCGTTCGTCGAGTTGATCGCGACCGCCCGGACTCCGGCGCGTTCGGCCGCGGCGATCTGGTCGCGCATGAGCGCGAGCAGCGGCGACACGAGCACCGTCGGGCCGGCGCCGCGCCGGCGCAGCAGGAGGGTGGCGACGAAGTAGACCGCCGACTTGCCCCACCCGGTGCGCTGCACCACGAGCGCACGGCGCCGACCGTCGACGAGCGCCTCGATCGCCTCGAACTGCCCGTCGTGGAACTCGGCGTCGTCGCGCCCGACGAGCTCGCGCAGCGCTCCGAGTGCGGCGGTGCGGGTGTCGCTCGAGTCGGTCGTCATCACTCCAGCTTCGCGCATGCATCGGACATCCGGGTGGCGGGGCGACGTGGCATCCGGCCGGAGACTCGCGCGGCGGTCGGGGTGCACAGGGGATTCTCAGCTCTGCGCGCGTCATGACGCGGGCGCGTGCGCGTCACTCAGGTGGCGGCAAAGTCGGCCGCCCGTCCTCACCCGAGAGGATCAGTGCATTCCGGCGTACCCGCGCCGGTCCGTACCCGTCGGTCACCCCGCCGTCGGTCGCGCTGTCGCGCCTGCTCGGGCTTCGGGATCGTCGCCCGCCGATGAATTCCGTCCGGACGCCCCAACGGAAGGAACGCACAGATGACCAACCTCAGGAGTGGAACGCCCCCGAGCCGGGCGCAGCGACTGCGGCGCGCGATGGCGATGGCGGTCGCGGCGATGCTCGCGATCGCCGCGAACGTGTTCGTCTTCGCGCCGGCCGCGCAGGCCGCAGCGGGCTCGCCGATCTCGATCGACGGCGTCTCGTTCGTGGACAGCGAGTTCGACGACGGCAGCAGCCAGGAGCTCACCGTGAAGTGGAGCGTCCCCGGCGAGGCCGTGAACCCCGTCAGCGTCACCATGGACCTGCCGCAGGGGCTCACCGGGTACGAGGACCGGTTCCCGATGCTCGATCCCGACGGCGAGCCGGCGGGCGAGTGCGTCGTCCTCGCGTCGAAGATCACCTGCACCGTGGACCCCGACTACATCGACGGACACGAGCTCGAGATGAGCGGCGAATTCACCTTCCGCGTGCAGGTCTGGCTCGAGAACCTCGAGACCGAGGAGCACGTCTTCGACTTCGGTGACGTCGAGGCGCCGGCCACGGTGCATCCGAACCCGGGTCGTTGTCTCGAGAACTGCGAGTTCGGCGGCTGGGACGGATGGAAGAGCGGGAGCTACCACAACCTCGACGACACCATCACGTGGTGGGTCATCCTGCCCACCGGCCCCGACGGCATCCCCGCCGGGCGGCACGTCACCGTCACCGACGACTTCGATGAGACGGCGTTCGAGATCGTGGAGGGACCGCGGGTCGAGGAGGCCCGATCGCTCTCGTACGACTCGCTCGGCCGGCAGAACCCGGTGTTCCGCGAGAAGCCGAGCGCCGAGGTGAGCGTCTCCGACGGGGGCGAGCGCGTCGACTTCACCTCCGTCGCCGGGCTCGGCGGGGCCGCGCCGGCGGGCGAACAGGGCATCTCGGGCTCGGCCTACCAGGTCATCTGGAAGGTGCGCGTGCTCGACGAGGGCAAGGCGAAGAGCTACGACAACACCGCGAAGTACGAGATCGAGGGCGTGAAGTCGGGCACCTCGACGGGCACCGCGACCCGCTACTCGGGCTCCGGCACCGTCGTCGGCCGCAACTTCGGCAAGTTCGAGCTCACGAAGGAGCTCGCGGGCGACACCTCGTTGACGCCGACGTTCACCGTCAACTACACGGCCACGCTCGACGGCGAGGTCACCGAGCAGCGCACCATCGAACTGCGCGCCGGCGAGTCGTTCACGAGTGCCGAACTGTTCAAGGGCACCACGATCACCCTCGACGAGATCATCCCGGTCGAGCCGGCGAACGTCACGTGGGCCGACCCGGTGTTCGTGCTTCCCGACGGCACCGAGTCCGAGCGGCTCGAGCTGACGTTCTCTTCGGCGAACGGCAACCTCGGCAAGCTGGCCCAGATCCGCCTGCAGAACCGGGCGACGCTCGAGAAGGTCTCGGCCGGCGCGCGCAAGACCGTCGTGAACGACGACGCGATGCGCATCCCGAGCGACACGGTCTTCACCCTGAACTACCGCTGGGACGCCGACGCCGCCAAGGGGATCCCTGCGGGCGGCGGCTCGGTCGAGCTGCCGCTCGACGGCGATCGCGTCGAGATCCCGGGGCTGCCCGTCGGTGCGGTCGTGCACTTCGCCGAGTCGGCCCCCGCCGCGATCCCCGGTGCGAGCTGGCAGGCCCCGGTCATCGAGCCGGCGCAGCTGACGGTCGACGCCGACACCGCGGACGTCGTGGTGTCGGTCACCAACACCCTCACCCGCGATCTCGGCGCCTTCGAGATCGTGAAGCGACTCGACGGCGACGGCGCGGGCCTCGTCGACGACCCCACGTTCACCGTGAAGTGGTCGTACCCGGCCGACCCCGACGCCGGCGTGTACGCGGGCGCCGAGGGCACCGTCCGGGTGACCGCCGGCGGCGACGCGGCGATCGTCGACGGACTTCCGGCCGGCGCCACCGTGACCCTCGATGAGCTGCTCGACGACGTCGAGGGCGGCACCTGGCAGGAACCCGTCTTCAGCGAGAAGACCTTCACGATCGTGAAGGACAACCGCATCACGGTCGACCTCGACAACGAGCTGGCGCTCGACACGGGGTACTTCTCGGCGGTCAAGGTGCTCGAGGGCACCGGCGCGAAGCTCGTGCCCGCGAGCGACGCGTTCACCGTCCGCTACGCCTACGACGCGGGAATCGGATTCGTGGCGGGGCAGGGCGAGCTCGTCGTCTCCGCCGACGGCACGGTCGCGACGAGCGGGCCGCTGCCGTTCGGCGCCGTGCTGCGCCTCAGCGAAGCGCCGCCCGAGCCGGTGGTCGGCGGCACCTGGACCGGTACGGGCGCCTTCTCGCCCGCGACCGTGAAGATCGGCGACGGCACCACGGTGGCCGTCACGCTCACGAACACGATCACGCGCGACGTCGGCGCCTTCAGCCTGCAGAAGCGGGTCGAAGGCACCGGGGCGCACCTCGCCGCCTCCGACGCGGAGTACACGTTCACCTACGAGTACCCCGCCGGGGCGAGCTACGAGGCGCTCGAGCCGACCGAGATCGTCGTCCCGGCCGACGGCACCGTCGTGACGGTCGACGACCTGCCCGCGGGCGCCGTCGTGACCCTCCGCGAGCGGACGCCCGACGCGGTCGCCGGGGGAACCTGGGCGACGCCCCGCTTCGAGGCGGCGAACACCTTCGTCGTCGCGAAGGACGAGCGGCTCGACGTCGTCGCCGTCAACACGCTCGAGCTGAACAGCGGCGCGTTCTCGGTGCGCAAGGAGGTCGTCGGCTCGGGCGCGGCGACGCTGCCCGCCGGCGCGCAGTTCACGGTGCGCTACGAGTACCCCTCGGGGCCGGGCTTCGAGGGCGGTTCAGGCGTGCTCACCGTGAAGGCCGACGGCAAGGCCGTCTCGAGCGACCCGCTCCCGTACGGCGCGGTCGTCACGCTGACCGAGGCCGCTCCGGCCGCGGTCGAGGGCGCGAGCTGGACGCACGCGCAGTTCAGCGAGTCGACGGTCGTGATCGGCGACGGCACCGTCGTCGAGGTCCTGCTCACGAACACGCTCGAGCTGCCCGCGGCCGATCGCATCGCCTCCACCGGCGTCGAGGGCCTCGTGCCCGCGCTCGCCGCCGGCGCCCTGGCGATGCTCGCCGGCGCCGTGCTGTTCGTCGTGGCGCGTCGTCGCCGGGCGTAACCGCACTGAGCAACGGGCCGCGCATCCATCCGGGTGCGCGGCCTGTTGCGTCTACGGCTCAGGGGCACGGCCGCGAAGTTAAGGCGATCGCCGGATGCCGCGGCCCCACCTCAGGGCGCAGGCTCGGTATCGACCGATCAGGAGGATTCGACATGTTGATCTCGGAGAGCACCTTCCCCCACCTCCGCGCCGCTGAGGAGGCGCGACTCGCGCACGAGCTCGAACGGCGCCGGGTCGCGGCCGAACGACTGGCCGAACGGGCCCCTACCGAGCCGCGGCGGCACCGCACCCGTCGGGCGCGTCGCACCGCCGCCGAGGGCGGGTGGGCTACGGCCTGAGCGAGGCGGAACTACTTGTCGTGCGGGACCGTTGCGCGGCAGTGAGAAGCGCGAATGAAATAGGGCACGCGGAAGCAACCGCAAGTCGGCGTGCGGGGTCTTGGAACCGATGGGCGCGAGCTAGGAGACCCGCAGACGTCTATTCATCGAGACGATTGAGCAGCCGCGCCGCCTCGTCGTCACTGAGAGCAAGCGTGGTCCGGTCGGTCCAGAGGATGACTGCGCGTCCGCAGATGCGCATTCCCTCGTACATCCTCAACTCGTCGCCGGGCGCGACGTCCCACCATTGAGGAACGTGGTCGGCGAACAGCGGAATGATGACCGCGTCGGTCGTGTCGCCGGGGCGAATGTTGGATCTGCTGAAGCCAAGAACCGGCGCAGCTGTCTGGTCACCACGCGGCCACCCGGGAAGTCCCCAGTTCGGACGGTACTGCATCCGGACCTCGGCCGAGTTCCCGCCGAGCAACGGAGTGTGCCGTCCCCCGGCTTCGCTGGTCGCGAGGGCAAGTCGAACACCGATGGCTGGGCGAGCGTCGGTCATGAGATCCATCATCGCGGAGTGTTGTGCTATCCCGCCGTCCGCCACAGCCCAGTCGATGTGGGCCGCCCCGCCACGCGGGGGCAGATGGGCGGGCTTCAGCCGAGCAGCTCCTGCACCCGATTCGAACTCGGCATGCGTAGCCCGTCGAGCGCGATCGCGATGACGTCGTCGGCGAGCTTGTCGGCGTCTTCGCGGCCGCCCGGGCGGTACCACTCGACGATCGAGTTGACCATGCCGAAGACGAGCCTCGCGACGACGCTCGCGTCGAGGTCGCTGCGCAGGGTGCCCTCGGCCTGGGCCTCTTCGACGAGTGCCGTGATGGCCCGGTCGAAGGCGCGGCGACGTGCGAGGGCGCTGCGCTCGACCTCCGTGTTGCCGCGCACGCGCAGCAGTAGCGTGACGGTCGGCAGCTTCGCGACGAGCACGTGCACCGCCCCGCGGAGGGCGTAGTCGAGGCGCTCCGCCGCGCGTCCGCCCGAGGCATCCGCCTCGCCGAGGACGCCCTCGAGCGCGCTGAGCGCGTCGTCGAGGGCCCGCTCGAGGATCTCGTCCTTCGACGCGAAGTGGTGGTAGATCGCCGACTTCGAGAGGCCGAGCCGTTCGGCGAGCACTCCCATGGACGTCGCGTCGTAGCCGTACTGGTTGAACGCGGCGACGGCGACCTCGAGGATGCCCTGCTGGTCGTAGCCGGGGCGGCCTCGCCGCAGTGATCCGTTCTCGCTCATCGCCCCAATCCTCGCATCTCGGGTTTCGAGACGCGTGCTCCTTCGTCGCGCGCTCCTCAACCCGCGGATGTCACCCGTTGCGCAGGTCGTAGACCCGCTTGTACTTGCCCTCGCTGCGCGGCAGCGCGCCGGGCTCCTCGAGCCGGACCTCGACGGTCGAGCCGATGAGCACCTTGATCTTCTTCGCGAGCACGACCGCGGCGGCCTCGCAGACCTCGCGCGAGAGGTCGGGGTGGCGCTCGATGCGCACCGTCATGGCGTCCATGCGGCCGGTGCGGGTCAGTTCGAGGATGAAGTGCGGGGTGAGCTGCTCGATGCCGAGCACGATCTCCTCGATCTGCGTCGGGAAGAGGTTCACCCCGCGCAGGATGATCATGTCGTCGTTGCGGCCCGTGATCTTCTCGATGCGGCGCATCGCGGGGCGGGCGGTGCCGGGCAGCAGGCGGGTGAGGTCGCGCGTGCGGTAGCGGATGACCGGGAACGCCTCCTTCGTGAGCGAGGTGAAGACGAGCTCGCCCATCTCGCCGTCGGCGAGGACCGCACCCGAGTCGCCGTCGATGATCTCTGGGAGGAAGTGGTCCTCCCAGATGTGGGGGCCGTCCTTCGTCTCGATGCACTCGTTGCCGACCCCGGGGCCCATGACCTCGCTGAGCCCGTAGATGTCGAGGGCGTCGATGCCGAGCCGCTGCTCGAGCTCGTGGCGCATCTCGTTCGTCCACGGCTCGGCGCCGAGCACCGCCGTCTTGAGCGAGGTCGAGCGCGGGTCGATGCCCGCCGCGACCATGGCGTCGGCGATCGTGAGCAGGTAGCTCGGCGTGCAGAGGATCGCGTCGGGCTCGAAGTCGACGATGAGCTGCACCTGGCGCGCGGTCTGCCCGCCCGACATCGGGATGACGGTCGCGCCGAGCTTCTCGATGCCGGCGTGCGCCCCGAGGCCGCCGGTGAACAGCCCGTAGCCGTAGGCGTTGTGCACCTTCATGCCGGGGCGCACGCCGCTCGCGCGGAGCGAGCGGGCGACGAGGGTCGCCCAGCGGTCGAGGTCGCCCTTCGTGTAGCCGACGACGGTGGGCCGACCGGTGGTTCCGCTCGACGCGTGGATGCGCGCGACCTCGGCCATCGGCACGGCGAACATGCCGAAGGGGTAGGTCTGCCGCAGGTCCTCCTTGGTCGTGAAGGGCAGCTTCGAGACGTCGGCGAGGGTCTGGATGTCACGGGGGTGCACCCCCGCGGCGTCGAACTTCGCCGTGTAGAGGGGCACGTTCGCGTAGGCGTGCGCGACGGTCTGCTGCAGCCGCTCGAGCTGCAGCGCCTCGAGTTCGGCGCGGGTCATCCGCTCCTCGGGGTCGAGCTCGTCGGGGCGAGGGGGCACGAGGCCCGAGACGGTGGGGGAGGTGGTCGTCGTCGACACGTGGTGCTCCGTGAGGTGGGGTGGTCTCGAGACGCGTCGCGCTACGCGCGGCGCTCCTCGACCTGCGGACGGTTGGTGGAGAGGGAACGGCCGCGGAACTCGGCGACCGCGTCGCCGTGCTCGTCGACGACCGAGACGTCGTAGAGTCCGGTGCGGCCCGACCGGGTGCGGCGGACGGCGGTCGCGGTGAGGGTCTGCCCCGCGACGGTGGACTTCAGGAAGGTGATGTCGGCGCCCGCGGCGACGGTGACGGTCTCGTCCTCGTTGCAGGCGATCGCGAACGCGGTGTCGGCGAGGGTGAACACGAGACCGCCGTGGGTGATGCCGAAGCCGTTCGTCATGTCGTCGCGCACGCGCATGGAGACGACGGCGTGCCCCGGGTCATCCCGTTCGACGACCATGCCGAGCGCCGCGGAGGCGAGATCGCGCTGCATCATGGCACGGTTCGGGGCGGTCGCGGCTTCCGTCATGTTCGACTCCTCATCGAGTTCGCGCGCCGTTGCTGCGACGCTGAGGTTGACTATATACTAACTGAACGATCGGTAGGTATTGTCGGATGCTCCGCGGTGCCGTCACTCGCGAAGCGCCCCCGATCCCCACGAAGACACAGGAGTCGATGATGACCGCAGCTGCCGAGCTCAGCCTGGCCGCCGAGGAGGCGCCCGACGCAGAGGCGCAGGCCCTGTTCGACGACCTCATCGCGAAGGACTCGCGCATCGAGCCTCGCGACTGGATGCCCGAGGCGTACCGCAAGACCCTCATCCGCCAGATCAGCCAGCACGCGCACTCCGAGATCATCGGCATGCAGCCCGAGTCGAACTGGATCACGCGCGCGCCCAGCCTCAAGCGCAAGGCCATCCTCATGGCCAAGGTGCAGGACGAAGCCGGCCACGGCCTCTACCTCTACTCGGCCGCGCAGACGCTCGGCATCACGCGCGAGGAGATGATGAACCAGCTCATCGAGGGGCGCGCCCGCTACTCCTCGATCTTCAACTACACGACCCCGACGTGGGCCGACATGGGCGCCATCGGCTGGCTCGTCGACGGTGCCGCGATCTGCAACCAGGTGCCGCTCTGCCGTGCCTCGTACGGCCCCTACGGGCGAGCGATGGTGCGCATCTGCAAGGAGGAGTCGTTCCACCAGCGCCAGGGCTTCGAGATCCTCCTCGAGCTCATGCAGGGCACGCCCGAGCAGCGGCAGATGGCGCAGGACGCCGTGAACCGCTGGTACTGGCCGAGCCTCCAGATGTTCGGCCCGCCCGACGACCAGTCGCCGAACTCGGCGCAGTCGATGGCGTGGAACATCAAGCGCTTCTCGAACGACGAACTGCGCCAGCGCTTCGTCGGCATGCTCGTGCCGCAGGCCGAGGTCATGGGCGTCACGCTGCCCGACCCGAACCTGCGCTTCAACGAGGAGACCGGCGAGTACGACATGAGCGAGATCGACTGGACCGAGTTCAACGAGGTGCTCGCAGGTCGCGGCCCCGCCAACGCCGAACGACTGCGCCGCCGTCGCGAAGCACACGAAGAAGGAGCCTGGGTGCGCGAAGCCGCCGCCGAATACGCCCGCAAGCAGTCGCAGATGCAGAAGGAGGTGGCCTGATGTCGACCCCCGGTGAGATCGGAACCGAAGCCTGGCCCCTCTGGGAGGTCTTCGTGCGCGCCAACCGCGGCCTGAGCCACGTCCACGTCGGCTCGCTGCACGCGCCCGACGCCGACATGGCCGTGCGCAACGCCCGCGACCTCTACACCCGCCGCAACGAGGGCGTCTCGATCTGGGTCGTCCCCGCCGACGCCGTCACGACGAGCGACCCCGATGCGAAGGGCGCCTTCTTCGAGAGCCCCGCCGGCAAGAACTACCGGCACGCCGTGTACTACACGAAGAGCGAAGGGGTGAAGCACCTGTGAGCGACGTCCGTTCGTCGAGGAGCGCCGCCGAAGGTGACGCGTCTCGAGACGCCCACGGAGATCCGCACGGCGACCCGCACGGCGACGTCTCGGTCGATCGCCTCGCGCTCGCCGACGAGCTCGCCGGCGCGAGCGAGGGCGCGGGTGCGGTCGCCTCTGCGGATGCCGCGGAGTACGCCCTCCGGCTCGGCGACGACGCGCTCGTGCTCGCCCAGCAGCTCGGCATGTGGATCACCCGCGCGCCCGAGCTCGAGGAGGACGTCGCGCTCGGCAACATCGGGCTCGACCTCATCGGCCACGCCCGTTCGCTGCTGCACTACGCGGGCACCGCGACGGGCCGCAGCGAAGACGAGTTCGCCTACTGGCGCGACGAGCCCGAGTGGCGCAACGCCTGGCTCTTCGAGCAGCCGAACGGCGACTTCGCGGTCACGATCGCGCGTCAGCTCGCGGCATCCCTCTACCTCTTCGAGCTCTACTCGGCGCTCGCCGGCTCGACCGACCCGACCCTCGCGGCGATCGCCGCGAAGTCGGTGAAGGAGGTCGACTACCACCGCGACCACGCCACCCAGTGGGTGCTGCGCCTCGCGGGCGGCACCGAGGAGTCGCGCCGCCGCATGATCCGCGGCGTCGACGTGACGTGGCCCTACGTCGACGAGCTGTTCGCCGACGACGAGCTCGTCGAGCGCCTCGCCGCCTCGGGCGTCGCCGTGCTGCCCTCGACGCTGCGCCCCGCGTTCGAGGCCGCCGTCGACGCGGTCTTCGCCGAGGCTGCGCTCGAACGCCCCTCGGGCCGCACGGCGTACACCGCCTCGGGCGGCGGCCGCCACGGCTCGCACACCGAGCACCTCGGGCCGCTCCTCGCCGAGATGCAGGTGCTCGCCCGCCAGCACCCGGGAGCGTCATGGTGACCGCGACCATCCCCGTTGGTCGAGGAGCGCCGACGCGCAGCGGCGACGCGTCTCGAGACCAGAGCGCCTGGCAGGTCGCGGCGACCGTGACCGACCCCGAGATCCCCGTGCTCACGATCGAAGACCTCGGCGTGCTGCGCACGGTCGAGGTCGCCGACGACGGTGCGGTGCACGTCGAGCTCACCCCCACGTACAGCGGATGCCCCGCGATGGACGCCATGCGCGACGACGTCGTGCTCGCCCTCACCCACGCCGGCTACGACGACGTCACCGTCGACCTCGTGCTCGCCCCCGCGTGGACCACCGACTGGATGACCGAGGACGGCAAGCAGAAGCTGCGCCGCTACGGCATCCAGGCGCCCACCGGCCTCGCCGCGGCGCGCGGGCAGGGGCCCGTGCGCGTGCAGCTCGCCGTGAAATGCCCCCGCTGCGACTCGCTCGACACCCGCGAGATCGCCCGCTTCGGTTCGACCTCGTGCAAGGCCCTCTACGAGTGCCGCGCCTGCCTCGAACCCTTCGACTACTTCAAGGTGATCTGATGGCGGCGAGAAACCTGGGCTCGACCGAGACGGCAGCTGAGACGTTCCTCAGCTCGACCGTCGGCGGAGAACACGTGACGAAGCGCCGCCGCGCGCGGTTCCACTCGCTCGAGGTCGCCGAGGTGCGGCCGCTCACGAGCGACGCCGTCGAGGTGACCTTCGCGGTGCCCGCCGAGCTCGCCGACGAGTACAGCTATCTGCCCGGCCAGTACGTCGCCCTCCGCAAGGAGCTCGACGGCCATGAGCGGCGCCGCAGCTACTCGATCTGCCGCCCCCCGAGCATCGGCGCCGACGGCACCGGCCGCATCTCGGTCGGCATCAAGCGCGACCTCGGCGGGATCTTCTCGACGTGGGCGAACAGCGAGCTCGAAGTCGGCGACACCCTCGACGTGATGAGCCCGCAGGGCACCTTCACCTCGACGCTCGACGCGCTCGACGGCAAGCACATCGTCGCGATCGCGGCCGGTTCGGGCATCACCCCGCTCATGGCGCTCGCCCACGCGGTGCTGGCCCGCTCCGAGACATCCGAGTTCGAGATCGTGTACACGAACCGGTCGACGCTCGACGTGATGTTCCTCGAGGAGCTCGCCGAACTGAAGGACCGCTACCCCTCGCGGCTCGCGCTGCACCACGTGCTCTCGCGCGAGCAGCGCACCGCGCCGCTCCTGTCCGGGCGCATCGACGCGTCGAAGCTCGAGACGATGCTCGACGTGCTCATCCGCCCCGAGACGGTCGACGAGTGGTTCCTCTGCGGGCCGTTCGAGCTCGTGCAGCTCGCCCGCGACACCCTCGAGGCGCGCGGGGTGCCCGCGGCGCACGTGCGCTACGAACTGTTCACGACCGACGCCGACCGGGTCGAACCGCGGCACGGCCGCCCCGTCGAGGTGAAGCAGGGCGAGGACACCGTGGCGATCGAGTTCACCCTCGACGGGCAGTCGTCGACGGTCGAGAGCCCGGTGTCGGCGAACGAGTCGATCCTGAACGCGGCCCTGCGGGTCCGCCCCGACGTGCCCTTCGCGTGCGCGGGCGGCGTCTGCGGCACCTGCCGTGCGCGGGTGGTGTCGGGCACCGTGAACATGACCGAGAACTACGCGCTCGAACCCGACGAGCTCGAGCGCGGCTACGTGCTCACCTGCCAGTCGCACCCCAAGTCCGAGCGCGTCGTCGTCGACTACGACGTCTGAGTGGAAGAGACTCCGTACATGATCGAACTCATCGTCGATGCCGAGGCGCGCGTCGCCGAGGTCGTGCTGAACGCCCCCGAGAAGCTCAACTCGCTCGACCCCGCCGCGCTCGCCGACCTCTCGGCGGCGTACGCGGAGGCCGAACGGCTCGCCGCGACCGGCGAGGTGCGGGCGCTCGTGCTGCGCGGCGAGGGGCGCGCGTTCTGCGCCGGCCGCGACATCTCGGGCGTCGACCCTCGCGAGGACGACGTGCAGGGCTACCTCGGCGGCATCGTCGAACCGCTGCTGAAGCGCATGGCCGCCATCCCGGTGCCGACGTTCGCCGTCGCACACGGTGCGTGCCTCGGCGTCGGGCTCGGCCTCCTCATCGCGAGCGACATCGTCTACGTCGCCGACACCGCGAAGATCGGCTCGCCGTTCGCGAACCTCGGCGCCACCCTCGACTCGGGCGGGCACGCCCTCTTCGTCGAGCGGCTCGGCGCGCACCGCACCATGGACCTCATCGTCAGCGGCCGGCTCATGTCGGGTGCCGAGGCGGTCGCGGCGGGCCTGTTCTCGCAGGTGTTCGCCGCCGACGAGGTGCTGGATGCCACCCGCTCCGCGGCCCGCGCCGCGGCGATGGGCGCGACCCAGGCGTTCGTCGCCTCGAAGCGGCTCGTCGCGTCGCTCCGCGACGAACGGCTCGGGCTCTGGGCCTCGATGGCCGAGGAGAACCGCGCTCAGGCCGCCCTGTGCGACACCGCCGACTACCGCGAGGGCTTCGCCGCCTTCCAGGAGAAGCGCAAGCCCGAGTTCACCGGGCTCGGCTGACCAGCTGTCGCGATCGAACCCCGTTTCCTCGACTGAAGCCCGAACGATCGGGGTTCGGCCGCGGGAACGGGGTTCGGTGCAGGCCGCCGGCCGATCCGCCGGGGCGGTTCAGCCCTCGTGCTCGGCGATGTCGCGCGCGAGGTCGTCCTCGATGAGCAGGTCGCGGCGCACGTGGTCGGTGCGGTAGGCCGATCGGCCGAGCATGTGCGCGGTCATCGGCTGCGTCAGCAGCTGGAACGTCATGATGACGACGACCGTCGACACGACCCCCCAGGTCGGCACCTGCAGCACGATCGCGAGCAGCACGCACGCGAGCCCGAACACCTGCGGCTTCGTCGCGGCGTGCAGCCGGGTCAGCACGTCGGGGAACCGCAGGATGCCGATGCCGGCGGCCATCGACAGGAACGCGCTCACGAGGATGAGCACTCCGACCACGATCTCGGCGGCGCTCACGAGGCATCCTGCTTCGCCATGAACCGTGCGATGGAGATCGAGCCGACGACCGCGAACATCGCGAGCACGAGCAGCACGACGAGCGTGTCGGTGTGCTTGTTGATCGCCATCTCGGCGCCGAGCGCGCACATCGCGATCGCGAGCAGCACGTCGGCGGCGAGGGCGCGGTCGAGGATCGACGGCCCCTTGATGATGCGGATGACGGCGGCGATCGCGCCGATGCCGAACATGACACCGGCGGCGACCGAGACGAGGGTGAGGAAGCTCATCGGCGGTCTCCGTTCTGCTCGGATGACTCGTGGTGCATGTCGGCGTGATGCACGACCCGTTCGCCCGCGCGACGGGCCCGGCGTTCTGCGCGCACCACCTCGGCCTGATCGTGCGTGCCCATCGCGAGCACGATGCGCTCCTCGGTGCCGAGCACCTGCCGGTGGGTGCGGTCGATGTCGGCCTGGGTGCGGGTGCCGAGCGCGTGCAGGTACAGCAGGCCGCGTTCGCGGTCGATGTCGACGACGACGGTGCCGGGCACGACCGAGATCGCCTCGGCGGTGAGGGTCGTGACGAGGTCGGAGCGGGTGTGCAGCTGCACGACGATGATCGAGTTCATCGGCTTCCACCACGGCCAGATCGAGAACGCGGCGACCTGCAGCGAGGCGAACACGACGTCGACCATCATGCGGAGGCCGAGCAGCAGCCCCCGCCACGGGTTGAAGCGGCCGCTGAGCAGCACGGGCGGCAGGTACAGCGTGCGGGTCACGGCGATCGCGAGGATGATGCCCGTGACGAGGCTGAGCGCGTCGATGTGGTCCCACAGCATGAGCCACAGCACGAGCAGCGCGACGAGCAGCGGCAGTTGCCGCCAGACCGAGCGCCAGCGGGAGACGGGTTCGTCGGTGTGGGTCATCGCACCCCCTCGGGGAAGACGATCGAGACGTAGATCGACGGGTCCGCGAGACCCTCCGCGGCGCGCCCGGCGAGGTCGAACAGGGGCCCTGCGAACACGGTGAGGCACACCGTCACGGCGACGAGCGCGGCGGTCGCGGTGATCATGAGCACCGGGGCGGTGCGGGTCGCGGTGACGGTCGCCCCTTCGGGAGCTTCGAGCACCGAGCCGAGCAGCACCGACTCGTAGCCCTCGAGCTCGTCGCGGCCGCGCCAGAACGCCATGTTCCAGAAGCGGGTGAGGGCGTAGAGCGTGATGAGCGAGGTCGCCGCGCCGGCGGCGATGACGACCCAGATGAGCCACTCGGGCGCCGACGGGCCGGGCCCGACGGGGGTGGCCCCCGCGCCGGTCGCCTCGGCGCCGGCGAGGAACAGCCCCGCCTTGCCGAGGAACCCAGAGAACGGCGGGATGCCGCCCAGGTTCATCGCCGGGATGAAGAACAGCACGCCGAGCAGCGGCGAGGCCTTGAGGAGGCCCGCGAGCCGGGTGATCGAGGTGGCCCCGCCGATGCGTTCGATGAGTCCGGTCGTGAGGAACAGCGCCGTCTGCACGGTGATGTGGTGCACGACGTAGTAGATCGTCGCGGTGAGTCCGAGCACCGTCGACAGGCCGATGCCGAAGATCATGTAGCCGATATGGCTCACGAGCGTGAACGACAGGAGTCGCTTGATGTCGGCCTGCGTGAGCGCACCGAGGATGCCAATAAGCATCGTGAGCCCGCCGACGACGACGAGCAGGGTCGACACGTCGCTGTCGGTGAAGATCACCGTCTCGGTGCGGATGATCGCGTAGACGCCGACCTTCGTGAGCAGGCCCGCGAACACCGCCGTCACCGGGGCGGGCGCCGTCGGGTACGAATCGGGCAGCCAGAACGACAGCGGGAACACGGCCGCCTTGATGCCGAACGCCATGAGCAGCAGCAGGTGCAGGATGAGCTGCACGTCCTGCGGCAGCTCGGCGAGCCGCACCGAGAGCTGCGCGATGTTCGCCGTGCCCGTCGCCCCGTAGGTCAACGCGATCGCCGAGAGGAAGAACAACGAGGAGACGAGGCTCGTGATGATGTACGTCACGCCCGAGCGGATGCGCTCGCCCGTGCCGCCGAGGGTGAGCAGCACGTAGCTCGCCGCCAGCAGGATCTCGAAGCCGACGTAGAGGTTGAACAGGTCGCCCGCGATGAACGCGTTGAAGACGCCCGCCGACAGGATGAGGTAGCTCGGGTGGAAGATCGACACCGGAGTCTCGCGATGCTGGTCGGCGATGCCCTGCCCGACCGAGTACACGAGCACGACGAGCAGCATGATCGCCGAGATGAGCAGCATGATCGCCGACAGGCGATCGACGACGAGCGTGATGCCCCACGGGGCATCCCAGCCGCCGAGGTAGACGACGGCGGGGCCCGTCGTGTCGACCGCGACGAGCAGCACCGCCGCGATGACCGCGACGGCCGCGAGCACGGCCGTGCCGACCGCCATCTGGGCTCGCCGGTGGCGGCCGAGGATGAGCGCGGTCGCGGCGCCGAGCATCGGCAGCAGCACGACGAGGGGCACGAGCACTGCGGTCATCGGCGGTCACCTCCGTTCGGCGGGCGGGTCTCGAGGTCGTCGCGGTCGGATGCCTCGCGCTCGAGCTCGTCCTCGAACTCCTCGTCGCTCGCCTCGATGAGGGACTGGATCGCCTCGTCGTCGGCCGCGGACGAGCGGATGAGGTCCGCCGTCTCCTCGGCGTCCTCGATGAGCTCGGCCTCGTCGTCGACGAGGTCGCCCTTCGCACCGAGCTTCGCCAACCACCAGGAGCGGTAGATGAGCGCGAGCATGAACGCGGTGATGCCGAGGTTGATGACGATCGCGGTGAGCACGAACGCCTGCGGCAGCGGGTCGGAGATCGCCTCGGGGTCGACGCCGTCGTTCAGGATGGGGGCGAGACCGGGGGCGCCGCTCATGAGGTAGATGAGGATGTTCACGGCGTTGCCGACGAGCAGGAACCCGATGAGCACGCGCGTGAGGCTGCGTTCGAGCATCACCGAGATGCCGGCGCCGAAGAGCACGGCCATGAGCACGACGAGGGTGAGCGAGGCGGTCATGCGGGGGCCCCCTCACGGTCGGCTGCGGTCGGGTCGGATGCCGCGGGGTCGGCCTCGACCTCCTCCTGGTGCCGATCGACCTCGGCGCCGAGCGAGCGGAGGATGTCGAGCACGAGCCCCACGACGACGAGGTACACGCCGATGTCGAAGAGCGTCGACGTCCCGATCGAGAGGTGGCCGAGCACGGGGACGTCGGCCTCGAACCAGGTCGACTCGAAGACGGTGAGCCCGAACAGCATCGAGGAGGCGGCGGTGCCGGCGGCGAGCAGGAGGCCCGTGCCGAGGAGACGCCCGGCGTCGATCGGGGCGGCCTCGCCGAGCTCGTAGCGACCGCCCGCGAGGTAGCGGGCGACGAGCGCGAGGCCGGCGAGGAGTCCGCCCGCGAAGCCGCCGCCGGGGGCGTTGTGGCCGACGAACAGCAGGTACACCGAGACGATGATCGCGGGGTGGAACAGCAGCCGGACGAGCACCTCGATGAGGATCGAGCGGTTGCGGGGCGACAGGGTGCGGCCCGCGAGGAGCCACGTCTGCCGCGACTCGTGCGCCTCGGCGGCGTCGTCGCGCTCGTCGTCGACATCGGCGAGGCGCGGCTTCGCTGCCCGGATCGACGAGGCCGGCTCCAGCACGGGCTGCAGCCGGTTCCTGCGGTCGGGCTGCTCGTCGAGGCGCGGCGCGCCACCCGTGCGGCCCGACACGAAGATGAGGCTCGCGACGCCCGTCGCGACGGCGACGAGGACCGAGATCTCGCCGAGCGTGTCCCACGCGCGGATGTCGACGAGCATGACGTTCACGATGTTCTTGCCGTGCGCCTCGAGGCTGAGCGCGGGCAGCCCCTCGGCGATGGTCGGTTCGATGCGGGCGCCGAGCGCGACGAGTCCGATGACGGCCATGACGAGGCCGGCGAGGGTGCCGATCACGGTGCGCGTCACCCGGCCCATGGCGGTCGGGTGCACGGCGCTCTGCTTCGGGAGACGACGCAGCACGAGCACGAACACGACGATCGTGATCGTCTCGACGAGCGCCTGCGTGAGCGCGAGGTCGGGAGCGCCCGACATGCCGAACAGCAGCACCAGCCCGTAGCCGGTGACGCTCACGAGCAGCACCGAGGTCACCCGGCGGCGCACGATCGCGGCGGCGATCGCGGCGACGGCCATGATGAACGCGATGAACGGCTGCGCCGGGTAGTCCCAGAGGCGCACCCCGTCGGGCCAGCTGCGGTTCGCGATCGCCGCGGCGCCGAGCCCGCCGATGAACACGGCCATGATGATCGCGAGGTACCCGGCGAGGCCGCGCACCTGGAACGCGGTCGTGACTCGCGCCGCCAGCCGGTCGACGAACGACACGATGCCGAGGTAGCCGCGCGCCGAGTCGAGGGCGGGCGGCACGGCCGCCTGCATGCGGGCGACCCGCTGGCGGCCCCAGACGAGCAGTGCGGCGAGGGCGAACACCGCCGCCGACAGTGCGAGCGCCGGCTCGAGGCCGTGCCAGAGCGCGAGGTGGTACTCGTGCCCGCCCGGCAGCTCGTCGGCGTACGCGGCGAGCAGCGGTTCGATGAGCGGCACCGCGAATGCGAAGACGACGGATGCCCCGGCGAGGAGCGCGGGCGCGACGCCGATCGCGGGGCTCTCGCGGTGCAGCGGGGTGGGGGCGACCTCGGCTTTGGTGAAGAACGCGCCCCAGACGAACCGCACCGTGTAGGCGACCGTGAGCACCGAGCCGAGGAAGGCGGCGACGAGGGCGATCCATCCCCAGGTGTCGCCGGCGAGCGCCGACTCGAGCTCGGCGGTGAAGACCGCCTCCTTCGCGACGAAGCCGAGGAGGGGCGGCAGGCCCGCCATCGAGGCGGCGGCGACGAAGGCGATCGTCGCGATCACGGGCATGCGGCGGCCGAGCCCCGAGAGCTTGCGCCAGTCGCGGGTGCCCGCCGCGTGGTCGACGATGCCGACGACGAGGAAGAGGGTCGCCTTGAACAGGGCGTGGGCGAGGAGCAGGGCGACGCCGGCGAGCGCCGCGTCACGGGTGCCGAAGCCCGTCACCATGATGAGGAAGCCGAGCTGGCTCACCGTGCCGTACGCGAGCAGGAGCTTGAGGTCGTACTGGCGCAGCGCACGCCAGCCGCCGACGAGCATCGTGAGCCCGCCGAGCCCGATGACGACGGGATGCCAGACCTCGAGCTCGGCGTAGCCGGGTGCGAGGCGCGCGACGAGATAGACGCCGGCCTTCACCATCGCCGCGGCGTGCAGGTACGCCGACACGGGGGTGGGTGCCGCCATCGCGGCCGGGAGCCAGAAGTGGAACGGCACGAGCGCGCTCTTCGAGATCGCGCCGAGCAGCACGAGCGCGATCGCCCACTCGCCCGCTGCGCCGGTGACGGGGTTCGCGACGAGCTCGGCGAGGCTCGTCGTGCCGCCCTCGACGGCGAGGATCACGAGGCCGACGAGCATCGCGAGCCCGCCGAAGGTCGTCACCGTGAGCGCCTGCAGCGCTGCACCACGGCTCTCCTTGCGGCCCGTGTAGTGACCGATGAGGAGGTACGAGAGCACGCTCGTCGCCTCCCAGAACGTGAACATCACGAAGACGTCGTCGGCGGTGACGAGCCCGAACATGACGCCTGCGAAGGCGAGGAGGAGGGCCGCGAAGCGGCCGAGCGCCGGCTCGTCGTCGGCGAAGTAGTTCATGCAGTACAGCAGCACGAGCGCGCCGACGCCCGTCACGATGAGGGCGAGCAGCAGGGCGAGCGCGTCGAGCCGGAAGCTCAGGGCGATGTCGAGCGTCGGGATCCACGGCACGGACTCGACGACGGGGGAGCCCGCGAGCACGCCCGGCAGGAGGGTGAGCAGCCAGACGAACGCCGCGGCGGGCAGCAGCATGATGACGGCGAAGACGCGTCGGCCGAGCAGACGCGTGAGGAGCGGGGTGACGAGGGCCAGGGCGCCGAAGAGGGCGAGGCAGAAGATCATTCACCCTCCTCGCGCTCGCACCGTCCGTCCGCTCAGTTTACTTGGCGTCGCGTTTGCGACGACGGCGCGTCATATGCCGAGAGCGGAATCGGATCGGTCGGAGCCGGCTCACCGCCTGATGATGCGCCGCTCGATCGCCGCGGCCACGGCGCCCGCACGGGTGTCGACGCCGAGCTTCGTGTAGATGTGCGAGAGGTGCGACTTCACCGTCGCCTCCGAGACGAGCAGCTCGCGCGCGAGCTCCCGGTTGCCGAGCCCGTCGGCGAGGAGCTCCAGCACCTCGACCTCGCGCTCGGTGACGACCGGCCCCGGCGCGGCCGCGCGGCGCACGAGGGTCGCCGCGACCGAGGGGGCGAGCACCGTCTCGCCGCGGGCGACCGCGCGAATGCCCGCGAACAGCTCCTCCGGCGGGGCGTCCTTCAAGAGGTAGCCGCCGGCGCCCGCCTCGAGGGCGCGGAGGATGTCGGCCTCGGTGTCGTAGGTCGTCAGCACGAGCACCGCGGGGGCCTCGTCGAGCGCCCGCAGCCTCGAGGTCGCCTCGACTCCGCCGGGTCCCGTGCCGAGGTTGAGGTCCATGAGCACGACGTCGGGGCGGTAGGTGCGCGCCTTCGAGACGGCCTCGTCGGCGTCGCCCGCCTCGGCGACGACCTCGAACCCGGGCTTGCCGCCGAGCAGGGCGGCGAGCCCTGCGCGGACGACCGGGTGGTCGTCGACGAGCACGACGCGCACCTCCTCGCCGGGCACTGACCGGGATGCCCCGGTCACGACGCGCTCCGCTCACCGGGGCCGCCCGTCAGCGGGAAGGAGACCGAGACCGTCGTTCCGTCGCCGGGCGAGCTCTCGACCTCGGCGCGCCCGCCGAGCTCCTGGGCCCGATCGCGGAGCCCGCGAAGCCCATGGCCGCGGTCGACCGGGCCGCGCTCGCCGCGCTCGGACGTCGCGCGTCGGTTCGCCCCCGACGGCTCGAAGCCGATGCCGTCGTCGCGCACGTCGAGGCGCACCTCGTCGGGCTGGAAGGTCAGGCTCACCACGATCCGTCGCGCCTGCGCGTGCTCGAGGGCGTTGGCGAGCGCGCCCCTGGCGCTGCGCAGCAGGGCGCCGGCGACGGCGGCGGGCACCGCCCGGGTGTCGCCGTGGCGGTGGAACTCGAGTGCGGCGCCGTCGCCCGTGGCCGCGGCATCCGCGACGAGGCGTTCGAGCGCCTCGGGCAGCGCCTCGGTGCTGCCGCTCTCGAGCGCGGCAGGGGCCAGGTCGCGCACGACCCGGCGCACCTCGTCGAGTCCTTCGCGGGCGGTCGCGGCGGCCGTGCGCACGTGGTCGCGAGCCGCCTCGGGCCGCGACGACCAGTCCTGCTCGGCGGCCTGCAGGAGGAGGTTGATGCTCGAGAGCTGCTGCCCGACCGAGTCGTGGATCTCGCGCGAGAGCCGCCCGCGCTCCGCGAGCGCCCCGGCGCGGTGCTGGGCCTGTAGCAGTTCGTCCTGCGCGTCGGTGAGTTCGTCGAGGAGGAGCTGGCGGGCCGCCGACTCCCGCTGCAGCGCCCGGTAGACGAGCACCGTGACCACCGCGATCCCGATGGGGCCGGCGATCACGGTCGGGTCGACGCCATCGGCGATGCGCAGCTCGGCCACGGTGACGAGACCCGTCATGAGCACCACGACGACCACCGCCCCGCGGAACGGCAGCACCTGCAGCACCGCGAAGCCGAGCGGCACGGCGCACCAGGCGAACGACGGCGCCGCGAGGGTGAGCAGGGCCCACAGCACCGTGACCGTCACCACCCACGCGGTCGGCCACCATCCGCGGGTCGGCAGGAGGGGGCGCACCGAGTACGCGACCGCGAGGAGGGCCGCCCCCGCGAGCACGAGCACGCCGTCGGGGCCGAATCCGTGACGCTCGAGGTAGCGGACGGCCGAGGTTGCGAGCAGCGCGAGGAACACGATCTGCAGCCAGCGGTCGAGGCTGGCGACGGGCGCGAGGATGCCGCGGAGGCCGGTCTGGTCGGAGACGGACATGATGGCCCAGCCTAAGCACCGGTTCCGCGCGAGGGCATCATCCGATCGGCTATCCAAGTGCAGCCGATCGCCCGACGCCCGGCGCAGGAAACGCGCCGAAGCTGGATCTGCACGCCGAGACCGGCGTTCCAGAGACGAGGGAATTCCATGAAGCGCACCATCGCCATCGCACTCGCCGCCGCGGGGCTCACCGCCGGCATCACCACCGCGGGCCTCTCGGCCGCGCCCGAGGAGGCCTCGGCCGCCGACAACGGCCGCCCCGACCGGTACACCGTGCCGGGCGACGCCGCCGGCTCGCGTTTCGAGGGCATCGGCGCCGACGAGCGCCGCGGCCTCTTCTACGTCAGCGAGGTCACGGGCGGCGAGATCCACCGCGGCGACGTGCGCAACCCGCAGGCCGAGGAGTGGCTCGCGGGCGATGGCACCGACGGGCGGTACACCGCTCGCGGCGTCACCGTCGATCGCGCCGGCAACGTCTACGTCGCGGGCGGCCCGAACGGCATCGGCAACCCCGACCGTCCCGACCTGTGGGTCTACGACGAAGACGGCGAGCTCCTCGCCGCGCTCCGCGTCACCGGCACGCCCGACGCGTTCCTCAACGACGTCGCGATCGGGGCCGACGGCGCCGCGTACTTCACGAACTCGAACGACCCGCAGATCTTCCGCGTCGCCCAGGAGGGCGGCGAATGGCGAGCCGAGCTCTGGGCCGACGCCTCCGACACCGTCGAGCGCGCGGCCGGGTTCAACCTCGGCGGCATCGTGCTCTCGACCGACAGGAGTGCCTTCGTCGTCGCGCAGGGCAACACAGGGCAGCTGTGGCGCTTCGACGCGACGACCGCGGCAGCGACCGAGATCGACACGCACGGCGCCGACCTCGTGAACGCCGATGGCCTCGTGCGCCAGGGCAACCAGCTCACCGTGATCCGCAACTTCTCGAAGACGGTTGCGACCATGCGCATCTCGGCCGACGGCGGCGCGGTGCACCGCATCGAGCAGCGCGCGAGCGACCCCGACCGCGTCTACACGACCGCCAAGATGCTGAACGGCCGCCTCCTCGCCGTCGACAGCAAGTTCGACGAGCAGCCCGCCGCCTCGGGCCCGTACGACATCGTCGGATCGCCGTGGGGATGACCCCTGGTGGCCGCAGCGGCGCCGTCGCGATCCTCGCGGCGGCGTTGCTGCTCACCGGCTGCGCAGCCCCGTCCACCCCGTCGCCCCCGTCAACAACGCCCGCCTCGTCACGAGAGGATGTCACCATGACCGAGACCCCCGCCCCCGCACCTGTGCTCTCCGACCCCGACGGAACCCTGCTCAGCGCCGCGGCCGCCGGCGATGCCGCGACCGTCTCCCTCGCCATCCAGGCGGGCGCCGCGCTCGAGGCGCGCGACGGACGCGAGCGCACGGCACTGCTGCTGGCCTCCGCGGCCGACCACGTCGAGGCGGCACGCGTGCTCGTCGCCGCGGGCGCCGACCCCGACGCGCTCGACGACCAGCGCGACACCCCGTGGCTCGTCACCGGTGTGACCGGCAGCGTCGCGATGGCCGAGGTGCTGCTCGCCGCCGACCCCGACTTCACGATCGTGAACCGCTACGGCGGCATCTCGATCATCCCCGCGGGCGAGCGCGGTCATGTCGAGTACCTCGAGCGCGTGCTCCGGACCGACATCGACGTCGACCACGTGAACAACCTCGGCTGGACCGCACTGCTCGAAGCCGTCATCCTCGGCGACGGCGGCCCGCGCCACCAGGAGACGGTGCGGGTGCTGCTCGAGGGCGGCGCCGACCGGTCGATCGCCGACCGCGACGGCGTCACCGCGCTCGAGCACGCCCGCGCGAGCGGCTATGAGGAGATCGTCGCCCTGCTCGACTGAGGGGCGAACGGCGGCGGATGCCACGCCGCGATCCTGCAGGATGGAGGAATGCCGATCCTCATCCAGCACGACGAACTCTTCGACCGCCTCACGGCCGAGCGCTTCGCCGCGGATCGCGGGACCACCGCCGCGACCCGCACCGTCGTCCTCGACGTGCGATGGTCGCTCGCCGAGCCCGACGGCACCGCCGCCTACTGGGACGGCCACATCCCCGGCGCGGTCTACGTCGACCTCGACCGGCAGCTCGCCGATCACGACGTCGCCGGCGAGGGGCGCCACCCGTTGCCGAGCGAGGCCGCGTTCACCGAGGCGATGCGGAGTTGGGGCATCCGCGAGGGCGACACCGTCGTCGTCACCGACGACCTCGGGAACCAGTCGGCTGCCCGCGCCTGGTGGCTGCTGCGTCACGCCGGCGTCGCCGACGTGCGGATGCTCGACGGTGCGCTCGCCGCGTGGCGCGCCGCGGGGCATCCGCTCGACACCGGGTGGGTCTCGCCCGAACCGGGCGACGCGACCGCCCGCTTCGGCGGCATGCCCGTGGTCGACGCCGACGCGGCCGCCGAACTGGCCGACGGGGGAGTGCTGCTGGACGCCCGCGCCGGCGAACGCTTCCGCGGCGAGGTCGAACCGATCGACCCGCGCGCCGGGCACATCCCCGGCGCGCAGTCGTCGCCGAGCGCGGCCAGCCTCGACCAGGCGGGGCGGTTCCTGCCCGCCGAGGTGCTGCGCGAACGCTTCGCCGCGCTCGGCGCCGAACCCGGCGTCGCCGTCGCGGCGTACTGCGGGTCGGGCGTCACGGGCGCCCACCTCGTCGCCGCCCTCGAGATCGCGGGCGTCGACGCCGCGCTCTACCCCGGCTCGTGGAGCCAGTGGTCGCGCGACGAGGCTCGCCCCGTCGCGACCGGCCCCGCCTGACGGCCGGCCGCGCTACTCGTCCGCCGAAGGGCGGAACCCCACCGCGACGAGCGTCGTCAGCTCGACCGTGCGCACCTCGCGCGACGCGAGCCCCGCGAGGTACCGGGTCCGGACCGCCTCGAGCTCCTCGTCGGCGAGCCCGACGAGGAACGCGCGCAGCCCCGTGCCGGTCACGAGCGACCACGCGAGCGCGTCGTCGAGTTCGAGGTGCCGCCGTACGATCTCGGCCCGCACCCGCACGAGCCCGAGCCCGGTGAGCCATTGCGCGAGTGTGCCCGGCGTGTCGACGTCGCTGATCGTGGGCGACGCCGAACCGCCCTGCAGTCGCAGCGCGAGATCGGCCGGCAGTGCGGTCGCGAGCACTTCGGGCACCGGTTCGAGGGCGCCGCGCCCCCACACCGTGACGGCGACGCGGCCGCCCGGGCGAGCGCGCTCGACGAGGTGGCGGGTGCCCGCGTCGAGGTCGTCGAAGAACAGGACCCCGAGCACGCACTGCACGAGGTCGTAGCCCGTCGGCTCCCACTCGGTCACGTCGGCGACGTGCAGCCGCAATTGCGGCAGGCGTTCGCCCGCGCGCTCCCGTGCGATCTCGACGAGCGCCTCGGTGAAGTCGACGGCGTCGACCACCCCGCCGGGCCCGACGAGCTCGGCTGTCGGCAGTGCCGACGCCCCGCTTCCCGAGCACGCGTCGAGCACCAGCTCGTCGAAACGCGGTTTCGACCGTGCCACCGTCGCGGTCGAGATCGGCCCCCACACCGCCTCGTCCAATTCGGCGTAGGACGCTGCCGCCGCCGTGAACCCCCCGACGAAATCGGGCTCGCTCGTCGTCTCCCCCATGGCCCCATTCTGTCCCCTGATCGGCCCGATCCGTGGGATTCAGGCAATCGAAAGCCGAACGGTGCAGACTGGGTGCACCGCATCACGCCCTTCGATCGAATCGAGTCACTCCCATGAATCGTGCCCTGCGCCGCGGCGCGCCCATCGCGCTCGCCACCGCAGCCGCCCTGCTCCTCGCCGGTTGCTCGAGCACCCCCGACGAGCCCGAGGCCTCGAAGACGCCCTCGGCGGCCGACTGCATCGACGTCGAGTCGGGCGCGCTGAGCGACGCCGTGAAGGTCGAGGGCGACTACCCCGGTGCATCGACGGCGACGTTCACCGCGCCGCTCGAGGCCGAGGAGCTCCAGCGCACCCTCGTCATCGAGGGCGACGGCGACGAGACCGAGACGGGCCAGACCATCAACGCCGTCGTGAGCCTCTACTCGGGCACCTCGGGCGAGCAGCTCTTCTCGCAGCCGGCCCAGATCACGGCCGGCGACCCGACCGTGTTCGACGCGTTCCGCGCCGGCATCGACTGCGTGCCGCTCGGTTCGCGCACCGTCGTCGTTGCGCCCGCGTCGGCGCTCTACGACGGTGCGGGCAACGCCTCGATCGGCCTCGAGGCCGACACCGACGTCGTCATCGTGGTCGACGCCGTCGAGGTGCAGGAGCCCCTGAAGCCCGCCGAGTGGACCGAGAACGTCCCCGAGGTGAAGTTCGGCGCCGACGGCGAGGCCCCCACGGTCACGCTGCCGCAGGTCGACGCACCGACCGAGCTCCAGATGAAGGTCCTCGAGGAGGGCGACGGCGACACGGTCGGCGAGGGCGACAGCGTCACCGTGCACTACCAGGGCATCAGCTGGAACACCGGTGAGATCTTCGACCAGAGCTACACCCGCGGTGAGCCGTCGACGTTCACGACCGACGGCGTCATCCAGGGCTTCGGCGCTGCGCTCGTCGGCCAGAAGGTCGGCACGAAGCTCATCGTCGTGATCCCGCCCGAGTACGCGTACGGCACCGACCCCGCCGCCCACGACCTCGGTGGGCAGACGCTCGTGTTCCTCGTCGAGATCGAGGACACTGCGCCCGCCGCATAAGCGCGTCGCGTTGCGAAGGGTCGGATGCCGGTGGCATCCGACCCTTCGTCGTTCTCGCCGACCCTCACGCAATCGAGTGGGCAAATATGTACCTTCCCAGCGGCGCATGGGTTCATTTCCGCCCACTCGATTCTCGAGCTGAGGGGCGGATGCCACGGGGCGGGCGCGGGCCGCGCCGCGCGGGTCAGCGGCCCCAGGTCGCCCAGGCGATGATCGCGCTCGCGGCGACGAACCCCGCGATGAACAGCGTGTCGCGCATCCGCCACGGGCTCTCGAAGCGCTCGGTGCGGGTGGGGTGGGCGCCGAAGGCGCGGGCATCCATCGCGAGGGCGACGCGTTCGGCGTGCCGGATCGCGGAGGCGAGCAGGGGCACCGCGGTGCCGAACGCCCGGCGGGTCGCCGCGATCGGGCCGCGCCCGCGCACGGTGCCGCGCACCCGGTGCGCCGCCCGGATGATCTCGAGCTCGTGCCCGAACCGGGGCACGAAGCGCAGCGCGGCGAGCGCCGTGTAGCCGATCCGATATGGCACGCGCAGGTTCTGCACCATCGCGCGCACGAACTCGGGCCCCGTCGAGGTGACGCCCGCGATGAGCGAGAGCAGCAGGATCGCGAGGATGCGCAGCCCCGTCGTGAATCCGACGAGGTAGGCGGCGAGCGTGAAGCTCCAGTCGCCGATCGAGAAGAGCACGACGGATGCCGCGGGGCCGGCAACGCTCGACGGGTCGACCCACACGCCGAAGCTGAACCCGAGCACGAGCGCCGCGATCGGGAGCCCGACGAGGAGCGCGGCGACGACCCGGGCCGACAGCCGCGCTCCGATCAGCAGCACGAGCAGGGCGAACACGATGAACGCGGTCGGCAGGAGGAGATCGCGGCTGAACACGACGACGAGCATCGCGGGCAGGGGAGCGGCGAGCTTCGCGAGCGGGTTGAGGGCGGCGAGCGGGCCGCGGCCGCTCATCGGGCTGCTCCGCTCGCGACGGGCAGCTGCGACATGCGCGTGACGCCGTGCCAGGCGGGGTGCCGTTCGAGACCACGGGTGGCGCGCGCGAGCGGCGGGTGCCGGAGCCCCGCCTGCTCGATCAGTGGGCCGGCGAGCACCTCGGTGGTCGGGCCGACGCCGAGCAGCCGCCCGCCCTGCATGACGGCGAGGCGCGAGGCGTAGTCGGCGACGAGCTGCAGGTCGTGGGTGACGACGAGCACGGTCGTGCCCTCGTCGTTGAGCGAGCGGAGCATGTCGAGGAGTTCGGCGGCGCGGGCGCGGTCCTGCCCGAACGTGGGTTCGTCGAGGGCGAGCACCGGGGCGCCCGCCACGAGCGCCGTGCCCACCGACAGGCGTCGCTTCTGCCCGCCGGAGAGGAGGAAGGGGTGCTGCTCCGCGAGTTCGTCGAGGCCGAACCGGCGGAGCATCCGGTCGCTCGCCTCGCGCACCTCGGCGTCGCCGAGTCCCTGCAGCCGGAGCCCCTGCTCGAGCTCCTCGCGCGCCGAGCCCGCGATGAACTGGTGCTCGGGGTTCTGGAACACGAAGCCGATGCGCTGCGCCCGCTCGCGCGCGTCGGCGCGCGCCGGGTCGATGCCGAGCACGTCGACCGCGCCCTTCGGCGCGGCGATGACGCCCGCGAGGGCCTGCAGCAGCGAGGTCTTGCCTGCGCCGTTCGTGCCGACGATCGCGAGGAACTCGCCCGCCCCGACCTCGAGGTCGACGTCGTGCACGACGACCGCGCCGCGTCGCCCGCCGCGTCGCACCGACAGCCCCTGCGCGCGGATCACGGGAGCGGTCTGCGCGGGGACGGAGCCCGTGGTGGTGCCGATGGTCGCGAGGGTCGGCCGCGGGGTCAGCGCCGTCGAGCGCACGGGGGAGGACTCGCTGAGCGGCGCGGGCAGGCTCGGCAGCGCGTCGAGGGCGGCGCCCAGCTCGGCCGGGGTGAGCGGCAGCGGCCCGATCGGCACCCCCGCGTCGCGCAGGCGCATCGCCGCGAGCGTCGACACCGGCAGCCACACGCCGAGCGCGGCGAGCTCGTCGGCCCGGTCGCGCAGGGTCTCGCGGGCGGGTCCGTCGATCACGAGCCGCCCCGCGCCGTCGAGCACGATGACGCGGTCGACGAGGTCGACGGCCGCGTCGAGGTTGTGCTCGACGAGCACGATCGCGTGATCGTCGTCGTCGGCGAGTTCGCGGAGCACGGCGTACACCTCGTCGATCCCGGCCGGGTCGAGGTTCGCGGTCGGTTCGTCGAGCACGAGCACGGGCGCCGCCATCGCGAGGGCGCAGGCGATCGCGAGACGCTGGCGGCCGCCGCCCGAGAGGGCGTCGGGGTTCTCGGTGCGGCGGTCCCAGAGGCCGACGAGCTTGAGCGCGCGCTCGGCACGGGCGAGCACCTCGGATGCCTCGACGAGCTGGTTCTCGGGCGCGAAGCACACCTCGTCGAGCACGGTGCCGGTGACGATCTGCGCGTCGGGATCCTGGAAGACCATCGCGACGTGCGAGCTCAGCACGCCGACCGGGTGTTCGCGGGTGTCGAGCCCGGCGACCCGCACGGTGCCGTCGAGCTCGGCGGGCACGGCATGCGGCACGAGCCCGTCGAGCGCGAGCGCGAGGGTCGACTTGCCGCAGCCGCTCGGGCCGAGCAGCAGCACCACTTCGCCGGGGGCGACCGCGAACGAGACCTCCGCCGGAGTCGGTCGAGCGGCGTCGTCGTGGCGGATGCTCACACGGTCGAGCTCGATGATGGGCTGAATGGTCATGTCGGCCTGGGTCGTGGTCGGCGGACGGCTCGCGACGAGGCATCCATGGGGCTGAGGAAAGCCTAACCTTGCTCGGCTTCCTGTCGTGCGCCTCGCGGCCGCGGCCTGCGGGAATACCCCGGTCAGCGTGGATGTTGTGTCTATGTTCGGGCGTGGAGCCTCCACGCCGGGAGGAGGAGAGCGTGGGCATCAGCTATGTCGAGTTCGAGGACGAAGCCGGGATCCTGCGTCGCTACCGCAAGCACGTGAACGGCCGAGGCCTCGTGGCCACGACCGCGAAGGTCGACCCGACCGCGTTCGTCGACCCGACGGCCTACGTCGACCCGGGCGCCGAGGTCCAGCGCGGCGCGCAGATCGGCCCGGGCGGCTGGGTCGAGGGCGACGCCATCGTCGCCGAACGCGCCGTCGTCGGCGTGAACGCGCACATCGGCCGCCGCGCCGTCATCGGCCGCAACGCCGTGATCGGCCCGTACGCGACCGTCGGCACAGCAGCCAAGGTGCAGAACGGCGCGCGCGTGCCGCGCGAGACCACCATCGCCGACGGCGCGGAGTTCCGCGCCTCGAGCGACGACCTGCGCCGGCTCGGCCTCGCGGCCTGAGTCGCCTCTCGAGGCCGGGTCACCCGGTCTCGAGACGCGTGCTCCTTCGTCGCTCGCTCCTCGACCGGCGGAGGGCTACCCCGCGAGCAGCTCGAGCGTCTGCTCGCGCCCGGGCGTCGCGTCGAGCGGCTCCGACTCGTAGGCCCCGGCGATGGGCGCGACCATGATCTCGTCGATGCCGTGGCGTGCGGCGAGGGTGCGCAGCTCGGAGGCCGCGCCCGTGGCATCCCCGATCACCCAGCGCCGCCGCATGCCGGCGATGAGCTCGTCGGCCTGCGAATCGGCGGGCGCCGCCTGCGCCTCGTCGACCGTCTCGATCGCGCGCATCGGCCGCCCGAGCTGGAGGCGCGCCATCGAGCGCAGCTGCGGCAGTGCGCGCGCCTGCGCCTCCTCGACGGTCGGCGCGACGGACGCGTTCACGGTCAGGAACGTCTCGGGCGACGGGTGCGCCTCGCTCGGCCGGTAACCGGTGCGGTAGAGCTCGAGGGCGCGCTCGAGGCCCTGCCCCGAGAAGTGGTTCGCGAAGACGTACGGCAGGCCGAGTTCGGCGGCGAGCTTCGCCGAGTAGTCGCTCGACCCGAGCAGCCACAGCGGCGGCACCTCGACGGCGGCGGGCGTCGCGGTGATGGCGTACTCGCGTCCGCTGGTGAGGCGCAGCGTCGCGCCGTCGGGCGAGAGCAGCGAGAGGATGTCGGCCAGGTGATCGGGGAACCGGTCGACGTCGGCCGTCGGCCCCGAGATGCGCAGCAGCTGGGTGATGACGGGATCGCTGCCGGGCGCGCGCCCGATGCCGAGGTCGATGCGTCCGGGCGCGAGCGCCTCGAGCGCCGCGAACTGCTCGGCGACGACGAGGGGTGCGTGGTTCGGCAGCATGACGCCGCCCGAACCGACCCTGATGCGCTCGGTCTGCGCCGCGATCGAGGCGATCAGCACGGGCGGCGTCGTCGACGCGACGGCCGGCATGTTGTGGTGCTCGGCGAACCAGTACCTGGTGTAGCCGAGGCGGTCGGCGAGCTGGGCGAGACGAACGGATGCCGCGACGGCACCCCGGCTCGTCTGGCCGCTCCGCACGGGAACGAGGTCGAGCACGGACAGGCGCGGTGAGGAGTTCATCCCTTGCGGCAACCGCCGTGCGGGGCTCGGTATTCCGGGGCGGGAGCGGTTCGCGGCATCCGCCCGAGCGAAGGGATATCCCTGAGCGCTTCGGAGGGGACTCACTGACGCGGCGGCAGGCGGCCCGCCCTTGGATGGGGTCTTGTCGTGAGCGTCGTGCGAATCCGCACGACCGTCGCGGCGGCCGAACCGCCTCTGGCAGGAGCCGCCCGACCCGCGGCGGAAACCTGAAAGGAATGAACCGTGAACACCCCTGTGCCCGCGGCCCCCGTGGCCGCGCCCGAGGCGCCCGCCGCCTTCGCTTCCGACCTCGCCACCCTCTCGCTCCGCGAAGCCATCGCGCAGCTCGACGAGCGGCTCGACGGTCGCGTGCACCTCTCCGGCGACCCCGACTGGGATGCCGCCCGTCAGGCGTGGAACCTCGACGTCGACCAGCGCCCCGCGCTCGTCGTCACCGCCCGCTCGACCGCCGACCTCGTGCGCACCGTCGAGTTCGCCGCCCGATACGGTCTCGCCGTCGCCCCGCAGGGCACCGGTCACAACGCCGGCCCGCTCGCGGCCGACAACGGGCTCGCCGACGCGATCCTGCTGCGCACCCACGAGCTGCGCGGCGTCGAGATCGACGTCGAACGCCGTGTGGCGCGTGTCGAGGCCGGTGCGCTCTGGGGCGACGTGGTCGCCGCAGCGGCGCCCCACGGGCTCGCCGCGCTCGCCGGTTCCTCGCACGACGTCGGCGTGGTCGGCTACACGCTCGGCGGCGGTGTGAGCTGGCTCGCCCGCTCGCACGGGCTCGCCTCGAACCAGGTGCTCGCCGTCGAGATCGTGACCGCCGACGGGCGCCTGCGCCGCGTCGACGAGTCGAACGATCCCGAGATCTTCTGGGCGGTTCGCGGCGGCGGCGGCGACTTCGGGGTCGTGACGGCGCTCGAGTTCGGCCTGTTCGCGATCGACCAGGTCGTCGCGGGCATGCTGCTCTGGCCGATCGAGCGGGCCGACGAGGTCGCGCAGGCCTGGGCCGAGTGGACGGCGACCGTGCCCGACACCGTGCAGAGCGTCGTGCGAATCCTGCACCTGCCCCCGCTGCCCGAGCTGCCGCCGTTCCTCTCGGGGCGCTCGATCGTGGTCGTCGAGGCCGTCGTGCTCGACACCCCGGCCCGCGCCGACGAGGTCCTCGCGCCGCTCCGCGCCCTCGACCCCGAGCTCGACACCGTGCACCCGCAGTCGCCCGCCGAACTGCTCGCCCTGCACATGGACCCTCCCGGCCCCGTGCCGGGGCGCGGCGACGGGATGATGCTGCGCGAGGCATCCCCGGCGACGATGCGCGCCTTCGTCGCCGCCGTCGGCGCAGGATCGGACACCGTGCTCGTCTCGACCGAGATCCGCCACCTCGGCGGCGCGGTCGAACCCGACGCCGCGGTCGCCCGCGCCGCCGAGCTCGGGCTGCCCGTGCCCGGGGCGACCGCCGGTTTCGAGGCGAACTACCTCGTGTTCGCGACCGCGATGGTGTTCCCGGGGGCCGACGAGGCGATCGCCCGTTCGCTCGGCCGGCTGTTCTCGCAGATCGAACCGTGGCGCGCGCCCGAGGAGTACCTGAACTTCGCCGAGCACCGCCGTGACGCGGCGCAGTTCTTCGGCGGACGTGTCGCCCGGCTGCGCGCCCTCAAGCGGGCGGTCGACCCGACCCGGGTGATCCGCTCGAACCACCCCGTGGGGTGACCGCCGGGCGGGCGCGTCGACCTCTCCAGACGCGTCCGCTCGGAATCCCGCAGCAGTGGGGGACTGTCGCTCGCGCCCCGGCCTTCATAGGCTGGAGGCGAGCGACATCGTCGTCGCTCGAACGCTCGGGGGAGGATACGAATGACCGTCCACTACGAACTGCCCACCACGGCCGACTTCGCGGCGCTTGCAGGTGAGCACCACCCCGCGATCACGATCTACCTCTCGACCTCGCCGGTCGTCAGCGAACGCGAACGCTCCGAGGTCGCCGCGCGCAGCGCCTTCGACGAGGCGATCGAGCGGGTTCGCGCCGGAGGGGCGTCGTCGGCCGAGGTCGCTGCGCTCCGCGCCGAGCGCGACGCGATCGTCACCGACCAGGGCCTCTGGGGAGCCCTCGCCCGCTCGATGGCGATCTTCGTCGCCCCCGGTTTCAGCCACGTCTTCGTGCTGCCGAACCGGCTCGACGACGCCTGGCACGTCGGCTCGCACTTCACCCTCGGGCAGCTGCTGCGCGCCCCCAGCCAAGACCAGGAGGCCTTCGCCCTCACCCTCTCGGCGCACGAGTGGGCGTTGTGGCATGCGACCCCGACCGCCAGGGCGGCGAAGCTCGACGTCGACCAGACCGGCACGGCGAACCTCGACGAGGCCACCAACCGCGAGCCGAACGAGGACAAGCCGCGCGGCGCGAACCGCGGAACCTCGAGCCAGGGCGGCGCGAGCCGCCTGATGGGCGACGAGGGCCGCAAGACCCTGCTCGACCAGTACTCGAAGCGGGTCATCGAGGTCGCCCGCCGCGAACTGCTCGCCCTCGACCCCGAGGGTCGGGTGCCGGTGTTCGTGTTCGCGGCCGAGCCGCTGCTCAGTCTCTTCGTCGCGAACACCCGCAACTCGCGCCGCGTGATCCCGGTGCCGGGTTCGCCCGATCGGCTCGGCGCCTCCGAGATCGACGAGGCGCTGCGCCTGCAGCTCGCGAAGCTCAACGTCGACGAGGCCGAGCAGGCGCTGCGTCAGCTCGGCGAGGGCACCGCCGGCCGGGTCGAGCGCGACCTCGCCGCGATCGGCCGGGAGGCCGCCGACGGCGCCGTCGAGACGCTGTGGTTCGACTTCACGACCTCGGTGTTCGGCACCCTCGACCGCGAGTCTGGTGCGATCGAGTACGCGCGCGGCGACGGATCGGACGAGACCCTCGCCGACGGCACGCACGCCGGCGACCTGCTGCCGCAGCTGGCGCTGCTCGTCATCTCGAAGGGCGGCAAGGTCGTCACGGTGCGCAGCGACGACCTCGACGGCACCGTGTGGTCGGGCCCGGCGATGGCCGAGTTGCGCTTCGCGCTCGCGTAGCGAGCACGGCGCCGACGGCGCACAACGGCGGATGCCACGGGGGCGACCCCGTGGCATCCGCCGTTGTGCGTGCGCCCGTCTGCTTCTGCTGCTTGTGCAGGAGAATTGCACTGGGAGGCCCTGAGCGGGCTTGCCAGTGCACATCTCCTGCAGAAGCAGCGGTGGTGCTCAGCGGAAAGAGGGGACGCGTTCGCGCAGCGGGACGCGGAAGCCTTCGCGCCAGCGGAACCGGACGACGATCTCGCGGGCGTGCGAGTCCTCGATGATGGCTTCGACGGGCACCTCGGCGAGCACGCGCGGGCGTGCCTCGGCGGGCGGGGTCTCGCGGATCTCGAGCCAGAGGCTCTCGGGGTGCGGCACGACGCCGGGGTTGGCGGCGACGAGCTCGAGTCGCCAGCCGGTCGTCGGGGCCAGCCCGTGACCGGTGACGCGGATGAGGCGGGTGTCGCACGTCTCGACGACCGTGGCGTCGAAATCGGCGACTGCGAAATCGCAGTGGAGCTGACCGTTCATTGGGCTGAAGCTACGCCCGCACAGTTGAGCCGTCCTCAGTGCTGACGCTGAACCGGGGTGCGCCGCACGGAGGGGTCGCGCGCGGCTCGTAGGCTTGAGCCCATGCGTTTCGGAATGTTCGTTCCCCAGGGCTGGCGTTACGACCTCGTCGGCATCGATCCCGCCGAGCAGTGGGCCGCGATGCGCGGCCTCGCCGAGTTCGCCGACTCGGAGGCCTCGCCGTTCGAGTCGATCTGGGTGTACGACCACTTCCACACCACCCCGGTGCCGTCGCCCACCGAGGCCACGCACGAGGCATGGACGCTCATCTCGGCGTTCGCCGCGTCGACCTCGCGGGTGCGCCTCGGCCAGATGTGCACGTGCATGGGCTACCGCAATCCCGCGTACCTCGCGAAGGTCGCCGCGACCGCCGACCTCATCTCGGGCGGGCGCGTCGAGATGGGCATCGGCGGCGGCTGGTACGAGCACGAGTGGGAGGCGTACGGCTACGGCTTCCCGTCCATCCCCGAACGGCTCGGGATGCTCCGCGAGGGCGTCGAGATCATGCGGCAGGCGTGGACGACCGGCAGCGCGACGCTCGACGGCCGCTTCTACCGGGTCGACGGCGCCATCGTGCAGCCGCAGCCCCTGCAGCCCGGCGGCATCCCCTTCTGGATCGCGGGCGGCGGCGAGCAGGTCACCCTCAGGATCGCGGCGAACTACGCGTCGTACACGAATTTCACCGGCACCCTCGAGGAGTTCGCGCACAAGAGCGCGGTCCTGCGCGGTCACTGCGAAACGATCGGCCGGGATGCCTCGGAGATCACCCGTTCGTCGAACTTCAACACCGTCATCGGCACCTCGGCGGCCGACGTCGCCGCCCGACTCGAGCGGATCGAGGCGCGCGTCGTGCCCCACCTCGGCGCCGAGGGCGCGGCGAAGTACGTCGAGAACTACTTCATCGCCGCGCCGGGCGCGCTCGTCGGCACGCCCGAGCAGGTCGTCGCGAAGCTCGAGGAGCGCCGCGCAGCCGGAATGGACTACGCCATCCTGTACACGCCGGAGGCGGCGTACGACCGCTCGGGGCTCGAGCTGTTCGCCGCGGAGGTCGCGCCGGCGCTGCGCTGAGCCGCCCAGACGGCTCCGGCGACGCTGATCGTCACGCGCGGCGCTTCGATCGGCACGGCGATGAGGTCGCCGACCACGAGATCGCCGGGCAGTTCGAGCGTCGCGCGCGCGTGGCATCCGCCCGCCCTGAAACGCACCGCGACCGGCGCGACCTTCGCGACCGAGACGCGGCCGATGAGTCGTGCCTCCGCCCAGTCGGGGTGATGGGGGCCGAGCTCGGCATCGAGCTCGAGGCGGCGTTCGCCGTCTCCGGAGGCGATCGTGCGCACCGTCGCGAGGGCGACCCCGCGATGCCGCAACGGATCGCCCGTGCGACCCGACGGCGTCGGATCGAGGTGCACGAGCGGCGTGCCGTCGCGCTCGGCGAGCCGGGACATCGAGAACCCGCCCACGATGACGTCGGTCGTCGTGACCCGCGTGCCCGTCGGCCACTTCCCCGGCACGATCGGGTCGGGGATCGAACGCCGGAGCGTCGGCAGCAGACGGGTGAGCGTCATGCGAGGCTTCGAGCGGTCGAGGGCATGACTCCGTTCTACGCCGCATCGCGGGCGGCCGCCCGATTGTTACGCGATCCGAACGGCGACGGGGCCGATCCTCACACGAACTCGACGACCGCGCCCAGCGCCGCGTACGTCGACAGCGCCCGACGCTCGCACGTGACGAGCGGCACCCCCAGATCGACGGCCGCGAGCGCGACGAGCCCGTCGTGGACCGCGCCGCCCGTGACCCCCGCGGCGGCGAGCCGCGCGAGCACGGTCGCCATCACGGCGGCGTCGATCGGATGCCCCGACGGGAAGCCGCCCGCGATGCGTTCGGCCGCATCGGCCGCGGTGAACCGCTGGTCGGCGGGGAGCCGGGTGAGCGACGAGTACGTCTCGATCGCGGCGTGCCCGGCCAGGCCGAGCTGCGACCGCCCGACGCGCGCCGCGATCGCGGCATGCGCTGCATGCGTGGGGACGAGCAGTGCGACCGCGGCGCTCGCGTCGAGCAGGAGGTCGGCGTCCGCGCGGACGGTGGACGCGGCGGAGGTGTCGGACACGGTCGGCTCGTCGGAACTGTGGGGTCAGTCGTCGACGCCGCGGTGCTCGGCCCAGGTCGCCCGGTCGGGGGCGACGAACGCGCGACCCGACTCGGCGAGGCTCGCGGCGTAACCGGCGAGCCGGGCGCCCTGCGCGTCGGCCGCGTCGGTGCCGACGGTCGTGCCGACGGCGGCCGCGGCATTCGCCTGCGCCTGCTCGGCGAGACGCTTGCCCTGCACGTCGGCGGCGGCGACATCGTGCGCCGAATCGCGGGAGGTGCGCTCCTGGTGCAGCTCGGCCTCGGCCTGGGTCGTACCGGCGTTGCCGGCGCAGCCGGCGAGTGCGACGAGGAGCATCGCGCTCGCGGCGACGGTTGCGCCTCTCGTGACGGACATCATGGTGGTGCTCCCTTCCGGGTGATGCCGACGGCATCCGTCGTGGGCATCCCGTTGCTGTGAACGGTGCTCACGCTAGGGATCGGTCGGCCCCGCGGCATCCGGTGCGACCCCTCAGATGCGCGCGCGGATTCCTCAGATCGCGTGCGGTTCGCGCGCGACTCGCGTGTCAGCCCGAGTGCGTCTCGCGCGCCATGCGGGCGAGGTCGACCCGGTTCGCGGCGCCGGTCTTGCGCAGCAGGTTAGAGACGTGCGAGCTGACGGTCTTCTCGCTGATGGTCAGCAGCTCGGCGATCTCGGCGTAGGTGCGGCCGTCGACGAGGTACGGCAGCAGTTCGCGTTCGCGACCGGTGAGCGAGGCCCCGGCGACGTGGTGCGCGCCGTTGCCGGAGCCGTTCGACGACGTCGGCTCGGGATGCAGTCTGATGCGCGCCCATCGTGCGAGGGTCTCGAGCTCGGCGGTCAGGCCCTCCGCCTCGGTACGGCGTGCGATCGCCGCCCCGCGGCGCAGGAGCGCGATCGCGACCCGCCGTCGCTCGCCGCCGTCGACGAGCCCCTGCTCGGCGCCGCGACGGCAGGCGTAGCCCTCCTCCCACGCGAGATCGCCGGCCGCGGCGAGGTCGGCGGCCTCGACCCAGCGGTCGAACGCCTCGGGCAGCTCGCGCGCCCGCGCACGTTCGGCGGCGTAGAGCGCGTCGAGCGCGGCGAGGTCGGTGGCGTAGGAGATGCCCATCGTCTGGGGCGGCACATGCGGGTGGGCCTCCTCGAGCCCGGCGAGCTCGGCGAGGGCCGGCCCGTGGTCGGCGCCGTCATCGCGCGCCGCGGTCGCCCGGTCGGCGAGGGCACGGGCGGCGAGCGGCACGAGCCACTCCGAGCTCCGCCCGCCGGGGCCGCCCTCGATCATCGGCCACAGCGCGTCGAGCGCACCCTCGGGGTCGCCGTCGGCGAGGCTCGCGAGCCCCTGGGCGACGACCAGTTCGAGGGCTGCGTACGCCGGCGGGTTCGGAAAGCGCTCGCGTGCCCGTTGCAGGTGCGCTTCGGCCTCGTCGACCCGTCCGTGCTGCGCGGCGAAGCGGGCCGCGACCGAGCGCACCCCGAGCTCGATGTACTCGGGGGCGCCGTCGGCGCGCACGATCCGCAACGACTCCCGCGCCTGCGGGCTCGCGCCGATCGCCACCCACGCGGCCGCCTCGATGCAGGCGAGCGCCGCGATGGTGAGCCGCGGCGCCCCGGCCGACGCGAGCCGTTCGCGCCAGTCCCGCAGGCGGCCTGCCGCCCGCCGGTGGCCGGGCATCGAGTACGCCTCCCAGAGGATCGCGCGCGTCACGGGTTCGAAGAGGCGCACGGGCAATGCGACCGTGAAGGTCTCCTCGGCGAGCCGGGAGGCGGCCGCGACATCGCGCTTCGCCGCGGCGAGCTGCGCCGTGACCGCCAACGCGTAGGCCATCGCCTCCGGGTCGCCGAGACGGGTCGCGAGGTCGAGGGCTTCGACGGCGTGGTCGACGCTCCGCGGGTCGCGCGCGATGACCTCGGCATACGCGAGCTCGCACAACGTGCGCGCGTACACCGGGCTGTGCGGTGCATCCGCGGTCAGTTCGACCGCTTCGCGCAGCGCGGCCGAAGTGCTGAGCTCGCCACCGAGGCGGAACTCGAGACGACGCTCGCGCAGCAGCAGCTCGGCACGATCGAGCGGTTCGTCGGGGCCGACCTCGTCGAGCAGTGCCCGCACCGCCGCGAACTCGTCCTCGTCGGCGTCGGCCGCGGCGGCGGCATCGGCCCACGCGGCGAGCAGCGCGCGGCGGTCGTCGACGATCGCGGGCTCGTCGTGCTCCTGCTCGACGCTGCGGCGAAGGAGACGCAGGACCTCTGCGGGCCGCTCCATCCCCCGAAGGGCCCGCACCGCCCGGCGGCTCGACGCGAAGGATCCGACCGCATCACCCGCTGCGGCGAGGTGATCGGCGAGATCGACGAGCCGCTCGGGGGTCTCACCGTCGACCTCGATGAGCCGTTCCACGCCGCGCGCGAGCGTCGCGTGCTGTCGACGTCGTTCGTCGTCGGGCACCGACGCGACGAGGAGTTCGGCGATCAACGGGTGGTGGAACCACACCCGGCCGGTGTCATCGTGGTCGAGCACGTGGGTCGCGAGCGCCGGGCGGAGCTCGTCGACCGCTTCGCGCCACGCGGGGTCGAGCCCCGCGAGGATGCTCGCGCGGATCGGCTTGCCGTGGATCGCGAGGAGCACGGTGAGTTCGCGCGTGCGGGCCGGCAGGGTCGCCCACGTCTGCAGGAGGGCCGTGCCGAGATCACCCGAGACGGCCGCCGCGGTGCCTGCGGGCGGTGCCGCGAGCGCGTCGGGGTCGAGGCCGTCGATGAGGAGCGCGGCGTGGTACGGGTTGCCGCCGGTGCGGGCGAGCACGTCCCGGACGAGTGCATCGTGCGGCGGCGCCCCGAGTCGCGCCGCGATGAGGTCGTGCAGGCCGAGGCGGTCGAGCGGCCCGATCTCGATCGAGCGCACCCCCGGAAGGCGGAGCAGGTCGGCCCGCCAGCGGTCGACCGGTCGCCCGGTGCCCGAGCGGACGGTGACGACGATCGCGAGCGGGCGCTCCTCGGCGCCGCCGGCGAGGAACATCAGCGCGTCGAGGGTGTCGGCATCGGCCCACTGCAGATCATCGACGGTGATGACCACCGGACCCGACCGGGTGAGCCGCCCGATCGAGGCGTCGAGGCGGAGGGGGAGCGGCGGTCGGGCGACGGTGCTCGGCGCCGCGGTGTCGCCCGAGTCGGTGCCCGACCCGCCGCTCGTGTCCGCGAGCGCCTCCTCGGCCCGCGCGAGCAGGGTGCGCACCGCGAGGTTCGGCATGCGCGTGCTCAGCGGCAGGTTCCGCACCGCGAGGACGTGTGCGCGACGCTCCGCCGTCCGGGCCGCCGCCTCCATGAGGGCCGTCTTGCCGATGCCGGCTTCGCCGTGGAGTACGACGAGCCGCGTCGAGCCCTCGACGGCGGCCTCGAGCTCGTGCGAGATCGAGGAGAGTTCGTGCTCCCGCCCGTGCAGGCGAAGTGCATCGCGGGGCATGCCGCCAGTGTTCCATGCGGCGCGATGAGCGTCGAGTGGTGCAGGGTGCGGCTGTACCCCCAAGTCGAGGGATGCCACGGGGCGGCCCTCGAAGCGGGGTCGGGTTATGCGGCGAGCGACTCGTCGAGCTTCGCGCCGAGTTCGGCGTCGGTGGGCTCGGTGAAGTGGGTGCCGTCGGGGAACACCACGACGGGGATGTTCGTGCGGCCCGAGATCGACTTGGCGATGTCGGCGGCCTCGATGTTCACCTCGAGGTCGACGTACTCGTAGTCGACGCCGCGGGTGTCGAGCAGTCGCTTCGAACGACGGCAGTCGCCGCACCAGGCGGCGCCGTACATGGTGATGCGGTCGGGGGTCGCTGCAGAGGAGGAAGTCACACCGATACTGTACGCACTACCGGTCTGGGGTATTCCCGAACGCTGTGCCCGGCGGCGCGGGTCGCGGCTTTCCGACATCCTGCGACCCCGTGGAATGCGACGGCGTCGACGCCGGTTCGCCCTGACATGACGAAGAACGCCGGGCCCGTCCCGCTCACCGAGGCCGAGGCCTCCGACCTCCTCGCCGGCCAGACCTTCGGGGTGCTCGCCACGCTGAAGCGCGACGGGCAGCCCCACCTGACCACCATGCTCTACGGCTGGGACCCGTCGGAGCGCATCGCCCGATTCTCGACGACGAGCACGCGGCTGAAGGCGACGCACCTGAAGCGCGACCCGCGGGCGACCCTGCATGTCTCGGCCGACGACCACTGGTCGTTCGCCGCGGTCGAGGGCCTCGCGGAGGTCTCTGCGCCGACCGTCGAGCCGGGCGACGCGGTCGGGATCGAGCTGCTGTCGATGGTTCCGGAGGCGGCTCGACCCGCTGACCCCAGCGCATTCTTCGCCGAAGCGGTGGCGGAGGGCCGTGTGGTGATCCGGCTGCGTCCGGAGCGGCTCGGCGGAACCCGTCTCGACTTCGGCGACTGACCGAGCCGGCGGTGTCGCCCGGGTTCGCGGGGCTCAGCTCGTCGGGCTCGATGCGGCGAGGCGCGCCTCGCCGGTCTCGGTGACGGCCGACTCGCGCGAGTGGCCGGGGCGCGGTGCCTCGGCTCCGACGAGCCGCATGAACGCGCTGAGTTGCGCGACGCCCTCGGCCCGGTGCGGCAGCCCGTCGAGCAGGCCGGGGGAGTACACGAGGTACGCCGCCCATTTCGCCCGTGAGATCGCGACGTTCAGACGGTTCTTCAGCAGGAGGAACTCGAGCCCGCGCGGCGCCGACGCCGCAGACGACGCCGCGAGCGAGACGATCGCGACGACGGCCTCTTGACCCTGGAACTTGTCGACCGTGCCGACGGGAACCTCGGTGAAGCCTGCGCCGTCGAGTGCATCGCGCACCGTGCCGAGTTGCGCGTTGTAGGGCGTCACGACGATGAGGTCGCGCTGTTCGAGGGGCCGCGGCGCGGCGGCGACCGGCCCGGCGGCCGAGTCGTTCGCGTCCGTCCACTCGCGGCCGATGAGCGAGCGCACGAGGTGCACGACCGCCTCGCCCTCCTCGGGCGAGAAGGTCGAGTTGCCCTCGTGCACGACGGGGAGCGGCGTGACGCCCGGCGCGACGCCCGCGAGCGAGCGGCGCTCGGCCACGAGGTGCGAGCGCAGCTCGCCTTCGTACGAGAGTCGGGACACCGGCGCGGCCACGGCGGGATGCATGCGCCGGCTCTCGGCGAGGAAGTAGCCGTACTCGGCGGGGAGCACATCGTGCCCGTCGGCGACCCAGCCGAGCGCCGAGGCGTCGACCGGTTCGGGGTGCAGCGCCTGACTCACCTGCGGCAGCTGCTGCGGGTCGCCGAGCAGGAGCAGCCGCTTGGCCGAGACCGAGACGGCGATCGTCGAGGCGAGGGAGAACTGGCCCGCCTCGTCGATCACGAGCAGGTCGAGCGAGGCGCGCGGGATGCGGCGCACGTTGCAGAAGTCCCACGCGGTGCCGCCGACGACGTAACCGGCCGGGCGGTCGGCCGCGAATGCGGCGATGTCGTCTTTGCGGGGGAGGGCGGTGAACCCGTGCCCTGCGGCGGTGGCCGCGTCTTTCAGGTGCTTGCCGACGAGCCCGCGGTCGAGGCCGGCGTCGACGACGGCGTCGAGCACGTTCTCGACGACCGAGTGCGACTGCGCGACGACGCCGATGCGCCACCCGTGGTCACGCACGAGTGCGGCGATGACGTGGGCCGCGAGGTAGGTCTTGCCGGTGCCGGGCGGGCCCTGCACCGCGAGGTAGGAGTGCTCGAGCCGGCGCACCGAGTCGACGACGGCCGGCACGTAGTCGTGGTCGGCGCCGAGCGGGGCGAGCCCGCCGACGGCGCGCGGGGGCCGGCGCCGCAGCACGTCCATCGCGGGGTTCAGGGGCAGCTCGGGCGCACGCCCGGGGATCGGCGCCGCCCATTCGGTGATCGCGTCGCGCAGGGCGTCGGCGCGAGGCGGCGGGCCGGGCACGATCGCGAGGGGCAGCTCGCCCCAGGTGATGCCGGGCTGGCCGCGCTCCTCGACGCGCACGTACTCGTCGGTGACCTCGACGACGGTCGCGGTCGACCACGCCCGCTGACCGGGTCGGGTCGACTGCGAGGGGAACGGCGCCGGCCAGTCGTACAGCAGGAAGACGTCGCCGCCGATGCCGAACCGCGAACCCGGGGCGATGCGGCCGTCGAGCTCGAGCTCTCGGCGGGCGCTCTGCCACCGGGGCTCCTCGTACCAGTTGCCCTTCGCGCGCGAGCGCGCCGGGTCGATGACGAGCACGTCGCGGTGCTCCTCCCAGCTCTCGAGCGGCTGGTCGCAGCGCAGGTAGTGGGACCACCAGAAGCTCTTCGCCTCGCGGGCGTGGTAATCGATCGCCGCGGAGGCGAGGGCGAGCGCCTCGGTGTCGGCGTCGCGTCGCGGGCTGCCGAGGAGGTGCCCGGCCCCCGTCGCGGTCGACGAGGCGCCCGCGCCCGCGGTGCGCTCTTCGCGCTCGAGCACGAGCGCCCTGAGCTGCTGCGCGAGCGGAGACGCCTCGTAGACCTTGCCTTCGGCGCGGTCGGCCAGCATCGACGCGGCGACCGGGCGGATGCCCTCGCCCGCGCCGAGCGCGAGCAGCCAGTCGCGCAGACGCAGCGTCGAGACGCAGTCGTAGCGGTTGTAGTCGGCGAGGTCGGCGAGGATGCGCGCCGACTCGGCCGTCGCGGCCTGGTCGCCCGTCGCACGGCCCAGCGCCTGCAGCTCGCCCGCGCGCACGTACTCGGTGATCGAGTCGGCGCCCGACTTCACCTCGGCCTCGCGAAGTTCGGCACCCATGTAGAGGGGTTCGAGCTTCTTGATCGAGTACGAGCGGCTGCCGACCCGTACCGCGCGCTTGACGATGGGGTAGAGGTCGACGAGCACGCCGTCGGCGAGCAGTTGGTCGACCTCGGCCTCGCCGACGCCGTGGCGCGCGGCGATCGAGGTGAGGTGGGTGCGCTCGTAGCTCGCGTAGTGGAAGATGTGCAGCCCGGGGTGGGTCTGCCGGCGCAGGCGCACCAGCTCGAGGAACCGGAGCAGGGCTTCGCGCTCCTCGGCGAAGGAGTGCGCCCAGAACGCCGTGTACGTCTCACGGTCGTCGACCATGCCCCAGAGGTAGTCGAGGTTCCACGAGGTGCCGCTGCCCTCGGTGTAGAGCGGGTCGCCCTCGAAGTCGAAGAACAGGTCGCCCGGGTTCGGCTCGGGGATCGCTGCGATGGCGCGGGCGTCGCGCACCTCGACGGGCGGGGGCAGCGGCGGGTCGCCCTCGCGCCAGACGCCCGAGGCCACGGCGGCGCTCGCCGCGGCCTCGGCGCGCAGCTGCAGGCGCGCCTGCGCGCGGAGGTTGTCGAGGCTCGCCTCCATCACATGGGGCACCGGGCCGTTCGAGCCGGCGAGCCCGTCGATCGTCGTGATGCCGGCGGCCGCGAGGGGCTCGCGCTGGGTGACGCGCATGCCGCCGACCATGAGCACGTCGCGCGTCGCCTGCACCTCGAGCTCGCACGTCGGGCAGCGGCCGTCGTGGTGGTAGCGGGGGTCGCCCCAGGCGACCGGGCCGTCGTCGGCGACGCGGTCGGCGACGAGCCGCTGCAACCGGGCCACGCGCTCGCGGTAGACGGGCAGGATGTCGTCGAGCCGGTGCGGGCTCACCGAGCCGTCGCCGAGGAGGAGCTCGACCGTGTCGTCGAGCGGCACCTCGAGCCGGCGCAACTGCTCGGCGTAGGCCGCGAGCTGCAGGAGCGCGGTCACCCGCGCGCGCCGCGCGAGCTTCGCGTCTTGCACGCGATAGCGGCCGTCGGGCTGCCGCACGATGAAGTCGGCGAAGCCGATGAAGCCCTGCCCGGGCACCGGTTCGTCGGCGAACGTGGCCTGGAACACCACCTCTGCGCCCGAGCGGAACGCGGCGATCGTCGCCTCGACGGCCGCGGCGACCGCCTCGGGGTCGCGGACATCGGGTCGTTCGACCTCGACGACGCCCTCGCCGAACAGCTCGCGGTACTCGTCGAGGAGGCGCAGCTCGTGCGCGTCGCCGAGCTCGCCCGCGCGGCGGAGCATCGGGTCGTCGAGCGGGGCGAAGAGGGTGTCGCGCCCGAGCTTCACGTCGAGCTCGCGCAGGAACGCGAACTCGCAGTCGCTCGCCTTCTTGAGGTCGCTCGCGCTGGTCACGACGGAGCCGTTGGAGAGGTACATCGGGCTCCTTCGTTCGGATGCCTCCACGGTAGCGGGGGCCGCCGACATCGGGGGATGCCGGGTCTCGAGACCAGCGGAGGGGTCTCGAGACGCGTGCTTCGCGCGCTCCTCGACCAACGATGGGTCGCGAGACGCGTGCTTCGCGCGCTCCTCGACCAACGAGGGTCGCGAGACGCGGGCTTCGCGCGCTCCTCGACCAGCGGAGGGGACCGGCGGCGAGCTACGCGAGCGCCCCCCGCGGGAGCCCGAGCATGCCCTCGACGGCGTGCAGCGTCAGCGAGCCGCGGTGGGCCGCGTCGCCCCAGCGCACGAGGGCCTGGGCGTTGAGCCCGTCGACCATGCCGAGCAGCTGCCAGGCCACCCCCGCGGCATCCGAGGTCTCGAAGTCGCCCGAGCGCACGCCCGCCTCGACGACCTCCTCGATGACGCGCTGCCACGCGTCCATCTGCTCGCGCACGGCCTGTGCGAGGGTCTCGTTGCGGCGGCCCATGGCCCAGCCCTCGACCCAGATCGCGGTGACGTCGTCGCGGGTGCCGTCGAGCACGGTGCGGATGAGGGCGCCGAGCTGCGCGCGCGGCCCGTCGATCGTCGCGAGGAGCGCCTCGATCTCGACGATCTCGGCCGCGACGACGGTCGAGAAGGTGCGGGCGATCAGGGTCTCCATGCTCGGCACGTAGTGGGCGACGAGCGCGGGGGCGACGCCTGCGGTGGCGGCGACGGCGCGCAGGGTGACGGCGGCGAGGCCCTGCTCGAGCGCGAGGTCCCTGGCGGCGCGGGCGATGTCGTCGGCGCGCTCGGCCGGCGACTTGCGGGCGGCTCGGGCTCGGGTCGGCGTTGACATGATCCCCCATCCTATGTAGTCTCGCTGCATTATTGATCTACTGATCAATAACGAGTCCCCCCAAAGTCCCCCAGAGCTTCCCCCAAGCCCCCAGAGACGAGCCTCGACGATGAGCAACGACGCCATCCCCACCCCGCCGCCGCAACCGGCCGGCCCGCTGACCCACCCCGTGGCATCCGACCGCGCCGGTCATATCGAGACCCGCGGCATCGACGTGGTGCCGATCGCCGAACGCCACGGCCGCCCCTCCTCCCTCTTCTGGGTGTGGGCGAGCGCCAACGTCAACTACCTCTACTTCGCGTTCGGCGGCATCCTCGTGCTGCTCGGCCTGCCCCTCTGGGAGGCGCTCGCGATCACCGTCATCGGCAACCTCTGGTGGATCGCCGTCGGCTGGCTCGCGATCAGCGGCCCCGCCTCGGGCACCCCGAGCGTCACGATCATGCGCGCCATGTTCGGGATCCGCGGCAACCGCATCTTCGGCGGCGGCCTCGGCGTGCTCATCGGCCTCTTCTACGAGATCATCAACATCGCCGTCGCGACCTTCGCCTCGCTCGCGCTGCTCGACGTGCTCGGCATCCCCGCACCCGCCGGCACCGAATGGATCGTGCTCGGCGTCGTCGCCGTCGCGAGCTTCATCTTCGGCGTCTACGGCCACGCGACGATCATGAAGCTCGCCCCGTACTTCTCGGCCGCGCTCGCCGTCGCCTTCGTCGTGCTCGCCGTGTTCGTGCTGCAGGCCGCCGACTTCTCGTACACGCCCGCCGAACTGCCCGTCGGGGAGCACTGGGCGATGGCACTGCTCGGCTACGCGATCGTCTCCTCGGGCCCGCTGTCGTGGGGCACCGGCGCCGACTACGCCCGCTACCTGCCGAAGACCGCGTCGAAGCAGGGCATCATCTGGTTCACAGCGCTCGGCGGGTTCATCCCGGCGGTGCTCATCGGCTCGCTCGGCGTCATCGCCGGCACCGCGATCGACATGACCGACCCGCAGCTCACGATCGGCGAGATCGTGTCCAGCTGGTTCACCCCGGTCTTCCTCGGCATCGTCATCCTCGGCTCGATCTCCAACAACGTGCTCGTCGCCTACTCGACCGGCCTCTACGCCCAGGGCCTCGGCTTCGCGATCCACCGCGCCACGACGGTCGTCATCACCGGACTCCTCGCGACGATCGCGGCGGCGTGGCTCGTGTTCTTCTCGCCCGGGTTCCTCGAGACGATGGAGTACGCCCTCGAGCTCAGCGTCACCGTGCTCGGCCCGCTCGTCGCGATCTACGCGGTCGACATCATGCTGCGCCGCAACGAGTACGACGGCGTCGCCCTGAACGACGAACGCCGCGGCAGCCCGTTCTGGTACTCGAACGGCTTCTTCTGGCCGGGCGTGATCGCCCAGTCGGTCGGCACCACGGTCGCCGTCCTGATGGCGAACACGACCCTCTACGTCGGCCCCATCGCCGAGGCGCTCGGCGGCGCCGACCTCTCCGCGCTCCTCGCGCCCGTGATCGGCGGCGGCGTGTACGCGCTGCTCTGGCTCACGACGCGGCCGTTCCGCGATCCGGCACTGCGGCCGGGCGCGGTGCGTGATATCCAGTTCGTGGATGCCACGACGACGGCCCGCACCCACGACCCCGACCCCGTGGCATCCGCCTCGGAGCACACCGCACGCAACAACCTGGAGGTATCAGCATGAGCTGGCGCATGCCGAGCGAGACCGCACCCCACGAGCGCACCTGGATGGCGTTCCCGGTGGCCGACAACGTCGTCGACGACTCGCCCGAGGAGACCGCGGCGACCTTCGCGGCGTGGGCCGCGGTGGCGAACGCGGTGGTCGAGTTCGAGCCGGTGACGATCCTCGTCGACCCGAGCGCACTCGACGCGGCACGCGACCTGCTCGACCCGCGGGTCGAGGTCGTCGAGTGCCCCGTCGACGAGTTCTGGATGCGCGACCAGGGCCCCACCTTCGTCGTCGACGACGAGCGGCCCGGTGTGCTCGGCGCCGTCGACTGGACCTTCAACGGCTGGGGCGACCGCGGCTGGGCGAACTTCGAGAAGTCGGCCGAGCACGCCCGCTTCGTCGCCGAACGCGTCGGCGCCGAGCTCGTCTCGAGCGCGCTCGTGAACGAGGGCGGCGGCATCCACGTCGACGGCGAGGGCACGGTGCTCCTCACCGAGACGGTGCAGCTCGACCCGCGCCGCAACCCATACGCCGACCGGCGCCGCGTCGAGGCCGAGATGGCCCGCACGATCGGTGCGACGAAGGCGATCTGGCTGCCCCGCGGGCTCACACGCGACTACGACGACTTCGGCACGAACGGGCACGTCGACATCGTCGCGACGCTGACGGCGCCCGGCAAGGTGCTCGTGCACTCGCAGCGGAACCCCGAGCACCCCGACTTCGAGGTCAGCCGCGAGATCATCGCGCTGCTCTCGTCGGCGACGGACGCAGCGGGTCGCACCCTCGAGGTCACCGAGATCCCCGCGCCGTCGGTGATCCGCGCCGACGACGAGTTCGTCGACTACAGCTACGTCAACCACCTGGTCGTGAACGGCGGCGTCATCGCGTGCGGTTTCGGCGACGACGAGGCGGATGCCACGGCGCGCGAGATCCTCGAGGCGGTCTACCCGGGCCGGCGTGCCGTGACGGTGGATGCCCGCCAGATCTTCGCCGGCGGCGGCGGCATCCACTGCATCACGCAGCAGCAGCCGGCGGTCGCCCGATGAGCGGGGCCCCCTTCGACGTCGTCGAGGCCTCGATCGCGTCGCTGCGCGCCGCGCTCGAGCGCGGCGAGACGACCTCCGTGCAGTTGCTCGACGCCTACCTCGACCGCATCGCGGCGTACGACGCGCCGGGCACGGCGACGGCGCTCAACGCGCTCGTCGTCATGAACCCGTCGGCGCTCGACGACGCGCGTGCCTCCGACGAGCGCCGCGCTCGCGGCGAGGTGCTCGGGCCGCTCGACGGCATCCCGTACACCGCCAAGGACAGCTATCTCGCGCGCGGCCTCACCGCCGCGTCGGGGTCGCCCGCGTTCAAGGACCTCGTCGCGCAGCGCGACGCGTTCACGATCGAACGCCTGCGCGCCGGCGGCGCCGTGCTCATCGGCCTCACGAACATGCCCCCGATGGCGAACGGCGGCATGCAGCGCGGCGTCTACGGCCGGGCCGAGAGCCCGTACAACGCCGAGTTCCTGACGGCCGCGTTCGGATCGGGCTCGTCGAACGGCTCGGGCACCGCGACCGCCGCGTCGTTCGGCGCGTTCGGCCTCGGCGAGGAGACCTGGTCGAGCGGGCGCGCCCCCGCATCGAACAACGCGCTCTGCGCGTACACCCCCTCGCGCGGCGTCATCTCGACGCGCGGCAACTGGCCCCTCGTGCCCACGATGGACGTCGTCGTGCCGCACACCCGCAGCATGGCCGACCTGCTCGAGGTGCTCGACGTCATCGTCGCCGACGATGCCGAGACCCGCGGCGACTTCTGGCGTGCGCAGCCCTGGGTGACGCTTCCGGCGGCGTCCGAGGTGCGACCCGCGTCGTACCCGGCGCTCCGGGCGGCGGATGCCACGGTCGCGCGTGCGGCGCTCGCCGGCAAGCGCGTCGGAGTGCCCGCGATGTACATCAACGCCGACCCGCTCGCGGGCACGACCGAGCCCGGCGGCACCGTCGGCATCGGCGGCCCGACCGGGCAGCGCATCGAGACGCGCGCCTCGGTCATCGAGCTGTGGGAGGCCGCGCGCCGCGACCTCGAAGCGGCCGGCGCCGAGGTCGTCGTGGTCGACTTCCCGGTGGTGTCGAACTACGAGGGCGACCGCCCCGGCGCCCCCACCATCGACACCCGCGGGCTCGTCTCGCCCGAGTACCTGCACCGCGAGATCATCGACCTCTCGGCGTGGGCGTGGGACGACTTCCTCGCGGCGAACGGCGACCCCGCGCTCTCGACGCTCGCCGGCGTCGACGGGGCCTCGATCTTCCCGCACCCCGAGGGCGCCCTGCCTGACCGCTACACCGGCTTCGACGACGACATCGTGAAGTACCCGGCGCAGGTGCGCGAGCACCCGTACGCCTCCGTCGCCGAGATCCCCGAGCTCGAGGAGGGACTGCGCGGACTCGAGGAGACCCGCCGCGTCGACCTCGAGCAGTGGATGGACGGGCTCGGCCTCGACGCCGTCGTGTTCCCCGCGGCGGCCGACGTCGGCCCCGCCGACATGGATGTGAACGAGGCCTCGGCCGACCTCGGTTGGCGCAACGGCGTGTGGGTGTCGAACGGCAACCTCGTGCCGCGCCACCTCGGGATCCCGACGGTGACCGTGCCGATGGGCACGATGGCCGACATCGGCATGCCCGTCGGCCTCACCTTCGCCGGTCGCGCCTACGACGACACCGCACTGCTGACGCTCGCCGCCGCCTTCGAGGCGACCGGCTCGCGCCGCACCGAGCCCGGCCGCACCCCGCGCCTCTGAGCAGCCGCACCCCGGTGGTCGAGGAGCGCCGACGGAGTCGGACGCTCCTCGGCCGACGGAGTGCTCAGGCGACGTCGAAGGTGAGCTCGTGCAGGCCCGTCGCGCCGTCGGGGACGACGCCCTGCTCGTCGGCGGTCTGCACCTCACCGTCGGCCCCGATCGCGCGCACGCGTGCGGTGTGACTTCCGGGCGTGGCATCCGGCCAGTCGATGAACCATTGCACCCACGTGTCGCGCGAGATCGCCGTCGCGAGCGTCGCCTCCCGCCAGGGGCCGTCGTCGAGCTGCACCTCGACCCCGGCGACGCCGACGTGCTGGTGCCAGGCGACGCCCGCGATCACGACGGGCCCGGCCGACACCTGCTGCCCCGCGCGCGGCACGTCGATGCGCGACGACAGCTTGATCGGGCCGCGGGCGCTCCAGCCGCGGTCGGTCCAGTACGCGTTCACCGCGTCGAACCGCGTCACCTCGAGCTCGACCACCCATTTCGTCGCCGACACGTAGCCGTAGAGGCCCGGCACGACCATCCGCACCGGGAACCCGTGCTCGACCGGCAGCGGTTCGCCGTTCATGCCGACCGCGAGGATCGCGTCGCGCTCGTCCTGCAGCACCTCGAGCGGGGTCGACGCGGTGAACCCGTCGATGCTGCGCGAGAGCACCATGTCGGCGTCGGCCAGGGGGCGGGCTCGGGCGAGCAGTTCGCGAATCGGATGTCCCAGCCACACCGCGTTGCCGATGAGGTCGCCGCCGACCTCGTTCGACACGCACGCGAGCGTCGTCACGCTCTCGGCGAGGGGCAGGGCGAGCAGCTCCTCCCAGGAGAGTTCGACCTCGCGCTCGACCATGCCGTGGATGCGCAGTCGCCACTCGGCCGGGTCGACGGTCGGCACGATGAGTGCCGTGTCGATGCGGTAGAACTCGGCGTTCGGGGTGATCAGGGGCGTGAGCCCGTCGAGGTCGAGCTCGGCCCCAGCGGGGATCGAGGCCGTGGTCGTCGGCGCCGGGAGCCTGATCGCGTCGCGCACGGCGGAGATCGCGCGCGAACCCGCGCGCATCGCGTTCGCCCCGAGCGTGGCGAGCACGCCGATCGCGGCGGCGCCGCCCGCCCACACGAGGAAGCCGCGGCGGGTCGGACCAGCGGTCTCGTCCTCGGTGGCGTGCTCCGCCCGCACCCGCCCGAGGAGCACCCGCAGCGCGAGCACTGCGGCGGCGCCCGCGACGAGCGACGGCACCACGGCGAGCATGGGGGCGTTCGCCCGGGTCGCCGCGGCGACCGCCCCGACGACCCCGAACGCCCCGAGCAGCACCTGCCCCCAGGGCGGGCGCCGCGACTCGAGCACCCCGGCAGCGCCGGCGGCGACGAGGAGCACGATGCCGATGCCGATGAGCAGCGCCGGCTTGTCGCCCGTGCCGAACAGGGCGATCGCGGTGTCCTTCGCCCACGGTGGCGCCAGGTCGATGAGCGCGGCGCCGACCACGACGAACGGCCCCGACTCGGGAGCGACGATCGCCGCGGTGAGCTCGCCGAGCCCCACGCCGAACACCGCCGCCGCGGCGCCCGCGACTGCGGCAGATCCCTTCGACCCGGCCATGCCCTCAGCGTACGTCGCGCGTGCGGGTCTCGATACGTTCGCCGGCGCTCACTCCTCGACCGACGGGCGGGGTCTCGAGACGCGTCGCCTGCGGCGGCGCTCCTCGACCACCGGCGTGCGGCGTCGCTCCTCGACCACCGGCGTGCGGCGTCGCTCCTCGACCACCGGAGGGTTCAGTGCGCGCGCACGAACGCCGCGGTCGGCGCCGCGAGCCCCGCACCGATCTCGGCCGCGGGGCGCTTCGCGCCCTTCACCTCGAAGGAGTGGTTGCCGCCCTCGATCCACTCGACGACCGCGTTCGGCCCGACGCGCTGCGCGACCTCGTCGAGCTGCTCGTTCGGGATCGCGAAGGGGTCGTTGCGCCCCTGCAGGAACAGCATCGGCACGGTGACCGCGGGCAGGTGCTCGTCGCGGGGCTTCTCGGGCTTGCCCGGTGCGTGCAGCGGATACCCGAGGAACACGAGGCCCGCGACCTCCATGCCCTCGGCGACGGCCATCGAGGCCATGCGCCCGCCGAACGACTTTCCGGCAGCCCAGACGGGGGTGCCCGCGTGGCCTTCCGACGCGGCGCGCGCGGCGGCGACCGCGACGACCTCGCGCCACGCGGCGATCGCCGCGGGCGGGCGGTCGGGGAACTTCCGACCGGCCTCCCGGTAGGCGAAGTTGAAGCGCAGGGTCGCGAATCCGGCGTCGTTGAGCGCACGCGTGTAGCCGGCCATGAACGGATGCTCCATGCCCGCCCCCGCCCCGTGCGCGACGACGATCGTGGCTTCGGCGGGCTGTTCGCCCGCCGCTCGCCCGGCGATCGCCGAGACCGGCCCGCTCTCGAGTTCGACGGTGATGAGCGCTTCGAGCGCGGTGAGTCCGCTCATGATCCGAACATCTCGAAGACGCCGCCGATGCCGTCGACGACCGACCCCGTGCTGTCGACGAGGTCGCCGACCGCGGCGGTGAGTTCGACGACGCCGCCCACCGCGTCGAGCACGTACGCGAGATCGGCCGTCGTCGAGAGCAGCTCGAGCGCTCCGATGTCCGCCGCCGCGAGCTCGTCGGCGTCGAGCTTCAACTTCTTCATCCACTCCTTCTCGACGCCGAAGAGCACCGCGTACGGCAGCAGGCACTCGTTGAGCACGAAGCGGGCGAGCGGTTCGGATGCCTCGGCGTCGCCGCCGGCCGACGGCGCCCCCGTGGCATCCGCCCGCAGCTCGGCGCCGCTCGGCGACTGCAGCACGCGCAGCCGCTCGGCCTCGGCGAGTTCGAGGTACTGGCGGAGGCCTGCGAGGTGTTCGCGGTGCGGCTTCGCCGCGGGCAGGAACCGGCGCCAGCGGGCGGGCGTGACGACGAGCGTCACGATCGTCGCCGCGAGGGCGACGAGTGCCGCGAGGAGTGCGGTCCACTCGCCGCCGACGAACGCGATGAGCACGAGCAGGCCCTCGACGAGCAGTCCGAGGTACGCGAGCACCGTGACGGCGGCGCCGGGGCCGGTGACGTGCCGTTCGGCGATGAGTCCGTCGCGGGCGAGCCCGTGCTCGACGTTCAGCAGGAGCGTCTTGAGGCGCCCCGCGAGCGCACGCCGGTCGGCGGAGAACCGCCGAAGGCGGGTGCTCGTGTGCTCGGGTCCGAAGAGGGCTTCGAGGAGGGCCGTCTCCTCGGAGGTGAGCGCGACGCCCGGCGCGAGCTCGACCCCGATCGGTTCGCGCGTGCGCGAGGTGCCGGTGCCCGCGCCCGTGCCCGCGTTCGCGCCCGCGATGATGCGGATCTTGCGCTTCACCGCGAGGTCGATGAGCGCCGCCGAGGGTGCGCGCCGGTCGGCATCGACGAGCAGGGCGTCGCGGAGCACCGTCGACGAGCGCTCGGGCAGGTACTGCACGACGGGTGCCGTCACCCGCTGCGTCGCGGCGGCGCGCGCGACGACGCCGAGCACCAGGACGATGACGGCGGGCACGATCGCGAGCAGGATCACGGCGGTGAGCACGCGCCCAGTCTAGGGATGCCGCGGGGTGCCGTGCCGGACTCGCCGCGGCCGTGACCTCCGATGTCGGAGGGGCGGCGTAGCTTGGCCCGCATGACGAAGCAGCTGCAGCGAGAAGCCCCGGTCGAGGCGCTCGACGAGCCGTGCCCCCGGTGCGGTTCGGGCGCCGTGCGCGCGATCGTCTACGGCCCGCTCGACCTCGCGGTCGAGGCCGACGCGATCGAGACGCTCCTCCTCGACGAGGCGCCGATCTTCGACTGCCGCGACTGCGGCTTCGAGTGGGGGCTCGCCGTCCGCGACCTGCTCGCCTGAGCTCCTCCCGGCGGTCGAGAGGCGGTTCCGCCGGTCGAGGAGCGAGCGACGAAGGAGCACGCGTCTCGAGACCACCGCACGAGGTCTCGAGACGCGTCCGACTGCGTCGGGCGCTCCTCGACCACCGAGTACGCACACACCGCCGGTCGAGGAGCGCCGGCGCGCAGCGACGACGCGTCTCGAGACCACCGGAAGGCGGCTCACCACCCCTCGGTGAGCACCCGGTCGAGCATCTCCACGAAGTAGTCGGCCGAGCCGGGCTCGATGCACAGCGGCGGCTTCGTCTTCAGCACGTTCTGGTGGTCGCCCGTCGGCTGCATGATGACGCCGAGCTCGAGCAGCCGGTCGCAGATCGCGCGCGTCTCTTCCGTCGCGGGTTCGAGGGTGTCGTGGTCGCGCACGAACTCGACGCCGAGGTAGAGGCCGAGCCCGTGCACCGTGCCGATGAGCGGGTGACGGGTCGCGAGCTCCTCGAGGTCCTGCTTGAGCTGCCGTCCGAGTGCCGCGGCGTGCGCCTGCAGGCCGTCGGCGGCGTACGCGTCGAGCACCGCCATTCCCGCGACCGACGACGCCGGGCTGCCGCCCGTTGACGAGAAGAAGTACCCCTGCGTGCGGAACCGCGCCGCGATCTCGCGCGTCGTGATGACCGCCCCGAGCGGGTATCCGTTGCCCATGGCCTTCGCGACGGCGACGACGTCGGGCACGACGCCCTGCTGCTCGAAGCCCCAGAACCAGTCGCCGAGGCGCCCGTATCCGGCCTGCACCTCGTCGGCGATCGCGAGTCCGCCGGTCCCGCGCACGGCGGCGTACAGCTCGGCGAGGTAGCCGTCGGGCAGCGGGATGCCTCCGGCGTTCCCGGTGAACGTCTCGGCGATGAATGCGGCGGGCGGTCGCCCCGAACCTGCGAGATCGCGGATCCGCGCCGCGGCTTCGGGCGCGTAGCGCGTGGCATCCGCCCCTCGATACCGGCCGCGGAACGGGTTCGGCGCCTCGACCGCGTGCACCCAGTCGGGGCGGGTCTCGAGCGCATTGGGGTTGTCGGCCGTCGAGGTCGAGACGGCGTCGGAGGCGTACGTCCACCCGTGGTACGCCTCGAGCACGCTGACCACGTCGCGCCGGCCGGTCGCGGCGAGCGCGACGCGGAGCGCGAGGTCGGTGGCCTCCGAACCCGAGTTCACGAGGAACACCGTGTCGAGCGGGTCGGGGAGGAGGGCGGCGAGCCGCTCGGAGAACTCGACGACCGCCTCGTAGTTGAAGCGCGAGTTCGTGTTGAGGCGTCGCAACTGCCGGTCGACCGCGTCGGCGACGCCGAGGTGGCCGTGACCGAGGGGCGTCACGTTGTTCACCATGTCGAGGTACACGCGGGCACCGGTGTCGGCGAGGTGCTCGCGCCAACCGCGTTCGATCTGCGGGGGAGCGTCGTAGTAGTGCTCCTGCACCTCGGCGTAGGCGGCGTTGCGGCGCTCGATGAGCGTGCTCGCGGGCCGAGGAGCGCCCGGCGCAGTCGGGCGCGTCTCGAATCCCAGCATCGGCGCGGGGTCGAGGGTCACCGCGAGCCATCCGTTCGCGTATTCGGGCCGTACGAGGTGCGGCGCGTCGGCCCGGCCCAACCGCACTCGGATGCGCGAGCGCGCCGGCACGACCCAGTCGCCGTCGGGGTCCTGCGCGGCGCCGTCGATGCTGAGGTGCTCGGATGCCTCGAGCCGCTGCGGCTCGGCGTACCAGACGTCGATGCCGAGGGGCACGGTCGCGGGCGACTCGGGCGCGAGCGTGCGGCTCGCCGTCAGGCGGGGGATGCCACGCGGCAGCCAGGCGGCGGGCGCGCCGCCGTCGATCGCGGCGAGGGCGAGCCGTTCTTCGAGAGCCTCGCCGGCGAGCCATGCCCCGCCGTCGACGTCGTCGCCGAACACGGAGACGTCGAGCTGCACGGTGCGATGGTCTCGAGACGCGTCGTCGCTTCGCGCCGGCGCTCCTCGACCGGCGGGGGGTTCGCCGGTCGAAGAGCGCCCGACGGAGCCGGACGCGTCTCGAGACCTCGTGGACTGGTCTCGAGACGCGTGCTCCTTCGTCGCTCGCTCCTCGACCGGCGGGTGGGCCCCGGGAGGTGCGAGCGCGTCGGCGATGAGCGCGGTCATGACGTCGGCGGGCACCGAGACGGCCTGCTCGAAGATGCGCCACTCACGGTCGAGCGCCGATTCGGCGTAGGCGTTGTCGCCGCCGTCGAGCTGCACCTGGTGCTCGCCGCTCACGACGAGCACGGCGCCGCGCAGCACGACGAGCGGCCACAGCGCGGCGATCTCGGCGGGCGCGAGGGGGCGCAGCGCGTGGAACGCCCGCACTGCGGGCAGCACCGACGCCGGTTCGGCGCCCGCGTGGTGCAGCACCGAGGAGATCGTGATCGCGAGCTCGGCGACGGCCCAGCTGCGGGTGACGTCGCCGAAGTCGATCATGCCGTCGGGCAGGCGCCGACCCGCCTCGACGCGGCAGACGACGTTGTCGTCGGTGAGGTCGAGGTGCACGGCCTGGCGCGGCAGCTCGGGGTCGAGCGTCGCCACGGTGCGCCACGCCTCGGCGGCGGCCGCGACGACGAGTTCGCGCCGCGCTGGGTCGGGGTGGTGCGGGGCGAGCAGCGCGACGACGCGGTCGGCGAAGCGCGGATCCCACTGCAGCACCCGGTCGAGGCCCGGGTGCTCGAGCTCCGCGAGGGCGAGGCTCGACTTCGCCGCGAGCTCGCCGAGGCGGGCGACGACCGCCGGCGCGAGGTGGCTGCCTCCGCTCAGCGTGCCGCCGCCGAGGAACTCGAGCAGGCGCACCGCGAGCGGCCCCGCACTGGTCTCGGCGACGACCGAGCGAGGACCTGCGGCCCCGAGCGTCGTCGTCGCGACGCGCACCTCGGGCCACGCCTCGGCGATCCGGGCGGCGGCTGCGTCCTGCGCCGCGAGCTCGCTCGCGGTGAACGCCGGGTTCGTGATCTTCACGACCCCGAGCGGCGAGGCGGCGCCGTCGGAGGCGGCGCCCGGGGCATCCGGCGGTGAGACGCGCGCGCCCCGCGCGAGGAAGTTCTGATCCTGCTGACTGCCGAGCGACTCGAGCTCGACGTCGAGCCCCCATTCGGCGGCGACGATCGCGGCGACCTCGGCCGCGGGCAGGGCGGGGGCGGGCAGTTCGCCGACCGCGAAGAAGTCGAATCCGGGCGCGTGGGCACTCATGCTCGGAAGCGTACGCGTCTCGCCCGGCCGACGGCGCTCACAGTCGCCGTCAGCTGGGCGAGACAGTGTTATGCCGCCGACCTGGTCCAGATCACGGCGGCGATGACGCGACGATTCTCATCGGCGCATTGCAGGAGACCGAGCTTCACGAAGATCGAACGGACGTGCGATTCGACGGTGCGTTCTGAGACGCACAGCATCGTCGCGATCGCCGTGTTCGATGCGCCGGTTGCGAGGGCGCGGAGCACGGTCGTCTCGCCGGCGCTGAGTGCGGCGAGATCGGGAACCCGGGCGTCGATCCAGTCGAAATCGTCGTCCACGGGCCGGGGTGGGAGAAGCAGCCGCAATTTGGCCTCCTCATCGGACGCGGCGTTCCGTGGCCAGGCACGACCGTCGGGGCGACGGGGTACGGGGAGCCGGCCGGTCACGGTGCTCGGGGGTCATTCTTCACCTCACCGCCCCGGGCGGTGAGCCCCAGTCCGGGGGGCGCGGGCCCGGGCGCGATCGTGGCGGTTCACTCCTCGTCGATCAGCTCGCCGCGGATGCGTCGGAGGTCCTCCATGAGCGAGCCCACGAGGATCCAGTGCCCCGACTGCGGCGGCGCGATGACGAGCGGCGCGGTGAGCGCGGGCACCGCGGACGTCAGCGGTTCGGGTTCGGGCTCGTAGTCGGCGAGATGCACCGCGAGGCGCACGTCGTGCGCGGCCCGTCGCAGTTGCTCGGCGATGGCCCGCACGGTCGGCTCCGCGGCGAGGGCGTCGTCGTAGTGGTCGAAGAAGGCGCGCGTCATCCCGATGACCTGCGTCACGATCGGGCTCAGCCGGTCGAGGAGGGCGCGCATCTCGCCGAGGTCGGTGCGGTGCGCCGAGCGGCGCGGGTTCAGCGTGAGCGACTCCTCGCCGGTCGAGATGGCCGCGTCCGCGGCATCCCGCATCGGCCGCATGAGACGCGCCTCGAGCATGAGCTGCTGCAGCTGCGCGGGCGACTGCGGCTTCTCGAGGGCGCTCGCGAGACGGTCGAGGGATGCCGCGAGCTCACCCGCGAGCAGGGTGAGATCCCTGCGGGCGGGAGCCACGGCGACGGGCGGAACGATGAGGGTGTTGACGACGATGCCGATCGCCGCACCGATGAGCGTCTCGATGATGCGGTCGAACGCGTAGGCGGGCGACGAGGAGCCGAGCGCGAGGACGAGCATCGCGCTGATCGCGACCTGGTTCGAGGTGCCGGGGGTCATCTTCAACGACCACGCGACGAGCATGGCGACGACGATCGCGACGAGGATGATCCACGTGTTCTGCCCGAACACGAGGGAGATGCCCGAGGCGATGAGCACCCCGAGGATCACGCCGATCGACCGCTCGATGGCCTTGCCGAACGACTGGTTCACGCTCGGCTGCACGACGAGGAGCGCGGCGATCGCCGCGAACACGGGCAGCTGCGCCGGGATCAGCCAGCCGGCGATGAGCCAGGCGGCGATCGTCGCGACCGCCGCCTTCGCGACCTGCAGCAGCGCGACGCGCTTCGAGCTGCGGAAGGTCGAGGTGATCCCCATGCGCCCATTCTCCTCGACCGTCGCCCCCGGTGGTCGAGGAGCGCCCGACGCAGTCGGTCTTCCGCCGGTCGAGGAGCGCCCGACGCAGTCGGACGCGTCTCGAGACCAGGTGACGAGGTCTCGAGACGCGTCGTCGCTTCGCGCCGGCGCTCCTCGACCAGCGGGTGGGCTACCGCGGCAGCGACCGCGGGTCGTCCTCCCCGTGCTCGGGCACGTCGGGGTCGTCGCCGCCCGAGAGCGGGTCGTGGGCGACGATCTCGTCGACGTCGGCGGTCGGCACGTTGTCGGGGCGGGCGTTCTCGGCCGCGAGGGCGCGCGGCGAGGCGGGCCTCGTCAGCCCCGTGGCATCCGAATGCAACCCGAGCCTGCGGCGGAGACCGCGCACCCAGGCCGGTGTCGACGCGACGAGGCCGCGTTCGAGGGGTTCCTCGACCTCGAGTCCGTAGTACTCGCCGATGTGGTCGATGAACTGGGCCCGCTCGGCCTTCGCGTACGCCCGCCGTTCACGGGTGAACGCGATGATCGTCGACCAGCAGATGAGCAGCATGACGACGCTGAACGGCAGCGCGATGATGATCGCCGCGGTCTGCAGCGCCTTCAGCCCGCCCGAGAGCAGCAGGGCGATCGCGAGGGCGGCGGTGATCGCGGTGAAGAAGGTGCGGATCCAGCGCTTCGGGTTGAGCTGGCCGCCGGTCGCGATCATGCCCATGACGAGCGCGCCCGAATCGGCCGAGGTGACGAAGAAGATGCCGATGAGGATGATGACGCCGACGGTGAGCGCCTGGGCGCCGGGGAAGTGCTGCACCAGCTCGAACAGCGCGCCCTCGACGTCGACCGAGCCGTCGGGCTGTGTGAGGGCGCCCGGGTCGGCCATCTCGATCGCGAGCGCCGAGCCGCCGAGCACCGAGAACCACAGGATTCCGAGCAGGGTCGGCACGAGGATCACGCCCGTCACGAACTGGCGCACGGTGCGCCCCTTCGAGACGCGCGCGATGAAGATGCCGACGAAGGGGGCCCACGAGATCCACCAGCCCCAGTAGAAGGACGTCCAGCTCGCCTGCCACTCCTCGCCGGCCTCGCCCTGGAACGCGCTCACGTTGAAGGACATCCCGATGAAGCCCTGCATGTAGTTGCCGATCGACTGCACGAACTCGCGCAGCAGGAACTCGGTCGAGCCGAAGACGAGCAGGTAGAGCACGAGCAGGCCGGCGAGCACGAGGTTCGCCGTGGAGAGCCACTTCATGCCCTTCGTCACGCCCGAGAGCACCGACATCAGCACGAACACCGAGATGACGAGGATGAGAATGACCTCGGTGGTCTCGTTCGGCTCGACGATGCCCGCCGCGTCGAGGCCCGCGCTGATCTGCAGCACGCCGAGGCCGAGCGAGGTCGCGACGCCGAAGAGGGTGCCGACGAGCGCGATCACGTCGATCGCGTGGCCCCAGCCGCCCTCGACGCGCTTGCCGAGGATGGGCTCGAGGGTCCAGCGGATGGAGATCGGGCGGCGCCTGCGGTGGATCGCGTACGCGAGTGCGAGGCCGATGACGACGTAGATCGACCAGGCGTGCACGCCCCAGTGCAGGTAGGTCTGGCTGAGCGCCGCCTGCGCGAGCTGCGGGGGAGTGCCCTCGACCCCGGGCCGCGGCGACGTGAAATGGCTGAGCGGTTCGCTGACGCCGTAGAAGACGAGACCGATGCCCATGCCGGCGGCGAAGAGCAGCGAGAACCACGAGAGCAGGGAGAACTCGGGTTCGTCGTCGTCGCGACCGAGACGGATGTCGCCGAAACGGCTGAAGCCGACGAACAGGCTGAACGCGACGAAGAAGGCGGCGATCAGCACGTAGTACCAGTTGAAGGCGTTGACGATGCCCGCCTGGATGGCCCCGAACATCGTCTCGGCGGCCTTCGGCGCGATGAGCGCGAAGGCGACGAAGGCGAGGATGACGATCGCCGCCGGCCAGAACACCCAGCGCTGGACGGCCGGGAGCGACCTCCGGGAGGCGGGCGAGGGTTCGGGGGGTGGTGCAGAATTGCTGCTCGGACGGTCGTTCGATTCGCCGTTCATCCGTCCACGCTATCGAGGATGCCGCGGCGCCGTGCCAAGATCGCGGTGTGGCCGACCGACTGATGCTCCTCGACACCGCCTCCCTCTACTTCCGCGCCTTCTACGGTGTGCCCGACTCGTTGAAGCGGGCCGACGGCACCCCGGTCAACGCGGTGCGGGGGCTCCTCGACATGATCGCCAAGCTCGTCACCGACTTCGAGCCCACCGAGCTCGTCGCCTGCTGGGACGACGACTGGCGGCCCGGCTGGCGGGTCGAGCTCATCCCGAGCTACAAGGGCCACCGGGTCGAACGGGCCGTTCCCGGCGGGGTCGACGTCGAGGAGACGCCGCCAGGGCTCGTCGCGCAGATCCCGCTCATCCGCGAGGCGCTCGGCCTCCTCGGCATCCCGATCGTGGGTGCAGCCGAGCACGAGGCCGACGACGTCATCGGCACCCTCGCGACTGGCACGGGGCGGCCCGTCGACGTCGTCACGGGCGACCGCGACCTCTTCCAGCTCGTCGACGACGAGGCATCCGTTCGCGTGATCTACACCGCCCGCGGCATGTCGAAGCTCGAACTCGTCACCGACGCGGTCGTCGTCGGCAAGTACGGGGTGCTGCCCGCGCAGTACGCCGACTTCGCCGCGCTGCGCGGCGACTCCTCCGACGGGCTGCCGGGCGTCGCCGGCGTCGGCGAGAAGACGGCGGCCGGGTTGATCCAGAGCTTCGTCGACCTCGACGGCATCATCGCGGCCTCGACGGATGCCTCTGCGCCGATGTCGGCCGGAGTGCGCGCCAAGCTCGCGGCCGCCGCCGACTACCTCGCGGTCGCGCCGCGCGTCGTCGAGGTGGTGCGGGACCTCGATCTCCCCGAGTTCGACGCGACGCTGCGGCCCGTGACGGGGGCGCGACGCGACGCCCTCGAGGGCCTCGTCGAGGAGTGGAACCTCGGCGGCTCGGTCGCCCGCGTGCTCGCGGCGCTCGACGCGGCCCCCCGGTCGGTCGAGTAGCGACGAAGGAGCGTATCGAGACCCCGCGAGTCGGCCTCGGACCCGCTCACGAGGTCTCGATACGCTGCGCTACTCGACCGGCGGGAGGGCGGTCGCCGTGACGCCGACGGGCGCCCGCTCGGGCGCGAACCAGTACGACGGGGCGGGCAGCTCGACCCCGCTCGAGGCGAGCCAGATGACGACGAAGGCGTACGCGGCGACGAGCACGGCGAGCCCGCCGAGCACCCACGCGGTGCGTACGGCCCACGAGGGCTTCATGCCCGCACTGCGGTAGCGCGGGATCGCCATCGCCGCGACCCAGATCGCGGCGCAGCCGAAGCCCGCGATCCAGACGGTGCGCAACGCGTCGCCCTCGAGCGGTGCGAGGAGGGCGATGAGGAGCGCCCCTGCGCCGAGCAGGAGCCCGGTGTACGCGAACATGCGCGCGAAGCCGAGGCCGCCGAGGTCGTCGTCGTTGTTCCACCACGGCTGCGTCGGGTCGCTCATGCTCCGATCGTAGGGGTGGCTCGTTGCTCCGAGCGCCCGACGAGTGCCCTGACGACCAGGCCGACGCCCGCGACGCAGACCGCGACCACGAGCGGTGGCACGACGAGCGCGGGGTCGGTCAGGGCCATCCCGAAGACCCGCGCGGCGTAGTCGAGCATCTCGACCGGCTCGCGCGCGAGCACCCGCGAGCCCGCGGCGGCGGAGACGGCGGTGATGAGCGCCGGACCGACCCAGAGGATCGCGAGGCTCGCGACCGCGGCGACCACCCGACCCGCGGTACCGACCCCGCCCCACGCGATCGCGGTGCCGACGAGGACGGCGGGCACCCAGCGCACGGCGGCCCAGAGCCACGTCGGCTCGCCGGTGAAGACGGGATCGGGGGCGAGCAGCAGGTGCAGCCAGCCGGCGGCGAGCACTGCGGCGATCGAGAGCCCGATCACCGCTCCGGCGCGCGGCGCTCGTGCGACGAGCCAGAAGACCAGCGTCGCGACGAGGAGGGCGAGGACCGCGACGGCGAGCACCGCCGCGAGATAGACGCCCGACCAGAGGTCGTCGCGAAGCCCGGCGCCGACGACGATCGCCGGCTGCGCGACGGCGACCACCTGGACGAGCAGCAGACCGAAGCCGAGCAGGGCGAAGCCGCCGCGCGGAGTGCGCGGGCGCAGCGCGCGAGCGGCGATGCCGGCGACGGCGCCCCCGATGACGAGCAGCGAGGCGATCGTGGACAGCTCGTACTGGCTGAGCGGCAGGAGCACGAGCGGCATGTCGTCGGGCATCGTGTCGGCGGCCCAGAGATTCTGCAGCGGCAGCCGCATGCCGGTGAGGAGCCAGGGCAGCAGGCCGACGACGGCTGCGGCGACGCCGATGAGGATGAACGGCCAGCGGGGGAGCGGGGCCCGCTGAACGTCGGGCCGGTCGTTGCTCGTGGTGTCACCGGCAGTCGGGAGCGTCGGAGTCGAATTCGTGGACGGTTGCATCGGCACCTCGTCGTTCGATCGGGCCGACCTGCGGTGGCCGACCCGGCCCACCCTACGCGCCGGTCGAATCCGTCCGATGACGGACGCTCGCAGTAGGAGAAACAGAACGGGCCCGTGGCGATGCCACGGGCCCGTTCTCCGAGCGTTCGCGTCAGCCGCGCGAGCGGGCCGCCCGTCGCGTCGCGCCGTACGCCACCGCGCCGAAGGCGAGCAGCGCGAAGGCGGCGAGCAGTGCGCCGTTCGCGTCGACGCCGGTCGCGGCGAGGCCGGTCGACTTCGAGGCAGCGCCGGCGGGAGCCGCGGACGGGGTCGGAGTCGCAGTCGCCGGAGTTTCGGCGCCCGGGGTCTCGCCCGACGCGGCCGCGATCGTGATGCCGGTGCTCGCGACCTCCTCGCCGTCCTCCAGGAGGACGACGTCGTGCTCGCCGGCCGGGGTCGACGGGGCGATGGTCGCGTCGAGGCGGAAGTCGCCCTCGGCGTCGGTGGTCACGGTGCCGAGCGACTGCGGGTCGGAGTGCAGTTCGACGTCGTACTCGGTGTTCGGTGCGAATCCGTCGCCCGTGACGGTGATGTCGCCGCCGGCGACGAAGTCGCCGGTGATCGCGAGAGTGCCGTCGGCCGGCCCGACCGGGTTCTCGATGCAGTCGGTCGACACGGTCGCGGAGTCGAGCACGAGGTCGCCGTGTGCCGGGCCGGTGCGCACCACGATCGTGTGGTCGCCCGAGTCCTCGGCGAAGGTGTACTGCTTCGACGGGGTGGCGTTCTCCGCGGGGGCGAAGAAGTCGACGGCCTTGCCGTCGACGTACACGACGACCGACACGGTCGCGTTGATCGCGTCGGCGGCGAGCGCCGCGTTGGCGATGTCGACGTCGGCGACGCCGCAGGAGGTCTCGATCACGGCGGCGGGGTTGGCCGCGCCGAGTGCGCACGCCGGCGAGGTGCCGGTGAAGACGCCCTCACCGGCGCCGTCGAAGGACTCGACGGTGACGGTGTACGACTGCTCGGTGTACTTGTCGAGGCTGAAGCCCTGGGTGAAGGTCTCACCGAACGCGGCGCCGTCGACGACGGTCTCGCCGTCGATCTCGACCGTGACCGTGTTCGGGGTCGGGTTCGCGGGCACCGCGGGGGTGATCTCGACCGTCTCGGTCACGGCGTCCTGCGCCGCGACGTCGATGTGCTTCTGGGTGTTGCCGGTCGACCACCAGGTCTCCCAGTCGTAGATCTGGTGGTGGCCGCCGTCCTTGTGCGCCCAGCGGTACACGTCGTAGAACACCGGCTTCCAACCGTCGAGTCTCATGCGGGTGGTCTTGTACTCGTAGTCGGTGTGGCTCACCTCTTCGATGGCGGGCGTCACGATGCGCTCCTCGGTGACGGCGGGCGCACCGGGGTCGGTCGCGTAGCCGCTGAGGTCGACGTCGAGCGAGACGCAGTTCGCGATGATGGAGGGCGTCGCGGTCGGGGTCGCTGAGGCGGGCGCGGCGACGCCGGCGACGGCGAGTCCGGCGCCGAGCACGGCGATGGCGAGCACGGACAACGGTCGTTTCATGGCAGGGTCCTTCGACGGGCCGATCGGGTCGGCGGAGAGGCGGGCGGCGCGGCGGAATTCGGGTTCGCGGCGACGGGCCGGAGCGGGTTTCGAGCGAGTCTAGGTGTGGCGATGCGCGACGCGCCCGGCGAAACAGGCAATGTCCCCCGCATTGGGGGACGGCTCATGGAGTGGCTGAATCCTTACGTCGCATGGCATTCTGGCCGGATGACTCGTCGCCATCATCACGTCGCCGTGCTCGTGCTGCCCGGGGCGAAGCCCCTCGACGTCGGCATTCCCGCCCAGGTGTTCTCGACGCGCGCGAGCATGCCGTACGAGGTGCGCGTGTGCGGTGCGGCGCCGGGCCTCGTGACCGGCGGCGACGGCCTCTCGTACCACGTGGCCGACGGGCTCGACGCGCTCGAGTGGGCCGAGACGATCTTCATCCCCGGGTACCGGACCCCCGACCGAGACGACCCGCCCGCCGCCGTCGTCGACGCGCTGCGCCTCGCGCACGATCGTGGCGCCCGGCTCGCCGCGATCTCGACGGGGGCGTTCGCGCTCGCCGCGACGGGCCTGCTCGACGGGCGCCGCGCCACGACGCACTGGCACTACACGCGGGCGCTCGCCACGCGGCATCCGCTCGTGAACATCGACGCGAACGTGCTGTTCGTCGACGAGGGGACCGTGCTCACGAGCGCGGGCGCCGCCTCGGGCATCGACCTGTGCCTGCACCTCGTGCGCCGCGACCACGGCGTCGCCGTCGCGAACCATGCGGCCCGCCGGCTCGTCGCGGCGCCGTACCGTTCGGGCGGTCAGGCGCAGTACGTGCCTCGCAGCCTGCCGCCCGAGCTCGGCGCCGTGTTCGCCGACACCCGCGAGTGGGCGCTGCGCAGGCTCGACGAGCCGCTGACGCTCGTCGACCTCGCGCGCAACGCGAACGTCTCGGCACGCACGTTCTCGCGACGCTTCGTCGACGACACCGGGTACACGCCCATGCAGTGGGTGCTGCGCGCCCGGGTCGACATGGCGCGGGAGCTCCTCGAACGCTCGGAGCTCGGGATCGACCAGATCGCGGCACGGGCGGGGCTCGGCACGGGGGCGAACCTGCGGTTGCACTTCCAGCGGATCCTGGGGGTCTCGCCGAGCGAGTACCGGCACACCTTCGCGCGCGGCGAGTAGGCGCGCGCTACAGCTCGAGCGTCGTCCAGACGATCTCGCCGGCGCGTTCGTCGATCGCGGTGCGCTCGCGCCGGAACCCGAGCTTGTCGAGCACCCGGAACGACGGGGCGTTCCAGCTGCCGACCGTCGCCCACAGCCGTTCGCGGCCGGTCGCCCGCGCGGCCTCGACGACGGCTGCAGCGGCCTCGGTCGCGTAGCCGTGCCCGTGCGCGCTGCGCAGGAGCTCGTAGGCGAGCTCGGGTTCGTCGATGGTCGAGCGGCCGACGACGAGTCCGCAGTAGCCGAGGAACTCCTCGCTGCCGCGCGGGTGCAGGGCGAGCAGATGGATGCCACGCGCAGGCGCGCTCTCCCGCGCGCCCCGGATGTCGGTGAGCGCGTCGTCGAGGCTCATCGGCTCGCCGTCGGGCTCGGGGCGGCCGCTCTGGCGTGAGGCGTGGTCGCCCTCGCGCTCGGTGACGAGCCGCCGGTAGCCCTCGGCGTCCGCCTCCTCCCAGAGTCGGAGGGAGAGGCGCTCGGTCTCGAGCTCGAACGGCAGCGGGAGGTAGGGCATGGGATCACGCTATCGGCGCGTGCGGCCGCGCTTGGCGAGATCCTTTCGAGCATTGGCTTGCGTGCCACTCGCGCGCGAGGCATCCGAGGTCGAGAGTGGAAGCATCGCGGACTGAAAGGACTCACCCCCGCCATGACCACCCGCATCGCCATCAACGGTTTCGGACGCATCGGACGCAACGTCGTGCGCGCACTCGTCGAGCGCGGCGCCGACCTCGAACTGGTCGCCGTCAACGACCTGACGTCCCCGGCCGAGCTCGCCCGTCTGCTCAAGTACGACACCGCGGGTGGCCGCTTCCGCGGCACCGTCGAGGTCGACGGCGACGTCCTCGTCATCGACGGCCGTCGCGTCAAGGTCCTCGCCGAGCGCGAGCCCGCGAAGCTGCCCTGGGGCGAGCTCGGCGTCGACGTCGTGCTCGAGTCGACCGGCCGCTTCACCGACGCCGAGGCCGCGAAGGCGCACATCGCCGCCGGCGCCAAGAAGGTCCTCGTCTCGGCTCCCGCCAAGGGCGCCGACGCGACCCTCGTCTACGGCGTGAACACCGAGGCCTACAACGCCGAGACCGACGTCATCGTCTCGAACGCCTCGTGCACCACGAACGCGCTCGCCCCGCTCGCGAAGGTCCTCGACGACCTCGCCGGCATCGAGCACGGCTTCATGACCACGATCCACGCGTACACGCAGGACCAGAACCTGCAGGACGCCCCCCACTCCGACCCGCGCCGCGCCCGCGCCGCCGCCGAGAACATCGTCCCGTCGTCGACCGGCGCCGCGAAGGCCATCGGCCTCGTGCTCCCGAACCTCGACGGCAAGCTCAACGGCGACGCCATGCGCGTGCCGATCCCCGTCGGCTCGATCGTCGAGCTCAACGCGACCGTCTCGAAGGACGTCACGCGCGACGAGGTGCTCGCCGCCTACCAGGCAGCGGCCGAGGGCCCCCTCGCGGGCGTGCTCGAGTACTCCGACGAGGCGCTCGTCTCGAGCGACATCGTCGGCAACCCGCACTCGTCGATCTTCGACTCGGAGCTCACCCGCGTCGACGGCAAGCACATCAAGGTCGTCGCCTGGTACGACAACGAGTGGGGCTTCTCGAACCGCGTCATCGACTCGCTGACGCTGCTCGGCAAGTAAGCACCGCGCACCGTCCGAATCGGGCCCGGGCCGTCTCGTCCTTCGACGAGGCCGCCCGGGCCCGTTCGCGTTCCGGGCGCGCGTCAGGGGTCGCTCGAGCCGGGATGCCGTCGCCCGGGCCGCCCTACGCGCGGCACTCTGACACTGACCCGCCAGGCGACTCAGTGTCGGAGTCGCAGGTCGGGTCAGCCCGCGACGCTGACGCGCGTCGTCGGCACCCACTCGACGTCGACCGTCGAGGGGTCGACGTCCTCCGCCTCGAGGGCCTTCCGCAGCGGGGCGACATCGGGCATCGCGTCGCCGCCCGTCACACGCACGACGTAGCCGGGCGTCTCGTTCGCGACCTCGAGGACCTCGAGGTCCTCGTCGTCGGCCCACGACCTCGCGGCGGCGTCGACGTCGGACGACGCCATGCTCATCGTGACCGTGCGGTACGTCGAGATGGTCAGCGGAATCGCGATGAGCACGAGCAGTACGGCGATCGTGATGTGCGAGCGGCGTCGGTCGACCGTCGCGAGCGGTTGGGGCGTTCCGGTGGCCGTCGTCCCCGAGGCCATGCCGCCGACGGGGAACGACCCCCATCGCTGCACCCGGTAGAAGGCCATCACGACGACCCCGGTGCCGAGGATCGCCGCGACGTTCGCGACGAAGAGCAGCAGCGAGCCGATCGATGCGGCGTAGTCGCCCGACTCCGCGGCGACGCCGACGACGACGAGCGGCGGCACGAGCGAGATCGCGATCGCGACGCCCGGCAGGGTGTCCGAGATGTCCTTGCGGACGAGCGCGATCGAGGCGACGGCGCCGGTCGCGAGCGCGCCGAACAGGCTCATGAGGTCGGGCGTCGCCCGCTCCCCGATCTGCGGATTCGTCGCCGCGGTCTGGGGAACGACGACGAGGAGACCCACGAGGTAGCCGATCGCGATCGCCGCTACCGCACCCGCGACCATCGTGAAGAGCGAGCGCCCGAAGTTGACGCGTTCGCCGAGCACCGTCGCGAGCATCGTGCCCTGGATCGGCAGCATCATCGGCGCGACGATCATCGCGCCGATCACCGTGGCGGTCGAGTCGCCGATGACGCCGCTCGCGGCGATGGCCGACGAGAGCACGAGCAGGATCCAGAACCGTCGCATGCGCTGTACGCGACCCGGCTCGTCGAAGAACACCGCATCGCGCATGTGCTCGATCGTGTTGAGCACGTCGTTCGGTGGCGGCGGGTACACGGGCTGGGCCATCTGCGCCTCCTTCGCGTCGGTCAGGGAGAGCGTAGGACCGCGCCGACTCGATCCCCGGCACCGACGCGGCCGCCCCGAGCAGAACGGGCGCCGTCACCCGGCTGAGCAGGTGACGGCGCCCGGTTCGCGCAGCGAACGAGTCGAGTTCAGACCGCCGCGCGGAGCCCGTCGACGAGCGAGGTCGTCGGGCGGCCGATGAGGCGCGCGAGGGTGTCGGATGCCCCGGCCAGCACCCCGCGGCGGATGCCGTCGTCGATGCCCGCGACGAAGCCCGCCGTGCCGGCGTCGAGGCCGGCCGACTCGAGCGCGGCGACGTGCTCGTCGGCGGTGAGCGGCGTGTACACGACCTCGCGGCCGGTGATCTCGGATGCCGCGGCCGCGAGCTCCTCGAACGACCAGGCCTGATCGCCGGTGAAGTCGTAGACCTCGCCGAGGTGGCCGTCCTCAGTGAGCAGTGCGGCGAGGCCGGCGGCGAGGTCGGCACGGGTGGCGCTCGCGACGAGCCCGTCGCCGGCGCTCCCGGCGATGACGCCCGTCTCGGCGGCGCGCGCGACAGCGGTGCCGTAGTTCTCGGTGTACCAGTTGTGGCGGGCGATGACCGCGGGCACACCGGACGCGGCGATCGCCTCCTCGGTGGCCTTGTGGTCGGGGGCGAGCACGAACTCGGCGGTGGTCGCCTGCGGCACGCTCGTGTAGACGAGCTTCGCGACGCCGGCCGCCTTGGCCGCGTCGATGACGTTGCGGTGGCCCTGCGCACGCGACCCGGGGGCGTCGCCCGAGATGAGCAGCACGGCGTCGACGCCGTCGAGCGCCGCGGCGATGGTCTCGGGGCGGTCGTAGTCGAGTTCGGCGGTGCGCACGCCTCGCGACGAGGCATCCGCGAGCTTGGCGGTGTCGCGGGCGGTCGCGACGAGCTCGGCGGGAGCGACGCCGCGGGCGAGGAGGGCGTCGACGACGAGGCGGCCGAGCTGTCCTGAGGCGGCGGTGACGAGGATGGTCATGTGCGGTTCCTTACTGAGGTGTTCCGGTGGGATTCACCGAGAGAGAACCGGATGCCACGGGGATACCTTCCCTCCAATCGGTACCCACTTTCGAGTAAGGTACCCACATGACGGTAAGTCTTGCGGAGATCAGGGAGAGTTCCGGCGAAGTCTTCACCGACGGTTGCCCGACCCGGGTCGTGCTCGACCACATCATGAGCAAGTGGGGCGTGCTCGTGCTGCTCGCGCTCACCGACGGCACCCACCGCTGGGGCGAGCTGCGCCGCGAGGTCGAGGGCATCAGCGAGAAGATGCTCGCGTCGACGCTGCGCACCCTCGAGGCCGACGGGCTCGTCGTGCGCACCGCCCACCCCGAGGTGCCGCCGCGCGTCGACTACGCGCTGACGGCCCTCGGCCGCGACCTCATGGAGCACATGCTGCCCCTCGTCGGGTGGGTCGCCCGCGAGGCCGACGCGATCGTCACCCGCAGCGCAGGCTGACCCGCGCGGCACGTCCGTCCGCGCGCGGCCGCGATCGTCCGCTCGCCCGGCACGACCGTATTACGCCGGAGGCCGAATACCCGGCTCCCAGCGATTCGCGCACGAGTCGGGGCCCCTTCACGCCACGATGGTCGCAAGCACGCAAGACCGACGAGGTCTTCGGGGGCAGCGCGATCAGGGGGACTGATCGCCTGAGCGGGTGAGGTGGATGTGTTCTCCTCTGCGAGGAACGGGGTCTCGGGAACCCCGCAGGCCGACCGGGCCGTCAGGCGCACGTCCGCGCACTCGGGTCGCGATCCGACCTGACCCCGAGAGCCCCGACCGGCGACCCCGATCGCCGACCCACGCGGGCCCGCCGCAGCGCACGAGAGCCGCGCAACCCGATCTCATCGCCGGCTCCTCGGGTGCAGAACCGCAGCGCGCCCGCAGGCAACACCGCACGACAGCACGATCATCCCTCTCACGATTGGACCGTCATATGAGATCACTCGCCATCATCGCCGCGATCGCACTGGGCGCGGCGCTCGTGCCGACCGCCGCCTCAGCCGCCGTCGACGCACCGAGCCCGGCGACGGCCGGGGCGGAGTACGCGGCCTCGCCGAGCGCGAACCCCGAGCACGACACCGCGGCCTTCCTGGCCGCGGCCGCCGCCGACCGCGACGCGCGCGAAGCCGCGGCCGCCGCGGAAGCCGCGCGCCTCGCCGCCGAGGCCGAGGCGGCGCGTCTGGCTGCCGAGCAGGCCGCGGCCGACGCCGCCGCCGCTGCGGCGGTCGCCCTGGCCGAGACCGAGGCCGACGCCGAGGCGTGGGTCGAGGACGAGCCCGTCGCGGAGTCGGCGCCTGCCGCGGAACCCGTGGCCGAGGCGCCCGTGCCGCAGCCGACCGAGGGTCCCCGCGACGACGACGGCTGCGGGCCCTGCCCGGGCGCGACGCTCGTCTGGTACGTCTACCAGGGCGAGGGGTATTGGGCGTGCCCCGCGTCGTGATCGCACCCGCCTCGCGGTGAGACGACGAAGCCCCCGGTCGCAATGGCCGGGGGCTTCGTCATTGCCCGCGCGGGCCGCGCCGTCGATCTACTCGCGCGGCGCGATGAGGGTGCCCACCACTCCGAGCGCCGCAGCGACGACCATCATCACCGCGATCGGCCACCAGTGCCCGGCCTCGGCGAGCAGCGCGGTCGCCGCGAGGGGTGCGAGCCCGCCGCCGACGACGGCGCCCGCCTCCCGGCCGATCGAGATGCCCGAGTACCGCACGCGCGTGTCGAACATCGCGGTGAAGTAGGCGGGCTGCACCCCGTCGGAGGCCGAGTTCACGACCCCGATCGCGACGACGACCACGCCGACGATGAGCGCCGCCGACCCCGTGTCGAGCACGAGGAAGAGGGGCGCCGCGAGCGCGGCGAACGCCACGAGGCTGCCGACGACGAGGCGACGCGGCCCGACGCGGTCGCCGAGCGCACCCCACAGCGGGCACAGCACGGCCGCGACCGCGGCCCCGACGAGGAGCGCCGTGAGGGTGACCTCGCGCGGCAGCCCGACGACCTGCGCCGCATAGCTCAGGCAGAACACCGAGACGACGTAGAACGTCGTGTTCACGCCGACGCGCACGAGGAACACGGCGAGGATGCCACGGGGTCGCCGCAGCACCTCCACGAGCGGCCGCCTCGCGGCCCGTCGGGCGTCGAGCAGTGCGGTGAACTCGGGCGACTCGTCGACGCGGCGGCGCAGCCGCCACCCGATCGCGACGAGCAGGAGGCTCGCGAGGAACGGCACCCGCCAGCCCCAGTCGAGGAGCGCCTGCTCGTCGAGCACGGCGACGAGCACCACGAACGCGAGGTTGCCGAGGATGAGCCCGAGGTACACGGCGCTCGAGATGAACGCCCCGCGGAACCCCCGCCGGACGGGCGACTGCTCGAGCGCGAGCAGCACGGCGCCGCTCCATTCGCCGCCGGTCGCGAGGCCCTGCACGAGCCGCAGCGCGACGAGCAGCACGGGCGCCGCCGCCCCGATCTGCGCGTGCGTCGGCAGCAGCCCGATGAGGGCGGTCGCGACGCCCATCACGAGCAGCGTCGCGAGGAGCACCCGGCGCCGGCCGAAGCGGTCGCCGAGCGCCCCCGACACGATGCCGCCGAGGGGGCGGGCGATGAATCCCGTGGCGAACACCGCGAAGGAGAGGAGCAGGCTCGTCATCGGGTCGTCAGCCGGGAAGAACAGGGCCGGGAACACGAGCGCCGCCGCCGTGCCGTAGAGGAAGAAGTCGTACCACTCGAGCACCGTGCCGAACACGGCAGCGGTGACGGCGCGCCGCGAGCGCACGGGGTCGTCGGTCGGGCCGGGGGCGACCGGGCCGAACGCGGGCTCGGCGATCGTCGAGGCGCCGCCGCTCACGCGTCGACCGCCTGCGTCGCACCCGCGGCGACGCCGTGGACGGTCGCGCCGGCCTTCCACGCCGCGAGCGGCGCCGCGAAGAACGCCAGCTCGTGCCGCGACGAGGCGACGAACGCCCGGTGCATCCGCTCGCGCAGCTCGGGCGTCGCGCTCGCCGCAGCCCGGGTCACGAACCCGATCGCCTCGCGCGTCGCGACCGCGAAGCCGGGGTCGCCGTACGTCGCGAGCCACGAGGCGTACGGGTGCGCCGGGTCGAGCGCCTCCGGCCCGAAGGAACCCGCTGCGAGGCGTTCGCCGAGGTCGGTGTAGATCCAGAAGCACGGCAGCAGCGCCGCGATGAGCACGGCGTGGTCGCCGCGTTGCGCTGTCGCGAGCAGGTGGTCGAGGTAGGCGGTCGTCGTCGCATCCGGCGGTGCGGATGCCTCGGTGCCGGCCTCGCGGCCGAGCCAGCCCGTGTGCAGTTCGAGCTCGCCCATGATCGAGCCGTGGGCGGAGTTCGCCCAGAAGGCCTGCCCCGCGGCATCCGGTGCGAGACGTGACGCCTCGGCGAGCACGCGAGCGTAGTCGCGCAGGTAGTGGGCGTCCTGGGTGAGGTACCCGAGGAACGGTTCGCGGGCGAGCGATCCGTCGGCGAGACCTCGGATGAAGGGCAGCGCGTCGATGTCGTCGCGGATGCCGCGGATCGACGCCCACCATTCGGACTCCACCTCGGCCGGGGTCGGCGCGGTGCGGGTGCCGCCGCGCGACCAGAGCCCGGCGAAGTGGCTGATCGGGCCGTGGCCCGAGCCGACCTCGAGGGCTTCGCCGTGCCGCAGCGACTCGCGCAGCCAGCGTCGCGCCTCGGCGACGGCGGCGGGCCAGGGGTCGGCGCCGTCGATGGAATCGGAACCGGAACCGGAACCGGAACCGGCGTCGGCGCCCGGGCCCGCGCTCGCCGCGAGCGTCGCGATCGCGGACGACAGCGAGCATCCGGTGCCGTGCGTCGCCGTGGTCTCGATGCGGTCACCGGCGAACTCGACGACGCTCGCGCTCGCCGCGTCGACGAGGGCGTCCGGCGCGGTGGAGCCGGCGAGGTGCCCGCCCTTCGCGAGCACCCGCACGCCGTACTCGGCCGAGACGGTCTCGGCCTGCGCGATCGCCTCGGCCCAGCTCGTCGCGACCTCGGCGCGCGCGAGCACGGCGAGTTCGGCGAGGTTCGGGGTGACGAGGTCGGCGAGGGGGAGCAGTGCGCGGATCGCCTGTTCGGCGGAGGCGTCGAGCAGCCGGTCGCCGCTCGTCGCGACCATGACGGGGTCGAGCACGACGACGGGCGGGCGCACCCGGCCGAGCCACTCGGCGACGACGCCGATCACCTCGGCGTTCGCGAGCATGCCGAGCTTCACGGCGTCGACCGCGATGTCGTCGGAGATCGCCCCCAGCTGCGACGCGAGGAACGATGCGGGCGGCACGTGCACCGACCGCACCCCGCGCGTGTTCTGCGCGGTGAGGGCGGTGATCGCGGCCATGCCGTAGCCGCCGACCGCGGCGATCGACTTGAGGTCGGCCTGGATCCCGGCGCCGCCCGAGGGGTCGCTGCCGGCGATGCTGAGGACGCGCGCGGTCATCGGGCGGCCTCCGTCTCGCGGGCCGCCCATTCGACGGCGAACGTCTCGGCCGCTTCCCGCGGGTCGTCGGCGGCGCAGATCGCCGAGACCACGGCGACGCCCGCCGCGCCCGCCTCGCGGAGCGGAGCGAGGTCGGCGAGCCCGATGCCGCCGATCGCGACGCACGGGAGCTCAGCCTGCGCGGCGAAACGGGCGAAGCCGTCGACGCCGAGGGCCGGCGGATGGTCGGGTTTCGTCGCCGTCGGCCGGATCACCCCCACCCCGAGGTAGTCGACGGTGCCGCGCGGCATCCGCGCGACGGTCGCGAGGTGGGCCTCGCTGTTCGCGGTGAGTCCGACGACGGCGTCGGCGCCGAGCCGGTCGCGGGCGACCACGACCGCGGCGTCGCCCTGCCCGAGGTGCACCCCGTCGACCCGAAGCCCCTCCGCGCGCGCCGCGAGGGCGACGTCGAGCCGGTCGTTCACGAGCAGGGTCGCGCGCCCGTCGATGACGCGGGCGACGGCGTCGAGCTGGTCGAGCAGGGCGGATGCCTCGGCGTGCTTGTCGCGCAGCTGCACGACCCGCACGCCGCCGTCGACGGCGCGGGCGACGACGTCGACCACCCCGCGCGCACCGCAGAGTGCCGGGTCGGTGACGAGGTAGACGGAGAGGTCGAGGGCGGCGCGGGCGCTCATGCGCGGGCTCCGGCCGTGGCATCCACGAGGTCGTCGACCGAACCGGTGACGCGGGCCCGTTCGACGAGCGCGACCGCGTCGACCGCGGCGAGCGCGTCGAGGAACCGAGGTGCGAAGCTTCCCGGCCCGCTCGCGTCCTCTGCGGCGAGCTCGGCCGCGACCGTGTACACGAGGTTCGCCGCGACGGTCGAGTCGAACACGTCGTCGCCGGCGGCGACGAACGCCGCGATCACCGCGCCGAGCGCGCAACCGCCGCCGGTCACGCGGGTGAGCAGGGCGTCGCCGTTCGCGAGGCGCGCCGTGCGGACCCCGTCGGTGACGAGGTCGACCGGCCCCGAGACCGCGACGACCGAACCGAACCGTTCGGCGAGGAGGGCTGCGGCGCCCGCGGCGGCCTCCACCCCGTCGGCCGCGTCGACGCCGCGCCCGCCCGCACCCACGCCCGCGAGCGCCATGATCTCGCTCGCGTTGCCGCGGATCACCGCGGGCCCGAACGCGACGAGCTCGTGCGCGAGGGCGGTGCGCAGCGGCAGGGCGCCGATCGCCACCGGGTCGAGCACCCACGGCGTGCCCGCGTCGCGTGCGGCGGAGACCGCTTCGCGGGTGGCATCCCGCTGCTCGGGGTTCGGGGTGCCGAGATTCACGAGCAGGGCGTTCGCGACGCGCGCGAACGCGCCCGCCTCGCCGACGATGTCGACCATCGCGGGCGCCGCGCCTGTGGCGAGGAGCGCGTTCGCGGTGAAGTTCGTCACCACCGTGTTGGTGATGCACTGCACGAGCGGCGGGCGTTCGCGCAGGCGGTCGAGCAGCAGCGCGCTCGTGCGGGCGGTGCTCGAACGGGCAGTGTGGGCAGGGTCGTGCAGGCGCGCGCTCATGGCGACATCCCTTCGCTAGTCCGAACTAGATCAGGTTCGACGGGTGTGATCTCAGCCGCGCGAGTGCGGCACCCCGTGTCACTGCGAGCGAGCCTAGTGCAGAGTCCGGATGCCACGTGGCGGAGGTTGCTCGCGATGTCACGCGATTCCGCCTGCGATGTCGATCGCGCGCCCGCCCGTTCGACGTCAGAATGAGACCGATCTCCGGTCGCCACGAAAGGACACGTCATGCGCACCCTCATCGTCAGCGAATTCATCAGCCTCGACGGCGTCGTCGACTCGCCCGGGGGCGGCTCGCACCCCCGCGCCGGCTGGACCTTCAAGGAGGTCCCGTTCGTCGAGGAGGCCTACGCGATCAAGGGCTCCGAGCAGCTCGAGGCCACGGCGATGCTGCTCGGGCGTGTCAGCTACGACGAGTTCGCGCCCGTCTGGCCGAGCATGGTCGACGACTTCGCCGAGTACAACGCGATGCCGAAGTACGTCGTCTCGACGACGCTCACCGACGAGGCGCTCCTGCCCGAGTGGGAGAACTGCCACGTGCTCGGCGGCCTCGACGAGGTGGCGGCACTCAAGGAGGGCGAGGGCGGGCCGATCATCGTGCACGGCAGCGCGACCCTCGCGCGGGGGCTCGCCGCGGCGGGGCTCGTCGACCGGTACCACCTGCTCGTGTTCCCCGTGCTGCTCGGCGCGGGCAAGCGGCTCTTCGGCGACGGCCCGGGCGACCCCGGCCCCACGACGAAGCTCGACCTCGTCGAGCACGAGGCCTACTCGAACGGCATCGTGAAGGCCGTCTACGACGTGGTCCGCTGAGCCCTCGGTCGGTCGAGTAGCGAGCGAAGCGAGCGTATCGAGACCACCACCCCGTCGCTTCTCGAGATTTCTGGTGCGCCGACCGCCCCTTCTCGATACGTTGGAGGAATTGGTCGGCCTTCCGGGGCCGCGGGCGCGCACGGGGGCGTGGGCGCTCGTCCATCGGAGGGCTCGATCGTTCATCGCAACGAGACAGTGCTGTCGCAACGAGAGATGAGGGCCACGCCGATGAGACTCGACCACCGACCCCCGCGAGGGCGCAGACGCGCACTCGCCGCCGCCGGAGCGCTGCTGCTCGGCGCCTCCCTGATGACGGCCACCGCGGCCGTCGCCGACGACGACCCCCGCGTCGACCTGCCCGCAGGTCTCTTCGACGCCGGAATGGCGGCGAGCGGCATCGACCTGCTGTCGAGCTCGCCCGGCACCGGGGTGTTCGCCGCAGGATCCATCAACTCCGACCTGGCCTTCACCGGCGACTACGCGATCGCCGGCAGCTACCAGGGGTTCCAGGTGTTCGACGTCTCCGATCCGGTGGCCCCCGTGCTCGCGAAGTCGTTCGTCTGCCCGGGCGGGCAGGGCGACGTCTCGGTGTACGGCGACCTCCTGTTCATGTCGGTGGAGCAGACCAGCGGCCGCATCGACTGCGGCACGCAGGGCGCTTCAGGCTCGGTGAACCCCGAGCGGTTCCGCGGGGTGCGCATCTTCGACATCAGCGACATCGCCAACCCGGTGCAGCTGCCCGGCGTGCAGACCTGTCGCGGTTCGCACACGCACACGCTCGTCACCGATCCCGATGACACCGAGAACGTGTACATCTACAACTCGGGCACGTCGAGCGTCCGCTCGCCGTTGGAGCTCCCGGGCTGCCAGAACGCCGCACTGACCACCGCGCCGGTGACCACGGGTGACCCGACGCAGTGGCGCATCGACGTCATCAAGGTGCCGCTCGACGCCCCCGAGACGGCCGCGGTCGTCAGCCAGCCGAGGATCTTCACCAACCCCGACACGGGCGCGTACAACGGTCTGCAGAACACCTTGGGCGGGCAGATCCACCCGAGCGGCACGGTCTACAGCCCGACGCCGAACACGAACACGTGCCACGACATCACCGCGTACCCCGAGATCGGGCTCGCGGCGGGCGCGTGCCAGGGCAACGGCATCCTGCTCGACATCAGCGACCCGGTCAACCCGGTGCGCGTCGACGCGGTCGCCGACCCGAACTTCTCGTACTGGCACTCGGCGACGTTCAACAACGACGGCACGAAGGTCATCTTCACCGACGAGTGGGGCGGCGGGTCCTCGCCGCGCTGCCGCTCGACCGACGCGCCCGAGTGGGGTGCGAACGCGTTGTTCGACATCGTCGACGGCAAGCTGCAGTTCGCCAGCTACTACAAGCTGCCGGTGCCGCAGACCGTCCAGGAGAACTGCGTGGCGCACAACGGCTCGATCGTGCCGGTTCCTGGCCGCGACATCATGGTGCAGGCCTGGTACCAGGGCGGTGTGTCGATCATCGACTTCACCGACACCGCAAACCCGACCGAGATCGCCTATCTCGACCGCGGCCCGATCAGCGCTGCGTCGCTGTCGCTCGGCGGCTACTGGTCGACCTACTGGTACAACGGGAGCGTGGTCGGCAACGAGATCGCGCGCGGATTCGACACGATGGGTCTCGCCGTGAGCGAGCAGATGTCGGCGAACGAGATCGAGGCGGCCGGTGAGGTGCAGCTCGGCCAGTTCAACGCGCAGATGCAGACGGCCATCGTGCACGAGCCGAGCTTCGCGGTGGCCAGGTCGTACATCGACCAGGCCGAGCGCGACGGCAGCCTGAGCGGCAAGGCGCTCACCGAGGTGCGCAAGCACGTCGACAAGGCCGAGCAGCTGGCAGATGGTGCGGCCGCGGGCCGTGCGGTCGTCGCCCAGCTCGACAACGCCGTCCGCAAGTCGGGGGCGGCCGTCGACTCGAACGTCGTGCAGGGGCTCACGGCCCTCTCTGCGACGTTCGGTTGATCCACCGGTGGGGAGGCCTCGGCCTCCCCACCGACACCGAGGGCCCGGCGGTTCGACCGCCGGGCCCTCGGTCGTCTCTGGATTCGGCGAAGCCGCGCTCAGCCCCGTTCGGCGAGCATCTGCTGCATGCGGGCGATCTCGACGCCCTGGTCGGATTCGACGTGCCGTGCGAAGGTGTCGGTCGCCGACTCCTGCCCGCCGCCTGCGGCGTAGAGCTCTTCGACCATCTGTTTCGCGCCCTCGTGGTGCTGGATCATGCTCACGAGGAAGAGCCGGTCGAAGTCGGCGCCCGTCGCGGCCTCGAGCTCGGCCATCTGCTCGTCGCTCAGCATGCCCGGCATGGCGGAGCCGTCGGTGCGGTGCCCGTCGTGGCCGGCATCGTTCACGGGCACGCCACGGTCTTGCATCCAGGTGACCATCTGGACGCGCTCGTCCTGCTGGCTCACCGACATGCGCTCGGCGAGCAGCCGGATGTCACGGCTGTCGGTGCGCTCCTCGACGAGGGCGGTCATCTCGATCGCCTGGTCGTGGTGGTGGATCATGTCGCGCATGAACGCGACGTCGAGTTCGGTGTGCCCGGGCGCCTCGATCGCGTCGGCCTCGTCGGGGGAGAGGGTGCGGTTCGGTTCACCGGGGGCGCCGAGCTGCACGACGGGGCTCGTGGGCTCGGGGGAGTCGGGGGTGCCTGTGCAGGCGGTCAGTCCGAGTGCGAGCACGAGCAGCGTTCCGGCTCCGAGACACCGTGGCATCACCGACATCCATAGACCTCATCTTCATCGAAGGGCACGTGCCACCCATCTAATCAGGTGGGCGTCGACTCGGTGACCCGCCGCTTCTCGCGCACGTAGACCTCGCGGCGAACGCGGGCGACGACGTCGCCGTCGCGATCGGTGATCTCGGTCTCGAACCACTCGAGCACCTTTGCGCCGCCGCGGGCGCGCTCGCGGAGCTCGTCCGCCTGGAGCTTCGGCACCTCGAAATGGGCGGTGAGCACGCCGCGACCGGGCTTCAGCAGCTCGATCTCGCCGCGGGTGTCCCAGACGACGTAGTCGCGCCCGAGCTGGTGCATGATCAGCATGAAGTAGTAGGGGTCGGTCATCGCCGAGAGCGAGCCGCCGAACGCGGTCTTCACGTAGTTGCGCGTGATCACGTTCACGTGCAGTTCGACGGTGGCGCTCGTCCAGTCGTCGGCGAAGCGCCGCACGCGGATGCCGCTCCACAGGTTCGGAGCCCACAGGCTCATGCCGATGGCGAGTCGTCGAGGGGTGATGCGCATGCCCCGATTCTGTGCGAATCAGGATGCCACGCGCGAATGCGTTGTCGAACGCCGCCAAGCCGACCGGGGCGGCGTAGGGTGCGGTCATGAGCAGTGCACCGGGTGGCGCCCCGCGCCGAGTCCGCCAGCTTCGTCTCGTCGTGGAGGCCGAGGACTGGGAGGCGGCGGTCGCGTTCTACCGCGACGTGCTCGGCCTCGTGGAGGAGGAGTCGTACGAGGGCGAGGACGATGCCCGCGTGATGATCCTCGATGCGGGCAGGGCGACGCTCGAGCTGTCGAACCCCGCGCAGGTGCGGCTGATCGATCGCGTCGAGACCGACGGGGTGCGGAGCCCGCACCTGCGGGTCGCGTTCGAGGTCGACGACACGCCGGCCGTGACCGACGAGCTCGTCGAGGCGGGTGCCGAGCTGCTCGCGACCCCGCGCGAGACGCCGTGGCGCTCGATCAACTCGAGGCTCGCTGGGCCCGCCGGGTTGCAGCTGACGGTGTTCCAGGAGCCGGGCGACGAGTGAGCGGCGCACGCCCGATTCGCAGATCCCTCGACTTCTTCCTCGAATCCGACGGGTGGAGCGCTTAGCATCGGAGAGGCGTGCGCACCCCCGGCGTGCGCTGATTGCCCGCCCGCCCCGGCGCTCACCCCCAGGAGCCTGACCCGATGATCCCCGCAGACGATCAGTCCACGCCCGGGTTCCCTGCGCCGGCGGCCGAGCCCGAGTCGCGTGCAGCGCGTCGCAGCGCCGAAGCCGGCGGCACCTTGCGTCCCCGCCGCATGCCCGAGCGTGCGAGCGTGTGGGCGCCGCCCGCGCCCGAGGTCGGCGGTGATTCCGGGCCGTCGTCGCCGGTGCCGACGGCCTCCGCCGCGCAGCCGACGTCGGGCGAGATCGAGCGCTACTACCTCTGCTGCGAGGTGCCGAGCGGCGACTTCGTCGAGGTCATCCTCGCGGTCACCGACGGTTCGCGCCGCCGCTACTTCACGACGAGCGACGGCGACCGCCTCGCCGAGGTCGACGAGTACTACTTCGTGCGCCGCAGCCTCGGCGACGCCCGCTCGATGCTCGAGCTCGACGCCCGCGAGATGGCCGAGCTCGAGGCCGAGCTGAACTTCGTGCGCCCGCTGCGCGGCCGCGATCCGCTCGCCGAGCTCGCGGCCGAGGCGTCGGTTCCCGCGTGGGTTCCGCCGACGGATGCCGGGGACACGATGCCGCTCGAGGTGACGGCCGAGCCCGTTGCGGTCGAAGAGCCCCAGCCCGAGCCGGTCGCGGAGGCCGCCGAGATCGAGTCCCCCGAGACCGACGCCGAAGCGTGGGCCGACCTCCTGCGGCGCGCCGGGTTCGAGGCACCCGAACTGAGCCTCGACGAGCCTGCGACCGCGGCCGAGCCCGTGCAGCCCGTGCAGCCCGTCGAGCTCTTCGACGAGGACCGTGTGACCTCCGACGTCGACCCGCTCGTGGCCCCCGAGCCCGCGCCGGCGACCGATCATGCCGCGGCGCACCCCGAGACGCTCATGTCGGAGCCCGTGCTCATGCAATGGGCCGAGACGATCGACCGTGAGCCCGAGCCCGAGCCCGAGCCCGAGCCCGAGCCCGAGCCCGAGCCCGAGCCCGAGCCGTCGGTGGCGCCGCTCACTCCGCCGAAGCTGACGCTCGTGCCCGAACCGACCCCGCGACTGTCGCTCGTGCCTCCGGTGACCCCCGAACCCTCTGCCATCGCGCCGGCGCCCGTGCCGGTCGCGACCGACCTCCCCGAGGTCGCGCCGGTCGCGCACGCGACGCCGACCCTCGACCCCGACTCGAACAAGGAGACGAACCCTGTGGCGATGATGACCAACCCGACGGGCGCACTGGCGCCCGCGGCATCCGTGACCCCCATCGCGGCCCCTGCTGGCCTGCACTCGGCCCCGCAGACCGCGCCCGCCGTCGATGCCGACGCGGCCGCGCAGGTCGCGCTCGCGAAGGGCATCGCCTTCGTGGCGCACCGCGGCCAGGTCGACCAGGTCGGCGCCGACTACATCGATCACCCGGGCCGTGTGGCCGAGCACTTCGACGCGGCGACCGAGCCGGTCGCGACGGCGGCGGCGTGGCTGCACGACGTGATCGAGCGCAGCGCGGTCACCGAGCAGGATCTCTTCGAAGCGGGCGTGCGCCCCGACATCGTCGAGGTCGTGGTGCTGCTCACCCGCACGCCCGAGATGAGCGACGACGAGTACTTCGCGCGTATCCGCCGCAGCCCGCTCGCGCGTCGCGTGAAGCTCGCCGACGTCGCCGACAACTCCGCGGCGTGGCGCGTGCGCAAGCTCGACTACGACGCCCAGCAGCGTCTCGCGGCGAAGTACCGCAACGCCCGCGAGGCGCTCGGGTAGTCGGCCCGGCGCACCTTCTGCCGGAGAGCGCACCGCCCGCCGCGGAGGCCCTATTGCTGCGCGGCGAGGGCTGCTCCCGCTGTGACGGTACCGAAGTACCGAAGTACCGAAGTACCGCCTTCGGGTGAGGGGAACACTCTCCGAACGGACCGGGCGCCCTCGGCCCTGCACTCCCCGCGCGATCGCCCCCGGCGGTCAGCGCGTCGTCAGGTCCTTGGCGAACCAGTGCTCGGCGTACGGACTGTCATTGAACGGCGCGACCTCGGCGTAGCCGAGCTTCGCGTAGAGCGCGCGGGCCTCCACCAGGTCGTTGCGGGTGTCGAGGCGGAGAGTCGTGCGTCCGCTGCCCCTCACCGCATCCTCGACCGCTCCGACGAGCGAGGCGCCCAGGCCCTGACCGCGGGCCTCGGGTGCGACGAACACCCGGGTGAGCTCTGCCGCATCGTCATCGAGGTATCGGGCGCCGGCGCACCCGACCGCCACACCGGCCTCGGATGCGACGAAGAAGTCGCCCCGATCGCCGCGCAGCCCATCGTCGCCGCCCTGCGCGAGCTCCTCGTCGATCTCGGCGTCGGCGGCGGCCCGCCCGTAGTAGCGGGTGATGATGTCGTCGAGGTAGCGACGGAGGATCGCCACCGCGGCCGGGTCGGCAGGGTCGAGTCGGGTGATCAGGGGCACCCGCCCAACCCTATTCGCGCCGCCCGGCGCGGGGGCATCCCATTCACTACTTGGTCGAGAGCGCGTACTCGCCGTCGGCGCAGGCGGTGACGATCCATCCTCCGTCGACCTGCTCGAGTTCGAGCTTGCTCAGACCGCGCTCCTCCAAGAACTGCGGCTCCGCCTCACCGGGGATCCACACCTGGAGCCCGCAGAGCGGTTCGCCGACGACGCCCGTGAGGGCGAGCTCGGCGCCGTCGTCGCCCGCGACCCCGGCCTTCAGGCTCGTGATCACGCCCGGCGCCTCCTGCGGGTACGCCCGCGACAGGATGCTCAGCAGGTGCTCCTTGCGCGGCGCGTCGTCACCGGTCGCGCAGTCCTCGGAGAGGAGCGCGTTGCCGAGCTCCTGGATGCCGTTCTGCGGGTCGCCGCACGCCTGCTTCCACACCCAGTAGGCGCTGCCCAGGATGCGTGCATCCTCCTCCGTGGCGTACCGGGAGAGGTGCGCCGCGGTCGACGCCTCGTCGCCCCAGTACCCGTACTCGCCCGACCACATCGGCATGCCGAGCTCGTCGGCGACCCGCTGACCGAGTTCGAACTGACGCTCGGTGCTGACGATCGTCGGAAGTCCCAGCGAGGCATCCATCGTGATCGACTCGGCGTAGAGGTGCGGGGAGAACGCGACGTTGAGGTCGTCGGTGAAGCCGATCGACGGGCCGCTGTCGAAGCCGAGGCCCGACCAGAGGATGCTCGGCTCGACGAACACGATCTGCGGAGCGCCGGCCTCGCGGATCGCGGCGATCGCCTTCGCCGAGAACTCGCCGTTCTTCTTCGAGGTCGTGAGCGGGGCGGTCTCGCCGAAGCCGGGCTCGTTGAGCAGGTCGAAGCCCGCGACCGCCTTCTCGTCGGCGAACTCGCCGGCCAGTTCGCCCCAGGTCCGGGCGAGCGCGGTCTGGATTCCGTCGGTGTCGAACCAGAAGTGCTCGAACGCGCGGTCTCCGGCGGGCGAGATGTCGCGGCCCGTGAACGAGCAGCGCGGGGCGCCGTCCCAGTGCGTCGCCCACTCGGGGGCGCCGTCGTAGCCCCACATCGGGTCGGTGCCGGGCCGGCAGGCGGTGCCCTCGGCGGTCGGCAGGTTCGACCAGCCGTCCTGGTGCATGTCGAGCACGGTGCGGATGCCGTGCTCCTCGCCCCACGCGACGGCCTGCTTCACCTGCGCGAGGTACTCGGGGTCGAGCTCGCCCTGCGTCGGCTCGAGCGCCGACCACGACATGCCGAGCCGCACGACGTTGAAGCCGTACGTGGCCATGTCGGCGAAGTCCTGCTCGGTGAGCTCGCGGGTCACCGGCAGGTCGGGGGTCGCCTGGTAGAAGTCGACGAGCTGGTTCACGTTGACACCGCGCAGGAGCACCTGGTGGCCCTCGCCGTCGGCGAACCGTCCGTCTTCGACCCGCAGGAAGCCCGCGGGCACGGATGCCTCGTTCCGGTCGGTCGCGACCGCGCGTGCCGCCGGTGCGATGAGCGAGGCGGCGATCGCGGTCACCGCGACGACGGCCACGCCGACGCCGATGCCCGCCGCGACGCGTGAACCCTCCGTCGGTTGAAGAGCGCCCGACGCAGGAGGACGCGTCTCGAAACCCTTGCCCGCCGCCCGCCGCGCGACCACGCGGTCGGCGACGAGCACGACGACGGCTGCGATCCAGCCCGTGCAGGCGCCGAAGGCCAGGCCGTCGGCGACGTGGACGTAGGTGGCCATGAGCGGCCAGAGGTCGCCGCGGAACCCGTCGTCGACGATGAGGCCGATGACGCCCTGCGCGAGGCCGAAGAGGCCGCCCGCGACGAGTGCGCCGAGCCAGGTGCCGAGGAACCCGGTCACGCGCCGGCGCATCCACCGGATGCCGAGCCAGCCGGCGCCGATGAGCAACGCGATCGCGACGAGCATGCCGACGAAGCCGAGCACGTCGCTCCCGGGCCGCGGGGTCGGGATGCCGGGGGCGTAGGTGGCGCCCGTCCACCACGAACCTGCGAGCAGCGGCGCCGCCGCGCCGAACGCGACCGCCCCCGCCCAGGTTCCGTCGGTCGAGTAGGCGCGCAGCGCCGTATCGAGACCCGCGCGCGCCGCGCGTCGCGCCACGACCCGCTCGACCACCCGAACGACCCCCGCCACGATCAGCGCCGACGGCACCGCCTTCGCCGCGATGTACCCGGCGGCCCACGCCGACAGCGGGACATCCCCGGTCATCGCGAGGCAGGCCGCGAACTGTGCGAGCAGGGCGGCGAGCACGACTCCGGCGGTCAGCGTCCAGTATCGTTCGCCCGCGCGCACCGCGGCCCACCACACGACGGCGAGCATCACCGGCACGAACACGACGTAGCGCGCGACGGGCCACCACAGGTCGAACCGCGGCGTGCCGCCGGGCCAGCCGACGAGGGCGAGCAGGCCGGTCGGGTCGATCACCGACTGGATCAGCAGGAGGGCGGCGGTCGCTGAGACGGCGACGATCGGACGGCGAACCTGGCGCATTGCACTCCATCGTGACTTCGGGGGTCGGGTCAGCCAAGCATCCGTACTGGGTACGGGCACGTCAAGAGGAGAGTGGGACAAGTGACCCAGTTGTGACCTTCGGGGCTCTCGTCGGTCGAGTAGGCGCGAAGCGCCGTATCGAGACCACGCCGCCGACATCACTCTTGACCCCCGCCCCGAAACGCCGCTAGTGTTCGAAGGCTGCGCCGACCGCGCAGCATCCCCGGAATCTGGAATGGAGGCGGCCGTGAACGTGCATCTGCAGCGCACGAACAAGCCGACCTTCGTCGAGCCCATGAACCTGCGCGATCAGCGCGGGTTCAATCGTGAACTCGACCAGCTTCTCGATCAGGCACCCTGACGCCCGCGACCACTCGCGAATCCGTCACCCCGTGCCGCTCGAGGCCCGGGGTGTTTCTCTGTCTGCGCGCGACGAGACCCTCGGGCCCGAGGAACTCCGCAACAGCAACCAGACAGGAAAGGATCATGGAGAAGATCTCCACTCGGCTCGTCTCGTGGGCGAGCCTGCTCGACGAGCAGACGATCGAGCAGGCCCGCGTCTCATCGACGATGCCGTTCATCTACCCGCACCTCGCGCTCATGCCCGACGCGCACCTCGGCCTCGGGGCCACGGTGGGCTCGGTCATCCCGACGCTCGGCGCGATCATCCCGGCGGCCGTCGGCGTCGACATCGGCTGCGGCATGATCGCGGTGCAGACGCAGTTCGAGGCATCCGAGCTGCCCGCCGACCGGCGGGCGGTCAGGGAGCAGATCGAGCGCGCCATCCCGCTCTCGGCGGGCAAGTACAACCGCAAGATCGTCGCCACCGCCGTGCCGCGCGTCGCCGAGCTCGAGGCCCTCGCCGAGGCGAAGGGCTTCGACCCGGCACGGTACGCGGGCAACTGGCGCGAGCAGCTCGGCACGCTCGGCAGCGGCAACCACTTCATCGAGGTGTCGCTCGACGAGGCCGACCGGGTGTGGCTGTTCCTTCACTCGGGCAGCCGGGGCGTGGGCAACAAGATCGCGCAGCATCACATCAAGGTCGCCCAGCGGCTCGCGAAGCAGTGGTGGATCGAGCTGCCGAACCCCGACCTGGCCTACCTCGTCGAGGGCTCGCCCGAGTTCACGCGGTACATCGCCGAGCTCAGGTGGGCGCAGCACTTCGCACTGCTCAACCGCGAGGAGATGATGGATCGGGTCATCCGGCAGGTCTCCGAGTGGGTGGGCACACCGGTGGAGGAGCGGCAGCGCATCAACTGCCACCACAACTTCACCGAGAGCGAGGAGCACTTCGGCAAGCGGGTGTGGGTGTCGCGGAAGGGCGCGATCCAGGCCGACGTCGGTCGGCTCGGGCTGATCCCGGGTTCGATGGGCACCGCGTCGTACGTGGTCGAGGGGCTCGGCGACGCGATGTCGCTGAACTCGTCGCCGCACGGCGCCGGCCGGGAGTACTCACGGTCGAAGGCCCGGAAGACCTTCACGCACGAGCAGCTGCGTGAGGCGATGGTCGGCATCGAGTTCCGCGACACCGACGCGTTCATCGACGAGATCCCGCAGGCGTACAAGCCGATCGACCGGGTGATCGCCGACGCGGCCCCGCTCGTGAAGGTGCGGCACACGCTGCGGCAGATCGTGAACGTCAAGGGCGTCTGAGGGATGCCTCGGGGCTGCGGCCCGCGCACAGGGGGAACTTGCGCGGGCCGTGGCGCCGGCCGGGTTCGGCCGGTCGAGTCGCGACGAAGGAGCGTATCGAGACCCGCTCGCGTCGCTGCAGCGCTACCAGTCGCGCGGCACCAGCATGCGCTTCGGCTTCTTGCGGATGACCCGCACGAGGTATGCCGCGTTCTCGAAGGCGATCTGCCCGGCGACCGCGGCTCCGAGCGCGAGTCCGATCCACGCAAGCCAGGCGGGCATCGGCCGGGCGCGACCCACGGTCTCGAAGGGGCCGATCTGCTCGACGACCGACGAGGTCAGCATCCAGGCGCAGCCGACCGCGGTCGCGAGGCAGACGAGCATGATGAGCGTGCACAGGATGACCACGACGGGATGCGTGCTCTCGCGGCGATACCGCGGTCGCAGCTTCTTCTTGCGCTCGTGACGGGTGCTCACCCGGGCGAGTCTACGGCCGCCGCGCCGGGCGGTGCGGCCCGACGATCGGAGGAGTACCCTCGTCACCACACGAGTTCAGCAGGGGGTGCGATGCCCTACTTCATCATCGAACGCAATTACGCCGAGCGCGCCGTCTTCGGCGAGGGGGTCTTCGACGAACTCAACCTCATCAACGATGAGGAGGAGGTCCGCTGGCTCTACTCCTTCCTCTCGATCGATCGCCGCAAGAGCTACTGCGTGTACGAGGCGGAATCGGCCGAGGCGATCCTCTCCGCGGCGATGCGTGCGGGGCTGCCCGCCGACGTCATCACCGAGGTCGACGGTCGGGTGCTGCCGAGCGGCCTGTTCGCTGCGGTCGAGTGACGACCCGCGGTCGAGTGACGGCCTGCACCGAGGCGCCCGTCAGACGATCCCCTGCTCGCGCGCGAAGCGCGCGGCGCGGGTGCGGTTCGGCACGTCGATCTTCATCAGGATGCTGCGCACATGGTTCGCCGCGGTGTGCTCGCTGATCACGAGCTCGTTCGCGATCTCGCGGTTGCTGAGCCCGTCGGCGATCAGGCGGAGCACTTCGGTCTCCCGGGCGGTGAGCCAGATCCCGGGCATCGTGGATGCCTCGGGCAGCATGCGGAGCACTCGGACGAGCCCGAGCGGCTCGGCGATGGCGCGGGCGCGACCGGCCGAGGCATCCGAGGCGGCGCTCTCGCCCGAACGCCGGAGGTACGCGGCGGTGGCCGCCGCCGTGTAGGCGATGTGCAGCGGCGCTTCGAGCTGCTCGGCCAGGTGCATCGCGCGCGTGAGGTGCTCGATCGGATCGCCGGTTCCGCATAGGGCGTCGATCTCGCCCAGGTACCGGTCCGCCGGGCCGAACTGGGCGAGGAAGAACTCCGAGACGAGGTTGAGGCCCGAGTAGTCCGCGAGCAACGGCCGAAGCGTCGCCGCGGCATCCGTGTCGCCGAGCGCGAGGGCGGCCTCGCACATGAACGTCAACCGTGCCGGCCAGTCGCTCGAGACGTGCGCCGACGCGTCGTCGTGCTCGAGCATCCAGTGCAGGAGCCGTCGGCACGGCTCGCGCATGCCGAGCTCGGTGTACAGGGCCAGCAACGCCGGTGCCCAGGCATGCGTCGGTTGCTCGTCGCCACGGATGGTCGCGGACGCGATGCCGAGCCTGCCGGTCTCGCGGCGGATCATGAAGCCCTGGATCGCGCTCGCGCTCGTCTTCGTGTCGGACAGGAAGCCGTCCTCGATCACGCCGATCCGTTGCAGGCCCGCCTTCGCATCGGTCAGGCGTCCGTCGGCGAAGGCCCGCCCGAACCGTGCGCATTCCGCCCAGTAGCGCCAGTACGACCCCCACCGGCCCACGATCGAGTCGAGCATCCGTTCGCCGCGATCCATCCCGACCGGGTCGCCGATCACATACGAACCCCAGTGCGTGACGACGCCCGCGAGGCCCTCCCAGTCGTTGTCGTACGTGCCCGCGCAGAGGACGGCGAGCTCGTCGGATTCGGCGAGTCGGTCTCGAACGCCCTCGGGCCGCTGCGAGTGCCAGATCCGCGCGCGCAGCGCGGCGGCGAGGGTCAGGTCGTCGCCGAGGGAACGCGCGAGGGCGATCGCGAGGTCTCCCTTCTCTGCGCCGGTCGAGATGTCGCCGGTGAAGGCGATCGCCCGGCCGAGCCTCGCGATGCCCTCGATGACGAGCGGGTCGCGACGGTCGTCGGGTATCGCCGCCATCGCCGAGGTCAGCAGCTCGCGGCTTCGCCGCCCGTTGAGGCCCGGCCGCCACGAGGCGTCTTCGTAGCCGATGGCCGCACGCAACCGGATGCGCGGGTCCGAGGTCTCCATCGCGCGCTCGTACTGCCTGCGGGCATGCGCGAAGTCCGAGGCATCCGACCAGCTCTGCGCTGACCGGAACAGCAGGTCGAAGCGTTCGTCGGGCCGCGGGGCGATCTCCGCCGCCCGCTCGAGCAGGCGGCCCGACTCCTCGTGCGCGAGTCCGAGTGCGGCCGTCTCCGCGGCGCGTTCGAGGTACTCGACGGCGCGCTCGCCGAAGCCGAGCGCCCGCGCCGAGAGGTAGTGGTGCGCGAGCCGCTGCACCCGGCGAGGGGCCGCGGGGAACTCCGCCTCGAGTGTCTGGGCGATGCGGGCGTGGATTCGCATGGCGTCGGAGGAGGTCAGCCCTTCGAGCACCGCCTGCCGAGCGATCGAGTGCGGAAAGGCGTACGGGTCGCCGGGGCGGGGAGGCGGCTCGAGCAGGCCGGCCCGAACGCTCGCGTCGATCGCCGCGAGCGTGTCGGCCTGCGGGGCGCCGCTCGTGGCGAGGAGCTCGACCAGGTCGAACTCGTGACCGAGCAGCGCCCCGATGCGAAGGACGTCGAGCTCGTCGTCGGTGAGCAGCGCGATGTGCGGGAGCAGCAGCTCGAACGCCGACTCCGGCAGCTCGACGCGTCGCTCGCGCGTCGCGAGGGCGTCGAGCACGTGCCGCCAGGTGGTCCGCACGAGATAGGCGTTGCCGCCCGTCACCTCGGCCACGGTCGCCGCTCCCGCGCTCGCCTCGTCGGCCGGCACACCGCCGACCTCCAGGTACTCGGTGAGGTCGGCGACGCTGAACGGGCGGACGTGCACGACCTCGACCGAGGGCAGATGGGCCACACGCTGGATCACCTCGGCCAGCGGCTCGGACCGATCGGGCGGGTCGGGCCGCAGCGCCGCGATCACGAGGATGCGCGCGTCGGCCGTGCCGACGATGAGGCGATTGAGCAGCCTGACGGCGTCGTCGCCCGCCCAGTGCAGGTCGTCGAGCGCCAGCACGATGGGCCTCGTCTCGGATGCTGCGACGAGCAGTTCGACGACGGAGTCGAACAGGCGGTCCTGGCCGATGGCCGGCGCCGCCGCACGGTCGAGGGCGCCGAAGGTGTCGCGGACGGCCGAGAGCACGGGGTCCGCGTCGGCCGCGAGTTCGTTCTGCGCGGCCTCGCCGATCCGGCCGGCGGCCCGACCGGCCTGGCCGGCCTCGAGCGCCGCCAGGAGCGGCCCGAGCGCCTGGCCGAACGGCTCGAGCGGGCGCCCGAGCTCCTGGATGCAGTCGCCGTAGAGCACCGCCGCGCCCAGGGTGTGGAGTGCGCTGCCGATCGTGGTGAGCAGCCGTGACTTGCCGGTGCCGGGTTCGCCCCGCAGGAAGACCGTGCGGCCCGCACCCGCCTCGGCCGCCGTGTACGCGGAATGCAGCGCGCGGAGTTCCTCGCGCCGTGCCACGAATGGCGGGGCGCCGGTGTTCGTCCAACTCGTCGGCAGCGCCGGTGCGGTCCAGTACCGCATGCCCCTCACGATAGCCCCGAGCACGGGCGGGGTCGATGGTCCGAATTGCCTATGCCGGCGCCGCGTGAAGATGACCGATCCGCGTCATGCGGGGCGGATGCCGCGTCCGTAGCGTCGGCCTCAGCCGGTCGCAACGGCGCACCGGACTGGAAAGGGAGTCATCATGAACACGCGAGCGATGCGGTACGCGGTTCCCGTCGTGGCCGTGGCACTCCTCCTCTCGGGGTGCGGACTGACCGCCCCACGAGATGCCGGTACGGCGAAGCTCACCGTTCCGGAGATCTCGACCGAAGGGTGCAACGTTCCGCCGTACGTGCGCAAGAACCTGCCCGAGGGGCTCTGCGGCACACCGACCGTCGACCCGGTCGACGACGAGCTCAGCTTCGGCTGGTACCAGCGGCAGCGGCTCCACGGGCGAACCAACTGAACGCCGATTCACGCGAAGAACGGATGCCACGTGGCATCCGTTCTTCGCGTGCGCCCGTCGGCGTGGTCTCGATACGGCGCTGCGCGCCGACGCGACCGACGGACGTGTCGATCTCGCCCGACCCCGTTCGACGCATGAGTAGAAGCACCTGCTTCACGAAGCATCCGAACTCGGCAAGGAGCACGATCATGACCGCACCTCGGGCCCTCCGCCCCCTGCGCCACCCCGCCTACCGCTGGCTCGCCGCCGCGCTCGTCGCGTCGATGGTCGGCGCGGGCATCTGGATGGTCGCCCTCGTCTGGCAGATCGTCGCGATCGGCGGGGGAGCGGCCGAGCTGTCGCTCGTCGCCGGCGCGAGCGCGGTCGGGATGCTCCTCACGACGCTGCTCGGCGGCGCACTCGCCGATCGCATTCCGCAACGGCGCATCCTCATCACGGTCGAGGTCGTGCGGGCCGCGAGCGTCGGGGCGGTCGCCCTGCTCGCGCTCGCCGGATCCCTCGACGCCTGGCACCTCGCCGTCGTCGCCTTCGTCGGCGGTGTGATGGCCGGCCTCTACTACCCGGCGTACTCGGCGCTGCTGCCGAGCGTCGTGCCCGAGGACGAGCTGCTCGCCGCCAACGGCTTCGAGGGCATGGCCCGCCCGGTGCTCATGCAGGCCGGCGGTCCGGCACTCGCGAGCGCGCTCATCGCGATCTCGTCGCCCGGAGCGGCGCTCGCCGTCGCCGCGCTCACCGGAGTGGTCGCGGCGGTGTGCCTGCGACGGGTGCCCGAACAGCCCCTGCGCCGCGAACCGGCGAGCGGAACGGGGCATCCGGCCGTGGCCCTGCTCGTCGACGTGCGCGACGGATTCGCCTACATGATGCGCACGCCGTGGCTGCTCGGCACGCTGTCGTTCGCGTCGCTGCTCATCCTGCTCATCATGGGGCCGTTCGAGGTGCTGGTGCCGTTCGTCATCAAGGACGTCGCGGGCGCCGGCCCCGAGGGTCACGCGCTCGTGCTCGCCGCGTTCGGCGTCGGCGGTGCGGTCGGGTCGATGGTCGTCGCATCCCTGCAGCTGCCGCGCCGGTACCTGACCGCGATCGTGCTGCTGTGGGGCCTCGGATGCCTCCCGCTCGCCGTCTTCGGACTGACCGACCAGCTGTGGGTGATGGCGCTCGCCGCGTTCGCCGTCGGCGCCGCGTTCAACGGCGGCGTCGTGATCTGGGGAACGCTGCTGCAGCGCCGGGTTCCGCCGGAGATGCTCGGACGCGTCTCGAGCCTCGACTTCTTCGTCTCGCTCGCGTTCATGCCCGTGTCGATGGCGATCGCCGGGCCCGCGGGCGCGCTCGTCGGACTGCCCGTCGTCTTCCTCATCGCCGGCATCGCACCGCTGATCATCGGCGTCGTCGCGATCGTCGCGGCCCGCATGCGCCGCGACGAGCTCGAGCACCCGCTGGATGTCGCAGAGGAGCCGGCGTTCGCGCAACTCGTCACCGCTGGTTGAGGAGCGCCGCCGCGAAGCGGCGACGCGTCTCGAAACCCCCCTACGCCCCGCGCTTCTCCGCCCGTCGCGTCGCCCGGCGCCGTTCGAGCGCCGCGTACCCCTTGAACATCAGCGGCATGACCCAGTACGCGGCGATCGGGACGACGATGAGCGTGAGTACGAGGGCCCGCAGCACGGGATGCCAGCCCGTCACGAGCGGTTCCGACACCATGCCGACGATGGCGACGAGCGGAAAGATCGTGAGCCACACGATGAGCGCCGAGACGTGGATGTTCGGCCGGGCCAGCGGCGGTGGCATCGTCGGCGCGGCCTGCTCGGCGGGTTCTCGGTTCGGCACGGGCGCGCCGTGCTCGGGTGGTGTGGTCGACATCTCGGCCTCCGTGATCGGGGCGAGGTCGCAGGCCGCGGCGAGGCGCGCGGGCGCGACCGACTCGTCCCATTCTCCTCCCGGGTCGGGGGAGCCGCCACGACAGTTGTTGCTGGTCTCGGCCAGTAGGCTGCGAACCGTGCGCGCCGCGTCGGCGCGATCACGATTCAGCTGAAGAGAGGCCTTTGACGGTGGAGACTGCCCCGATGCTCGCGTGGACCCTGCGTAACGAGATCCCGATCCCTGCCGACATCACTCCGCTGCTGGTCGAGGGCGAGCAGGCGGTCGCGTCGTTCCAGACGTTCCGCGACTCGGCGACGTTCACGACGAAGCGTCTCATCGTGCGCGACTCGCAGGGCATCACCGGCAAGAAGGTCGAGATCACCTCGCTGCCGTACAGCTCGATCAACATGTGGTCGACCGAGAACGCCGGCGGCCTGCTCGACCGCGACGCCGAGGTCGAGCTCTGGACCCGCGCCGGCCACATCAAGGTCAAGCTCACGAAGGGCGCCGACATCCGCCGCATCGACAGCCTGCTCGCGTGGGCGGTGCTGCAGCACTGAGCCTCGCCCGCAGCGGGTGCTCGTAGGATCATTCCCATGGCCGGATTCTGGGGCAAGCGCAAACGCGAAGAGCAGGAACTCGCGGCGCAGGACGCCGATCTCGCGAAGCGGGCCGGCAGCGCCCTGGTCGCCGCCGATGAGCGGGTGCGCGTCACCGCCGACGAGCTCGCCTTCGCCGAGGCCGAGCTCGGGCAGGGAGCGACGGCCGAGCTGCGCGTCGCCCTCGGTTCGGTGCGCGAGCACCTCGGTGAGGCGTTCCGGCTGAACCAGCTGAACTTCGATCACGTGCCCGACACCGCCGAGGAGCTGCGCACCCGCAACGCCCGCATCGTGCAGCTGTGCGAGTGGGCCGAGGACGTGCTCGACGAGCGCACGGCCGCGCTCGCCGACCAGATCGCGCGGGCGCGTCGCGCCCCCGAGATCATCGCCGGCGTGCAAGCGGATGTCACGCGCCTCCGCGCACGCGTGCCGCAGGCGCGCGACACCGTCGGGCGTCTCGCCGCCCGCTACTCGTCCGACGCGCTCGCCCAGGTCGCGGCGAACGCGGGGGAGGCCGAACAGCTGCTCGGCTTCGCCGAACACGGCGTCGGCGTGGCCGAGCGTCGCCGCGATGCGGGGCAGCGCGAGCAGGCGAATCTCGCGCTCGAGGCCGCGACCGAGTCGGTGCGCCGCGCCACCGCGCTCCTCGACGCGGTCGAGAGCTTCGAGGTCGAGGCGTTGAAGGCCGAATCGACCCTCGCCGCGATCATCGAAGACTCGCGCGGCGACCTCGTGGCCGCGAGCGATGCGCCGCAGACCCGTGAGGTCGTCGCCGCAGCATCCGAACTGAAGGCGGCGCTCGCCGCCCTGCCCGCCGCCGGAGTCAACACCGACCCCTTCACGCACCTCACCTCGCTGCGCACGGCGAACACCGCCCTCGACGCGGCGATCGCGACGGCCCGCGCCCGCGCCGGGCGCCCCATCCCGCTGCTCGAGCACGTGCACCACGCCATCGACGACGCCGACCGTCAGCTCGCCGTCGCCCGCAACGTGATCACCGGCCACCGCGGCTGGATCGGCGCCGACGCTCGTACCCGCCTCGCCGAGGCCGAGCGCGTGCGCTTCGACCTCGACCAGTTCCTCGGCACCGCCGCCGCGACGGTCGCCGGCATCGACGAGGAGCACCGCGAGCAGGCCATGCTCATGGCGCGCCGCGCCGCGACCCTCGCCGCCGAGGCCCTGCAGCTCGCGCAGCGCGACATCGACTCGTCGCGCCCGCAGGGCGGCCCCGGCCAGTGGGGCGGCCCGGGCGACTGGGGTGGCGGCCGTCGCAGCGGCAGCTCCGACGTGCTCGGCGGAATCCTCGGCGGCCTCGTCATCGGCAGCGTGCTCGACGGGTTCTTCGACTGACCGCTGCCGGCCCCAGCCGGTCGAGTAGCGAAGCGTATCGAGACCCCTTGAGCGAAGCGAACGAATGCATGACCACCGCCCGCGCCTACCTCACCGCGGTCGCGGACACCTACCGCGAGCTCGACGCGTCGCTGGAGTTGCGAGCCCCGCTGGCCGACGAGGAGCGAGACGAACTGCTCGCGCCGCTAGGCGGCCGGGTACCGCGCTGGCTCGTCGAGCTGTGGCAGGTCGCCGACGGCGGGCCGAGCTACAGCCCGGCGTTCGCGCGGCCGGGCTTCTTCACCGGTGTCGACTTCCTGTCGCTGTCGCAGGCCGTCGCGCTGCGCAACCGCCTTCGTGACCTCGCCGGAAACTTCACGGGATGGCAGGAGCCGACCCCTCGCGACGGCCGGATCCGCCCGGGATGGTTCCCCGACTCGTGGGTTCCATTCGGGGCCTTCGGCGGGAGCACGATCGTGCTGTTCGCCGATTGCGACCCGGCACCCGGGGGCGAGATCGGCCAGGTGATCGCCTACGTGCACGACCCCGACCAGATCTCGTTGCTCGCACCCGACGGCGAGGCGTTCCTTGCCGCATCGCTCGAGTGGTTCCGCGAACACGCGGAAGAGTTCGTGCCCGAAGAGTGAAGCTCGGCGGGCCGTAGCGGGTTCTGCGTGCCGATCGTAAAATCGCAGCATGACCGGGTTCCGGGTCAGGCGCCGACTTGGCGCACACAGACTCGAGGCACACGACGCCGATCTGGCGAAGCGGGCCGGAGCGGCGCTGTTCGCGGCCGACGAGCGCATCCGCGTCGCCGCCGACGAGCTCGCCTTCGCCGAGGCCGAGCTGGGCGCCGGCGCGATCCAACGGTCGAGCGAAGCACTCGTCGCCGTGCGCGGCGACCTGAACACCGCCTTCCTCCTGAACCGGCTCAACCACGAGGCGATGCCCGGCACGGTCGACGAGGTGCGCGCTCGATACGAGCGCATCGTGCAGCTGTGCGAATCGGCCGCAGGCGTGCTCGATGAGCAGATCGCCGCGATCACCGAGCGGATCGCGCGGGCGCGACGCGAACCCGAGTTCGTCGCCGGTCTCCGCGCGGAGATCGAGCGGCTGCGCGCTCGCGTGCCGCTCGTTCACGAGACGATCGGATGCCTCGCGGCCCGCTATGCACGGGAGGCGCTCGTCACGGTCGAGGCCGACGCTGCAGAGGCCGAGCGACTTCTCGCCTTCGCGGAGCACAGTCTGCGTGTCGCCGAGCGACGTCGCGATGCGGGGGTGCGTGATCAGGCGCAGCTCGCGCTCGAGGCATCCGCCGAATCGGTGCACCGCGCAGCCGCGATGCTCGACGCGGTGGAGACCTTCGAGGTCGAGGCGCTGCGCGCCGAATCCGCCTTGGCTGCGATCGTCGAGGAGTCTCGTCGGCACATCGCCGTGGCGCTCGAGACGCCCCCTTCGCGTGGGATCTCAACCGCGATCGACGAATTGCAGGCAGCCCTCGCGGGCCTCCCGCCTGAGGTCAACACCGACCCCTTCGCCCACCTGCGTCGAGTCAGCACGGCTCATGCGGCTTTGGAATCGGCGATGGCGGCGGCGCTCGAGCGAGCGATGATCCCCATCTCGCCCGTCGACCGCGTGAGCCCGGCGATCGAGGCCGCCGACCGAAAGCTCGAGGTCGCCCGAGACGCCATCGCCCGCAATCCGGGCCGAATCGGCGCCGAGGCCATGAAGGCGCTGGCCGAGTCCGAGCGCATCCGCATCGACCTCGGCCACTACCTCGGCAGCCCCGCAGTGGCGGTATCGGTGACCGACCAGGATCACCAGGCGCAGGTGGTGGCGATGGCCCGGCGTGCCGCGTTCCTCGCGAGCGAGGCCCTCTTCCTGGCGCGGCGCGACATCGACGCCTCCCGACACCACGGCGTCCGCCTCCTGACTCCGTCGGTCGAGTAGCGACGAAGGACTCCGTCGGTCGAGTAGCGACGCAGGAGCATCCCGTCGGTCGAGTAGCGACGAAGGAGCGTATCGAGACCACCCGCGCGTGCCGCACCAGCGATGTCGTTCGTTTGGCGGGAATTCGCGCCACATCGTCGGTCTCGCCGGGGTCGGTGCCGCTCGCAGAGCGCCAGAATGATCAAGTGACTCGCCGCGGACTGTTCCTCTTCATCGCGCTTGGAATCGCGTGGGGCATCCCATATCTCTTCATCAAGGTCGCCGTGTCGGAGCTCGACCCGGGCATGGTAGTGCTCGCCCGCTCCGGCCTCGCGGCGATCCTGCTGCTGCCGCTCGCGCTGTTCCGCCATGAGGTCGGCCCGGTGCTGCGCCGCTGGAAGCCGATGCTCGCGTACACCCTCGTCGAGATCGTGCTTCCCTGGTACTTCTTGAGCTCGGCCGAGCAGACTCTGCCGAGCTCGACCGCCGGCCTGCTGCTCGCCGCGGTGCCGCTCGCCGGTGTCGGCATTGCCTTCCTCATGGGGCGCCCCGAGCGTCTCTCGGGCACGAACTGGCTCGGCATCGCGGTCGGCATGCTCGGTGTCGCCGCGCTCGTCGGCCTGGATGTCGCGGGGTCGGACCTCTTCGCCGTCGCCCAGATGAGCGTGGTCGTCGTCGGATACGCGCTCGGCCCGGCGATCCTCGCCCGCTGGATGCCCGACCTGCCCGGCATCGGCATCGTCGCCGTCTCGCTCGCGGGCGCCGCCATCGCGTACCTGCCGTTCGTGCTGGTGACCGAAGGCGTGCCGACGGCCTGGCCGTCCACGCCCGTCATCGTCTCGGTGATCGTGCTCGCCGTGATCTGCAGCGCGCTCGCGTTCCTGCTCATGGTCGGGCTCATCGCCGAGATCGGCCCGGTCAAGGCGACCACGATCACCTACGTCAACCCGGCCGTCGCGATCATCGCCGGCGTCGTCGTGCTGGGGGAGCGGGTCACAGTGTGGACGGTCGTCGGATTCGTGCTCGTGCTGGCCGGGTCGTATCTCGTGACGAAGAAGGTACGTGGGGTAGCGGCGCCACCCACGGTGATCAATGGGTCAGAGGCGTCGTCGGATGCCGCTGCAGGGCGCCGCTCGTAGTCCTGACTGGACTAGTTTCGGCGAAGCCGAATCGTCTGGTGGATGGCCTGGATGATCGCGACGAGCGGAAGCACCAGGAAGAAGTACAGCCCAAACGTCGCGAGCACGAGGTACACACCGGTCAGGAGCAGCGTGACATCGCTGCCGTTGATCAATCCGACGATGGCGAGCGCGGCGCCGACGAGACCGGGGACGGCGCTGAGGATATACAGCGCCACCAGCGCCGGAGGAGTGGGGATGCGCTGAGGCTGGGCAGCCTCCCTGGACCCGCTCACCGGTGCCGACTGATGAGTCACCGTGGTCTCGTACCCCGGAAAGCTGCTCATGTTCTCCCTCACCAATGACGCTGATTGACGGCCGTGGCGCACGACCACCGTCAGTCTGGCCTGTCGAGACTCGTCAATCGCGTGGCTGGTTGACCCCAGAATGGGGGTGATTCCGCCTCGCGAGTCGCTCCACGCGCGGGCCGGCTGTGCAGGTCCGAACATGGCCGGATGTCACCGGCATCCCCTAGTCTCATCTCAGGTTCACGAGTGGCAGCTTCCGGTACCTGGCCGGCTGCCCGGCAACCCCCTCCGTCGAGCGGGGTGCCCCAGGGGAAGAACTGGCCCGTGGCATCCGTCTCGGGCAAGTCGACGGAGGTGACGCGCCTCCGAACGAGAGGGGTTTCGCCATGCCCGTAGACGAGTCTTTCGAGGCCGTACCTGACCAGCCCCGGTTCGAGACCGCCCGGGAGGCGCTCGAACGTTCGCCCGGCTACTCGCGCAAGCGTGAGCGCCGTCCGTGGGGCGAGGTTCCGCAGCACCTCCGGCTCGACTGGTGCCGCGCGCTGCTGGATTTCCCGACCTTCTTCCCCGGTGCGATGTGGATGAGCATCTCTGCGCGAACCATCCGGGCAGACAAGGTCTCCGACGCCGTCTTCCAGTGGGCGTGGCAGGCCGACGACTTCCACCGCGTCGGATTCACCGCCGATGACTGGTACCTGCTTCGGCTCTGCGTCGATCGCCGCCTCGACGACCTGCTCTCCCGCGAGGATGGCCGCTTCGTCATCGACACCACCAGGTTCGAGTATCGAACGATCACGCTCATCGCCGAGGACTGGGCCGACTGGTTGACGCTCCGTCGAGCCGGGGTGACGCCGAAGCGCGCCCTCGACCTCCTCGTCGACGGCGACATGCGTTCCTGGCCGCGCGGCGGAATCTTCCAGTTCGGCGAAGATCCGGTCACCGAGAGCTGAGCGGATGCCACGACCGGCCGCCGCGCGTCGCGCGCGCGTCGCGCGGCGGCTGGTCATCGCTCAGAGCCCGAGCGCCTCAGCGAGCCGTCGCTGCAGCGATCGGATGTGCGCGTGCACGTCGGGCAGCAGCGTCTCGACGACGATATCGACGAGCACGAACGCCTCATCCTCGTTGCCCGGGCACTCGGGATCGGTGCACTTGCACGGGTAGTTGAGGTTCAGGAACTCTTCCACGCGGGCCACGGCCACCTGCTTGTCGGTCATCTCTCACTCCTTCTCGCCTTTCGGCGTCGCTGACCGGCCGCGGGACGCGGCTCGGTATCAAGGAGGAGCGGATGGCTCATCGCCATCATGGCGGAGACGACCGACATCGCACCCCCTTGAGCCGGTCGAGTAGGCGCGAAGCGCCGTATCGAGACCGCCGCCCGTCGCCCGCAGCCCTTGACGCCGGCGCCGGACCGGTGCATCCTCGGGCGCGAGACAGGCGGGGGAGATCGCATGCAGACGCTCGAACCAGGTGACGACGGCTACGACGACGCGCGGCGCGTCTGGAACGCGATGATCGACCGCAGGCCGAGGTACATCGTCGCCTGCTCGAGCGCCGAGGAGGTCGCCGAGGCGATCCGCTTCGCGCGGGCGAACGACCTCGAGATCGGCGTGCGCTGCGGCGGGCACAGCATCGTCGGGCATGCCGTGCCCGACGGCGGGTTGATGATCGACCTGCGTCCGATGGGCTCTGTCGAGGTGGATGCCACGACTCGACGAGCCCGCGTGCAGGGCGGTGCACTGCTCGGTGCACTCGACCGGGCCGCCCAAGCGCACGGCCTCGCGACCACTGCGGGAAACGTGTCGCACACCGGCATCGGCGGGCTCGCACTCGGCGGCGGCATGGGCTGGCTCGCCCGGCAGCACGGACTCACCTGCGACAACGTCGTCTCCTTCGAGGTCGTGACCGCCGAGGGCGAGATCCTGCGCGTCGACCGCGACCATCACCCCGACCTGTTCTGGGCGCTGCGCGGTGGCGGCGGCAACTTCGGCGTCGTGACCGAGTTCGAGTTGGTGCTGCACCCCGAGCCCGGCGACGTGCTCTCGGTCGAGTTTCTCTACCCCGTGGCATCCGGCGCTGCGGCGATGCGTCGCTGGCGCGACGAGAGCGCGGGTGCCGACCGGCGCGCGACCTACAACGCGACCATCTCCGACGGGACGCTGTCGCTCGGATTCGTCTGGGTCGGCGACCCGGTCGACGGCGAGGCCGCGGCCGCCGCCCTCGTGACCAGCCTCGCCGAGGTCGACGCCGGCTTCGAGCGGGTGATCGTGCCGATGACGTACCTCGAGCTGCAGACCCGCGAAGACGACGTCGAGGCGCACGAGTGGCGCCGGTACTGGAAGGGTCACTACTTCAGCGAGCTGCGCGACGACGTCATCGACGCGGTGCTCGCCCGTGATGGCGACGACCTGTCGAATGTGAGCGTGCAGGCGTATCGGGGAGCGATCGCCGATGTCGCGCCGGGTGAGACCGCCTTCTCGCGTCGGGACACGGCGTTCGAGTTCGTGTGTGCGTCGAAGTGGGTTGACTCGGCCGACGATGAGGCGCGCGTCGCGGGCGCACGCCGGTACGCCACGGCGCTCGAGCCGTTCGCGAGTGGCGCGTATGTCAACGCGCTGAGCGACGAGGGCTCAGCGGGAGTTCGGCGGGCGTACGCGCCCGCGCATCTCGCGCAGCTGACCGCGGTGAAGGATTCGTACGACCCTGAGAACGTGTTCCACCTGAACCAAAACATCGCGCCCTCGGTTTGAGGGGTGCCGTTTGCGGGCTCCGAAACAGCAGAGGGCCGCTCCAAGCTGCTGACTATGTCTCGGTGTACGCTCCGACAGTGGCTGATCAACGGGTGATGCGCGGGCTGAAGGCGTTCGTCGAAGAACGAGACTGGGCGCAGTTCCACTCGCCAGAGAACCTCGCGAAGAGCATCAGCATCGAGGCGGCCGAACTCCTTGAGTGCTTCCAATGGGGGTCGGACCCCTCGGCCGAGCGTGTTACCGAAGAACTCGCCGACGTGCTGACGTACTGCTTGTTGCTCGCCGACAAGCTCGGCGTCGATGCCGACCAGATCGTGCTCGACAAGCTCGAGCAGACGCGGCGCAAGTACCCGACCGACCGGTCCCGCGGGCGGAGCACGAAGTATGACCAGCTTTAGGATCGAGCACTTCCCATTCACTCGGCCCGCGATCAAGTCGTGGGCCGAGCCCGACGGCAGGCACGCGAACTGGCCGGTCGTGTACACGCTCAGCAGCAACCGCGAAATCTACGTCGGTGAGACTCTGAATGCGATCGGCCGGCTTCGCCAGCACATCGACTCCGACGCGAAGCAGCATCTCGAGGCGGCACGCATCGTCATCGACGAGACGTTCAACAAGTCGGTGTGCCTCGACCTCGAGTCGTATCTGATCCGGCTGTTCGCGGGCGACGGCAAGTACACGGTCGTGAACCGCAACGAGGGCATCACGAACGCCGACTACTTCGATCGAGTGCGATACCGGGCGACTTTCGACGAGATCTTCGAGCAGCTCCGCGCCGCGGGTATGTTCACTCGCGACATCCCCGATATCGAGAACAACGACCTGTTCAAGTTGTCGCCGTTCAAGGCACTGAACCCCGAGCAAGCTGTCGTGATGGAGGGGATCCTCGAGGGCCTGTTCGACGACCTTGACAACGGCAGGCGCGGCACGATCGTCGTGCAGGGCGACCCCGGCACGGGCAAGACGATCGTGGGCATCTTCCTCATGAAGTTGCTCCGCGACATCGAGCACGCCGATCTCGACGACCGCACCGAGAACGACTCGCTCTTCTCCGACTTCTTCACCGCCGGCTACGTCGAGATGCTGAAGGACTTCAAGATCGGCATCGTCATTCCGCAGCAGTCACTACGCAAGTCAGTGCAGAAGGTCTTCGCGAAGACGCCGCAGCTCGAGAAGGCCATGGTGCTGACGCCGTTTCAGGTCGGTGAGAGCGATGAGCAGTTCGATCTGCTCGTCGTCGACGAGGCGCACCGGCTCAACCATCGCGCGAACCAACCATCGGGCGGGCTCAACAAGAAGTTCCGCGAGATCAATGAGAAGTTGTTCGGCGCCGACGACCTCACGAAGACGCAACTCGACTGGATCCGCGCGAAGAGCCGCCACCAGGTGTTGCTGCTCGATCAGGCGCAAAGCGTACGCCCGGCCGACCTGCCCAGCCGGGTCGTCGGCCCGCTCGTGACGCAGGCGAAGGAACAGGGCCGCTTCTACCCGCTCGCCTCCCAGATGCGCGTAGCCGGCGGCGCCGACTACATCGACTTCATCAGGCGGATGCTTCGTGCCGAAGTCAGCGAACCACGCGAGTTCACCGGCTACGACTTGCGGATGTTCGACGACCTCGGCGAGATGCACGCGGCGATTCGCGCACGCGACGAAGAGCATGGTCTCGCGCGGATGGCGGCCGGATTCGCCTGGGAGTGGAAGAGCAAGAAGGATGACACAGCCTTCGACATCGAACTCGACGGCGTCTCGCTGCGGTGGAACGGCACTCAGGTTGATTGGGTCAACTCGCCGGGCGCTCTCGAAGAGGTCGGCTCGATCCATACCTTGCAGGGGTACGACCTGAACTACGCAGGTGTGATCATCGGCCCCGACCTTCGTCTCGATCCGGCGACCGGCCGCATCGTCGCCGACCTCGATTCCTACTTCGACAAGAAGGGCAAAGAGGCGAACCCCAAGCTCGGGCTCAAGTATGATGCCGACGACGTTCTGCAGTTCATCGTCAACATCTACGCGGTGCTGCTCACTCGGGGGATGAAGGGGACCTACCTATACGTGTGTGATCCCGCGCTTAGGGAGCACGTCGGCGGGGTGGTGCGGCGAGGGTAGGTCCCGCGTTCGTCCGAGTACTTGGGGTCTACCTCGACCATCCCTCGACCTGTTTGGGCGCTGCGCGATGGCGGCTGCAACTTCGGCGTCGTGACGGAATTCGGGCTGGTGCTGCACCCCGAGCCGGAGATGTGTTGTCGGGCGACGGAACGCGGTCGCTCGGCTTCGTCTGGGTCGGCGACCCGGTAGATAGTAGGGTCGCCGCCGCCGAGGTTGCCACGAGTCTCGGCGAGGTTCACGCCCAGTTCGAGCGGGTGATCGTTCCGATGACGTACCTCAGGCTGCAGACTCGAGCACTTTGCGTGACCGACTGCGGTGAAGGATCGCTACGACCCCACGAACGCGTTCCGTGTGACCAGAACGTCGTGCCCTCGGACCCGGCGGGTTAGGGGCTGCGATGGGACATCGCGGAACCAACCACTCCCGTACTCGGCTCTCACCCCAAACCAGGGCACCTGCAGGCTCCCGCGCTGCGAGTAGGACACTCGAACGGGATGGCCCTGTCGTGCCTTGTACCAGAGCTGGGAGAGGGCGCAGATGCAACCAACGATCACACAACGATGCCGTCGATCACCCGTCGATGGGATCTCCGACGTCCATTGTTCGCTACGCCGCAAACCCTTCGAATCGCCCTGCAAGGCGTTCCCGCGACGGCCAGTCGGCCTTCCGCTTCGGCAATTCGAGGGTACGCCCGTGCATGTCCTGCAGCCCGTGTCGCAGCATCGGGCCGTCGATCTCGTCGAGAAGGTCTCTATTGATGCGGATCTCGAAGTCGGGTGTGATGCCGAGCAGGTTGCGATCGTACGCGGCATGGTGGATCTTGCAGAGGGCGAGTCCGTTGGTGATCTGGGCCAGGCCTGAGAGTTCGCCATCGGCGACGATGTGAGCGGCGTCGAGCAGCTCCGCGTGCTTCAGTAAGCAGACCGCACAGGTCGACTCGTATGCGCGGAGCACGCGCGCACGGAACATCGGCTGATGCAGCCGTTGACGCACGACCCGTTCCGCGTAGCGGCGCTCGTCGGCGGTCGGAGCGAGCGGGTCTCCAAAAAAACGGAGCGTTTCGTCGAGGGCGATGTGAACCTGACGCGCGTCCGGGTCGTCGTGCACGATGTAAACGGGGTAGTAGGCCACGTAATAGCCGTCCCGTACACCGTGGAAGTAGACGAGCGGCTCATCTTGGGCGTAGGCGTTGCGGAGCTTGACATTGTCGCCGCCGTCCTTCGACTGGTACGAGTAGCGGACCAGACCATCAGGCCGGATTTCGTCGTCGTACCTGTGGTTCTTCGCGCTCGTCATGATCGACAGCGTCGAGTCGAAGTCGGCGGGGTTCCGGATGCCTCGTGCTTGATCGAGCAGCGGGATCCGCTCACCCTGGAAACGATAGTTGACAAGTTCGGCCCGGCTGAACTCGTAGGTGCCCGCGAACATGAGTTCGTCGAGCCACCGAAACACATCCTCGCGGATGGCTCGCTGCTCTTCATTCGATCTCACCGATCGCCCCCTTGCTCGGCCCGCTCCGACTTGGGGCGGACGGCTGCCTCGATAGTCGCCGCAACTCGTTCAGCGTCTTCATGCTCCCAGAACCGCAGCACTGTCCAGTCGGCGGCTCTCAATTGGGTGTCGGTGTTGCGGTCGCGCGCTATGTTCGCCGCGAGTTTCGGACCCCAGTAGTCCGCATTCTGCTTTGGATTGGTCGCATGTTCGGGGCACCCGTGCCAGAAACATCCGTCGATGAACACGGCGACCTTCGCGCGGGTGAAGACAATGTCCGCGCGACGGCGTCGCAGGCTCGGCAAGGGGGCGAGGTCCACCCGGTATCGCAAACCTCGAGCGTGCAGCAATCGCCGCACAGCGAGCTCGGTCTTTGTGTCGCGTCGTCTGTTGGCAAGCATCGACTTCCGAGTCCCATCTGAGCTCGCCCAGGATGCTCGGACCTCAGCCATTCGAGGTCGCCGGCGGATCGAGCGCGAACACGTCTACCTCTGTGCAAGACGCCCAGAATCGCTGTCCGAGCCCGAATGCAAACTCTGGGTCGCTCTTGATTTCGGGGATCTTCAAGCAAGCGGTCGAGGTTGTGTCGACGGTCGCTTCCATGCGATGCTCCTCAGCCGGTGGAGTGGCGGTGCTCGATACCGACGGGGCTATGCGAGTGCCGACGTTGGTTGAACGCTCTCCATACTGCCGAATGCACCGGCATGGAAGAGGGCCGAAAGGACCGCTGTGCCCAATTGCGGGGGCACGGCGTTTCCGATCATCGTCGCGAGCGCGCTGCGCGTCGTGCAGCTTGAGAAATCGAAATAGTCGGGGAAGCCCTGGATGCGAGCCGCCTCGTGCGCGGTAAGCGCGCGAGGCAGGTCGGGGTGCATGAAGCGACCCTGGCCGATGCTGCCGAACCCGCTCGTAATGGTCTGCGCGGGTCGATCCCAGCGCAGTCGGCCGTACATCGACTTGTAGCTGTGCGTTCCCTGGTGGCAGACCGGACGTTGCTCGTTCGGCAAGTCGTATTCGTCATTGTCGAGAAGCCATTGCATTCGTGCAATATTGTCGGCTCTCGGCTGGGGAGCACGGTCACGGGGATCGTCACTGACGATGCCCACTAGGTCGCCGATCGCCCACCGCAGGTCGTGATGACTCGAGGCGTTCTCGAGTGTGTCGAAGATTGTCTCCGGGGAGACGACGTCCTTTCGAGTGGCCAGAAGAATGTGACGGCGACGAGTCTGGGCCACGCCCAGTCGCTCCAGAGGAACTACCTGGTCCGCGACTTGGTAGTCCAGTGCGGTCAACGAGTCGCGTGCACGTTCGACAACCCCGCGCCCGTCATGACGATCCCGGAGGACGGCCGGCACATTCTCGATGAGCACCACTTCAGGGTTCAGTACTTCCGCGGCACGGATCATTCGGAGGTAGAGGGCGTTCTTCGAATCGACCCGCCGTGTGTGGTTGTTCAAATTGCTGTGCCCTTGACACGGTGGGCCGCCAACCAGCACATGGATCTTGCCGACGTCGCGAGCCGTTCGATGTTCGGTCAGCGTTAACTGGGCCCCGACATCTCCATCGAAGTGGCTCTCAACCGGCGCGGTGACAACAGCTCGTGCTTCCGGGAAGTTGCGTCGATACGCGGATGTCGCTTCCTCCGCGAAATCGACCGCGAGGGCGATATCGAGGCCATGTCCGAGAGAATGAGCTGCTTGCGCAATTCCGAGCGTGATGCCGCCGCATCCAGCGAAGAGATCCACGATCCGAAGCCTGCGGTTGCCAACATCGAACGCTGGGCGTGTCGATTCGCGAAGCGGGTAGACGTTGTCTGTTGTTGGCGAATCCACGCGTTCGAATCTACCCAATGGCCATGGAACCGCACATGATCGGCGCCAAGTCCTGGGCACTTCTTGTTGGTGGTCTGGCATTGGCCGGCTCGTGGCACGGATTGCCCGACTCCATCGGTGATCGGGCGACACGTCCACACGAGCAGGCGGCGATCGGGACCGTCCGCACGCTACGGTAGCGCCTGACAGTTGAACTTCGAGCTGAACGGATGAACGTGGTAGACGAGCACGACGACGCAGAGTTCACCTTCAGCTGGCTTGCGTTGAAGCTCCTGGGGCGAGGGCTCTACTCGAACCCATGGAGCGCACTTTCCGAACTCGTCGCTAACGGTCTCGATGCAGGTGCGAAGCATGTATATGTCTTCATCGATGCGGAAGACAAGTCGAGTGCGACGGTTGAGGTCATCGACGACGGATCAGGGATGAGCCGGGCGGATATCGAAACGTACGTTAAGGTCGGTCATAACAAGCGCAAGGATGCCGTTGCGTCCCAGGATCCGAATCCAAAGGGCCGCAAGGGCATCGGTAAGCTGGCCGCCCTGTTCTTGTCACAACACTTCTTCCTGCGCACATCTCACGTCGAGGGCGTGACGAGTTGGGAGCTCGACGCTCGCGAGGGTGCCGTGAACGACGAGGACCATCCGAAACTCCGAGCCGTCACCGAGTCGCCTAGTACTCCTAATGATGAGCTGTGGGAGTCGTTGAGCTCCGGGACGCGGATCACGATGTTGGACGTCGATCTGACGGGGTACGGCGCGCAGTCGATGAGTGCACTCGGCTCGCGTCTTGCCAATCAGTTCCTGCTCGCAACCGATTCCGGCCCGGAGGTTCTTCTCTACGTTCGAAACTCCACCAAAGACGGCGGACTCCGTTATCTACCGGTCGAGAAAGCGATCGCCTTCCGCAACTTCGCGGACGTTGCTCGACGTTTCGGTGATAGAACTGTCGTGCCCGCTGAGCTAGTTGCCCCGCTTCCGATGGTCGGGATCCCTGCGAAAGGTCTGGTTGACGACGTCTACAGGCATCAGCCTGCTCTCTACGACTTCCCTCAGGACGAGCCTGATGACGAGGCTTGGGACGAGATCAAGGCCAGAGTCAACTTCGAGAACCAGACGTATGACGGCACCCCTTACTCGCTGACCGGTTGGATCGGCGTCCACGCCACAATCGAGATGTCCGCAGCGAAGGAGAACGACGCTCGCTTCGTTCGAAACAAGTTCTACAACCCGGCACAGATCCGTGTCTATGTACGCGGAAAGTTGGCGAGCGACCGCCTCTTGGCACAACTCGGCCTGGCCGATACTTATGCGAACTACATCGAAGGGGAATTGACGTTCGATCTCCTCGATGATGATGATCTGCCAGATATTGCAACGTCGAACCGTCAGGACTTCGATGAGACAGATGGGCGAATCACCCTGTTGCGTGGTCTGGTGCGTCCGATCGTGAGGTCGCTAGTCCAACGGCGAAGGGCACTCGCAACTGAGATCGCGCGCCTGGAAAAGGCCGAGAAGGTGCGTCGGGGCGAGGTAAGCAAGCGGAACTTTGTCGAGCAGGTCCGTAACGATTTCGCACAGCACCCGGATGTTCCTGAAGCCACGAGCAATGCACTCCAGCAGGTCATCGCGAACAAGGTCCAGGGCGACATCGAATTGAAGGACCGCTTCCTGGTGTTCATCTCCCATTCGAGCAAGGACGAACTCTTCGCATCCTTCATCGACGAGGTACTCAAAGCACGTGGTGCATTCGACGAGGAGATCTTCTACACCTCGCGCACGGGTTCCACCACCGTGGTGCTTGACGATAGGGCGTTGTCGGACCTCATCAAGGAGAGCATCACCGACGCAAACACTCTGATCTTCTATCTGACGAGCAAGAACTTCATGGGTAGCCAGTACTGTCTCTTCGAGGGAGGTGCCGGCTGGGCAACCCGCTCAGTGAGCGAGTACTTGAAGCTCAACGTTGACTACGGCTCCATACCGGCGTTCCTCACGAATGGGAAGTCCGAAGCCTCAGTCCTCCCGGGCAACGAACAGCGGCTCACACCTGAGTTGCACAACTATTTGATTGAGGGCATTTTCAATCCGATGATCTCGCATCTCAACCGCGGGCGGGAGGTCTCCGGCGAAGACAGTATCGAGCCATTCGTCCGGCCGGCCTTCCCAACGCCGCTCGATATTGCCAAGTCGAAGGTGAGGATCGAGGACCATTACGACGAGATGATCGCAGAACACTGGGAGTATCTCGTCACGACGAAGCTGGCCGCATACGTTGCTAGCTACTCATCGCCTAAACCATGATGCCCACCGGGCGGGTACGTCGCCGTCGACGAGCGGCGACGGCGTAGAGCACCCGGATTGAGGCTTTCCCTGCTGGCTTCAGCGGAGCCCTGCATCGTTCGAGCGACTGCGGCCCGGGCGAAGGTGCATCGGGCCCAATATCTGTCGTAAGTTGGCGAGCGCAAAGCATGAGAAATACTCGCATGGCGGCTCTCCCGCGTCCGAGGCGGCGATGACAGGCCGCCTTACTCGTCACCGCACCCACGCCACCCCGAGTGACGCCGCCACCCCGAACACCACGCCCCAGATCACGATCGACACGATCTGCCACGCGATCACCGCATTCCGGTTCGCGCCGAACGAGACCATTGCCGCCGAGGTGAACTGGCTGGGCAGGATGAACGGGCCGAGCAGGCTCACGCCGGCAACGCCGTACTTGTCGAAGGCGCGGCGCACCTTCTCGCGGCGGGGCGAAGACGAATCGTCGAGCGAACCAGCCGCACCGCCAGCCCCGGCACCAGCCGCAGCGGCCCTCCCCGCCACGACCTTCGACCGCACCCCGTGCGCGGCGAACACGAAGCCGAGCATCGAGATCACGTTGCCGATCACGGCGACCCCGATCGCGACTGCCGGCGGCAGCCCGATCAGCACGCCGACGACCGAGCCGAAGTACGAGTCGACGAACGGGATCGCCGAGATGAGCATCACCCCGAACCACTGCATGAAGTCGGGGAGGGAGCTGGCGAAGTCCTGGAGTGCGTCGATCATGACGAGTCCTTTCAGAGGGCGAAGCGAGAAGCCTGAGCCGCAAGCGGTGCGGCGAGCTGATGCTTCAAGCCTCGGCGAATACAAAGGGACGCGGCAGTGCCGTCGCGTCACGCATTGAGGTGCAGAAACCCACGCCGCCGGCGTGACAAATGTCACGGGCATAGGCTCGAACGCATGCCTGCCGAACCCGCCGCCCGCAGCGTGCACACGACGTGGCTGTACACGCTCGCGTCGATCGTGTTCTTCTTCGGGTTCTTCGATTTGATCGTGATGCTCGCGATGGGGGAGGCGGTCATGGGTCTCGAGACGCGTCCGACTGCGTCGGGCGCTCCTCGACCAGCGGGGCTGGCCATTGCGGTGCTCGTGGCCACGATCGTCGCCACGGCGACCCAGCTGCGCTACTGCTGGTTCCTCCGGGTCGGACGCGGCGGCGGACTGCCCCACCCCGGCTGGACGGCAGCACTCATCGCCCCCGCCGCACTCGTCTGGCTCCTCGGCCTCGCAGCCCCCGGCGAGGCGCTCACCGCGGCCGTGCCGCTGTGGGCCGCGGCATCCCTCGTCGCCGCCCTGCTGCCGAAGACGCCGCGGCGACTCGTGCTGCTCGCAGCCCTCATCCTGACCATCGCGCACGTCGCGATCTTCGCTTCGCTGCACGGAGAACAAGAATGGCCGCAGAGCTCGAACACCTTCATGATCGGCCTCTTCGCCGTGATGCTGCCGATCATGCTGCTCACGAGCCTCTGGTGGTGGGAGGTCGTCGTGCAGCTCGACCGCAACCGGCGCACGGCCGCCGAGCTCGCCGTCACGCAGGAGCGGCTGCGCTTCGCCAGCGACCTGCACGACATCCAGGGGCACCACCTGCAGGTCATCTCGCTGAAGTCCGAGCTCGCCGAGCGCCTCCTCGAGATCGACCCCGCGGCCGCGCGCGAGCTCGTGCACGAGACCCGCATGATCGCGAAGGAGGCCCTCGAGGAGACCCGCTCGCTCGTCGCCGGCTACCGCACGGTCGCCTTCGACGACGAGCTCGAGAACGCCCGCGAGGTGCTCACCGCCTCGGGCGCCGCATGCGAGTTGCGGGTCGGTGCGCTCCCGGCGGATGCCGCCGCGCAGAGCGCGCTCGCCTCGGTCGTGCGCGAGGCGACGACGAACATCCTGCGCCACAGCGAGGCGACGACGGTCGCGATCACCCTCACCACGACGGGCGGTCGCTGCGAGCTGCGCATCGTCAACGACGGCATCGCACCGGCGGATGCCACGGGCTCGACGCCTGCGCGCAGCACGCGCGCCCCGGGGTCGGGGCTGGCAGGGCTCCGCGAACGACTCGCCGCGGTCGGCGGCACGCTCGAACACCACGAGGATGCCACGGCCGCCACCTTCGAGCTCACCGCCACCGTGCCCGTGCACGCCGAGGTGACCGCGTGAGCGGGGGTGTCGATGCCGCGGGGGAGGCCCGTGGCATCCGCCTGTTGATCGCCGACGACGAACACCTCATTCGCGGCGCTCTCATCGCCCTGCTGAACCTCGAACCCGACGTCGAGGTCGTCGCGCACGCCGACAACGGGGTCGCGGCCGTCGAGCAGGCGATCGCCGCGCGACCCGACGTGTGCCTGCTCGACCTCGAGATGCCCGAGGCCGACGGCATCGAGGCAGCCGCCCGCATCCTCGCGGCGGTGTCGACGCGGGTGATCATCGTGACCCGGCATGCGCGCCCGGGCGTGCTGCGGCGGGCGCTCGCGTCGAAGGTGTCGGGGTTCGTGCCGAAGTCGACGCCGGCCGAGGAGCTCGCGCACGTCATCCGCGATGTCGCCGCGGGGCGCCGCTACATCGACCCCGAGATCGCCGCCGCCGCCCTCACCGCCGAACGCTGCCCCCTCACCGACCGCGAGCTCGACGCGCTGCGCCACAGCCGCGGAACCATGAGCGTGCAGCAGATCGCCGACCGCCTGCACCTCGCGCAGGGCACCGTGCGCAACTACCTCTCCGCGGCGATGACGAAACTCGACGCCGCCTCGCGCCACGAGGCCGCCGAGAAGGCCTGGCAGCAGGGGTGGATCTGAGCGGCGCCGGCGATCACGCCCCGGTCGCCTCCGCGATCCATTCGGCGGCGATGCGGTCGTAGGTCTTCGCGCCCTCGGTGCGCTCGGCGGCCGGGTCTTCGGGCAACGCCGCGAGCGGGTGAGCGACGCCGTCGACGTAGCGCACCTCGCCGACGCCGAGGCGCTCGAGCTCGCGTACTGCCGCGATGAAATGCGGTTCGTCGTCGGAACCCTCGACGATGAGCAGGCGGCCACCCGCCGCCGCGAGCTCGGGTGCGCGCGCGACGAAGTCCATGCGCTCGGCCACGGCATCGGCGGCCGACGTCCATTGATACGGCGACGGCAGGAACTCGGCCATCGCGTCGATCATCGGGCGCAGTTGCAGCATCGGGTTCAGGAGCACGCACGCGACGATGCGGTGCGAACCGGCATGCGTCGCGAACACCTCGGTGGCCGCGGATGCCCCGGCCGAACCGCCGAGCACGGCGAGCGCCGAGGCATCCGACGCCCCCAAGAGCGCCCGCACTTCGGCGAGCGCCGCCGGGAACTCGGCGAGCGCCTCCTCGTGCATCGGGCCGAAGAAGTCGGTGACCATGTCGATGCCGCTCGTGAGCAGCGCCTCGAAGTCGGGGTGGGGCGCGCGCTCGCCGCTGAGCGGCAGGCCGAGGTAGATCACGTGCGCGTCGAGGCCGTCGAGCGGCAGCGCCGCGGCCATCGCGGCGGGCGTCGACGGCGGGTCGAGCAGGTGCCAGCCGACGACGATCGGCGCCTCGGGGCGAGTCGCGGCGCGGGCCGAGTAGGGCACGCCCGCGGTGGTGGTTCCGTGCGTCCAGGTCATGGGCGCGAGGCTAGCGCGTGCAGGGGAGCGCGGCCAGTGGATGCTGCCGAGGGCAGCGGCGCCGTCGCGCGCGGCCGGTGTCCCTAGCGGTGCACGTGCGACGGCTGCCCGGTGATGCTCGAGATGTCCTTCTCGGTCGTGTGCCGCAGCCGCTCCGAGAGATCGTGCAGTGCCCGAGCGACCGCGAGCTCGTCGCCGATCGCGGGCACGTTCGGATCGAGCGGGTTGCGCGCGGCCTTGCCGACGCCGGTCACTTCACGCCCCGCGGGCGTGCGAACGGTGGCCTCAGCCCTCGTGGAGTTCTCTTCTTCGTCGATTTCGACGGTGACGCTCCACTGCTTCGTCGCATCCATGGAACTCACCACCTTCCGGTCCGGTTCCACCTTTCAGGGTACCGACCCACCGCTCGCGCGGCGAGGTTTCGGGGACGCCATCTCAAGCCCTGAGGTACCTCAGACCGGGTACCTACGCCCCGCCTCGCGAAGATAGGGCACCCGCCCGATACGCACCCGGTACCTCAGCGACGAGTCTGTTCTCAGGCGGCCGGAACATCGGCCGCGAAGCATCCGAAAGGGATCGGAACCATGGACCTCGCAGCCGGCTTCATCGCCACCACCCTCCACCGCAACGAGGCCGAGTTCGCCGCCGCGGCGAACGAGCGCCGCCGCACCGAGGGCGAGCGCCGCACCGTCGAGCGCGCCGACCGCACGGCGCGCGTCGGCCGCGCGCACCGCCTCGCCGACCGCCTGCACCTGCACGCGGCGCACTGACCACCGAGGCATCCGGCTCACCATCATGGGCCGGATGCCACGGCAGCCGGCGGTGCCTCGCGCAGCAGCCGGAACTCGTGCCGCCGCAACAGCTGCAGCACCCACGACGCCGGCGGGCCGAAAGCTCTCAGGCCCATCGCCGTCGCGATCGGCTCGATGCCGACGACCGTGAACTCGCGACCCCGCCACACCACGGTCGCCCGATCCGCCGCGACGACGTTGCGGTACCAGTTCACCTCGGGGCCGTAGGTGAGCTCGGCCACGAACCCCTCGGGCACCCGCGCGAGGATGAGCGGCGTCTCGAAGGTGCGCCCGCTCTTGCGCCCGGTGTGGCGGATGAGTGCGAACGGTCCGAGGCCGCGGCGGGCCATCGCGAGCGTCAGTGGGTTGAGCGTGTGCTTGATGAACGTCAGCCAGCCGCGCTTGAACCACCCCATCGCCTTGCTCCGCCTCTCGAGCGTCGACCGGTCGTCCGCCGCCGTCAACCCGCGAGCACCCCGTCGGGGTCGCGCACCTCGACCCGCGGCCGCCCGTCGTCGAGGCGTCCCAACGTCTCGGGCAGCGCGCTGAAGATCTTCCTCGACCCGGCCGCGACCCGCGTCACCGCGGTGAAGTCGAGTACGAGGCATCCGTGATCGCCCACCAGTGCCGAGAGGCGGGTGAGCACCTCCTCGGCCTCCGAGAACAGGATCTCGCCGCGCAGCATGGCGATCGTGTCGCCGGCATCCTCGCGCGTGAGCGACGCGATCGGCGAGAGCGGCGAGCCGTGGTGCTGCAGCATGTGCAGGCCGTGCCGTTGCGACAGCAGCTCGAGCGTCGCGACGCCGCGCACGCTGTTGCCGCGCTCGTCGAGGCGCGGGCTGAACGTGCCGATGCCGAACTGCCCCGGCTGCACGGCTGCGATGCCGCCGCCGACGCCGCTCTTGGCGGGCAGGCCGACCCGCACCATCCAGTCGCCCGACTCGTCGTACATGCCGCAGCTCGTCATGACCGCGGTCGTCCAGCGCGCGGCATCCTCGCTGATGACGCGTTCGTCGGTCACGGGGTTCACGCCGCCGGTCGCGAACGTCGCCGCCATGATCGCGAGGTCGCGCGCGTTCACGGTCAGCGAGCACTGGCGGAAGTACGCCGTCGTCGCGACCTGGGCGCTCGCCCCGAGCACCCCCGCCGAGCGGGTCAGGTAGGCGAGCGCGCGGTTGCGATCGCCGGTGGTCGACTCCGAGACGTAGACGTCCTCGTCGACCTCCAGTTCACGGCCCGCGAACCGCTCGAGGCCCGCGCGCACGGCGGCGAACTTCTCCTCGGCGGTGTCGCCGTGCATGAGCGACGTCATCACGATGGCGCCGGCGTTGATCATGGGGTTGCGAGGGCGGCCGGATGCCTCGTCGAGACTGATGGCGTTGAACGGTTCGCCGCTCGGCTCGAGGTCGACGTGCTTGCGCACCTCGTGGAGTCCGAGCGCGTCGACCGCGAGCGCGAACACGAACGGCTTCGACACCGATTGGATGGTGAACTCCGCCTCGACGTCGCCGGCCTCGTGCACGACCCCGTGCGTGCTCGCGAGCGCCGCGCCGAGCTGCTCGGGCTCGACCTTCGCGAGCTCGGGGATGTACGACGCGACCGCCCCGTCGGTGCGATCTCGAACGGCGTCGAGCACCGACTCGAGCGCATGACGAACCGGATCTCCCAGAGCCCCAGCCATGGGGTCAGCCTACGACCGCCGCCGCCCGTTGAGTAGTGCCGAGCCTCCGCAGGTTGAGGAGCGCCGACGCGAAGCGGCGACGCGTCTCGAAACCCGGTGACCGAGTCTCGAGAGCGTCTCGCCGGGTTTCGAGACGCGTGCTCCTTCGTCGCTCGCTCCTCAACCGGCGGGAGATGGGAACAAGCGGACGCCGCGCGACCGATACGATCTCGACTCGTGCCGTCTCCGGCACGCGACCCTTGGAGGATCCGTGACGTTCGACCCGTCCGCGCCGGTGCCGCAGCCGCCCGCGCCCCAACCATCGGTGCCGCAGGCGCCGATGCCGCAGGTGCCCGCGGCGGCGCCGCGGCCCGCGCAGCCGAAGGGGTTCGCCGGCGCCCTGACCGCGGCGATCATCGTCTCGGCGCTGCCGCTCATCCTGATCCCGACGATGACGGTGTGGATGGTCTTCGCGTTCGCGTCGGCCGCGTCGAGCACGAACGACGGGTACTTCGAGGCGGTCGAGCAGTTCGGCGACGACCCGTACGCGGAGGACCCGCTCGACGAGGCATCCGCCGTCGACCTGCCGATCGACCTGCCGTGGGACCTCGACATCGACGGTGACGCCTACATCTCCCTCTCCTCGACGTTCCCGGGCGACCCCGCGTGGACGCCCACGACCACCGGCGGCAACTCGGGCGAGTACACGAGCACCGTCACGGGCTGCACCGTCTGGTACACGAACGGCAGCGACGGCTCCGACGCGCTCGGCGAAGACGACCGCACCGCGAGCCTCTCGCGCATCGAGCAGGACCTCGGCTCGACCATCGACCGCACCAGCGCCTACGACGTCGCGCTCATCTCGGGCGACGGGGTCTCGGCCGGCACCGCCGACGCGGTCGCCATCGACGTGCAGATCGACCGGTACTACACGGTGATCTCGCGCAGCATCACCGACCTCGGCGAGGGCGTCGTCGTGCTCGTGGGCTGCGACGCCCCCGAACAGCTGCCCGGCGCCGTCGTCGACGCCGCCGCCCACCTGACCGTCGGCCTCGTGTCGACCGAATTCGCGGAGTGACCGCCATGCTGCACACCGAAACGAGCCCCCTCGACCTCGTGCTGCCGATCATCGCCTTCTACGGGGTCATCTTCCTCGTGCTCATCGTGCAGTACGTGGTGCTCGCGATCTTCCTCTCCAAGGTGTTCGTGAAGACGGGCAACGAGGGCTGGCCGGCGTGGGTGCCGATCTACAGCTCGTGGCGCGTCATCGAGATCGCCGGGTACCCGGGATGGGTCGCGGTCCTCGCGTTCGTGCCGTTCGCGAACATCGTGGCCGCGGTGTACTTGATCATGGCCGTGCACCGCATCAACACGGGCTTCGGCAAGTCGGCCGGGTGGACGGTGCTCTACGTCTTCCTGCCGCTCGTCTGGGGGGCGTACCTCGGCTACGGCCGCACCGAGCCGTGGCACGGTGCGGCGGCGTGGGAGGTGCCGGCGTACCCGTACGGATACGCGCCGGCGCCGCAGGTGCCCGCTGCTTACGCGCCGGCCGCTTCCGCGGCTCCGGCTGCTCCGGCCGTTCCGCCGGCTGCTCCGCCGCAGGGCGACTGAGCACAGATCGAGCACTGCACCGCAGGATGCCTCGGGCGCGAGCCCGGGGCATTCTGCGTCTCCTCCGCGGCGAGGTCGGACATGCGGAACCGCCGCGGGGAACTCCCGCCGCACGCGATCTGAGGTGGTCGGGCGACGGAAATAGGGCACTCGCCCGATCTGCCGGGCCCACCTCAGCGAGGAGTCTGAGGTCAGGCGGCCACCGCGCCGCCGCACCGAAGGGACACCGGATCATGAACCTCGCAGTCGGCTACATCGCACAGACCCTCCAGACCGCCGACGAGCGCGAAGCGGCCATCGCGAACGAGCGGCGCCGTCGAGTGCACGAGCGTCGCGCTGTCGAAGCCGAGCGCGCGGAGCGCGCCGCACGCACGGCTCGTACCGAGCGTGCGGGGCGCCGCCGTCGGCCGACGACCGCTGCCGCGGGTTGAGCAGCGTCGAGCCTCCGCAGGTTGAGGAGCGCCGACGCGAAGCGGCGACGCGTCTCGAAACCCGGTGACCGACTCTCGAGAGCGTCTCGCCAGGTTTCGAGACGCGTGCTCCTTCGTCGCTCGCTCCTCAACCGGCGGGAGGCGGGAACAACTCGCGGGCGACCGCGTTGGAATCACCATGACCACTCTCGGAATCATCGGTGCAGGACATATCGGCAGCCAGGTCGCTCGCGCGGCCGTTAAGAGCGGATACGAGGTGGTGATCGCGAACTCGCGCGGCCCCGAGACGCTTGAGGGCCTCATCGCCGAGCTCGGCCCGTCGGCCCGCGCGGCGACCGCGGCCGAGGCGGCGGCGGCCGCCGACATCGCCGTCGTGACCGTGCCGTTCAAGGCGTACGCCTCGGTTCCGGTCGAGCCGCTCGCCGGCAAGATCGTGATCGACACCGACAACTACTACTGGGAGCGCGACGGCCACGTGCCCGCCCTCGACGAGGGCCGCGACACCGTCACGGGCATGCTGCAGAAGCACCTGCCCATGAGCCACGTCGCGAAGGGCTTCAACCACATCGTCGCCTCCGACATCACGACCGACGGCCGCCCGGCCGGCGACCCGGCCCGCCGTGCCCTCGCGACGGCGAGCGACCACGATGACGCCGCGGCCTTCGTCACCTCGCTCTACGACGAGTTCGGCTTCGACACCGTGAACGTCGGCCCGCTCGACGACAGCTGGCGCGTCGAGCGCGACCAGCCCGCGTACTCGGCCGGGGCGCAGACCAGCGCAGAACTCGTCGCCAACCTCGGGAAGGCAGAGCGCTCCAGCGGGGAGACTCCCGCCTGAGTCCATCGGCGCGTCGCAGGGGCGCGGTAGGGTCGTGGTCTTGCCGACTCCGGCGCGACCACGACCCGAACAGGACCCCTGCAATGACCCAGCTCATCCTCTCCGGCGACGACCAGCTGACCGTGCCCGTCGTCATCTCCATCGCCGAAGGGCTCGGTTACACCGCGACGACCCCCGCCGAAGGCAGCATCAAGCTCGAGCGCGGCAGCCTGCAGAAGACGCTGTGGCTCGGGGCGATGGCGGGCAGCGGGTTCCACATCTCGTTCACCTTCGCGATCGGCGTCGACCAGTACGGCAACACCTGGCTGCGCTTCGACGAGAAGGGCGGGCTCGGCGCGGTCAAGGGCGGCGCGATCGGCTACGCGAAGAGCAAGTCGGCGTTCGAGGAGTTCGTCGCAGCTGTGCGGGCGCAGACGAGCGAGCGCGGCATCCTCATCGGCGAGCAGGCGTAGCCGAGGCCCGACCGCCAGGCCCGACGACCAGTCGGCATCGAGGCTTCCCCTTTTCTCCATCGATGTGACAAACTCGTGGGAGAGCGCGATCACAGTGTCGCGACGGGAGGGGTCGGCGGATGAACGGTTCGATCACCACCGCGCGGCGCGGCACCAACCTGCCCCGCATGGGCGACTTCAACCGCTCGGTCATCTTCGACGCGATCCGGCGCGCCCCAGAGGGGCGCAGCCGGGTCGAGCTCGTCGAGATGACCGGGCTCTCGACGCAGACGGTGTCGAACATCGCGCGGCGCCTGCTCGACGACGAGCTCATCGTCGAGGCCGGCAAGACGAGCGCGGCCGGCCTCGGCAAGCCCCGCACCATGCTGCGGCTGAACCCGGTCGGGCTCTACGCCGCCGGCGTGCACGTCGACCCGGCCGTCATGACCTTCGTGCTGCTCGACCTCACCGGGCAGGTCGTCGCGCACGCGCGGCACCGCACCCCTGACGCGAGCGACCCGGCGCACGTCATGGAGCGGATCCGCGACCTCGTCGAACGGCTCGTCGCCGACTCGGGCATCGCCCGCGACAAGATCGTCGGCCTCGGGCTCGCCGCCCCCGGCCCCATCGACCAGGAGCGCGGCACCATCGTCGACCCGCCGAACCTGCACGGCTGGCATCGCGTTCCGCTGCGCGAAGCCCTCGAGGATGCCACGGGCCTCCCCGTGCTCGTCGATAAAGACGTCACCGCGGCCGCCGTCGCCGAGACCTGGGCGGGCGGGGCGAGCGGTGCGGGTTCCTTCGTGTTCCTCTACCTCGGCACCGGCATCGGCGCAGGGCTCGTGCTCGGTGACGAACTCGTGCGCGGGGTGTCGGGCAATGCCGGTGAGATCGGCCACATCGTCGCCGACCCCGACGGACCGCCTTGCTCATGCGGCCTGCGCGGCTGCATCGCGGTGACCATCACCCCGCAGGCGATGGTCGAGGAGGCCGAGCGGCTCGGCGTGCTGCGAGCCGATGCCGCCCACGAGAGCGCCCCCGAGATCGACGCGCAGTTCGACCGGCTGTGTGCGGCGGCGGACGCCGGTGACGCGGTCGCCGGCGGCATCCTCGACCTCGCGGCCGACCGCACCGCGCACGCCGTCGCCGTCATCACGAACCTCCTCGATGTCGACCGCGTCGTCTTCGGCGGCCCGTTCTGGGCGCGCCTCGAGGCGCGGTACCTCGCCCGCGTGACCCCGCGGCTCGCCGAGTACAGTGCGACCGCGGCGCTGCGCGAGCTCGAGGTCGTCGGCACCGGGGTCGGTGAGGATGTCGCGGCGATCGGCGCCGCGAGCCTCGTGCTCGAGCGCACCTTCGCGCCGACCGCGAACCGGCTGCTGCTGGGGTAGATCTCGACCAGCAGGGGTACTCGGTGGTTGAGGAGCGCCGACGCGCAGCGGCGACGCGTCTCGAAACCCGGTGGGCCGGTCTCGAGAGTCGGTTGCGGGGTCTCGAGACGCGTGCTCCTTCGTCGCGCGCTCCTCGACCAGCGTAGGAAACTGGGTCTTGCAGAGTAACTCCATTCGATTTACTATGTGGATCGTGGGGATTGCGATCGCCCCGTGGAGCACGGTTCGGGGGAGCCGGCTTGCTCCCGGGGCGTATCGCGTCTTCCGCCCGAACCGGAGCATCCCGCACTGCAGTACTCGAGCGAAGGAGCACGAGCACCATGCAACGAACCCGCGCCACCCTGTCTCTCGCGGTGATCGCCGCAGCATCCGTCTCGCTCATCGGCTGCAGTGCCGACTCCGGCGCTGATGAGAACACGATCCGCATCGTCTACCAGAAGACCGACGCGTTCGTCGCGCTCGACGACCTCTTCAAGCAGGTCAAGCCGGCCTTCGAAGAGGCGAACCCGGGCATCACCGTCGAACTCGAACCCATCGTCGCCGACGAGGGCGACTACGCCACGAAGCTCGCGCTCATGCAGCAGAGCCCCGACACCGCGCCCGACGTCTTCTACGAAGACACCTTCAAGGTGCGCAGCGACGTCGACGCCGGCTACCTGCTGAACCTCGACGAGTACCTCGCCGACTGGGACGACTGGTCGAAGTTCAACGAGGGCGCGAAGGAGGCGGGGCGCGCCGACGACGGCAGCGTCTACGCCGTGCCGCTCGGCACCGACACCCGCGGCATCTGGTACTCGAAGTCGGTGCTCGAATCGGCCGGCGTCGCGCTGCCGTGGGAGCCGAAGAGCTGGGACGAGATCCTCGAGACCGCCCGCCAGGTGCACGCCGCCGAGCCCGACAAGGTCGCGTTCAACGTCTACTCGGGCAAGCCCGCGGGCGAGGGCTCGGTCATGCAGGGGTTCGGCATGCTGATCTACGGCACCGACGACGTGCTGTACGACGCCGACGAGAAGAAGTGGGTGACGGGTTCGCAGGGCTTCATCGACTCGCTCGCGTTCATTGAGACGCTCTACGGCGAGGGGCTCGCCCCCGCACCCGACGTCGCGCTCGACGGCTCGATGTGGCAGAAGCTCTTCGGCGAATGGTTCCCCGGCGGTCAGATCGCCGGAACCATCGAGGGCTCGTGGTCGCCGTCGTTCTGGATGCCGGGCGGCCAGTACGAGTGGCCCGAGTACGTCGACGACATCGGGGTCGCGGCCTTCCCGACGCAGAACGGGCAGGGCGACGGCGCGGTCAGCCTCTCGGGCGGGTGGACCCTCGCCGTCGGCGCGAACAGCGACAACCCCGACGCCGCGTTCGACTTCCTCGCGATGGCGCTGAATCAGGAGAACTCGCTGCAGTACAACATCGCGAACTCGCAGATCGCGGTGCGCACGGATGTCGCGGAGGACCCCTCGTACCTCGAGGCGAACCCGTTCATCGGCTTCTTCACCGACCTCGTGACCGTCACGCACTTCCGGCCGGCCACGGCCGACTACCCCGAGATCTCGGCCGAGATCCAGGCGGCCACCGAGGCCGTCATGACGGGGCAGATGACGCCGGAGGAGGCCGCCGCCGCCTATGACGAGGCGGTGGTCGGGATCGTCGGCGAAGAGAACGTGACCGGCTAGGGGAATGGTCGCGGTCTCGTCGCCCACGATCGAAGGCGGCCGGCCGACGCGGGAAAACCCGAACTCCCGCGCCGGCCGGCAACCCCCTCGGGCGGGGCGACGCTCGCTCGTGCGCCTGCTGCCGATCGCGCCGTCGATCGTGCTGCTCGCGCTGTTCATGGTCGGGCCGGTCGTCTGGGCGGTCGTCGTCTCGTTCACCGACACCGCGCTCACCGGCCGCTCGGCGCGCGAGCCGCAGTGGGTCGGCCTCGACAACTACCTCGATCTCATCACTGACCGCGACTTCCCGCTGTCGCTGCTGCTCACGGTCGTGTTCGTGCTCGGCTCGGCCGTGATCGGGCAGAACCTCGTCGGGCTGGGGCTCGCCCTCCTCATGGCGAAGGCCAACCGCGGGGTGCGCGCTGTCGTCGGCACGACGGTCGTCACCGCATGGGTGCTGCCCGAGATCGTCGCCGCCTTCGCCGCCTACGCGTACTTCGCCGACGACGGCACCCTCAACCAGCTGCTCGGCGCCGTCGGCATCGACGGTGCGAACTGGCTCTACGACTTCCCGATGCTCGCCGTGATCCTCGCGAACGTGTGGCGCGGCACCGCGTTCTCGATGCTCGTCTACGAGGCCGCGCTGAACGACGTGCCGCCCGAGATCTCCGAGGCCGCGATCGTCGACGGGGCGGGCGGCGCGAAGCGCCTCTGGTGGGTGACGCTGCCGATGATCCGCCCGTCGATCGCGACGAACCTCATGCTCATCACCCTTCAGACGCTCGCCGTGTTCACACTCATCTGGGTGATGACGAAGGGCGGCCCCGGCATGGCGAGCTCGACCCTGCCGGTGTTCGCGTACCAGGAGGCGTTCAAGTTCCAGCAGATCGGCTACGGCTCGGCGATCGCGGTCGTGATGATCGTCGTCGGTGCGATCTTCTCGATCGCGTACATCAGGATGCTTCGCCCGGAGCGCCGCACATGAGCCTCGCGTCGCCGCGCCGTGCCGTGGCATCCACCGCCCGCAATCTCGCGCTCGCCCTCATCGGCGTCTGCTTCCTCGTGCCGCTCGCGTGGCTCGTGCTCGCCTCGATCGACACCGACCCGAGCCAGCGCACCGAAGTGCCCGAGGGCTTCACGCTCGAGCACTACGCGGCCGTGCTCACCCCCGAGGGCACCCTGTTGCCGCTCTGGAACTCGACGCTGCTCTCGACCGGCTCGGCCGTCATCACCGTGATCGTCGCGGTGCTCGCGGCGTATCCGCTGTCGCGGTACCAGTCGCGGTTCAACACGCCGTACCTCTACGCCATCCTGTTCGGCACGTGCCTGCCCATCACCGCGATCATGGTGCCGGTGTACAGCCTGTTCGTGCGGCTCGGCTACCTCGACAACCTCGCTGCGGTGACGTTCTTCATGGCCGCGACGAGCCTGCCGATGGCGATCTGGATGATGAAGAACTTCATGGACTCGGTGCCCGTCTCGCTCGAGGAGGCCGCCTGGGTCGACGGCGCCTCGGCGATGGGGACGCTGCGTCGCATCGTCGTGCCGCTCATGCGGCCCGGCATCGCAGTGGTGTTCATCTTCGTGTTCATCCAGGCCTGGGGAAACTTCTTCGTGCCGTTCATCCTGCTGCTGAGCCCCGCGAAGCAACCCGCCGCGGTGAGCATCTACAGCTTCTTCGGGCAGTACGGCACCGTCGCCTACGGCGAGCTCGCCGCCTTCTCGCTGCTGTACTCGTTGCCGGTCATCGCGCTGTACGTGCTCGTGTCGCGCGGCATCGGCGGTTCGTTCGCGCTGCAGGGCGCGGTCAAGGGATAGGAGCCTGAAATGCACGACGATTCCGCCCTGGTCGAGACGCGCATCGCGCGGTTCGTGCGCGAACGGCTCGAGCCCGCGCGGTACCGCGAGCAGGTGCCGGCGACGATCGAACGATGGGATGCCCCGGGGGAGCCCGTGCCGTTCGCCGACGCCGTCGGTCAGGTGTTCGAGCCGGTGGTGCCCGGCACGCCGTGGGGGCGGGCGTGGGGCACGACGTGGTTCAGAGTGACGGTGCCGGCATCCGGTGGTCGAGGAGCGCCGCCGATGGCGACGCGTCTCGAGACCGGCGCACCAGGTCTCGAGACGCGTGCTTCGCGCGCTCCTCGACCAACGGAGGGCCGCTGGGAACTCGTCGTCGATCTCGGGTTCTCGCCGGTCACGCCCGGGTTCCAGGCCGAGGCGCTCGTGTGGCGGCCCGACGGCACGATCGTGAAGGCGGTCGAGCCGCGGAACCGGGCGGTGCCGATCGAGCTGCTGGCGGCGGGTGGTTTCGAGACGCGTCCGACTTCGTCGGGCGCTCCTCAACCAGCGGGCGAGGCGGCGGTCGTGTATCTCGAGGCGGCGTCGAACCCCGATGTCATGCAGGACTGGACCTTCGCGCCGACGCTCCGCGGCGAGTGGGAGACCGCGGGCGACGACCCCCTCTACGTGCTCGGCGAGATCGGGCTCGCGCTCCGCGACGTGACCGTCGACGAGCTCCTGCACGACGTGCGGGTGCTCCGCGAGCTCGCCGCGCAGCTGCGCGCCGACTCGACGAGGCGGGCGCAGATCGTGCGGGCGCTCGAACGCATGGTCGACCTCATGGACCCCGACGACGTCGCCGGCACCGCGGCGGAGGGCCGGAGCATCCTCGCGCCCGTGCTCGCCGCACCCGCCTGGGCGAGCTCGCACCGCGTGCACGCCGTCGGCCACGCCCACATCGACAGCGCGTGGCTGTGGCCGGTGCGCGAGACCGTGCGCAAGGTCGCCCGCACCTTCTCGAACGTCGACGCGCTCATCGCGGAGCATCCCGACTTCGTGTTCGCCGCCTCGTCGGCGCAGCAGTACGCGTGGCTGAAACGCGACTACCCCGAACTGTTCGAGCGCGTGCGCGCGCGGGTGCGCGAGGGCTCGTTCGTGCCGGTCGGCGGCATGTGGGTGGAGTCCGACACGAACCTGCCGGGCGGCGAGGCGCTCGCGCGCCAGTTCGTCGCGGGCAAGCGCTTCTTCATCGAGGAGCTCGGCGTCGAACCGCTCGAGGTGTGGCTGCCCGACTCGTTCGGCTACTCGGCGGCGCTGCCGCAACTCGTGCGGGCGGCGGGGTCGAAGTGGTTCCTCACGCAGAAGATCTCGTGGAACGAGACGAACCGGTTCCCGCACCACACCTTCCGCTGGCAGGGGCTCGACGGCAGCGAGGTGTTCACGCACTTCCCGCCCGTCGACACGTACAACGCCGAGCTCACCGGGGAGGAGCTCGCCCGCGCCGAGCGCCAGTACGCCGAGAAGGGGGCGGCGAACACCTCGCTCGTGCCGTTCGGCTACGGCGACGGCGGCGGCGGGCCGACGCGCGAGATGCTCGCGTCCGCGTACCGCACCGCCTCGCTCGAGGGGTCGCCGCAGGTGAAGCTGTCGTCGCCGCGCGGGTTCTTCGAGGCCGCCGAGGCCGAGTACCCCGCGCCGCCGGTGTGGTCGGGCGAGCTGTACCTCGAGTTCCACCGCGGCACGTACACCTCGCAGGCGCGCACGAAGCGCGGCAACCGGCGCAGCGAGCACCTGCTGCGCGAGGCCGAGCTGTGGGCGACGACGGCGGCCGTGCGCGGGGTCGCCGCGTACCCGGTCGAAGAGCTCGCCGCGGCCTGGGAGACGGTGCTGCTGCAGCAGTTCCACGACATCCTGCCCGGGTCGTCGATCGCGTGGGTGCATCGAGAGGCCGAGCGGCGCTACGCCGAGGTCGCCGAGGTGCTCGAGCAGATCATCGAGCGCTCGGTGCGCGCGCTCGCAGGGCAGGGCGATCGGATGCTCCGCGTGAACGCAGGGCCGTACGCGGTCTCGGGTGTGCCGGGGTTGGGCGGGGCCCGGTGGTCGAGGAGCGCCGCCGAAGGCGATACCCGGTGGTCGAGGAGCGCCGCCGAAGGCGACGCGTCTCGAGACCAAGCCGAGTCGCGCCCGCTCACCGGGTCTCGAGACGCGTCGTCGCTGCGCGCCGGCGCTCCTCGACCAGCGGAAGGCATCACCCTCGAGAACGCCCATCTCGCGGCCGTCCTCGACGCCGACGGGCTCCTCGTCTCCCTCCGGCACCGCGACGCCGACGGCCGGCTCGGCCGCGAGGCGATCGCGCCGGGGCAGGCGGGCAACCTGCTGCAGCTCTTCCGTGACACCCCCAACCAGTGGGACGCGTGGGACATCGACGCCCACTACGCCCGCAACGTCGTCGAGCTGCGCGAGGCCGAGTCGGTCGAGCTGGTCGATGCTCCAGCGGAGGACGAGCGGGTCGCCGTGCGCATCACGCGCCGGTTCGGGGCATCCGTGATCGTCGAGACCGTGTCGCTCGCCGCCGATGCCCCGGCGCTCGAGTTCGACTTCGACATCGACTGGCACGAGCGCCAGAAGCTGCTGAAGCTCGCGTTCCCGCTCGACGTGCACGCCGAACGGGCGACGAGCGAGATCCAGTTCGGGCACCTGCACCGGCCGACGCACGCGAACACCTCGTGGGACGCGGCCCGTTTCGAGACCGTCGCCCACCGCTGGGTGCACGTCGGCGAGCCCGGCTACGGCGTCGCGATCGCGAACGACTCGACGTACGGGCACGACATCAGACGGGCCGCGGATGCCACGCGCCCGGGCGCGACCGTGACCACCGCGCGGCTCTCGCTGCTCCGCGCTCCGCGCTACCCCGACCCCGAGGCCGACCAGGGGCGGCACCGCATGCGCGTGTCGATCGCGCCCGGCGCGGGCATCCCCGAGGCGATCGCCGAGGGCTACCGGCTCAACCTGCCGCTGCGCAGCTTCGAGGGGGTGGATGCCACGTTGATCGAGCCGCTCGTGAACGTCACCGGCGCCGTGGTCGAGGCGGTGAAGCTCGCCGAGGACGGCTCCGGCGATGTGGTGGTGCGGTTGTACGAGCCGCACGGTGCCCGCGGGCGGGGGCGGCTGTCGGTCTCGTTCGACGCGTCCGCGGAGTCGACCGACCTGCTCGAGCGGGCGTTCGGCGGGGGCGACGGGGACGACCCGACCGGGGGCGGGGTGGGCGTCGTGCTCGACGACGCAGGGCCGCGCGCGTGGGAGTTCGCGCTGCGCCCCTTCCAGATCGTGACGTTGAGGTTGCGCCGTGTTCGGCCGGGCGCCTAGTCGTGCCGGTCTCCGGCGGTCGAGGAGGCGCGCCGGCGCCGTATCGAGGCCCCCTGACCCGGCGATGTCGGCGGCACCCCGTAGCGTCATGATCTTCGGCATCGACCGGAGTCACCCGAGGAGCACCGATATGGCGCCCCACCCCGACGACCCCGGCCGCACCGCCGTTCCGGCCCTCCCTGCGGCGCCGCTCGCGCCCGAGCGGGCGCGCTTCTTCGCCGACGTCAACGATCTCGAACTGCGGCTCGCGATCATCGACGACCGTTTCGACCGGCTCGCCTCGCGGCCCGACGAGGCGTTCCAGTCGTTCCGCGTCGACACGCTCGGCCGCATGCGTTCGATCGCGCTGCGCGCCCGCGCCTTCGAGCAGGGCGAGGCGCTCGAACCGCACCATCGGCGCCGGGTGGCGGCGCTGCTGCTCGCGATCCGGCACCGGGTCGGTGCGCTCGAGGCGCACCACGCCCGGTTCCTCGAGCGTCGCCCGCGGCGGGCCGCCGCGACCGTCGTCTAGCCCGCCGCCGCGATGCTCTCGCGGTGCAGGGCGAGGAGGCCCGTTTCGAGACCACGGCGGTCGGCCCTCCGCGCGAGGGCCGACCGCTCCCGGCTCAGCCCCAGAGCTCGCCGATGCGCTCGGCCAGCTCACGTCCGCGCTCGTATCCGGCTCGGGCTGCGGCAGGGCGTAGTGCGAGGTTCATCGCGTCGTCGAACAGGTGCCGGTCCTCGCTCCGCGGGCCGATCGTCTCGACACGGCTGCCGCCGGCGCGCAGCGCCTCGACCTGCGTCGCGAGGTCGAGCCCCCACGCGAGCGGCAGCCGGGTGCGGCCGCCGAACGGTGAGAGCACGAGCACGCGCTCGTACCCGGCAGCGAGGTCGGCGTTCTCGGGGTTGGTGCGATAGCCGCCGTCGATGTACGGATGACCGTCGATCCGGAAGGCGAAGCCACCCGCACAGCTCGCGGCGACGGCGTCGACGAGGTCGACTCCGCTGTCGCGATCGAACACGACGGAATCGCCGGTCTCGGCGTCGACCGCCGTGAGGAGCAACGACCGCGCCGGCCAGGCGGAGCCCGCGAATCGTGAGGCGACGGTCGCGCGCCAGCGCGCCTGCTGCCCGTCGTCCGACGAGGCATCCAGCTCGCGGGCGGAGACGCCCATCCTGCGGCGCAGGTCGTCGAGGCCGCTCGACGCTGCGATGATCGCGCCGGTCCGCGCGAGGTGGTCGATCGGCCGGCCGGCCGGCGGACGAGCGGCGGCGGGTGCGGTCGCCCCAGCCCAGGCCTGTCCGGTCGGCCGCGTCGGGTGCAGGGGTGCCGCGTCGGCGATCGCCGCGTACAGCTCGGCGGGGGTCGCGCCCGCGAGCTGGGCCGCGGCCGTCGATCCGGCCGAGGTGCCGATCGTCAGGTCGGCTGCGGTCACGTCGACGCCGGCCTCGGACAGTCCGGCGACGACGCCGATCAGCCAGGCGTTCCCGGTCGAGCCGCCGCCGCCGAGGACGAGTGCTCGTTCACCGGAAGCGGGGATCCTGTTCGTGGCGTCGACCGGCATCGCCCGGCCGGGGGCCGACGTCGACGTGGCGGGCAGGGGAGAAGAAGGAGTGTTGTCGTGCATGGGAATCGCCTTTCGCGAACTTGCCTGTTCGGCGCTCCCGGCGGCGACTGACTCAGTCGCGGATCGTGGACTGCAGGGGAGCGCCCACTGATACTGCGTTCATGGGACTCACCTCCTGCCGTCGATACACGATCAACGGGACCGTAGCACGACGGGGATGCTCGGGCAATCGCGGCGGTGCGGTGAGCGGCAGCGGCGGTCCGACCGTCGCGCGCCCCGGCGTAGGCTCGCAACCATGACCGAAGCCGGAAGCGCGGCGACGGGCACGCGCGACGTGCCCATCGCGCCTCACCTTCCCCGAGCCGACCGCCGCGCCCGTATCGCGGTGCAGGTGAAGCCGCAGCACGCGAGCTACGCCGAGCTCCGGGCCGCCGCCGTGGCGGCCGAGGAGGCAGGGGCCGACCTCGTGCTCGGGTGGGATCACTTCTTCCCGCTCAGCGGCGACGCCGACGGCGCGCACTTCGAGGCGTGGACGCTGCTCGCGGCGTTCGCCGAGGTCACCCGACGTGTCGAGCTCGGCGTGCTCGTGTCATCCACCGGCTATCGCAACCCCCAGTTGCTCGCCGACATGGCTCGCACGGTCGACCACATCAGCGCGCGCGACGGCGGGGTCGGCCGGGTGGTCCTCGGCATCGGCGCGGGTTGGTTCGAGCGGGACTACGCGGAGTACGGGTACGAGTTCGGCACCGCGCCCGAGCGTTTGCGCAAGCTCCGCGGCGACCTGCCGCTGATCCGCGAGCGGTGGGCGGCGCTGAATCCGCCGCCGACGCGGGACATCCCCGTGCTCATCGGCGGCGCCGGCGAGCAGGTCACCCTGCGCATCGTCGCCGAGCACGCCGACATCTGGCACGGGTTCGGCGACGCCGACACGATCGCGCACAAGCATGCGGTGCTCGACGACTGGTGCCGGCGCATCGGCCGGGACCCGGCCGACATCGAGCGCAGCGCGGGCGTCTCGCCGAAGCCCGGTCGCTACGCCGAGGACCTCGACGACTACCCGGGCCACGCCGACGCGCTGCACGCCGTGGGTACCCGCCTCTTCACGGTCGGGCTCGAGGCCGAGACCGGATGGGATCTCGGGCCGATCCGCGACCTCGTGGCGTGGCGCGACGAAGTGAACGCCCGGGCCCTCGGTGGGGCAGCCTGAGCCTGCGACCGACTGCCTTCGGACGTCGATGCGGCCTCGGCCATCGATCTCGAGACGGCTCGAGAGTCGACCTGCTTCACGCACCTACGTCACTGATACGCCAGTGGTATCAGAGACGTAGTGCCCTGCGCGGCGGGTGGCTCGCTGATACCTGAGGCATATCAGTGACGTAGTGCTCAGGCACGATGATCGCGCCCGCTCAGGCGCGCGCGGCGGCCTCGATCACCTCGTGGTGCAGGGCGAGGAGGCCGGCGGTGCGCTCGGCGGGGCCGCGGCCGAACCCGCACTCGGTGCCGACGCCGAACGAGGCGACCCCGGCCTGCGCGAACGCCGCGCGGGCGGGTGCGAGGCGGGCGAGTGCACCGTCGACCCCGTCTTCGTGGTGCACGAGCCCGAGGTACGGCGTCGTCGAGGCCGGCAGTGCCCACTCGGTGAGCGGCGCGAAGTAGTCGGCGTCGGAGCGTTCGATCGGAACGGGCAGGTGCACCCAGTCGATGGGCCGTTCGATGTGCGCGGCGAGTGCGTTCGCCACGGCGACGAGCCGACCGGCATCACCGGGTTCGACGAAGTGCTTCTCGGCGACGTCCCCGTAGCAGAGGTGGAATCCGAGCTGCGCGCCGGCGGGCACCCGCTCGGCGAGCTCGGCGGCCAGCGAGGCGATCGCTCCGACGAGCGCCGGGGCATCCGCGCCGCCGTCGGCGAAGAACGCCTCGAGCGGTCCGCCGCCGAGGCTCACACCCTCGAGGTAGGCGAACTCGGTCGCGAGGTCGATCTGCACGGCGAGGTCGTCGGCGGGCACGAGCTCGGCGATGCGGTCGAGCTCGGTGGCGAGGGCCGCGGCGTATGCCGGGTACACCGCGGCACGATCGGTGGGGGCGACATAGGTCGTGACCGGGGCGAGCGGCGAGGGCAGACACACCTGGAAGCGAGTGCCGTCGGCGATGACGCCCGTTTCGCGCAGACGCAGGAAGTCGGCGTAGCTCGCGGCCGCGGCGTCGGCGTAGCCGAGCGGGCCGAACGCGAGGGCTCCGGGCTCGACCTTGCCGTCGAGCACGGTCGGACGCAGGTCGAACCCGGCGACCACGATCGGGTCGATCGGCACCCGGGCGAGCCCGTCGACCGCGTCGAACGCCGCGCCCTGGAAGAGGATCCAGTGGAAGCGCTCGCCGACCTCGCCGTCGGGGATGCGGGAGAGGTCGGCGCCGAGTTCTGCGGCGACGACGCGGAAGGTCGCCTCGGCGCTCGGCTGGTTGATCGATCCGACGAGGTGGGCACCGGAGACGCGGGGGAGTTCGGGCATCCCGCAATGCTAGATCGACCCGGCTGTGCGCTTCGCCCGTGTTACCCGCTCTGACGCGGGAGCCAGTCGATTCAGCCGTCGTGCACGACGAGCGAGACCTCGATCTCGTCGCCCTCGCCGATCTGTTCGGCCTGCAACACGGCGCGTTTCAACGGGAGGGCGTACGTGCCCCCGCCGGGGAAGATCGAGGTGTCCCAGGTCGTGCCGCCGACCGTCGCCGTGACGCGCACCGAGTCGAAGCCCCGTGGCATACGCGGGCGATCGGAGATGTCGGCACTCGGCTCGGTCGGCACGTCGACGAAGAACCAGTTGCGGCGGGACGACCACTCGTAGATCACGGCGGTGAAGTCGACCCGCATGCCGTCGGCCTGGCGAGGATCACGCATGCGGCCATCCTAGGTCGGGCCGCTGTCATGAGGTCCGATTCCCGCTGTCGAATCCGGCCATCTGCCGGGGCGACGGGGAGAGTATGGAGTCATGTCCCGCCGCCACGCCACCCTTTCGACGCCGCTCGGCGGACTGCTCGTGGTCGCGGAGGGCGATGCGCTCGCCGGCATCTACTTCCCCGGGCACTGGCACCCGCCGGCCGCGGGCACGATCGGCGTCGAGGTCGCCGCCCGCGACGACGCCCTCATCGTCCGGCTCGGCGTCGAGCTCGACGAGTACCTCGCCGGTACGCGCACCGCGTTCGACCTGCCGACCGCCCCCGACGGAGACGAGTTCCAGCACGCGGTCTGGGCCATGCTGTGGGACATCCCGCTCGGTGAGACCGTCACGTACGGCGAACTCGCGGCCCGCCTCGGCGACCGCAACCTCGCCCGGCGAGTCGGCGGCGCCGTGGGCCGCAACCCGCTCAGCATCGTCGTGCCCTGCCACCGGGTCGTCGGCGCAGACGGCTCGCTCACCGGCTACGCGGGCGGCCTCGAACGCAAGCGGTTCTTGCTCGAGCTCGAGGGGGCCGCGGTCGTCGCGCAGGCGCGCCTGTTCTAGACGCCTGCGGCATGTCGGCGGGTGGTGGCAGCGTGACGTCATGGCGACTCATGACCACCGCATCCCGCTCAGCATCGACTACGTCGAGATCTCCGTCACCGATCTCGCGGCCGCGCAGGCCTTCTACGGCACCGCGTTCGGCTGGTCCTTCACCTCGTACGGCGACGAGTACGCCGGCATCCGCACCTCTGCCGAGGCCGACGGCGAGGAGGCGGGCGGCCTCACGCTCGTCGAGGAGGTCACGCCCGGCGGTCCGTTCGTGCTGCTCTACAGCGACGACCTCGACGGCACCCTCGACGCCATCGTCTCGGCGGGCGGAACGGTGACGAACGGGCCGTACGAGTTCCCCGGCGGTCGGCGGTTCCACTTCGCCGACCCGAGCGGCAACGAGCTCGGCGTCTGGTCCGAGCAGTAGGAGCACCCTCGCCCACGTCCGACCCTTTCTGTTGTGGAATGCAACGCCGAAGCGTAGCGTTGCATCTAACAACAGAAGGAGTCGGACATGGTGGAGCACACCGCTCGTGACGATCACGCCGCCGCGATCCTGCGCGAGCTCATCGTCGTCTCGCGGCGAGGCGTCGCCGACGCGCGCACCGCTCCGGTGCCGCTCAACATGACCGAGCAGTCGATTCTCGGCTTCATCGTCGACCACCCCGGCTGCCGCTCCGTTGACATCGCCGAGGCGTTCCGCCTCAACCGCTCGACCGTCTCCCGCCAGCTCGGCGGCCTCACCCGGCTCGGAGTGGTGCGCGAGGTGACGGATGCCACGGGCCGCGGTCGTCCGCTCGAGCTCACCGAGACCGGCTGGGCGGCGTACCGGGAGGCGATCGAGATCCTGCAGCGAGTCGTCGACGCCCACCTCGACGGCTGGGGCGACGACGAGGTCGCCCGATTCGCCCACGACCTCACCCGCTTCAACGGCGCCGCAGCGAACGACGACCCGTCGAAGCATCCGCACCAGACCCACGACGCCTGACCCCGGGCGACGAACGCCCCACGAGGGCACCCACAGGAGAGAAGGAATCACCATGACCGCAGTGCAGCACGTGACCGTGCTCGGCACCGGAGTGCTCGGCTCGCAGATCGCGTTCCAGACCGCGTTCAGCGGGTTCGAGGTCGTCGCCTACGACATCAGCGCCGAGGCGACCGCTGCCGCCGAAGCCCGCTTCGCCGGGCTCGCCGACACCTACGTCGCCGAAGGCGTCGCGGGTGCTGCGGACGGCGGCGCGCACGCCGCCCTCGCACGCCTCACCACCTCGCACGACCTCGCGGCCGCCGTCGCGAACGCCGACCTCGTCATCGAGGCCGTGCCCGAGAGCGTCGACATCAAGCGCGCCACGTACGAGAAGCTCGCCGCCGTCGCACCCGAGCGAACGATCTTCGCCACCAACTCGTCGACGCTGCTGCCGAGCGCGATCGCCGACGCCACCGGCCGCCCCGACCGGTTCCTCGCCCTGCACTTCGCGAACCGCATCTGGGCGCACAACACCGCCGAGATCATGGGCACGCCCGCGACCGACCCCGCCGTGTACCGCACGGTCGTCGAGTTCGCGGAGGCCATCGGCATGGTGCCGATCGAGATCAAGAAGGAGCAGCCGGGTTACGTGCTCAACTCGTTGCTCGTGCCGTTCCTGTCGGCGGCCGGCCAGTTGCTCGTCGACGGCGTCGCCGAGCCCGAGGCGATCGACGCGACCTGGCGCATCGGCACCGGTGCGCCGATGGGTCCGTTCCAGATCTACGACATCGTCGGGCTGACGACCGCGTACAACATCTCGATGATGGGCGGCCCGAAGCAGCAGGAGTTCGCCGCGCTCATCAAGGAGCGCTACATCGACCAGGGCAAGCTCGGCGTCGCCACCGGCGAGGGCTTCTACCGCTACCCGCAGGAGGGCTGAGGCACTCGACCGGGCCGTCGGACTACCCGTCCGACGGCTCGGTCGGCTCCGCCGACCCGGTCTTCCGACGCTTCCGCGGCGGGTCGATGCCCATGCGCACCCGCGTGCGGTGGCGCTCGACGACGATGAACGCCGCGCCGAGCACCCACAGCGGCACCTGCGTGAGGAACGCGATGCGGAACGCCTCGAGCGTGTACGTGTCGGGCGTGCCGGCGCCCTGCAGGTCCATCGCGAGACCGATGAGGAAGATCGCGATGAGGCCCGCGATGAACCCGCCGCCGTTGACGATGCCGGTCGCCGTGCTGAGCCGGTGGCTCGGATTGTGGGTGCGGGCGTGGTCGAACGCGATCATCGACGCGGGGCCGCCCGTCGCGAGCGCGAACGCGAGCAGGAAGAGCAGCCACAGCGGCGCCGGCCCGGGCCATGCGATCACCGCGAGCCACACGAGCGCCTGGAACGCGATCGTCGGCAGCACGAGCATGCGCGAACGGCGCAGCGGGTGCCGGCTCGAGAGCGCCCCCATGACGGGCCCGACGAGCATGCTGAACACGACGAACGCGCTCATCACGAGCGACGCCACCGCGGGCGTCAGCCCCTCGCCCGCCGTCAGGAACGGGAAGCCCCACAGCATCACGAACGCGGTGCCCGCGAACGGGGTCGTGAAGTGCGACCAGAACGCGAGTCGCGTGCCCGGGTGACCCCACGACTCGCGGAACCCCTGCCGCAGGTCGGCCGAGGAGCGGACCACGGCGATCGCGCCGGTCGCGGTGTTCACCGAGACATCCGCATCGCTCGACGGCGGGTGATTGCGCACGATCGCGAACGTCAGGATCGTGAACAGGACGCCGAGCCCGGCGAGGCTGCCGAACGCGACCGTCCAGCTCGTCGCGTGCAGGAGCGCGGCCATCGGCAGCAGCGCGAGCAGCTGGCCCGTCTGCCCGATGATGCCCGTCATCTGCACCATGAGCGGCGCCCTCTGCTGCGGGAACCACGTCGCGACGACGCGCAGCGCGCTCGGGAAGATCGCGGCGTCACCCGCGCCGAGCAGCACGCGCGCGATGATCGCCGTGCCGACGTCCGTCGACAGCGCCATCACGAGTTGGCCCGACGCCATGAGCACCATGCCGGCCGTCATGATCGGTCGGGCGCCGAACCGGTCGAGCAGCAGCCCCACCGGGATCTGCATGCCGCCGTAGACGAACAGCTGGATCACCGCGAACATCGACAGCGTCGAGGCATCGGCGTCGAACCTGACGGCCGCGTCGGAGCCGACCGCCGCGAGCGAGGTGCGGTTCGTCACCGAGACGATGTACGCGGCGACGCTCACACCCCAGACCAGCCACAGCCGCCAGGTCGGTGCGAGCTGCGGCGTGCCGGTCACGAGTGCGGAATCTCCTCGAGGGTTCGGGGCGGATGGCCCATTGCTCTCCAGCGTAGTCGCGTCATCGCGACCGGATGCCTCAGACCCAGCTGCGTCGGACCGCCTCCGCGCCGAGCTGGATGCGCGTCGACACCTTCGCGGTCTCCATGAGCTCGGCGATCCGGCGCTGCACGGTGCGCACCGAGATGCCGAGCTGCGCACCCGCGGCGGCGTCGGTCAGCCCCAGGAGCAGGAGCTTCAGCAGATCGCGGTCGATCGCGTCGTGCGCGCCGGGAATCTCACCGGCGGTGAGGAACTCGGTCGACGTCGCCCAGAACTCCTCGAAGATCGCGAGGACGAGGTCGAGCAGCCCGCTCGGGTGGATGAGCAGCGCCCCGGAGGCGCGGGCATCGCCGTGCGAGCGCATCGGCAGCAACGCCATCTGGTCGTCGGCGATGGCGAGCCGGGTCGGGAGCGTCGGCAGCACCCGCACCTCCTCGCCGTACGGGGCGGCCTCACGGGCCGACTCGATGAAGCCGGGCCGTTCGAGCACGCCCTTCTCGACGATCACGCGATAACGCACCCCGCGGTTGAGCGCCCGATCCTCCTCCTCGTTCTCCTCCGCGCCGAGGAACGCGATCTCGCTCAGCATGAACACGCTCACCTGCTCGGTCGCCGAGGCCTGCAGCTGCGCGAAGCGCTGCCGGACCGCGTCGGCGCCGACGATGACGTCGACGACGTCGGGCGCGACGCGCTGCGCGGCGCCCTCGCGGTAGATCTCGCTGAGCTGCAGCAGGGTCTCGTGCGCCTGGGCGAGGCCGCGCTCGCGTTCGAGCAGCATGGGCCGAAGGGCGATCGAGGGCGGGGATGCCACGACGCGGTCGGGTGCGGAGGCCTGACGGGCGAGGAGGCCCAGCCGTTCGAGTTCGGCGAGGATGCGCCGCACCCGACCCGTGCTCGACCCCGCGGCGACGGCGAGCTCGTCGAGGCTCGCGGAGGGCAGCTGCAGGATCAGCCGGTAGAGCGACGTGTGCTCGTCGTCCAGTCCGATCGCCTCGAGCACCCGATCCCTTCCGTTCTCCGCGGCCAGGTTCCGCACGCGACCGACCTCGTGTCGACCAGGGGCGACTGCGACCCCGTCGTGGCGGATCGAGGCCATGGCATCTCTCCGCCACCACACTAACCGGCGCCGTGTGGAAGCGTGCTGAGCAAGTCAGATCCGACATGCGAGAGGTATCCCTTACATGCCACGAAGCAACAGAACACCAGCATCGCGTCGCGCGCGATCGATCGCGGCCGCCATCGGCGGCCTCGCGATCGGCGTCGCGGGCATCGGCGCCGCCGCCCTGCCGGCGGCGGCCGATCCCGGCGACCCGGGCGGCGGCGGCGGCGCCCCGAACGCGTCCGCCGCCGCCCCCACCGGCGAGCACGCGGTCACCCTCATCACCGGCGACCGCGTGCGGGTCACTGACCTGTCCGACGGCACGCACGCCGTCGAGGTCGAGACCGCCCAGCCGGGCGCCGGGGTGCAGACCATCGAGGTCGACGGAGACCTGCACGTGCTGCCTGCCGCCGCCATGCCCTACCTCACGGCGGGCGTGCTCGATCGCGACCTCTTCAACGTGACCCAGCTCATCGAGTTCGGCTACGACGACGCCTCGGTCGACGCGACGCCGATCATCGTCGAGCTCGAGGATGCCGCGGCCGACCGCCGTTCGGCACCCGCGCCGGTTCCCGGCGTCGAGCTCGGCGCACCGCTCGCGAGCATCGGCGGCGCCGCGGCGACCGCCGACCACGCGAGCGCCGCCGACACCTGGGCCGCGTTGACGGGGGCGCCCGCCGCGGGCGCTCGCACCTTCAGCACCGACCCGGCGGAGGCGACGCTCGGCGGCGGCATCGAGGCGATCCACCTCGACGGCAAGGTCGAGGCGACCCTCGACTCGAGCGTGCCCTACATCGGTGCCCCCGAGGCCTGGGCCGCCGGCTACACCGGCGACGGTGTCACCGTCGCCGTGCTCGACAGCGGCTACGACGACACCCACCCCGACCTCGCGGGCCGCGTGCTGGCCGAGTCGACGAGCTTCGTGCCCGGCGAAGAGGTGGCGTGGGACCCGAACGGCCACGGCACCCACGTCGCCTCGACGATCGCCGGCACCGGGGCCGCGAGCGACGGCACGCACCGCGGCGTCGCCGACGGCGCCGACCTGCTCGTGGGCAAGGTGCTCGACGCCGGGGGCTTCGGTCAGGACTCGTGGATCATCTCCGCGATGGAGTGGGCCGCCGAGCGCGCCGACATCGTGTCGATGAGTCTCGGCACGCGCCAGGGCTCCGACGGCCTCGACGTGATGTCCGAGGCGCTCAACGCCATCTCGGCCGAGACCGATGCCCTCTTCGTCGTCGCCGCCGGCAACTCGACGTCGCCGGAGACGATCGGCTCGCCCGGCGCTGCCGCGAGCGCGCTCACGATCGGCTCGGTCGACGACCCGAGCGGCGAGCTTTCGTGGTTCTCGAGCCAGGGGCCGCTCGTCCGCTCCGGCGCGCTGAAGCCTGACCTCGCCGGGCCGGGCAACGACGTGACCGCCGCCCGATCGGCCGACAGCGCCGGCTCCGGCGCGTACATCGGCATGAGCGGCACCTCGATGGCGACTCCGCACGTGGCCGGTGCCGCGGCGATCGTCAAGCAGCAGCATCCCGAGTACACCGCGGCGCAGCTGCGCGCGGCGCTCGTGAGCACCGCGACCGACGTCGGGCTGACGCCCTACCAGGTGGGCGCCGGCGTGGTCGACGTCGCGAACGCGGTCGAGTCGACGATCGTCGCCTCGGGATCGGGCGACTTCGGCATGCTGTCGTGGGGCGAGGCCGCGGAGTCCGTGGCGCGCACCGTCGAGTACACCAACCGCGGCGACGCCGAGGTCGTGCTCGCGATCGAGGCCTCCCTCGTCGACACCACCCCCGGCTCGGGCGGCGGCATCGAGCCGATGTCGGCGCGCGAGGCATCCGACGTGCTCGCGCTCGACGCCGACGAGCTGACCATCCCCGCCGGCGAGAGCCGGTCGGTGACCATGACCGCCGACCCGGCGAAGGTGCCCGCGGGCGCGCAGCTGTCGGGGGCGCTCACCGCCTCGCTCGACGGCGAGGCCGTCACCCGCACCGCCCTCGGCGTGATCGCCGAGGCCGAACGGTACGACCTCACGGTCACGGCGACCGGTTTCGACGGCGAGCCGCTCGACACCACCGGATGGATCTGGAACGCGGCGACCGGCTGGTACGCCTCGTTCGGCGTCGCCGGCGAGACCACCCTGCGCCTGCCGGCCGGTCTCTACTCGGTCATGTCGTTCATGAACGTCGACCGCGACGCCGACACCGCGGCGATCGCACTCGTCGGCGACCCCGACGTCGTGCTCGACGGGGCGAAGAGCGTCGTGTTCGACGCCCGCGCCGCGAAGCCGGTCACGGTCGACGTGGGCGAGGACGACGTCGAGGCGGTCGTGCGCCGGATGGACTTCAAGGTCGACGGCTTCAGCGGCAGCGCGCTCGCGCCCGTCTGGATCGATGAGCTCTACGCCCAGCCGATGGACGCCCCCGAGGCGGAGAGCTTCGACTTCACCACCCGGTGGCGCCTGCAGAACCCCCTGCTCGAACTGAAGGCGGGCAAGGAGGAGCTCGACCTCATCGCGCAGGCCGGTTCGACGTTGCTCGACGGCGAGCTCCGCGCCCGCGCGGTCGCGGCAGGCCTCGGGAGCGCCGAGGAGTTCGCGGCCGTCGACGTGAAGGGCAAGGTCGCGGTCGTGACGCGCTCCGACACGGTGTCGGCCTCGGCCCGTGCCGCGAACGCGGCGGCGGCCGGTGCGAAGCTGCTCATCGTCGTCAACGACGGCGACGGCGAGCTCAGCGAATGGGTCGGCTCCGAGGACTACACGACCGACGTCGCCATCCCGGTCGCCGCGATCAGCGGCGTGCAGGGTCGGAAGGTGCTCGACGACATCGCGAAGAAGCCGGTGACGGTCACCGGCGAGGGCATCCCGATCGCCGACGAGGTCTTCGACATCGTCCGCTACAGCGACGGCTCGGTTCCCGAGAAGCTCGCCTACCGCCCGAAGAAGCTCGCGCGCATCGACACCACCTACTACGGCGAGAAGGGGTCGACGGTCGGCGAGTACCGCTACGACTTCGTGCCGAGCACTGAGTACGGCACCGGGTACGCGATGCGGACCACGCGCGGCATCGAGCGCACCGAGTGGGTGAACACCGATCAGGTCGAGTGGTACCAGAACGTCAACTCGGTCGACTGGGGCTGGGACATCCGCGACGTGGTCCGGGCGTACAAGCCGGGTGAGCGCACCGAGGCGGGCTACTTCGGTTCGGTCGTGCGCCCCTACGTGGGGCCGGGCTACTGGGCGCCGCTGCGGACGGGTGACTGGATCCAGCTCAACCTGCCCTCGTGGGCCGACGGCGACTCGGCGCAGCGCACCGGCGGGATCGACATGTACGCCGGCACCCCCGGCATCAGCCAGTCGATCGAGCTGCACCTCGACGGTGAGCTCGTGAAGACGTCGGAGTATCAGAGCCTCAACGGCTTCGGCATCACCGACGGCGAGCACGACGTCCGCGTGGTGAACACGACGACCCAGGACGGCGGTGCCATGCCGTCGTCGACGATGACGCGCACCGAGTGGGCGTTCTCGTCGACCTGGGACTCGAGCGACTACAGCCGCCAGATCCTGCCGATGATGCAGGCGTACTACGACGTCGACCTCGACGAGCGCGGGCGCGTGGGTGCCGATCGCAAGAAGGGCAAGCCCGTCGAGCTCGGGCTCGAGATCGGCCACATCAGCGGGGCCGTCGGCTCGGCTGCGGTGTCGGGCACGACCCTCGAGGTGCGCATCGCCGGCGGTGAGTGGCAGCCGGTCGACCTCGAGGTCGTCTCGACGGATGACTCGGGTCCGGGTGAGGTTCCTGACAACGGGTTCCCGGCCGGGCGCTCGTACCTCGTGAGCTACGACGCCGACATCACGGTTCCCGACGCCGGAGGCTGGGTCGACCTGCGGGTGACGTCGACCGACGAGGCCGGCGGCAGCTTCAGCCAGGAGATCAAGCGGGCGTTCGAGGTCGCTCCGGTGAAGAAGGGCGGTCGCTGAGGCCGGACGCCACTGAGGCGTCGTGAGACGAACTGAGGCCCGGACGACGGATGTCGTCCGGGCCTCAGCTCTGCGTGCCGTGTGGTCGGCTACTCGATCTCTTCGGCCATCTCCGCTTCGATGCCCTTCAGGAGACCCGCCTGCGGCTCCGCGTCGGACGCCGTGACGACCGTCGCGTCACCGAGCACCTGCTCGGCGTCGAGGTCGGTCGCGGCCTGCTCGAACTGCGAGTTGTAGAGGCGGTAGTACGCGCCCTTCGCAGTGATGAGCTCGTCGTGCGTGCCCTGCTCGACGATGTCGCCGTGCTCCATCACGAGGATGAGGTCGGCGTCGCGGATCGTCGAGAGGCGGTGCGCGATCACGAAGGACGTGCGCCCCTCGCGGAGCGCCGCCATCGCGTGCTGCAGGAGCAGCTCGGTGCGGGTGTCGACCGAGCTCGTCGCCTCATCGAGGATGAGCACGCTCGGCTGCGCCACGAACGCGCGCGCGATCGTGATGAGCTGCTTCTCGCCCGCGGAGACGTTCGAGGCCTCCTCGTCGAGCTTCGTGTCGTAGCCGTCGGGCAGCGAGTGCACGAAGCGGTCGACGTACGTCGCCTTCGCCGCGGCGAGCACCTCGTCGTCGGTCGCCGACTGGCGGCCGTAGCGGATGTTCTCGCGGATCGTGCCGGCGAACAGCCACGGGTCCTGCAGCACCATGCCGGTCTTCGCCCGCACGTCGTGACGGGTGAGGTCGGCGATGTTCTGGCCGTTCAGCAGGATGCGCCCGCCGTCGAGCTCGTAGAACCGCATGATGAGGTTCACGAGCGTCGTCTTGCCGGCGCCCGTCGGGCCCACGATCGCGACCGTCTGCCCGGGCTCGACCCGGAACGACAGGTCGGTGATGAGCGGGTGCTCGGGCGCGTAGGAGAACGCGACGTTCTCGAACACGATCGTGCCGTCACCGTCGACCGGGGTCGGGGCGTCCTTCGCGTCGGGCTCCTGCTCGTCCTCGTCGAGCAGTTCGAAGACGCGCTCGGCCGAGGCGGTACCCGACTGCACGACCGCAGCCATGCCGCCGAGCTCGGAGAGGGGCTGCGTGAACTGCTGCGAGTACTGGATGAACGCCTGCACGTCACCGAGTCGCAGCTGGCCGCTCGCGACCATGAGCCCGCCGAGCACGGCGATGCCCACGTAGGTCAGGTTTCCGATGAACATCATGCCGGGCATGATGATGCCCGAGAGGAACTGCGCCTTGAAGCTCGCCTCGTAGAGCTCCTGGTTCTCGGCCTTGAAGGCCTCGCGCGAGGTCTGCTCGCGGCCGAACACCTTGACGAGCGCGTGGCCCGAGAACGACTCTTCGACGCGGGCGTTGAGGCGGCCGACCTTGCGCCACTGGATGCCGAAGGCCTTCTGCGACTTGGGCCCGATGACGCCGAAGATGACGCCCATGAGCGGCAGCGACACGAGCGCGACGAGCGAGAGCTGCCACGAGATCGAGAACATCATGACGAGCACGCCGACGACGGTGAGCACCGAGGTGATCACGGTCGAGAGCGACTGCTGCATCGTCTGGGTGATGTTGTCGATGTCGTTCGTGACGCGCGAGATCAGTTCGCCGCGCTGCACCTTGTCGAAGTAGCTGAGCGGCAGACGGTTGATCTTCGCCTCGACCGATTCGCGGAGGCGGTACATCGTCTTCACCATGATGATGTTGATGACGTAGCCCTGCAGCCAGGTGAGCACCGAGGCCAGGAAGTACAGGCCGAGCACGATGACGACGACCTGGCTGAGCGCGACGAAGTCGACGCCCGCGCCGACCTGGAAGTTGTCCATCGCCGCGACCATGTTCGCGAAGTCGGTCTGGCCGGCGGCGCGCAGCGCCTCGACGACCTGCTCCTGCGAGGTGCCGGCCGGGAACTGCTGGCCGAGCGCCGTCGACGCGACGCCCTCGAAGAGGATGTTCGTCGCCTCGCCGAGCACCTTGGGCGCTGCGACGGTGAGCACGACGCCGAGCGCGCCGAGGATGGACACGAAGACGAACGCGAAGGCGTGCGGCTTCAGGAGGCCCACCAGTCGGCCGAAGCTCTGGCCGAAGTTCTTCGCCTTGCCCGGCGCGACGGCGCCCGACCAGTCGTCGGCGTTGATGCGCGCCTGCTCGCCGAGCTCGATCTCGAGGCGCTCCTCCTCGGTCAGCTCGGGCTCGGGCCTGGCCTTCTTCGAGGCCTTGGCTTCTGCGGTGTCGCGGCTCATGCGCCGGCCTCCACTCCGAGCTGGGACTGCACGATCTCGCGGTACGTCTCGCTCGAGGCGAGCAGTTCGTCGTGCGTGCCGAGGCCGACGATGCCGCCGTCGTCGAGCACGACGATGCGGTCGGCGTCGGTGATGGTCGAGACGCGCTGCGCGACGACGATCTTCGTCACGTGGGGCAGCTCCCTCCAGAGTGCTTGTCTGAGTCGGGCGTCGGTCGTGAGGTCGAGCGCCGAGAACGAGTCGTCGAAGACGAGGATGCCGGGGTTGTGCACGATCGCGCGGGCGATCGCCAGACGCTGGCGCTGACCGCCCGACACGTTGGTGCCGCCCTGCGAGATCTTCGCGTTGAGCCCGCCCTCCATCTCCTCGACGAAGTCGCGACCCTGGGCGATCTCGAGCGCGTGCCAGAGTTCGTCGTCGGTGGCCTCCTCGCGACCGAAGCGCAGGTTGGATGCCACGGTGCCGGTGAACAGGAACGGCCGCTGCGGCACGAGCCCGATCGTCGACCAGAGGTGCTCGAGGTCGACCTCGCGCACATCGACGCCGCCGACCTTCACGCTGCCGCCGGTGACGTCGAACAGGCGCGGGATGAGCGAGACGAGGGTCGTCTTGCCCGCACCCGTCGACCCGACGATCGCGACCGTCTCACCTTGGGCGGCGCCGAAGGTGATGCCCGAGAGCACCGGGTGCTCGGCGCCCGGGTAGGTGAACTCCGCGTCGGTGAACTCGACCGTGCCGGGCGTCGGGAACTCGGTGATCGGGTTCTCGGGCCGGGCGAGGGACGTGTCGGCGTCGAGCACCTCGCTGATGCGCTCGGCCGAGACCGCGGCGCGGGGGATCATGATCGTCATGAAGCTCGCCATGAGCACACCCGTGAGGATGAGCATCACGTACTGCATGAAGGCGAACAGGGTGCCGATCTGCACGGTGCCCGCGTCGACCTCGATCGCGCCGAACCAGACGACGCCGACGACGGTGACGTTGAGCACGAGCATGAACAGCGGGAACAGCAGCACGAACAGCGATCCGACCTTGCGGCCGATCACCATGATGTCGGCGTTCGCCTCGCTGAACCGCTCCTCCTCGATGGGTTCGCGCACGAACGCGCGCACGACCCGGATGCCGGTGAGCTGCTCGCGCATGATGCGGTTCACGTTGTCGAGCTTGTGCTGGTAGCTGCGGAACAGCGGCACCATGCGGCTGATGATGACGATGGCGATGATGAGGAGCACCGGCACCGCGACCGCGATGAGCCACGACAGCTCGACGTTCTGGCGGAGCGCCATGATGATGCCGCCGACCGCGAGGATCGGCGCCGTCACGAGGAACGTCGCGCCCATCATCGCGAGCATCTGCACCTGCTGCACGTCGTTGGTGTTGCGGGTGATCAGCGAACCGGGCCCGAACTTCGACACCTCGCGCTCGGAGAAGCTCGAGACGCGCTCGAACACGTCGTCGCGGATGTCGCGGCCGGCCTGCATCGCGGCCTTGGCCGCGAAGTAGGTGGCGATGATCGAGGCGGTGATCTGCCCGAGCGAGATGGCGAGCATCAACAGGCCGGTCGACCAGATGTACTCGGTGTCGCCCTTCGAGACGCCGTTGTCGATGATGTCGGCGTTCAGGCTGGGCAGGTTGAAGGTCGCGATGGCCGAGGCGAACTGGAACACCAGCACCCCGACGAGCAGCAACCAGTAGGGCTTGAGATATTTGAGCAGGAGTCTTCCGAGCATGTGATCTCCAGGTAGCGGCGAGAAGGCGGATGCCACGGGCTCGGCGAATTCGTACGCGCGCGACCATGACGGGGCTCGTGACCCCTCCACCCTGGCTGCATCGTCGCACCCCCGTCCGACATTGCAGCGTTACAGCAAAACACTTTACGATTCGCGTTGCAAGCGCCCGGGGGCATCCGTCACGCGGCGTTCACCGAGGGCGAAATCGGGGTTCATCTGGGGCTGCTCGCGCGGGTCTCGAGACGCGCGGGTGGGCTCGGTGGTTGAGGAGCGAGCGACGAAGGAGCACGCGTCTCGAAACCCGGTGGGGCGGTCTCGAGACGGGGTGCGTGGTTTCGAGACGCGTCGCCGCTTCGCGCCGGCGCTCCTCAACCAGCGGAGGGTCGGCCCTCCTCAGCCGGCGGGTCGTCAGCGCCAGAGGAACGGCGGGTGCCCGGTGGGCACCTGCCCTGCCGCGAGGAGCCGCGCCAGCCGCACCGCCCCGTCGAGCGGCGTCGCCGCGCCGACGGTGAGCGAGGCGTCGGGGGCGAGTCGCGCGAACTCCGAGGTGAAGGCCGCGGTGAACGCCCCGCCCGCGGCGAACACCCCGCCGACGCCGGCTGCGCGCCGCGGCAATGCGGGGTCGAGGGCTGCGGCGAGGGTCTGCGCGACGAGTGCGCCGGCGTCCGTCATGATGCGTGCGGCGGCGGGGTCGTCGAGGGCGGCGAGCCCCGCGACATCCGCCGCGAAACCCGCGAGCACCGACCCGCGATCGTCGCGCGTGTAGAGCTGCGCGGGCCAGGTGGGCGCCGCGCCGAAGCGCGATTCGGCCGCCGAGAGCAGCGCCGAGGCATCCGCCCTGATGCCGTCGTGGTGCTGGATCGCGGCCTTGAGCCCCTCGATCCCGATCCATGCGCCCGAACCGCGGTCGTCGTAGAGGTGACCCCACCCGCCGACCCGGCGCCACACCCCGTGCAGGTCGGTGCCGAGCGCGATCGTGCCGGTGCCGACGGCGACGACGGCGCCCGCCTCGCCGCCGAGGGCCCCGAGGTGCGCGGTGACGGCGTCGATCGCGAGCGCGACGGGGGCGCCGCCGGCCGCCGCGGAGAGCGCGGCGAGCGAGGCTGCGGGATTCGTGACGAGCGAGGCGATGCCGGTCGCGCCGATCGCGACGGCGGCGATGCGTGCGCCGGGGCGGTGCTCCTCGAGCTCGTCGCGCGCCTGTGCGATGAGCGCGGCCATCACGGCGGGGGCCGTGCTGCCGCCCGCGGTGATCTTCACGGCGGGGCCGCTGACGACGTCGCGAGAGGTGCCGAACGCGCCGGCGAGCGGTTCGATCGCGGCGCGGGCGCCGGTTCCGCCGACGTCGATGCCGAGCACGACTTCCGAGCGTTCGGAAGTTTCTTGCAATTCTGACGACATTCCCGAATACTACTTCCAGAGAGTGAGATCTGTCCGCGGATCACGTCTGTCCAGAGAACCACAGCCAGGGCCATGCGCCCACGACCAGTTTCAATGAGGAGACCATCCTGATGAACAAGCGCTTCCTCCCGATCGCCGCGCTCGGCGTCGCCGCCGCGCTCGGCCTGACCGCCTGCTCGGGCGCCTCCGGCGACAGCGCCGACGGCGGCTCGAACGCCGAAGGCCAGACGCTCACCGTCTGGATCATGGAAGGCACGAACCCCGACTCCGAGGCGTACTTCGACGAGGTGTCCGAGGCCTTCACCGAGAAGACCGGCGCCGAGCTCGACGTCGAATTCGTGCAGTGGGCCGACGCCCACGACCGCTTCGTCACGTCGATCGCGGGCGGCACCACGCCCGACGTCGCCGAGACGGGCACCACCTGGACGGCCGAGTTCGCCGACGCCGGCGCGCTCGCGCCGATCGGCGACTTCGTCGCCGATGCCGGCCTCGAGGGCGACCTCGTCGAGGGCCTCGTCGCAGCCGGCACCTACGACGACGAGCTCTACGGCATGCCCTGGTACGCCGGCGTCCGCTCGCTCGTCTACCGCGCCGACATCTTCGAGGAGCTCGGGCTCGAAGCCCCGACCACGTGGGACGAGATCGTCACCGCAGGCGAGGCCATCAAGGCCGCGCACCCCGAGATGATGCCGTTCGCCGTGCCGGGCGACGCCGAGTTCGCCGTGTACCCGTGGGTCTGGGGCGCGGGCGGCGAGGTCTCGACGCTCGAGGGCGACGAGTGGGTCTCGGGCCTCGACAGCGCCGAGTCGCAGGAGGGCATCGGCTTCTACACCGGCCTCGCCACCGAGCACGGCTTCTCGTCGGCCGGCGCCACCACCTGGCGCGAGACCGACGTGCTCGACAACTTCTCGCAGGGCAACATCGCCATGGCCCTCATGGGCTCGTGGACGCCGTCCGCGATCGTCGAGAAGAACGCCGAGCTCGAGGGCAAGTTCGCCGCCACCCCGATCCCCGGCAAGGACGGCGGCATCTCGCCGTCGGTCCTCGGCGGCTCGCACCTCTCGATGTTCGAGACGGCGAAGAACAAGGACCTCGCGTGGGAGTTCATCGAGCTCATGACCACGGGCGAGTTCGCCGCGAAGTGGGGCGAGCAGTCGGGCTACTTCCCCGGCCAGACCTCGCTCCTCGACGAGGCGATCGCCTCGGACGACCCGCTGGTGCAGCCCTTCGCGCAGCAGATGGTCGAGGGTGGCGCCACCCCGCCGGTCACCCCGAAGTTCGGTGCCGTGCAGGCGAAGAAGACCACCAACACCGCCATCCAGGCGATCCTCTCCGGGCAGAAGTCGGTCGAGCAGGCGCTCAGCGACGCGGCCGCGGAGATGAACGAGATCATGAACGGCTGACCTCGTGTCGAACACCCTTCAGGTTCCGACGGCCGCGCCGGGAGCTTCGGCTCCCCGCGCGGCCGGCGGGCCCGCCCGCAAGAGCTTCATCACCCGGAGCCGCCCCTGGCTCCTCCTCGCCCCCGCGCTCGCGGTGCTCGCCGTGCTGCTGCTGTGGCCGCTCGTACGCGTGGTCCTCTTCTCCCTCCAGGACTACGGCCTCCGCGAGATCGTCTCGGGCGAGCCGAACTGGATCGGCCTCGCCAACTACGGCGAGATCTTCACGAGCCCAGAGCTCTACACCGTCGTGCTGCCGAACACGGTCGGTTTCGCGGTGCTCGCCGTCGTCGGCACCGTCGCCCTCGGCACCGCGGTCGCGGTGCTCATGGCGAGCCTCGGCGGCTTCTGGCGCACCGTCGTCGGCAGCGCCATCATGATCGCCTGGGCGATGCCCGCGGTCACCGGCACCTACGTCTGGATCTGGATCTTCGACGCCGACCGCGGCATCGTCAACGAGACCCTCCAGGCCCTCGGGCTCCAGGACGAGCCCGTCAACTGGTTCACGAACCGGTACACCTTCTACGGCATCGTCCTCCTCAACGTCATCCACCACGGCTTCCCGTTCGTCGCGATCACGATCCTCGCGGGCCTCCTCGGCGTGCCGAAGGAGATGCTCGAAGCCGCCGAGATGGACGGCGCCGGCCCCTGGCGCCGCTTCTGGCGCATCATCGTGCCGAACCTCAAGCAGGTCTTCGCGGTCGTCATCATCCTGTCGACGATCTGGGACTTCAAGGTCTTCGCGCAGGTCTACCTCATGCCGGGCGGTTCGGGGTCGAACCGCGAGGCGTTGAACCTCGGCGTCTGGTCGTACGTCGAGTCGTTCGGTCAGAACCGCTACGGCTTCGGCTCGGCGATCGCCGTGCTGCTCACCCTCGTACTGCTCGGCATCACCGTCGTGTACGTGCGCACCATGCTGAAGGAGGAGGAGCTGTGAGCACCGTCATCACGAACGAACGGTCGGATGCCTCGCGCGGCACCCGCTCCGAGGCATCCACCGAGGTCGCGAAGCTGCGCAAGAGCCGCAAGTCGGCGCGCAAGGCGCGCATCGCGGGCGGCAAGGCCGTGCTCGTCGTGCTGCTGCTCGGCTTCACCCTGTTCCCCGCGTTCTGGATGCTGTCGAGCGCGTTCGACGCGCAGGCCGGCGCCGGCGGGCAGCAGCTGCTGCCCCGCGAGTGGAGCCTCTCGAACTTCGAGTACGTGCTCACCGAGGGCGGGTTCGACGTGTTCCTCCGCAACTCGGCGATCGTCGCGGTCGTGACGGTGCTCGCGAGCGCGCTGCTCGCGCTCCTCGCCTCGGTCGCGGTGGCGCGATTCCGCTTCAAGTTCCGCACTGCGATGCTCCTCATGATCCTCATCGTGCAGATGGTGCCGCTCGAGGCGCTCGTGATCCCGCTGTTCGTGCAGGTGCGCGACCTGCAGCTGCTGAACACGCTGCTCGGCATCATGGTCGTCTACGTCGCGCTGTCGCTGCCGTTCGGCATCTGGATGCTGCGCGGCTTCGTCGCCGCGGTGCCCGTCGAGCTCGAAGAGGCCGCGTACATCGACGGCGCGAGCTGGGGGCGGATGTTCCGTTCGGTGCTGCTGCCCCTCGTCATGCCCGGACTCGTCGCGACGAGCGTCTTCTCGTTCATCACCGCGTGGAACGAGTTCATCTTCGCCATGACCCTGCTCGGCGGGGCGAGCGAGAACTACACGGTCGCGATCGGCCTCAAGCAGTTCTTCGGCGAGCACTCGAACGAGTGGGGCTACATCATGGCCGCGTCCACGATCATCACGATCCCGGTCATGATCTTCTTCGTCATCGTCCAGCGTCGCTTGTCGAGCGGCCTCGTGGCCGGCGCGGTGAAGGGGTGACCGCCGCGGGCGATCCCACCGTCAGGGGGCTGGTGGGCGGGGTGCTCTGGCCGGGATTCCTCGGCCGGAGCATCCCGGACTGGCTTCGTCGCGAGCTCGACGCGGGCCTCGCGGGCGCGGTGCTCTTCGCGCACAACCTGAACGACGCCGGTGGTCGAGGAGCGCCCGACGCAGGAGGACGCGTCTCGAGACCCCTCGCCGAGGAGCTCGACTCGTACTCCGCGCAGACGCGCCCGCTCCTCGTCGGCATCGACGAGGAGGGCGGCAACGTCACCCGCGTCGACGCCCTGCTCGGCTCGACCCTGCCGGGTGCCGCGCAGCTCGGCTTCGTCGACGACCTCGCGGCGAGCGAGGCGGTGGGCGATCACCTCGCCGACCGTTCGCGCGCCGTCGGCGCGAACGTGGTGCTCGGCCCCGTCGCCGACGTGAACACCGACCCGCGCAACCCGGTCATCGGCGTGCGCTCCTTCGGCGACGACCCCGAGCTGGTCTCGCGGCACGCCGTGGCGCAGCTCCGTGGCATCCAGCGCGCCGGTGCCGCCGCGTGCGTGAAGCACTTCCCGGGGCACGGCGACACCCACCTCGATTCGCACCATGCGATGCCCGAGCTCTCGATCTCGCTCGACGAGCTCGAACGGTGGCATCTGCCGCCGTTCCGCGCGGCGATCGCGGCGGGCGTCGCGGCCGTCATGACCGCGCACATCATCGTGCCCGAGTGGGGCACCGCTCCCGCGACGCTCAACCCGATCGCGCTCGGGCGTCTGCGCGAGCTCGGCTTCGAGGGCGTCATCATCACCGATGCGCTCGACATGGCCGCGGTGCGCGAGTCGGTCGGGGCGGGGCCGGGGGCCGTGCAGGCGCTCCGCGCCGGGGCCGACCTGCTCTGCATCTCGAACCCGACCAACCTGGGCGCGGCGGCCACCGCCGACCAGGACGTGCGCGACTTCTTCGAGGTGCAGCACGCGATCTTCGCCGCGATCGACGACGGCTCGCTCGCCGTCGAGACGGTCGAGCGCGCGGCCGAGCGGGTGCGCCGCCTGGCCGAGTCGCTGCAGGCGTCGCGGGCGGCCGCGTCGGGCGAGCGGATGCCGCTGGACGCACCCCGTCTCGCACGCGAGGCGATCACCGTGGACGGCGCGTTCGCCCCGGCACCGGGGCCGCGCACCGTGCTCGACGTGCGGGGCCGCTCGACGCTCGCCGTCGACAGCGACGCGGACTACGTCGAGCAGGCGCTCGCGAACGGCGGCTCGGTGCTGCGGGGCGACGCCGCGGTGCCGGCCGACGGACCGCTCGTCGTGATCGTCGACGCCGTCGGCGCCCCCGGGGTGCAGCGCGATCGCGTCGCAGCGGTTGCCGAGACGCGGCCCGATGCGGTCGTCGTCGACACGGGCCTGCCCGGCGAGCCGCTGCCGTTGCCGACGCTGCACACGCGTGCGGCGAGCCGCCTCGCGGCCGAGGCCGCCGCCGAACTGCTCGAACGGGGAGCCGGCGCGTGATCGTGCTCTCCCTGCAATCGGGCACCTCGGCCGACGGCATCGACGTCGCCGTGGTCGAGTTCGCGCTCGATTCTGCGCCGCCAGCAGATCGAGTGGGCAGAAATGAACCTTCCCAGCGCTCCATGGGTACATCTCTGCCCACTCGATCTGGGGCTGGGGCTGGGGCTGGGGCTGGGGCTGAGATGCTTCGGCTGACGCCGCTGCATACCGAGACCGTCGACTGGGATCCCGCGCTCCGCGCGCAGATCCTCGCGGTCGCGGCCGGGGAGGCGCTCGACGCCGGGGCGTGGACGCGCCTCACCACGGAGCTCGGACAGGCCTTCGCCGAGGCGGCGGCACGCGGCATCCGCGCCGTCGGCGTGCAGCCCGACCTCGTCGTCTCGCACGGCCAGACCGTCTACCACTGGGTCGAGGGCGGGCACGCCCGCGGCACCCTGCAGCTCGGCGAGCCCGCCTGGATCGCCGAGCGCACGGGCGCGCCCGTCCTCTCGGACCTGCGCATGGCCGACATCGCCGCCGGCGGCGAAGGGGCGCCCCTCATGGCGTTCTTCGACCGGCTCTGGCTCGGCGAGGAGGCGCGGGCGACGGCCCGGCCGATCGCGACCGTCAACCTCGGCGGCATCGCGAACGTGCAGCTCGTCGCCGCCGACGGCTCGGTCGCGGCCTTCGACACGGGCCCCGGCAACTGCCTCATCGACGCGGTCGTCGACCGGGCGACGGGCGGTGCGCAGCGCTACGACGACGGCGGACGGCTCGCCGCCGCGGGGCACGTGCACGAAGAGCTCCTCACGGCCCTCCTCGCGCACCCCTACCTCGCGGCGCCCGCGCCGAAGTCGACCGGGCGCGAGACCTTCGACCTCGCGGTCGTCGACGCGGCGATCGCTGCGGGCGCAGGCGCGGGCGACCCGGTCCCGACCGTCGAGGACCTCGCCGCGACGCTCACCGAGCTCACCGCGCGCACCGTCGTCGACGCGCTCACCGGTGCGTCGGCCGAGTCGGCACCCGCGACGCTCATCTGCTCGGGCGGCGGTGCGCAGAACCCGGTGCTGCTCGCCCGAATCGTCCACCACGCGGCCGCTCGCGGCATCGAGGTCGAGTCGAGCGCTGCGCGCGGCCTCGACCCCGCGTTCAAGGAGTCGCTCATGTTCGCGCTCCTCGGCTACTGCAGCCTGCACGGCGCGCCGATCGAACTCGGCCCATTGCCTGCAGGCGGGCGCGTGCTCGGCCGGTTCTCGCCGGGCCGCGGCCCGCTCGAACTCCCGACGCCGCACGACGGCGCCGTGGCATCCGTCACCATCGAACACCGCACCAACGCACACCGCACCAACGGGGGAGCAACACCATGAGCGGTCACGCACCGCAGTCGGCCGAGCATCGCGCACTGCGAGAGCTGCTCGGCGAACTCTCGACCGAGCAGGTCAACGACGCCCACGCCGGGTTCGACCTGCTCTCGACCGAGGCGCAGATCGAGGCCATGCAGGCCGAGAGCGCCCAGGCCGTCGCGGCCGTGTCGCGGGCGACTCCGCAGATCGCCGCCGCCGTCGACGCCATCGTCGCGCGCCTGCGCGGCGGCGGACGCCTCGTGTACTCGGGCGCGGGCACCGCCGGGCGCATGGGCGTGCTCGACGCGAGCGAGATCCCGCCGACCTTCGGCACCGACCCCTCGCTCGTGGTCGGCCTCATCGCAGGCGGTGACGGCGCGCTGCGCTCGGCCGTCGAGAACGCCGAGGATGACGCGGCGCGCGGCGCCGCCGACCTCGAGGCGATCGGACTCGGCCCCGCCGACGCGTTCATCGGCATCTCGGCGTCGGGTCGCACGCCCTACGTGCTCGGTGCCATCGAGTACGCGAAGGGCGTCGGCGCGCTCAGCATCGGCTTCGCCTGCAACGCGGGCTCGGCGATCGGTGCGGCCGCCGACCTCGCGATCGAGACCGTCGTCGGCCCCGAGATCGTGGCGGGCTCGACCCGGCTCAAGGGCGGCACCGCGCAGAAGCTCGTGCTCAACACGATCTCGACGATCGCGATGGTTCGCCTCGGGAAGGTGCACGGCAACCTCATGGTCGACGTGCAGGCCACCAACGCGAAGCTCCGTGCGCGCGCCGAGCGCATCGTCATGCAGGCGACCGGAGTGGACGCCGCCGCGGCGTCCGCCGCACTCGCCTCCGTCGACGGGCACGTGAAGGCCGCGATCCTCGTCACCATGACTGGGGTGGATCCCCAACTCGCGCTGGCGCGCCTCGCCGCCGAAGATGGAGTGCTGCGCGATGCTCTCTCCAGTGCGCACGAGCTGACCGTCGAGTAGGGCGGCCGCGATCACCAGGAGAAGGAACGGGAGGCAGGAGATGTCGGCGAACGTGCTGTCGAATGTGCGGGACGCGCTGCCGCGCCTCAGCTCCTCGGAGGCGCGCGTCGCCGAGACGATCATCGCCGACCCCACGCTCGTCGTCGACCTCACGATCACCGACCTCGCCCGCGTCTGCGGCACTTCGCTGTCGACGGTGGCCCGGTTCTGCCAGACGCTCGGGTACTCGGGGTACCGCGAGTTCCGCATGGAGGTCGCGAGCGCCGTCAGCCGCGAGGCCGCCGAGCGCGACCGTTTCGGGTTGGCGAACGCCGACATCGACCCCGCCGACACCGCCGCCGACGTGATCGCGAAGATCGCATTCCACGAGGTGCTCGCCATCGAGCAGACGGTCGAGGCGCTCGACACCACCGCACTGGACGGGGTCGTCGACGCGATCGTCGCCGGCGCCCACGTCGACATCTACGGCTTCGGATCGAGCGGACTCACCGCGCAGGATCTCCAGCAGAAGCTCTCGCGCATCGGGATCTCCGCGTTCTGCTCGGTCGACGTGCACCTCGCGCTCGTCTCGGCGGCGCTTCGCAAGCCAGGGGATGTCGCGATCGGCATCTCGCACTCGGGACTCACCGCCGAGACGAACCACGCGCTCGAGGTCGCCCGCGAGGGCGGGACGACGACGGTCGCCGTGACGAACTCGCCCGACTCGCCGCTCGCCGAGCTCGCCGAGTTCGTGCTGATGACGCACGCGCGCGAGTCGAACTACCGGGTCGGGGCGATGTCGAGCAGGATCGCGCAGCTCGCCGTCGTCGACTTCCTGTTCGTGCGCGTCGCGCAGCGGCTCGGCGACTCGGTCTCGACCCCGCTGCAGCGGACCTTCGAGGTCACCGCGCGCCATCGGGTCGCGCCGCGCCGCCGTACGAGCTGAGCGCGTCGGCGGTGGGCAGTGCGCGGTGCGCGGTGCGCGCCCGCGTGCACGCGGTTCAGCGCTCGGCCGCGAACGTCTCCGCGTAGAGCTCCCGCAACGCGGGCAGCCCGCCCGCACCGAACGCCGCGCGCTGCCGCGTCGCGCCCGTCCCCTCACGCTGAACACGTGCGAAGCCCTGCGCCACGAGCTCGGCATCCCCGTTCGCCTCCAGGGCGGGCGCAAGCAGCGACTGCGCCCGGTCGAGCACCTCGTCGGCCTGGCGCAGCTCGCCGAGCACCGGGTCGAGCACGAGCGCGGTGACGCCCGTGCGGGCCGAGTGCAGCAACGCGGCATCCAGCAGTTCGGGGCCGGGAGCCGCCGCCCCGGCCGGAACGACGGACGCGGCGGCGCCGAGCGACGCGTCGACGACGCTGTCGACGAGCGCCCGGCAGAGCACGGCGACGAGCACGGCCGACCACGCCTCGAGCTGCGCGTCGGCGACCCTGACCTCGACCGTCGGCACGTGCTCTGAGAGCCGCGCGCTCCACATGATGATCGCGTGGTCCTTCATTCCGCCGATTCCGACGAGCCGTTCGAGCCGCCGCTCGTAGTCGGCCGCGTCGCGGAACTCGGGCGGGCAGCCCGTCGTCGTCCACCGCCGCTGGCCGACGTTGCGCCAGCTCTCGAATCCGGTGTCGTGCCCGCGCCACACGGGCGAGTTGCCCGTGAGCGCAGAGATGAGGGGCAACCACGTGCGGATCGCGTTGAGCGCACGCACCCCCTGCTCGCGGTCGTCGATGCCGACGTGCACGTGCAGCCCCTGGATCTGGTGGTCGGCGATCACGCCGGCCATGTCGTGCACGATGCGCAGGTAGCGCGGCGTCGCCGTGATCGTCGGGAACGGCAGCGCATCGGGCGGGCAGCCGACGCTCGCCGCCACGACGCCCGCGAGTGCGGCCTCCGCGGCGACCTCGCGGCGGAACCCGACGAGGGCCTCCTGCGCCTCGGACGTTCTGGTGAAGACGGCCGAGGCGTGCTCGACCTGCGCGGCGAGGAACTCGCGATGCGCCAGCGGCCGCCATCGCGGATCGGCGGCGAGGTGCGCGAAGGCGTCTTCGGCGACGTCCGCCGGCCGCATCGTGTCCCGATCGAGGAAGACGAACTCCTCCTCGATGCCGAAGGTGGTCATCTCGGCTCCTGCCCGATGCTCACTCTCCTCACCGGAGGCGTGCGCGTCAAGGGCCGAGCGCCGCCCGACGGCGTCAGGCGAGCAGCAGCAGCGCGGCGCTCGAGGTGAGCGTGATCACGAGCGAGCCGGCGACGAGCGCCACGACGGTGAGCAGCGTCACGTGGGCGCGGGAGAGACCGGCGGCCGAACCCATCGCCCGCGTCGAGAGCAGCGATGCGGATGCCACGGGCTGACCGTGCGGCATCGGCACCGTCGTGTGCTCGGGCACCAGTCGGAGCGTCTGCGTGACGAGTCGGGCGAGGTCTTCGTCGGTGGCGAGGAGGGGCGTGGAGGTCTCGTCGGGCGCGAGCGACGGTGCGGACTCGGTCATCGACGGCGTCGGCGACGGTTCGGGGGAGTCGGACCGGGGGGCCGTGTGCGGGGTCCAGCTGCGGCCGTCCCAGTACCGCAACCAGGTGGCGTCCGCCTCGTCGTCGTACCAGCCGGCCGAGCGCTCAGCCATTCGCGGCCGCGGCGTCGGGAAGGGTCATTCGACGAGAGTATCGCCACCCGTCACGCGATGCGATCGGCAGAACTCCCCATGGTGGCGAGCACCGGTTCGTGGTCGTGCGCCGAGTCGGCGGGCACGGGCTCGCCAGTGGGTTCGAGGCCGAGCGTCGCCGACGGCGCGACCACCGCGGACGCGGCGACCGCGCCCGCCCGGCGCACCATGCGCGCCGCCTGCACGATCAGCACGCCGAGCACCGCACCCGCCGTGTTCATGACGAGGTCGCGCGGGTCGGAGATGCGGTCGGGCTCGGGCAGCTGGATGAGCTCGATGACCGTCGTGAATGCGAGACCGACGAGGAACGCGAACGGCCACGCCCGGCGGGGGAGGAGCAGGGCTGCGAGCGCGCCGACCGGGATGAAGAGGGCCACGTTGAACGCGATCTCGCTGAGGTAGCCGGTGCCCCAGGTCACCTGCGCCGTCCAGGCGTCGACGTTGAGGATGCCGCCGTCGACCTGATTGCCGGTGGTGCTCCACGGCGCAGGGCCGACGGTCGCCCACAGCACGAGCGCCGCATACGCGACAGCGACGAGACCGAGGGGGCGGCGATCCATGCCCCGATTCTCCACCAGCGAACCTTCGAACGGGCTGGTTATCCACAGGGTGTCCGATCCGAACGTCACAATCCGGTCGCGACCCGTGTTTTTGGGCGCGGAAGCCGATACAGTATCCTCACTGATTCCTCCATCAAGCGGGCGCTTGCCCGCGCCTCCATCTGATTGCCCGGAGGCGGACCGATCCGCGTGGCATGACCCGATACGAGACGGCGGATGCCTGAGTGCACACCGCCCCTCGCCCCCGCTCCGTCGGCAACCCGCCGCGCGGGGCAGCGATCGACCGTCGATCGCATCGGGCTTGCACCAGCGGCCCATCAGGACAGAAGGACAGCAGTATGGCAACCGGAACCGTCAAGTGGTTCAACGCCGAAAAGGGCTTCGGCTTCATCGCTCCCGACGACGGCTCGGCCGACGTCTTCGCGCACTTCAGCGCGATCTCGGGCAACGGCTACCGCTCGCTCGAAGAGGGCCAGAAGGTCGAATTCGACGTCGCTCAGGGCCCGAAGGGTCTCCAGGCGGAGAACATCCGCGGCCTCTAAGGTCGTCGGCGTTTGAACGCCGTCGCAGCCTCGTGCTGCGGCGGCGTTCGTCGTATCCGGGCGAGGTCACAGTTTCACCGGGTAACGTCGGGCGTGCCGGCCCTCGTGCTCTGCACGAACGGCCTGCGCTCCCGGCGGCGGACGTCGTCGACGGGAACTCGCACGTCCTCACGGTCGTGCACGTCGCATCGCCCAGGCGGTGCGGCTCTACAGAAGGAAATGAATATGGCAACCGGAACCGTCAAGTGGTTCAACGCCGACAAGGGCTTCGGCTTCATCGCTCCCGACGACGGCAGCGCCGATGTCTTCGCGCACTTCAGCGCGATCGCATCGGGCGGCTACCGCTCGCTCGAGGAGAACCAGAAGGTCGAGTTCGAGACCGCCCGCGGCCCCAAGGGCCTGCAGGCGGAGAACATCACCGTCATCGGCTGAGTTCTCTCCAGAGTTTCGCTCCGGATGCCTCGGCGCACTCCCGTTCCACGGGGGCTGCGCCGGGGCATCCGTCGTTTTCGCGCTCCCTGCCCTGAGGGTCTTCAAAGGTTCGCTCCCTACGATCGGACCATATCGACCGCCCGGCCCCGGTCGGCCCCGAAGGAGGAGCCCCCATGCAGTGCCCCAGTGACGGAACCGTGCTCGTGATGAGCGAGCGCAGCGGCATCGAGATCGACTACTGCCCGACCTGTCGCGGTGTGTGGCTCGACCGCGGCGAACTCGACAAGATCGTCGAGCGCGCCGGCCGCGAGTTCGGTGGCGCGCAGGCGGCTCCCGTGGCTCCGGCGGCTCCGGCGCAGCCGCAGCAGGCCGCGTACGGGCAGCAGCAGTACCAGCAGCCGTACGACAACCGCGGGTACGACAACCGTGGGTACGACAACCGCGGCTACGGCGACCAGGGCTACGCCCGCAAGAAGAAGAAGGAGAGCTGGCTCTCCGATCTCTTCGACTGAACCACCGAACACGCGGATGCCGCGTCGGCCGCCACTCGGGCGGTCGGCGCGGCATTCGTCGTTCGTGCGGCGGATCAGGCCGCGTTGAACTCCGCCGGGTGGGGGCCCGTGCGGCCGTCGCGCTCGAGGGCGTCGATCGCGGCGAGGTCGTCATCGGTGAGCTCGAAGCCGAACACGTCGAAGTTCGCGGCGATCCGCGCCGGCGTCACCGACTTCGGGATCACGACCCGGCCCTGCTGCAGGTGCCAGCGGAGCACGACCTGCGCGGGCGTCACGCCGAGTCGCGCGGCGATCGCGGTGACGGATGCCTCGCCGAGCACGGCGCCCTGCGCGAGCGGGCTCCACGCCTCGGTGACGATCCCGTGGCGGGCGTTCGCCGCGACCGTCGCGCGATTCTGCAGGGCGGGGTGCAGTTCGATCTGGTTCACGGCCGGCACGGTGCCGGTCTCGGAGATGAGCCGCTCGAGGTGGGCCGGCTCGAAGTTCGAGACGCCGACGGCCCGCACCCTCCCCTCGTCGAGCAGGCGCTCGAGCGCCCGCCAGGTGTCGACGAAGCGGTCGCGCTCGGGCGTCGGCCAGTGGATCAGGTAGAGGTCGAGGCGGTCGAGCCCGAGCTCACCGAGGCTCGCGTCGAACGCCCGGAGGGTCGTGTCGAAGCCCTGCTCGGAGTTCCACACCTTCGTCGTGACGAACAGCTCGTCGCGCGCGATCCCCGACTCGGCGAGGGCGCGGCCGACGCCCGCCTCGTTGCCGTAGATCGCGGCGGTGTCGATGCTCCGGTAGCCCGCGTCGAGGGCGGCGGCGACCGCTTCGGTCGTCTCGGCGTCGGGCACCTGGAAGACGCCGAAGCCGAGCTGCGGCATCTGCACGCCGTTGTTGAGGGTGACGGTGGGCAGGGTGGTGGTGGTCATGGATTCGCTTTCCTGGTCGATCGAGCGGGGGAGGGAGGCGGCGCGGTGCGCCGAGGTCATGCGGTGGGCACGGGGGTCGGGGAGGTCGCGGGGAAGCTCGGCGCGGAGGCATCCGCTCGCGTTGCTCGTCGGGCGGTCGCGGCGGCGATCGTCATGACGACGAGCGCTGCGAGTGTGATCCCGGCGCCCACCCAGATGGGCGAGGTGAAGCCGAGGCCGGCGGCGATCGTGAGGCCGCCGGCCCACGCGCCGAGCGCATTGCCGAGGTTGAACGCCGCGATGTTCGCGCCCGAGGCGAGCGTCGGCGCCCCGGCGGCGAAGCGCATCACCCGGCTCTGCAGGCCCGGCACCGTGCCGAAGCCGAACGCACCCATGAGCACGAGCAGCACGACCGTCGCGACCGGGCCGGCGGCGAGCCAGCCGAAGAGGGCGAGCACGACGACGAGGGCGGCGATGAAGGCGAGCAGGGTGCCGTCGATGGAGCGATCGGCGAGGCGACCGCCGGCCCAGTTGCCGACCACGAGCCCGGCGCCGAACAGCACGAGCAGCCAGGGCACGGCGCCGGCGGCGAAGCCGCTGACCTCGGTGAGGGTGAAGGCGATGTAGGTGAAGGCGCCGAACATGCCGCCGAAGCCGAGCACGGTGACGGCGAGGGAGAGCCACACCTGCCCTGAGCGGAACGCTCCGAGTTCGCGGCGCAGGCTCGGCGCGGGTCCGGCGGACCTCAGGCTCGGCACGAGTCCGGCGATGCCCGCCAGGGCGACGACGCCGATCGCGGTGATCGCCCAGAAGGTCGCACGCCAGCCGAACTGCTGGCCGATGAAGGTGCCGAACGGCACGCCGAGCACGTTCGCGGCCGTCAGCCCGGTGAACATGATCGCGATGGCGGCCGCGGCCTTCTCGGGGGCGACGAGGTTCGCCGCGACCACCGAGCCGATGCCGAAGAAGGCGCCGTGGCAGAGTGCGGCGATGACGCGGCCGGTCATCATGAGTTCGTAGCTCGGCGCGAGCGCCGAGACGGCGTTGCCGGCGATGAACAGCACGAGCAGGCCCATGAGCACGGGCTTGCGGGGGAGACGGATGGTGGCGGCCGTGAGCCCGAGCGCGCCGACGACCACCGCGAGGGCGTAGCCCGAGATCAGCCAGCCGGCGGTCGCCTCGCTCACGCCGAAGTCGGTCGCGACCTCGGGCAGCAGTCCCATGATGACGAACTCGGTGAGTCCGATGCCGAATCCGCCGATGGCGAGTGCGATGAGTCCGAGTGGCATGGCGAAGCTCCTGCTAGAGTGGAGGGAATTAGTTGCAAGCGCGCTCTATTGCGCAAGCGACGTTAATACTTGCATACGCAAATACAAAGCGCAAGCAACTAAATTCGAGGAGGCAGCATGGGGATCGCCGACGACGCCGTCGAAGTGCGCGCACAGGGGTGGCGCACGCTCGCCGCATTGCACGGCCTGATCGAGTCCGAGCTCGAGCGCGCGCTCGGGGCATCCGTCGATCTCTCGGTCGTCGAGTACACCGTGCTCGACGCGCTGAACCGGCAGGACGGCTGGCACATGCGCATGCAGCAGCTCGCCCGCGCGGCGGCACTCAGTCCGAGCGCGACGACCCGGCTCGTCAATCGCCTCGAGGACCGGGCGCTGCTCACGCGCATCCTCTGCGCCGACGACCGGCGTGGCATCTACACCGAGCTCACTCCGGCAGGCCTGGCGCTCTACGAGCAGGCCCGCCCGATCCATGACGAGACGCTCGAGCGCGTGCTTGCCGAGGCGGCCGCGCAGCCCGAGCTCGCGCCGGTCGTCGACGCGCTGCACATCGCGGCGCCCGTCGCCGGCTGAACCCGCTCCGCGACCGTCGTGCGGGAGTGATCAGCCCTGCGCGGGGCCGCCGATGTTCACGAGCCAGTTGACGCCGAATCCGTCGACGCACATGCCGAATGCGTCGCCCCACGGCGCGACCTCGAGCGGCACCGTCACCGCGCCGCTCGTCGAGAGCTTCTCCCAGTAGCCGCGGAGGGTCGCGTCATCGGCGAACGGCCCGGAGAGCGAGATCGAGATGTTGCTCGTCTCCGCGGCGGGCTGCATGTGGCTCGGGGTGTCGGCCGCCATCAGCAGGATGCCGCCGTCGCCCTCGAGCTGCCCGTGCATGACCTTGTCGGCGTCGGCGGGATCGTCGGCCTGCCCGTACTCGGCGAAGGTGCTGACGGTCAGCTCGCCGCCGAACACCGATTGGTAGAACTCCAGCGCCGCGCGGGCGTTGTCGAGGAAGTTGATGTACGGGTTCAGCCGAGCCATGATGCGTTCCTTTCGCCTGGTGCGGTCATGGCCGATGATTCTCGCTCGCGGCCCGCGCCGCAAGACCCCTTGACGAGGTCGGTTCGCGGCGGTATCTTTAATCAATCATTCAGTTGATCAATGAGTTGGTTGAGGAGGCGTGATGATCGTGAACCCCGATGCGGACGACCGGCTCGATCGCGCCTTCATGGCACTCGCCGACCCCGTTCGCCGTCGCATCATCGCCCGGCTCAGCCGTGGGTCGGCCACGGTCAACGAACTCGCCGAACCGTTCGAGATCAGCAAGCAGGCCGTCTCGAAGCACATCCAGGTGCTCGAGCAGGCGGGGCTCGTCACGCGAACGCGCGACGCGCAGCGCCGACCCGTGCACCTCGACCCGGCCGCACTCGAAGCACTCACCGCGTGGATCGACCGCTACCGGCTGATCCACGAGCAGCAGTTCCGTTCACTCGACGCGCTGCTCGCCGATGACCGCGGCGCCAACGCCGCGGCATCCACTGCCGACCAGGTCGGCGACCTCTCCGAGCGCGGCCGGCTGGCCGCGCCGCACAGGAAAGAGACAGGACAATGACGAACCCCGTCACCATCACCGCCCCCGAGGGGCTTCCCTTCATCGAGATCGAGCGCGAGTTCGCAGCCCCCGTCGAGGCGCTGTTCAACGCGCATCGCGACCCCGCGCTCGTCAAGCAGTGGCTCGGGCCGAACGGCTACGAGATGGACATCGAGCGCTGGGACTTCGTCTCGCAGGGCGGCTACCGCTACGTGCACACCGACGAGAAGGGCGACGCCTGGGCGTTCAACGGCACGTTCCACTCGGTGCGCGAGAACGAGCTCGCGATCCAGACCTTCGAGTTCGAGGGCTACCCCGACGTGGTGGCCATCGAGTCGATGACCTTCGAAGACCTCGGCGACGGCCGCTCGAAGTTGCGCATCCACTCGGTCTACCCGACGGTCGAAGCCCGCGACGGCATGGTCGCGAGCGGCATGGAGACCGGCCTGACCGAGGGCTACGCCCGGCTCGACGGCCTCGTCGGCTGACTTCACCACCTCCGGGCCGCCTGCGTCCGCTCGTGGGCGACCCGGACCGACCGAAGCACCGACAAGAAACGGAGCGCATCATGGACTGGACCCTGGAAGTGGTCATCCTGCCCGTCAGCGACATCGAGCGGTCGATCGAGTTCTACCGCGATCGCGTCGGGTTCGACCTCGACCATCACACCGTGACCGAGCACCTGGAGATCGCGCAGCTGACCCCGCGCGGTTCGGGCTGCTCGATCGTGATCGGCTCGCTGCCCTCGCAGCAGGAGATGGCGCCCGGCTCGCTGAAGGGCGTGCAGCTCGTCGTCGCCGACGCCGAGGCTGCTCGTGCCGAGCTCGTCGAGCGCGGCGTCGACGCGAGCCCGATCCAGGTGATCGACCCGCGCGACGGCGGCACCTTCTTCGGCTTCGCCGACCCAGACGGCAACACCTGGTCGGTGCAGCAGATCAAGGCCCGCGCCGAGCGGCCGCTCATCCCGGTCGAGGCGCGACAGCGATTCGGCGCCGAACAGGAGTACTGAGCGAGCGAGCTGCGGGCGTGAAGTCGCGTTCAGACCCGCGCGACCGGCTGCCGCAGGATCGTCCGGAGCTTCTCAGGCGCAGAGCGCCGCGGGTCGCCGAAGTAGACCTCGTGGTGCCGTCCGTCGAAGCGCAGGCCTTCGGCGGGCATGAACTCGTCGTGCAGGCGCGCGAGCGTCGGGCCCTCGTCGTCGTAGGCGCCGCGGTGCAGGGTCTGCACGCAGAGCCCCTCGTCGAGCGTCTCGAATCGCAGCCGCGCGACGGCCGGGGCCTTCGCGAGCGCCTTGGCGATCGCGGCCTCCTGCACCTCGGGAGTCAGCCAGTCGGGTTGCCAGATCATCATCGTCCAGCTCCAGGCCGACTTCTCGCGGGTCACGAAGGTCGACGGGTCGTCCGCGCTCCACAGCCCCTCGAGCGGGCCGACGACGTAGTCGAGCTCGAGCTCCCGCTTGCTCTGGAACTTCGCCGCATACGAGACCGCGTAGAGCGCCTCGACCGCAGCGGCGTACTCGGGCACCGTGTTGGGATCGCCCTCGCCGTCGACCATCGCGTAGCGCAACGGCGGCACCTCGACGAGGTCGAAGCGGCCGTGCGCGGCGGTGTAGCTCGGGATCTCACGTTTCGGATCGAACTTCGTCGTCGCCATCCGGCCATCCTCCCGGGCACCACCGACACCGACATCGGGACCGGGTCGGGTGTCGATCCAGTGCGCACCCGCCGGGCGCCAGGGTCGGCGGCCTGCGCGTCAGGCGTCGACGACGGCGGTCGGCGCGGTCGGCGTCGCCGGCGTCGTCTCGCCGGGGGTCGGCCGCCGCCGCGCCTGCCCGGCGACGGCGAGGCTCAGGATGATGACGGCGCCCACCACGAGCAGCGCCGAGCGGGCCCCGACCTCGTCGGCGAGCAGCCCGAACAGCGGCGGCGCGGCGAGGGAGGAGATCGTCGAGAACGAGGTCACGACCGAGACGCGCTGGCCGGCGCGTGCGGGGTCGTCGGAGGCCGCGGAGATCGCGATCGGGTTGCCGAGCGCGGTGCCGCAGCCCCAGAGCACGAGGCCGATCCAGGCCACAGCGAGGTCGGGGCCGAAGACGAAGAGCAGGAGGCCGGCGAGCGAGGAGAGGCCGGAGGCGCGCAGCACCGTGACGCGCCCGAATCGGTCGATGAGCCCGGTGCCGATGAATCGGAACACCGTCATCGCTCCGACGAAGGTGCCGTACGCCATCGCTCCCGTCGCCTCCGCGGCGGCGAAGCCGTCGACGACCGCGAGCGAGATCCACGTGGTTGCCGCTCCTTCCGCGAGCGAGGCGGCGAGCAGCACCACGCCGAGCAGCAGCGTACGGGGTTCGAGCCACGCGCCCAGCGCCGAGCGCACGGCGCTCCGGTTGCGCTCGCGCGTCGAGAGCGCGTCGACCGATCCCGTGGCCGTGGTGACCGGTGCCTGCGAGGTGAGCGTCGTCGCCGGCGCGACGAGCAGTGCGCGCAGCAGGGTCACGACCGCGGTGACGACGAGGATCTGCATCGCGACGTGGGCCCCGGCGAACGCGAAGCCCGCCGCGACGAGCGCTCCGAGCGCGGCGCCGATCGAGAAGGCCGCGTGGAACTGCGGCAGCACGGCCTTGCCGAGGCGCTGCTCGACGGCGGCCGCGTTGATGTTGATCGGCACGTTCACGAGCGCGCCGCACACGCCGTTGACCGCCATGCCGGCGATGAAGAATCCGAGTCCGAAGCCGAGCAGCCCCGTGGCATCCAGGCCGAAGCCGACGACGTTGCCCACGATGCCCGCGATGAGCACGTTGCGGCTGCCGAATCGAGCGATGATCGCACCGACCGTGAGCGCGCCGATGAGCGAGCCGAGACCGCCGATGATGAGCAGTGAGCCGAGCTGCAGCGAGGTGAGCTCGAGGGCGTCGCGGATCGACGGCATCCGACTCATCCACGAGACCTGGATGAGGCCGAACAGGGCGAACTGGGCCATGAGCGCCCAGCGGGCGGAGGAGACGGTCGGCATCTGTCGAAAGTAGCAGTAAGGAATCCTTACCCATGGCGGAATCCGGTCATCGAGGCAGGACATCCTGCCGATGTGCCGTCCCGCGCCGGGCGACCCTCAGGCGTCGCGCCGCGCCTCGAACCGCCAGTCGGTGATCCACGCGGGGTCCTCGCCGTGCTCGTAGGCGTACGCGCGCGCCGAGTCGCGGGCGGCCTGCCACTCCTCTGCGAGCGATTCCGATCCCGGGCGCTCCGCGAGGCCGGGCACCCGGCGCACGACGTCGAGTGCGAGGCGGTACCGGTCGAGCTCGTTGAGGTGCAACATGTCGAACGGCGTCGTCGTCGTGCCGCGCTCGGCGAAGCCGCGCACGTGCAGGTTCGCGTGGTTGGTGCGACGGTAGGTGAGCTGGTGGATGAGCGACGGGTAGCCGTGGAACGCGAAGATCACCGGCCTCGATCGGGTGAACACCCGGTCGAACTGCTCGTCGGTCAGCCCGTGCGGGTGCCGCGAGCGGTCCTGCAGCCGCATCAGGTCGACGACGTTGACGAGGCGCACGCGCAGATCGGGCAGCCGCTCGCGCAGCAGCTGCGCCGCGGCGATCGCCTCGACGGTCGGCACGTCGCCCGCGCACGCGAGCACCACATCGGGTTCGGATGCCTCGGGGTCGGCCGGGTCGAACCCGGGCTCGTTGCCCGCCCAGGACCACACCCCGAGCCCTGCGGCGACGTGGGCGTCGGCCTCGTCGGGGGAGAGCCACTGCTGCTGCGGCTGCTTGCCCGCGACGACGACGTTGACGCGGTTGCGCGTGCCGAACGCGTGCCGCATCGTCGCGAGGAGGGTGTTCGCGTCGGGCGGCAGCGACACCCGCACGATCTCGGCCTGCTTGTTGACGACGACGTTCAGGAAGCCCGGGTCCTGGTGCGAGAAGCCGTTGTGGTCCTGCCGCCACACGTGCGACGAGAGCAGGTACGTGAGGCTCGCGACGTCTTCGCGCCACGGCACCTCGCGGGCCGATTCGAGCCACTTGGCGTGCTGGTTGAACATCGAGTCGACGATGTGGACGAAGGCCTCGTAGCTCGTGATCAGTCCGTGCCGGCCCGTGAGCAGGTACCCCTCGAGCATGCCCTGCATGAGATGCTCACTGAGCGCCTCGATGACCCGGCCGCGCCGGGCGAGGTGCTCGTCGAGCGGATGCAGCGCCTCGGCCCACACACGATCGGTCATTTCGAACACCGCGCCGAGCCGGTTCGACAGCACCTCGTCGGGGCCGAACAGCCGGAACGAGTCGGGGTTCTCGCGCATGACGTCGGCGAGCCACGCGCCGAACACGCGCGTCGCCTCGCCGGTCGAGCCGCGCCCGCCCGCCGGCACGTCGAGCGCGTGGGGCCGGGTCGGCGGCAGCCCGATCGGGCGCACGATGCCGCCGTTCGCGTGCGGGCTCGCGCTCATCCGCAGCTCGCCGGACGGTCGCAGCGCGTCGAGCTCGGCCACGGGGCGCCCGCCATCGTCGAAGAGCTCCTCGGGCCGGTAGGAGCGCAGCCAGTCGTCGAGCATCGCGAGGTGCTCGGGGTTCTCGCGCACACCCGCGAGCGGAACCTGGTGGGCGTGGAACGTGCCCTCCACCTGCACGCCGTCGACGACGCGCGGCCCCGTCCAGCCCTTCGGGGTGCGCAGCACGATCGCGGGCCACCGGGCCGCACGATCGGCGAAGGCGCCGGCCGAGGCATCCGCCCTGATCGCGGCGATGCGGTCGTATGCGACGTCGATCGCGTCGGCCATGCGCGCGTGCACCGCCATCGGGTCCTCGCCGTCGAAGCCGCCCGTGACGAGCAGCGGCTCGTAGCCGTGGCCGCGCAGGAACTCGACGAGCTCGGACTCGGGGATGCGGGCGAGCAGGGTCGGGTTCGCGATCTTGTAGCCGTTCAGGTGCAGGATCGGCAGCACCGCGCCGTCGGTCTCGGGATCGAGGAACGCATGGCCGCGCCAGCTCGCGGCGAGCGGCCCCGTCTCGGCTTCGCCGTCGCCGATGACGCAGGCGACGACGAGGCCGGGGTTGTCGAGCGCCGCGCCGTAGGCGTGCATGAGCGAGTACCCGAGCTCACCGCCCTCGTTGATCGAGCCGGGCGTCTCGGGCGCCGCGTGCGAGGGGATGCCGCCCGGGAACGAGAACTGCCGGAAGAGCCCGGCCATGCCCTCGCGGTCGGTCGTGACCTGCGGGAACAGCTCGGAGTAGGTGCCGTCGAGCCAGGTGTTCGCGACCATCGCGGGGCCGCCGTGGCCGGGGCCGCACACGTAGAGCGTCGGGGTGCCCCGCTCGACGATCGCCCGGTTGAGGTGCGCGTAGACGAGGTTGAGCCCGGGGGAGGTGCCCCAGTGCCCGAGCAGTCGCGGCTTGATGTCGTCGCGGTCGAGCGGCTCGTCGAGCAGCGGGTTGCGCTTCAGGTAGATCTGCCCGACGCTCAGGTAGTTCGCGGCCCGCCACCAGCGGTCCACGAGTTCGAGCGGCACCGAGCCCCGAGCCCCGTGGGCGGACGGCTCCTGGTCGTCGCCCGATCCTCGCACCGCTCGTCCGTCAGCTCCGGCCATCGTCCCCACCCCGTTCGATCGTCCCGCCACCCCGAGCCTAGGTCGGGCGCACGGCGCGTGGCCAGCCTCGGCCGCCTCGGCGCGCCGGGCCCGCCGTCGCGTCGCGGCTAGGCTCGGGGCGATGGAATCGGTGCTCACGGGATTCGCGGTGATCGCGCTCGCCGTGTTCGTCGGCTGGCTCGCCGGCCGCACCGGTGTCGTGGGGCCTGAGGCGCGCCCCATCCTCGCCCGGCTGAACTTCAGCGTGCTCGCCCCGTTCCTCCTCTTCTCCGTGCTCGCGACTGCCGACGTCGGTGCGCTGTTCTCGGCCCTGCTGCCGGTCTCCGCGCTCGCCGCGGTCGCGATGATGCTCGTGTTCGCGCTCGTCTCGATGCTCGTCTGGCGCCGCGACCTCGCCCGCACCGTCGTCGGCTCGCTCGCCTCGGGCTACGTCAACGGCAACAACTTCGGCATCCCGATCGCCGTGTACATGCTCGGCGACGCCGCCTACTCGGCGCCGATCGTGCTCCTGCAACTGCTGCTGTTCGCCCCGGTCGCCCTCGCGATCCTCGGCGCCCGGGTGGAGGGGCGCACCTCCGTCTGGCAGATCGTGCGGGGCACCCTCACGAACCCGATCATCGTCGGCTCGCTCCTGGGCGTCGCGGTCGCGGTGTCGGGCGTCGAGCTGCCGCCCGTCGTGCTCGAGCCGATCGAACTGCTCGGGCACGCGGCCGTCCCGCTCATGCTCATCTCGTTCGGGCTCTCGCTGACAGGGCAGCGGCTGCTCGCCGCGGGCACCGGCCGCCGCGACGTGCTGCTCGCCTCGCTGCTGAAGCTCGTCGTGATGCCGGCGACGGCGTACCTGCTCGGCCGCTTCGTGTTCGGGCTCGACGAGACCGCCCTCTACGCCGTCACGGTGCTCGCCGCCCTGCCGACGGCGCAGAACGTCTTCAACTACGCCCAGCGCTACGAGACGGCGGAGATCGTCGCGCGCGACACCGTGTTCATCACGACCGTCGGCTGCCTGCCGGTCCTGCTCGGCCTGGCGTTGCTGCTCGGCTGACGTCGCCGGCTCGCGGCATGATGGTCGCGAGCCAAGGAGGTCGATGTGCCCTTCCTCACCGACGAGGGCGAACCGCTCGCCGAGCTCGGCCTCGCGCAGCGCCCGACGGATGCCGCGAGCTTCGAGCTGACCGCGGCGCTCGTGTACCTCGACCCCGAGACGGGCCGACGCTTCCGGGTCCCGGCCCGCGGCGAGGCATCCGACCCGTTCGCCGGGGCCGCGACCGATCTCGCCTCGGTGCCGACGCCGCTCTGGGGCATGATCGCGAGCTACGGGCGCCAGTCGGCGCCGGCCGTGCTGCACGACGCCCGATCGCGGGCGGCGGCGGCGCTCGGCGACCGACGGGCGGCGCTCGCGCAGCGGCGCGACGACGACCGGGTGTTCCGCACCGCGCTCCGCGAGCAGGGGGTGCCGCTGCTGCGTGCGCAGTTGATGTGGGCCTGGGTGTCGGCCGACCGCGAGCGCGAGTTCGGGGGAGCGCGGGGGTGGGCCCTCGTCGTGCAGTCGGTGCTCGGTGCGCTCGTGCTGCTCGCGGCCGTGGTCGCCGCGTTCGCGAACCCGTTGTGGCTGCTCGTCTGGCCGGCGGTCGCCGTGCTCTCGCTCGTGCACGGGCGGCTCGCCGGACTCGTCGCGACGCTCACCTTCTCGCTCGCCCTGTTCGGTCCGCTCGTGCTGCTGCAGCTCGCGGCGCTCGTGCCGTTCCGGCTCGCCGAGGCGGCCGTCGAGCTCGTCACCGGCGGTCGACCGGGGGAGGTGTGGCGGCCGACGGTTCGGCCGCGGCGGGAGAGCGGCGGCGAAGTTCAGGGTTAACCCTGATCCCTACCAGGCACCCGGCTCTCCGTATCGTGGTCAACGATCACCGCCGCGCACCGCAGGGGGAACTGTCAGCGCGGACTCCCGGTGATCCCAGGCCGGCCAGCGTCTCGTACCCGAATACGAGGCGCGGCCGGCTTCCCTGTTCCACCGGGCACGATCCCGGTTCGCGCACGAAGCCCGAGCGAACGAGAGGATCGGCCATGGCCGAATGGATGAGCGCGCCGCTGCGGGCCGAACGTGCGCCGAGCGATGCGCCGCCACCAGCCGATCTCTTCCTCGTCGCCGTCGCGGCGATCGGGGCGAAGCGGATCGAGCACGACTGGCTCGGCGACGCACTGGGCCGCCATGACCGGCTCGGCGACGGCCAGCAGTACCGTCGTCGCTTCACCGCCGGGGACGTGTGCTGGTCGAGCCGCACCGGCGCGCACGAGGTGCACGGCCCCGTCGCAGCGCGTTGGGCGTCGCTCGGCGCCGAAGCCTCGGTGCTCGGGTTTCCGACGACCGACTCCGGTCCCGTCCGCCGGCCCGACGGAACAGAACGCCCGGGCGGTCACGCGCACTTCGAGGGCGGTTCGCTCTACTGGACCCCTGAGCTCGGCTCGATCGTCGTGCGCGGCATGGTGCGCGACATCTGGGCTCTGCTCGGCTGGGAACGCGGGGCGCTCGGCATGCCGGTCGACGACACGACGATCGACGACGACGGCGTGCAGTCGGCGCGCTTCGAGCACGGCCGGATCGTCTGGTCGTCGGCGGGCGGCGCGGGCGTCGAGATCATCGGCGCCGAGGCATCCGATGGGGCATCCGACGCGGCGGGCGTCGCCGCAGCCGCGACGGGCGCGCTCGACCCCGCGACCGAGCGACGCCTCGGGCGGCTGACGCCGGCGTTCGCCCCGAACGACTGACCGCGGCGGCGACGGCTCGGCGGCGCGCCCGTGACAGACTCGACGGGTGACCCAGCCCCTGCTCGACCGCGTGCCCCGTCCGTACGACGCCGATGCGATGTACGACGCCTTCGTCGACTGGGCGGGCGACCGCGGCCTCTCGCTCTACCCCGCGCAGGACGAGGCGGTCATCGAGATCGTGTCGGGTGCGAACGTGATCCTGTCGACGCCGACGGGCACGGGCAAGTCGCTCGTCGCGGTCGCCGCGCACGCGACGTGCGTCGCCCGCGGCGGGCGCACCTACTACACGGCGCCGATCAAGGCGCTCGTGAGCGAGAAGTTCTTCCAGCTCGTCGAGATCTTCGGGGCGTCGAACGTCGGCATGGTGACGGGCGACAGCTCGGTGAACTCCGATGCGCCGATCATCTGCTGCACTGCCGAGATCCTCGCGAACCTCGCGCTGCGGCACGGCGCCGACTCCGACGTCGACCAGGTCGTCATGGACGAGTTCCACTTCTACGGCGACGCCGACCGCGGCTGGGCCTGGCAGGTGCCGCTCATCACCCTGCCGAAGGTGCAGTTCATCCTCATGTCGGCGACGCTCGGCGACGTCGACGACATCGCCGCCGACCTCTCGCGCCGCACCGGCAGGCAGACCGCGCAGGTCACGGGCGTCGAGCGGCCGGTCCCGCTGCACTTCTCGTACGCGAAGACCGCCGTCCAGGAGACGGTCGAGGAGCTCCTCGAGACCCGGCAGGCGCCGATCTACATCGTGCACTTCTCGCAGGCGGCCGCGATGGAGCGGGCGCAGGCGCTCTCCTCGATCCGGGTCGTCACGCGCGAGCAGCGCGACGAGATCGCCGAGGCGATCGGCGGGTTCCGCTTCACGACGGCGTTCGGCAAGACGCTGTCGCGGCTCGTGCGTGCCGGGATCGGCGTGCACCACGCCGGGATGCTCCCGCGCTACCGCCGACTCGTCGAGACCCTCGCCCAGCGGGGTCTGCTCCGGGTCATCTGCGGCACCGACACCCTCGGCGTCGGCATCAACGTGCCCATCCGCTCGGTGCTGATCACCGCGCTCTCGAAGTTCGACGGACAGCGGATGCGCCAGCTCAGCGCCCGCGAGTTCCACCAGATCGCGGGGCGCGCGGGGCGCGCGGGCTACGACACCGCCGGCACCGTCGTCGTGCTCGCGCCCGAGCACGAGATCGAGAACGAGACGGCCCTGCGCAAGGCGGGCGACGACCCGAAGAAGCTCAAGAAGGTGGTGCGCAAGAAGGCGCCGGCCGGCTTCGTGACGTGGAGCGAGACGAGCTTCGAACGGCTCATCGTGGCGGTGCCCGAGGCGCTCACCCCGCACCTGAAGCTCACCGCGGCCATGCTCATCAACGTGATCGCGCGGGGCGGCGACGTCGTCGGCGACATCCGCGCCCTCGTCTTCGACAACCACGAGAGCCGGTCGCGGCGGTTCGAGCTCGCACGGCGCGCGCTCGAGATCCTGCGCACCTTGCGCGACGCGGAGGTCGTCGTCATCGCCCCCTCGGCGGATGCCACGGGGCATCCCCTCGGCGTCGAACTGCACCTCACCGTGGACCTGCAGCCGAACTTCGCCCTCAACCAGCCGCTCTCGCCGTTCGCGCTCGCCGCGATCGACCTGCTCGACCCCGACGCCGCCCCCGGCACCGGGATCGCGACGGGGCACTACGCCCTCGACGTCGTCTCGATCATCGAGTCGACCCTCGACGACCCGCGTCCGATCCTCTCGCAGCAGCAGTTCAAGGCCCGCGGCGAGGCGGTCGCCGCGATGAAGCAGGAGGGGATCGAGTACGAGCAGCGCATGGAACTGCTCGAGGAGGTCACCTGGCCGAAGCCGCTCGACGAACTGCTGCACCAGGCGTTCGAGACCTTCGCGTCGAGCCAGCCGTGGGTGCGCGACTTCGCGCTCTCGCCGAAGTCGGTCGTGCGCGACATGTTCGAGCGCAGCATGTCGTTCGGAGAATACGTCTCGCAGTACCAGCTCGCCCGCAGCGAAGGGCTCGTGCTGCGCTACCTCTCCGACGCGTTCCGCGCGATCCGGCAGACGGTGCCCGACGATGCGAAGGACGAGGAGCTGCTCGATGTGATCGAGTGGCTCGGCGAGCTCGTGCGGCAGGTCGACTCGAGCCTCGTCGACGAGTGGGCTGAACTCATCGACCCGTCGAAGCACCTCCCCGAGGACGGGCAGCCGGTCGTGCCGCCCGCGCCGCCCTCGGTCGTCACGAACCGCCGCGCGTTCACGGTGCTCGTGCGCAACGAGCTGTTCCGACGGGTCCAGCTCGCCGCGCTCGAACGCGACGAGGAGCTCGCCGAGCTCGACCCCGAGGTCGGCTGGCCCGGCGTGCTCGACCGCTACTACGACGAGCACGACGAGATCGGCACGGGGCCGGCGGCGCGCTCGCCGCGGCTCGTCGCCATCGACGAGTCGGATGCCGCGAGCGGGATCTGGCGGGTCGAGCAGACGATCGACGACCCCGCCGGGGATCACGACTGGCGCATCCGCGCCGAGGTCGACCTCGAGGCCTCGGCCGAGGAGGGCGCGGCGGTCGTGCGCGTGACGGAGGTCGTGCGGCTGTAGTCCTCTCCGGCGGTCGAGGAGCGAAGCGTATCGAGACCCTCAGGCGGGCGCGGAGTCGGCGCCAGCCCCTTCCGCTCCCGGTGACGCGAGCCTATGCTGCTCTCATCGTCTGCCCGATACCCGACGGCGGCGAACGCGAACGCCGAAGCGAGCATCGCGAACTCCGGCATCGTCATGCAGAGGAGATCATGCAATGAAGCAACGTTCCCCCGGCGCAGAACCCGCTCGCGCCGATGCCGTCCGGAGGGCGCCCCGTCGCGTCGTCGCGGTCGCCGCACTCGCCACGGCGTCGGCCGTCGGCCTGTCGCTCCTGGGCGCCGCGCCGGCGCACGCCGTACCCGTGACCCACACCATCGCCCAGGTGCAGGGCACCGGCTCGGCCTCGCCGGTCGTCAACACGCCCGTGACCGTCGAGGGCGTCGTGACCGCGGACCACCGCGTCGGCGGCTACGCGGGCTTCTACCTCCAGACCCCCGGTCCCGACACCACGCCGGGCGCATCCGACGGCATCTTCGTGTCGGTCGGCGCCGCGTCCACGCCCGCCTTCGCGATCGGCGACCTGGTGCGCGTGAGCGGGCTGGTGCAGGAACAGGGCACGGTCACTCGGATCAACGCCTCGGGCGCGGGGGCGTCTGTCGAGGTCGTGCAGCTCGGAGTCGGCTCGCCGGCCCCGACCGCACTCGCCGCGACCGTGCTCGGCAGTGCGCGCGAGGCGTTCGAGGGCATGCTCGTGCGACCGACGGGCACGTACCGGCTCGTCTCCACGCACAACGCGCAGAACTTCGGCGAGATCTGGACGAGCGCCGGCAGCGCCATGCCCGTCGAGGCGTTCGAGACCGGCGCGCCGGGCTCGACGACCGCGAACGGCGTCACCACGGCGAACAACAACGCGCGGCTCCTCCTCGACGACGGCTACAGCATCCGCGTCGACAACGCGGCGCACCCCGGGGACCAGCCGTACCTCACGAAGAACACGGTCGTGCGCAACGGCGACACCGTGAACTTCCCCGCCGGCGGCGGCGTGCTGAGCTTCGAGTTCAACCAGTGGCGCGTGCAACCGCCCACACCGCTGAACGACGCGAGCCCTGCGGCGTCCAAGCCGACATTCACCGCGGGCAACCCGCGCCCCGCCACGGCGCCCGCCGTCGGCGGCGACATCACGGTCGCGGCGTTCAACGTGCTCAACTACTTCACGACCCTCACGACGCAGAACCCAGAGGCGCGCGGCGCCACGACGGCTGCGGAGTTCGCGATCCAGAAGTCGAAGATCGTCACGGCCATCAACGGCCTCGACGCCGACGTCGTCGCCCTCCAGGAGATCGAGAACTCGGTCAAGCTCGGCGAGAAGGCCGACGAGGCGCTCGCCGACCTGGTGGCCGGCCTGAACACCGCCGCGGGCTCGCGGGTGTGGGACTACGTGCGCACCCCCGACGCGCTGAAGGACGCGGCGATCACCGACGTGATCACGAACGCGATCATCTACAAGCGCGACGTCGTGAAGCCGTCGGGCGAGGCCAAGACGGTCATCGACGAGACCGTGTGGGACATCGCGCGCGAGCCGATCGCGCAGACGTTCAAGTACGGCAAGTCGTTCGTGACGGTCGTCGCGAACCACTTCAAGTCGAAGTCGAACAACCCGGCCGACCCGACGCCCGAGACCGGACAGGACCCGTACAACGGCGAGCGCGTCGAGCAGGCGCAGTCGCTCCTGGCGTTCGCGAACACGCTCTCAGAGGGCCGCAAGAACGCGGTGTACCTCGTCGGCGACTTCAACTCGTACGCCAAGGAGGCCCCGATCAAGGTCTTCACCGACGCCGGCTGGAGCGACCTGCTCTTCACCTCCGCGCGCGGGCAGTACACGTACACGTTCGACGGCGAGCTCGGCTCGCTCGACCACGTGATCGCGTCGCCCGCGGCCGCCGACCGGGTCACCGGCGCCGGCGTCTGGACGATCAACTCGCCCGAGTGGTCGCAGCGCGAGTACTGGGGCACGGCCGCCGAGGCGGGCACGCCCTACCGATCGAGCGACCACGACCCGATCGTCGTGGGCGTCGGAACCCAGCAGCTGCCCGGCACGGTCGACATCGACCTCGTCACGGTGAACGACTTCCACGGGCGCATCGAGCAGGCCACGCCGTCCGGCGGCATCGCCGCACTCTCGACCGCGGTCAAGCAGATCCGAGCGGGCAACCCGAACACGATCTTCGCCGCCGCAGGCGACATGATCGGCGCGTCGACGTTCACGTCCTTCATCCAGCAGGACACGCCGACGATCGAGGCGCTGAACGCCGCCGGCCTCGACGTGAGCGCCGTCGGCAACCACGAGTTCGACCAGGGCTTCGCCGACCTCACCGACCGGGTGATGCCGCTCGCGCTCTGGGAGTACCTGGGCGCCAACGTGCGCAACGCCGACGGCTCCGCCGCGCTGCCCGAGTACTACACCCAGACCTACCAGGGTGTGACGATCGGCTTCATCGGCGCGGTGACGGACGAGCTCCCGTCGCTCGTGAGCCCCGCGGGCATCGAGGGCCTCGTCATCGAGGAGCCGACCATCGCGGTCAATCGCGTCGCCGACCAGCTCAGCGACGGCAAGCAGGAGAACGGCGAGGCCGACATCGTGGTGCTGCTCGTGCACGAGGGCGCCGCGACCACGTCGCTCGCGTCCGCGACCGACCCCGCCTCGCGCTTCGGCAAGATCGTGCTCGGCGCGAACGACAACGTCGACGCGATCGTCTCGGGTCACACCCACCTCGCCTACAACCACGTGATCGACGGGCGACCGGTGATCTCGAGCGGGCAGTACGGCGAGCGCTTCTCGGTCATGGACATCACGTACGACAAGAAGTCGAAGTCGTTCACGATGAAGAACGAGATCCGCACCCTCATGGACGGCACCACGGCGCTCTACGCCGACGACCCGGCCGTCAAGCCGATCGTCGACGAGGCCGTGGCCGTGGCCAACGTGCTCGGCAGCGTCGAGCTCGGCACCGCGACCGCCGACTTCGGTCGTGCTGTGGCGGCGAACCCCGTCGGTGCGCCGTCGTTCCCCGAGAACCGTGGCGGCGAGTCGACGCTCGGCAACCTCGTGGCCGACGTGCAGCTCTGGTCGCTCAACTCCGACCAGCCGCGCGGGGTGCAGATCGCGTTCATGAACCCGGGCGGCCTGCGGGCCGACCTGGCGAGCGGATCGGTGACCTACCGCGAGGCCGCCGACGTGCAGCCCTTCGCGAACACCCTGGTGACCCTCAAGCTCAAGGGCTCCGAGGTGAAGCAGGTGCTCGAGCAGCAGTGGCAGCCCGCGGGCGCCTCGCGTCCGTTCCTGAAACTCGGCGTCAACAAGGAGTTCACCTACACCTACAACCCGCTGGGAACGCCGGGCAACCGCATCACCGAGATGTTCCTCGGCGGGCAGCCGATCGACCTGGGCGCGACCTACACGATCGGGGCGAACGCGTTCCTGGCGGCGGGCGGCGACAACTTCACCGCCCTCACGCTGGGCACGGAGAAGGCCGACAGCGGCAAGGTCGACCTCGCCGCGATGGTCGACTACTTCGCCGCGGCCCCGGCCAAGACGATCACGCCCGACCCGGCGCAGCGTGCGGTCGGCGTGGCGGTCGTCGGCGACGGCACCTACGCGCCCGGCGAGACGGTGACGGTGAACCTGTCGTCGCTCGACTTCAGCCGCACCGAGCCGGCCGCGGGCACCGTCGAGGTCCGGCACGGCGCCACCGTGCTCGACACCTCGCCGGTCGACCGGGCTTACACGCCGACGGTCGACGAGATCGGCAAGGCGACGGTCGAGTTCCAGGTTCCCGCGGGGCTCTCGGGCGTGCAGCGGTTCGCCGTCGTCGTTCCGAGCACGGGCACGACGAGCTCGTTCACGCTGAACATCGGCTGACCCCGACCACGACGGCCCCGGGCGCGAGCCCGGGGCCGTCGTGGTGTCGGGTGCGGCTCGAGGTCAGGAGAGTGCGAGCATCGCCGCCGCAGCGAGGGCGAGCACCAGCCCGGCCCACTGCACGGGCGCGATCCGCTCCTTCAGCACGATCGCCGCGAGCAGGATCGTGCCGGCCGGGTACATCGCCCCGAGCACGGCCGCGACGGCGAGGTCGCCGGCGCGGATGCCGAGGAGGAGCAGCGTGTTCGCCGCCGCGTTCACGACGCCGCCGGCGAGGGCGAGTCGGATGCCACGGGCGCGGCCCCGTGCGGCGGCGTCGACCGGTTCGGCGTCGGCACGCGGCATCCGCTCGCGCAGCGAACGGGCACGCAGCGCGAGCCCGCCGGCGACCGCGAACATGACCACCGCGGTGACGATGCTGTTCACGAGCAGCGGCGCGAGCCCGCTCTCGTCGGAGGTCTGGTCGATGATGATGAAGAACGCGCCGATCGCGGTGCCCGAGCCGACGCCCATCACGATGCCCGCGAGGCTCGGGCGGACCGCGCCCTTCTCGGGCACGAACCCGACGAGCACGACGGCGACGAGGGCGAGTCCGAGCGCCCACGGCGCGAGCGGGCCGAGCACCTCGCCCGTCGCGAGGCCCCACACCATCGGCACGATCGCCGAGACGACGGCGGTGAGCGGCGAGAGGATCGACATCGGGCCGATCGCGAGGCACGCGTAGAGCAGTCCGATGGCGACCGCGCCGACCGCACCGGCGGCGGCGCCCCACCAAAGATCGGCCGGGCTCCAGACGCCGCCGACGAGCGGGGTGAGCACGGCGAGGGCGGCGACGCCCGCGAGTGCGGCGACGGCGGTCGAGAGGACGGCGCCGATGCGTTTGGCCGCGAGCCCGCCGAGGAAGTCGGCCGCACCGAACACGAACGCCCCGGTGAGCGAGAGCACGGCGGTCAGCATGGTCGGAACAGCGTATCGGGTGCGGGCGGAGGGCGGATCACGCTCATTCGCGCGGGCCAGAAGGGGGTGCGTGCTCATCTGAGCGGGACGCGTGAATTCCGCGTGAAATCAGGGCGAGCGGGCGATGGAAACCCCTTGGCAGTGTCACAGCGCGGCCATAGGCTACGGAACATTCGTCCTGCCGCACGGGCGCGCGCTCGGCGCGATCGCGAGGCGGCAAGTGGTCGTTCGATGAGGAGAGTCATGCAACGTCGCACAAGAAGCAGCCTGCTCGGGGTGGCCGCCGCCGCCGCGGGCGCGCTCGTCGCCGGCACGCTCGGCGCCGCGCCCGCGTTCGCCGCGGTCGACGGCACCGGGGTCGTGATCAACGAGGTGTACACCCGCGGGGGCAGCAACTTCCAGCCGTACTCGGGCAAGTTCGTCGAACTGTTCAACCCGACCGGCGCCGACGTCTCGCTGTCGGGCTGGTCGCTCCAGTACCGTTCGGCGACGAGCACCGGTGCAGCCAGCGGGGTCGGTGCGCTGAGCGGCACGATCAAGGCCGGCGGGTACTTCCTCATCGGGATGCCCGGCAACAACAACGGCAACGTCGGTGCCGCGCTTCCGACGGTCGACGCGTCAGTCTCCCTCAACCCGAGCGGCACGAATGGGTCGCTCTTCCTCGCGAAGACGGCGTCGGCGATCAACCCCGGCAACGGCTCGGTCGTGAACAATCCGCAGGTCGCCGACTACGTCGGGTTCGGCACCTCGCTGAACTTCGAGACGAAGGCCGCACTGTACGGCGACGGGGTCACAACTCCCGGCAACGAGGTCCCCGGAGCCATCGCTCGGAGCAACGGCGCCGACACCGACGACAACTCGAAGGACTTCAGCTTCAGCTCGACCCCGACCCCGACGAACTCGGGCGCCGGGCCGGTCGACCCCGAGCCCGACCCCGACACTGCGACGATCGCCGAGGTCCAGGGCGACGGCGCGGCGAGCCCGCTCGTCGGCAAGACCGTCACGGTCGAGGGCGTCATCACCGCCGATCACCGCACGGGCGGCTACAACGGCGTGACGATCCAGACCCCCGGCGCCGACACCACGCCCGGCGTCTCCGACGGGCTCTTCGTCTTCCAGATGCCCGCGGTCGGTGCGATCGGCGACCTCGTGCGCGTCACCGGCACCGTGAGCGAGTACTTCGGCCTCACGCAGATCACGACGAGCGCCGGCGGCGCCGAGGTCGTGACGGCAGCGGTCGGGGTCCCCGACGCGGCCGAGCTCCCCGCCTCGACCGTCGGCTCGGCCCGCGAACCGCTCGAGAGCATGCTCGTCGCACCGACCGGCTCGTACCTGCTCTCGAGCACGCACGAGGCGTACAACTTCGGTTCGCTGTGGATGGCCGCGGGCGACGCCCTTCCGGTCAAGAGCACCGAGCAGCTCGACGCCGGCGACAGCGCGAACGCGCAGGCCGCCGCCAACCGCGACCGCCTGCTGATCCTCGACGACGGCTGGGGCAGTGCGGTCACCTCCGCCGGTCACCCTGCCGAGCAGCCGTACCTCACGAAGGACGTGATCGTCCGCAACGGCGATCGGGTCATCCTGCCCAAGACGCCGTACGTGCTGAGCTACGGGTTCAACGCCTGGCGCCTGCAGCCCTCGACTCCGATCGACAGCGCGAGCCCGGCCTCGGTCAAGCCGACCTTCGAGACGCTCAACCCGCGCCCCGAGACGGCGCCGGTCGTCGGCGGCGACCTCCAGGTCGGCGTCTTCAACGTGCTGAACTACTTCACGACGCTCCAGAGCGAGAACGCCGCCGCGCGCGGCGCTGCCACGCCCGCGGAGTTCGCCCTCCAGGAGAAGAAGATCGTCAACGCGATCACCTCGCTCGACGCCGAGGTCGTCGCCCTCCAGGAGATCGAGAACTCCTTCAAGCTCGGCGAGGCCCGCGACGAGGCGACCGCGTCGCTCGTCGCGGCGCTCAACGAGGCCGAGGGCTCCGACGTCTGGGCGTACATCCCGACGCCCGCCGCACTGACGGCGGCGACGACCGATGTCATCCAGAGCGCGATCATCTACCAGAAGGCCGCCGTCACCCCGAAGGGCGACGCGCAGACCGTGGTCGACGAGAACGTGTGGGGCAACGCGCGCGAGCCGATCGCGCAGGTCTTCGAGCTGCCGAACGGCAACGACTTCTCGGTGGTCGCGAACCACTTCAAGTCGAAGAGCGGCACGGGCACGCAGCCGGCCGACGGCCAGGGCTTCTTCAACGCCGACCGCGTCGCGCAGGCGAACTCGCTGCTGACGCTCGCGGACTCGCTCGCGGCCGAAGCGGGCGAGGTCTTCCTCCTCGGCGACTTCAACTCGTACTCCGAGGAAGACCCGATCCAGGTGCTCACCGACGCCGGGTACAGCGACCTGCTGCCCGACCGCACCGACGACCAGTACACCTACACCTTCGACGGTGAACTCGGCTCGCTCGATCACGCGCTCGGCAACGCCGCAGCCGTGCAGGGCGTCACGGGCATCGGCCGCTGGGCGATCAACTCGCCCGAGTGGAGCGACCGCCAGTACGAGAACGGCTCGCCCGACGACGGCTCGGTGTTCCGCTCGAGCGACCACGACCCGCAGGTCATCGGCCTCGACAGCTCGAAGCTCACCGACGTCGTCGACATCAGCGTGATGACGATCAACGACTTCCACGGTCGCCTCGAGCAGGCGGCCCCGGCCGCCGGCGCCGCGGTGCTCGCGGGTGCCGCCGACGCCGTTCGCGCCGAGAACCCGAACACGGTCTTCGCCGCCGCGGGCGACCTCATCGGCGCCTCGACGTTCACCTCCTTCATCCAGAAGGACTCGCCGACGATCGCCGCGCTCAACGCGGCCGGACTCGACGTGAGCGCCGCCGGCAACCACGAGTTCGACCAGGGGTGGGCCGATCTGCGCGACCGCGTGCAGAACGAGGCGGCCTTCGAGTACATCAGCTCGAACGTCTTCCTCAAGGGCACCGACGAGACGGCGCTCGCGCCGTACTACACGAAGTCCTTCGAGGGCGTCACGGTGGGCTTCATCGGAGCCGTCACCGAGGAGCTGACCTCGCTCGTCAGCCCGGCGGGCATCGCCGAGCTCGACGTCCGTCCGATCGTCGCCTCGGTCAACGCCCAGGCGGCGAACCTCACCGACGGCGACCCCGCCAACGGCGAGGCCGACGTGCTGATCCTGCTCGTGCACGAGGGTGCGGCGACGGCCGACCTCGCGAGCTCGACCGACGCCTCCGTCTTCGGCAAGCTCGTCGCCGGTGTCGACCCCTCGGTCAACGCCATCGTCTCGGCGCACACCCACCTGCCGTACAACCACGTCGTCGACGGCCGCCCGGTCGTCTCGGCCGGCCAGTACGGCGAGCGCTTCGGCCTCATGAAGATCGAGGTCGACGGCAAGACGAAGGAGCTCCTCTCGATCAGCAACGAGCTGAAGCCGCTCATGTCGGCGCCCGTGGTCGGGCCCCCGCCGGTCCCCGCCAAGCCGCTCTACCCGGCCGACCCCGAGGTCACCGCGATCGTCACTGCGGCCGCGAACGCCGCCAACGAGCTCGGCAAGGTCAAGGTCGGCGACATCACCGCCGACTTCAACCGCGGCCAGATGCCCGGCAACACCGCGAACAGCACCGTCGAGGCACGCGGTGCCGAGTCGACGCTCGGCAACTTCGTCGCCGACGTGCAGCTCTGGGCCGCACAGCAGGACGGCGCGGCCGACATCGCGTTCATGAACCCGGGCGGCATGCGCACCGACCTGAAGTTCGCGAGCTCGAACGCGACCGACCCCGACGGCAACGTCACGTACCGCGAAGCGGCCAACGTGCAGCCCTTCGCGAACACGCTGTTCGTGCAGACGCTCACGGGTGCCCAGATCAGGCAGGTGCTCGAGGAGCAGTGGCAGCCCGCCGGGGCAGCGCGACCGTTCCTGAAGCTCGGCGTCAGCGCCGGACTCGAGGTCGTCTACGACCCGACCGCGGCGGCGGGGTCGCACGTGACCAGCGTGTCGCTGAACGGCGAAGCGCTCGATCCCGCGGCGGAGTACAAGGTCGTGGCGAACTCGTTCCTCGCTGCGGGCGGAGACAACTTCTTCACCCTCGGCAAGGGCACCGCGCGCGCCGACACCGGCAAGGTCGACCTCCAGGCGATGGTCGACTGGTTCACGGCGAACAAGACCGCGACGCCCGACCAGGCGCAGCGTTCGGTGGGTCTCGTGCTGCCGGCTCCGGCCAACGGCACCGCCTACGTGCCCGGCGAGACGGTCGAGCTCGCGCTGAGCTCGCTCGACTTCAGCACCAACGAGGTCGCCGCCGGCGAGGTCGCGGTGTCGGTCGGCGGCATCGCCGTGGGCACCGCAGCGGTCGACCGCACCGTCGTCGCCACCACCGACGAGGGCGGTCGCGCGAACCTCACGATCACGATCCCCGAGGGCGTCGGCGGCGCGCAGTCGCTCGCGATCTCGGTGGCCTCGACCGGTACCTCGGTCGAGGTTCCGATCACGATCGAGGAGCCCCCGGTGGTCGAGGAGACCGGCACCTTCGTGATCGGCCTGCCGAACAAGCTGATCGCGAAGGCGAACTCGGCGGTGCAGTACAAGGGCCAGGTCTTCGCGCTCGACGGTTCGAAGCCGGTCGGCACGCTGACCGTCTCGGACGGATCGACCGTGATCGCCACGGTCGAGGTGACCGAGCAGGACAAGGGCCGCTTCAGCGTCAAGCTGCCGAAGCTCTCGCGCGGCGTGCACGTGCTGAACGCGAGCTTCGACGGGGCGACGCCGTTCGCCGACTCGTCGGCGATCCCGGTGCCGATCCTCATCTGGTGATCACCGCCCGTCGGGCGAGCAGTTCTCCCTGACAGTGGGGCGGGCGGAGATTCTCCGCCCGCCCCATCGGCGTCCGGGCTCGGCGTCCGAGGTGCTCAGTAGACTCGTCGGGTGAGCTGGAGCACCGAACCCGATTGGGCCGATGAGGCCTCGTGGAACCCCGACGAGCTCGCTCCGCCGCCCGACGACGAGTGGGCGCCGCCGCCCCCGCCCGACGAGTACCGCGGCGGCGCGGTCGAGTGGGCGCCGGCCGGCGCGGGCACTGCGACCGCTCCAGCGGCCCCACGAGCGCACGTCGGCGCGCCGCAGCAGGCGCGCTCCGCGGCATCCGGTCTGCAGCGGCCGGCCGTGGCCGCACCCGCTCGCTTCGCGAGCGCGCAGGAGGCGCTGCACACGGTCTTCGGGTACGACGCCTTCCGCGGCGAGCAGGCCGCGATCATCGAGCAGGTGGCCTCCGGCGGCGACGCGGTCGTGCTCATGCCGACCGGCGGCGGCAAGAGCCTCTGCTATCAGATCCCGGCGCTCCTCCGCGAGGGCACCGGAGTCGTCGTCTCACCGCTCATCGCGCTCATGCACGACCAGGTCGACGCGCTCGTGCGCAACGGCGTGCGCGCCGCGTACCTCAACTCGAGCCAGCAGGCCGGTGAGCGTGCGGCCGTCGAGCGCGCCTACCTCGACGGCGAGCTCGATCTGCTCTACATCGCGCCCGAGCGGCTCAACACCGAGGGGGCCAAGCAGCTGCTCGCCCGGGGCACCGTGTCGCTCTTCGCGATCGACGAGGCCCACTGCGTGGCGCAGTGGGGCCACGACTTCCGGCCCGACTACCTCGCCCTGGCCGAGCTCGCCGAACGCTGGCCAGAGGTGCCGCGCATCGCGCTGACCGCGACGGCGACCGAGGCCACGCACCGTGAGATCACCGAGCGGCTCTCGCTCGGGCGGGCGAAGCACTTCGTGTCGAGCTTCGACCGACCAAACATCCAGTACCGCATCGCGCCGAAGCTCGAGGTGCGCAAGCAGCTCCTCGACTTCGTGCGCAGCGAGGGCGTCGACGCCGACGGCAAGGCCGTGCCGGGCATCGTGTACGCGCTGTCGCGGGCGAGCACCGAGAAGATCGCCGCCTACCTCGCCGCGAACGGCGTCAACGCGCTGCCGTACCACGCCGGTCTCGACCCCGAGCTGCGCCGCTCGACGCAGGACCGCTTCCTCCGCGAAGACGGGATCGTCGTGGTCGCGACGATCGCGTTCGGCATGGGCATCGACAAGCCCGACGTGCGCTTCGTCGCCCACGTCGATCTGCCGAAGTCGGTCGAGGGCTACTACCAGGAGACCGGCCGCGCCGGCCGCGACGGTGCGCCCGCGACGGCCTGGCTCGCATACGGCCTGCAAGACGTGGTGCAGCAGCGACGCATGATCGACGACAGCCCCGGCGATCTCGCGCACCGTCGGCGCCTGTCGGCGCATCTCGACGCCATGCTCGCGCTCTGCGAGACGGTGCAGTGCCGACGGCAGAACCTGCTCGCCTACTTCGGTCAGGCGAGCGAGCCGTGCGGCAACTGCGACACCTGCCTCGAGCCGCCCGCCTCATGGGACGGCACGGTGCCCGCGCAGAAGCTCATGTCGACGATCGTCCGGCTGCAGCGCGAGCGTCGGCAGAAGTTCGGAGCGGGGCACCTCGTCGACATCCTCCGCGGCAAAGAGACGGCTCGCGTGCGGCAGTACGGCCACGACAGCCTCTCGACCTGGGGGCTCGGCGCCGACCTCAGCGACCAGCAGTGGCGCGGCGTGGTCCGCCAGTTGCTCGCCCAGGGGCTGCTCGCCACGCACGGCGAGTACGGCACCCTCACGATCACCGACGCCGCGGGCGAGGTGTTGCAGGGCAACCGCAAGGTGATGCTCCGCACCGAGGCCGAACGCCCCGCGCGCTCGCGCGGCGGCGCCAAGGCGGCCGCAGCCGCAGCCGACCTCGAGCCGGCCCAGGTCGAGCTCTTCGAGCAGCTCCGCGCGTGGCGCGCGGGGGAGGCGCGCGAGCAGGGGGTCCCGGCGTACATCGTGTTCGGCGACGCCACCCTGCGGGCGGTCGCGGTGGCGAAGCCCGCGAGCCTCGGCGAGCTGGACGGCATCACCGGCATCGGTGCGAAGAAGCTCGAGGCCTACGGCGAGGCACTGCTCTCGGTGGTCGCAGCGGGCTGAGCCCTCGCGACGGGCGCTGCGGTCGCAGCGGGCTGAACCGACCCGGCGCCGACGAGCGCGGAGAAGTACGCGCGCAGGTGGGCGCCGACGTCGATCGCCGGGTCGTAGAGCCACTGGATCTGCAGCCCGTCCCAGAGCGCGGGCAGCCAGGCCGACTCGTGACGAGGGTCGCGATCGGCCCGGAGGGCGCCTTCGTCGCGGAGACGGCGCATGAGGCTGAGGAAGTACCGGCGACTCTCCCGGAACCTGCGTGCGAAGTACTCGTGCGCGGGATGCCCCGGGGTCGCCCCCTCGCTCGCGAGCACCGCGTAGAGCTCAATGAGTCCGGGTGTCTCACGGGCGGTCCGATCGGCGGTGTCAGCGAGGGAGAACAGGCGATCGACCGCCGTCCCGGCGTTCGGCGGTTCAGGGATGAGCGTGCGCTCGTCGCGCAGTCGCAGCACCGCGATGAGGAGTTCGTCCTTCGAGCCGATGTGGTGGATGAGGTTCGCCTTCGACATGCCCGCGTGCTCGGCGAGTTCGCGGAGGCTCGTGCCGAGAAATCCCTCGCGGGCGAACAGTTCGATCGCGCTCGCGGTGATGTCGGCCCGCCGCCCGCGGCCGAGCCGGCCGGGCCGGGCCGAGCCGTCGTGGGGCTCCTCGTCGAGGATCACGGTCGCCGCGATGGCCTCCGCGGCCGCCGTGCGCTCCTCCGGCGGAACGTCGGGCGGTGCGCCGAGCAGCCGCTGCTCGTGGCGCACGAGGTGCGCGACGAGGTCGAGTCCGGGGTCGTAGCGTTGCTGCAGTTGCAGGCCGTCCCATGCGGCGATGGTGTTCGTCGCCTCGGTCGCGGGGTCGATCGCGGCCGGCAGCGGGGGCTCCGCGAGTTGCACGGTCACCGCGGCGCGCACGCGTTGATAGCGCTCGCGCAGGTGCTCGTGGGCGGCGTGACGGGCGCTGGTCGCTTCGCCCGCGAGGGCGGTGTAGAGCGCGAGGTAGCCGGGCGTGTGCGCGTTGCGTTCGGCGAGTGCGGCCAGGCCGAGCGTGCCGGGCGCGGGCTCGGTGCGCTCGAGCCAGTCGGCGTTGGCGCGATCGAGGCGGTCGACGACGGCGCCGAGGAGGGCGTCCTTCGAGGAGAAATGGCGGAGCACGCCCGGGTGGGTGACGCCGGCCCGCATCGCGATGTCGCGGAGTGAGACGGCGCCGATGCCGTCGTCGACGAACGCGGTCGTCGCGGCGGCGACGATGCGCGCGCGGGTCTCGGCCGATCGCGCCTGGCGGGTGGGGGCGGCCGCGCCGCCGAACCCTGCCGTGCTCATCGGGTCATCCTCATCGTTTCAAGGCTACCGTCGTGCGCGCGGAACAAAATGTTACCAAGCGGTCGAATTTTGACTAGGCTCCGATGTCGAACCCCCTGTCGTCGCATCCCGTCGAACTGAAAGGTCCAGACAATGTCGTCTCGTCGTCTCCTCCGCCTCGCTGCGGCCGGCACCGTCGCCGTCGCGCTCTGCTCACTCGCCGCCGTGTCGGCCCAGGCGGTCGAACCGTCCGCCAAGAAGCCCAAGACGCAGCCCGTCACCATCTACCTCACTCGCCACGGCGAGACCATGCTGAACGCGCTCGAGCGCGTGCAGGGCTGGTCGGACTCGCCGCTCACCGAAGACGGGCGCGAGGTCGCCGAGCAGCTCGGCGCAGGGCTCGCCGAGGCGGGCATCGAGTTCGAGGCCGCCTACTCGGCCGACATGGTGCGCCACTGGGAGACGGTCTCGCTCGCGCTCGACGAGGCCGGCTACGACGGCGAGGCGGTGCGCGACGGGCGCCTCCGTGAGATCGCGTTCGGCAAGTACGAGGGCGGCGACGGCCTCGAGATGTGGAACGACATCGCCGTAGAGCTCGGCTACGCCCACGCCGGTGAATTGTTCGGCGACCCCGAGTTCGACATGGGTGTCGCGCTCGATGCGATGGCGCGCCTCAACGAGGGCTCCGGCCTCACTGCCGAGACGTCAGCCGAGGTCGCCGGGCGCGCGCTCGCGGCGCTCGAGGACATCGCGGCGAAGCAGTCCAAGAAGGGCGGCGAGGTGCTCGTGGTCTCGAGCGGCATCACGATCATGGCCGCGCTCGGCGCGCTCGGCGCCGACCTCAGCGAGGTCGTCGCCGGCATCGAGAACGGGGCCGTGTCCGAACTCGTCTACCGCAACGGCGAGTGGACGGTGCGCACGGTCAATGACCTGAGCTATGTCGAGGCCGGTTCCGACTGAGCCGACCGTCGTCCAGCGCAGGCGGATTCCCGCGAATCGACCGAGCGGCGTTCAATCCCGAACGCCGCTCGGTTTATGATCGAGGTGCGCCGCCGAGGACGCGGCCCAGAGCCACACGCATGAAGGAGTGCAGACACATGACCGATGTGCAGAACAGCGACGCAGCGACATCCGCCGAGGAAGCCGCCGAAGCCCCTCACCCCATCGACGAGCGCTACCTCGACGCGTCGCTGCCGATCGACGAGCGCGTCGAGATCCTGCTCGCCCAGATGACGCTGGAGGAGAAGGCCGGCCTCCTCTTCCAGACGGTCATCGGCATCAACCCCGACGGCACCCTCGCCGAAGAGCGCGGTGTCGCGGGCGGCGGCTCGACCGACGGATTCGTCAACGGGCTGAAGATGAGCCACTTCAACATCCACGGTGCACCACACGACCCGGGCGTCTTCGCCGAGTGGCACAACCGGCTGCAGGAGCTCGCGGCGCAGACCCGCCTCGGCATCCCGGTGACGATCTCCAGCGACCCGCGCAACTCGTACAGCGACAACCCGCTCGCCGCCCTGTTCGCGGGCGCCTTCTCGGTGTGGCCCGAGCCGATGGGCCTCGCGGCGATCGGCGACGAGGCGACCGTCGAGCGCTTCGCCGACATCGCCCGGCAGGAGTACACGGCCGTCGGCATCCGTGTGGCCCTGCACCCGCAGATCGACCTCGCGACCGAACCGCGCTGGTCGCGGGCGCTCCAGACCTTCGGCGAGGACGTCGAGCTCGCGAGCCGACTGGGCGCAGCCTACATCCGCGGTTTCCAGGGCGAGGCGCTCGGCCACGACTCGGTCGCGACGATGACGAAGCACTTCCCGGGCGGCGGCCCCCAGCTGGACGGCGAGGACCCGCACTTCGGCCACGGCCGCGAGCAGGTCTACCCGGGCGGCGAGTTCGAGCTGCACCTGAAGCCCTTCGAAGCCGCGTTCGAGGCGGGCACGAGCCAGATCATGCCGTACTACGGCATGCCGGTCGGCACCGAGCTCGAGGAGGTCGGCTTCGGCTTCAACAAGTCGGTCATCACGGGCCTGCTGCGCGGTCGCTACGGCTTCGACGGCATCGTCTGCACCGACTGGGGGCTCATCACCGACGACGAGATCATGGGCGAGCCGTTCCCGGCGCGCGCGTGGGGCGTGGAAGACCTGTCGCCCCGTGAGCGGGTCAAGAAGGTCATCGACGCCGGTTGCGACCAGTTCGGCGGCGAGTCGTGCCCCGAGCTCGTCATCGAGCTCGTGCGTGACGGCGAGCTCGGCGAGGCGCGCATCGACGAGTCGGCCCGGCGCCTGCTGCGCGAGAAGTTCGTGCTCGGACTGTTCGAGCACCGCTTCGTCGACGTCGAGCGCGCGAAGCGCATCGTCGGTTCCGCCGAGTTCATGGCCGCGGGCGAGGCGGCGCAGCGGGCCGCGATCACCCTGCTGGTCAACCGCGAACGGCCGGATGCCACGGGCGCAGCCGCGCCCACCCTGCCGCTCGCCCGCGGACTGAAGCTCTACGTCGAGGGCATCGAGCCCGAGATCGCCGCCGAGTACGGCGAGATCGTGGAGCGGCCGGCCGACGCCGACGTCGCCATCCTGCGCCTGGCGGCGCCGTTCGAGCAGCGCCCGACGTTCTTCGAGAACTTCTTCCACTCGGGTTCGCTCGACTTCGCCGACGACACGCTCGCGCACGTCCGCGAGGTCGCGGCGGCGGTGCCGACCGTCGTCGACGTGTTCCTCGACCGGCCGGCGATTCTCGCGCCGATCGTCGACGAGGTCGCCGCGATGACCGCGAACTGGGGTGCGAGCCCGCGGGCGCTGCTCGACGTGCTGACGGGAGCGGCCGAGCCGCAGGGCCGCCTGCCGTTCGATCTGCCGCGCAGCATGGCCGCGGTCGAGGCGAGCCGCCCCGACGTGCCGTTCGACACCGCCGACCCGCTCTTCGCGCACGGCCACGGACTGCGCTACGGCGGCTGAACTCCAGGTGGTCGAGGAGCGAGCGACGAAGGAGCACGCGTCTCGAGACCCGTCAAGTGGTCTCGAGACGCGTCCGACTGCGTCGGGCGCTCCTCGACCGGCGGGGGCGCCGTGCCCGGCGAGGCATCCTCGACCGCGGGTGCGCCCTCCGATAGCATCGCGGCATGGCTGGGAAACGACCCGGGGGTGTGACGCTCGTCGCCGTGCTCACTTGGATCTCGGGGCTCTTCGACATCATCGGCGGCACTCTCCTGCTCTTCCAGACGAGCGTCGCCTCGACCGTCGAGATGTTCGGCGGGGCGAGTCAGCTCATCACCTCGGCGATCCTCTCGATCCTGATCGGCGCGATCGTCATGGTCGTCGGCACGGGCCTGCTTCGCGGCAGCAGCGGTGCGCGGCTCGTGATCACCGTCTTCCAGATCCTGTCGATCGGGGCGTCCGTCTACCTCGCGATCACGTACCCGCCGAACGCGATCGGCGAGTACTTCAGCGCGGCGATCTCGCTCATCGTGATCGCGCTGCTGTGGTCGGGCAAGGCGCGCGACTTCTTCGGCAGCTGAACGGCGTGCGGTCCCGGCATCCGGCATTGTGGATGCCCCATCGCTCCACCCGCCCCGCTTTGTAGACCCCGCACAGCCTCCTGCGAGGCGTCTCCGCCCGCGTTTGTCGAGACCGAACGCACCGTTTCGGGGTCGCGGGCCCCCGTCCTACCGTGGAACGAGGCGCGCACCGCACCCGCGCGCACCGCAGACGAAGGACGATACCGACGATGGTTGACACTGCACCCCGCACCGCGAAGAGCCCCGCACCGGCTCGCGCCGCCGCCCCGAGCACCCCGGCCGCAGCGAAGCCGGCCGACCCCGAGGCATCCGCGCCGCGCATCGATGTGGCCGCCCTCGGCCACCAGCTGCTCGGCACCTGGCCCGAGGTGCGCCTCGAGGCCCGCAAGCGCGCCGCGATGCCCGAGCTGCAGCGCATCGACGGCCTCTCGATGGCCGAGCACCGCGAGCGCGTGCTCGGGCAGCTGAGGATCCTCGTCGAGCAGGGCGCCATCCACCGGGCGTACCCGACGTCGCTCGGCGGCCAGGACGACCACGGCGGCAACATCGCCGCGTTCGAAGAGCTCGTCATGGCCGACCCGAGCCTGCAGATCAAGTCGGGCGTGCAGTGGGGCCTCTTCGGCGCCGCGGTGCTGCACCTCGGCACGGCGCCGCACCACGAGAAGTGGCTGCCGGCGATCATGTCGCTCGAGGTGCCCGGTGCGTTCGCGATGACCGAGATCGGGCACGGCTCCGACGTGGCGGCGATCGCGACGACGGCGACGTACGACGAGGCCACCGAGGAGTTCGTCATCCACACGCCGTTCCGTGCGGCGTGGAAGGAGTTCCTCGGCAACGCGGGCCTGCACGGCAAGCACGCGACGGTCTTCGCGCAGCTCGTCACCAAGGGCGTCAACCACGGCGTGCACTGCTTCTACGTGCCGATCCGCGACGACGCCGGCGAGTTCCTGCCGGGCGTCGGCGGCGAGGACGACGGCCTCAAGGGCGGCCTCAACGGCATCGACAACGGTCGCCTGCACTTCACGAACGTGCGCATCCCGCGCGAGAACCTGCTGAACCGCTACGGCGACGTCGCCCCCGACGGGACGTACTCGAGCCCGATCGAGAGCCCCGGCCGCCGCTTCTTCACGATGCTCGGCACGCTCGTGCAGGGTCGTGTCTCGCTCGACGGCGCCTCGACCGTCGCGAGCGCCATGGGCCTCGCGATCGCGATCACCTACGGCAACCAGCGCCGGCAGTTCAACGCCTCGAGCGAGGTCGACGAAGAGGTGCTGCTCGACTACCAGCGCCACCAGCGCCGCCTGCTGCCGCGCCTCGCGACGACGTACGCGCAGTACTTCGCGCACGACGAGTTCCTCGTGAAGTTCGACGCGGTGTTCAGCGGCAAGGCCGACACCGACGACGACCGCCAGGACCTCGAGACCATCGCGGCCGCGCTGAAGCCGCTGTCGACCTGGCACGCGCTCGACACCCTGCAGGAGGCCCGTGAGGCGTGCGGCGGCGCAGGCTTCATCGCCGAGAACCGCATCGTCGGCCTCCGCCAGGACCTCGACATCTACGTCACCTTCGAGGGCGACAACAACGTGCTGCTGCAGCTCGTCGCGAAGCGCCTGCTGACCGACTTCTCGAAGCAGTTCAAGGACGCCGACGCCGGTGCGATGGCCCGTTACGTCGTCGCGCAGACCGCCGAGCGCGCCTACCACGGCACGGGCCTCCGCCGTCTCGCGCAGACGATCGCCGACTTCGGTTCGACCGCGCGCTCGGTGAGCGAGCTGCGCGACGAGAAGGCGCAGCGCGAGCTCCTGACCGACCGGGTCGAGACGATGATCGCCGAGATCGCCGGTCGCCTCCGCGACGCCCGCAAGCTCCCGAAGGCCGAGGCCGCTGCCGCGTTCAACCGCAACCAGAACGAGCTCATCGAGGCGGCCCGCGCGCACGGCGAGCTGCTGCAGTGGGAGGCGTTCACGCGCGGCCTCGCCCGCGTCGAGGACGAGGGCACGAAGCAGGTGCTCACCTGGGTGCGCGACCTCTTCGGCCTCGGCCTCCTCGAGAAGCACGCCGCCTGGTACCTCATCCACGGCCGCCTCTCGCCGCAGCGCGCGCAGTCGGTGACCGCCTACATCGACCGGCTCATCGAGCGTCTGCGCCCGCACGCGCAGGACCTGGTCGACGCGTTCGGCTTCTCGCCCGCGACCCTGCGCTCGACGATCGCGAGCGGCATCGAGCAGGAGCGCCAGGACGAGGCGCGCGCGTACTTCGCCGAGCAGCGTCGCGCCGGCACCCTGCCGGTGCCCGAGAAGTCGAAGGCGAAGTCCAAGAAGAAGAAGTAGCGCGGGCGGCGACGCCTGATCGCGGGGCCGGGGCATCCGATTCGAGGATGTCCCGGCCCCGCGTCGTTCATGCGGGCCTATCCGTGAGCGATCGCAGCTCGTCGGCGCCGCGGCGGGTGAGGCGAACCGCTCTCGACGACGCGCGCCGCTCGATCCACCCGTGCTCGTCGAGCGCCGAGAGCACCTGGGCGCCCACCTGGCCTGCGACATGCGCGCGGCGGCCGCTCCAGTCGAGGCAACCGCGGATCCACGGGCGGCGGCCGAGCTGCGGGAGCAGACCGAAGGCGCGAGTGAGGTCGTCGTCGGGGAACGGTCGAGGGGCCTCGAGAACGGTGCCGACGTCGAGTCCGCGGGCGAGTCCGGCGTCGACCAGCAGGTCGGTGATGCGCAGGCCGAGGTCGCCGGCGAGGTGGTCGTAGCAGGTGCGTCCGGCGCGGAGCTCGGCGGACACCGTCGATTGGGTCAGGGAACGGATCTCGCGTCGGGGGGAGACGGCCTGGAGCGCTTCGACGGCGCGGGCCACGTCATCGTTCGCGAGCCGGTAGAACCGGGCGCGACCACGATGCTCGACCGAGACGATGCCGGCGGAGCGAAGGACGCGCAGGTGTTCGCTCGCGGTCGAGGCCGCGACGCCGGCGATTCGAGCGAGCTCGCCCGCAGGGATCTGTCGGCGGCCCAGGAGCGCCGAAGCCATGAGTCCGCGTGCGGGATCGCCCAGCGCCCGAGCAGGTGCGGAGATGTCCGGTTCCCCGTTCATGGGTCAATGCTGCCCGAGTGCGGCGCGTGCGTGTTCGGCGTCGTCGACGACGAGCACCTTGCGGTTGTCGTGATCGCTGTACTGCACGTGCAGCGTGATGCCCGCGTCGACGAGTGCCGCCATCATCCGCCCCAATGCGCCGGGGACGTCCGCGTCGAGATCGGCGAGGATCACCGGTCGCACGTGAGCCGGCCCGAGGCCTGCCTCCTCCAGTGCGCGGAGGGCGGTGTCGGGATCTGCGATCAGGTAGTGCGCACTGCCCGACCACATGCCCCCGCCCTCGAGGCTCACGCCCGCGGCGCCGAGCGCTCGCCCGATGCCGAGGAGGGACTTCGCACCGTGCGGTGCGGGGATCTCGATGTCGAACACTCAGACCACCTCGATGACGGGGCGGATCAGCACCTCGGTCGAGAGGCTGTTCGCGATGTAGCACTGCTCGTGCGCCTTGCGGATGAGGCGTTCGACACGATCGACCGCCGCACCCGTCGCCACGATGCGGGGACGCAACACGATGCGGGTCATCCGCATCGGGCGGACATCGGACGGCATCTCTCCGGTCGCGTGGTCGTCGTACGAGAGCACTTCCACGCCGCCGAGTGCGGCCACCGCGAGGAACGAGAGCAGCTGACAGGAACTCGCAGCTGCGACGATCAGCTGCTCGGGGTTCGGAAGCGCGGGATCGCCTCGGAACGCGGCATCAGCACTCACCGGGAACTCCTGCGCTCCCAGAGCGACGTGGTGATCGCGCCCGTAGGCGTGGTAATCGTTCGTGCGCCCTGCCCATTTCAGGGATGCCTCGTACCGGTGCGTCGTCATGCACCGAGGGTAGAACGGAAGTGCTTCGTCGACGGCCGAAGTATGCAGCACCACGTGACACGGCAGACTTGAGGCATGCGTCGTGCCCTCCGTGTCCTCCTCGCCGTCGTCGCCGTGCTCGCGCTCCTCGTCGTGGGCTTCCTCGCATGGGCGCACAGTGTCATGCAGGGCGAACGGCCGGCGGCGCTCGAGGCGTGGCGCGACGAGGCGGTCGCGATCACCTCGCACGAGGTCGGCATCGTGATCGAGCCCGTCGAGGGCGGCACGGGCGAGGGGCTGGTGTTCATCCCAGGTGCGAGGGTCGACCCGTACGCCTACCTGTACAAGCTCTCGGGCATGGCCGAGGCATCCGGTCTCACCGTCGTCATCACGAAGCCGACGCTCAACCTCGCCTTCTTCGACCAGCGGCCGCTCTCGACCTTCACGGCGCTCGCGCCGGGCGTCGACGAGTGGTATGTCGGCGGGCACTCGCTCGGCGGGGTGCGGGCGTGCCAGCTCGCGGCGCCCGGCGCGAGCGAACCGCAGCCGGTCGGGCTCATGCTGTTCGGCTCGTACTGCGCGAACGACCTCGCCGGGTCGGGGCTCGCGGCGCTCAGCCTCTCGGGCGAGCACGACGGTCTCTCGACGCCCGACAAGATCGCGGAGGCGGCGGGCCTGCTGCCCGACCGCACCGAGTTCGTCGAGCTCGAGGGCGCCAACCACGCCGATTTCGGCGACTACGGGGTGCAGCCGGGCGACGGGGTCTCGACGCGCGACGACGCCGAGCTTCGCGATGAGATCGCCGAGCTCGTCGCCGAATTCCTCGCGGGTGCGAGCGCTGCGCGACCCTGAACGCCGTACGCCTCACGCGGATTGTAGGCTGGCCCGCATGGCCGGTGACACCCCGGGGCTCGACGAGCCCGATCTGACGCTGCGACTGCTCTGGCGCGAACGGCTCGGCCGACCCGTCGGCACCCGCGGGCCGAAGCAGAGCTCGAGCGTCGACGAGGTGCTCGATGCGGCGATCCGCCTCGCCGACGACGAGGGCATCGAGGCGCTCTCGATGCGCCGCGTCGCCGACCGGCTGGGGCTCAAGCCGATGTCGGTCTACACCTACGTGCCGGGTCGCGCCGAGCTCATCGACCTCATGGTCGACGAGGTCGCGGGCGAGGTGCCGCTGCCTCGCCCCCGCGGCGGTCTCCGCGAGCGCCTCGCGCTCATCGCCCGCCTGCAGTGGGACGAGTACCTGCGCCACCCGTGGCTGCTCTCGATCGACACGAGCCGGCCGCCGCTCGGCCCGCACATCTCCGACCACTGGGAGTGGTGCCTGCGCACCCTCGACGGCTTCGGCCTCGACGACGTCGACCTCGACCGGGTGCTCACGATGCTGCTCGGCTTCGTCGCAGGCCCCGCTCGCGCCCACCTCGACGCCGAGCGCCTGCAACGCAGCACCGCCGAGAGCGACGACGACTGGTGGGAGCGCAACGCGCCGCTGCTCGACCGGATCATGGACCCCGAGCGCTACCCGGTCTCGGGCCGGGTCGGGCAGGCCGCAGGGGCCGTGGAGCACGCGCCGAACGACGCGTTCGAGTTCGCGCTCGCACGGCTCATCGACGGGATCGAGGCGTACGTGGCGCGTGCAAGCGGTGGTCGAGGAGCGGCGCAGGAGCGTCTCGCGGCCTCGTGAGTCGGTCTCGAGACGCGTGCTCCTTCGTCGCGCGCTCCTCGACCAGCGGGGAGGCCGGCGGGTGGTGGCTCGTTACTCGGCGGGCGGCTTCATGAGCAGGCCGGCGACGGCGCCGACGACCGCGCCCGCGGCGAGCCACAGCCAGAACCCCGTCCAGAGGCTCACGCCGACGCCCACCAGCAGGCCCACGATGAGCCCGACGATGAGCTGCTTGCGGCGGGCGGCGGGGGAGGGGGTTTCGGCCATGCCTCGAGTCTAGGTCTCGGAGCCCGGGGTCAGATGAGCCCGAGCGACCGCACCGCCTCGCGCTCCTCCACGAGCTCGGCGACCGACGCGTCGATGCGCCCACGCGCGAAGGCGTCGACCGGGAGATCGGGCACGATCCGCCAGGCTCCGTCGACCGACTCGACCGGGAACGAGGAGATGAGCCCCTCGGGCACCCCGTAGGAGCCGTCGGAGACGACCGCCGCGCTCGTCCACCCGCCGGCGGTGCCGAGCACCCAGTCGCGCATGTGGTCGATCGTCGCCGACGCGGCCGACGCCACCGAGGAGGAACCCCGCACCTCGATGATCTCCGCGCCGCGCTTCGCGACCCGGGGGATGAACTCCTCGACGAGCCACGCCCGGTACCCCTCGGCGCCGAGGCGTGCGGTGAGCAGCGCAGGCACCGAGTCGCCGGAGGCGGTCGCGTGCGCGAGGTCGGGGAACTGGGTCGCCGAGTGGTTGCCCCAGATCGTCACACCGCGAATCGCGGCGACGGGCGAGTCGGCGGTCGCCGCCAACTGCCCGAGGGCTCGGTTGTGGTCGAGACGGGTCAGCGCGGTGAAGCGCTCGGCCGGGACATCCGGGGCGTGCGACGCGGCGATGAGCGCGTTCGTGTTCGCCGGATTGCCGACGACGACGACCCTGATGTCGTCGGCGGCGCCGGCGTTGATCGCGGCTCCCTGCGGGGCGAAGATGCCGCCGTTCGCGGCGAGCAGGTCGCCGCGCTCCATGCCGGGGCCGCGGGGGCGGGCGCCGACGAGCAGCGCGACGTTCGCGCCGTCGAACGCGGCCCTCGCATCGTCGAAGACCTCGACGCCCGCGAGCAGCGGGAACGCCGAGTCCTGCAGTTCGAGCGCGGCGCCCTCGGCGGCGCGCACCCCCTGCGGGATCTCGAGCAGCCGCAGACGCACGGGCGCGTCGGTGCCGAGCATCGCCCCGGAGGCGATGCGGAACAGGAGGGCATACCCGATCTGGCCGCCAGCCCCCGTGAGGGTGACGGTGACCGGCTTCGTCGCGACCATGGTTCGAGCCTAGCCATGCGAGCACGATGTCGCTGCGGCGCGGCGACCGGTCGCGGCATCCCTTCGTCGCTTACCGTGAGCAGATGCGAGAGATGTATCCGGAGATCGAGCCGCTGGAGACCGGCATGCTCGACGTGGGGGACGGCCAGCACATCTACTGGGAGGTGTCGGGCAACCGCGAGGGCAAGCCCGTCGTGTTCCTGCACGGGGGCCCCGGGGGAGGCACCAGCCCGTCGCACCGTCGCCTGTTCGACCCCGAGCGCTACCGCATCGTGCTGTTCGACCAGCGCGGTTGCGGCCTCTCGATCCCGCACGCCTCCGAGCCCGAGGCCGATCTCTCGGCCAACACCACCTGGCACCTCGTCGCCGACATGGAGCGGCTGCGCGGACACCTCGGCATCGACCGCTGGCAGGTGTTCGGCGGCTCGTGGGGAAGCGCGCTCGCGCTCGCCTACGCGCAGACGCACCCCGAGCGGGTGACCGAGATGGTGCTGCGCGGCATCTTCACGCTGCGCAGGCAGGAGCTCGACTGGTTCTACGAGGGCGGCGCCTCGGCGATCTTCCCCGACCTGTGGGAGGAGTTCCTCGCGCCGGTGCCGCTCGCCGACCGCGCCCACCTCATCGAGGCGTACGGACGCCTGCTCTCCGACCCCGACCCGCTCGTCTACGAGCCGGCGGCCATCGCATGGTCGCGCTGGGAGTCGTCGACGATCACGCTGCTGCCGCAGGCCGAGACGATCGCCCGGTTCACCGCGCCCGAGTACGCGGCGGCGTTCGCGCGCATCGAGAACCACTACTTCCGGCACGGCGGCTGGTGGGAGGAGGGGCAGCTCATCAGGGATGCCTCGCGCCTCCGCGACATCCCCGCGGTGATCGTGCAGGGCCGCTACGACATGTGCACCCCGGTGATGACCGCGTGGGACCTCCACAAGGCGTGGCCCGAGGCCGAGTTCACCCTCGTGGACGACGCAGGGCACGCGTTCGACGAGCCCGGCATCCTCGACGCGCTCATCACCGCGACGGATCGCTTCGCCGAGGAGGAGGTGCTCGCCGCCCGGGCGGCGGCGGCCGACTCGGCGACGAGCACGATCGATGACGGCGACGCGGATGCCTCGTCCGACGCCGAGTCGGAGTAGCGTCGGTTCATGACGTTCAACCCGAATGCCGACATCCGTGGCGGCAAGGCTTCGAAGCGCGGCCGCAACACCGGCATCGCCGTCGGCGGCGGACTCGGGGTGATCGCGCTCGTCCTGCTCTCGCAGTTCCTCGGGGTCGACCTCACCGGGCTGCTCGGCGGCGGAACGGGTACCGGCGGAGCGCCCGCTGCGAGCGACTCGTCGCTCGAGCACTGCCAGACCGGCGCCGACGCGAACGAGTACGTCGAGTGCCGCATGCAGGGCGCCTCGGCCTCGCTCGAGGCGTACTGGGAGCAGGAGTCGGCCGAGCTCGGCTTCGACTACGTCGGCCCGCAGGACTTCATCCTCTTCGATCAGGCCACGACCACCGGCTGCGGCAACGCCTCCTCGGCGACGGGGCCGTTCTACTGCCCGCCCGACCAGACCGTCTACATCGACGTCACCTTCTACGACGAGCTGCGCCAGCGCTTCGGCTCGAGCGGCGGCCCGCTCGCCGAGATGTACGTCATCGCGCACGAGTGGGGCCACCACGTGCAGAACGTGCTCGGCATCCTCGAGCAGGCGCAGGACGGTCAGACGGGCCCCGCCTCGAACGCGGTGCGCGTCGAACTGCAGGCCGACTGCTTCGCGGGCGCGTGGGCGGCGGATGCGTCGGAGGTGCCCGACGACAGCGGGGTGCCGTTCCTCCAGCCGATCACGCAGTCCGAGTACCGCGACGCGTTGAGCGCCGCCTCGGCCGTCGGTGACGACCGGATCCAGCAGTCGACCCAGGGGCAGGTGACTCCGCACACCTTCACCCACGGCACGAGCGAGCAGCGCATGCGCTGGTTCGAGACCGGCTTCGAGCAGGGCGCCGGCGCGTGCAACACCTTCCAGGTGAGCGCCGCGCAACTCTGAGCGCCGCGCAACTCTGAGCGCCGCGCAACTCTGAGCGCCGACGCGCGATGAGTGCTCGCTCGAGCACGCGCCGAGGATCTGCGTCATGATCGGGGCATCCTCGCGTCTCTTCGTCGAGGGGCGCCACGGAGTGCGCTCCGACGGGAGTTTCGACCATGGGACGACGACGTGTCATACCGGTACCGCACCGGGAGTTCTTCCGCGGAGGCGGCGGTGTCGAGGAGACGATCGCGCTCGCGTGCACCTGCCCCCGCGCGCAGGATCACTGGTACGCCGAACCGCACCAGGGCGGGGGACGGGGCGCCGGCACCGACGTTCCGGCTGCCGATGACCCGGCCGCCGATGACTCGGCGGCCGGCGCTGCCGTCGGCGCGGGCGGCGGCGACGGGCCGCACGTCGGCTGAACCGAGGCGCCTCGAACTGGCCCCAGCACTGGGGGAGGAGGCCGCGATGGGACGGAGTTAGAGTAGCCCCGACGCCGCCCATCGCGAGGAGGCTACGATGACGACGAAGATGCGGCGCGTGCTGATCGCCGTCGTCGCGACAGCGCTGCTGATACTGGTGGTCGGCCTGGTCATCGATCGCTCGGTCGACTGGACGGCGCGAACTGCCGGCGCGTCATCGCCGGCGAGCGCGTCGGACTCGTCGGGCGAGGGCTCCGACGGCGAAGCATCGGCTGCGCCGGAGCCCGACGCCGGGGCCACCGATCCACCCGGCTCGTCGGGCGACGACGGACCGGGCAAGGAAGTGCTGGCGCCGCTGCCCACGCAGACGGGCCTGCCCAGCCCGATCGTCCATGTGCCGCTCGTGAGCGATCCGCTGCCCGTGCAGGCCTCCGCCGACGGCGCCCTCGTCGAGGGCTTCCCGGAGGCCGTCCCCGTCTTCGCCGGTTCCGAGATCGTCTCGAGTGCGGTCTCGCCGCACGACGGGCGACTGCAGGCCGCGTTCGAGGCGACGACCGACGCCGCCCCGCAGCCGGTCCTGGACTACTACACGAGCGAGTTCGGCAAGCTCGGACTCGGTTCGACGACTGCCCCGGCGGTCGGCGGATCGCGAGCGCTGGCCTTCGCGAACGGGGGCGACTCGATCGTCGTGACCGTGACCCCGGTGCCGGGAGGCACGCGCTACACGCTCTCCAGCACGCTGACCGCAGCCGAGGGGTAGTCAGGTGTACCTGTCGTTCGCCGGCCTGCGATCACGTTCGAAGCCCGGCGCCGAGGCGGCCGAGCCGGGTTCCGACGCGGCGAAGGCGAAGGGGGCCGCCGATTCGCTGCTGCCCGCGGTGCGGGCGACCTCTGCGCGCGTGTCGTCGGTCGTCATCGCGCTCGGCGTCGTGAGCATGCTCACCGACATCTCATCCGAGATGACCGCGGCGATCCTGCCGCTCTACATCACGGGCGTGCTCGGTCTCTCGACCGTGGCCTACGGCTTCATCGACGGCCTCTACCAGGGGGTGAGCGCCGTCGTACGCGTCGCCGCCGGCTACGCGGCAGACCGCGGCGATCGGCCGAAATGGGTCGCGTTCTTCGGATACGGCATCGCTGCGATCGCACGGGTGGGGCTGCTCTTCGCGAACGGATTCGCGTCGCTGACCGCGGTCATCGTCGTCGACCGGCTCGGCAAGGGCGTGCGGACCGCACCGCGCGACGCGCTCATCACCGCGTCCGCCGAGCCGTCGAACCTCGGTCGCTCGTTCGGCGTGCATCGGATGCTCGACACGATCGGTGCGGCGATCGGCCCGCTGCTCGCCGCGACCGTGCTCTGGATCATCCCGAACGGGTACTCGACGATCTTCATCATCTCGCTCGCGTTCGCCGTCCTCGGCGTGATCGTGCTCGGCATCCTCGTTCCCGACAAGCGGCCCCGGAGGGAGCGGGCGGCCGCCGTGGACGACTCCGCGAGGCCCTCGCCGTTCCGGTGGCGGCACCTCGCCGGCCCGCGACTGCGTCGCGTGCTCATCGTGGCCGGCCTGTTCGGCCTGATCACCGTGGGCGACGGCTTCATCTTCCTCGTGCTGCAGAGCCGCAGCCAGTTCGCCGCGGAGTGGTTCCCGCTGCTCTACGTCGGCACGAACATCGCCTTCATCGCGTTCGCCGTCCCGCTCGGGCGTCTCAGCGATCGCGTCGGCAGCGCGCGGGTGTTCGTCCTCGGCCACCTCGCGCTGCTCGCGACGTACGTCCTGGCCGCGATCCCCGATACGGGGGCGGCGGCGACGATCGGGTGCCTCGTGCTCCTCGGCCTGTTCTACGCGGCCACCGACGGCATCCTCGCGGCGCTCGCGGCGCGCGCGACGCCCCTCGAGGCGCGCGCCAGCGGGATCGCGTCGGCGCAGACGGTGGTCGCGGTCACCCGGCTCATCGCATCGACGGGATTCGGCCTGCTCTGGTTCGCGATCGGTCGCGTCGAGGCGCTCACGGTCGTCGCCGTGCTGCTGGCGATCGAGATCCCCGTCGCAGCCTGGATGCTGCTCGGCCGCCGGGGCTCGACGGCGGACTCTGAGCCTGCTTCCGTGGAGCGCGGGGCGTGAGCCTGCGTCTGAAGTGGGCGCTCGTCGTCGTCGCTGCCGTCGTACTGCTCGGCGGTTCGGCGGCGTACGGCGTCTCGGCGTTCCTCCGCCTCCAGGAAGGCGGGCCCGCGCAAGTGGCCGTCGAGCCGAGTCCGCTCGAGGGTCTCGAACCGGGCCGGATCGTCTTCCGCTCCACCGCGGCGGGCGACGGGTACGGTCTGGTCGGCGCGGTGCCGGTCGACGACCCGGGCGGACCGCGGGCGCTCGCCGACCTCGCCTGCGACCGGGTCGACGCCACGGCCGAGCTGCTCTCCTGCCTGCACACACGCCCCGGCGTCGTCACCGGGTTCGAGTGGCGGCTGTACGACGCGACGTTCGGGGAGGTATGGGGAACCCCGCTTCCGGGCCTGCCGAGCCGGACCCGCGTGTCGGACGGCACGGGCCTGGTCGCATCGACGACCTTCGTCGCCGGGCATTCGTACGCCGTGGCCGGCTTCTCGACCGCCACCGTGATCCGTGGCGCCGACGACACCGACCACGGCAACCTCGAGGACTTCGACTTCACCGTCAACGGCGAACCGGTGACGGCGGCGGACCGGAACTTCTGGGGCGTGACGTTCATCCCCGACACCGACGGGTTCTACGCCACCGCGGCCTCGGGCGGCCGGATCTGGCTCGTTCGCGGTGACCTCGGCGACCGCACGCTGGAGGCGATCCGGGACGATGTCGAGTGCCCGTCGCTGTCGCCCGACGGCACGCGGATCGCCTACAAGAAGACGGTTGCCGACACTTCGGAGGGCCGGTGGGCGATCGCCGTGCTCGATCTCGCGTCCGGAGAGGAAGTGGTGCTGTCGGAGAAGCGGAACGTCGACGACCAGGTCGAATGGCTCGACGACGAGCGCATCGTCTACGGGCTCCCGCGGGAGGGCGCCGAGGGCGACAGCGACGTCTGGTCGGTCGCAGCCGACGGGGCAGGCGAGCCCGAACTCGTCATCGAGCACGCCTGGTCGCCGTCGGTCGTTCGCTGACCCCGATCCGGGGCACGGGATGCGGAGGCGGCCACGCATCGCCCGCGCCCCGGTCGTTCAGCCGGTGAGCACGATGTCGACCCAGAAGTTGTGCGGTGCGACCGCGGCGGGATAGATCGCACCGCCGTACGTGTACGTCCCGCCGTCCGCGATGGTCGAGAGGGGGCCGACCTGGATCGGATCGTCGAGGGTTCCGACGTCGGCCGCGTAGCGGCCTCGCGTCGTCAGGAACGAGGCGCGGTACTCGGTGCCGGGGACCAGCTGCACCGGGCTGGCGAACAGGACGGTCTGCCATCCGGAGGCCGACTCCCCTGACGACGTCGCCGTCGCGACCGGCGCCGAGGTGTCGGCTCCCCAGAGGAAGACCTGATGCGTTGCGGCATCGCCGGAGACCTTGTAGAAGCGGATCCCGCTCACCGTGACGGCCGCGGATGAGCGGAAGCGGAGTCCGAGCTGCACCGTCCCCGCGTCGTCCCACGAGGTGTTCGTCGGCGTCGCGCTGCCGAAGAACACCGGACCGGCCTGGGCGGCCGCGGCCGTGACGAACGACCAGGTGCCGTTGTCGACGGCCGCGCCGCTGATCGTCACAGTGGCCTGATAGCTCGTCGCCGCCGCCAGCGCGCTCGCCGGCGTGAACGTGAGCGTCGAGGACTGGGCGTTCCACGAGGACGTGCCCTGCACCACCGCCCCCGCGGGACCCTTCAGGGCGAGCTGCGGTGTCGCGGCGATCTGGCCGGAGAGCACCGCCGTGACCGTCGTCCGCGGGTCCACGCCCGTCGCGTTCCCTGCGGGCGTCGTCGAGGTGACCGTTGCGGGAATCGGCTGGTCGACCGAGTTGCGGAAGACGACGTCCACGAAGTAGTTCGTCTGGTTCCAGCCGAACGAGGGGATCTGCCCGCCGGTTCCGTAGCGATAGCGGCCGTTCGTATCGGCGATCGCGGTGAGGGGACCGTTCGTCACGGCGCTCGTGAACACCCCCTGCGTGTACGAGTAGCGCCCCTTCGGCGCGAGGTACGAGACCACGTAGAGGCGGCCCGCGACGAGATCGACCGGTGTGGCGAACAACGTCTGCTGCCAGCCCGTCGTCGTCTCGTTCTGGAAGGTCGCCGACGCGAGCTTCTGGCCGGTCGTCGCATCCCAGAGGGAACCAACGTGCGTCCCGGTGTTGCCGGTTCCCTTGTAGAACCGGACACCCCGGGCCTTGCCGTTCGTCGAGGCCGTGAATGCCATTCCGAGCTCGATCGAGGCGGAGTCGCTCGCGGCCGCGACCGCCGGGGTCTGCCCGGTGAAGAGGGAGAACTCGCCGGTCGGCGCGGCCGCGGCGACGGTGAAGCTCCACTGCCGGTCGGCGAGGGTCCCCATCGACCCCTGCGACGCGACGTTCTTGGAGCTCACCGTCACCGTGGCGCCGGCCGGGAGCATGCCCGTGGGGTCGAACGTCAGCACCCTGCGGTCGGCGGAGAGGGAGAGCGATCCGGCCACCGCCGTGCCGCCCGCGGTGGCGCTCAGCGTCGCCCCGGCGGCGATCTCGCCGTTGAAGGTCACGGAGATGTTCGAGTCCGGCGCGACGTTGGTCGCGTTCTCGGGCGGCGAGGTCGCGGTGACCGCCAGACGCGGGCTGCCGCGGTCGAAGACGACATCGACGAGGTAGCTCGTCGTGGTGCGCGAGGCCGGGAAGTCACCGCTGTACGCGAAGGCGCCCGCGCTCGCCGGAATCGTCAGCGGACCCGCGTCGATCGGCTGGGCGAAGGCGCCGACCGTCGCCGAGTAGCGCCCGTTCGGTGCCCGGTACGAGATGACGTACTCCGTGCCCGCCTTCACGGCGACGGGATTGGCGAAGGTGAGCTTCTGCCAGCCGCTCGCCGATTCGTTCGTGAACGTGCCGCTCGTCAGCAGCGTGCCGGTCGAGGTCCACAACGAGCCAGTGTGCGTGCCGGTGTTGCCGGCGGCCTTGTAGAACGCCATGCCCGAGACGGTGCCGTCGATCACGGGCTTGAACGCCGTGCCCAGCACCAGGTTCGAGTTGTCGGGATCCTGCAGGATGCCCGGTGTCGTCGAGTCGGAGAACAGACGGCACGGGCACACCGCATCGGCCGGATCCGGACGCACGGTCCGGAACGTCCACGTGGCCCCCGAGGAGAGCGGCGTGCCCGTTGACGTGCTCGCGGTGAGACGCACCGTGTATTCGACGAAGTTCTGCAGCGGAGCCGAAGGGGTGAAGGTCAGCGTGCGGGTCGCCGCGTCGTACGCCGTCGCGCCGGCGACCGTGGCGCCCAGCTGGTCGGTGACCGCGGCCGAGTACGTCGTGACCGGTTTCGTGAAGGTCGCCGAGACGACGGTCGTCGTCGGCACGTCGGTCGCCCCTGGCGCGGGCCAGCGGGAAGTCGCGCTCAACGGGGAGACGTCGCCCGTCTCGAAGATGACGTCGACGAAGTAGTTGCTGTACTTCCACGAGCTCACCGGCATCTGGCCCGCCCCGCCGTAGACCCCTGCGGGCGTGACGCCGAAGCCGCCGGGAAGGGAGATCGGGTCGCGGGTCATCCCGCCGGCGGCGAACGCGTAGGCGTCGGCGGCATAGTGCCCCCTCGGCGCCCAGTACGACACCGTGTACGTGGTGTCGACGTCCACGGGGACGGGGTTCTCGAACCGCAGCTCCTGCCAGCCGCTCGCCGTCTCGCCCGTGAAGGTCCCGGTGGCCAGGAGCGTTCCGCCGGGCCCCCAGAGCGATCCGGTGTGGGTGCCCGTGTTGCCGGCGCTCTTGTAGAAGCGCACGCCAGACACTGCGCCGGCGACCGTCGGCGAGAACCGCATGCCGAGCTCCGTGGCGTCGGTTCCGCCCGAGTCTGCGAGCTTCGGCTTCTCGGCGCCGAATGCCGAGTACGGTCCGGATGTCTGCAGCGTTATCTGCGTGGCCTGCGCCGGGAAGTTGGCGCTGTCGTCGATGGCACGTGCGAGAACGGGCACCGCACCCATGCCGTGCGCCGTGAAGGTGTAGCTCCACGACGCGCGACCCGTGGCGGGTCGCCAGGTGGTGCCGCCGTCGGTCGAGACCTCGACGCCGGCGACGACGCCGCCCACGTCGGCGGCCGTGCCGGTGAGGGTGACGGTCTGCCCGTTCACGACCGGCGTGCCGGAGGAGGGCGAGGTGATCGCGAGCGTCGGCGGCGTGGCATCCGTGCTCGGCGTGGTCGCCGCCAATCCCGGCTGGAGGGTGGCGGGCAGCGCCCCCATGTCTGCGAGCAGGTTGACCTGGGCCTGTTGCATGCGGGAGTCGGCGGGCGCGCCGTTGCCGTCGTGCGTAGCGTCGAGACCCCATGCCCACTGGACGGTCCCGGCGGAGAAGACCAGGGCGCCGCTCGCGGCGCGGTAGAGCGTGAGGTGATGCTCGGTACGGCCCGGCGAAACGGTGTTGCCGAAGTCCTCCAGATACTCGGGCACATCGCCCACCGTCGTCGAGAGCCGGATGAGACCCGGCGGCCTGCGCCCGTTGTCGACGTCCTCGTTCGATTCGTACCCGACCGTGTGCGGCGCGAGCGCGGCCGAACCGTTCGCCGGCAGCGAGGCGAGCGAGGTGTTCCGCCACAGCCGGTTCTTTCCCTCCGCGGCGGAGACGGTGACCGCGAGATCGTCGTGGTTGACCATGTACATCGTGCCGATGAGCGAGTTCTCGGGCGAGTTCCCGCCTGCCGACGCGGGCGCGTACTCCGGGTCGCGCCAGGTGCCGGTCCACTCGGGGGACGGGTCGATCTTCTGGTACGACCAGGTCTCCTTGTAGCTGACGAGGGTGCGGTACGGCGTCGCCGACGGGTCGGCCGACTTCTCGTACCGCGTACGCCAGTAGATGTCGTTGCCGCCGAGGAACTGGATGTTGACGCCCGCATCGCGGGCCTTCTGGACGTTGGCGCGCTGCGCACCCGACCAGTACTCGTCGTGCCCGACCGAGAGGAAGATCTTGTGGTCCAGCAGCTCGGCCCCGTACCGGTCGGTGTCGACCCCGCTCGCATAGGTGGTGTCGTACCCGTTGCGTTCGAGGAACCTCACCATGGCGAACTCGGACGAGAAGTAGAAGTCGCGCCTCGTGATGCCGTCGCGGGTCACGATCGGGCGGTTGTAGCTGATCTTGTAGGCGCGGCCGTTCGCCCCGCCCGTGTAGAAGTCGGACCCGCCGTACGAGTTGTACGCCTGCCAGGTGGTGTCGGACGTCTGGAACAGGATCTTCGCCGTCGAGGCCGGGTTGCGCACGACGAACATGATGTGGCTCTGTCCGCCGGTGTCGGTTCGCGTGAGGTGGGCGAGGTAGACCCCGGAGACGGCGGTCGCCGGCACGTTCCACGAGGCTGAGACGCCCCAGTTGCCGCAGTCGACGAGTTCGGTCTTGACGTCCGTGATGCACTGGGGCTGACGCTGCGGAAGGGTCGCGCTCGGCGTGACGCTCGTGATCTTCCGGGCGCCGAGTCCCTGGTACCAGCCGGTGCGGTAGATGTCGATCGTGTAGTTGCGCGCGGTCGTGTCGATCTTGAAGTCGATCCGGTTGCCGACCGTCACGCTGATGTCGGTCGCGAACCCCTGGATCGACGAGTCGCCCGCTCCGTCGATGTCCCAGACCGACGGGTCGGTGCCCGGCAGCGCGTTCTCGCACACGATGGGATTGGCGCACTCGGCCGCGACGGCCTGTGTCGCGACGGTGACCCCGAGCGAGGCCAGAAGGACCGGCAGGATCGCCATGCTGACGAGGCGGCGGCGCGGATGCGGGTTCGGTCGGGGTGCAGGCGGGGCGGGGGTTCTCGTGATCACGGCTCGCGCCTCCTGTAATCCGGTTGCGAGCGATGCGGGTTGGCGGACGGTGTCACGCACATCCCATTCGCCTCTGTACTACTCCTCGGCGGCGATATCCTCTGCCCCCAGTTCGGATGGCACTCGAGGGGTGCTCGCGGCGGGCCGGCGGGGGTCGATGGGGGAGCATCCCCTGAACTGGGGCTGCAAACCTGAGGAATGCTCTGCGATTCTGATGCTCGCCGGCGACGTCTTTCCCGACCGTCGCCGGCATGGGCCACTACCCGGACCCGCGCCATCCTCGCCGCAGGGCCCACCCGAACGAGGAGTTGCCATGACTGTTTCCGTCGCTGTCATCGGTGCGGGGTACTGGGGGCCGAACCTCGCGAGGAACTTCGCCGGCAGTTCCGAGTGGAACCTCGCGGCGATCTGCGACCTCGATCTCGATCGGGCCGAGGCGCTCTCCGCCCGCTTCGGCGGAGTGCGCGTGGCGACGGACCTCGCGGACGTGCTCGCCGACCCGACGATCGACGCCGTCGCGATTGCCACCCCCGCGCGAACCCACCACGCCGTCGCGCTCCAGGCGATCGCCGCAGGCAAGCACGTCGTCGTCGAGAAGCCGATCGCGGACTCGAGCGAACGAGCGCACGAGATGGTCGATGCCGCGCATGCGGCCGGCGTCGTGCTGATGACCGACCACACCTACTGCTACACGCCCGCGGTGCGGAAGATCCGCGACCTGATCGCGGCAGGCGAGCTCGGCGACATCCTCTTCGTCGATTCGGTGCGCATCAACCTCGGACTCATCCAACCCGACGTCGACGTGTTCTGGGACCTCGCCCCGCACGACCTCTCGATCATCGACTTCGTGCTCCCCGGCGGCCTCCGCCCGATCGGCGTGGGCGCGCTCGGCGCCGACCCGCTCGGCGCCGGCAAGGCGTGCATCGGCTACCTCACCCTCCCGCTGCCGAGCGGTGCGATCGCCCACGCGCACGTCAACTGGCTGAGCCCGACGAAGGTCCGGCAGATGATCATCGGCGGCTCTCGCCGCACCCTCGTCTGGGACGACCTCAACCCGCAGCAGCGCATCAGCGTGTACGACCGAGGGGTGGACCTGCAGACCCAGGCCCTCGACAGCCTCGAGCGACGAGTCGCCACGGTCTCGTACCGGCTCGGCGACACGTGGGCGCCCGCCCTCTCCGAGCGCGAGGCACTCGACGCCATGGTGTCGGAGTTCGCAGCGGCGATCCTCGAAGGCCGCGAGGCGCACACCGACGGCGATGCCGGACTGCGGGTCCTCGCGGTGCTGGAGGCCGCGAGCCGGAGTCTCGCGCGAGGTGGCGACCTGAGCGTTCTCGAGACCGCCGAGCCCGAGCTCGCAGGCGGTGCGCGATGAGCGAGCTCACGGGCGCGGACGTCCTGGTGACCGGCGGCGCCGGCACGATCGGATCCACGCTCGTCGACCAGCTGCTCGACGCCGGTGTCGCGCACGTCGACGTGCTCGACAACCTCGTGCGCGGCCGGATGGGCAACCTCGAGAGCGCGCTCGCGTCCGGACGGGTGGACTTCGTCGACGGCGACATCCGCGATCGCGACCTCGTGCACGACCTCACCGTCGGCAAGCACCTCGTGTTCCACCAGGCGGCGATCCGGATCACGCAGTGCGCCGAAGAGCCGCGATTGGCGCTCGAGGTGCTCGTGGACGGGACCTTCAACGTCGTCGAGGCGGCCGCCGACCGGGGGGTCGACAAGCTCGTCGCCGCATCGAGCGCCTCGGTGTACGGGATGGCCGAGGAGTTCCCGACCGGTGAACGCCACCACCACCACAACAACGACACGCTCTACGGCGCCGCGAAGTCGTTCAACGAGGGTCTGATCCGCAGCTTCCGTGCCATGCGCGGCCTCGACTACGTGCTGCTGCGCTACTTCAACGTGTACGGGCCGCGCATGGACGTCCACGGCGCATACACCGAGGTGCTCGTGCGGTGGATGGAGCGCATCGCCGACGGCAGGCCGCCGCTCGTCTTCGGCGACGGCCGCCAGACGATGGACTTCGTCTGCGTACCCGACATCGCGCGTGCGAACGTGCTCGCTGCGCGGAGCGGGGTCGTCGAGGGCGTCTACAACATCGCGAGCGGGACCGAGACGAGCCTGCTCGAGCTCGCGGAGGCGCTCATCGACGTGATGGGCAGCGACCTGGGTGTCGAGCACGGCCCCGAGCGCGCCGTGAACGGCGTCGTACGCCGGCTCGCCGACACCGGCGCGGCGAAGCGCGACCTCGGGTTCGAGGCGACGATCGGGCTCGACGAGGGGCTTCGGGCCCTCGTCGACTGGTGGACGCCGCTGCGGGACGAGATCGCCGCCGAACGCACGGTGGGCGTGTCATGAACGCGGCCGGCGCCGCGGGCCTCACCCGGATCAACGTGATGCAGCCGTGGCTCGGCGCCGAGGAGGTGGCCGCGGTCACCGAGGTCATCGAGTCGGGGTGGGTCGCGCAGGGCCCGAAGGTCGGCGAGTTCGAACGGGCCTTCGCCGAGGCGATGCAGGCCGCCGAGGCCGTCGCCGTCTCGAGCTGCACCACGGCGCTGCACCTCGCGCTCGTCGTCGCGGGCATCGATGCGGGCGACGACGTCGTCGTGCCGAGCTTCTCGTTCATCGCCACCGCGAATGCCCCGAGCTACGTGGGCGCGCGTCCGGTCTTCGCCGATGTCGACGCCGTCGACGGCAACGTGACCGCCGACACGATCGCGGCGGCGCTCACCCCGGCGACCCGTGCCGTCATCGTCGTCGACCAGGGCGGCGTGCCGGTCGACCTCGACCCGATCCGGGCGCTGTGCGACCCGCGGGGAATCGTCGTCATCGAGGATGCCGCGTGCGGGGCCGGTTCCACGTATCGCGGCCGTCCCGTCGGGGCGGGCGCCGCCGTCGCGACCTGGTCGTTCCACCCCCGCAAGATCCTCACCACCGGCGAGGGCGGCATGCTGACCACCGACGACGCCGACTGGGCGGCGCGCGCCCGACGCCTGCGCGAGCATGCGATGAGCCTCTCGGCCGTCGAGCGGCACGCGAGCCTCGTCTCGCCCCCCGAGGAGTACGGCGAGGTCGGGTTCAACTACCGGATGACCGACCTCCAGGCGGCCGTGGGGCTCGTGCAGCTGGGCCGGCTCGCCGAAGTCGTCGACGTCCGTCGCGCGAACGCGGAGCGATACCGGGCGGGCCTCGCCGGCGTGCCCGGGATCCGTCTCGTCGCCGACCCGGAGTGGGGCACCGGCAACTTCCAGTCGCTCTGGCTCGAAGTCGGAGCGGAGTACCCGCTCGACCGCGAGCAGCTGCTGCTCGCGCTCGCCGAGGACGGCATCTCGGCGCGCCGCGGGATCATGGCCGCGCATCGCCAGCCCGCCTACTCGGGTCGCGACAGCGGCACAGTCCCGCTGCCGGTCACCGAACGGCTCACCGACGCAACCCTCATCCTGCCGCTCTTCCACCAGATGACCGGCGATGAGCTCGACCGCGTCGTACGCGTGATCCGCGAGTCCGGGGCGGGCTGACGTGTCCGTGCTGCTCGTCGGGGCGAGCGGGCTGGCGCGCGAGGTTCTCCCGCTTCTGCGCGAAGCCGGCCGGGAGGTGCTCGGCCTGCTCGACGACCGGCGCGGCGAGCTGCCGGGCGAGGTCGACGGGGTGCCCGTGCTCGGCGGCGTCGACGAGGTCGCACTCCACCCCGACGCCGACGTGCTCGTCTGCATCGGTGCGGGGCGGGTCCGGGCGGCGATCGTCGAGCGGATGTCGCGCGGCGGCGTCGTGCGCTACGCCTCGGTGCTCGACCCGACGGTCCGCAACCCCGGGGCGTGCCCCGTCGGCGAGGGGTCGATCCTGCTGGCCGGCGTGACGATCACGGCCGACGCCGTCATCGGTGCCCACGTCGTCGCGATGCCCGGGGCCACGATCACGCACGACTGCCGCATCGATGACTACGCGACGCTCGCCGCGGGCGTCGCGCTCGGTGGCGGCGTGCGCCTCGGCCGAGCGGCCTACCTGGGCATGAACGCCTCCGTCCGGCCGGGTGTCCTGGTCGGCGCAGGCGCGACGATCGGGATGGGGGCGGTCGTGCTCGAGGACGTCCCGGAGGGCGAGACCTGGGCAGGGGTGCCCGCGAGGCGACTCGGGGTGCGGACATGACCGTCGAGCTCGCGGTCCAGGTGCCCTTCCTCGACCTGGCCGCCCAGCAGGCCGAGATCGCCGACGAGGTGATGCCGGTGTGGCGCGCGCAGCTCGAGAGCGCCGAGTTCATCGGCGGTGCGGAGGTCGCAGCATTCGAGCGGGAGTTCGCCGCGTACATCGGGGTGCGGCACTGCGTCGGTGCGGGCAACGGCACCGACGCCGTCGAGCTCGCCCTGCGCGCGGTCGGCGTCCGCCCGGGCGACGAGGTGGTCCTCCCCGTCAACACGTTCATCGCGACGGCGGAGGCGGTCACCCGCATCGGCGCCGTACCCGTGTTCGTCGACGTCGACGACGACCACCTGCTCATCGACCCTGCGGCGGTCGCCGCGGCGGTGACGGACCGCACGCGCGCCGTCGTCCCGGTCCACCTCTACGGCCAGACCGCCCCGGTCGAGGGGCTCGTGCCGATCGCCGAGCGGCACGGGCTCCACCTCGTCGAGGATGCCGCGCAGTCGCAGGGGGCATCCTCGACGGCCGGTCGTGCGGGTGCGATGGGACGCATCGCCGCCACGAGCTTCTACCCGGGGAAGAACCTCGGCGCCGCCGGCGACGCGGGGGCCGTGCTGACCGACGACGCGGAGCTCGCCGAGCTGGTGCGCAGCACCGCCGCGCACGGCAGCTCCGTGAAGTACGTGCACGAACGGGCGGGGATCAACTCCCGGCTCGACGCGGTCCAGGCGACCGTGCTCCGCGCGAAGCTGCGCCGGCTCGACGGCTGGAACGCCGCGCGCCGCGCGATCGCCACCCGGTACGACGAGCTCCTCCTCGACCTGCCGGCGGTTCGCCCGCCGTCCGTGCGGGCGGGCAACGACGACGTCTGGCATCTGTACGTCGTCCGGGTCGACGAGCGCGACCGGGTGCTCGCGGAACTCGGCCGGCGGGGTGTGGGCGCGGGCATCCACTACCCGACGCCGCTCCACCTGAGCCCCGCCTACGCCGACCTGGGCTACCGGCCGGGGCAGTTCCCGGTCGCGGAGTCGGCGGCGCGTCGCATCCTCTCGCTGCCGATGTTCCCGCACCTGACGGAGCATCAGCAGCTGCATGTGGTCGAGTCGCTGCGCAGGAGCGTCTGAGATGCCCGCCGGCGCCCGGATCACGGTCGAGGAGCGGACATGAGGTTCCACCGGCCCGTTCCCGCGACGCGCACGGAGCGCGTCACGGTCGTGGTGCCGTGCTACCGCTACGGGAACTACCTCCCGACCGCCGTCGACTCGGTGCTGCAGCAGGAGGGCGTCGAGGTCGAGGTCATCATCATCGACGACGCCTCGGGCGACGGCAGCGCGGAGGTCGCGCGGGCGATCGCCGCGCGCGACGAGCGCGTGCGGGTGATCGAGCACACCGTGAACGCCGGACACATCGCGAGCTACAACGAGGGCCTCCGGCAGGCCACGGGCGACTACGTGGTGCTCCTCTCCGCCGACGACGCGCTCGTCGACGGTTCGCTTGAGCGTGCGGTCGGCCTCATGCAGCGCTTCCCCACGGTCGGCATGGTGTACGGGCATTCCGAGTGGTTCGTCGACGATCTGCCGCAGATCGACGGCCGGGCCCGGAGCTGGACCACCTGGAGCGGGCGGCGGTGGCTCGCTTCGATGTGCCGCCGGTCGGTCAATCCGGTGTACACCCCGGGCGTCGTGATGCGGCGCCAGGCCTGGGACGAGATCGGGCACTACGACGCGCGCGTCCCGCATGCCGCCGACATGCTGCTCTGGTACCAGACCGCCGCCCTGTGGGACATCGGGCGCGTGAACAACCGCGCCCAGGCGCTGTACCGCCGACACGGCGCCAACATGCACCTCACCCAGTTCTCCGGCATGCTCACCGACATGCGCGAGCAGCGCGAGGTGATCCGGATCGTCTTCGACGAGCCGCCCGGAGGCGTCCGGCTGCCGGAACACCTGCTCGTCTCCGGCTACCGGGCCCTCGCCAGGCGGGCCACGCGGCTGGCCCGCGCCGAGCTCAGGGAGACGGCCGATCCCGCTGCAGCCTCGGCCTACCTCGAGTTCGCGGCCGCGACGGTCGAAGGAGTCCCGCGGGCCGAGCCCGGGCGGACGTCGCGGCAGGTCGACCGATGGTTGGAGAGCCCGCACGCGGGGTTCGCGCGCCGGGTCGAGCGTCACCTCGAGTGGCGCGTCTGGCGTCGGTACGGAACGTGACGGGGCGGCCATGTCCACTTTGGAATCGCTCGGAGACGCGTCCCGCCGGATCGGGTCGAGGGCGGTCAAAGCCGTCGGCATCGTCCGCGAGGGCGGCACGCGTGCGCTCGCCCAGCGTGTGGTGCGACTGGCGTACCACCGGCTGGACGCGGGGATGCTCGCCGAACCGCTCCTCGCCGACGACATCGCGGACTCGACGCGGCTCGACCTTCGCGTGCCGGCGCAGCGGCCGCGCAGACCGGGTCCGCTCACGATCGGCTGGGTGCTGACCCCGCCGAGCGCGGGCTCGGGCGGTCACACGACCCTCTTCCGGATGGTCGAGGCCGTCGAGTCGGCGGGGCACCGCTGCGTGCTCTTCCTGTACGACCGCTACGGCGGGCAGGTGCGCGAGCACGAGCGAGTCATCCGCGAGTGGTGGCCGGGCATGCGTGCGCGCGTCGCCGACGCGCGTGAGGGCATTACAGGCGTGGATGCCGCGGTCGCGTCCTCGTGGGACACCGCCCACGTGCTCGCGCGCCGGGGCACCGAGCCGATGCGCCGGCTCTACTTCATCCAGGACTTCGAACCGTACTTCTACGCGCGCGGGTCGATGTACGCGTTGGCCGAGGACACCTACCGGTTCGGGTTCCGCACGATCGCCCTCGGCGACATGGTGGGAGACCTGCTCCGCTCGGAGGTGGGCCTGGAACCCGATGTGGTCGAGTTCGGATGCGACACCTCGGTGTACCGCGTGCTGCCCGGCGCCGAGCGCACCGGCGTGGTCCTCTACGCCCGCCCCGGAGTCCCGCGGCGCGGCTTCTGGCTGGCCCGGCTCGCGCTCGACCAGTTCCACGCACGTCATCCCGACGTCGACATCCACCTCTACGGCGCGGAGGTCGGCGGCCTGGCCTTCCCCGCGACCCAGCACGGCAGACTCACCCCCGAACAGCTCAACGAGCTCTACAACTCCTGCGTCGCGGGGATCGCGATGTCCTTCACCAACATCTCGCTCGTGGCCGAGGAGATGCTGGCCGCGGGGGTCGTCCCCGTCGTGAACGACTCCGTGCACTCGAGGGCCGACCTCCGGAACGGGCAGGTCGCCTGGGCGCCGCCGACGCCCGGCGGGATCGCGGACGCCTTGAGCGCCGTCGTGTCGCGTCCCGACCGTGCCGGCCTCGCAGCCGCGGCCTCCGCGTCGGTCAGGCCGTTCGGCTGGACGAGGACCGCTGCCGACGTCGTGGACCTCATCGAGGACGAGGTCTTCGGGGCGTCGGATGCTCCGGGCGGAGCGTGATCCCATGTCGGAACGAGCGACACCCGCGCGGGAGCCCGAGACGGGCTCGATCGGCCATCGGGCGGCGTCCGGGGTCCTCTGGCTCACGGTGCAGAAATGGGCGATCCGGATCTCGGGCTTCATCAGCATCGCGGTGCTCACCCGTCTGCTCAGCCCGGAGGACTTCGGCACGGTCGCCGCCGCGACGACGGTGCTGCCGTTCTTCTACCTGCTCTCCGACCTCGGGTTCGCCGCGTACATCGTGCAGGCCGACACCGTCGACCGGCGATTGCTGAGCACGGGCTTCTGGTTCTCGCTGATCGCGGGGCTGGGGCTCGCCGTCGTGGTCATCGCGGCGGCGCCGTTGTTCGGCCTGGTGTTCCAGTCGGCCGAGTTCGTGCCGGTGCTCCAGGTGCTCGCCCTGTCGGTGATCTTCAACGCCGTCGCGGCGGTGCCGATGGCGCTCCTCCGGCGCGACATGCGCTTCCGCGCGCTGGCCGCACAGGGCGGCATCGCCGCCGTCGCGGCGCAGGTCGTCGCCATCGTCATGAGCATCGCCGGTGCGGGCGTCTGGGCGCTCGTCGGTCAGACCCTGACCTCGGTGCTCCTCACCGCCGTGCTCGCCTGGGCCGCCGCGAGGTGGCGCCCGAGCTTCGCCTTCTCGCGGCGCGACTTCTCGTCGATGGCGCGGTTCGGCGGCAACGTGCTCGCGGTCGAGTCGGTCGCCCTCGGCCGCGCGTGGGCCGAGGCGGCGATCATCTCGTCAGCCCTCGGCATGGCCGCGCTCGGCTACCTCAGCATCGCCCAGCGACTCGTCCAGATCGTCCAGGACCTCACGGGTGCGGCGCTCGTACCCGTGTCGACGGTCACGTTCGCGAAGGTGCGCGGCGATTCCGAACGGCTCCGAAGCGCATACGTGCGCGCGTTGCGCGTCACGTACGCGGTGATGTCGCCGCCGCTCCTCCTCCTCGCCGTCGCCGCGCCCCTCATCATCCCGATCGTCTTCGGCGACGGCTGGGAGGAGAGCTGGGGGCTGACCCGCATCCTCGCGCTCGCCAGCATCCTCGTGGTCGGCGCGAATCTCGACAACGGCCTCTTCTACGGACTCGGCCGGCCCGGCCGCTGGTTCGCGTACGCGCTCGTCGTCGACGTGTGCACGGTGGCGGCGACGGCGGTCACCGCGCACTGGGGGCTGCAGGCGGTCGCCTACGGATTCCTCGTCGTCGCCGCCCTCGCCACGATCGGCCGGCTGTTCCTCGTCGCGAGGCTGCTCCGGACGAACGCGGGCTCCCTGGCGGGTCCGCTCGGATTCCTCACGGCCGCGGTCGTCGGGGCGGGGGTCGCCGGATGGCTCGTGCTCTCGGTGACGGCGGACCTCGCGCCGATCCTCAGGATCGTGCTCGTGGGCCTGGCGGTCCTCGCCGCGTACCTCGTCGTGATCCGGTTGCTCGCCCGTCAGGTCATCGATGAGATGACCGGTTACCTCGGCCGGTTCGCGTGGACCGACCGCTTCCGCACCCTCGTCCTTCGGAAGGAGCGATCATGACCAGAGCCCAAGGGACGGGTCCGCACGTGCTCATCATCGTCGAGAATCTGCCGGTGCCGCTCGATCGGCGCGTCTGGTCCGAATGCCGGGCGCTCATCGCCCGCGGCTATCGCGTGAGCGTGATCTGCCCGAAGGGGCCGGGCGATCCGGCCCGCCAGCTGATCGACGGGGTCCGGATCTACAAGTACGCGCCCGCGCCCGAGGCCGAGGGCCTGCTCGGGTTCGCGTGGGAGTTCGCGTACAGCTGGATGCGAACCGCCTGGCTGTCGCTCCGCGTGTGGCGCGACCGCCCGTTCGACCTGCTCCAGGCGTGCAACCCGCCCGACACCTATTGGCTGCTCGCACGACTGTGGCGGATCCGGGGGGTCAAGTTCGTCTTCGACCACCACGACCTCAATCCCGAACTCTTCGTCTCGAGGTTCGGCGTTCCGCGCGGCATCCTGAAGCGCCTGGAGCTCAGGGGCCTGCTCTGGCTCGAGCGACGCACGTTCCGGGCCGCGCATCGGGTCATCTCGACGAACGAGTCGTACAAGGCCATCGCGGTGCGGCGCGGCGGGCGCCGGCCCGACGAGGTGACGGTGGTGCGCAGCGGGCCCGACACCCGCGCGATGCGGCCGGTGTATCCCGAGCACCCGCGCCCCGTCGACGAGATCGACCTGGTGTATCTCGGGATCATGGGGCCGCAGGACGGCGTCGACCAGGTGCTGCTCGTCGTCGACGAACTCGTGCACCGCCGTGGCCGCCGCAACGTGACGGCGACGCTCATGGGGTTCGGCGACTGCCTCCGATCCCTGCAGGCGCAGGCGGCCGCGCTCGGGCTCGGCGACCACGTCACGTTCACGGGACGCGTGGACCGGGCGGAGATCGCCGATCGGCTGAGCGCGGCTGACATCGGCCTCTGCCCCGACCTCCGGACCCCGCTGAACAACCTGTCCACGATGAACAAGACGATGGAATACATGGCGTACGCGCTGCCCTCGGTCGCCTTCGACCTCACGGAGACGCGCGTCTCCGGCGGCGACGCGGTGCTGTACGTCCCCTCCGGCAGCATCACGGCGTTCGCCGACGCCGTCGAGCGCCTGATCGACGACCCCGGGCTCCGCGCCGAACTCGGCCGGAGGGCCAGGTCCCGCGTCGCGACCGTGCTGGACTGGCGCCCGCAGGCCGAGGCGTACGTGTCCGTGTACGACGGGCTCTCCGGGTTCTCGCGTCCCGGGCCGGCGGTCCCGCCGGACACGGCGCACGCCGAGCGCGACCCCGAGGGTCGCCGCTACGTCGACCTCGACGACGCCGCGGAGTTCGACCGCTTCCTCATCGAGCGCGGTGCGCGAGTGGAACGGAGCCGGCGATGAACCCCGCCCGGACGAACTTCCATCATCTGCTGAGCCAGGCGGCCGCGGCGACGCCCGGGTCCCCGGCGCTCACGTACCGCGAGGTGACGGTCGGCTACGCGGAGGCCTGGCGTCGGACGCTGGCCGCGGCGTCACAGCTGCGCGGGATCGGCCTCGAGCCCGGCGATCGGGTGGCCGTGTACCTCGAGAAGCGCATCGAGACGGTCGTCGCCTTCTTCGCGGCATCCGCTGCGGGTGGCGTGTTCGTGCCCGTCAACCACGTGCTGAAGGCGGCCCAGGTGGGGCACATCCTCATCGACAGCGGGGCGCGCGTGCTCGTCACGTCGGTCGACCGGCTCGGGCAGCTCTCGGAGGTGCTGCCGGGCACGCGTGTCGAACACGTGATCGTCGTCGGCGGAGCACCCCCGGCCGCGGTCGGCACGGCGTGGTCGGTCCACCGCTGGCCCGGCGACGGCGACGGCCTCGACCAAGCCGTGATCGACCCCGCGCCGGCCGCGATCGACCTCGACCCGGCGGCGATCCTCTACACCTCCGGCAGCACCGGCCGGCCCAAGGGCGTCGTGCTGAGCCACCGCAACCTCATCGCTGGCGCCGAGAGCGTGAGCACCTACCTGGGCAACACCGGCGACGACGTCATCCTCAGCGTGCTGCCGCTCAGCTTCGACGCGGGGCTCAGCCAGGTGACGACGGCGTTCGCGGTCGGAGCCCACTGCGTGCTCGTCAACTACCTGCTGCCGCGGGAGGTCCCGAAGCTCTGCGAGCGGTACGGCGTGACGGGTCTCACCTGCGTGCCGCCGCTGTGGCTGCAGTTGGCTGATGTCCCGTGGCCGGCCGCGGCGGCGGCGCGAGTGCGGTACTGGGCCAACACCGGCGGGCGGATGCCGCGTCCGACGCTCGATCGGCTGCGGGCGATCTTCGCCGGGGCCGATCCGTACCTGATGTACGGGCTCACCGAGGCCTTCCGGTCGACGTACCTCGACCCGTCGGAGGTCGACCGCCGGCCGGACTCGATCGGCAAGGCCGTGCCGAACGCCGAGGTGCTCGTGCTGCGCCCAGACGGCACGCGGTGCGTCGCGGGCGAGGAGGGAGAGCTCGTGCACCGCGGCGCCCTCGTGGCGCTCGGGTACTGGAACGATCCCGTCCGCACGGCCGAGCGCTTCCGCCCGGTCGTGCATCCCGACGAGCCGTGGCGTGCCCCGGAGCGAGCCGTCTGGTCGGGCGACACCGTCGTCGCCGACGAGGCGGGCTTCCTGTACTTCGTCGGGCGGCGGGACGAGATGATCAAGACCTCCGGGTACCGGGTCAGCCCGAGCGAGATCGAGGAGGCCGCGTACGGTACGGGCCTGGTGCGCGACGCCGTCGCGACCGGCGTCGAGGACCCGGCGCTCGGACAGCGGATCGTGCTCTCCGTCACGCCCGTCGAGCGGGAGCTCGACGTCGACGCACTCACCGCCGCGCTCCGTCTCGTCCTGCCGATGTACATGGTCCCGAGCCGGATCGACGTCCGCGACGAGTTGCCCCGCTCACCCAACGGCAAGTACGACCGTCGCGTGCTGGTGTCGGAGGTGTCGACATGAGGACGCAGGAGCACGTCGCCGCCTTCGGCACCGTCGACGGCGAACTCCGTGTGGGCGGCATGCCGCTCGGGCGGATCGCCGCGCGCGTGGGCTCGACGCCGTTCTTCGCCTACGACCGCGGCCTGCTCGATGCGCGCGTCGACCGGCTGCGGGCGGCGCTGCCCGATCGTGTCGAGCTCGGCTTCGCCATGAAGGCGAACCCGATGCCCGCCGTCGTGCAGCACCTCGCCAACCGGATCGACCGCATCGACGTGGCATCCGGGCTGGAGCTGCGGACCGCGCTCGACACCGCGATCGGAGCCGATCGCGTCAGCTTCGCGGGGCCCGGCAAGACGCCTGCGGAGATCCGCCAGGCGGTCGCAGCCGGCGTGATCGTGGAGGTCGAGTCGGCGACCGAGTTCCGGCGGGTGGTCGATGCCGGCGATGAGCTGGGGCTCACCCCGAGCACCGCGGTCCGGGTGAATCCGGACTTCGCGGTGCGAGGGTCGGGCATGCGGATGGGCGGTGGGCCGCAGCAGTTCGGCATCGACGCCGAACAGGTGCCCGGTGTGCTGCGCGAGTTCGCGGGGGCGGGGGTCGACGTGCTCGGCTTCCACGTGTTCGCCGGCTCGCAGAACCTCAACGCCGCGATCATCGCGGAGGCCCAGCGCCGCACGGTCGACCTCGTGAGCGGACTCGCCGACCATCTGCCGTCCCCCGTGCGCTACCTGAACCTCGGCGGAGGATTCGGCATTCCGTACGTCGAACGCGATGAACCGCTCGACCTGGAGGCCGTGGGCTCCGAACTCCACGAGCTGGTCGCCGGGCCGATCGCGGCGCGCATGCCCGAGGCCGTGCCCGTGATCGAGCTCGGCCGCTACCTCGTGGGCGAGTGCGGCGTCTACGTCGCGAGGGTGCTCGATCGCAAGGTCTCGCGCGGCACGACCTACCTCGTCGTCGACGGCGGCATGCACCACCAGCTGGCCGCGTCGGGCAACTTCGGCCAGGCGATCCGCCGCAATCATCCCCTCGCGGTCGGCAATCACGCCGACCTGCCCGCGGCCGAGCGTTCCACCGTCGTGGGATGCCTCTGCACGCCGCTCGACCTGCTCGGCGACCAGGTCGAGTTGCCGCCGGCCGACGTCGGCGACCTCATCGTGATCTTCCAGGCGGGCGCCTACGGGTTGACCGCCAGCCCCACCGCCTTCCTCGGACATCCCGCACCGGCGGAAGTCCTCGTCTGACAAGGAGCCACCATGACCGAGACCGTGAACGCCGTCCGCGAGGTGCTGGTCGAGGCACTCGAGCTGCCGAGGCGGCCCGAAGACCTCGCCGTGGACACCGCGCTGTTCGGATCGCTGCCCGAGCTCGATTCCTTCGGCGTGGTCGCGCTCGTCGCCTCCATCGAGGGACGTTTCGACATCACCATCGACGACGACGAGTTCGGGGCCGACATCTTCGAGACGGTCGGTTCGCTCGCCGACTTCGTCGATTCGAAGCTCGCGTCGGCCTGATTCTCGAGCAGGCGCGATCGTGCTACCACCGGACGAGGGTCAGCTCGCTGTACAGGTAGTCGACCGTGTCCGCGTCGAGCCGGTCGCCGCGGTACATCTTCGGTCGCGGGCGGGCGAGATCGACGCCCGGTCCGCGGGGCGTGAACCGCAGCACGCGTCGCTCGGCCAGGGTGGCCGCCAGTCCATGGCGGGTGAGCAGATGCGAGCCGAGCTGGGGCCAGGCGGCCTCGAGGCATCCCGCGTCGCCGCCGACGTACAGCGGCGACGCGAACAGCGGCAGGCGCTTGCGGCGGTCCCGACGGAACATGAGGTAGCCGTGGCCGCCATCGTGCTCGACGAGGAGGTGCTGGGCGGCGGCCGCCCGCCGGTGGTCGCGATAGACCTCGGCGTCGCGGCCGTCGAGGGTCGCGGCGAGCGCATCCGGCGATTCGGTGACGCGGATGCCGCGGCGCGGGACCCGCGGCAGGTTGGCGACCAGTCGCGTGGCGGTGTCGAGGTGCCGGAACCCGAGGCGTTCGTTCAACGCAATGACGGCACCGCTCGGCGAGAGGTCGGTGAACTCGAAGCCCCGCTGCGCGAGAAGGGAGCGCACGAGGCGGAGCCCGTGCGCGCGGTACCCCTCGAGCACGCAGAACGCCGCGAGGTTGCAGACCGGGATCCGCTCGCCGCCGAACTCGCGTTCGGAGTACACGGCCGCGTACACGCCGACGATCTCCTCGCCGTCGAGGAGCAGGAACCCGTGGTTCGGGCCTCGATTGCTCCACGGCGGGGCGACGACGCCGGCCCACGCGGCGGCGGAGACCCGCCGATTGAGGTGATGGTGCAGGAACCGACTCACCGCCGTCACGTCGGCGGCGAGGATCGGGCGCACGGTGACGGCCGGGCCTGCCATGGGGCCAGCATATTTCAGGATCGGAGCCGGGCATGCCGAGCGTCGTGATCGCCGCGCACAACGAGGAGCGCGTGATCGGCCGGTGCCTCGAGGCGCTGCAGGGTCAGACCCTGGCCGAGCCCGTCTCGATCGTGGTGAGCGCGAACGGGTGCACGGACCGGACCGCGGTCGCCGCGGCCCGCCCGGGCGTCACGGTGATCGATCGCCAGGAACCGGGCAAGGCGGGGGCGCTCAACGCCGGCGACCGGGTCGCGATCGGGTACCCCAGGATCTACCTCGATGCCGACATCGTGATGCCGCCCGGCGGGCTGACCGCGATCATGGACCGCTTCGGGGACGCGTCCCACCCCCTGGCGGTCGTCCCTGCGCGGCGCCTCGCGGTGGCGGGGCGCCCGTGGCCGGTCCGGGCGTACGCGTCGATCAACGAGCGGCTCCCGGCGTTCCGGACGGGGCTGTTCGGCCGCGGCATGATCGCGTTGTCGGAGGAGGGCCGGGCCAGGTTCGACGACTTCCCCGACCAGACGGCCGACGACCTGTTCCTCGATTCGCTCTTCTCGGACGCGGAGCGGGCCGTGTCGGGCGACGTGGTCGTGAGCGTCGAGGCACCCTATACGACGGGCGATCTCGTGCGTCGGTTGGTGCGCGTACGCCGGGGGAACGCGGCCATGCGCTCGACGGCGGCGTCGGCCGCCGGCCCCGCCGCGGTGCGCAGGGCCGACCGTTGGGCGTGGCTCCGCGACGTCGTCGTGCCTGAGCCGCGCCTCGCCCCCGCGGCGGTCGCCTACGTGGTCCTCACGGTGACGGCGGCGCTCCTCGCACGGCGCCCGGCGGGCGCGGCCGAATGGGGACGTGATGAGAGCACCCGCACCCACGCGGCGTACGAGACCGATAGGGGTGCGATGCGATGATCCACCTCTGCTTCCACGGCATCGGGATCCCGGTCGCCGAGCGCGAGCCCGGCGAGTCGCGGTACTGGGTGACGGAGGACGCGTTCCTCCGCATCCTCGACGCCGTCGGTGCGCATCCGCAGGTACGGCTGAGCTTCGACGACGGCAACCGCTCCGACGTCGCGGTCGCGCTCCCGGCGCTGCAGGAGCGAGGGCTCCGCGCGACGTTCTTCGCGCTCGCCGGGCGGCTCGACGATCCGGCGAGCCTCGGCGCAGCGGACCTCCGCGAGCTGCACGACGCCGGCATGGGACTCGGCAGCCACGGGTGGGCGCACATCCCGTGGCGCGGCCTCGACACGGCCACGACGCATCGCGAGCTCGTCGACGCCCGTGCGGTGCTCGGCGATGCCGGCGGCGGTGCGATCGACGAGGTCGCGCTCCCGCTCGGCCGCTACGATCGCCGGCTCCTCGGGGAGCTGCGGCGCGCCGGCTACCGGACCGTGTACACGAGCGACCGGTTCCCCGCGCGCCCCTCGGCCTGGCTGCAGGCGCGCTACAGCGTCACCGCGGACGACACGCCGACGTCGGTCCGATCGATCCTCGCCCGGCCAGACCGCGTGCAGCAGGCGCGTAACCGGCTCGCGAGCGTCGCGAAGCGGCTCCGATGAGTGCGCTCCGGTGGTCAGCCCGCCCGTTCGCCCACTGCGCTGAGCTCGTCGGGAGCGGTGGCCCCGGTGTCGTCGAGCGGCGCGTCGGTCGACGCCCTCCTGCGCCGGCGATGCTCGAGCAGGACGACGAGGGCGAAGGTCGCCCCGGCGCCCAGGGCCGCCGCTCCCGCCACGGCGCGGATCCGGCTGCCGCCGACGTGCTCGATCACGGCGGAGTCCGGCAGGACGGTCGAGGTGATGTCGTTGATCGGGTCGACCCCCTGCGCCCGCTGGAGCTCCTCGAGCTCGTCGGCGATACGCCCGACGAGCTCCTCCTGCTTCGCGCGCACGCTCTCGGCGTCGGGGCCGACGACCTCGACGACGAGCACCTGGCTCGAGAAGTTCGACGCCCATTGTCCGCCGGTGTCGGGCAGGCGGATCGACCAGCCGTCGCGGACGCCGGTGCCGATGAGCATCGAGTCGGGTCCGGCGAACTTCGTCACGCGGCCGGGGCCGGTGATCGCCTTCGAGACGACGCCCGCAGTGACGATGAGATCGGCCGAGGTCGTGCGCAGCGAGTTCGGGTTGAGTTCGCTCGACGGGGCGAGGAAGACCACCTCGGTGCGCGTGTGGTAGACGCCGTCGTCGGTGGTCGCCAGGTATCCGAGCGCGACGACCGCGATCACGCCGGCGAGCGCGATCGGCCACCGGCGCAGCGTGGCGCGGATGAGATCCCACAACGTCACTGGTCGTACCCGGCGCATCTCCTCATGCGGGAGGCGGAGCCGCCTCGACGCTTCCGGCGACGGCTCGCTCGTCGTGAGCGGGCCCAGACACAGTCTAGACTCCGGTCCCGCACGCGGTGCCGGCACTAGAATCAGGCCATGTTGCTGTCGGACATCCTCCGCGCGATGGGGCGCCGCTGGTACGTCCTGCTCGCGGGGCTCCTCGTGACCGCCGGTCTCGGGGTCGCGGCAACGGTCGTGAGCCCGCCCGAGTACTCGGCCCGGGGCCTCGTCCTGCTGCTTCCTCCTGCGGAGGTCGTGGGGCCCGGCGGCAACCCGTTCCTCGAGCTCAGCGGGCTCGGGCTCCCGGCATCGATCCTCGTGGCGTACTTCCAGAGCGAGGTCGTGCAGCAACAGGTGGAGGAGATCTCGCCCGACGCCGAGTTCGAGGTGCTCATCGAGGAGTCGACGCGCGGCCCGCTGCTCGCGATCGAGGTCACCGACACGACGCCGGAGGGCACGCTCGACACGCTCAACTTCCTCGCCGATCAGATTCCCGAGAATCTCAAGCGCCTGCAGGTCGAGGTCGCCGCTCCGGAGAAGTCGCTCGTGACGTCCATGCCGCTGACGATCGACACCGAGGCCGAGGAGGACACGACGGCCGGCTACCGGTTGATGTTCCTCGCGGTGGGCGCTGGACTGCTCGGCACCGTCTTCCTGACCTACGGCGTCGATCGACTCATGCTCCGGCGGCGAACGCGCAAGGCCGAGAAGGCCGCGCAAGATGCGCATGCGAGCGGCGACGAGGATGCCGCGGACGAGGCCGCACCCGCCGAGGACGATCCTGACGGGGGATCCGTCGACGAGGCGGCATCGGACGACGCGGAGGCGGACGGCAGGGACGCCGGCGCCGACCGGAAGACCGACGCCGACCGGGGGACCGACGACGATCCGGGCGATCCCGATCCCGATCCCGATCCCGATCCCGATCCCGACCCCGACCCCGACGAGACGACGGACGTCCCCTTGTTCGTCGCAGCCGACGAGGAACACGGTCGGTGAACTCCCTCGCCGGCATCGAACGCCGTTCACCGGCGAGGCCCGATGCCGTCGCGTGGCTCAGCGTCTACGTGCTGCTGCTGTTCTTCATCCCCTCCAAGCTCGTCGTCGGCCCGCTCGGCAGCGCAGGTGCGCCGTCCATGCTGTTCGGCCTCGCGAGTCTCCTGGTGTGGTTCCTCACGCGCTCCATGCTGACCCGCGGCGCCCCCGCCGAGCCGCGGCCGGTGCGGATCGCCCTGTGCGCCTTCATCTTCAGCGTCGGGGTCACGTACGTGATCGCCATGGCGAGCCCGATCTCGGCGGACGAGATCAGCCCCGCCGATGTCGCGTTGCTGGCGGTCGCGTCGTGGTCGGGGACGCTGCTGCTCGCCCACGACGGCATCAGCGACCGCGCCCACCTCGATCGGCTCGTCTGGGTCCTGGCGGTCTGCGGCGGACTGCTCGCCGCCCTCGGGATCGTGCAGGTCCTCACCGGTCAGGCCTGGGTGGATCGCATCGCGATCCCGGGGCTGACGGTGACCGAGCAGCCGGGCCTCTTCCATCGCGGGGCCTTCCCTCGGCCGTCGGGCACGGCGACCCATCCGATCGAGTACGGAGTGCTCGTGTCGATGCTGCTGCCGCTCGCGCTGCATGTCGCGTTCCGGCACGTGGAGCGCGGCCGTGTCCGGTGGCTTCCGGCTCTGGCGCTGGCCGCGGTCGTGCCGCTCACCTCGTCGCGATCCGCGTACGTGGGGGCGATCGTCGGGGTCGCGATCTGCATGTTCGCCTGGCCGCGACGACGGCGGTTGCAGGTGGGGGCGCTCGCGCTCGTCGGGCTCGCCGCGATGTCGGTCGTCACGCCGAACCTGCTCGATTCGATCGTCAACCTGTTCACGGGGGCAGCGGAGGATCCGAGCATCAGTTCGCGGACAGGGAGCTTCGACATCGCGCTCCAGTTCATCTCCAAGCAGCCGTTCTTCGGCCGCGGACTTGGGACGTTCCTGCCGAAGTACCGGATCTTCGACAACCAGTACCTCGGACTGCTCGTCACGATCGGCATCGTCGGGCTGCTGGCCTTCCTCGCGATCGGCGTCGCGGCCGTCGCCGTGCTGCTCCGCGTCCGGCGGGCGGCGGCCGACGAACGGACGAGCGACCTCGCCGTCTCGCTCATCGCGTCGATCGGCGTGGGGTTCATCAGCCTCTCGTTCTTCGACGCGTTCGCATTCCCGATGACGATGGGCGCCCTGTTCCTGCTGCTCGGCGTGGGCGGGGCGCTGGGCCGGATCGAGGGCGCGCGCGCCGGTCCTCTTGGAGTCGGTGGATGATCCCCCGGACGGGTGTCGCGCCGCCGCGGCCGGCTCGGCTAGCCTCGATCCAGCGCCCCCGAGGCGCTGCTGCGGTACGCGCACGGCGCGCGGATCGGGGGTCGTGGTGAGGGTGAGCAGGCCCGCGCGGGCGGTCGGCGCGGAACCGCATGTCGAGGTGGTCGTGCCCTGCTACAACTACGGCCGGTACCTCCGCGAGTGCGTCGGGAGCGTCCTGGCCCAGCCGGGGGTCCGTACGACGGTGACCATCGTCGACGACGCCTCGACCGACGACTCGGCGGACATCGCCGAGCGGATCGCCGAGGAGCACGCCGAGGTGCGTCTGATCCGGAACGAGAGGAACCTCGGCCACATCCGGACGTACAACGTGGGCCTTCGGCGAGCCGACTCCGACTACGTCGTGCTGCTGTCGGCCGATGACCTGCTCGCGCCCGGTGCGCTCGCACGCGCCACAGCCCTCATGGAGACGCGGCCCTCCGTCGGCCTCGTGTTCGGCCATGCGCAGAAGTTCGCCACCGAACCGGTCGATCGTACGGCGATGCCCGCCGTCACCTGGACGACATGGCGGGGCGACGAGTGGATCCGCCTCCAGCTGTCCCGCGGCTGGAACAACATCTCCTCACCCGAGGCGGTCGTCCGCACGAGCGTGCAGCACGAGGTCGGGTACTACACCCCCGAGCTGCCGCACACGGGCGACGTCGAGATGTGGCTGCGCATCGCGGCGATCGCGGACGTCGGCCACATCAACGGCATCGATCAGGCCTACTACCGGCGCCACGCCGAGAACCTCTCGAATCGCTTCGCGGGCTACCAGGACATCGAGGAGCGTTGGCGCACCTACGACGGCTTCCTTTCGCAGTGGTCGAGGGCGGATGACGCGGCGCGACTGCGCCCGGTCGCGCGTCGGCGGCTCGCCGACGAGGCGCTCCAGGACCTCCTGCGGGATCTGGACCGCTCCGGGGTCCCGGCCGAGCGGGTCGATTCGATACTCGAGCTCGCGCGCCGCATCGACCCCGACGTGGATCGGCGCGGCCGGTGGGCCGACGTGCAGGCGCGGCGCACGGGCGGCCGGCCGCGCGGCGTCGCGGCACTCGGACGCTCCACCGGCCGCGGGCTCGCCGAGCTCGTCCGATGGCACCGCTGGCGCCGGTTCCGCTATCTCGGCTGACCCCGAGCAGCCGAGGGTGCCGCCTCGGCCGGGACCTGGCGGATCCCGAGCGCGCGCCGCATCCCACGCTGGCTCGTGTCGACCAGCACGAGCGGCAGTTCGCGCAGCGCCGGCGACCCGATGCGGGCGAGGAGCCGTCCCGACCGGGTCAGCGGTCCGACCCAGTCGATGGGCTCGTCGAGTCCGTCGAGGTGCGGCCTCGCGGCCTCGACGTACGGGGTGAGGTCGAGATGCACCTGCTCCCACCACGTGGCGAGCCGTCGGCCGGGACCGCCCCGTCCCGCCTCGGGGCGGTTCCACGGCTTGCGACCCATCGCGTGCACGAGTGCGGGGAGCCGGTCTCGCGCGGCCCAGCGCTCTGCGACGGTGAACCCCGACGGGCCGAAGCACTGCGCGATGTCGACGCCGCGGCGGAGCTGCACGAGCGGAACGTCGGCGTGGGTGCGCGAGCCGAGCAGTCCGCCGAGCACCTCCTGATCACCGAGGTAGGCGATCGGGCGACGCGGGATCGGGGCGTCCTGCGCCGCCGTGTAGGCGGGGCTCGCGAGCACCCGGGCCCATGCCTCGAGGAGGGGGCGGTGCACCGACGACACCCGCAGCACGCCCGAGTTGAGCGAGCGCGGCAGTACGCGGCCGACGTCGAGGCCGAGCGTCGTGGTCCTGGCGGGCGAGCCCTGGTGGTACCCCCAGAAGTACTCCTCGGCGGCGATGAGCACCTCGGGTGCGTGAGGGGCGAGCAGGGCGCGGATGTCGCGCGTCGCGACGATGTCGGTGTCGAACCAGAGCACCGGATCGGCGCCCGTGTCGAGCAGGTGCAGCAGCACCGTCGGCTTCACGTCCCAGCCGGTCGCGTGCAGGGTTCGCGGCGGTTCGACGAGCGTCACGCCGTTCGCGGACGCCCACGCACGAAAGGTCTCGCCGGCACCGGGCACGATCGCGCGGACGTCGAGTCCCGGGCTCGTCGATCGGAGGCTGAGCGCGGCCAGCTTGAGGCCGGTCAGGCCGTCGGGGCGGTCATCGTAGAGGACGACCACCGGCGGCCGCGCGGAACCACTCGTCGACGAGGTCGCTCGTGTCGGTTCCACACCCCCACGCTAGAGCACCGTCGATGCGGCGGGGCGGCCTCCGATGCCCCGCATTCTGGGGCGGACCGGCCCCCGGAGGCGTCGGTAGGATGGGCCTCGTGTCGACCGACATCGTCGCCGTCGTCGTGACGTACAACAGCGAGCAGCACGTCTCCGAGTTGCTCGACAGCCTCCCTGCGGCGTTCGGCTCGACGCCCCATGCGGTCGTGGTCGTCGACAACGGCTCGACCGACGGCACGGTCGGGCTCCTCGAGCAGCGGTCCGACTGCACGGTCGTGCGGTCGACGAACGACGGCTACGCGGCGGGCATCAACCGGGCCGTCCGAGCCGCTCCCGACGAGGGGGCGATCCTCATCCTCAACCCCGATGCGACCCTCGACCCCGAGTCGGCGCCTCGAATGCTCTCGGTGCTGCGCAAGCCCGGCGTCGGCATCGTCGCACCGCGAGTCCGGGAGTCCGACGGCAGCCTCTCCCGGACGATCCGCCGGGCGCCGACGCTCGGCCGTGTCGGCGGGTTGAGCTTCACCGGCCTCCCCTCTTTCGCCGAGCGGGTCGAGGACGCCCAGGAGTACGACGACGAGCACGTCGTCGATTGGGCGGTCGGGGCGATCCTGCTCGTCGACCGGTCGTGCTACGACGCGCTCGGCGGACTCGACGAGACGTACTTCCTCTACTCCGAGGAGACCGACTTCTGCCTGCGTGCGCGGGCGAAGGGCTGGTCGACGGTCTACACACCCGACGCCGGCGCCGTGCACATCGGCGGCGGTTCGGGCGAGAGCGTCGCGACGCACACGATGAAGGCCGTGAACCGTGTGCGCGTCTACGGGCGGCACGCCGGGCCGGCCCGGGCGTGGCTGTATTTCGGCATGACCATCGCGATCGAGGTGCGGCGGGCCATCCGCTGGCATGGCGCCTCGTGGCCGACCGTGCGTGCCCTGCTGCGGCCGGCGGAACGGCCGGCCGCGCTCGGAGCGAGCGACACGCTGCTGCCGCGATGAACGACGACAGGGGCGGGGCTCGCCGGAGGCTGCTGATGATCGCACCGACGTGCGACGGCGACGACGTCGGCGAGGCCTGGCTCGCGCATCAGTGGGCGTCGCTGCTGTCGGAGCAGTCGGAGCTCACGCTCGTGACCAGCCACAAGCGCGACCACCGTCCCGCGTCGCAGCAGCTCGACGGGGTGCGCGTCGTCGAGTGGCCGGAACCGCCGGTCGTCGGCCGGTTCGAACGCTTCAACAGCCTCCTCCAGCCCGGCTACGCGCGCTTCTACACCCACGCACGACGGTGGATCCGGTCCCGACTCGCCGAGGGCGAGCGGTGGGACGTCGCGCATCAGGTGATTCCGGCGGCCATGCGGTACCCCTCTCCGGCCGCGGCGCTCGGCATCCCGCTCGTGGTCGGGCCGATCGGCGGCAGCCTCGCGTCGCCACCCGGGTTCGTCGTGGAGGAGGGCGCCGCTCCGTGGTACCAGCGGCTGCGGAGGCTCGACGCCGTCCGTCTGCGCCACGACCCTCTCCTGCGCAGGACGTTCGAGTCCGCCGACTGCGTCGTCGGGATCGCCCCCTACGTCGAGGAGCTGCTCGAAGGGGTCTCGGTGCGTCGGTTCGAGTGCATGGGCGACGTGGCGCTCCACGCGGTGCCGCCGCCCGTCGACCGCGCCGGACGCACCGGGCCCGTGCGACTCCTGCACGTCGGGCGGATCGTGCGCACGAAGGGCCTCCGAGACGTCATCCGCGCCATGCACGCGCTCGACGATCTCGACATCGTGCTCGACGTCCTCGGCGAGGGCGGTGATCGCGCGGCGTGCGAGGCGCTCATCGGCGAGTACGGTCTGACCGATCGCGTCGTCATGCACGGGCGTGTGTCGCGGAACGCGGTCGACGAGTTCTACGCGCGCGCCGATGTGTTCGTGTTCCCGAGCTATCGCGAGCCGGGTGGCAGTGTCGTGCTCGAGGCGATGTCGTGGGGCCTGCCGCTCATCGTCTGCGACCGCGGCGGACCGGCGAGCAGCGCCGACGGCGACTGCGCGCTGATGCTGCCCGCGCGCTCGCCGGAGCAGCTCGCGGCGGACTGCGCGACCGCGGTGCGCACGCTCGTCGAAGATCGCGCCCTGCGCCTGCGCATGGGCGCCGCGGCGCGCGAGCGCGCCGCGCGCGAGCATCTGTGGAGCCGCCGCGTCGAGCGGATGACGGGGCTCTACGACGAGCTCAGTTCCCCGATCCCTCGCATCGGATAGCCGCCCCGCGAACCGGCTGACCGGCTGCGTCGAGCTCCGCGGCGTACGCCTGCCACGCGGAGAGCACCGAGCAGTCCACGTCGACGGGGGCGAACGACCAGTCGTCGAGCACGAACAGCCCGCGCACCGAGCCCGGCGTGCCGTTGCGGAACGAGTAGCCGCCCCCGCTCACGACGAGTCCGTCGATCTCGACCGAGGTGTTGCCCTGGCCGCTCGGGTAGAAGAACGGCGCCGTGCCGGAGCATCCACCGGTCTCCTCCATGACGATCGTCGTCTTCTTCACGACGAGCGGTGGACCGTCGTAGCCCTGGATGCCGTCGCCGTGCCAGTCGCCGCACACCTTCGGCGGGGTGATGTGGATGAAGCTGTGCTCGACGGTGACCGGACCGCAGCCCACGCTCAGGCCGCCGGCGCGCAGACCCTCGGGAACGCCATCGACGAGCGAGTCGCGGATCGTGTACCCGCCAGGGCCGACGACGGCGAAGGCTTCGCTCCCGCTGGAGGTGAACCTCGAGTCCTCGATCACGAGGCCGTCCTTGCAGACGTCGCCGTCGTCGACGACGACCCTGGAGTCGATCGCATCGATCCGTCGCAGCGTCACGTCCGGTGCGTCGACATGGAGGATGCCGTCGGTGATCCGCAGGTCCTCGACGACGGTCCCGGCCTCGCGGATCCACAGGTCGCCGGCGACCTCGCGCTCCGGCTCCCAGCCCTCGGGGAGCCCGACCGAGTCGCGCGTCGGGAAGCCGTCGGGCGGCGGCGCCGGAGGTGGTGTCGACGCCGTCGGACGCGGCGGCGATGCGCCGGCGTCGACGAGGTAGTCGACGTCGACCCAGTACCGGGTGCCTCGCCAGGAGTCGTCCGGGAACGATCCGCCTCCGTCGTAGCTGTACACGCCGGAGTCGCGCGGGTCGACGGTGAGCGCGTCGGTCGTGGAGACGGCGGCGGGGTCGGCGGCCGAGGCGTAGCGACCGCCCTCGGGCACGCCGTACGACACGACGTACGTCCGCCCGGGTTCGAGCCGGACCGGCCGTTCGAGCGATGCGCGCTGCCACCCCGACCGGGACTCGTCCGAGAACGTCGCTGTCGCCAGCCGTTCGCCGGCACCGGTCCACAACGTGCCGACGTGCTCTCCCGTCACCCCCGGGAGCTTGTAGTACCGGATCCCGGTCACCTGACCGGGGACGGACGGCGTGAACCGGGTGCCGAGTTCGACGGCGTTCCGGTCGTCTCCGAGCGTCGCACCCGCGGGTTTCGCGTCGCCCCAGATCGTCACGGGCGTGGGTTCGGGCGCGCACGCTGCGAGCACTGCCAGTGCGGCGACGGTCAGGGCCGCCGCCACCATTGCGCGGGGCCCGCGGTACTGTGCAGTGCTCGATCCTCGTCGCATCCCGGCTTCCCTGGGAGTTCGGCAGGCGGGCCGAGCCCTCGGCGATCCGGGCAGGTCTCCACAACCCAGCCTGCACGTCGAACGCTACCAGAGGGCGCCCAGCGGCCGACCGTGCGATCGCGGTGCGCGCGCCCCCAGTAGAGGGGGAGGGCGGTACGCGGCCGGGTGGCGAGGGATAGTCTGCTGCCGAGTCGCACGCCGGGATCGCCTGTGCGTTCTTCGGCGAGGCGACGGCGGCCAGGCGACGAGAGCGAGGCGAGAGTGGAACGTGGGCGTCGCCGTTGGGTGGGGTGGGCTCTCGGCCTGTACCTGCTGTTCGCCGCGGCTGTGCTGCTGTCTCCGATCCGGTTCGGGGCTGTGAGCACCGCGATCGTCGACTGGCTGAACGGCGAACTGGGCGTGGGATTCGTTCGCGCGGGCATGATCGAGTTCGGCGCGAACATCCTGTTCTTCGTCCCGTTCGGATTCCTGCTGTGCCTGTGGATGCGGCGGTACTGGCTCGGCCTGACGCTCGCGCTCGTGCTCTCGGCGTCGGCCGAACTCGTGCAGCTCGTCCTGCCCGCGCGGGTCGCCAGTGCGCGCGACGTGCTCGCGAACGTGTTCGGAGCGGCCCTCGGTGGGCTGATCGCGCTCGCGTTCACGCGGACCTCCTTCCGAGCGAGGCCTTCGTCCGCGGACGATCTCGACCCGCCTCCGACAGCGCGGCCGGCGCCGTGACTCGCATCGACGATCTCATCGTCATCGGGGCGGGCATCGTCGGGCTCGCCACGGCCCGTGCCGTGCTCGAGCGAGAGCCCGGGGCCCGCATCACGATCCTCGAGAAAGCGCAGACGGTCGCCACCGGGCAGACCGGCCACAACTCGGGGGTGATCCATGCGGGAATCTACTACGCACCGGGGTCGCTCAAGGCGGCGCTCTGCCGGGCCGGCCGCACCGCGACGTTCGAGTTCTGCGAGGAGCACGGGATCCCGGCCCGGCGCATCGGCAAACTGATCGTGGCGTCCGATGACCGGGAGCTCGGCCGGCTCGAGAAGCTCGCGGAATGCGCCACCGCCAACGGCATCGAGATCGAACGGGTCGGTGCCGACGCGATCCACGAGCTCGAGCCCGAGATCCGGGGAGCCGGCGCGGTGCTCTCGCCGTCGACCGGGATCGTCGACTACGCGCACGTCGCGGAGGCGATGCGCGCGTCGCTCGAAGCCTCCGGCGTGCACATCAGGTTCGGCGTCGAGGCGGTGGCGATCAGCGAGCACGACTCGGCGAACGGCGGCGAGATCCGCGTGCGGACGGGCGACGGCGACGTGCATCGTGCGGCGCGCCTCGTCGCTTGCGCGGGGCTCCAGGCCGACCGCATCGCTCGGCTCGGAGGGATGCCGACCGACTTCCGGATCATCCCGTTCCGCGGTGAGTACTTCGAGATCGTCGGCCGCCCCGGCCTCGTGCGCCACCTCATCTATCCCGTTCCGGATCCGTCGATGCCGTTCCTCGGGGTGCACCTGAGCCCCACGATCGACGGCCGGCTCACGGCCGGGCCGAATGCCGTGCTCGGCCTCGCACGCGAACGCTACGGCCGCGGGGCCGTGAGGGTCCCCGACGTGCTCGACTACCTCGGGTATGCCGGATTCTGGCGCATGGCGGCCCACCACACTCGCGCGGCTGCCGTCGAGGTGCGGAACTCGCTGTTCCGACGCCGGTACCTCGACGAGTGCCGTCGCTATGCACCCGGACTCGACGCGGCCGACCTCGGCGAGCGGTTCGCCGGGGTTCGGGCGCAGGCCGTGCGACGCGACGGCACGCTCGTCGAGGACTTCCTCTTCGAGCGTTCGGCCAGGCAGCTGCACGTCTGCAACGCGCCGTCTCCTGCGGCGACCTCCGCGATTCCGATCGGCCGCATGATCGCCGAACGGTTCGCGGCGTCGACGGGCTGACGCTCAGTACGCGCCGACGGGCCGGACGACGACGCGGATCGTCCGCCAGATGAGCATGAGGTCACCGGTGAGGGACCAGTTCTCGACGTAGTAGAGGTCGAGCCGAACGCTCTCGTCCCAATCGAGGTCCGACCGCCCGCTGACCTGCCAGAGACCGGTGAGCCCGGGTTTGATGAGCAGGCGGCGGCGCACGTGGTCGGCGTACTCGTGGACCTCCGCGGCGAGCGGCGGCCTCGGCCCGACCATGCTCATGTCGCCCCGAACCACATTCCAGAGCTGCGGCAGCTCGTCGAGCGAATGCCGGCGTAGGAACCGGCCGGTCCTGGTGACCCTCGGGTCGTCCTTCACCTTGAACAGCAGGCCGGCGGCGTCGTTCTGCTCGAGGAGCGAGGTCCGCACGCGGTCGGCGTCGGGAATCATCGAGCGGAACTTCAGCAGTCGGAACGCCTGGCCGTCACGGCCGATGCGCTCCTGCACGTAGAGGATCGGGCCCCGGCTGTCGAGCTTGATCGCGATCGCGATCGCGATCAGCAGTGGAGAGATGGCGATGAGCCCGAGGGAGGCCGCGACGATGTCGAAGCCGCGCTTGAGTGCGTGCTTGCCGCCGTCGAAATGGGGGATCTCGACCTGGATGAGGGGCAGGCCGTCGATCGGGCGGAAGTGGATGCGCGGGCCGGCGACGTCCGTCAGCCTGCTCGACAGCACGAGCTGGGCACTGGTCCCCTCGAGCTGCCAGCTGAGCCGGCGGACGTAGTCGTCTTCGTGGCGCTCGAGGCCGGCGAGGATGACGGCGTCGATCTCGAGGTCCCGGACGCTCTGCGCGACCTCCCCGAGCCCTGCGACGATCGGGACGCGCTCGTCCCCGGCTTCGATGAACGCCAGCTCCGGAGCGTCGACGGCTGCGCCGACGACCTGATAGCCGGCGCCGGAACGATCGAGGATCTGTCGTGCCACGTAGGCGACCTCGCAGGGCGCCCCCACGACGATCGCACGGGAGAGGTAGTCGCCGTGCTTCCGCTGACGGAGCAGCCACTTGCGCCAGAGCCATCGGTCGAGCAGGAGGCCGAAGAGTCCGATCGGCAGCGCGACGAGGACGAACGGACGTGCGACCTCGACCCGGACGGTGACGAAGACGAATGCGAGCAGCCCGAAGGCGAGAGCCGTGGAGTTCGCGACCCGGCGGTACTCCGATGCCCCGACCCCGAGCACTCGATCGTCTCGGGTGTGCGCGGCGGTGATGAACGCGGCCCAGACGGCGACGGTGAACGCCGCGATGAGGCCGGACGTCGGCAGGGATGCGGCGGCTCGCGGTTCGAGGAGGCGGGCGGCGAGGATCGCGGCGCCGACGCTTCCGACGATCACCGCTGCATCGGTCATCGCGAGGCGGATGCGGATGCGGTGGTCCCAGACGACCTGCCCGGCCGGTTCCGTGCTGACCCGGCGAAGCCGGGGCAGCGGCAGGACGAGCGCGCGAGCGGAGTCCGGGGGGAGTGGCGGGATGATCCGTCGTCGAAGCGAGCTGCTCACAGGTCTCAACCTGCTTTTCGGGTAGGCGAAGCTGATGTCGGGTGCGGGTAGCGTCGAATCGTCGCATCACAGAAATGCGGCTTCTCGACCGGGGCGAGGAGAACGGGCCTCCCGCATCATCGCCTCGCAGTCGTTCTCGACGTCAGCATTAATGAGGAATACTCGTTCTCTGTAGCCGACGATACGAGCGGCCGAATGTTTGCAGAAGCCCCCGTTCGGGGTTCCCTCGGAATGGGGCGTCCCCGACCCCGAGCGCGTCAGTGGAGCTGCTCGTTCAGTACGCCGTCGACCTCCACGTACCCGTCTCCGGTTCGCGGGCACGTCCAGCGCCCCTTCGGCCCCTCGACCAGTGGAACGCCCGCCTTGCCGACCCATCCGACCCGGCGAGCGGGCGCTCCGACGACGAGCGCGTGCGCCGGGACGTCTTTCGTGACGACAGAACCCGCGGCGACCAGTGCCCAGCGGCCGATGGTCACCGGGGCGATGCAGACCGCCCGAGCGCCGATCGACGCTCCTTCGCGCACGGTGACACCCACGGGCTGCCAGTCGTCGGACGACTTCAGGCTCCCGTCGGGATTCACGGCCCTCGGGTACTCGTCATTCGTGAACACGACTGCCGGGCCGACGAAAACGCCGTCCTCGAGGACGGCCGGCTCGTAGACGAGCGCGAAGTTCTGGAGCTTGCATCGGTCGCCGATGACGACGCCTGGGCCGATGTACACGGCGCGACCGATGATGCAGTCCGCGCCGACGACGGTGTGCTCCCGAAGCTGCGACAGATGCCAGATCCGAGTTCCGTCGCCGATGTTCGCCGTCGGGTCGATCTGCGCGCTCGCGGCGACGGTGACGGGCGGGTCGGCGTCGGAATGCGGTGGTGGGGAGGTGGCGGTCATTTCAGCGCACTCCCATCGACGACGGGTGATCCGATTCACCACCGGCCGAGCGGATCGGGGCCGGCGAGGAGCCCTGGCGGGTGCGGCGGAGGGCGCCGCCGCCGTGCTCGTGCTCACGCTACCTGCAGTTGCACCGGAGGTGCTTCCCCCAGTCAGGGGGAGCACCGCTGCCGACCGCGGTGCGCGAGGGCCGTTCCGAGGAAGTCCGGGCGATGTCGTACGTGTCTCGCCATGCGCGTCCGGAGTCGCCGGTGCGATCAGCGTCGAGGGGGAGGGTCACGCGCCGGCGGACGTCGTTCCTCGCGTCACCGCGTGGCGACGGGCGCTGGCGGCGGCATCGAGGTCGAGGGCGACCGTGCGCCACCCGTGGCGAGCACGACGATGCCGGCGGCCAGCACGACGAGCCCGAGCGTCGCACCCGCTGTGAGCGCTTCGCCGAGCACGGCGACACCGAGGACGCCCGCCGTCAGCGGTTCGGCGAGCGTCAGCGTCGAGACGGTCGCGGGAGCGAGGCCGGTGAGGCCGTGCCCGAAGAGGAGGTAGGCGACGGTCACCGTCACGAGTCCCAGCCAGAGCGCCATCGCGAGCCCCGCGGGCTGCGCGAGCCACGAGGCATCCGTCGCGATGAGCAGGGGGAGCGCGAAGACCGCGCCGGTGCCGAAGAGGGCGCCCATGCTGCCGGTGGCGCTCCAACCGCGGTCGATGAGCCCCTTCGCGGCCAGGGTGTAGACCGCATACGAGGCGCCGGCGCCGAGCGAGGCGAGCAGGCCCAGCGGCTCGGCCGAGAGGGCGGCTCCCGCGCCGGCGGGGCCGCTCGCCGCGGCGATGACCGCGACGCCGGCGGTCGCGATCGCGGTGGCGACCGCCCAGCGGTGCCCTGGGTAGCGGCGTCGGAGGGCCCAGTCGAGCGCGCCCGTGAGCACGGGCGCCGAGCCGAGGGCGACGACGGTGCCGATGGCGACGCCGTTCGCCGCGGTGCCGGCGAAGAAGGCGGGTTGGTAGGCGAGGACGCCGGCGGCGCCGGCTGCGACGAGCAGCAGGGTGATGAGCGGATGCGCCGTGGTACCGGTCGGCGACGCGACGGGTGTCCCGTCCGCGTCGCGTCGCCGACCGAGTCGAAGGGCGAGTGCGAGCGCACCGAGCACTCCGCCGCCGATGACGAGCCGAGCCGCGCCGAGCGAGGCGGGATCGGCCTCGGGGCCGAGCGCCTGCGCCGTGCCGGTGGTGCCGAAGCACACCGAGGCGAGGAGAACGGCGATCACGAAGCGCATGGAGAATTGTTACACAATCTGCCCGGGACCACGACTGCCGAGGGGACGAATATTGATTAGTGCACTAATTGTCAGTACACTGTAGATCATGAGCAGCACGATGAACCCCTACAAGGGCCGCCCCGGTTTCTGGAATCGGTTGAGTGCTGCGATCTACCCGATCACGGGCCCGGCGGAGGTGGGCATCGGCATCGGCGTGACCGAAGCGCCGTACGTCCCGCCGGAGAACCCGATCTGCCCCATCTGCTCGGCGCCGATGGCCGGCCACGACATCAAGCGCGGCGACGCCTCGACGCCCACCTACTTCACCTGCCCACGGCCCTAGGCGGGGCGGCGCCGACGGTTGCGCGCGTGCCGTGTTCGGCCGCGGTGCCGGTAGGCTCACGGATGTCGCGAACGCGGTGCGGTGAGGGGGCCGCCCGGTCACGCGGCATCCCGGCCCGACCCGACGGGCCCGCCTGACCCGAGAGGACCCCCGTGCGCGCCGTGCTCTTCACCGAATTCGGCGCCAGGCCCGAACTGGCCGAGGTCCCCGAACCCGCCTGCCCGCCGCGCGGCGCCGTCGTCCGCGTGCGCGCCACCGGGGTCTGCCGCAGCGACTGGCACGCCTGGATGGGCCACGACGAGGGCGTCGCCCTGCCGCACGTGCCCGGCCACGAGTTCGCCGGCGAGATCGCCGCGCTCGGCTCGGAGGTGTCGCCCGAGAGCGGTTGGCAGGTGGGCGACCGCGTCACCGCCCCGTTCATCTGCGCCTGCGGGCGCTGCGCCGAATGCCACTCGGGCAACGAGCAGGTGTGCGACCACCAGTCGCAGCCGGGCTTCACCCACTGGGGCTCCTTCGCCGAGCTCGTCGCCATCGACGAGGCCGAACTCAACCTCATCCGCCTGCCCGACTCCCTCGGTTTCGTCGAAGCCGCCTCCCTCGGGTGCCGCTTCGCGACCGCCTACCGTGCGATCGTCTCGCGCAGCCGCCTCGCACCCGGTGAGCGCATCGCCGTGCACGGCTGCGGCGGTGTCGGTCTCTCGGCGATCATGATCGCCGTCGCCGCCGGCGTCGAGGTCTTCGGCGTGGACGTCTCGGAGGCCGCGCTCGCCGCGGCGGCGAAGCTCGGCGCGATCCCGGTGCAGGGCGGCGAGGGTGCCGCCGAGCGCATCATCGAGGCCTCCGGCGGCGGGGTGGATGTCTCGGTCGACGCGTTCGGCTCGAGCCAGACCTCGTTCGCCTCGGTGAGGAGCCTGAAGAAGCGCGGCCGGCACGTGCAGATCGGACTCATGGTCGGCGACTCCGCCCTCTCGGCGATGCCGATGGACGCGGTCATCGCGGGGGAGCTCGAGATCCTCGGCAGCCACGGCATGGCCGCGCACGAGTACCCCTCGATGCTCGGCGCCGTCGCCTCCGGCGACTTCCGCCCGATCGAGCTCGTCGGCCGGCGCATCACCCTCGACGAGGTGCCCGACGCCCTCATCGCGATGGGCACGGCCGGGGCGTCGGGCTCCGGGATGACGGTCGTCGAGCTGTAGCGCGGCGAGCGGCCGTCACGCCGCATGGGTCCCTTCCCGCCCATCGTCCCTGCACCATACGATGAGGTCTCGACCCGACAGGAGCAACGATGAGCGACCCCCGCACGGCCCCCGCCGGCTGGTATCCCGAACCGAGCGGCGCCGAGGGCCAGCGCTGGTGGGACGGCACGCAGTGGACGGAGTACTCGACGCCGCTCGCGCCGCCGCCGCCCGCGCCCCAGCCCGTGCAGCAGCAGCCGGCGTACGGCCAATACGCGCCGCAGCCGCCGCAGCAGCCCCTGCCGTACGGTCAGCCGACGGTGTCGACGGTCGACGCGGCGACGCCGACCTCGACGGTCTGGATCTGGCTCATCGTCGCGCTGCCGGCGCTCGGCTTCGTGCCGTTCCTCCTCATTGACTGGCGGCGGATCCTCGAACTGAGCGTGGACGCGGCGTACTCGTCGTCTCCGGCGGCGCAGCTCGCCGTGTACTCCGACCCCTGGTACGTCGTGAGCTCGCTGTCGGGCTGGGCGATCGCCGCCCTCATCGTGCTGTTCGCGTACTTCGATCGGCGCGAACTGGTCAAGCGCGGGTTCGAGCGTCCGTTCCACTGGGCGTGGGCGTTCTTCGCCCTCTTCACCTCGCTCGTCTACGTGATCGGCCGCAGCGTCGTCGTGAAGCGTCGGTCAGGGCGGGGCATGGCGCCGATGTGGGTCGCGATCGCGGTCACGGTCGTGATCATGGTCGGGGCCATCGCGTGGTTCGCGATCTTCATGATGATGGCGTTCGAGACCGCCTACGAGCAGGGGAGTCTGTACTGACCGCCCCGCACACCTCGTTCCACGGCGACCGGGCGCATAGCGAGGCGATCGCGGGAGCATACGTCGCCGACTCGGTCCGCGGCGGCGGCCGCTCGACCTGATCGGCAGGCGCGCGACGCCCGCGACCGGGTGACCCGGTGCGGGCGTCGTGTCGTGTCGTCTCGCCTCGACGGGCGCCGAGCTCAGGCGTCCACCGGCTCCGTGACCGCCTCGGTCGGAGCATCGCCCGGCGTCGCCATCGGGCGCGCCCCGCGCAGCAGGGCCGCCGCGGCGACGAGCCCGACGAGTGCGATCGCCCCTGCCCCGAGGAACGCCGCCGAGAACCCGCTCGTCAGCGCCGTGGCATCCGAACCGCCGGCGGTGACGGCCGCGCCGACCGCGGTGAGCACCGCGAGCCCGACGGCCGACCCGATCTGGTAGCTCGTGTTCACGAGCCCCGAGGCGACGCCCGTCTCCTCGGGCCGGGCCGCGCCGATCGCGGTGCCGAGCGAGGGCACGAAGGCGAGTGCCATACCCAGAGCGGCGACGAGTGATGCGGGCAGCACGTCGGCGGCGTAGCTGCCGTCGGGGCGAGCGAGGGCGAGCCATCCGAGGCCGACGCCGAGCAGGGCGAACCCCGTCACGATGAGCGGCTTGGCACCGAACCGGGCCTGCAGGCGCGGCGCGAGCGCGACCATGCCGACGACGATGAGTGCGGTCATGGGCAGGAGCGCTGCACCCGAGGCGAACGCGCCCGCGCCGAGCACCTGCTGCAGGTAGAGGTTCAGGAAGAACCACATCGGCACCCACGCCGCGCCGAGCAGGAGCTGCGCGAGGTTCGCCGCACCGAGCTGCGGGGCGCGGAGGATGCCGAGCCGCAGCAGCGGCTGCCGGCTGCGCGCCTGGATCACGAAGAAGGCGATGAGCAGCGCGGCTCCGGCGACGAGTGCCGTGATCGTCTCGAGCGAGGCCCAGCCGACCTCGGGTGCGCGCACGACCCCGTAGACGACGGCCGCGAGGCCCGCGGTCGCGGTGATCGCGCCGACCACGTCGACCGAGCCGCGTCCGCCGCGCACGGCGGGCAGCGCGAGCGGCGTGAGCACGAGCACGAGGGCCGCGATCGGCACGGTCACGTAGAACACCCACGGCCAGCTCGCGTACTCGGTGAGCACGCCGCCGAGGAACACGCCGGCCGTGCCGCCGATCGGTGCGGCGGCGCCGTACACGGCGAAGGCGCGTGGGAGTTCGGGGGTGCCGCCGAAGAGCACCATGAGCAGGGTCAGGGCGGCGGGGGCGATGAGCGCGGCGCCGGCGCCCTGCACGGCGCGTCCGGCGATCTCGAGGCCGACGTTCGTCGCGGCGCCGGCGAGCACGGAGCCGAGCGCCAGGGTCACCCAGCCGGCGATGAACACCCGGCGTGCGCCGAACACGTCGGAGAGGCGCCCGCCGAGCAGCAGCAGTCCGCCGAAGGCGACGACGTAGGCGTTGAACACCCACGAGAGCGATTCGGGCGTGAAGCCGAGTTCTCGCTGGATGTCGGGCAGGGCGACGCCGATGATCGACGTGTCCATGATGACGACGAACTGGGCCGCGGCGATGAGTGCGAGGCCGAGCCACCGGCGTCGCGCCGGGGTGGTTGGGCTGGACATTGGTCTGCTTCCTTCTCTCGATCTGAATACCCCTAGGGGGTATAGATATACCGAGGTTCGGATGCCGCTGTCAACCCCGGTCGGCGCGCGACCCCTCGCGGCGCGGGGCGCGCCGCGTCACAATGGGGGCATGGATCCGGTCGCAGCCCTCGAGGAGGTCGCCTTCCTCCTCGAGCGCGATCGCGCGTCGGCGTTCAAGTCGAAGGCGTTCCGGAAGGCGGCCGAGGCGATCCGCGGGCTCTCGCCCGAGGAGGTCGCAGATCGTGTCGCCGACGGGCGGCTGAAGCGGACGCCCGGCATCGGCGACTCGAGTCTCGCCGTCATCGCGGAGGCGGTCGCAGGCGGGGTGCCCGAGCGGCTCGCGGCGCTGCGGTCGAGCGCCGGGCTCTCACCGACGGGCGAGGTGGAAGGGCTGCGGGCCGAGCTCCGCGGCGACCTGCACAGCCATACCGAATGGTCGGACGGCACGACGAGCCTCGAGGTGATGGCGCGCGCCGCCGAGGCGCTCGGCCTCGAGTACCTCGCGGTCACCGATCACTCGCCGAGCCTGCGGGTCGCGAACGGGCTCAGCGCCGAGCGGCTCACCGAGCAGCAGTCGCTCATCGACGAGGTGCAGGCACGGGTGCCCGGCATACGGCTGCTGCGCGGCATCGAGGTCGACATCCTCCTGGACGGCGCGCTCGATCAGACGCCCGAGATGCTCGGCCGGCTCGACGTGGTGGTCGGCAGCGTGCATTCGAAGCTCCGCATGGAGCGTCGCGAGATGACCGAGCGGATGCTCCGCGCCATCGCCGACCCGCACCTCAACGTGCTGGGGCACTGCACGGGGCGGCTCGTCGAAGGGTCGCGCGGCACACGGCCCCAGTCGGAGTTCGACGCCGAGGCCGTGTTCGCGGCGTGCGCCGAGCACGACGTCGCCGTCGAGATCAACTCGCGTCCCGAGCGGCAGGACCCGCCCGACGAGCTCATCGCGATCGCGCTCGACGAGGGCTGCCTGTTCTCGATCGACAGCGATGCGCACGCGCCCGGGCACCTCTCCTTCCTCGAGCTCGGCGCCGCTCGTGCCGCCGCGGCCGGGGTGCCCGCCGAGCGGATCGTCACGACGTGGCCGGTCGAGCGGCTGCTCGAGTGGGCGAGCAGGTAGAGCCTGCCAGCAGGGAGGTGCCGGTCAGTCGGTCTCGGGCTGCAACGCCAGATATCGGTGGGCGTACGCGATGGCCATGCCGCCCTCGCCGACGCCGGCGGCGACGCGCTTCACCGAGCCCGACCGCACGTCGCCGATCGCGAAGACGCCGGGTGCGCTCGTCTCCAGCGCGAACGGGCGGCGTGAGAGCGGCCACGCGCCGGTCTCGGCCGCCTCGGCGCCGGTCAGCACGAAGCCGTGCTCGTCGCGGGCGATCGTCTCGGGCAACCAGCCGGTCGAGGCATCCGCGCCGATCATGACGAAGACCACCTGGCAGTCGCGTCGGGCGGTGGTGCCGTTCGTGCGATGCGCCACATCGACCCCGTCGAGTCCGCCGTCGCCGTGCAGTGCGACGAGTTCGCTGCGGGTCTCGACCCGGATGCTCTCGTGCTGTGCGAGCTGGTCGATGAGATAGCGCGACATGCTCGCCTCGAGCGAGTCGCCGCGCACCAGCATCGTGACCGAGCGGGCGTGCCGCGCGAAGAACAGCGCCGCCTGCCCGGCCGAGTTGCCCGCGCCGACGATGCAGACGTCGGCGCCCTGCGCGATCGCCGAGTCGCTGCGCGCGGCCCCGTAGTAGACGCCGTTGCCGAGGAAGCGGTCGACGCCGTCGACGGGCAGGGTGCGCCAGTCGACGCCCGTCGCGATGACGACGAGCGCGGTGCGCAGCACGGTGCCGCCGTCGAGGCGGACCTCGCGGTTCACCGGGTCGATCGCCTCGACCGTCCGGGTCACGACGATCTCGGCGCCGAGCCGGCCGGCCTGCTTGAGCGCACGGCTCGCGAGGTCGTCGCCCGAGATGCCGAAGGGGAACCCCGTGTAGTTCTCGATGCGCGTCGAGGTGCCCGCCTGCCCGCCCGGCGCGAGCGCCTCGATCACGATCGTGCGAAGCCCTTCGGCCGCCGCGTTCACCGCCGCGGTGAGCCCAGCGGGGCCCGCGCCGAGGATGACGACGTCGTACGCGCTCGCCGCGGGTTCGACGTCGAGCCCCACGGCGGTCGCGACCTGCCGCATCGTCGGGGCGACGAGCCGCTCGCCGCCCACGAGCTCGACGACCGGGTACGCCCCGCCGTCCTCGCCCGCCTCCACCACGATGCGCCTGAACGCGATCTGGTTGCGGGTGAGGAAGGTCGCGACCGCGTGCACCCCCGGGTCCTGCCGGGGCCCGATCACGCGCACCTCGCTCGTGCGCTGCTCCGCGGCGATCGCCTGCAGGGAGTCGAGGTAGCGCCGGGCGAGGCCCGCCACGAGCGCGGGCACGTTCGGGGCCATCGCCGCGAGCGTGTAGTACACCGTGACATCCAGCTTGACGATTCTGGATGCCTCGGCGGCGCGGCCGCTCGCCGGGAACGGCGTGCTCAGGGTCATCGGGACCTCGCCGAAGAACCGGCCGGGCGAGCGGGTGCCGATCACCCGCTCCTCGCCGTTCACGAGCTTCGTGATCTCGGCCCGCCCCTCGATGACGACGAACAGCGCGCGCTCCTCGCCCTCGTGGGCGAAGTACTCGCCGGGCGCGAGACGGATGTCCTCGACGGCGCCGGCGAGGTACACCAGCGTCGGTTCGGGCAGTGCGGCGAACGCCGGGACGCCTCGCAGCAGTTCGGCCGTGATCACGGTGGTCTCAGCCCGCCGAGTGCCCGCCGCCGAACATCGGCTTCTCGGGGGGCTTCCGCCCGGTCTCCTGCTCCCACGCCTCGAGCTGCTGGGTGAGCGCCTTCGCGAGCTCGAACACCTGCTCGGGAGGAATGCGGATCCGGCTGACGATCTGGCCGGGCACCGTGACGGCGAGCGAGCCGTCGGCGTCCTCGACGGTCGTTGGCGGCTGGGTGAGTGCGACGTAGTCCATGACGAACACGTTCGGCGTGTGCCAGACACGTGCGAAGTCGGCGAACACCCCCTGCGCCCGGTCGGCGGGCAGCTCGATCTGGAAGTGGCGCGGAAGGTGGTCGTCGCTCATCGCCGTATTCTCGCGGACCCGCAGCGGCACGACAAGAGCAACGTCATGTTTACGTTGACATCGGCGTGATTCCGCCACTAGCCTGACGAAGGTCGAGCGCCGGGTCGACGGCATCGCACGCACGCGATGCGTCGCGCGCGCGACCCGGCGGCCGAGGCCCCGGCAGCACCGACCCGGCCGAACAGAGAGGTTCGCAGCATGCATCGTCGTCTCCTCGCGGGAGCCGTCGCACTCACGACCGCCGCCCTCGCGATCACCGTCGCGAGTCCGGCCCAGGCCGAATCGCCGCCGCCGATCGTCGCGCTCACCGGCCCCGAACTCGCCGCCTCGTGGACGGCGCCGCTCAGCACCGTCGGCCGCTACATCGTCGACGCCGACGGCGACCGCTTCAAGCTCGAGTCCGCCAACTGGGATGGCGCCCAAGGCCACTGGTCGGGCAGCGGCGACAAGAACGACCCCGCCAACCACAACAGCGGCATGAGCTCCGACATCCCGATGGGCCTCGACCGGGCGCCCATGGCCACGCTCATGAGCGACTTCCACGGTCTCGGCATCAACAGCATCCGCCTGTCGTACTCGAACGAGATGCTCGGCATGACCGCACCCGTCTCCGACGCCGCCGTCGCCGCGAACCCGCAGCTCCGGGGCAAGACCCCGCTGCAGGTGTTCGACGCGGTCGTCGAGGCGCTCACCGCCGACGGCTTCGCCGTCATCCTCAACGACCACACCACGACCTCGCGCTGGTGCTGCGGCACGAACGACGGCAACGAGCGGTGGAACAGCAGTCAGACCACCGAGAAGTGGATCAGCGACTGGGTGATGCTCACCGAGCGCTACGCCGACAACCCCCGCGTGGTCGGCATGGACCTCCGCAACGAGGTGCGCCGCGACATCCTGAACGATGCCAACTGGGGATGGGGCGACGACCACGACCTCTATCAGGCGTACCAGCGGGCCGGTGTCGCCATCCAGCAGGCGAACCCCGACGTGCTCGTCATCATGGAGGGCCTCAACTGGCAGGGCATCCCGCTCGACGGGCTCTACCACGATCGCCCCCACCTGAAGCCCGTCGCGAACCTCTCGAACGCGCTGCCCAACACGAACAAGCTCGTCTACGCGGCGCACATCTACGCCTACACCGGGCCGCAGCACACGGGCGCGACCGGGCTCGGCGAGACCCATGACGCCCGCTACCGCGACCTCAGCAAGTCAGAGCTCGCGGCCGAGGTGACGAAGGCCGCGGCGTTCGTCAACACGGCCGGCCAGCACTACACCGCGCCCGTCTGGTTCAGCGAGTTCGGCATCGGCCACGCCGCCGACACCGGTGCGCTCGACAAGGCCTGGTGGACGAACTTCACCGACATCCTCATCGCGAACGACAGCGACTTCGCCGCGTGGCCGCTCGTCGCGCAGGCCGACGCCGCGGGCAACTTCGCCGACGGCTATGCGCTGCTCGCCTACAAGCCCGACGGCACCAAGCTGAGCATCGCCGACGACTGGCGCTACCCGCAGTGGGTGAAGCTCGTGAACGCGAACGGCAAGACCGGCGCCGTGGCATCCGCACCGCGCTGGAACATGATCGGCAGCGGCAGCTTCGCCGACAGCCAGTCGTCGCTGCGCATGCTGCAGGCCGGCGACTGGTCGCCCGGCCAGTGGAAGGGCACCTGCCCCGACACCCAGCGCCTGCAGGGCGTCGCACGCGGCACCAACCGGGCGCTCTGCACCGACGTCGGCGGCATCGCCACCGCGAACCCGCGCGTGCAGAGCGGGCAGGGCAACATCACGAACGACTGGGCGTCGGGCTACGACAAGCTGCAGTGCAACCCCGGCGAGGTCGCGGTCGGCTACAGCCTCGGCACCGGCGGCGGCACCAAGGCCGCCATGTGGAACCTCGTCTGCGCGACGAGCACCACCGCGCTGCCCGCGAGCCAGGGTCGCCTGATCTGGTTCGACAAGGGCGACAACCGCCCGGCCGGCGGCGGCTCGACCGCGAGCGACTGGGCCCCCGGCAGCTACAAGGGCCAGTGCAAGGACACCGAGTACATCGCCGGTGTGGCCTACACCTACCGGTGGAACCACGGCGGCGTGCCCGACGCGCTGCTCTGCAAGCCGCTGAGCTGAGCCGAGCCCAGCGGCGCTGAACGACGAAGGGGCCGGGTCGCGATCGCGACCCGGCCCCTTCGTCGTGCCGTCGTCAGGCGAGCGGCGCGAGCCGCACCTCGTGGTGCGCCACCCCGTCGAGGTCGCGGAGCGTCAGCACGAGCGCCTCGGCGTCGGCGACGCCCTCGATCCACGCGGCCGCCTCGTCGGAGTCGACCTCGAAGTCGGGCCCGCCGCTGATGAGCTGCACGTACGGGAACTCCCCGGTCGCCGGCATGAGCGTGCGGTAGTGCGTGTGCCCCGAGACGACGATCTGCGCACCCCACGCGACGAGGGCGTCGTGCCATGCGTCGCGGCTCATGCGGCTGAACCAGTCGTAGCCCTCGTCGTCGTAGTCGACGGGGCTCTCGTCGATCCACCGCAGGGGGATGTGGCAGAACACGACCCGGTACGGGGCATCCCGGATCTCGGGTCGGGCGGTCGCCTCGCGCAGCCACTCGGCCTGCTCGGCGCGCAGCGGTTCGAACGCGACCCGGCCCTCGAAGGTCGGGTGCGCGTCGGGCTTGTCCTCGCCGGTGTGCAGCACGAGGCACGCGACCGGCCCGATGCGGAACGCGCTGAACGGCCGCCCCTCGGGCGTCGCCACGAAGTCCTCGAGCTGGTACGCCCACGTGCCGCGGACGTCGTGGTTGCCGACGACGATCGCGAGCGGGCGGCCCGCGCTCACGTCGCGACCGGCGGGGTTCAGCACCGTCGAGGTGAACGACGCCGGATCCTTCCAGTCGTTGCAGAGGTCGCCGTTCCAGACGAGGACGTCGACCTCGGGGGTCGCGTCGTCGAGGGCGCGCAGGGTCTCCTCGCGCTCGTGGGTGTCGTTCCAAACGGCGAAGCGCGCGGTGGCGGATGCCTCGTCGAGCGTGCGCACCGTCTTCCACCCGCTCTCGTGGCGCTCAGGAGCGCCGGCGATCGCCTCGGTGACCGCGCGGATGCGACGTGCCGAACCCGCGGGCCACCCGCTCACCCGCACGCGCAGCACCCGGTCGTGCTGCGGCACCATGCCGAACGCGTCGGCGGTGACCGTGCCCGTCCGCCCGTCGGGCGCCTCCCACTCGAGCCATCCGCGGGCGAGCCGGCCGACGCCCCACACGACCTCGAAGCCGTCGGTGCGGGGGGCCATCACGACGGGGTGGCTCGTCACGAGCCGGTCGCCCGCGACGAGGCGGTCGTGGTCGGTCATCGGCGGCTCCCGAGGTCGAGGGTGAAGCGGAATCGCAGGTCGTCGTCGAACCACATCGTGAAGTTCGTGCCCCACATATTGTTGTGCAGGTTCACGTGCATGCCGTCGTTCGGGTCGGGCACGGTGTTGTCGAAGCGATAGAGCGCCGGGCGACCGACCGCGACGAGTGCCGAGTCGATCGGGCGCAGCGCGAAGGCGCGGCCCGCGTCCGCGGCGGTGTGCGAGACCTCGGCGACCGCGTGCAGGCTGCGGTTGCCGTTCACGACGACGTCCTGCGGGTCGACGGGCGTGTCGATCTTCGTGAGACGCCAGTCGCCGGGCTCGACGCGCGGGCGGAACCCGAGCCAGCCCGCCTCGGGCAGCCGCGAGGCGTCCTTGTCGCGCAGGTCGAGCGTGATCGAGATCGGCCCCGGCTCCGCCGGGAACCGGTACGCGAGCCGGATGTCACGGGCTCCGCCCCACGTCTCGCACGCGGCCTCGGGGAGGGCGAGCCGCAGCACGATGACCGTGTCGGCACCGTCGCCCTCGGCACCGCCGCCGACCCGTTCGGCCGACACGACGCGCGGCGCGAAGGTCGTCGCGGGCAGCGTCTCGGCGATCGCGAGCCCGGGCTTCGCCTGGTCGGGGATCGCCCACATCGCGTGCTGCTCGAGGTCGCGGCAGTACTCCTCGACCCAGCGGGCCTCGTCGCGTTCGTCGAAGGTCTCGTAGCGGTAGGCGGCGAGGGCGTGCTCGGGCCCCGCCCACTCGGTGCCCTCGGCGTCGACGAGCGAGACGAGGGCGCCGTCGGCGCCGAATCGCACCCGGTAGGCGCCGGCCTCGTGCTCGGCGGTCGGGTCGAGCGGGATGCGGTCGGCCTTGGGGGCGTCGGGCCGGTCGTCGTCGCTCGGCTGGGTCGCCGCGATCGCCGACTCGGCTGCCGCGCGCCGCTCGGGCGAGAGCGCCGCGAGCGCCCGGTCGAGGTGGGCGCGCTGCTCGGCCCACGACGCTTCGAACGCCGAGTAGTGCAGGCCCTGCGGGTTCGGGTGCTCGGTGTAGGCCCACGCGTACACGTCGAACTCATCGGGGTTCTTGGTGGGGTCGATCACGTCGGCCGCGCGGGCGCGCTGGAAGTCGGCCTTCTCGTAGTTCACGTAGTCGGGCAGGTGGGTCTTCAGGTCCTCGCCCCAGGTGTGCTCGGGAACGAGCAGCAGGCCGTCGCTGAAGGCGTCGCACTCGGCGGTGCCGGGCACGAGCTCGCCCGCGGCGACCCATTCGGCGCGGAGCCGCAGCAGGGCGCGCAGGCGAGCCGTCTGCACGGGGTCGCTCGCGACGCCGTGGATCCACGAGTCGCCGATCTCCTGCTCCAGCACGGGCAGGCTGTCGCGCACCGCCACGACTCCGGCGCTGAACGCCTCGAGCGTCGAGGCGATCACCCGCGCCTCGGGGTAGGCCGCCTGGAGTTCGGCGAACAGCGCCTCGACGTCCTCCACCGGGGGCGGGCCGAAGTTGTCGCCCGTGTGCGCGAGGTACAGGGCGTCGGTGCCGCCCGGCACCTCCGCGACCTCGAGCTCGGTGGCGCCGTAGCTCATCGCGTAGTTGACGACGACCTCGCTGCCGTCGGGTGCGCGCCAGACGAAGAACTCGGGCACCTCGGGCACGGCGGAGGCGCCGTTGACGCCGAGGTGCAGGTACTCGATGCCGCCGCGGGCGAGGAAGGGCACGAGGCCGATCGTGTGGCCGGGGACGTCCGTCATCTTCGCGGCGGTCGTACGGTGGCCGAACCGGGCGTCGAGCTTCTTGCTGATCGCGATGGCGTGCTCGACGAGTCCCGGGTCCATGAGCTCGGTGTGCGTCGTCAGGGGCAGGGCGTGCCAGGTCACGTGGCCCGCGCGGATCGCACGCTCGAGGTTCTCGCGCTCTTCGGGGGTGCCGAGACGGAGCGCCTCGTGGATCATCCAGGAGCCCGTCGTCCAGATGAAGCGCGCGTCGCCGCCGCGTCGCTCGAGCTCTTCGGCGAGGGTGATCGCGCGCGGGAGGTACTCGTGCACGTACCGGTCGGTGACGTTCGCGGCGGTGTCGGTGAAGCCGAGGTCGAGGTGGGTCTTGAAGACGACGTGGATGGTCGAGGTCATGCGTGAATCCAAACTGCGGTGTCGGGGGTGAGGACATTGTGTTCGATCGGCGCGCTCGCGAGGAGCACCTCGCCGGTGGGGAGCGGTACTTCTTCGGTGCTCGTGTTGGCGAGCACGATCGTGTCGCCGTTCCGGAATGCGAGTACTTCGGGTGGGTAGCCGTCGAGCCATTCGATGGCGCCCCGGTCGAGGCCGAGCGATCGGCGGAGCGAGATCGCCGCCCGGTAGAGGTTGAGCGTCGACTCGGGGTCGGTCTCCTGCCGGTCGCGTGCGAGCCGCCGCCAGATGGCGGGCTGCGGCAGCCACGACGCGTCGCCCGGGCCGAACCCGTACGAGGGTGCCGCCGATTCCCACGGGATGGGCACGCGGCATCCGTCTCGCCCGTACTGCTCGCCCTCGGTGCGGAAGAAGGTCGGATCCTGTCGTGCCGAATCGGGGATCTCGGTGACCTCGGGCAGGCCGAGCTCCTCGCCCTGGTACAAGTAGACCGAGCCCGGCAGCGCGAGCATGAGCATCGCCATGCCACGTGCCCGGGGGAGGGACACGTCATAGGCGGGGATGCCGGTCGTGCGCGGCCCGAGGCCGCCGTCGCGCTCGGCACGCGTGAGCATCAGGGCGGTGGCGGGGCGGACGCCGTCGTGGTTCGAGGCGACCCAGGCCGTCGGCGCACCGACGGCATCGAATGCCGTGAGTGCGCCGTCGATGGAGTCGCGCAGGGGCGCGGCGTCCCAGACGTCGAGGACGTCGTTGAAGGTCTGGTGCATCTCGTCGGGGCGCACCCAGTCGGCGCGCCGCACGAGCGGCTTGATCCAGGCCTCGGCGACGAGGATGCGTTCGCCCGGGTACTCGTCGAGCAGTCGCCGCCAGTCGCGGAAGATGTCGTGCACGGCCGGCCGGCCGTCGTACGGCGGCATCTCGTCATCGTCGCTCGGAGTGAAGTCGGGGAGGCCCTCGGCCTTCACGAGGCTGCTCGCGACATCGACGCGGAAGCCGTCGAGCCCGCGGTCGAGCCAGAAGCGGAGGATGCGCCGGAACTCGTCGTGCACCTCCTCGTTGGTCCAGTCGAAGTCGGGCTGCGAGCTGTCGAAGAGGTGCAGGTACCACTGGCCGAGCGTGCCGTCGGCCTCGACCACGCGGGTCCAGGCGGGCCCGCCGAAGTGCGAACGCCAGTTGTTCGGCGGCTCGCTGCCGCCCTCGCCGCGGCCCTCGCGGAAGAGGTAGCGGGCACGCTCGGGGCTGTCGGGTGCGGCCGCGAGCGCGGCCTGGAACCAGGGGTGCTCGGAGCTCGAGTGGTTCGGCACGAGGTCGGCGATAACGCGGATGTCACGTGCGTGCGCCTCGGCGACGAGCGCGTCGAAGTCGGCGAGGGTGCCGAAGAGCGGATCGACATCGCAGTAGTCTGCGACGTCGTATCCGGCGTCGCGCTGCGGTGAGGTGTAGAAGGGCGAGAGCCAGATCGCGTCGATGCCGAGCTCCTGGAGTGCGCCGAGGCGCGAGGTCACGCCGGCGAGGTCGCCCATGCCGTCGCCGTTCGCGTCGGCGAAGGACCGCGGGTAGATCTGGTAGATCGTGGCGGTGCGCCACCAATCCGCGTTCGGGGTGGCCGTCGAGGGGTCGAGCCGGGATGCCGGCAGATCTCCGGATTCAGGTGCCGAAGCGGGGGCTATCGGGCTGCGTGACGTCATTGTGACCTTCGGATCGAGGGAGTGTGTTTGCGCAAACATCATCTTCGCCTATACTCCAATGGGAACGCAAACATTCACGAAGGAGTGCGTACGCGCATGACGAAGAAGTCGCCCACCCGAGGCGCGGAAGCAGGCCGCAGATGACCGTGGCCCACGTGCACGCAGAACCACCCGCCGGGGTGTCGACCGAGACCTACGCATTCTCGACCGCCGCGGCAGCGGCCAAGGCGCCCGGCCGCAACCGGAAGAAGAACCGCCGCGACTGGTCGGGCTGGTGGTTCGTCGGGCCGTTCATGCTCATCTTCACGCTCGTCCTCATCGCACCGCTCTTCTACGCGATCTACCTGAGCCTCTTCCGTGAAACCCTCATCGGCGGCAACTCCTTCGTCGGGCTCGAGAACTACGGCAAGGCCCTCGTCGACCCGAAGTTCTGGGACGCCATGCTGCGCGTCACGATCTTCCTCCTCGTTCAGGTGCCGATCATGCTCGGCCTCGCGCTCTTCGCCGCGCTCGCCCTCGACAGTGCGCGTCTGCGCTGGGTGCCGTTCTACCGGCTCTCGATCTTCCTGCCGTACGCCGTTCCGGGTGTCGTCGCGGTCATGATCTGGGGCTACATGTACGGCTCGCAGTTCGGTCTCGTGGCCGACATCAACCGATTCTTCGGCGTCGAGCTGCCCTCTCCGCTCTCCGAGAACCTGATCATGATGTCGATCGGCAACATCGTGACGTGGGAGTTCGTGGGCTACAACATGCTCATCTTCTTCTCCGCACTGAAGGCGGTGCCGCAGGAGCTCTACGAGGCCGCCGAGATCGACGGTGCGGGAGCGTTCCGCACCATCTTCTCGATCAAGCTCCCGTCGATCCGCGGCGCCATCGTGATCGCGACGATCTTCTCGGTGATCGGCAGCTTCCAGCTCTTCAACGAGCCCTCCATCCTGCAGACCATCGCGCCGAACTCGATCACCTCGTACTTCACCCCGAACCTCTACGCCTTCAACCTGTCGTTCATCGGTTCGCAGTTCAACTACGCCGCCGCGATCGCGATCCTCTCGGGCATCGTCACCATGGTCGTCGCCTACCTCGTGCAGCTCAACGGCGAGAAGAAGGAGAAGAGCGCATGAGCGCCGTCGAATCGGGCATCCGCTCCGGCCGTGCGCCCAGCAAGCTCGCGAGCGGCAGCCTGCCGCCCCGCGCAGTGGCGAAGCGATCGGCACGCACCCCCAGGCACAAGCGCGCCTCCATCACCCTCGGCATCCTCATGACCGCGATGCTGCTCTACTGCGTCCTCCCGCTGTGGTGGCTCGTGGTGAACTCGACGAAGACGCTGGACTCGCTCTACGACTCCTTCGCATTCTGGTTCAGCGGCGAGTTCGCACTCTTCCAGAACATCGTCGATACCTTCACCTACGCCGACGGCATCTTCATGCGCTGGCTCGGCAACACCGTGCTCTACGTCGTCCTCGGGGCCGGCGGCGCGACCGTGCTGGCGACCCTGGCCGGCTACGGGCTCGCCAAGTACAACTTCCCCGGTCGCAAGTGGGTGTTCGCGATCATCCTGGGCGCCATGGCGATCCCGGGGTCCGTGCTCGCCGTGCCGCAGTTCCTGTTGTTCAGCAACCTCGGCCTCACGAACACGCCGTGGTCGGTCGTCATCCCGTCGATGGTCAGTGCCTTCGGGCTCTACCTGGTCTGGGTGTACGCCCGCGAGGCGATCCCCGACGAGCTCATGGAGGCTGCCCGCCTCGACGGTGCAGGCGAGATCCGCATCTTCTTCCAGATCTCGCTGCGTCAGCTCGCGCCCGCACTCATCACGGTCCTGATGTTCGCGGTCGTCGCAACCTGGAACAACTACTTCCTGCCCCTGATCATGCTGAGCGACGAGCGTTGGTACCCGCTTCCCCTCGGTCTCGCCCAATGGTCGGCGCAGGCGAGCGGCGTCGGCACCGATCCCATCCCGAACCTCGTCATCACGGGCTCGCTGCTCACGGTCATCCCGATCACCGCAGCCTTCCTCTACCTGCAGCGCTACTGGCAGTCGGGACTGACCGCCGGCAGCGTGAAGTAGTCCGGCACCCCCGGCACCTCCGGTACGTCGCGCTCCTGGACCTCCCGGTACCCACCCGAAACACCCCACTGAAACACCAAGCGAAAGGCACCACAGCAATGGCACAGCACATCACTCGCCGATGGGCGCGACTCGGAGCCGTCGTCGGCGCCGGCGCGATGCTCGTCGCACTCGCGGGCTGCAGCGGCGCAGCCTCCAGCACCGACAGCGGTTCGACCGACACCGACGCGGCGCTCAAGGAAGACGTCACGCTCACCTGGTGGACCTGGAGCGACAGCACCCAGGAGCAGGCCGACGCCATCTCGAAGGTCTACCCGAACGTCACTTTCGACGTCGTGAAGCTCGAGAACCCCGATGCCGCCGTCACCAAGCTGCAGAACGCCATCAAGGCGGGCAAGGGTGCCCCCGACCTCATGCCGGTCGAGTACCAGACGCTGCCGCAGCTCGCCCTCGGCGACGCACTCGCCGACCTGACCCCCTACGGCCTCGGTGACTACGCCGACGCCTTCACCGCGTCGACGTGGAACGCCGTGAACGTGCAGGACGAGCTCGTCGGCATGCCGATGGACTCGGGCCCCATGGTCATGATCTACAACAAGGATCTCTACGACAAGGCGGGCATCACCGAGGCGCCCGCCACGTGGGACGACTTCGCGGCCGCATCGGCCGCGATCCACGCCTACGACCCCGAGGCCTACATCGCGAACAGCGGCGACGCGGGCTTCTTCACCAGCATGATCTGGGCATCGGGCGGTCAGCCCTTCAAGACCGAGGGTGAGAACATCACCATCGACCTGCAGGACGAGGGCTCGAAGAAGTTCGCGGACTTCTGGAACGCCCGTCTCCACGCCGGCGAGCTCTCGGGCGTCCCGACCTGGTCGGACGAGTGGTCGAAGGCCCTCACGCAGGACAAGCTGGGCACCCTCATGATGGGCTCCTGGATGATCAGCGGCATGAACGACTACGGCACGCTCGGCAAGTGGCGCGTCGCGCAGATCCCCTCGTGGGACGGCCAGCCCGCCTCGGCCGAGAACGGCGGCAGCGCACTCACGGTCACCTCGCAGAGCGCGAACAAGGCCGCGGCAGCCGGCATCCTCAAGTACCTCTCCGAGGGTGAGGGCCGCGAGCTGATCAACGCGAACGGCTTCCCGTCGACCATCGCCGACCTCGAGAACCCCGAGTTCCTCGACTTCGCGTACGAGTCGTACGGCGGCCAGCCCGCGAACCAGCAGGGTGCGCTGTCGGCGGAGTCCGTCCTGAAGGGTTGGCAGTACCTGCCCTACCAGGGCTACGCCAACAACGTCTTCACCGACTCGGTCGGCAAGGCGCTCGGCTCGGACGGCGACCTGAACGCCGCGCTCGTCGAATGGCAGGAGACGCTCGTCGAGTTCGGCAACGAGCAGGGCTTCTCGGTCAACAAGTAAGTACGCAACATCATTCGCGGGGCAGTCGCCGGCCGGCGGCTGCCCCGCGTCCCATGACGACCCCAGGAATCCGCGCATGCACAGCTTCTCCATCGGTGACACCGACTTCCTCCTCGACGGTGCGCCGTACCGCGTGCTCTCCGGAGCCATCCACTACTTCCGCGTGCACCCCGACCTGTGGGCCGATCGCATCCGCAAGGCCCGGCTCATGGGCCTGAACACCATCGAGACCTACGTGCCGTGGAACGAGCACGCGCCGGTGCGCGGCGAGTTCGACACCGCCGGCCGGCTCGACCTCGCCCGGTTCCTCGACCTCGTGGCTGCCGAGGGCATGCACGCGATCGTGCGCCCCGGCCCCTACATCTGCGCCGAGTGGCACGACGGCGGCCTGCCCTCGTGGCTCGTCGCCGACACCGACCTCGTGCTGCGCACGAGCGACCCCGCCTACCTCGAGGCCATCGGCGAGTACCTCGACGCCGTCTACGCGATCGTGCGCCCCCGCCAGATCCACCTCGGCGGCAGCGTGATCCTCGTGCAGATCGAGAACGAGTACGGCGCGTACGGCGCCGACAAGGAGTACCTGCGCCGGCTCACCGCGATCACGCGCGAGCAGGGCATCGACGTGCCGCTGACGACCGTCGACCAGCCCTACGACGACATGCTCGAGAACGGCGGCCTCCCCGAGCTGCACCGCACCGGTTCGTTCGGTTCGCGCTCGGCCGAGCGGCTCGCGACGCTGCGACGCCACCAGCCGACCGGCCCGCTCATGTGCTCGGAGTTCTGGTGCGGCTGGTTCGACACGTGGGGCGAGGTGCACCACGTGACGAGCGCCGAGGACTCGGCGCGCGAGCTCGACGAACTGCTCGCGGCCGGGGCATCCGTCAACATCTACATGTTCCACGGCGGCACGAACCCCGGGTTCACGAACGGGGCGAACCACAAGGGCACCTTCCGCCCCATCGCGACCTCCTACGACTACGACGCGCCCCTCGCGGAGGACGGCACGCCGAACGAGAAGTTCCACCGCTTCCGCGAGGTGATCGCGAAGTACGCACCCGTGCCCGACGAGGTTCCGGCCGAGCGTACGGATGCTCCGGCCTTCGAGGTGACCCTCGACCGCAGCGTCGCGATCTGGGACGTGCCGGCCGAGGCGGGGGAGTCGTTCGACCGGCTGCCCGCCGCCGCCGAGTTCGGGTCGACCCGCGGGTTCATGCGGTACTCGACGACGATCGAGCACGGCGGGCTCCTCGCCTTCCGCAGCGTGCGCGATCGCGCACAGGTCTTCCTGGACGGCACCTTCCTCGGCACGCTCGATCGAGAGCTGCACGAGCGGATGCTTCCGCTGCCCGCCGAGGCACGTGGCGAACTGACGCTGCTCGTGGAGAACCAGGGCGGCGTGAACTACGGGCCGCGCCTCGGCGAGCCCAAGGGGCTCATCGGCCCGGCGACGCTCGACGGCGTGCCGCTCACCGAGTGGCGGGCCGCACCGGTTCGGCTCGACGACGTCGGCCTCGAGGCGGTGCGTGCGGCGCTCGTCGCGGCGCCGCAGAGCGAGGACGGCGCCGGTGCCGCGCTGTCGGGCCCGGTGTTCGCCGCGGCGACGTTCTCACTCGACGAGCCCGCCGGCCTCCACCTCGAGCTGCCCGGATTCACGAAGGGCGTGATCTGGGTCAACGGCGTCAACCTCGGCCGCTACTGGTCGCGCGGGCCGCAGCGCACGTACTTCGTGCCCGCGCCCGTGCTCCGTGCGGGCGAGAACGAGCTCGTCGTGTTCGAGACGGTCGGCGCCCGCACGGCGACCGTGCGCTTCGTCGCCCGCCCCGAGCTCGGGCCCACCGAGGTCTGAGCATGCCCGCGTCAACCGCGGCGGGCACGCCGACCAGGTCGCGCGTGCCCGCCGCTCGTGGCGTGCGGGCGCTGCGCGCCCCCTCAGCGGCGTCGGGCGGGGCCGCTGGCCCCGCGGTGCCCGCGGCGTCAGCCGCGTCGTGCGGGGCCGCTGCTCTCGCGCACGACGAGCGACGTCGGGATGAGGCTCGTGGTGTGCTCGTCGGTCTCACCGTCGATCATCGCGATGAGCTCGGTCGTCGCGCGGCGGCCGACCTCGTCGAAGCGCTGGTGCACGGTCGTGAGCGACGGCCAGTACGCGGCGGCGTCGTCGGCGTCGTCGAAGCCGACGACGCTGATGAACTCGGGCACCTGCCAGCCGTGTCGGTGGAAGGCGTTCAGCAGCCCGAGCGCCATCTGGTCGTTCGCGGCGAACACCGCGGTCGGCGGCTCGGCCTGCGCGACGATCGCCTCGCCGAGCGCACGGCCCGAGCTCGCCGTCCAGTTGCCGAAGAGCACGGGGCGCGTCGGCAGCCCTGCGGCCTCCATGGTGCGCAGGTAGCCGGCCCTGCGGCGGCGGGCCGAGAACGACTTCTCGGGGCCGGCGACGTGCAGGATGTCGCGGTGGCCGAGCTCGAACAGGTGCTCGACGGCGAGACGCGCGCCCTGCTCCTGGTCGGTGTCGACGACGGTGTACGGCGGCGTCGCGTCGGAGTCGACGATGACGAGCGGGAGGCCCGCGGTGAGCTTGAGCTCGTCGGGCGAGCCGAGCTCGGCCGACATGATGAGGATGATGCCGTCGACGGCCTGTTCTTCGAGGCGGCCGAAGGCCCCTGCGACCTCGAGCTCGGTCGGGTCGGCGACCGGCAGCAGCATCGTCGTGTATCCGGCGGCCGCGGCCGCCACGGCGATCGCGTCGAGCGTACGCTCGTTGCCGAGGGTCTCGAGATTGAAGCTCACGACGCCGATGCTGCGGAACCGCCCCGACTTGAGGTTGCGGGCGGCGCTGTTCGGGCGGTACCCGAGCGCCTGCATCGAGGCGAGCACGCGGTCGCGCGTCGCTGGGCGCACGTTCGTCTGCCCGTTGGCGACCCGGGAGACGGTCTGCGCCGAGACCCCGGCATGCATGGCGACGTCGTTGATCGAGGCGCGTGCCCTGGGCGCCGACGCGGGTCCGGACAAAATGTTCGATTCAACCGTCATGGTGACGTAAACACTACTCTGAAGCCACCCCCGAGAGGAATCCGATGATGACCCCGATTTCCAACTCCGGCGTCGTGATGCGCGCCGGCGACGTCGCCCTCGTGCTCGACCTCGGCGGGGGCCTCCCCGCCGTCGTGCACTGGGGAGCCGACTGCGGCGAGCTCGACGGTGCGGGCTACTCCGCCCTCCTCGCGAGCGGCGTCCTGCCGGTCGCACCGAGCGAGGTCGACGAGCCCGTCCGCATCGCGATCCTCCCCGAGCACGCCCGCGGCTGGATGGGGCGCCCCGGGCTGAGCGGCTCGCGCGAGGGGACGGCGTGGTCGCCGATCTGGCGCGTGACCTCGGCGAGCCTCGACGGCACGGTGTTCGGCGTGGCATCCGACGCCGGTGTCGTGAATCACGGTGCGGGATCGCTCGTCGTGACGGCGGTCGACGACGCGGCCTCGCTCGCCCTCACCCTCACCGTCGAGCTCAGCGAGGCCGGCGTCGTGCGCACCCGCGCCGAGGTCGAGAACCTCGGCGAACTCGCCTACCAGGTCGACGACCTCCTGCTCTGCCTGCCCACCCCCGCCATCGCGAGCGAGGTGCTCGACTTCGCCGGCCGCTGGTCGGGTGAGCGCGCACCCCAGCGCCGGGCGATGACCGTCGGCGCCCACCGGCGCGAGGGCCGGCGCGGCCGCACCGGGCTCGACTCGGCGATGATCCTCTCGGTGGGCACACCGGGCTTCGGGTTCGCCGACGGCGAGGTCTGGGGCGTGCACACCGCATGGTCGGGCAACCACGTGCACCAGGTCGAGCGGGTGCTGACCGGTGAGCAGCTGCTCGGCGGCGGTGAGCTGCTGCTGCCGGGCGAGGTCCGCCTCGCACGCGGCGAACGATACGAGAGCCCGTGGGTCTACGGCATCTACGGCGCCGGCCTCGACGATTCGGCCAGGCGGATGCACCGTCACCTCCGTGCCCGGCCGCAGCACCCCCGCTCGCCGCGCCCGGTGACGCTCAACGTCTGGGAGGCGGTGTACTTCGACCACGACGTCGACACCCTCGTCGAGCTCGCCGACCGTGCGGCCGAGCTCGGCATCGAGCGCTTCGTCCTCGACGACGGATGGTTCGGCGCCCGGCGCAACGACCGGGCGGGCCTCGGCGACTGGACCGTCTCGAGCGACGTCTGGCCCGACGGGCTGCACCCGCTCGTCGACCGCGTGCGCGGCCACGGCATGCAGTTCGGCCTCTGGTTCGAGCCCGAGATGGTGAACCTCGACTCCGACCTCGCGAGGGCTCACCCCGAGTGGATCATGGCGACCGGCGGCCGGCTGCCGGTCGAGTCGCGCCACCAGCAGGTGCTGAACCTCGGCATCCCCGAGGCCTACGCGTACGTCAGGGACGCCATGTGCGCGATCCTCGACGAGTACGACATCGCTTACATCAAGTGGGATCACAACCGCGACCTCGTCGACGCGGGCACCCAGTCGACCGGGCGGGCCGGCGTGCACGAGCAGACCCTGGCCTACTACCGGCTGGTCGACGAGCTGAAGTCGCGCTACCCCGCACTCGAGATCGAGTCGTGCTCGTCGGGCGGCGGCCGGGTCGACCTCGGCGCCGTCGACCGCACCGACCGCATCTGGGTCTCCGACAACAACGACCCGATCGACCGCCAGCAGGCGAACCGCTGGACCACCCAGCTCGTGCCGCCGGAGCTGATGGGCTGCCACATCGCCTCAGGGGCGTCGCACATCACCAACCGGCTCCACGCGCTCTCCTTCCGCGCGATCACCGCGCTGTTCGGGCACCTCGGGGTGGAGTGGGACCTGCGCACCTCGGACCCGGCCGAGCTCGCGGAGCTCGGGGAGTGGATCCGGCTGCACAAGGCGCACCGCGAGCTGCTGCACGGCGGTGAGCTCGTGCGCCTCGACCACCCCGACCAGACGACCTCGGTCAACGGCGTCGTCGCCCCCGACGGCTCGGCCGCCCTGTTCGCGTACGTCTCGCTCGCCCGGGCCACGGTCGCGAGCCCCGGGCGCATCCGGCTGCCCGGCCTCCTGCCGACCGCCGTCTACCGCGTGGAGCCGGCGCTCGTCGGCGGCCTCCCGCACGGCGCCGACCCGGCGCCGTGGTGGGAGGCGGGGCCCGTCGAACTGAACGGTGCCGCGCTCGGCTCGATCGGTGTCGTCATGCCGAGGCTGCGTCCCGAGCAGGCGGTGCTGCTGCGCGTCGACCGCGTCGACGGGCAGGACTCGCGCGGCTCGGCCGCGTGAGCGGCGGCATCGTCCTCGCCGTCCTGGGGGCGGCGCTGCTGCACGGCAGCTGGAACGCGATCGCCAAGGCGATTCCGGCCCGCCTCGTCTCGTCGGCGCTCATCGGCGCGGTCTACCTCGTGGTGGGGGCGATCGGATGCTTCGTCTTCCCGCTCCCGCCCGAGGAGGTCTGGCCGTACCTGCTGATCTCGGCCGCCGTGCAGACCGCCTACCTCGTGCTGCTGACGGCGGCCTACGCGAAGACCGAGTTCGGTCGCACCTACCCGCTCACCCGCGGCATCGCCGTGCTCGGCATCACGCTGATCTCGACGCTCTTCCTCGGGGAGCGGATGACGCCGGCCCAGATCGCCGGCGTCGCGGTCGTGGCCATCGCGTTGTTCGCGCTGTCGTGGTCGCCGAAGGGCAAGCGCGGCGGCCCGGCCGGCACCCTCATGGCGGTGGCGGTCGGCATCACGATCACGGCGTACTCGGTGATCGACGGCATGGGCGTGCGGCTCTCGGGGGAGCCGTTCGGCTACGCCTCGTGGCTGTTCCTCCTGCAGGGCATCACGATCCCGCTCGTCTGCTTCGTGCTGTCGAGCGACAAGACCGAGATGCTCCGCGGCATGCGACGCCACGCGCCGATGGGCGCGCTCGGCGGGGTCCTCTCGCTCGCGGCCTACACGATCGTGGTGTGGGCGCAGTCGCTCGCCCCGCTCGCGGTCGTCTCGGCGCTCCGCGAGACCGGGGTGCTCGCGGCCGGTGCGATCGGGTACTTCGTGTTCCGCGAGCCGCTGAGCCGCTGGCGCATGACGGCGACGGCCTGCGCGGTCGCAGGCATCGTCGCGATCCGGCTCGGGGGGTGACCGGGCGGGGCGGCGCCGGCCTCGTCCGGCGTCGCCTCCAGCCCGCGTCGCGATCGGTCAGGAATCGAGAAGCGGCCCGCGCGGGCCCCGAAATAGCGTGATCGACATGAACACGATCACCGCTTCCACCGCCATCGACTCCATCATCATCGAGGCCGCCGACCCGGCCGCGGCCGAGCGCTTCTACGCCGAGGCCTTCGGTCTCGGATCCCGCATCCGCGTCCGTGCGACCGACTCGCCTTCCACCGGCTTCCGCGGGTACATGGCCTCGCTCGTGGTCTCGCAGCCCGCCGCCGTGCGTCGAATCGTCGACGCGGCCGTCGCCGCCGGCGCCACCGTCGTCAAGCCCGTCGCGAAGTCGATGTGGGGCATCGGCGGCGTCGTGCAGGCGCCCGACGGCAGCGTCTGGAAGATCGCGACCTCCGCGAAGAAGGACACCGCACCCGACACCGGAGAGATCGAGCGGATCGTGCTGCTGCTCGGCGGCGACGACATCCTCGCGAGCAAGCGCTTCTACGTCGAGCAGGGCTTCCGCGTGGGCAAGAGCTTCGGCCGCAGCTACGTCGAGTTCGAGAACCAGGCGGGCGCGATCCAGCTCGGCCTCTACCGGCGGGGCCTGCTCGCGAAGGACGCCGGGGTGCCCGAGGAAGGCTCGGGGTCGCACCGCCTCGTCCTCGTCGGCGGCGGCTCACGGGTGACCGACCCCGACGGCTTCGAGTGGGAGCCCGCCGAGAGCTGAGCCACGACCGCAGCAACGCGCGGTGCCGGAGTGCGGCACCGCGCGTCGTCATGCGCATGCCCGGCCGGCTGAGCCGGTCGCATCCGCGACTGCGCGTCGCCGCGCGAATCCCGGGCGGGGCGCGTATTCGTCGCTATCGTTGAGCCGATCCGACCTGACGGCGAGTTGGCCGCCGGGCGGCACCGTTCGAGGAGGACCATGCCCCGCGACACCGCCGAGAGCGCGCGCTCATGAACATCGATCCCGCCGTCGTCACCACCGTCGCCCTCGTCATCGCCGACTGGACGATCCGCATCATCGCCCTCATCGTCATCCCGCGCGACCGCAAGCCGACGGCCGCGATGGCATGGTTGCTCGCGGTGTTCCTCATCCCGTTCGTCGGCGTCGCGCTGTACCTCCTCATCGGCAACGTGCGCCTGCCGAAGCGGCGCCTCGAGCGCCAGCGCGAGATCGACGCCGAGATCGCGGGCCGCACCTCCGATCTGGCGCCGCCCGACGGCGAGACGGAGTGGCCGGCGCTGTTCCGCTCGATCACCGAGCAGAACGCGGCGCTCACCGCCCTCCCCGCGGTCGGCGGCAACCGTGCCGAGCTCATCGGCGACTACCAGGCCTCCATCGACCGCATGGCCGCCGAGATCGACACGGCCGAGCACTTCGTCAACGTCGAGTTCTACATCGTCGCCTTCGACGACACGACCCGCGGATTCTTCGCCGCCATGGAGCGTGCGGTCGCCCGCGGTGTGCGGGTGCGCCTGCTCGCCGACCACGTGGCATCCCGCCGGGTGACCGTGGCCGACGCGACCGCCGCCGAACTCGACCGCATCGGCGTCGAGTGGCACTACCTGCTGCCGGTGCGCCCGTTGAAGGGGCAGTACCAGCGGCCCGATCTGCGCAACCACCGCAAGCTCGTCGTCGTCGACGGGCGGGTCGCGTTCACGGGCTCGCAGAACCTCATCTCGCGCGACTACGACTCGCCGAAGAACCAGAAGCGCGGGCTCATGTGGCAGGAGCTCGTCACCCGCGTGACCGGTCCGGTCGTGGCATCCGTCAATGCCGTCTTCCTCTCGGACTGGTTCATGGAGACGGGGGAGTCGCTCCTCGAGACCGCGCACGTGCCGGTTCGCGAGATCGCGGCGCCGGATGCCTCGGCGCTCGTCTGCCAGATCGTGCCGAGCGGTCCGTCGTTCGCGCAGGAGACGAACCTGCGCCTCTTCCTCTCGCTCGTGAACGCGGCGCAGGAGCGCGTCATCATCACGAGCCCGTACTTCGTGCCCGACGAGGCGATGATGTACGCCATCACCTCGGCGAAGTACCGCGGGCTCGAGGTGCAGCTGTTCGTCTCGGAGATCGGCGACCAGGGCTCGGTGTGGCACGCGCAGCGCTCGTACTACCGCCCGCTGCTCGAGGCGGGGGTGCGCATCTTCCTCTACCCTGGGCCGTACATCCTGCACTCGAAGCACCTCTCGGTCGACGACGACGTCGCGGTCATCGGGTCGAGCAACATGGACATCCGCTCGTTCAACCTCAACTTCGAGATCTCGATGCTCGTGCGCGGCGAGTCGTTCGTGCGCGACATGCGCGAGGTCGAGGCGGGGTACCGGGCGATCAGCCGCGAGCTCACCCTCGAGGAGTGGAACCAGGAGCCCGCGACGGCGACGTTCCTCGACGGGGTCGCGCGGCTGACCTCCGCGCTGCAATAGGGCGGATGCCACGTGTGCGCCTCGTTCGCGCGGCGCTCGTGTACTCGGGGTCGTCGGCGTCGATGCATGTTGGGGTTGCCGGTGACGTGCGTCGCGTAGCCGGCGCAGCCCGCGTGCCGCGTCAGCCGCGATTTCGTCGGGGGCCGAAGATCAAGACCGGAAGGAGCACGAGGGCAAGGAACGGGAGGAGCACGGCCCCGATCGCGAGTACGGCACTCAACGGGTAGTCGTTGTTACCCGCTCGTCCGAGCCCGATGGTGCCGTCGATGAAGGTGTCACCCGCGATGAGGTAGTCGCCTCCGGGGCCCGCGGCGCCGGACCAGCATCGGAGGCTGATCGTTCCTTCGGTCTGCGCGTCGATCTTGAATCGTTGCGTGAAGCCGTCTCCTGGCGTCACCCACCAGAGCGTCGTGTCCCACCCCGTCGTCGGACCGTGAGAGAAGCTGACCTCCTCCCCGTTGGCCTGCGATGCTGCGCACTGCACGAGTTCAGGGACCGGCGCCGACGTCCAGATCCCGAGTTGGTCTCCGGCGCGCACTTGGACATCCTCTGCAGCGCCGAGCGGGATGGGGGTGGCGTTGCCAATGGATGCGGCGATCGGCAGCACCCAGAGGGCCCAAATCAACGCGGCTCCGAGAATCGAACCGCCGAACATCACCCACAGCATCGGGCGGCGCTCAATCGCGACTGCCCTTCTGTCGTACTGTTTGCCGGTCACGCCTGGACTCCGATCCACACCCTCAACATCGAAGCTCATCATGCATCATCGCGTGCAAGGTCGAACATTGCTGACGAGATGGTGATACCCGCGCGGCCCCGCTGCCCCCGTACTTGAGTATGGCGGCGATGATTGAGGGTATGACCATGTCCAAGCGCAGTGCATCAGATCGCTCGACGTCAGCTCTGTCACCGGGTGGGGTGGTCGTGGACATCGACCGGTTGGACGCGCATGCTGCTGATTCACACGGGCGCCAGCAACAGATCGAGGTGGGGCATGATGTCACCCTGTCGGAACTTCTCGCCACCGTAGTTGAGCCGTTCATTCAGAAGGCGCCTCGCGGAACGTGGGTATGCAGAGGGCGATTCCGCGAGGGCTGGCTCGATTTCGCTGACGTGGTGACCTCAGGTCCCCCTGACCGGCTGGGGGCACACCTGCTCGTCGATGATGCAGCCCTCGCGACCCTGCTCGACACGACCCAGTCGCAATTCCAAGTCGCATGCAGGTCGATCTGACTCCGACTGCTCGCCACTCCCTCGTGAGACCCCTGTTGCCCGTCCGGGCAGCGGGGTCAGAAGCCGCGCACTGCGTCGAACTTACGCAGGGCCAGTTTCTCGCTGATGGTGATCGGGCTAAGACCTGCGAGCAGGTGCACCGCATCAGCGAGGTCTTCACGTTCAGTGGTCGCGAGTCCGTCGATCTGATTCGCTGCCTGAGTGAATTCACCGACTGCCGCCAGCGCCGCGTCCTCGGACTTGGCGGCGCTGATGAGTTTCGCTGCCCGTTTGAATGCGGCTGATGCCTGCTTGGCTGAACGAGCCGGCCATGCGGAGAACGGGAGACCGTATTCCTGGATGAACCACGCCCGGTCCCGGGGCTGGGACACGGACCGGTGATGTTCAGTCGGTGGAAGGCGTCGGAGTTCCTGTGTGACGAGTTTGCTTGCTTTCGCATCGCAATTCCACATGATGAACGTGCTGAGCTTCGGCCAAGTCGCGATCGAAGGGAGGCCGGCCAGATCCGGGATGTAGCGCAACTCGAGCGCATCAAGATCACGCGAAGCCAGCCGCTCCAGACCGGTCACCGATCCAGCGAGCTTCAGCCGTCGAAGCCCCGGGAACTGGTCAAGAGTCCCGAGATCGAACGGGGCGTCGAGCGGGCCGTTCTCAACCGACAGGTCGGTGAGCGCTTCGAGCGCTGACATCGGGGGCAGAGCTCTTGGAGCCGAGACAGAGGTCGGTGTGTGCGGCGATGACCCGAGGCGGAGCACGGTCGGTGGGATTGCACCGTCAGTGTGCGCCGTCACGGAGAAGGTCGTCGGATCGCCGTCCAACACGAGCAGGCGACACCGCGTGGCAGACGGAAGACGGATGCCGACACTGTGACCCGAAGAGACGACCCGCAAGCAACCGATCTCCGATTCGCTCGCATCAAGATCGACAGGGCCTGTGGCGAAGAAGTCCAACTGCTCGACGGGTCTGCCCTCATCGGCCCAGGCGAACACCGCCGTATCGACTCCGCGGTACACGATTCGGCGCGGCCACAGGGAACCTGAGGACATCTGAATCGAGTCGAACACCGACCAATCGATCCGATCGGCCGGGTCCACCATCAAGTCGGGCTTCGGCAGCGAACCCTTCGGGCCGATGATGACGACGCCCACCCCAGGACGCATCTTCAGCCGGTGACTACCCGGGCCCGTCAGCGAGAGCTGGATGACATCTTCAAGCGACACGACTCCATCATTACAGGCGGGGTCAATCATTACGGCCGCGGGTGTCTCAGCCGCGGACCAGGTCAGCTTTCGCTGGTAGCTGCGCGAGCGAGCGCCTCGAGGGACTCGCCCTCGTCGTCTCCGAACTTCGCGAGCAGTCCGGTGACGAGCAGCAGCCACGAGACGACGTGCTGCCCGGGTTTGCCCGCGAACGTCGGTGCAAACACGATCCGCTCCTGGAGCTCGGTGCGTGAGCCGTCGATCGGGGTCAGGGTGTACTCGACGGTCTGCTTGACGCCCCGCTGCTTCACGCTCAGGCGAAGCCGTCGTTGAGCGTCGACCGCGATGAGCTTGCACTGCACGCGGTCGTCGTCGCACTCAGGCCCGTGTGTCTCAGCCCAGGTCTCCCCGACCACGCCTTGCAACGGGCCGGCAGGCTCAACAAGAACTGGATGGTCGGCGAACTCCGACATCGCGCTGGGATCCAGCAGGATCTCCCAGAGCCGATCCGGGGTCGTCTCGATGCTGCGGCTGTTCGTGAACGAGCGATATCCCATGCACACATCGTCACACGCCTCGTCACGCGGTCGGCCGTCGGTGACGCCTCGCCCATCCGAGCAAGCGGAGGTCGATCAACCCCTTGGACTTGAGGTCTCGGCGTGATGGATGTCCCGCACTGATCTACCCCGAACCGGGGTCTTGTGAGACACCCTCTCCTGATCGAGAATTCCCTCATCAATGATGAAGACGAATGTCGCCGTCGTTGACCGGTGAACCCGGGCCGGCTCGGGATCGAGGCCGCCCACATTCTCATCGTGGGGTTCTGCCCGGGTTCACCCGCCACTGCCACAAGCGGGAGAACCATCATGGCGAGCACAATCAGCCGGGACCTTGTCGATCTCGTTCCTCTCAAAGAGGGTCTGTGGCGGGTCTGCGACACTCGATTCGAGGAAGGCCGCAGCCGCCGGATCATCGGGTACCTCGACCACGCGGGCGGAGCCTACGAGATGCTGTGGATGCGACCGCGTCCTGGGGTCGTCAGGCGATACGAGACCTTGAACGACGCAGTGCAGGCCGTTCGCATACGGCTCGAGAACACCGCGTGATGTTTCAGGCCCACGACAGCGTCCCCTAACCAGATGCCGGTCTCTGCTCACCCCGATGTCGCCCGAGGCTGCCCCGCTCGCGCTTACGAGAAAGCAGCTACCGGCTCGATGTCGACCTTCGGGCCGTGTGCTGTCACAGTGCTGTCCAGATGCTGGTTCAACCGTGGTCAGGAGGGCTGTCCTGGGCAAACTGAAACCCCGGTCTCCCGGGGTTCTTGACTGTGGCTCCGACCGGCATTGATCTGGTGACCTTTCGATTTTCAGTGAGCCTGGGCGGTTTTCGCTCAATTTTTGTGGAAGCGATATCGCGCTGATCAGGGATTCTTCGAAACTGTCACAGTTGGTTTCAGTTGGTTTTCGCGCATTTAATGGCACATTAATGGCACAGATTTCGGCTGACGGCGGGGCCGTGTCGGCCGAAAGCCGGCACCGGATCAGCGAAGCGACGCGTGCGCGTGAACGTCCTCAATGTCGTCGAGATAGACCGTGCCGTATACATCGACACCGAACTCGCCGATCGCTGCCGCGAGATCGGCGGGCATCACGAATCCGCCTTGAACGGAATCCGAGTAGGCCGACCATTGGATGCGGGGTTCGCAATCCGGCGAGAGGTGCGAGACTCTGCCGAGCGCGGGTTGGATCAGCTCGAGGAGTGTTCGAACGGCGCCCGTACCCGTCTGGTCGTCGCTTGTGTTGTCGACCTCGCCGGTGTCGATGCTCCAGGTGTGGTGATCGGAGACGCGGCCAGACTCGCGCGGTGTGCCTGCGTTCATGACCCTGGTCGGCTCGAGCCCGAGCAGATTCGAAATCGCTTCGGGATCCGTCTCCGAGGACGAGACGATGAATGACGCTCGACTGGACTGAATCATGAGCCGAGTGTAGAGCCAGCGCATAGACCGCTGGCACGCAGCGTCGCCGGGACATATCGCCGCGCGCAGTCGGATCGGGTCGCTCGGCTCGACGTCACGTCACCATGAACTGTCGGCGCCTTAGCGCGAGACCAGAAATCGCCCAAGGATCTGCTCCCAATCTGGCTCGCGTCCCCAGCCTCCATCGAGCGCATCGAACGCGTCGTCGAGCTCTACAAGCTCTTGAGCCCATTCAGGACCTTCGTGCCCTAACCTCGAGTGCGCCCAGGCGGCTAGCTCGCGAACTGACATCTGGCCCTGCAGCACGCAGTTTGCGTAGTGCCGGGCCGAAATCATCAAGGCGTCGTCTTCGGTCATGTCGCCGACATTGACACCCGCGGTGCTCAACGCGCTGTCAATCAACCCGCCCAACTCGAACACGTTCATGTCCTTGTTTGCGCCGGCGAGCTCGCGAAGGGGGTCGCTATCGACGCCTTCGGTCAGCGCGAGTGTTGCAGCGTCAATGGCCTGTTGCGCGGCGCTGGCACGAACGGCCCACAGAGCTCGGGCCGTGACGAGACCCTGGATGCCTTTGGGCTGTGCTTCTGGACAAACCGTCACATCGACAGTATGTCGGTCGATAGTGGCACGGGACGCGCGCAGCTCGCGAGCAGATTCATGGAGCTCGTTGCGTCGTCGGTCGAACAGCCGGTCTGAGAGGCGACCGAATCGGCGTGATTCAATTGGCCACTCTCGTTCGGGTCGGATCTTGATCTCATTGCCATCGAGAGCAGGCCCGCGTTATCGCTTCCCGAACGCCACGGCCCGAATGCGTTCGAGCAGAGCTCGCCGATCAATCGGAATCCATCCGCGTCGGAGACCGCCCGCAGACGGATGGCTGTCTGACCTCTCCTCGCCGCCTACGCCAGCGTGATCATCCGGCTGATTAGGCCCGTCACGTCGTCGCTGACCCAGTTGACAGTGCCCGGTTCGCTGGCGATCTCGGACTCGAAGAAGGTTGCGCGATCTTGGTTGCGCTGCACAAACGAACCAATCAGATCCTCGTCGAGGTAGACGAGCCATTGCTCGGGTGCGACTCGGCGCACCACGACTGTCCGATTGTTCACCCTCAGCTCGAAGTCTTCGACGCCACCAAGAAGCTCGTAAATGTCCGCATAGCTCACGTGGTCACCGTATCGGAGCTCCGGCCATCTAAGCGAGCTAGATCGCTGAGGCGCCTGCGGCCCACTGGCGTTCCTTGTCGAGGGTTTCGAGCAGTAGTGACTCGTACTTGAGGGGGTCGCGCCTCGACGTCTTGGTTGTCCCTTCGGCTGATTCGGAGTGTCCGCTGAGCACGTCGTTCTTCGCGAATTCGGACCTCATGTCGAGCCGGTACTCCTCGATGAGCGCCATGATCGGCGTGTCGATCGCCGCGGAGATCCTGAACCAGTCGAGCTCGCTCAACTCGAGGCCCGCCTGTTCAACACCGATAGAGAGGCTGAACACGTGCGTTCGGGCCTCCTGAATCGCATCCAGTGAACTCTTGAGTGCTCTGGTGGTCTCCGCATAATGCCTGAGCCCGTCATTCAGGGCCTTCATCTGCTCGGCGTTCTCTGACATGAGTTCGCGCCAGGTGACCCCGAGGATGGAGCTAAGGTCGGCCGCTTCGGTCATCTTCAATGATCGACTGCCGTTCTCGACGTTGGAGACGGTCGTTTGAGTCCACTGCCAGCCGCGTTCGACCATCATGCGGGCGATCTTTGCTTGAGACCAGGATCCGCGATGGGTGGCGATGTTGCGGCCGATGAGCTTGTCGAGTTTGGCATCGTGCGGATCCATTCGACCTCCATTCGATTTGTGAATGCCATAGTATGTGATTTCCGACTTGAACGCATCATCTGATTTGGTACCCCATTTCGCCGGGGTCACACCCGTTGTGTTGTTGCGAGGCCTACTTCTTCGCGTTTCGGACGGGCCGCGCCAGTGAGTCTCGGATCCTCATCGGATCAGCTCTGTCACTGGAGTCCTCCTGGGTGCCCTGTCGACCGTGAGCCCCCACACAGACTCGCGTGCTGCTGCCGTCGCGTGCACATGCCCGCGATCGGCGCGATCCCGATCCATCGAGAGCACAAACTGATCGTGCGCTTCTTCCAGATCCGCTGCCACGAGATGTACGAGATTGGCGTCCCGACCACGCGTCATCCCTACATACACACCAGCGGCACCCATCGCATCGCCGACGACTGTGTGCGACTCGGACACCGTCATGCCCTGCACCCCGTGCGCAGTCGCGGCGTAAGCGAGATGCGTGAACTCCGCGACGTACTCGGCAGGCAACCGCACTGATCTCGGCCGATGGCCGGCGACTCGCTCGGTCGCCCACACCGCGCCGTCCTCGCCCACGCCCCGAACAATCCACAGCTGCCGATTCGCCACGCGTACGCCGGAGTCATTTCGCCGCGTCTGAATCACATCACCGCACCCGATGCTCAGCCCATCGCTCCCGATCACAGTGCGACTGTCATCAACTTCGCCAGCCCGCACCCGCTCCTCGCGAATCCGCGCATTCAGCTCGCGCGCCTCGTCGTTCGTCGCGACGGTCATTGCGCACCCCTCACGCCACTCCCGCGCAAGCGCCTCGAGCTGCGCCTCCGGGCTCTCATGAATCGCAACGAGACCGAGCTCGCACAGCCGATTGAAGACGGCTTCCGGATGATCCCCGCGCCGCATCTGCACGGTGAGCGCGGCGTACTCGGGGTCGACGAATCGGTGCAAGGTCGTCATACGATGCACGCGAGGGAGCAGCTGCGCGGCCATGTCGAGCACACCGCCGCGGCCGACCGCGGCGAGCTGCGCACGGTCGCCGACCAGGGCGACCGTGGCGCCCGCCTCATCGGCGACGGTCAGCAGCGCGAGCGCGGTGTCCTGGTCGAGCATGCCCGCCTCGTCGACGACGATTCTCTCGCCGTGGCGCAGTCGAGCGGATGCCGCGGGGCCGGCGTACGCGGCATCCGTATCGGGGTCGTGGTCGCCGATGGCGAGCCGCATCCACACGCCGTCGCGATTCCAGCGCCACCCGTGCTCGTGCACGAGCTTGGCGACGCTGTCGGCCGCAACCCCGAGCTCCTGGTGCGCAACGTCGGCCGCCTTCTTCGTCGGCGTGACCACGCGCGTCTTGCGACCCTGCATCGCCGCCGCTTTGATCGCAGCGGCGAGCATCGTCGTCTTGCCCGCGCCGGCTGCGCCCTCCACGACGACGAGCGATTGAGCGGATGCCACGGCCGCAGCCGCGTGCGCCTGTGCCGGGTCGAGTCGGAGTCGCTGTGAAATGCGCGACAGGTCCGGGATGCGTTGCTGCGGCCGCTTGGCCCTGGCAGTGAGCAGATCGCGCAGCCGAGTCTCGACGGCGATGACGTGCACGCTCGTGAGGTGCGCGACGTGCTCAGGATGCGGCACCTCGGGCGGCAGCACCGACAGGCAGTTGTCCTCGCCGAGCTTTGTGGCGAGCGTGACGAACTCGCGCAGCGGCGTCGGGTCGGCTCGCACACCGGCCTCGGTCACGAGGTGCGACACGTGCTCCTGGATGTCGTGCACCGTCCACGTCGACGCGGCGGCCGCGCAGCGATCGAGCGCGCGGGACGCGACATCCTGGACGCTCAGCTCATCGAGCGCGACGGCCCGTTGCGTCGGCACTCGGTCGAGATCAGGTCGATAGCCGAATGCCTCGAGCTCGCGTCGCCACGCATCCTCGCTACCAAGCCGGGTCGGCTTCTTGTGCGGCCGCTCGTGATCCCACGCCATCGCGGTCAGTCGCGACATCGCGGCGGGTCCGGGTTTCTGGTCCGGATGCGCCGCGTGCCAGTCCTTCTCGAAGCGTGCCAGGTTGCGCGCGACTTGCTCGGCACGCTTGCTCATCGCCGCGTTGAACGGCTTCAGCTCGGTCACTTCGGCTGTCACCGGATCGAGCGTCAGGCCATGCGCGTCGAGCGCGGCCGCGAGCCGCGGGTGCGCTGCGATCACCGCCGTGCCGAGCGCGCGCGTCGCGCCCTGCTGCCGGAACAGCGCCGCCGTGTCGAGACCTCGCCACGCGGCATCCGCCCATACTCGCGTGCCTATCTGGAAGTGAATGTGCCGGTGCGGATCGCCCGCCCGCGAGGTCTTGTGCGAGACCGCGACCGTCTCGAGCTGCTCCACTGGCACCACCCGCTGCGCTCCGCGCGGGCCGACTCGCGTGACCGAGTGCTGGCTGAGCCAGACGCGGATCTCGGCGACCGCATCGCGCTGCGCCGCATCGAGGGCATCGGATACCTCGGGGTGCAGCGCCGCGGCGATCGACAACGACTTCGGCGCGTTCACGACCATCTCGGCGAACCGTGGCGATCCGTGGCGAGCGTCGCCGGCATGGCGGGGCGTACCCATCGGCTCGCCGGTGAGCGGGTTGATCCAGTCGACCCACTGGGCGTACTGGTCGGGGGTGAGTGCGCCCTCGCCGATCAGCTCGCAGTTGCCGTCGACGACGGCGAACTCGGCCAGCGCCGTGCCGCCTTCGAGGTAGTAGTCGTCTGCGCGGGAGCGATCCGACTCGAGGTACCGGCGCGCGTCGGCCCCGGAACCCCGGTACAGGATCACTCCACCACGCATCGCCTTCCTCCGAGCTAGCTCAGGTTCTTGCAACTACCTACGGTAGCATACGTACATTCAGGTTTGATTTGCCTGTCGGGCGAGCAAGGGAGCGCAGAGGAAGTGATTGCTGTTCAGGATCGAGCCTTGCTGTGTCGAGGGGCTCCGCTCGGGTGTCGGTGCCTGCCAAGATACTCAAGAGATGGCAAGACGCTAGCAAGGAGGACCCGTGGTATCGCACGACGCATCCGGAAGCGCCATCGGGTACATCTACCAGGTGCGTTGGGCACTGCTCGAGCTGATTCGCGGATCGAACACCCGGCCTGACATGAGTCTCACGCTCGAGAGGTTTGACGACGTGGCTTGGGAGGATTCTGGCGGCAACCCGACCGAATTGCTCCAGTTGAAGCATCACAAACATAAGAACGGGTCACTTACCGACAAGAGTGCTGACCTTTGGCGCACTCTGAAGGTATGGATGGATGACCCTCGCCTACGAAATAGCGAGGGCCCGGAATTATCGATCGTTACGACAGCTACCGCTCCATCAGGATCGGCTGCCGCGCTCCTCCGCGATGACGCCGAGAGAAATGTCGTAGCAGCAGCGCAGCTCTTGGAAAAGGCAGCACGCTCGTCGACGGAGAAGCTTAAGACCGCGGTGGCTCGAGCTCAATGGTTGAAGTTGACGGAAAGCGAGCGACTCGGAATCCTGCAGCGAGTCCACGTTCTCGACAACCACGCCCGGATCGAAGATCTTGACGCGGCTCTGGAGGACTCGCTGTGGCTCGCTGCCCCGCAGGGGCGAGCTGCGGACTTCCTTGCGGTTCTCGACGCGTGGTGGTTGAGAGTCTCAGTGGATCTTCTCCGAAAGGCGCGTAAGTCGATCCGTGCGGGGGAGCTCAAGGCGAAACTGGACGACATTCGGGACGGCTTTCAGCCTGACAACCTCATCACAACAGTCCCACGCATAAAGGGTGACGAGGTAATGGACCTCTATGGATCCCGGCCATTCGTCCATCAGTTGCAGTGGATCGACGCGAGCCCGGTGATGTTGACGCATGCGGTCGCAGATTTTCATCGTGCTGTAGCCCAAACGACTCACTGGGTCGATCGAAACCTTATCGAGATGTCCGAGTTTGACGACTTCAAGGATGCCCTCGCTGATGAGTGGGAGTTGGCATACGACGACATGATGCAGGACCTCCCAGATTCGGCAAGCGACGAGGATCGAAGTAAGGCTGGCAACGCTCTGTATCGGCGGCTGCGGGACTCCACTGCAGTTCAGGTACGCCCGAGGTACACGGAGGTCTACTATGCCCGCGGGATCAGGCACGAGCTCGCGGACGGCTGCACCAAGGGATGGCACCCTGATTTCGAGCAGATGGTGAAGACGCTGACCATCGGAGCGTCATGACCGACGTAAGCCAGCCTGGGATTCGAACAGCGATGGAACTTCCAAACTGGAACAACCGCTCGTGGGTTACGGCGAGCATGATCAATCCGGCGTTGGTTGCGGCATCTCTTGTCGCAGCTGCCAACACATTCGAATCCGAGTCCGAGGACGGCATGCCGTGGGAACTGGCGTTCCTGGTGGCTCCAATGGCTCTTCACCGTGATACCCGGGAAGCACTGCCTACTCGCGTGGACTCTCACGCGTCAAAGTGGGTAACCGAGCATGCCGCACTGCTTGCGACACTGCCAGGGAGGATCGTGAGTATGCGGCCGTACACGAGAGAAGGGCTTCGATACGGACTACGGTCGGGCTCGCTCTCGCTTACAGGGGAAGGGCTGCTGCTTGGGCGCCCTGAGTGGAAGCTCAACAAGACTCGCGACCCTGAGCTCACATACATCGTCGGGCGAGCAGCCTTCTTGGGCCGATGGTTCGCACACGTCGGTTCACCTGCAACGCTCTTTGCGCTTCTCGGTGTGCAACCATGAGGTCGTGCAGCTACTCCGCTTAGCGATCTACAACTTCGATGGCCGGCAAAAGCCGATTGACTTCAAGCCCGGATCCCTAAACATCGTCACAGGGTTCTCGAAGACGGGTAAGAGCGCCCTGTTAGACATCGTTGATTTCTGCCTTGGTCGCGACGACGCCCCGATCCCGCGGACTAAAGCATTCAGGCCAGTTGCATGGTACGGAACTCTCTGGGAGCTCGCCGATGGAACGCGTGCGTTCCTCGGCCGGCCAACGATCAAGCCTGGGCGGAGCTCGACTACGCAGGCGATGCTTCTTCTTGGCGGCAAAGAGCTCGACTTACCCGCGTACACCGAGCTCTTTCCGAACACTGACTCAGACAGCCTGCGAGACCAGATTGGGGCGCGGCTGGGTATCGGGGGTGCGCGTCTAAATCCGCCGGAAGGATCAACCCGCAGCCCATACAAGGTTGGTCTCGGGCAGGCCGCAATCTTCCTGTTTCAGACCCAGGGAGAGGTTGCAAACAAATCGCTACTGTTCCACCGTCAAGACGAATCGAGGATGAAAGAGTCAATCAAGGATTCATTGCCGTTCTTCCTCGGAGTCGTCAAGGGTGACCACGCCGAGAAGCATCAGCAACTCCGGGCTGCGCGTCGACAGCTTCGTCGAGCGGAGGTCGCGCTGGAAGCGGCTGAGGTCGAGGCCTCCGAGTATGACACGCAGATCCAATCGCTCCTCGCAGAGGCGTTCGCTAGCGGGCTCGCTGATATCGACAGAGCGCCGACGACCGAACTGGCGCTGGAAGTCCTTCAGGGCATTCTGAGGACGGTCCCTTCAGAACCTCTACCGACCCTCGATCTTGAGACTCAAGATCGCCATCGTGCGCTTCGCGCGGAGCGGAACCACTTGCGGGCGGAACTGGGTCAGTTCTTGGACGAGCGCGGCATGCTACTCGAGTCGACGGCGACGGAAGGAAGCTACGAAGGAGCTATCGCACAGCAACTGCAGCGACTCCGAAGTGTCGAGCTGTTGCCGTCCAAAGCAGATTCGTCTTCCCATGTTTGCCCGGTGTGCAACCAGCACCTGGCCGATGAGGACCCGACTCCGATCCAGCTACAAGCAAGGCTCGTTGACTTGGCCTCAGAGCTCGAAGTACTCGCGGCGGTTCAGCCTGGTCGAGATAAGGCGCTGACAGCTGTTTCTGGTCAGATTCACGCGACGCGCGAACGCTTGACGGCTGTCGAATCGGCGATTGCCGCTACCGAGCTCGCGCAGGCGGCTGACGCTGCTCCACTTGATCCGAAGCGTCAGCAGTTCGTACGTGGACGCATCGATGCAACCGTGGGGCGCTTGGCGCTCAGGCGAGGCACGGACATTCGTGCTCTCCACGAAGCCGTACACACAGCGAAGCAGCGGGTTGAATCGCTGGAACGCGAGCTCGATGATGATGCCGCGCGCGAGCGACTCACCTCCGCACTCATCTCGCTTGGGCGAGAGATGACCCGACTTGCACAAGAACTCAATCTTGAGAACTCTGAGGAGAGCGTGCGGCTCGATCTGGCAAAGTTGACCGTCGTCACTGACACGGCAGATGGCCCCGTGCAGCTTTCAGGACTCGGATCCGGCGCCAATTGGCTTGGTTACCACCTCGCGACCCACCTTGCGCTACACAGGACGTTCCTCAACCAAGGTGCGCCAGTGCCGCGCCTGTTGATGCTCGACCAGCCGACGCAGGTGTTTTATGAGTCCAAGTCGAAGGCGGTTCGAGCCGCAATTGAAGAGACAGGGGTGCCCGCTGACGAGGATCATGCTTCAGTCACCCGCATGTTCCGACTCCTTTTCGACTTCGTGCAGGACCTTGCGCCACACTTTCAGATCGTGGTCAGCGACCACGCTGACTTGACCGAAGAAGGCTGGTTCCAAGACTCAATCGCATACAACTGGAGAGGTGATGCTCTCGTCCCGGCGGATTGGATTGAGTAACCCCGTCTGACCTGATACCTACTTCGGCGTCGTCGTTAGGGGTAGGAGCCTCGAGCGAGTTGCGGTCACTGACCTTTCGACCCGAGGACAGCACGATCCTGCTGCCCGTCGTCGTCTCGGTGCGATTCATGGGAAGAGGCGCCTGTTGATTACGACTTCGATGCGGGCGGTCGGCGGTGATCTCCTGTGCGACCTAGTCGACCACGAGGAGGCTGGCGTCGTCGATGGTGACGATCCTCACGCCATCCATCTGCCCCTACTTGCGGTCGCGCATCTCTGCAGACTCCTACGCTTCTAGTTGAGGTCGCTGATGATCACCCCATACTCGGAGCTATATTTCGCCGCCGTCGTGCCAGCCGCACACCGTGCACCGGGCTCCCGCGTACGTGTCATCGCGCTCGTCGTCAGTTTCGCTCCAACCGGCAAGCTTGTCGACGGTCGCGCCGCACTTTGGACAAGCTAGGAGTACCCCATAGCCGTGGAAGTACTCCATCCGAATACCGAGTTCGCTGAGCGTGTTCTGCATAGCGATTAAGCGGTCATTGCCTCTCATCCCCATGAGGGCGTCAGCTACGGCGTCAGGATCTCCGCCTCGCCCGTCGATCCACTTCATGTCCCGAATCAGTTCGGGCACCTCCGTGTCGTCGAGCCGAACGAGAACAAGGGTGCGATCATCATCGTCGATGAACCGACTGACCGCCGAGCGATACTCCTTGGTCGTCCATGCGGATTCCTTCGCCTTCTCCGACCAGAAGAGCACGAAAGCCTCGTTCTCTCGGAGCGCAGTCTCAATTGCTCCTGGAATTGATTCGCCGTATTCAATCGACCACTCGTCGAGGAAGACCTCGCGTCCGGCGAGTTGCATTCGTGTGCCAACACCTTTGACAAAGTCCTTGTCGGGCCCGGCGTGAGAAAGAAAGTAGTCGTGGACTGCGCTCAGCTTCGGCATGAAATCAAGATAGCCAGCTGGTAACAGAATGCGCGACGGACTCCCGCGCAGCTCGCCGCACGAACGGCGGGCCTAAGCCGTCGGTGGGTCGACGTAGACGTTGCCCGAGCCAGACGGGAGCTGTCGTGTTCAACTGCAACAAGGGCCGCCGTCTGGAAGCGGCCAGCAGGTGGGTGTCCACGCGCCAAGTGCGCCGTAGCTCGATTCGGGGCCTCCACCAATCTTGGAGGCTGCCCAGGCCGTTGCGGCGTTATCCTGCCCGCCCGCGGCGCCCGGGCGGTAGGAGCCCGCGCTCGCGCGCTTTCGTGACCCAACCCTGTGCCGTCGATAGGGCGACGCCGTTGATCTGCGCCATCGTCGCGCTCGGGTTCGCGTCGCCCTCCCGGGTGAGCTGGCCGTGCTGCAGTGCGACCAGCTCGTAGAAGTCGGGCACCTTCTTCGGGTCGCCGAGCGGTTTGAGAAGGTCGCGCTCGCTGATCTTGTGGCCTGAGGGCAGCACGATCTTGCCGCCGGTGATCGTCTCGGTGCGCTTCATCGCGAAGAGGCGCTTGTTGATCGCGGCTTCGATGCGGGCGGTCGGCAGCTCGCGGAGGAGCTGGCTCGTGATCGGTTGGCCGCCCCGCCAAGGAAGGTAGACGACGCCGGTGATGCGCACTTCCTCCGGTACGGCGAACGTCTGGCGCTGCAGGCGGATCATGACGCGTGTGTGCGTCGCAATGTGTTCGATGTATCGCCAGCGGCCGTCGATCGTCTCGTTCTGGTCGGACACGGCAACGCGGTACTGCTCGTGCTCCGCGGTGAGCCATCGGTCGTAGCCGAGCAGTTCGTCGATCTCGAGCGACGGGTCATCACCGCGGTCGCCCGGGAAGTTGAGATGCAGGTACCACCCTTCGGGGAGGTCGTCTGCGACGAGGAGTCCGTCTCGAGACTGGTCCGGCCACTGGGAAGCCTCGGGTAGGTCCATGGCACGAGTCTAGCCACACAACTCAGATACTTGCCGAAACCCGCGTGCGGTGATAATCTCAGGTACTTGCAAATAGCCGCGTGTGTGTCGGCATGCACGAGATGCCAGCCGGCGGCCGATGAGTCGAGGGGGAGCGTCATGGCCGACACCGCGTGGAGGGTCGAGTACCTGAGCCGAGTCGAGGCGGCCGAGCGGTGTCGCATCCCGGTCTCGAGCTTCGACAAGCTGCGCCACGACGGGCTGATTCCCGAGCCTGACGCCCGCATGGGCAAGCACCTGCTCTGGAGCACCGACACGATCGACGAACTGCTTGCGCGGGGTGGAACGGAACACTGATGGCCGGGCGGCCGACGAAAGACACCCCGTCGCGGGTCGATCCGCGCACGGGTCGGCCGCTGCCCGAGGGCATCCGCTGGCGCGCCGACCGCCAGCGCTACCAGATCCGCGTCGTCGGCCCGAGCGTCGAGGGCGGCGCTGCCGAGCGATCGCGCACCTTCTTGACTCTCGCCGAGGCCAAGCGTGAACTCGCGAAGATGGTCGCCGGCCGCAACCCGAACGGCTCGATGACGCTCGACCAGTGGTACGACAAGTACTGGCCGGCGATCGAGTCGTCCATCCGCCCGGCGACGGCCCGCAGCTACGGCGTGGCCTGGCGGCTCCGAGTGAAGCCGAGCCTCGGCCGGCACCGGCTCGACGAGATCACCTCGCCCATGATCGAGTCGGCGATGGTCGCTTGGTCGGGTGGGGCATCCGCCAAGAACGACGCGCTCGCGGTGCTCTCGCGCCTCCTCGACGGCGCCCGCCGCTCGCGGTTCATCGATTACAACCCGGCCCGCGAGGTGAAACGCCCGAGCATGCGCGAGTCGATCTCGCCGGTGTCGCGGGCGCTCACGCTCGAACAGATCAGCATGCTGCTCGACCTCATTCCCGACGGCGTCTACCGCCGGTACTTCGCCGCCCTCGTCTACACAGGCATGCGCGCGGGGGAGGCGACTGCGCTGCGGGTCGGCGACGTCGACTTCGCGCGCGGCGTCATCCGCGTCAGCCGTTCGCTGAGTCCGGGCATGCGCGGCGAGCTCATCGAGCAGTCGCCGAAGAGCCACAAATCGAGGGATGTCCCGCTGATCGACGCGTTGCGTCTGTACGCCGAAGCTGCGGCACGAGGCAAGCGGGGGAGCGACCTGCTCTTCGACGGGGCAGATGGCGGGCGACTCACGAATCACAACGCGCGCCGCGCGGTGAACTGGGAGGAGCTTCGCGAGGCGATCGGTCGGCCCGACCTCCGCATTCACGATCTGCGGCACACGTTTGCGACGATCCTGTTCGATGCGGGCGCCACCGCGCCCGACGTGCAGGCGACCCTCGGTCACTCGAGCCTGCAGGTCACCGAGCGCTACTCGCGCGCTCGCGAAGGCGTCGCGCTCCGAGCCGGCGCAGCACTGAACGATGCGCTCAAGCGAGCTGACGAAAGCAACGATGCGAGCGCAGCCAAGTCAGCCCACCCAGAACCGGAAATGGCACAACGCCGAACCAGGCGAACCCTTAATGGCACATTAATGGCACAGCCTCACCGGCCGCCTCGCGGAATGACCCGGTGACACGAAAAAACCCCCGGTAAACCGGGGGTTTTGACTGTGGCTCCGACCGGCATCGATCCGGTGACCTTTCGATTTTCAGTCGAACGCTCTACCAACTGAGCTACAGAGCCTCAGGCTCGAAACGGAGCCTGAAAGGAGAAAAGCCCCTTCTCTCGTAAGGGAAAGGGCTTGTCGCCTGAGCGACCCTGACGGGACTTGAACCCGCGACCTCCGCCGTGACAGGGCGGCACGCTAACCAACTGCGCTACAGGGCCTCGTAGTGCTCTTGCGAACACTGAGTTGCGATTTTCAATTATAGCCTTGCAAAGTGACCCCAACGGGATTCGAACCCGTGCTGCCGCCGTGAAAGGGCGGTGTCCTAGGCCACTAAACGATGGGGCCGGAGGTCTCGCTCTTCAGCGCGACCGCCGAGAAGCAAGCATACGTGCTGTTTCGCTTCTGCGCAAAACGAGCGCAGATCGAGCGTGAAACAGCCTCTGCGAGCGCGCGAATCACCCGCATCGGATGCCTCGCGCCGGCCCCGTGACATCCGCAGACATGCCCGCCAAATCCCCCAGAAGCCGCCGCGCTCTGCCTATCGTGAAGGCTGCCACTGCCTGCATTCGAGAGCGAGGAGCGCGGGGTCCCGAAGCCCGCGTGGACGGGGAACCATGGACCGCACCACACGTCGACCGAAGACCGCCCGAGCACGAACGAGCCCGCAGAGCCCAAGTGTCGCCCGCCGCGCCCTCGCCGTCACCGCCCTCGTCGCGGTGGCGCTCGTCGGTTCGGTGGCCGCGCCGCAGACGGCGTTCGCTGCCGACTACCCCTCGTGGCCCGAGGTCGAGCAGGCGAAGGCGAACACCGCGGCGGGTGCCGCGGCGGTCGAGCAGATCACGGGGCTCATCGCCGAGCTCGAGGCGAACGTCGAGCGCACCCGCATCGAGGCCGAGCGCCGCACCGAAGAACTCTTCGTCGCGCAGCAGAAGTACGACGACGCGGTCTACAAGGCCGATCAGATCCAGGCCGCGGCCGATGCGTCGGCAGCGGAGGCGGTCGCGGCCGAGCGCAACGCCGGGCAGGTCGCCTCGCAGCTGTACCGCACGGGCACGGGCGACCTCAGCGTCAACCTGTTCCTCGAGGCGGGCAACACGCAGTCGACCGACGCGCTGCTCTCGAAGCTCGGCAACATGAACCAGATGGTCGAGCGCAGCGCGGGCGTCTATCGCACCGCGCAGCAGAAGGCGAACTCGGCGCAGTCGCTCGGCGCTCAGGCCGAGGTCGCGCAGGTGGAGCGCGAGAAGCTGCGGGTCGCGGCCGAGGCGGCACTGCAGGCGGCGCAGGAGGCGCAGGCGGCCGCGGAGGCGGCGCTCGCCGAGTCGCAGGCGAAGAAGGTCGAGCTCGAAGCGCAGCTCGCGTTCCTGAAGGATGCCGAGGCGAAGACGACCGCGGCGTACGAGGAGGGCGAGCGCAAGCGCAAGGAGGAAGAGGAGCGCCGGCGCCAGGAGGAGGAGCGGCGACGCCAGGAGGCCATGCAGAACGGCGGCCCGGGCGGGGTCGCAACCTCGGGCTGGGCGCTGCCCGCCTCGGGGTGGATCTCGGACGGCTTCGGCCCCCGCGACGTCATCTGCAGCGGCGGCGGCTGCTCGAGCTCGTTCCACTACGCGACCGACCTCGCGACGGGGTGTTGGGCGCCGATCTACGCGGCCAACAGCGGCACGGTGACCTTCTCGGGCTATTCGGGCAGCTACGGCAACTTCGTGAAGATCAACCACGGCGGCGGAATCTCGACGGGCTACGCCCACATCGTCGACGGCGGCCGGCTCGTCGGCTCGGGGGAGTGGGTGTCGGCGGGGCAGCAGATCGCCTGGTCGGGCACGACGGGCGCGTCGACCGGCTGCCACCTGCACTTCGAGGTCTACAACGGCGGCAGCCGCATCAACCCGGTGCCGTTCATGGCCGACCGGGGGGTCTACCTTGGCTGAGAACCGCACGAGGCCGATCTCGCGGGTGAAGCCCGCGACGGTCTTCTCCGCGGTCGCCGTGGGTGCGGTGACCGCGTCGGTCGGGCTCGTCGGGCCGCCAGCGGCGGCAGAGCCCGACTACCCCTCGTGGGCCGAGATCGAGCAGGCGAAGCAGAACGAGGCCACCAAGCAGGCCGAGATCGCTCGCCTGGGCGAGCTCCTCGCGGGTCTCCAGCAGCAGGCGGATGCCGCGGTGCAGGTCTCGATGGTCGCCGACGAGTCGTGGCGGGTCGCCGTCGACGCCCGCGACCGGGCCGCTGAGCGGGTCGAGAAGCTCGCACGCCAGGCCGAGGAGGCCGAGGCCGTCGCCGAGATCTCGAAGATGCGCGCGGGCCTCCTCGCGGCCCATCTCGCCCGCACGGCGGGCAACGACCTCTCGGCCGAGCTCGTGTTCTCGGGCGACGACGTCGAAGGGCTGCTGAAGCAGCTCGGCACCGCCTCGAAGCTCGGCGAGCAGTCGCAGGCCGTGTACGAGCAGGCCGCGGCCGACCGCAACGCCGCCGAGTCGCTCGGCGCGCAGGCGGTCGAAGCGCGCACCGAGCACGAACGGCTCACCGCGCTCGCCGAGTCGCGAGCGGCCGAGGCACGCGCCGCCGCCGACGCGGCACTCGGCGCGGTCGCCGCCGCCGAGCAGCGTTCGGCCGAGCTGTACGCGCAGCTCGCCACCCTGAAGGACACGACGGCGGCGCTCGAGCGCGAGCGGGTCGAGGGACAGGCGCGCGAAGCGGCGGAAGCGGCGCTCGAAGCGGCCGAGGAAGCGAACAACGCCAACAACGGCAACAGCGGCGGCTCGGGCGGCGGTAGCACCGGCGGTGGTGGCAGCACCGGCGGTGGCGGTACTCCTGCCCCGAACCCCGACCCGCCCCCCGCGAACCAGAACGCCGTCGAGACGGCGATCTCCTTCGCGCGCGCCCAGCTCGGCGAACGGTACGTGCTCGGCGGCGCCGGGCCCGACGTGTGGGACTGCTCGGGCCTCACCCGCGCCGCCTACGCCTCAGCGGGAATCGGCATCGGCACGCACTCGGCGACGAACCAGTACTACACGCTCGCCGGACGAGGCAAGGCCGTCTCGCTCGGGAACATCCAGCGCGGCGACCTGCTGTTCTGGGGGTCGGGCGGCGACTACTACCACGTCGCGATCTACCTCGGCGGCGGGCGCATCCTCGAAGCACCGCGCGAAGGCGTGCCGGTGCGCGAGTACTTCATCTGGGGCAGCCCCTCAGCCGCGGCGCGGCCGGCCGGCTGATCCGGGAACGACGAAGGGGGCGAGCCGTGCGGCTCGCCCCCTTCGCTGCGTCGGATGCCACGTGGCATCCGCGGGTCTCGATACGGCGCTGGCGCGCCGACTCGACCGACCTGGTCTCAGTGACCGGGGAACGCGGCGATTCCGGCCTGGATGATCGCCTCGGCCTCGGCGGCGTCGCCCCAGCCCTCGGTCTTGACCCACTTGCCGGGCTCGAGGTCCTTGTAGTGCTCGAAGAAGTGCTCGATCTCCTTGCGCGTGAACTCGGGGATCGAGTCGACGTCCTGGATGTGGTTCCAGCGGGGGTCGCCGGCCGGCACCGCGATGACCTTGGCGTCGCTGCCGCCGTCGTCGGTCATGTTGAAGACGCCGACGGGGCGCACCTTGACGCCGACGCCCGGGAACAGCGGGTAGTCGAGCAGCACGAGCACGTCGACGGGGTCGCCGTCGAGGCCGAGGGTGTTCTCGAAGAAGCCGTAGTCGGTGGGGTAGACGAACGTCGTGTAGAGCACGCGGTCGAGGAACACGCGACCCGTCTCGTGGTCGACCTCGTACTTGTTGCGGCTCCCCTTGGGGATCTCGATGACGGCGGCGTACTCGCCCATGCTCTCTCCTTGTTGTGAAGTCTCGCCGGGCGCTCGGCACACGGCGGAATAAGGTTACCCCGATGCCTTCTGACCAGCACATGGATGCCACGGCCCCCCGTCGACCGCGACTGACGCCGCCGATCGCCGACGTCCGTCGCGCCGTGCGCACCACCGTCGGTCCCGCCGCTGGTCGAGGAGCGCCGCCGGAGGCGACGCGTCTCGAGACCCCCGCACCCCGCCCCCTCGTCCTCGTCGCCCTCTCCGGCGGCGCCGACTCGCTCGCGCTCGCCGCGGCGACCGCGTTCGAGGCGCCCCGCGCAGGCATCGCCGCCGGCGCGGTGATCGTCGACCACGGCCTCCAGCCCGGCTCGGCGGAGGTCGCGGAGCGCGCCGCCGCCACCGCCCGAGAACTCGGACTCGACCCCGTCGTCGTGCGGCGCGTCACCGTCGGTGTCGAGGGTGGGCCCGAGGCATCCGCCCGCCATGCCCGCTACGCCGCGCTCGACGAGGTCGCCCGCGAGACGGGCGCAACCCTCGTCCTGCTCGGTCACACCCTCGACGACCAGGCCGAGACCGTGCTGCTCGGCCTCGCCCGCGGTGCCGGCGCGGCGAGCCTCTCGGGCATGGCGCCCGTGAGCGGGCGGTATGCGAGGCCGCTGCTCGGCATCCGCCGCGCGACGACCCGGCAGGCCTGCCTCGACGCCGGCCTCGAACCGTGGGACGACCCGCACAACGTCGACCCCGCGTACGCCCGCGTGCGCGTGCGCGAACGGGTGCTGCCCGTGCTCGAAGCCGAACTCGGGCCCGGCATCGCCGAGGCGCTCGCCCGCACCGCCGAACAGCTCCGCGAAGACGACACCGCGTTCGCCGAGCAGATCGACGAGTTCATCGAGGAGATCTGCGAACCCGCCGAGGCCGGCATCGCCGTCTCGGTCGCAGCCCTCGCCGCGAACCCGGCGGCGCTCAGGCAGCGCATCATCCGACACGTCGTCGCGAGCGAGTTCGGGGTGTCGCTCTCGCGCACCCAGACGCTCGAGGTCGCGCGGCTCGCGACCGACTGGCATGGTCAGGGCCCGATCGACCTGCCCGGCGGGGCGCTCGCGACCCGCGCCGGCGGGCACCTCGTGTTCTCGACGACCGGATCGACCGAGGTCCTCGAGCACGACCACTGACGCACGTCGGTCGAGGAGCGAAGCGTATCGAGACCACCGTCGACGTGGTCTCGATACGCGCTTCGCGCTACTCGACCGACGCGGTGGTTAGGATTTACGCATGGATGCGCGCGAGATTCAGGCCGACCTCACCGAGACCCTCGTCACCGAAGCCGAGATCCACGCGAAACTCGCCGAGCTCGCTCGGCGGATCGAAGCCGACTACGAGGGCAAGGACCTGCTGCTCGTGGGCGTGCTGAAGGGCGCGGTCATGGTCATGGCCGATCTCGCCCGTGAGCTCAAGAGCCACGTCAACATGGACTGGATGGCCGTCTCCTCGTACGGCGCGGGCACGCAGTCGAGCGGTGTCGTCCGCATCCTGAAGGACCTCGACGCGGACCTCACCGGCCGCCACGTGCTCATCGTCGAGGACATCATCGACTCGGGCCTCACCCTCAGCTGGCTGCTCGGCAACCTCGAGTCGCGCGGCGCCGAGTCGGTCGAGATCTGCGCCCTGTTCCGCAAGCCCGAAGCGGCCAAGGTCGAGGTCGGCGTGAAGTACCTCGGCTTCGACATCCCGAACCAGTTCGTCGTCGGCTACGGCCTCGACTACGCCGAGCGCTACCGCAACCTGCGCGACGTCGCGATCCTCGCGCCGCACGTCTACAGCTGAGCCCCGCACCGCTGGTCGAGGAGCCGGGCGACGAAGGAGCTCGCGTCTCGAGACCGGGCGAGTGGTCTCGAGACGCGTCGACTTCGTCGGCGCTCCTCGACCGGCGGGTGTCGACTTCGTCGGCATTCCTCGACCAGCGGGGGGCGACTTCGTCGGGTCACCCGGACTGGGGTGACCGGCCCCGAACGGCGCCGCACGCCACGGCCTAGAGTCGTGCCATGGGCGAGGGCGGGCGCCGGAGCAGACTGCACGACGCTGCCGCCGCCTTCGCGAGCAACGCGAGGAACCCGAATCTCCGCCGCGCCCAGCTGAGCTTCCTCGCCGCGTGGACGGCCGAATGGGCGTTCACCGTCGCGCTCGGCATCGTCGCGTACCGCGACGGCGGCGCGACGGCGCTCGGGCTCGTGGGACTGCTCCGCATGGTGCCCTCCGCGGTCTTCGCCCCGCTGCTCTCCCCGATCGCCGACCGCGGCCGGCGCGAGCGCGTGCTCATCCTCGTCTCGCTCGTCCGGGGTCTCGCGACCGCCGCGGCGGCGATCGCCGTCGCCGTCGCCGGGCCGGCCGTGGTCGTCTACGCGCTGGCCGTGCTCTCGACGATCGCGGCCACCCTGTACCGGCCCGCGCACTCGGCGCTCCTGCCCTCCCTCTGCCGTACCGGCTACGAACTCGCGAGCGCGAACATGGTGCGCGGGCTCCTCGACTCGGCCGCGACGCTCGTCGGCCCGCTGCTGGCCGCAGTCCTCCTCCAGTTCGCCGGGGTCGACCTCGTGTTCGCCGTCGCGGCCGCCGCTTCGTTCGGGGCCGCCGGTCTCCTCGTCGGGCTCCGATACGAGTCGCCGCGGCGCCCGGCCGCCCCGCCCCGCCGCAACCTCGCCGCCGAGGCGCTCGACGGCCTCCGCGCCGTCGCCCGCAGTCCCGGACTCCTGCTCATCCTCGGGCTCGCCTCGGCGCAGGCCCTCACCCGCGGAGCGCTCACCGTGCTGTCGGTGGTCGTCGCGATCGAGCTGCTCGATCTCGGCGAGCCGGGGGTCGGCGCCCTCATGACCGCCGTCGGCGTCGGGGCGGTGCTCGGTTCGCTCGCCGCCTCCCTGCTCGTCGGCACCGGCCGGCTCGGCGCCTGGTTCGCGGTCGGGGTCGGGCTCTGGGGTCTGCCGCTCGCGCTCGTCGGGCTCGCACCGCACCAGTCGACGGCGCTCGGGCTCCTCGCGTTCATCGGCGTCGGCAACGCGCTCATCGACGTCGCCGGGTTCACGCTCATCGGCCGGCTCGCCCCCGACGAGGTTCTCGCTCGGGTCTTCGGCGTGCTCGAGAGCCTCGTCGCCGTCTTCATCGGCATCGGTGCCGTCGTCGCGTCGACGCTCGTCGGGTTGTTCGGCGTGCAGACCGCCCTCATCGCCATCGGGCTCCTGTGCCCGGTGCTCGCGGCGCTGACCTGGGTGCCGCTGCGCCGTCTCGATCGCACGGTCGGCGTGCTCGACGACGATGTGCGCCTGCTGCGGGAGGTCGCGATGTTCCGCACCCTGCCGCTCCCGGCCGTCGAACAGCTCGCCCGGGGGCTCGAGCCGGTCGCGGTCGCCGGCGGCGAGACGGTCTTCCGCCAGGGCGAGCTCGGCGATCGCTACTACGTGATCGAGGCCGGCCGGGCGGAGGTCGTGGGCGACGGCCGGGTGGTGGCGACGCTCGGTCCGGGGGAGGGGTTCGGCGAGATCGCGCTGCTGCGCCGGACGCGACGGACGGCGACGGTCATCGCCGGGACGGAGCTCCGGCTGCGGGCGCTCGGCTCTGATCGCTTCCTCCCCGTCGTGCTCGGCTACACGCCGAGCGCCCGGCTGGCCACCGCCGAGGTCGACGACCGCCTCGGGCGTTACGAACCGCGTGCGCCCGACGACGGGCGGCCGAGCACCCCCGATTCGCGGGGTTGAAGCGGGCGCCCGACGGTGCCACGCTGAGCGGATGGAGTCCGGACGGGCGGTACTGCTCATCGCGGACATCGGTGGCTACACCGACTACATGAGCTCCCATCGGTTCAGCCTCGCGCACGCCGAGGTCAATACGGCGCGCATGCTCGACAAGATGATCGATGCCGCTCCCGGCTTCGATCTCATCGAGATCGAGGGCGATGCGGCGTTCCTCTCGAGGCAGGCGAACGGCCACGACCCGGATGCCACGGTCGCGCAGATCCTCTCGACCGCTGCCGCGATGCACCGGGCCTTCCACCTCGAACGGCAGAACGTCGCCGCGAACCTCTGCCCGTGCGCCGGGTGCAAGGAGGCCGCCGAGCTCAAGCTCAAGTTCGTCGCGCACGTCGGCGACGTCGCGACGCAGACCATCCGGGAGCGCATCAAGCTCGTCGGCATCGACGTCATCCACGTCCACCGCATGCTCAAGAACCCGGTCGAGATCCCCGAGTACGTGCTGCTCTCCGACGAGCTCCACCGAACGGGGGCGGGCGCCGTGACCGCCGAGGTGCACGAGATCTCGCAGGACCTCGAGGGCATCGGCACCGTGCGGGCGTACTTCGTCGACGTCGGAGACCTCGACGCCGAGCTCCCGCCCCTGCCGGGGCCATCCGTTCGCGGGCGCCTCGGGCGCACCTTCGCGGCGGCCGGGCTCGGGATGCCGTACTTGCTCGGGCTCAAACGCCGTCGGCGCGGGTCGGCCGCGGTATCGGCGGTCGAGTAGCGGGTCTCGAGACGCGTCGACTTCGTCGGCGCTCCTCGACCAGCGGGGCGCCCTGCTGGTTGAGGAGCGACGGCGCGCAGCGACGACGCGTCTCGAAACCCGGTGAACCGATCGCGAGACCCGTGCTCCTCGACCACCGTGCGCGCTTTCAGCGAACAGGCAGCCGCCGCCCAGTACCCGCGAGGTAGCCTTGCAAGATCATGAACATGAAGAAGGTCTTCCGCGGGCCGATCATCTACATCCTGCTCGCGATCGTCGCTGTCTGGATCGGCTCGAGCCTGATCACCGCGTCGGGCTTCAAAGAGGTGTCGACCCAGAAGGGTCTCGAGCTCCTCGACGACGGCAAGGTCGCCGCCGTGAAGATCGTCGACGGTGAGAACCGCGTCGACCTGACGCTCGCCGAAGAAGACGAGAAGCTCGGCAAGCAGGTGCAGTTCTACTACGTGACGCCCCGCGGCGCCGACGTGGTCGCGGCAGTCGACGCCGCCGACCCGAAGGACGGCTACAACGACGAGGTGCCGCAGCCGAACTGGTTCATGTCGATGCTCGGCATCCTCCTGCCGCTGCTGCTCATCGGCGTCTTCTTCTGGATCATGCTGTCGGGCATGCAGGGCGGCGGCAACCGCGTCATGCAGTTCGGCAAGTCGAAGGCGAAGCTCGTCTCGAAGGAGAGCCCGAAGGTCACCTTCGACGACGTCGCCGGTGCGAGCGAGGCGATCGAAGAGCTCCACGAGATCAAGGAGTTCCTGAAGGAGCCCGCGAAGTTCCAGGCCGTGGGCGCCCGCATCCCGAAGGGCGTGCTGCTGTACGGCCCTCCCGGCACCGGCAAGACCCTGCTCGCGCGCGCCGTCGCCGGCGAGGCGGGCGTGCCGTTCTACTCGATCTCGGGCTCCGACTTCGTCGAGATGTTCGTCGGCGTCGGTGCATCCCGCGTGCGCGACCTCTTCGACCAGGCCAAGCAGAACGCGCCGGCCATCATCTTCGTCGACGAGATCGACGCGGTCGGCCGTCACCGCGGCGCCGGTCTCGGCGGCGGTCACGACGAGCGCGAGCAGACCCTGAACCAGCTCCTCGTCGAGATGGACGGCTTCGACCCGAAGACGAACGTCATCCTCATCGCGGCGACGAACCGCCCCGACATCCTCGACCCGGCGCTGCTGCGCCCGGGCCGCTTCGACCGTCAGATCGGCGTCGACGCCCCCGACCTCAAGGGCCGCCAGAAGATCCTCGAGGTGCACTCGAAGGGCAAGCCGCTCGCGAACGGCGTCGACCTCGAGGTGCTCGCGCGCAAGACCCCCGGGTTCACGGGTGCCGACCTCGCGAACGTGCTCAACGAGGCGGCGCTCCTCACCGCCCGCTCGAACGCGCAGCTCATCGACAACCGCGCCCTCGACGAGGCCGTCGACCGCGTGATCGCCGGTCCGCAGCGTCGCTCCCGCGTCATGAAGGACAAGGAGAAGCTCATCACCGCGTACCACGAGGGCGGCCACGCCCTCGCCGCGGCGGCGATGAACTACACCGACCCCGTCACGAAGATCACGATCCTCCCGCGCGGCCGTGCACTCGGCTACACGATGGTCATGCCGCTCGAAGACAAGTACTCGGTCACCCGCAACGAGCTGCTCGACCAGCTCACCTACGCCATGGGCGGGCGCGTCGCAGAAGAGATCGTGTTCCACGACCCCTCGACCGGTGCCTCGAACGACATCGAGAAGGCCACGTCGACGGCGCGCAAGATGGTCACCGAGTACGGCATGTCGGCGAACGTCGGTGCCGTCAAGCTCGGACAGTCGCAGGGCGAGGTCTTCCTCGGCCGCGACATGGGCCACCAGCGCGACTACTCGGAGGAGATCGCCAACAGGGTCGACGTCGAGGTGCGCACGCTCATCGAGCAGGCGCACGACGAGGCGTGGCAGGTGCTCAACGACAACCGCGACATCCTCGACAAGCTCGCGGCCGAGCTCCTCGAGCACGAGACCCTCGACCACAACCAGATCGCCGAGATCTTCAAGGACGTCCGCAAGCTGCCCGAGCGCCCGCTGTGGCTCTCGAGCGACAAGCGCCCGGTCTCGAACATCCCGCCGATCACGTTCCCCGAAGACAAGCTGCCCATCGACCAGGGCGCCGTCGACGGCGGCGTCGACTCGAGCGAGCTGCCCGAGGAGACGCCCGCGGCGCGCGCACCGCGCTCGAACCCGCGTCCGGCGACGGCGTAGCAGGCACCGACCCGAAGGGCTGACATGGCCGGAGTGGATGCCGAACGCATCGAGCGGGCCGTGCTCGAGATCCTCCTCGCGATCGGGGAGGATCCCGCGCGTCCCGGCCTCGAGCGCACCCCGCAGCGGGTCGCCGAGGCGTACGCCGACTTCTTCGGCGGCCTCGACATCGACCCGCTGAGCCACCTCGCCGACACCGTGCCGCTCGGCTCGACCGAGGCCGGCGTGCCGGCGACGAGCGACGTGGTGCTCCTGCGCGACCTCGCGTTCCGTTCGGTGTGCGAGCACCACCTGCTGCCCTTCGTCGGCACCGCGCACGTGGCCTATCTGCCGGGCGACCGGGTGGTGGGCCTCGGCCGCATCCCCGCGGTCGTCGACACCCTCGCCCGTCGTCCGCAGCTGCAGGAGCGGCTCGCGGAGGAGATCGCCGACGCGCTCGTCGCCGGGCTCGACCCGAAGGGCGTGCTCGTCGTGCTCGACGCGCAGCACCGCTGCGTCACGACGCGCGGCTCGCGCCAGGAGCGCAGCTCGACCGTGACGATCGCGAGCCGCGGCGCCCTCGCCGAGCCCGTCGGCCGCGCAGAGATCATCGCCCTCATCGGGGCCCGCGATGGGTGAGTTGCCCGGTTTCGAGACGCGTTCTCCTTCGTCGGGCGCTCCTCAACCTGCGGGTGGGGGTTTCGAGACGCGTCCTCCTTCGTCGGGCGCTCCTCAACCAGCGGAGCCTCCTCGACCCGCGGTCGTCGTCATGGGCGTCGTCAACGTCACCCCCGACTCGTTCAGCGATGGCGGCCGCTGGTTCGACGCCGAGAGGGCGATCGCGCACGGCGTCGAGCTCGTCGCGCAGGGCGCCGACCTCGTCGACGTCGGCGGTGAATCGACGAGGCCCGGGGCGGCCCGTGTCGAGCCCGACGAGGAGCTGCGCCGCGTGGTGCCGGTCATCCGCGAACTCGTGGGCCGCGGCATCCGGGTGAGCGTCGACACGATGCGCGCGGCGACCGCGCGCGCCGCGGTCGAGGCGGGCGCCGAGATCATCAACGACGTCTCGGCGGGGCTCGCCGACGCCGAGATGGCGCGCGTCGCCGCCGAGACGGGCGCGCACTACGTGGCGATGCACTGGCGGGGGCACTCCGACCGCATGGACGAGCTCTCCGAGTACGGCGACGTCGCGGTCGAGGTGCGCGACGAGCTCGCCGCGCGCGTCGAGGCGCTGCTCGAGGCGGGCATCGCGAGCGACCGGCTCATCCTCGACCCGGGGCTCGGGTTCTCGAAGCGCGGCGAGCAGAACTGGCAGCTGCTCGGCCGGCTCGACGTGATCGACGAGCTCGGGCTGCCGATCCTCGTGGGGGCGTCGCGCAAGCGGTTCCTCGGCGCACTGCTGCCCGACGGGGCATCCGTCGCCGAACGCGACCTGCCGACCGCGGTCGTGAGCGTGCTCTCGGCGCAGGCGGGCGCGTGGGGGGTGCGCGTGCACGACGTCGTCGGCACGCGGCGCGCCCTCGACGTCCTCGGTGCGTGGCAGAGTGGACGACGTGGCTGAGACGCGCGAGATCCAGGGCGACCGAATCACCCTCACGGGGCTGCGCGTGCGCGCCCATCACGGGGTGTTCGACTTCGAACGCGCCGACGGCCAGGAGTTCGTGATCGACGTGATCGTCGGCGTCGACCTCGCGGCGGCGTCCGCGGGCGACGAGCTCGCCCGCACCGTGCACTACGGCGAGCTCGCCGAGCAGGTCGTCGCCGCCGTCGAACGCGACCCCGTCGACCTCATCGAGACCGTCGCCGAGCGGGTCGCCGCCGTCGCGCTCTCCTTCGAGGCGGCCGAGGCGGTCGAGGTCACGGTGCACAAGCCGCAGGCGCCCATCACGGTTCCGTTCGCGGATGTCGCGGTCACGATCGTCAGGCGTCGGGCGTGAGCCGGGCCGTCGTCGCCTTCGGGGCGAATCTCGGCGACCGCGAGCAGGCGATCGCCGCCGCCGCACGCGCACTCGCCGACGCCGAGGGCGTCGAGCTCCTCGCCGTGTCGCCGCTGTACGAGACGCCGGCGCTGAAGACGACGGGCGTCGACCACGACGCCCCGGGCTACCTCAACGGCGTGCTCATCATCGAGACGGCGCTCGAACCGCACGCGCTCCTCGACGTGCTCCAGCGCATCGAGACCGAGCAGGGGCGGGTGCGCGCCGAGCGCTGGGGCGACCGCACCCTCGACCTCGACCTCATCGACTTCGACGGCCGCGAACTGCATGACGAGCGCCTCGAGCTGCCGCATCCGCGGGCGTGGCAGCGGGCGTTCGTGCTCGCACCGTGGCTCGACCTCGACCCCGACGCGGTGCTGCCCGGTCGCGGCGGGGTGGCGGCGCTGCGCGCCGAGGCATCCGACGTGGTGGTGAGGCGATGAAGCGCACCCACCTCTCGACCCTGTTCCTCTTCGTGCTCGGCGGGATCGTCATCGGCTATCTCGGCGACCTCGCGATCGTGAGCACGGGTGCCAAGGCGCTCGTGCCGCCGCTGTCGCTGCCGATCACCCTCGTCGGCGTCGCCGCGATCGTGCTGATCCTCGCGTGGCCGATCCGCCGCGCGGTGAAGGGCAAGGCGACGAAGCGCCTCGACCCGTTCCGGGCGATGCGGGTCGCAGTGCTCGCCAAGGCGTGCAGTCTGAGCGGTGCGCTCGTGCTCGGGGTGGGGCTCGGCATCGGGTTCTTCCTCCTCACCCGCAGCGTCGTCGCAACGGCCGACACCGTGTGGCTGGCCTTCGCGACCGCGATCGGCGCCGCGCTGCTCGCCGGCGCGGGCCTGCTCGCCGAGTGGTTCTGCACCCTGCCCCCCGACGACTCCGACAGCCAGAAAGAAGAGCACGCGCATGCCTGAGCACGACGAGGTCGCGACCCCGACGCCCGACGAGGTCGCGAACCCGGTGGCGAACCCTGCGCCCGACGCCCGCACCGACGAGTGGCGGCGGGTCTCCCCGAAGTACGTCGTCGCCGAGGTCATCGGTTCGCTCATCGGCATGGTGATCTTCGTGGGGGCGTTCCTCGCGGTGTACTTCCTCTGGCACCAGCAGTGGGCGCTGTGGGTCGCGATCGGCATCGGCGTCGTGTCGCTGCTCGGCATCGCGTTCGAGCCGCGTCGCGTGCGTTCGATCCAGTACCGGCTGCGCGCCGATGACCTCGTGTTCCGTCGCGGCATCATGTTCCAGCGTCAGGTGGCCGTGCCGTACGGGCGCATGCAGCTCGTCGACATCACGCGCGGCCCCGTCGCGCGCGCGCTCGGCCTCGCCGAGCTGAAGTTCGTCACGGCGGCCGCCGCGAGCGCCGTCACCGTGCCGGGCCTCCCGATGGAGGAGGCCGACCGCCTGCGCGACGAGCTCGTCGCCCTCGCCGAGACCCGTCGGGCGGGGCTGTGACGGCACCCGCGCGCCAGGCGCCGGCGACGCCGCTCGCCGACGGCGAGTGGCACCGGCTGCACCCCGCGAGTCCGCTGCTGCGCGGCGGCCTCGTGTTCATCGCGGTGCTCGGCTTCATCATCGCGAACCTCCGCGAGCGGGCCGTCGAGCTGTTCCTGCCGATGTTCGGGCCCTCGGGCGGCGACGGCGTCGACGAACGCTACGAGAGCTGGCAGGACGAGTGGGCGAACGACCCGATCGGCGGCATCGTGAACAACGGGCTCGTCGGCTGGGCGCTGCTCGGCGTGGTGGCGATGCTCGTCGTGGTGATCTTCGCGTTCTGGCTGTCGTGGCGCATGCACACCTTCCGGGTCACGCCCGAGGCGGTCGAGGTGCGCAGCGGCATCGTGTTCCGCTCGCACCGCAGCGCACGCCTCGACCGCATCCAGGGCATCAACGTGGCGCGGCCGCTCTTCGCCCGCCTGTTCGGCACGGCGAAGCTCGACATCTCGGTCGCGGGCCAGTCGGGCGACGTGCAACTCGCGTACCTCGGTTCGGCGCTCGCCGACGGCTTGCGCGCGGACGTGCTGCGACTCGCATCGGGGGTTCGGGCCGAGAAGGCGGCGGCCGCCGCTGCGGCCGCAGGCCCTGCCGTCGATGGGGCGGATGCCGCGGGGCCGGCGTCTGCGGCAGCCCTCGCGACCGAGCCGACCGTGCAGGCCGTGCCAGGCGCGCCCGGCGAGCCGGTCGCACCGGGCCAGCCCGCCCGTACCCCGGTCGCCGCGCGCGCCGGCGCACTCGTCGGGCAGCGCGTCGACGAGTTCCTCGCGCCCGAGCTCGACCCCGAGCTCGCGGCGCCCGAGTCGGTCGTGCACCTCCCGCTCGGGCGGGTCATCGGTTCGACGCTGCTCGGCGCCTCGATGATCTGGATGCTCGCACTCGTCGGCATCATCATCGTGGGCGTCGCGACCCGCCAGACGTGGCTGCTGTTCAGCTTCGTGCCCGCCGCCATCGGTGTCGTGAGCTACACGTGGTCGCGCATCACGAAGTCGCTGCGCTACTCGATCGCCGGCACCCCCGACGGGGTGCGCATCGGCCACGGGCTGCTCTCGACGGCGAACCAGACCATCCCGCCCGGGCGCATCCACGCGGTCGACGTGACCCAGTGGGTCTTCTGGCGGCCGTTCGGCTGGTGGTCGATCCGCATCAACGTCGCCGGCACCTCGATCTCGAACGCGAACGAGATGGCGCAGCGCACGCTCGTGCTGCCGGTCGGCACGCCCGCCGACGTGCACCGGGTGCTCGCACTGCTGCTGCCGGATGCCACGACCGAGGTCGAACCGTTCGTCAACGCCGGGCTCACGGGCAAGGGCGCCGACGGCGGCTACGCGGCTGCGCCGCGCCGCGCAGCCTGGCTGCGTCCGCTCTCGTGGCGCCGCATCGGGTGGGCGACCGTCGACGGCATCGCGCTGCTGCGCCGCGGCGCGATCCTGCGCAACCTCACCCTCGTGCCGCTCGCCCGCATGCAGTCGGTGGCGGTGTCGGCCGGGCCGATCGACCGGGCCCTGCGGCTCGCGAAGCTGCGACTGCACACCGTGACGGGCCCGGTGAGCCCCGTGGTGCCCGCCATCGACCGGGCCGAGGCCGAGCAGGCGTTCGAGCGCTTCGCGCACGAGGCCGTCGATCGCGCGGCCGTCGACACCACGCACCACTGGGGCGCGACCGCCGAGCCGACCGCTCACGCCGAGCAGCCCGCGGACGCGCCCGCCGAGCAGCCAGCTCACGCCGAGCCGACCGCTCACGCCGAGCCGACCGCTCACGCCGAGCCGCCCGCGCCCGTCGCGCCGAACGCGGACGGTGCCGACCATGTCGGCTGAGCGCGCAGGACGACTCGGTGTCGGCACCGTCGGTGCCGGGCGGGTCGGCGCCGTGCTGGCCGCCGCGCTCGGCGGAGCGGGGCACGCGCTCACGGGCGTCGCCGCCGTCTCCGAGGCGAGCCGCGAACGCGCCGCCGTCATGCTGCCACGGGTGCCGGTGCTCACCGTGCCCGAGATCGTCGAGCGCAGCGAACTCGTGCTGCTCGCCGTGCCAGACGACGAACTCGCCGGCCTCGTCGCGGGTCTCGCCGAGGCCGGGGTGTGGCAGCCGGGGCAGCTGGTGCTGCACACCTCGGCGAAGCACGGCGTGGGCGTCCTCGACCCAGCCCGCCGGGCCGGAGCGATTCCGCTCGCGGTGCACCCCGCGATGACCTTCACGGGCACGAGCCTCGACCTCGCACGCCTCCCCGGCACCTGGTTCGCCGTGACCGCGCCGGCCCCGGTGCTCCCGATCGCGCAGGCCCTCGTCGTCGAGATGGGCGGTGAACCGTTCGTCGTCGCCGAAGACGACCGTGCGGCGTACGGAGAGGCGGTCGACACGGTCGTCTCGTTCTCGAGCGCGATCGTCGACCAGGCGAGCGCGCAACTCAGCGGGATCGGCGTGCCCCGCCCGGGCGCCGTGCTCGGTGCGCTCGCGCGCAGCGCCGTCGAGAACGCGCTCGCCCGTCACGACAGCGGGCCGTGGCCCGACGGCGCCGGTACGATCGACGAGGCCGGATTCGACCGGCCGCTGGGAGGCGACGCGTGAGCGGAACGAACAACGCGAAGACGACCACCCGCGTGGTGTCGACCATCGCCGAACTCCGGGGGCTCCTCGCCGAGCGGCGTGCGGGCGGGGCATCCGTCGCCCTCGTGCCGACGATGGGGGCCCTGCACGACGGCCATCTCGCGCTCGTGGCGCGAGCTCGCGAGCTCGCCGACGTCGTCGTCGTGTCGATCTTCGTGAACCCGCTGCAGTTCGGGCCGAGCGAAGACCTCGACCGCTACCCGCGAACCCTCGACGCCGATGTCGCGGCGCTCGCGCCGCTCGGGGTCGAGTTCGTGTTCGCGCCGTCCGCAGCCGAGATGTATCCCGACGGCCCGAGTTCGACGCGCGTCGTCGCGGGCGAGGTCGGCGGCCTGTACGAGGGCGCGTCGCGGCCGGGGCACTTCGACGGCATGCTGACCGTCGTCGCGAAGCTCTTCAACATCGTGCAGCCCGAGGTCGCCGTGTTCGGCCAGAAGGACGCGCAGCAGGTGTTCCTCGTGCGCCGCATGGTGCGCGACTTCGACCTGCCGCTCGCGCTCGAGATCGTGACGACGGTGCGCGAGTCCGACGGGCTGGCGCTGTCGAGCCGCAACCGCTTCCTCGACGATGCCGAACGGCAGACCGCGCTCGTGCTCTCCGAGGCGCTCGCCGCCGCCTCCGAAGCTGCGGTCGACGGCCCCGCCGAGGCGCTCGCCGAGGCCGCCGGCGCGTTCGGCGACCACGACGGCGTCGAGCTCGACTACTTCGTCATCGTCGACCCCGAGACGTTCCTCCCGGTCACCGGCGACGCGACGGGTTCCGCGTTCGCGCTCGTCGCGGCCCGGGTCGGCAAGACCCGACTCATCGACAACCGGGTGCTCGAGCTCGGCTGAGCGCACGCACAGCGGCGCCGCTGCGTCGGAGATCGCCACGGCTTCGGATGCTCCGGGCGGATCCGGTCCGAGGCGGTGGAGATCTCCGAGGTGCTGGCGCACAGGCAGCGCAAGTAGGCTTGACCCGCACGATTCCGCCCGATCGGGCGAGACGAGCATGCACTGAGACTCCGCCCCCGCGGCACCGACGAGAGTGCACGGACATTCTGCCTGCGAGGCACCGACGAGAGAGAACCATGGCTGACGAGACGCCGAACCTGCCCGCCGAACCCACTGCCGAAGAGATCAGTGAGCAGAAGGCCGTGCGGCTCGCGAAGCGCGCCCGGCTCATCGACGAGGCATCCGACCTCGGTCTCGGCGCGTACCCGGTGTCGCTGCCGATCACCGCGACGATCCCCGAGGTGCGCGACCGCTTCGTCGGCCTCGGCGTCGACGAAGCCTCAGGCGAGCAGGTCGGGCTGGCCGGCCGCGTCGTGTTCTCCCGCAACACGGGCAAGCTCTGCTTCGCGACCCTGCAGTCGGGTGACGGCAACCGCATCCAGGCGATGGTCTCCCTCGCCGAGGTCGGCGAGGGGTCGCTCGCCGCATGGAAGGATCTCGTCGACCTCGGCGACCACGTCTTCGTCGCCGGCGAGGTGATCACGAGCCGCCGCGGCGAGCTGTCGATCATGGTGAAGGAGTGGCGCATCGCGTCGAAGGCGATCCTGCCGCTGCCGAACCTGCACAACGAGCTCAGCGAGGAGAACCGGGTGCGTTCGCGCTACCTCGACCTCATCGCCCGCGAGCAGGCGCGCCGCAACGTCATCGACCGTGCGAATGTCAACGCGAGCCTCCGCGCCACCTTCACGGGCCTCGGCTTCATCGAGGTCGAGACCCCGATGCTGCAGGTCATGCACGGCGGCGCCTCGGCGCGTCCGTTCGTCACGCACTCGAACGCGTTCGACACCGAGCTCTACCTGCGCATCGCGCCCGAGCTGTACCTCAAGCGCGCCGTCGTCGGCGGCATCGAGCGGGTGTACGAGATCAACCGCAACTTCCGCAACGAGGGCGCCGACTCGACGCACTCGCCCGAGTTCGCGATGCTCGAGGCCTACGAGGCGTACGGCGACTACAACTCGATCGCCGACCTCACGCAGCGACTGATCCAGGACGCGGCGATGTCGGTCGCCGGTTCGCACGTCGTGACGTGGGCCGACGGCACCGAGTACGACCTCGGCGGCGAGTGGGACCGCATCTCGATGTACGGCTCGCTCTCCGAGGCGGTCGGCGAGGAGATCACGCCCGAGACCCCGATGTCGCGTCTCAAGGAGCTCGCCGACGAGGCGGGCATCGAGATCGACCACCCGATCCCCGGCAAGTTCATCGAGGAGCTGTGGGAGCACCACATCAAGGGCGGCCTCGTGCGCCCGACCTTCGTCATGGACTTCCCCGAGGACACCTCGCCCCTCGTGCGCGGCCACCGCTCGGTCGCGGGCGTCGTCGAGAAGTGGGACCTCTACATCCGCGGCTTCGAGCTCGCGACGGGGTACTCCGAGCTCGTCGACCCGGTGATCCAGCGCGACCGCTTCGTCGAGCAGGCGAAGCTCGCCGCCGGCGGCGACCCCGAGGCGATGCGCCTCGACGAGGAGTTCCTGCGGGCGCTCGAGTTCGGCATGCCGCCGTCGGGCGGCATGGGCATGGGCATCGACCGCCTGCTCATGGCGATCACCGGGCTCGGCATCCGCGAGACCATCCTGTTCCCGCTCGTCAAGTAACGACCAGAGAACGGTGCCCCGGCGATGAACGACTACCTCCCCAAGGACCAGCTCGAGCCCGACCAGGATCCGAAGCGGCCGTCGAACACGCGGCTCGCGATCTGGATCGTGGTCGGCGCGATCGGCCTCTACCTCGTCGGCTCGGGCGTGTGGGGGCTCATCACCGCCGGGTGAGCCGCGTGGAGAGGTGAGCCCGCTGACCGAAGGATGCCTCGTGCGGCGTGCCGCACGAGGCATCCGCCGTTCTCGGCGAACTTCGAGGCCGGGCCGTCTATGCTGAGAGCACTATGGACGACTACTGGGCGAATGCGATCTGGTCGCTCGCGCCGACCGTGCTCATCGGCCTCATCTTCTGGTTCGTGATGCGCGCGATCATCCGCGCCGACCGCACCGAGCGCAAGGCCTACTCGCGCATCGAGGCCGAGGAGCGCGCGAAGCTCGGCCGCGAACGGCCCACGGCCTAGTCCGGTATGGAGGCGGGGGTCTCGCAGGCGACGCTCATCATCGCCGCGATCGTTCTCGTCCTCGACCTCATCGTGCGCGTCACCGCGATCATCGTGGTGCCGCGCAACCGCCGCCCGACGGCGGGCATGGCGTGGCTGCTCGCGATCTTCTTCATCCCGATCCTCGGCGCGCTCATCTTCATCCTCATCGGCAATCCGAAGCTGCCGAAGCACCGGCGCGAGAAGCAGGCCGAGGTCGACCGGTACATCCGCGAGTCGACCCTCGGCGTCGAGCGGGTCAGCGACTCGGAGGACTGGCCGAGCTGGTTCGACGGCATCGTCCGGCTGAATCGCAACCTCGGCTCGATGCCGCTCATCGGCGAGAACAGCGCGAGCCTCATCGGCGAGTACGACGGTTCGCTCGCGGCGATGACCGATGCGATCCGCGACGCGAAGCGCTTCGTGCACGTCGAGTTCTACATCTTCGCCCTCGATCGCACGACCGAGCCGTTCTTCGAGGCGCTCGGAGATGCGGTGGCGCGCGGCGTCGAGGTGAAGGTGCTGCTCGACCACATCGCCTCGCTGCGGGTGAAGGGCTACCGCAAGACCCTCGCCCGGCTCGACGCGATGGGCGTGCGCTGGCAGCTGATGCTCCCCGTGCAGCCGCTCCGGTGGAAGTACCAGCGACCCGACCTGCGCAACCACCGGAAGATCCTCGTCGTCGACGGCGACGTGGGGTTCATGGGTTCGCAGAACATCATCGACCGCAGCTACAACAAGCGGTCGAACCAGCGCCGCGGCCTCAAGTGGAAGGAACTCGTCGCCCGGGTCGAGGGGCCGATCGTCGCGGGTCTCGACGCGATCTTCGCGACCGACTGGTACCTCGAGACGGGCGAGGAGCCGACCCGCGACCTCGCCGAGTCGCTCGAGCAGCCGGGCGAGGCGCAGGATCTCGACTGCCAGGTCGTGCCGAGTGGCCCCGGGTACCGCAGCGAGAACAACCTCAAGCTCTTCCTCGCGCTCATGTACGCGGCGCAGGAGCGGATCATCATCACGAGCCCGTACTTCGTGCCCGACGAGGCGATGCTCTACGCGATCAGCGGGGCGACGCAGCGCGGCATCCATGTCGAGCTCTTCGTCTCGGAGATCGGCGACCAGGCCCTCGTCTACCACGCCCAGCGCTCGTACTACGAGGCGCTGCTGCGCGCGGGGGTGAGGATCTACCTCTTCAAGGCGCCGTACATCCTGCATTCGAAGCACTTCACGATCGACGACGACGTCGCGGTGATCGGGTCGAGCAACATGGACATCCGCTCCTTCGAGCTCAACATGGAGGTGTCGCTCCTCGTGCGGGGGCGCTCCTTCGTACGTGAGATGCGCGCGGTCGAAGACGGCTATCGGCGCGACAGCCGCGAGCTGACGCTCGACGAGTGGATGCGGCAGCCGCTCGGCGCCACGGTGCTCGACAACCTCGCGCGGCTCACCTCCGCGCTGCAGTAGACCGAGCAGGCCGGATGTCTCGCGGCGGACGTCACCCGCGTGGTTTCAGCCGCACGGTCGGGAGGTCGGGGGCCGGCAGCGGGGCGCCGTCGTAGGCGACCTCGCCGAATCGCCCGTCGGGGTTGTCGCGGCCGATCACGTCGGACTGCCACTGCCGGCGGAACTCGACGATCTCGTCGTGGTCACGGCCGATGAAGTTCCACCACATGACGAGTTCTTCGCCGAACGGGACTCCGCCGAGGAGCACCACCCGCACCGGCCCGTCGATCGCGGTGAGGCGCACGCCCTCGTGGCCGGTCGGCAGATAGCCGAGCTCGCTCCACTCGAGCGTCGCCGAGTGGCCCGCGACCGTGAGCCCGTCGGCGGCGGCGGGGGAGTCGTCGACCTCGTCGGCGGTCGCCGCGATGGTGATCCGCACCGGTCCGGCGTCGACGAGCACGCCGTGCTCGAACGCCGGGTCGAGCTCGATCCACGCCTCGCCGCCGGCGGGCAGGTCGATCTGCGCGCCCACGAGCGGGCTGAAGAGCGTCACGGATGCCTCGTCGCCGATGCCGGGCAACGACCCCGCGAAGACGTGCACGACCGCGTCGTCGACGCTCGCCGCGCCCACCTCTGCGTGCTCGAAGAACGGGGCGACGCCGCGCGAGGCGTCGGGCAGCGCGACCCACAGCTGCACCCCGTGCAGTCGTGTGGTGGCCGGCGTCGAGACCTCGGAGTGCGAGATGCCGCGCCCCGCGGTCATGAGGTTCACATGACCGGGCGTGACCAGCTCGCGGCTGCCGGTCGAGTCGCGGTGCTCGATCTCGCCCTCGAACAACCAGCTGACGGTCTGCAGTCCGGTGTGCGGGTGCGGCGGCACGACCATGCCGCCCGTCGCGGTCACGTCGTCGGGGCCGTAGTGGTCGGCGAAGCACCAGGCGCCGATCGTGGTGCGACCCCGCTGCGGCAGCGTGCGGCGCACGCCCATGGCGCGCGGGCCGCCGAGCGGCACGTCGCGCGGGGCGAGCACCTGCACGGCCGGACCCTGCCGCCCTTCGGGCGGGCAGAGCAGTTCGAGCGGATCCTTCTCGAGATTGCTCATGATCGCCAGCCTAATCCCGGCCGCCGACGGCCTGGCCCGAGGCATCCGAACCGATAACATTGCAGCATGGCTACCTCCGTGCGTCTTCGTCGTGCCGGCCTCGCTGCCGCGGCCCTCGCTTCCGTCTTCCTGCTGGCCGCGTGCGCGCCGCCGAAGAGCGCCGCCGAGAACTTCCCCGGCGAGCCGGTCGCCGAGCACGCCGAAGAGGGCAGCCACGACGAGGGCGAGGCGAACGTCGAGGGCGAGCCGCAGGCGGCGTGGGTCGGCCAGGGCGGCCAGCTCGCCGTGACCCTCTGGGGCAGCTCGACCTGCCCGCAGGTCGGCGAGACCATCCGCGTCGTCGAAAAGGCCGGCGAGGGCAACCGCGTTGCGATCGATCTCGTGCAGCGCGACGAGAACGAGGTGTGCACGATGGACTTCGTGCCGCACACCACCGTCTTCTGGACCCCGATGGACGTCACCACGACCGAGGAGCTGACCGTCGAGGTCGCCGACGCCGAGGTCGTCGTTCCGGTCAAGTAAGGCCACGAAGCATCCGCCTCGCCTGCGATCGACTCGCACCGAACCGAGGCTGACGACGGGCCGTCGGGGGAGACCCCGGCGGCCCGTCGTCGTCTTCGCTACGCGCGGCGCAGCACGAGGAGCTCGCCGATCTCGCAGTCGAGGGCTTCGCAGACGGCCTGCAGGGTCGAGAAGCGGATGGCCCGTGCCCGGTCGTTCTTCAAGACGCTGAGGTTCACGACCGAGACGCCCACGATCTCGCTGAGGCGGGTGAGCGTCATGTCGTGGGCCGCGAGCAGCTCGTCGAGGCGGCAGTGCACGTCGCCCGGCCCGTCGGGCTCGGCGGGGGCCATCAGACGAGTCCCTCGGTCTCGCGGCGCAACCGATCGCCGACGGTGAAGACGGTGGCGGCCATCGCCGCGAGGAAGGCGAGGAAGAAGAGGGGCATCACGTCGACCGCCATCACGACGTTGTCGAAGTCGCCGTCGCTGAGACGGACGAATGCGCCGTTGGCGGCCATGTTGCCGAAGAACGGCACCGCGGCGAAGCCGATGGTCCCGGTGATGCCGGCCACCGCCACCAACGCGGTGTTGCGGCGGCTGAAGACCTGGTTGCGCATGACCGACCAGCAGAGGAGCAGGAGGCAGGCGACGACGACGGCGATCGTCGTCGCGGCGATCGCCTGCTGCATGATGAGCGACGCCCACGACGCGCCGGGGAGCGCGGGGAGGGTCACGATCGCCTTGTCGAGCTCGACCGTCACCAGCGCGCCATCCGGTCCGATCGGCGCCTCGGCGGGGGTGCCGGCGAACTCGGCGGCCACGGCGACATCGCGATTCGGCGCGACCTCGAGGATGCGCAGCACGGCAGCGCCGATGCCCCACGCCGCGATGGCCACGCCCGCGACCATGAACAGCAGGAGTCCGACCGTGTCCGAGCGACTGATCGGGGGTGCGGCGGTGGTGCTCATCACATTCCTAACGTTTATCGATACTAACGATAATCGTTAAGGTAGCGCGGCCCATGGAACGGGTCAACCCCGAAGCGTGATGCGCCCACGGCGAACAGCGCCCCACGAGGCATCCGCCTTGTTTACGCTCGTTGTATCGACGTCCCCTGCCCAGTGGGGCCGTGAGGAGTAGAGCATGTTCGAGAGATTCACCGACCGAGCCCGTCGTGTCGTCGTCCTGGCCCAAGAAGAGGCCAAGATGCTCAATCACAACTACATCGGCACCGAGCACATCCTGCTCGGCCTCATCCACGAGGGTGAGGGCGTCGCCGCCAAGGCGCTCGAGTCGCTCGGAATCTCGCTCGACGCCGTGCGCGAGCAGGTCCAGGACATCATCGGGCAGGGCCAGCAGCAGCCGACCGGGCACATCCCCTTCACGCCGCGCGCGAAGAAGGTGCTCGAGCTCTCGCTCCGCGAGGCACTGCAGCTGGGCCACAACTACATCGGCACCGAGCACATCCTCCTCGGTCTCATCCGCGAGGGCGAGGGCGTCGCCGCCCAGGTGCTCGTGAAGCTCGGCGCCGACCTCAACCGCGTGCGCCAGCAGGTCATCCAGCTGCTCTCGGGGTACCAGGGCAAGGAGCAGGTGCAGGTCGGCGCGAACGAGCAGCAGGCCCCGCAGGGCGGCTCGCAGATCCTCGACCAGTTCGGCCGCAACCTCACGCAGGCCGCGCGCGAGTCGAAGCTCGACCCCGTGATCGGCCGTGAGAAGGAGATCGAGCGGGTCATGCAGATCCTCTCGCGCCGCTCGAAGAACAACCCCGTGCTCATCGGCGAGCCCGGCGTCGGCAAGACCGCCGTCGTCGAGGGCCTCGCGCAGGCGATCGTCAAGGGCGAGGTGCCCGAGACCCTGAAGGACAAGCAGCTCTACTCGCTCGACCTCGGCTCGCTCATCGCCGGTTCCCGCTACCGCGGCGACTTCGAAGAGCGCCTGAAGAAGGTCACCAAAGAGATCCGCACGCGCGGCGACATCATCGTCTTCATCGACGAGATCCACACCCTCGTGGGCGCGGGTGCCGCCGAGGGCGCGATCGACGCCGCCTCGATCCTGAAGCCGCTGCTCGCCCGCGGCGAGCTGCAGACCATCGGCGCCACGACGCTCGACGAGTACCGCAAGCACTTCGAGAAGGACGCCGCGCTCGAGCGCCGCTTCCAGCCGATCCAGGTCGCCGAGCCCTCGCTGCCCCACGCGATCAACATCCTCAAGGGCCTCCGCGACCGCTACGAGGCGCACCACAAGGTGTCGATCACCGACGGCGCGATCGTCGCCGCGGCGAACCTCGCCGACCGGTACATCTCCGACCGCTTCCTGCCCGACAAGGCGATCGACCTGATCGACGAGGCCGGCGCACGCCTGCGCCTCTCGATCCTCTCGTCGCCGCCCGAGCTGCGCGAGTTCGACGAGAAGATCGCCGTGGTCCGCGCCGCGAAGGAGACCGCGATCGAGGAGCAGGACTTCGAGAAGGCCGCGTCGCTGCGCGACGAGGAGAAGAACCTCCTCGGCGAGCGTCTGCGCCTCGAGAAGCAGTGGAAGTCGGGCGACGTCAAGACCACCGCGGTCGTCGACGAGGGCCTGATCGCCGAGGTGCTCGCACAGGCCACCGGCATCCCCGTCTTCAAGCTCACCGAAGAGGAGTCGTCGCGACTCGTCTTCATGGAGAAGGCGCTGCACGAGCGCGTCATCGGCCAGGAGGAGGCGATCTCCGCCCTGTCGAAGACGATCCGCCGCACCCGCGCCGGCCTCAAGGACCCGAAGCGCCCCTCGGGCTCGTTCATCTTCGCCGGGCCCACGGGCGTCGGCAAGACCGAGCTCGCCAAGGCGCTCGCCGAGTTCCTCTTCGACGACGAGGCCGCGATGATCTCGCTCGACATGTCCGAGTACGGCGAGAAGCACACCGTCTCCCGCCTGTTCGGCGCCCCTCCCGGGTTCGTCGGCTTCGAAGAGGGCGGCCAGCTCACCGAGAAGGTGCGTCGCAAGCCGTTCAGCGTCGTGCTGTTCGACGAGATCGAGAAGGCGCACCCCGACATCTTCAACTCGCTCCTGCAGATCCTCGAAGAGGGTCGTCTGACCGACGGTCAGGGGCGCGTCGTCGACTTCAAGAACACCGTCATCATCATGACGACGAACCTCGGCACGAAGGACATCTCGAGCGGCCCCGTCGGCTTCGCACTCGAGGGCGACACCCGCACCGGGTACGACCTCATGCGCGGCAAGGTCAACGAAGAGCTCAAGAAGCACTTCAAGCCCGAGTTCCTCAACCGCGTCGACGAGATCATCGTGTTCCCGCAGCTCTCGAAGCCCGAGCTGCTGCAGATCGTCGACCTGTTCCTCAAGCGACTCAGCGAGCGTCTGCTCGACCGCGACATGACGGTCGAACTCACCGTGCCCGCGAAGGAGCGCCTCATCGAGGTCGGCTTCGACCCGGCGCTCGGCGCCCGCCCGCTGCGCCGTGCGGTGCAGCACGAGATCGAGGACCGCCTCTCCGAGAAGATCCTGCACGGCGAGCTCAACGCGGGCGACCACGTGCACGTGGACTTCAAGGACGGCGAGTTCGTCTTCACCACCACGCAGCGCGCGCTGCCGGTGAGTGTCGGAGTGAACACGAACGCCGCGATCGGCACGGGGCCGGCCACGCCCGACCTCGCCGCCGCTGCGGGCGAGTAACACCGGCGACACGATAGGGGCGGATGCTTCCCCACGCCACTCCGCACATCGCTTCGCGATGCGCTGAGCCTCCGGCGTGTGGGCCCAGGCATCCGCCCCTTTCGCGTACCCGGCCGACTTGACCCTGCACCATGGTGCAGGGCCGACGCTTGCCGAATGACCACTTCGACCGCCGCCACCGGCGCCACCGAACTGCCCGCACTCCACTCCGACCGCGCAGCGCGTCAGCCCCGCTGGGGCCGCGCCGGAGCGATCTACGACCTCGTGGTGACCGTCGGCTTCGCGACGCCGTTCACCGCCGCCGCGATCTTCGACCTCACCCGGTGGGCCCACGACGCGCTCGCGCTGCCCGGCGCACGGCTGCCAATCTTCGGCCCGGCGGAGATGATGTTCATCGCGATGTTCGGCACGGTCGTGACGATGTGGGCGATCGCCCGCATCCTGCGACCCGAGGCGCGCTTCATCGCGATCGACACCGTCGGCCGGGCACTGTTCTCGCTCTGGATGACCTGGGCGCTGTTGAATGGGCAGAGCGCGACGGTCGTCGTGTTCCTGATCGGGGAGGTCGTGTGGTTCAGTCTGCAACTCAGCGGTCTGCTGCGTCTGCGGCGGCGTTGACGATCGGCGAGCTCGCGGGCGCCTCGGGCGTCGCGATCAGCACCGTCCGCTTCTACGAGCGGCAGGGGCTCGTCGACCCCGACCGTCGTACGCCGGCGGGCTACCGCCTCTACGACGACGAGACCGTCCGTCGCGTCCGGTTCATCCGCCGCGCGCAGGAGCTCGGGTTCACCCTCCGCGAGGTGCGAGACGTGCTGCGGCTGTCGGAGCAGCCCGAGCTCATCGCCTTCGACGACGTCGCAGGGCAGGTCGCGGCGAAGCTCGATGAGCTCGAGCGGCGCATCGCCGAGCTCGGGCGGGTGCGCGACGCGCTCGCACTCCTCGTCGAGACCGGCCCGACCCACCCGAGGTGCCCCGTGGTCGAGGCGCTCGCCTGAGCGGCGCGTCGCCCGGTGCATCCCGATGCAGCTCATGACGACCCGTGCAGCAGCGCACCGCACGCGGGAATACGATGAACGGATGACGAGCGAGTTCCACGTGCGCCGGGCGCGCACGAACGATGTGCCGAAGATCATCGAGGTCGTGGAGCCCCTCGTCGCCCGACGAATCCTGCTCGGCAAGGAGCGGGTCGACCTGTACGGGGCGATCCAGGAGTTCCGGATCGCCGAAGACGCCGACGGGCGCGTGATCGGCGCGGGCGCCCTGCACGTCATGTGGGAGGACCTCGGCGAGGTGCGCACCCTCGCCGTCGACGACGCATGGCTCGGCAAGGGGGTCGGGCATGCCCTGCTCGACGCGCTCGAGGACGACGCCCGCGCGCTCGGCCTCAGCCGTCTGTTCTGCCTCACCTTCGAGACCGCGTTCTTCGGCCGGCACGGCTTCGAGGACATGGGCTCGGAGACCGTCGACCCCGAGGTGTACGGCGAGCTCGTGCGCTCGCACGACGAGGGCGTCGCCGAGTTCCTCGACCTCGCGCGGGTCAAGCAGAACACGCTCGGCAACACGCGCATGCTGAAGCTGCTCTGAGCCCGAACGCGTCGCGCGCCGGGTTTCGCGGGCCGCACCGCGGGCGGCCTCGCGGGCGGCCCGGCGGGCGCTCGCGCAGCTCGGCGCGCCGCGGGGATGCCTCGGGGCCGGCGCCTGCGGCCGTACCCTGTGAACATGTCGACGAACTCCGCACCGTCCGGGCGCCAGACGCCGCAGGTGTACCGTCGTCGCCGGTTCCTGGTGCTGCTCGGCCTGATCGCCGTCATCGTCGCGATCGTGCTCATCATCGTGCGACCCGGCGCGAGCTCCGGCGGCGAAGTGTCGCCGACCACGGCGCCCGTCGAGACGACCGGCCCCGAGACCGCGATCCCGACCGAGCCGACCGCCGTCGACGGCGACCCGTGCGCGCCCGAGCAGGTGACCGTCGAGGCGATCACCGACAAGAGCTCCTACGGGGCGGGCGAACAGCCGCAGCTGTCGGTCACGATCACCAACACCGGCAAGAACGTCTGCGTGCTGAACGCCGGCACGAAGGCGCAGGTCTTCACGGTGACGAGCGGCGACGAGGTCTACTGGACCTCGACCGACTGCCAGACCGACGCGATCGACGCCGAAGTCTCGCTGACGCCCGGCACGCCGGTCAGCTCGAGCGCGCCGCTCGTCTGGGATCGCACCCGCTCGACCCCCGAGACCTGCGAGGGCCCGCGCGAGGCGGTGCCCGCCGGCGGCGCCTCGTACCACCTCGCGGTGACGGTCGACGGCTTCGAGTCGGCGGCGCAGAAGCAGTTCCTGCTGTACTGAGCGCTCAGCACCGAGCGCTGAGCGCGCCGCGCTGCCACTGCAGGAGAATTGCGCTGAGTCCTGCTGTCGGGCAGGGATAGCGCCCATTCTCCTGCACGAGCAGCCGCGGGCGGATGCCACGGCTCAGCGCTCGGCGAACGGCGACCGGGCACGGGGCGAACGCTCGATAGCCTTGAGGCATGGCAGGCAAGGCACGCAAGAAGCCCGCGGGCGAACCGATCGAGTTCCGTTCGCAGGCGCTCGCCGAGGCGCTCGAGCGCCAGGACATGGCGGCGGTGGCCCTCGCGCTCCGCAACGGCAACACGGTGGTGCCGCTCATCAAGCCGGGCCCCCGGGACAAGCCGCTCGACGGCGGCGAGGTGTGGACGTTCCGCGACCCGAAGACCGGCGAGGTCGCGCTGCTGCTCTTCAGCGACGCCGCGAACAAGCCCGCGAACCTGCCGCCCGCGGTGGGCCTGCAGAGCCCCGCGTGGCTGCGCACCTTCCTGAAGCGCTACGAGTCGACGATCACGACCGTCTTCCTCGACATCGCGGGCCCGCACCCGATGCAGGCACCGCCCGGCGAGCTGCTGCGGGCGCTCGAAGCGTAGGGCGCAGGCCAGCCACAGGGCACAGGGCACAGGCACAGGGCCCTGCGGACGCCCGGCCGGGGGCGCCGCGCTCAGAACGCCGCGTCGAGCTCGCGTTCGCGGGCGGGGGCTGCGGCGAGCATCGCCTGTGTGACGGCGGCGCGCACACTGCCCGCCTCGACGTCGAGGATGGTCGTGTACCCGAGCCGGCGCGCTTCGGAGGCGCGCTGCTTCGCGGCGGTGACGGGTCGTACCTCGCCGGCGAGGCTGATCTCGCCGAAGGCGGCCAGCTCGTGCGGAACGGCCTGGTCGCGCACGGCAGAGGCGATCGCGACGGCGATGGCGAGGTCGGCGCCGGGCTCGGTGAGCTTCACCCCGCCGACGGTCGAGATGTACACGTCGTGCTCGCCGAGCGCCCTGAGGCCGGCTCGGCGTTCGAGCACGGCGATGATCATGGCGACGCGAGCGGGGTCGACCCCGTTGACGACGCGTCGGGGCTGCGGCGCCTTCGTCGAGACGACGAGGGCCTGCACCTCGACGGGCAGCGCCCGGCGGCCCTCGAGGGCGACGGTGACGCAGGTGCCGCTCACGAGGCTGCGCCCGCTCGAGAGGAACAGCCCCGACGGGTCGGGCACCTCGGCGATGCCGTCGCCCGTCATCTCGAAGCAGCCGACCTCGTCGGTGGGGCCGAAGCGGTTCTTGAGGGCGCGCACGAAGCGCAGCGCCGTCTGCCGGTCGCCCTCGAACTGGCACACCACGTCGACGAGGTGCTCGAGCAGGCGTGGGCCGGCGATCGAGCCGTCTTTCGTGACGTGGCCGACGAGCAGCACCGGCAGCTGTCGTTCTTTCGCGACGCGGATGAGGGTGGAGGCGACCTCGCGCACCTGGCTCGGCTGCCCGGGCAGCCCGTCGGAGAGCGACGACGACACGGTCTGCACGGAGTCGACGATGAGGAGCTCGGGGCGGGTCGCGTCGACCTGCGCGAGGATCGTGGCGAGGTCGGTCTCGGCGGCGAGGTAGAGCTCGTCGTGCAGGGCGCCGGTGCGGCCGGCCCGCAGCCGGACCTGGGCGACCGACTCTTCGGCCGTGACGTAGAGCACCCGGCGGCCGGTCGCGGCGACGCGCGCGGCGACCTCGAGCAGCAGGGTCGACTTGCCGACGCCGGGCTCGCCCGAGAGCAGGATGGCGGCACCCGCCACGATGCCGCCGCCGAGTACGCGGTCGAACTCGCCGATGCCGCTCGGGCGGTGGGCTGCGTCGCTCGTCTCGACCTCGACGATGGGCCGGGCCGCGCGCGAGGGATCGAGCTGCACCGCCTGCACCGCGCGCACGATGCCGGTCTTCTCGGCGGCCTCGACGACGGTGCCCCATTGCTGGCATTCGACGCAGCGGCCGACCCATTTGACGGTCGACCAACCGCACTCGGTGCAACGGAACGCGGAGGTGGGTCGGGCCATGCCCCCGAGACTAGCCGCGGCCCCCGACATCGAGCGCGCCCGCTGCTTCGAGCGCGCCCACCGCTTCGAGCGCGCCTCCCGACGAGAGCACCCCGAGCCGCTCGGCCACGAACGGCCGGAACGCCTCCGCCCAGACCGCGTACCCGCGGTCGTTCGGGTGGAACATGTCGCGCGCGAACTGCGTCAGGATGCCCGGGAGCCCCTGCCGGCGGGTCGCCGAGTGGAGGGGCGCCACGGCGAGGCCGCGCGAGCGCGCGGCGGCACGGAGCATCCGGTTCGCCTCGGCGACCTTTCGCTCGTTCTGCGGGAAGTGGAAGCACGGCAGTTCGCCGACGATCGCGTGCTCGGGCAGCTCGTCGAGGATCGCCCGCAGGTTGCGGTCGAAGGCCGTCGCATCCCACTCAGCGATGTCGTTCGCGCCGATCGCGACGGTGACGACGTCGGGGGAGAGGGTGCGCAGTCGCGGCAGCTGGTCGCGCACCGCGAGCCCGGTGGTCGCGCCCGAGACGCTGAGGTTCACGGTGCGGATGCTCCGCGCCGACGCCGACCGCATCCCCTCGGCGAGCACGCCCACGTAGCTGCGATCGGGCCGCGACGCCCCGATGCCCTGCGCGGCCGAGTCGCCGAGCGCGACGTACAGGAGCTCGCCGTCGCCCGAGCCGTGCTCGCGCCACCACTTCGAGTGCACCGGCAGGGTGTCGTTGAGGGTGGAGCGGCGCAGTTCCATGCGTTCGCGGAACGGCCGCACACCCGCGGTGCCGAGCACGGTCGACATCGCGAGCGAGGTGCCCGCCGCGAGCGCGCGCGGCGAGGTGCGCGGCCGGGTCGGCGCGAAGGCGGAGTCGAGCAGTGCGGTGGTCATGCGGCGACGGTATCGACGCGCGCTTCAAGGGGTCTGGGCGCCGGCTGAACGCACGCTGGGCTTTCGATGACGAAATGATCACGGTGCGGATGCCACCCGCGCGGGCGTCGTTCGAAACTCGTCGAACCCGGCGCTGATCAGGGAAGACGTGCGCGATTCGCGACGATTCGAGGGCAGCGCGCGGCCCGTGGCATCCGCTCGTTTTGGCAGTCTTGCTCTCGCCCCCTATTATTGATCCCGGTACCGTGTCCGAGCGGCCGAAGGTGCAACTCTCGAAAAGTTGTGTGCGTGAAAGCGCACCGTGGGTTCAAATCCCACCGGTACCGCCACAGATGAAGCCCCCGTCTCCCCAGTGGATAGCTGGAGAGACGGGGGCATTCTCATGTTTGGGGTTTGGGGTTTGGGGTTTGGGGCTTGCTAGGACCCGAATCCATTGCGGCTCTACGCACCCCTTAACCAAAACGGTGCATCGAGGGCTTCGCCCGCAAGCTGCGACCTCGAGCTAAGCCGCTCCGTCAGCAGCGACGGCGTGCGTGATCTGAAATCGAGGCCGACGACGTCTTCGAATGGATCGGCATGGGTGCGCCGGAGGAGGGTGCGCACTTGATGGCTCCGGGGTGAAGTACCTGTGCCATACTTCGTGGCATGGCAGTTCAGACTTCTGGTCAAGGTCAAGTGCAGGCCCAGTGGGTAATCGACCCCATGGTTGTCCCTGCCCCTGCGAACCAGTTCCTGGTTCAAGCCAGCGGTGATGAGACGGGTGCGTCCGCCGAGGTTGTCCTGAATTTTGGCTACTTTAGCCCGCCGCTGGTCAACCTTCCTGGGGCCAGCCAAGCGGAAATCGAGCAGGCGATGGCGTCGTCGATTTTCCCGGTGCCGGCCGTTGCTCGCGTGACGATGTCGCGCGGCCGGTTGATCGAGCTCCATACCAAAATCAGCGAGATCCTCGCCGCCACGGACGGGGATCAGGGGCAGTAGTGGTCAGCGCGATGCTGAAACTCGGCGGTGTCGTTGTTGCAACATCAAGTGTCATGCTGCCGACGATGCCGATGATCCGGTACACAGAGCCAATCGCGGTTCATGGTGCTGTCCATCCCGGCGCTATTGACGCATCCCTTGTGCTGCGGAAGACTGTCCAGTCCCAGTGGTCCACGAAGCCTGTGAATTCTGTTTCGGCGACTTGGGTGCGGCCGGCGGTCCGTAGCGGCGCGGGTGTGGGGGAGGTGAGTTTGTTGACCAAAGTCGCGACTCTTCATGGCCTTTCGGACGGGTACCTCGGTCCCGGAAGTTTGGCGCCAACCACGGTCGCCCTACAGAATCTCGCACTATTGGGGAGCCTCGAGCCTGGCGTCAACGTCGCGCCGACGGCAGCCGGTGGAGTGGCACTTGAATGGCGTGACAAGGACGTTGAGTACACAGCCGAGATCGAGGCGGACGGATCACTTTTTATGTGCATCGACGACCCGGACGAGGATGTGGTTGAGAGCGAAGTAGCCTACGCGGTCGAAACGCTTCGCGAGTTCATCCGCCTGGGGAGTCTGCCTGCGAATGTGTGAGTATCACGATCTCGATGGCAACAAGCTGCTCGAGGACTCAGCGGAAGTATTGCTTCGACAGGTTCACCCCACGCAAGTACAGGACGATGGAACTCCTACAAAGCAAGCGTTCCTTCCCTCTGACAGCCATGGCCGTTTGCTTTCCACGAAGCGTGAATGCGTGACACCCGAGGGGGCGCACGCTGATTGGGTCGAGCGCGGAATGGATTCCGCTGGGACCTGGGGAGTCAGCGTAGGCGAGATTGATGTTGCTGAACTTCACGCAGTTGATGATGCGGTCGCGAGCGGAGAACCATTCCACGCGTCGGTCAACTTTCGGGAACTCCCCAGCCGTGGTGAACTTGCAAGGCGGGCAAGAATCCTTCGGGATCGAGCTGTAGAGCGTGGCTGCTTGTTCGTGCCTGCCGCTTGAGCCCGGCATCGTCGGACATTGATGCCCATGAATCGGCCCGCGAAAGCTGCTGGTTCTGGCCGTCCTTCACGCGCCGCGTAGATGCGCGGGTGCGACACCGCTTGCACATGCCTCACCGAATTCACGGGAGCAAGGCGCAGAGAGGGTGATCCAAGCCTTCATATCCCACCGGTACCGCCACAGAACCCCGCGATCGTATGATCGCGGGGTTCGTTGTTTCTCGGGAGGTGTCATGCTCGACGCGGTGGAACTCGTCGACGGGGTCGTCATGCGGCTGCTCGACCCGGGCGACGGGCCCGCGCTCGCCGAGGCGTACGCGCGCAACCGCGAGCACCTCGCCCCGTGGGAGCCGCTGCGCACGCCCGAGTTCTTCACCGCGGCGTGGCACCACCGCGATGTCGCCGGGGCCCTCGCGCGGCTGCAGGCGGGCACCTCGCTGCCGTTCGTGCTCGTCGAGGGTGAACGGGTGGTCGGGCGGCTGAACCTCTCCGACGTCGTGCGCGGCGTGTTCCAGAACGCGAACCTCGGGTACTGGGTCGACGGGGAGGCGACCGGGCGCGGGCTCGCGACGATGGCCGTCGGCGTCGCCCTGCACCACGCCCGTGCAGCGGGCCTGCACCGGGTGCAGGCCGGCACCCTCGTGCACAACACCGGCTCGCAGCGGGTGCTCGAGCGCAACGGCTTCGCGCGCTTCGGTCTCGCCCGCCGCTACCTCCGCATCGCGGGGGAGTGGCAGGACCACGCCATGTTCGAACGGCTCCTCGACGAGTGAGGCGGGTCCACGGCGACGGGTGGTAGCGTGACCACGTCGGAAGGAGGCGCGGTGATCGAGTTCTTCGTCGTGCTCCTCCGCTCGCTCCAGGCGGCGCTCGAGCTCTCGCTCGCGTCGAACGGCCCGCTCGCGGTGCTCCTCCTCGGGGTCGTCGGCGTCGCGGCCGTCGCGGTCGTCGTCGTCGCGTGCCGGGTGCTGCCCGCGCTCGTCGCCGCCGACTCCAGTCGTGCCGCGCGGCGACTGCGCCAGACGGCCGACCCCGGGCTCCTGCTGTCGCAGAGCGACCCCGACGCGCCCGGGCGTGCTCGGCCCAGGGCGCCGGGTCGCGGTCTCGTGGCCGCGTAGCGCCCGAACCCCGCCACCTCCCGGCAGCACCTGCGACCCCTCGTCGCGAACGGTGCGCCCCGGAACCTCGGCGATGATCGGCGACCCTGCGCGGCCGGACGGAACCCTCGTCTCGCCGACCGCAAAGGACTCGCACCACCATGGATCTCTACGCCTTCCCGCCCATCGCCGCCCTCCTCGACGGCGCCCACGCCCTGCTCATGGGGCTCGCCGACCTCCTCGAGCCGTTCGCGGGGGCATCGTGCGCCGCCGCCGCGATCGTGCTCGTCACGCTCCTCGTGCGGACCGTGCTCATCCCCGTCGGCATCTCGCAGGCGAAGGCCGAGCAGGGGCGCGCCCGGCTCGCGCCGAAGCTCGCCGAACTGCAGCGCAAGCACGCCAAGAACCCCGAACGACTGCAGCGCGAGATGATGGCGCTCTACCGCGACGAGGGCACGAGCCCGTTCGCTGGCTGCCTGCCGATGCTCGCGCAGGCGCCCGTCGTCGGCATCATCTACGCCCTCTTCATCCTGCCGACGATCGCGGGGCACGAGAACGCCCTGCTGCAGGAGACCCTCCTCGGGGTGCCGCTCGGGTCGAGCCTCGCCGGATCGATCGTCGACGGCACGCTGACGCCGGCAGGATTCGCCGTGTTCGCCACGATCATCCTCGCGATCGCGCTGATCGGCGAGGTGACCCGACGCGTGTTCCGGGTGCCGATGCCGACGGCGGCCGCGCCGGTCGCGAACCGCGCCGGCACGGCGGCCGGCTCCCGCCCCGCGGCATCCGCCTCGCCCCTCGCGACGGCCGGGGCGCAGCGCATGCTGGGCCTCCTGCAGTTCGTCACCGCGGTCATCGCGGTGTTCGTGCCGCTCGCGGCCGGCCTCTACCTGCTCGTCACCGTCGCCTGGACGCTCGCGCAGCGCGTGCTGCTGCGCCGGGTGTACCCGCTTCCGCTGCCGAACCCCGCCTGATCCGCGTCTCTCCGGGGTGCCGACACGCGCGGCAAGGGCTTGCCGTGGGGTTCCGACGGTGCCAACGTTGAGGGAACGAACGAAGGAGCAACCATGAGTTTCCTCGCGTTTCTGATCCTCGGTCTGATCGCCGGGGCCATCGCCAAGCTGATCCTGCCCGGCAAGCAGGCCGGCGGCTGGTTCATCACCCTGCTGCTCGGCGTCGTCGGGGCCCTCCTCGGCGGCTGGCTCGGCAGCCTCATCCTCAATCGCCCCTTGACGGAGTTCTGGGACCTCGGGACCTGGCTCCTCGCGATCGGCGGCTCGATCATCGTGCTGCTCATCTGGGGGCTCGTCACGCGCGGAAGCCGGAACACCGCGGCCTGATCGCCGTCGGCGAAGCGGGTGGCCCACCGGTCATCCGCTTCGCTTCGGCGTGCCGCTCAGCGCCAGACGGTGTCGGCGAGTTCGACGAAACGGGCGAGCAGCCGCTGCGGCTCGGTGACGCTCGCCGAGTCGAGGCGCGCGCTCACCTCGCGCAGCTCGCTCGCCGGGAAGTAGCCGTGGTGGCGGTACACCTGCGCGCGGGCGATGAAGTCGGCCGTCGTCACCTCGGGATGGAACTGGGTCGCGTACAGGCGTTCGCCGACGCGATAGATCTGCACGGGGCAGCCCTTCGATCCGGCGAGCAGCACCGCGCCGTCGGGCAACCGCTCAGTCGACTCCTTGTGGCCGACGAGCGCGTCGAACCGGCGGGGGAGCGCACCCACGAGCGGGTCGGCGGCGCCCTCCTCGGTGAGCGTGATCTCGACCGCGGCCGCATCCTCGCCGTGCAGCGTGCCCACGCCGCCGCCGAGCTCGCGGGTGAGCACGCCGATGCCGTAGCAGGTGAAGAGCAGCGGGAACCCGGCGTCGAGGGCGCGGACGGCGAGCGAGGCGAGCTCGGCCTCGACCCGGCGCTGCACCGCGTGCTTGTTCGCCTCGGGCGTGGTCACGTTGTACGGGCTGCCGCCGACGATGATGCCCGCATACGCGTCGAGCGGGACTTCGCCGAGCGCCTCGACGTCGAGCCGGTGGTGCTCGAGGCGGCCCGCATCGAGCCCCGTCGCACGGCGCACCGACTCGTACTCGGGGCCGACGGCCTCGACCTCGGGGCGCGCCGAGATGAACAGGAACGGCTTGGCGTCGCTCATCGGCCCTTCTTCCGCCCTCGCTGAGATGCAGAAGATCGGCCGGATGCTCCGCGGCCGGCGCCCTTCGCGCCGCCCGTGCCCTTCTTGGCCGCTCCCTTGTTCGCGGTCTTCTTGCCGCCCTTGGCCGCCTCGGCGGCGCGGCGCTCGGCCGCCGCCTTCTTGGCGAGCTTGGCGGGCGAGAGCTCGGGCACCTCGTCGGCGCGCGAGCTGCGGGCGGTGCGCCCGCGGACGATGCCGACGAACTCCTGGATGTCGTCGTCGTCGCGTTCGACGCGCCAGACGAGCGCGATACGGGTCGGCGGGGCGTCGGCGAGCGGGACGGCGACGACGTCGCGCCGCTGGTGGAGGCGGGCGATCGAGTGCGGCACGATCGCGTAGCCGGTGCCCGCCGCGACGAGTTCGAGCGTCATCGCCGGGTCGTCCTGCACGGGGGCGAGCGGTTCGCCCGCGAGGTCGGCGAGGGCGAGTTCGGTCTCGTCGGCGAAGGGATGCTCCTTCGGCAGCGCGGCGACGGCCAGTTCCTCCCACAGGGGGATGAGGTGGAGCCCGTCGGCGTCGACCGGGAGCCGCACGAAGGCGAGGTCGACGTCGCCCGCGCGAAGGCCCTCGAGCTGCACCGGCTCGTCGACCCGCACGGCCTCGAGCGGCAGGTCGGTGCGGCGCTCGTTCCATGCGCGCAGCCACTTCGCCGGAGAGACGCCCGCGACGTACTCGAGCCGCAATGCCATTCGGCGCCCCCTGTTCACAGCGTACGGATGCCTCTCAGGCTACCGTCGGCTACGGTTGCAGGGTGAGCGAGAAGCAGCCGAAGGCCATGAAACCGCAGTCCATGAAGGCAGAGACCGCGGCGAAGAAGCTCGGCATCCTGCTCGACGCCGCACCCGAGGAGTTCAAGAACTCGACGATCACGCGCGACGAGCTCGCCGCCCTGCAGGCCGACGCGCCCGAGTGGCTCGACACCCTGCGCCGCGAGGGCCCGCACCCGCGCCCCGTCGTGGCCGCGAAGCTCGGCATCTCGAACTCGGGTCTCGCCCGCGGCGGCGTCACCGAGCCGCTCACGACCGCAGAGATCAAGGCGCTGCTCGAAGCGCCGCCCGCCTGGCTCGTGCAGGAGCGCGCCACGCAGGCCGCAGTGCGAGCCGAGAAGATCCGCGTCGCCGAGCGCGACAAGGAGCGCGCCGAGCGTCGTGCCGCCGGTGGCGGTGGCGGTTCGGGCGTCTGAGCAGTCCGGTGGTCGAGGTCTCGAGACGCGTGCTCCTTCGTCGCGCGCTCCTCGACCAGCGGGACGATCCGGTGGTTGAGGAGCGCCGGCGCGCAGCGCCGACGCGTCTCGAAACCTGCTGAGTCGGTCTCGAGACCCTCGGTCCTCGACCGGCGGGGTCAGGCGGCGTAGCGCTCGCGGAGGAACGCCGCGACATCGGCGAGCTCGGCCTCGGAGACCGAGTGGCCGAGCCCCTCGTAGATGCGCGCGTCGAGCGTCGCATGCTCGGGCAGCCACGCGAGCGTGCGAGCGACGGATGCCTCGGGGATGACCTCGTCGGCAGTGCCCCGACCCCAGAACACGGGCAGGGCGAGCTGTGACATCCGCCCGTCGCCCTCGCGATCGCCCGGCAGGGCGAACCCGGCGAGACTGACCGCGAACGCGAAGCGCTCGGGAGCGCGCCGCAGCAGTTCGAGCGCCATCGCGCCGCCCTGCGAGAACCCGAGGAGCCCGACCCGACCCGCATCGGGCGCGGCCCGGTCGAGCCAGGCGATGAGCGCGTCGACCGCGGCATCCGCCCCCTCGACCGAGAGCTCGGCGCCCTGTGCGAGCAACGGGAACCACGCGTAGCCGTAGCCCGCGAAGATCGGGGCGCGGAGCGACGCGACCGCCGGATCGAGCGGCAGGTACGGAGTGAGGCCGAACAGGTCGCCCTCGTTCGAGTTGTAGCCGTGCAGGAGCACGAGCAGCGGACGCCCCTCGCGGTCGGCCGGGGAGGCCGACCAGAGCACGGCCTCGTCGTCGATCTGCACACTCGTCATGCGACAACGGTATCGGGGTGGGGCAGAATCGAGGGCATGAGCGTACGCACCCCAGATCCCGACTGGAATCCCGGCGACGAACCCGTCGTGCGTCCACCGGCGAATCCGGGGTGGCTGAGCGACCTCGAACTCGCCGAGGTGCGCGGGCGACTGCCCCTGCTGTACGTCGAGGCGGTGCCGGTGCGCGTCGACGGGCTCGGGCAGGTCACCGAGGTGGGCGTGCTGCTGCGCGCCAACGCCGTCGGCGAGATGACCCGCACGCTCGTCTCGGGGCGCGTGATGTACGGGGAGACGATCCGCGACGCGCTGTTCCGGCACCTCGAGAAGGACCTCGGGCCGATGGCGTTCCCGCTGCTGCCCGCGAGCCCCGTGCCGTTCACCGTCGCCGAGTACTTCCCGCTGCCGGGCATCACGCCGTACACCGACGAACGCCAGCACGCCGTGTCGCTCGCGTTCGTGGTGCCCGTGACCGGCACCTGCGAGCCGCGTCAGGACGCGCTCGAGGTGACGTGGATGACGCCCGCCGAAGCGGTGGGCGACTCCGTCACGAGCGAGATGGAGGGCGGGCGGGGGCTCCTCGTCAAGCAGGGACTCGCCTCGGTGGGCGCGCTGCGCTGACGCGCGGGGTCTCGAGACGCGTGCTCCTTCGTCGCTCGCTCCTCGACCGGCGGGGACCGATCGGTGGTCGAGGAGCGCTGACGCGCGGGGTCTCGAGACGCGTGCTCATTCGTCGCTCGCTCCTCGACCAGCGGGGACCGATCGGTGGTTGAGGAGCGCCGGCGCGCAGCGACGACGCGTCTCGAAACCGGGGCTGGGGCGTCGTTCCTCGACCGGCGGGGCCGCTCAGCGGACCAGGCGCACCTCGTGGATCTCCTCGCCGAGGAACGGGACGTGCTGGTCGGCGCCGTCGGCGGTGAAGCCGTTGCGCGTGTAGAAGCGGTGGGCGCGCGGGTTGTCGGAGGCGACCCAGAGGTACACGGGGTCGGCGCCGACGGCCGCGTCGAACAGCTTCTGGCCGATGCCGGTGCCGTGGTACGCGTCGAGGAGGTAGATGAAGTACAGCTCGCGCTCGCGCGGGGCGTTCTCGTCGCGGGCGGGGCCCGACCCGACGAAGCCGACGATCTCACCGTCGACGAGGGCTGCGAACTGGGCGTACTCCTCGCCCCGCTCGGCGTAGTGGTTCCAGAGCTCGGCCATGCGCCGCGGCGACAGCTTCTCGAACGCGGCGGAGCTGATCAGGTGGTCGTACGTCTCGTGCCAGCAGGTCGCGTGGACCCGGCCCAGCGCCTCGACGTCGGAATCGCGGATGGGACGGACGACGACTTCGGCAACGACTTCGGTGCTCATGCCCCCGAGACTAAGCCAGTCGGGCGTCGGCGCGAAATCGAGTGCCGCGACCGAACGGGAACCAACACGAGGCATCCGGACATATCACTGCATGGGGGAACGCAGGAATCCGCGAACGTCGGGTCGCGCGGTTAGGCTTGCCCGGTCATGGGCGAAGACCGGCGGACCGACGCGGCGCTCTGGCTCGAGGCGACGTCGGGCACAGAGGCCTCGTTCGGCGTGGTCTTCGACCGCTACCGCGCCCGCGTCTTCCGCAGGGCGTACGCGCAGGTGCGCGACATCGCCGACGCTGAGGACATCGTCGCCGTGGTCTTCCTCGAGGCGTGGCGCCGCCGCAAGGACGTGCGGTTCGTCGACGGCTCCCTCCTGCCCTGGCTGCTCGTCGTGACCACCAACGTGACCCTCAACACGCAGCGCGCGGCACGGCGGCACCGCCGGCTGCTCGCCGCGGTCCCGGTCGCCGAGCACGCGCCCGACCCCGGCTACGAGGTCGAGGAGCGCCTCGACGGGTATCTGCTGAACGACCGGCTCCGGGCGGCGCTCGGCCGGCTCAACGCCGCAGAGCGGCGGGTCGTCGAGCTCTGCCTCATCGAGGAGCTCCCGCTCGCCGATGCGGCCGCCGCACTCGACGTGCCGCTCGGCTCGGTGAAGTCGCGGCTGTCGCGCGCCCGGCGCAAACTGCAGGCCGAGCTCAGCCCGACGACGCGCGCGCCGCAGCTCGCCGACGACGTGGAGGTGACCGGATGACCGGCCCCGAGATGCGGCCTGAGCGGGCCGACGCCATCCGTGCGATGCTCCTCGAGCACGTGCGCACCGAGCCGGCCGTGCGCGCCCGCGCACGGCGCAACCGGATCATCGGCTGGGGTGGCCTCGGCGTGCTCGCCGTGGGCGCCGTCGCCACCGCGGGCAGCATGCTGCTCGCTCCGCAACCCGTCACCGAGACGCGGATGGTGCACTGCCTGAGCGCCGCCGAACGCAACCCCGACGGCAGCTACCCCAGTTCCGGTGCCGCCATGGCGGAAGGCGACGGCATCACGGACGACCCGATCGAACTGTGCACCATGATGTGGGAGCAGGGGCTCTTCGAACCCGACTACGACCCGGCTGCGGTGAGCAATCCGCCCGGCCACGTGCCCGAGGAGCTGCAGCTCTGCGTGATGGACGACGGCGCTGCCGCCGTCGTCCCGTCCTCGAACGAGTCGATCTGCGCCGCACTCGGCATGGCACGACCGACCGACTGAGCTCGGCGAACGCCTCCGCGGGCTAGCCGAGCGTTCCGCTCGGCCGGAACACGAGCGACTTGATCTTGTCGTTGTAGTTCCACATGTTGCTGCAGTACGGCGTGCAGTTCAGGCGCGAACCGCCGTAGCTCGTGGCCGTGTAGCTCGTCGCCCAGCACCCGTTGAGGCCCGTGACCGAACTCACCGAGGTGCTCCAGCCCGACGACAGCGACGGGAAGCCGAAGGTCTCGCCGGCGCAGCCGCTCGAGCCCCAGAACGTCAGGCTCGACCCGCCCTTGTCGGTGTTCTCGTAGATGCGGCCGACGGCGACCGAGGCAGCCGCGAGCGAACGCGACTCGGCAGTGGCGGCCGATCGCGCTTCGAGGTACCGGTCGACCTCCTCGATCGAGGCGAAGCACACCGGCTCGGCGGCCTTCGCGCGGCGCGTCTCGCCGGCCGTGATGTCGATTGCGCAGTGCTCCTCGGCGATTCCGGCAGCAGCAGCGGTCGCAGCGGGCAGCGGTTCGGCGCTCGCGGGCGCGGCGGGGGCGAGCACCCCGATCGCGAACACGAGCGCGGTCGCAGCGGTCAGGACGGTGGTTCGAAGCGGCATCGATGTCTCCCTCGGGTCGGATCCCGGCCGGACTTCACCGACCGGCCGCATCGATATGTCCGGATGCCCGAAGAAAGTTCCATGAATCGGGAACCTTCCGCCGACATCCGGACATACCTGTGATGTGGGAAGGTCGGGCCGTCGTAGGGACGCGGCCCGGCTCCGTCGGGGGACGGGACGGACGGGCCGGCGATCGGGGGAACGCCGGCCCGTACGGCCGAGGCCCGTGGAGTCATCGACTCCACGGGCCTCGGCGCTTCCGGTGCGGGCGGTTCAGCCCTGCGCGCGGCGGTTGGTGCGGGTGCTGCGCGACGGCGAGACGAGGCTGCCGACGCGGATCGGCTGCTTCGCGCCGCCCGAGCGGCCCGTGCCCTGACGCTGCGCGCCGGTGGTCTGCGCGCCGCGGCTCTGGCCGCCGCCCTGCTTGGGGGCGTTCGACTTCGACTCGGCGGGGCTACCCGAGCGGTCGCGGCGGGGGGCGCCGGCCGCGACATCCGACTGGCCGCCGCGGCCACGACCGCGACCGCGGCCGCCCTGCGACTGGCCCTGGCGCTCGCCGCCCTGCGACTGGCCGCCCTGGCCCTCGCGGGCCGCGCGCTTGCGCTGCGCGTTGGCGCCCTGCGAGCGGCCGCCGCCCTGCGGCTTGACCTCGCGGGGAGCCGGCTTCACGTAGGGTGCGACGTCGCCGACGAGCTTCACGACGGCGGGCGTGGTGGGCACAGCGGGCGACGGGGTCACCGTGATGGCCGCCTTGCGGAGCAGCTGCTTCAGGTCCTGGAGCTGGCCGGGCATCGCGATCGTCACGACGTCGCCCTCGCTGCCGGCGCGCGCGGTGCGGCCCGAGCGGTGCAGGTACGCCTTGTGCTCCATGGGCGGGTCGACGTGCACCACGAGCTCGATGTCGTCGACGTGCACGCCGCGCGCCGCGACATCCGTCGCGACCATGACCTTCGCCGAACCGTCGGAGAACGCCGCCAGGTTGCGGTCGCGCTGCGGCTGCGAGAGGTTGCCGTGCAGGTCGACCGCGGGGATGCCCTGCTCGGTGAGCTTCTTCGCGAGCTTCTTCGCGTGGTGCTTCGTGCGCATGAAGAGGATGCGGCGGCCGGTGCCGCTCGCGAGGGTCTTCACGAGCTCGAACTTCGTGTCCGCGTCCTCGGTGAGGAAGACGTGGTGCGTCATCGCCGCGACGGGCGAGTTCGCCTCGTCGACCGAGTGCAGCACCTGGTTCTCGAGGTAGCGCTTCACGAGCTTGTCGACCCCGTTGTCGAGGGTCGCCGAGAACAGCAGGCGCTGGCCGCCGCGCGGCGTCTTGTCGAGGATGCGGGTGACGACCGGGAGGAAGCCGAGGTCGGCCATGTGGTCGGCCTCGTCGAGCACGGTGATCTCGACGGCGTCGAGGTGCACGAAGCCCTGCTTCATGAGGTCCTCGAGACGGCCGGGCGCGGCCACGACGATGTCGACGCCGGCGCGCAGCGCCTCGACCTGGCGCTTCTGGTTGATGCCGCCGAAGATCGTGGTGACCTTGAGGCCGTATGCGTCGGCGAGCGGCTCGATGGTGCGGGCGATCTGGGTGACGAGCTCGCGGGTCGGGGCGAGGACGAGGCCGAGCGGGCGGCCCGCGCGACGCTGACCGCCGGCGAGGGTCGTGCCGAGGCGCGCGACCATGGGCAGCGCGAAGGCGATGGTCTTGCCCGAGCCGGTCTTGCCGCGGCCGAGCACGTCGCGCCCGGCGAGGGTGTCGGGCAGCGAGTCGGCCTGGATGGGGGTGGGGACGGTCTTGCCGTCGGCCGTGAGGACCGCCACGAGAGGGGCGGGCACGCCGAGCGTTGCGAAGGTGATGTCGGTCACTGGTGCCTTTCAGGGCAGAGCACACCGCGCGCCGATGCAGCCTGCATCGGACCCGGCGGTGGGATGTGGCGAAGGCGCCGGTCGGCGCATCCGTTCGCCGTATGAGAGTCATCGGGCGGCTCGGTCAGGAGCCGTGCCCGGAAGCGTTTCTACGACGCAGGCGGCGCGATCGTCGCGCACACCAAGGGTCAGCATAGCGGATGCCCCTGTGCAGGAGCCGTCAGCGGGGCATCCGCTCGCCGACCGGGACCTCGGCGCGGAGCGTGCTGCCCTCCTGCGGCAGCGGGCACGACCACGACGGGTCGTAGGCGCACGACGGGTTGTACGCGAAGTTGAAGTCGACGACGAGGGAGTCGGGATCGGCCCCCGGCCCGAGGTCGGCGCCCTTCACCGTGTCGAGCAGGTAGCGGCCGCCCTCGTAGGTGCCGCCCGGCGCGCCCGCCAGCCCGTCCTTCACGGGCAGGAAGAGCCCGCCGCCGTAGCCGGTCAGCCGCCACACGTCGAGCGTGCCGAGGTAGGGCAGCCGCACCGTGCCGACGAGCGCGAACGGGATGGCGCCGTCGGTCGCGCTGTCGACGACCATGCGCTGCGGCTCCTCGGTGCGCCGCACCTCGAGCTCGAAGCGCCAGTCGGGGTCGTAGCGCGCGATGGTGAGGCCGGTGAAGCGGGCGCGGTCGTCGGGCAGCAACGGCGACTGCGGATGTCCCGCGAAGAGCTCGTCGCGGCCGGAGGTCCAGAGGGCGTGGCCGGCCGCCGGGTCGTGCACGCTGAGCTGCCGAACGCCCGCGTAGAGGCCGAACATGCGCCGCCGCCAGTCGGCGAGCTGGAGGGCGCCGTACGTGTCGGTCACGGGCTCGCCCCCTCGAGCTCCCGTGCATCGGCCGTGCCCGGCGGATCGTACGACCAGCCCGGAGCGAGCTGCCGCAGCCGGAGGCCCCGCCACTGCCAGAACGCCCACGTCGGATACCAGGCCGCCGCCTCCCAGGCGCCCGCCCTCGCCCGCAGCCGATCACGGTAGAGGGTGCGGCCCTCGGGGAGCGGGGAGACGGCCATGCGGTGGTCCCACTCGCGGAACACCGCGAGCGGCCCGGTCAGTGCGCCCCCGCCGTCGCGGAGCATCCGAACACCTGAAGGAAGGCCGCCCGGGAAGCTCACGTCGACGAACTCGTCGCCCGCAGGGAACCGGCGGAATGCCAGCGCTCGCATGCGGTGCGGCCCTTCTGGCCAGACCGTCGGCAGGCCGCCCGGCTCGAGCGAGTCGAAGTCGAGCCACGGCGCCACGACCTCGCGGAGCACGGCCGGGCTCCGGATCGCCCGCCAGGCGGCGTCCGGTGTGCAGTCGAGCTCGAGTTTCAGGAGCACCCGCATGAGCCGAGGGTAGGACGCGGGCCGCGCCCGTGCCAAGGGATCCCGGGGGATTCCCGGTCTGCGCTCACCCGCGGCCCCTAGACTCGCGCCATGCCCGAAGCCCTCTCGTGGTTGCCGTCGCTCGTGGTGTTCGGCGTCGCCGCGGTCGCACTCGTCGCCGCCGCGGTGGGCCTGCGCCGACTCGGTGCCCGCCGCGAACTCGCCGACCTCAGCGCGGGTCGCGATGCCGAGGTGCGGGCGAAGCAGCTCATCGTGCAGGCCGACGAGGCCGTGCGCGACGCCGAGCGCGAGGTGGCCTTCGCGGAGGCGCAATTCGGGGCCCCCGCCGCACGCGAGACCCGGGTCGCCGTCGACCGGGCGAGGGGGTGGCTGCGCGAGGCGTTCCTGCTGCAGCAGCGCCTCGACGACGCCGAACCCGACACCGCCGCCGAGCGCCGCAGCTGGGCGTCCCGCATCGACGAGCTCTGCCGCTCGGCACTCGGGGCGATCGAGCGGGCGAGCGCCGAACTCGGCGACCGCCGCAGGCAGGAGCGCGGCGCAGGCGACGAACTGCCCGCCCTGCAGCACGACGCCGAGACCGTCGGGCGCCGTCTGGTCGCCGCGGAGACCCTCCTCGGAGAGCTCGCCCCGCGATACGCCGAGACCGCGCTCGCCGCAGCGTCGGCCGCGCTGGCGCGCGCCGAGGCGAAGCACGCGCGGGCCGGTACCGCGCTCGCCGAGGCCGGAGCGCTCGTCGGCCAGGGGCGCCCCGCCGCGCCGCTCCTCGCCGAGGCCGCCGACGAGCTCGACGGCGCCGGGCGCGAGCTCGATGCGGTCGACGCCGTCGAAGGGCTGCTCGACGCGGCGGGTGCCGAGGCCGGCCGCGAAGCGGCACAGCTCGCCGAGGAGCTCGCCCGCGCCCGCGAGGAGCGCGACGCGCAGACCGACCCCGACTCGGCGGCCGCGCTCGGTGCGGCGGTGGGCGAGGCATCCGCCGTGCTCGCCGCGCGGCCGGCGCATCGGGGCGAACCCCTTCTCGACCGCGACCGCTTGCAGGCCGCACGCGACCGCCTCGAGGTCGCCCGAGCCGCTGCCCGGACCGCGCAGCACCGCCTCGACGGTGCGCAGAGCGCGCTCGGCGGGGCGATCTCGATCGCCGAGAGCCAGTTGCGCGTCGCCGCGGCGGCCGTCGATCGTGGTCGGAGCCGCGTCGGTGCCGCGGCCCGGACCCGGCTCGCCGAAGCCGAACGGCAACTGCAGATCGCCCGGCAGGAGGCCGACCCCGTCGCCGCGCTCGACGCCGCCCGACGCGCGAGCGCCCGGGCGAGCGACGCCGAGGCGCTCGCGCTGTACGACGGGCTCGGCACGTAACCCGAGCCGGCCCGAGCTCGGCCGGCGGTACTCTGTCGCGGTGAGCGCGACGACGGATCCCTTCGGGCAGGCCAAGTACCAGGTGCGGTTCGACTGGGGCGCCGCCGGCGCCGATCGCATCGTGCCGGGGGTGCACGCGGTCGTGCTCGTCGATGCGCTCTCGTTCACGACCGCGGTCGTCGTCGCCGCCGAGCACGGCACCGCGGTCGCGCCGTGGCCGTCGGGCGACGACCTCGACGGGGCGGCGGCGTTCGCGGCCGAACACGGCGGCGTCGTGGCAGGGCAGCGCGGGGAGGCGGGCCCGACCCTGTCGCCGTCGAGCTTCGCGGCGGCGACCGGAGCGCCGGGTTCGCCCGGTGCGCCCGGTGCTCCCGGTCCTTCTGGTCCTTCCGACGCGCCGCCGCTCGTCGTGCTGCCCTCGCCCAACGGCGGCGCGCTCGCGCACCGGCTCGGCGTGCTGGGAGTGCCCGTCATCGCGGCGTCGATGCGCAACCGCACGGCCGTCGCCGAACGGCTGCTCGCGCTGCAGGCCGAGCACGGCGACCGGTTCATGATCGCGATCGTGGCGGCGGGCGAGCAGGCCATCGCAGGCGAGGAGCCCGGCGGCCTCCGCTTCGCGATCGAGGACCTCCTCGTCGCGGGCGCCGTCGTCGACGCGCTCGTCGCCCGCGGCGTCGATCACACCTCGCCGGAGGCCGCGGTCGCGTGCGCGGCCTTCGAGGGGCTGGCGCGCGCCACCCGACATCTGATCACCGCGTCGGGCAGCGGCGTCGAGCTGCGCGAGCGCGGGTTCGCGGCGGACGCGCTGCTCGCCGCCGAGCGTGATGCCACCGACGTCGTCCCGATCCTGTACGACGGCGTCTTCCGCGCCCAATAGGATCTGCTCATGACGAGGGCGACGAAGCGGGGCATCCTCGCGGTCGCCACGGTCGTCGTCCTCCTCGCGCTCGGGCTCGGCGTCGCCTTCGCCGTGGGTGACGCGCTCGGCATCCGAACCGAGTCGAGCGAGCAGATGCGGCCCGCGGCCGCTGTCGTGCCAGAGGTCGCCCCACCCGCAGCGCCGCCCGAGTTCACGATGCTCGACGTACCCGACACGGTGCGGTTCGAGGTCGCCGTCGACGAGCTGCGCGACGCGGTCGCCGACGCGTCGGCGCGCGAGGGGAAGGCCACGCTCGCGGTCGAGTTGATTCCGGGCCAGGAGGTCGACTCGGGCCCCGGCGACGACGGCTACGAACTGCGTGGGGATGCCTCGGCGCTGCGTATCGTCGCCTTCACCGAGCTCGCCGCCGTGCGCGCGGTCTACGACCTCGCGGCGCAGGTGCGGGCGGGCGCGCCGATCGCCGACCTCCTCGGCGTGCACGAGCCGTCCCGGCTGCCGCTGCGCATGACCGATCTCGGGGCGGTGGGCGTCGAGCCCGACCCGGCCGAGTGGGAGACGGGCGACGACTACTCGCACGCGTCGAAGGCGTTCGCCGACGTCGTGCTGCCCGAGGCGCCCTACGTCGACGAGGAGGCGCTCGCCGACGCCTACGACGACTTCGACGAGTTCCTCCGGCACTCGATCGCCAACGGCTCCAACGCCGTCGCCTTCCCGGGGTTCGTCGAGTTCGTGACCTTCGACGATGCCCCGGGCGGCCCGGTCTACGCCGAGGGCGACCCGCACCGCGACCGGGCGCTTGCGATGCGCGCGGCCTTCGCCCCGTTCTGGGAGCGCGCCGACGAACTCGGGGTGCAGGTGTTCCTGCGCACCGACATGCTCGCGCTCACCGGCCCCCTCGAACGCACTCTCATCGAGCGGTTCGGCTCGCTCGACACCGAGAACCCCGAGTTCTGGAGCGTCTACACCGCGGGGCTCGACGAGCTCTACGGGGCGGTGCCCGCACTCGACGGCGTGCTCATCCGCATCGGCGAGGCCGGCGCGATCTACGACGTCGGCGGGTGGGACGCCTACTCGGCCCTGAAGGTCACGACGGTCGACGCCGTGCGCGCGATGCTCGAGGCCTTCGCCGGGCAGGCCGAGGCGAGCGGGCGAGAGGTGATCTTCCGCACGTGGAGCGTCGGCGTCGGGGCCGTCGGCGACATGCACACGAACGACGCCTCCTACGAGGCGGTGCTCGGCGGCATCGACTCGCCCGCGCTCATCGTGTCGACGAAGTACACGCTCGGCGACTTCTACAGCTGGCTGCCGCTCAACCACACTCTCGAGCAGGGAGCGCAGCGGCGCATCGTCGAGTTCCAGAGCCGGCGCGAGTTCGAGAACTTCGGAGCGTTCCCGAACGATCTCGGCACGCAGTACCAGTGGGCCCTGCAGCGCCTGCTCGCCGCGAACGACCGCATCGAGGGCGTCTGGGTGTGGACCCAGGACGGCGGCCCCTGGCGGGCGGGCCCCATGAGCCTCTACCTGAAGAGCGGCTTCTGGCAGCTGTACGAGCTCGACACGCAGCTCGCCGCCGAGCTTGCGCGCGACCCCGAGGCCGACGTCGCCGCGATCACCGCCGCGTGGGCGCGCGAGTGGTTCAGCGACGACCCCGAGACGGTCGAGGCGATCGTCGCGGCGATGGCCCGCTCGCGCGAGGCGATCGAGCAGGGCATGTACCTCGAGCAGTTCGCCGAGCAGCGCGTCTTCGCGATCGGCCTCGAACCGCCGCCGATGATGTGGATCTTCGAATGGGACATCCTCACCGGCGACTCGGCGGTGCTCGACGTCATGTACTCGATCGTGCGCGACTCGGGCGGGGCCGACCCCGTCGAGGCCGCGATCGCGAGCGGCGAGACGGCGGTGCGCGCAGCCGAGGAGATGCGCGAGCTCGTGACCGCGACGGATGCCTCGAGCTGGCGCTCACCCGAGTCGCGGGAGGCGTTCGTGTCGACCCTCGACTACGAGCTCGACACCCTCCGGCTCCTGCAGGCCTACCGCGCGCTGATCCTGCACCAGGGGCAATGGCACGACACGCTCTCGCCCACCGCACGCGAGGCGTGGGAGGCCGACCGCGCCCGCTTCGACGAACTCGCGGCCGAGCACCTCGAACGGTACGAGGGCGATCTCGACCACCCCGCCTTCAACCTCACGGCGGCGCAGCTCGGCGTCGAGCGCACCGAGCGCGACCCCGCCATGGCGTGGATCGCCCGGGTGCTCCTCCTGCTCGCCCTCGCGTGGGTGGTGATCGGGGCCGTCGCGACGCGCAGCCGGCTCGTCGGCAAGCCCGGCGCGGCCGCCGCGAGCGCGACCTGGGTCGCCTCGACCAGGCCGTGGCGCGCCCGCGAGACGACGCTCGGCCTCTACGACCTCGACCGATGGCTGCTCATCCTCGTACCCGTCGCCCTGCTCGTCGGCACCCGTGCCGTGCAGACCTCGTTCCTGTCGTGGACGCACCTCGCGGTCGTGCTCGGCGCCTGGACGGTGTTCGCGCTCGTGCTGCGGTACTGCGTCGGGCTGCGTTCGCCGTGGCCCGTGATCGCCGCGGTCGGCGGGGCCGTGGTACTGCGCTGCATCGTGACGCTCGTCGCGCTGTCGTTCACCGGGCCCGGCGGCTACTGGTTCTCGTTCTGGACCGACCCGGTGCTCCGCACCGCGTACATCGCGCTCGCCTTCGCGCTCTTCGTCTGGGTGTTCGTCGCCGCGGGGTGGGCGGCCGCAGGGCAGGTCGGTGCGCGTCGCGCGACCGGATTCGTGCTCGCCGCCGTCGGCGCGGCCCTGCTCGTGCCCTCGCTCGTCATCGGGGCGATCGGCCTCGAACGGGCGCTGACCCTCTGGAACGACGAGCTCGGACTGCTGCCGTGGGGGCTCGCACGCATCCTCGGCATCACGACCTACCTCGACATCCCGAGCGAGACGGCGTGGTTCGCGGCCGGCTTCGGGGCCGTGCTGCTCCTCGTCGGTGTGCTCCTCGCGCTGCCGAAGCGTCGACCGGTTCGCACGAGCGACTGAGCGCCCAGCGGTCGTCAGCCGGTCAGGCCGCCGGTCGGTCGGGCTCGGCCTCGCGTTCGGGTGCGGCCGGGAGCTCGGTGTGCTGCGGCACGGCGAAGCCGGGCGTCTCGTCGGGTGCCTCGAGCTGCTCGTCGCCCACCCGGAGCCCGGCCAACGGCGTCGAACCCAGGCGGCGGCTCTTGCGGGCGCGGTGCGCACGCACCTTGGCCCGGTTGCCGCAGCGCTGCATCGAGCACCACCGACGGGTCGCCGCGCGCGAGGTGTCGAGGTAGACGACCTCGCAGTCGTCGCCCGAGCAGACGCGGATGCGTTCGAGGTTCACGGGGCCGAACAGGTCGACGGCGTCGCGCGCGATCGTCGAGAGGGCCTGCGGCACGGTGTGCACCGAGCGGCCGGCCTGCCGCGAGCCGCCGGCGAGCGACGGCGGCACGTCGGGCGTCGCCGCGTAGAGGTTCACGAGGTCGAGGTCGCTCGCGCGGAGCGCCTCGCCGCGGCTCGCGGCGAGCGCCATGCGCCCGATCGCGTCGCGGAGCGCGACGGCGTCGAACAGGTCACGCGAGCGGGCCGCGCCGACCGGCACGGGGAACCGCTCGCGCAGCCAGGCGGTGAGGTCGTCGGGGGAGTGGAGACGTTCGACGCCGGCTCCGGCCGCGGTGCCCCCGATCGATCCGGTCGTCGCGAAATCGAGCGCGAACGAACCGGAATCGAACCACCAGCGGACGCCCTCGGCGGGAATGAGCCACTGCCCGATGGGAATCGAGACGGTGGAGACGGGCATCCGTCCAGCGTAGCGGTCTCGCGGGGGTCGGACCGTCTCCGAGACGGGTCTGCCGGGCGGCGGCCGACGGGTCGACCGGTGGCGCCGACGGGTCAGCCGGCCGCCGCGCTCGCCGCGCGACGACGCACCGCGGCCGTGATCTCGCGGTGCCGCCACACAATGAGGTTCGCCCGGTCGAAGCCGCGTCGGCACAGCCCGCAGCTGAGCGGTCGGCTCGGCTGCCGATAGCGGAAGTGCTCGTGCCCGGCCGGGCACCGACCGACCCACGGGGCGAGCTCGTGCGCGACCTCGCCGTCGTGGGTGCGCTGCCCGACGTAGCCGAGCTCGGCCGCGGTCGCGGCCCATTTCGGCCCGTGCGCGGCCCGCGGCCCGGCCATCGCGTGCGCGACCTCGTGCAGCAGGATCTGGTGGATCTCGTCGTCGTCGTACCGGGCCGCGAGGTAGCGCGACACCGAGATCCGCTTCGCGGTGTAGTTGCACAGCCCGGCGCGCTTCTTGGCGTTGTCGAACTCGAAGCTCCACACGAGCGGATCGAGGTGCAGTGCGATGAGCGCCTCAGCCCAACGCCTGACCCGATCGAGATCCGCCATGGGATGAGAATAACCCCGGCCGCCCCCGGTGCGGGAGAGCACGATCACCCCCGAAGTGGGCCGAGCGGCCCCGCTCAGCCCGCGGGGGCCAGCCCGACCGCGTAGAGCCGGTCGTCGCCGGCCTCGGGCGAACCGCGACCGTCGGTGTTGTTGGAGATGAACCACAGCCCGCCGTCGGGCGCGGTCGTGACATCCCTGATGCGCCCGAACTCGCCCGTGAACCAGGGCGTCGCGGTGACCGCGACCCCGGCTGCCGGTCCGCTCGCCGGGGCGATCGACCACACGCGTTCGCCTCTGAGCGCCGCGAGGAAGAGGGTGTCGCCCACGACGGCGAGCCCGCTGGGGCTCGCGTCGCCGGTCGCCCACTGCTGCACCGGATCGGCGAAGCGCGGGTCGCCCGCCGCGCCCTCGACGACCGGCCACCCGTAGTTGCCGCCGCGTTCGATGCGGTTGAGCTCGTCCCACGTGTTCTGGCCGAACTCGGCGGCCCACATGCCGCCCGAGGCATCCCAGGCGAGGCCCTGCGGGTTGCGATGGCCGAGCGACCAGGTGTAGTTGCCGAACGGGTTGTCGGGTGCGGGGGCGCCGTCTGGCGTCATCCGCAGGATCTTGCCCGACAGCGAGTCGGGGTTCTGCGCCGCGTCGCGGTTCCCGGCATCGCCCGAGGTCGCGTAGAGCAGGCCGTCGGGGCCGAAGGCGAGGCGTCCGCCGTTGTGGTTGCCGGCCTTCGGGATGCCCGTGAGCACGTCTTCGGCGGCGCCGAGCGACAGCGAACCCCTGGCCCCCGTGAGCGGCATCCGGACGATGCGGTTGTCGTTCGCGGCGGTGAAGTACGCGTAGACGTAGGCGGGCCGGTCGGCGTCGCCCGGCAGCAGTGCGAGCCCGAGCAGGCCGCCCTCGCCGCCGGCAGCGACGCCGGGGACGACGGCGGCCTGGCGGAGGCCTCCGCCGGGCAGCACCTCGACGATGTCGCCGCGGTCGCGCTGCGAGACGAGGGTGCCGCCGCCCGGCAGCACGAGGATCGACCACGGCGCCTCGAGCCCCTCGGCCACGACCGACACCCCGCCCGCGGGCAGCAGCACCTGCGGCGCAGGCGGAGGCGTCGGGGGCTCGGTCGAGGGGGCGGGCGCGCTCGGCAAGGGCGTGGGGGTGCGGGTCGGCGTCGGCACCGGGCCGAGCCCCGTGCAGCCGCCGAGGAGGAGCCCCACCGCGATCGCGGCGGCCGCCCTGCCGAGCGCCGCGGCCGGGTGCGGTGGGCGCCGGTGCGGTGCACGCGGCGTGCGGCGCGGGCGCGCGGCATCCGGACCGTCGCCGTCGAACCGCGCCCGTCGCATGCCGCCTCCCCACCCCAGTGTGCGCGCCCCAGCGGCAGAATGGGAGCATGCGGGCCTCGATCGACCTCAACAGCGACCTCGGCGAATCATTCGGCGCGTGGCGCGTCGGCGACGACGAGGCCATGTTCGGGCTCGTGACGAGCGCGAACGTCGCCTGCGGGTTCCACGCGGGCGATCCGCTCACGATGCTCGAGAGCGCCCGCCGCGCCGCCCGTCACGACGTCGCGCTCGGCGCGCACCCCGGCTACCGCGACCTCGTCGGCTTCGGCAGGCGGGCGCTCGACGTGAGCCCCGGCGAGATCGCGGCCGAACTCGTCGCGCAGCTCGGCGCCCTCGACGGCCTCGCACGCCTCGCCGGCACCCGCGTGCGGTACGTGAAGGCGCACGGGGCGCTCTACCACCGGCTGGTCGCCGACCGGGCCGCCGCGCACGCCTTCGTCGAGGCGGTCGCCGCGTTCGATGCGAGCCTCGCGGTGCTCGGCCGGCGCGCGAGCGAGATCGAGGCGGCGGCGGATGCCACGGGGCTCGTCTTCGCCCGCGAGGCCTTCGTCGACCGGGGGTACGCCGCCGACGGCTCGCTCAGCCCGCGCGGCGAGCCGGGCGCGATCGTCGACGACCCGGCGGCCGCCGCCGACCGTGCGCTCGAGCTCGTCGAGACGGGCGGCCTCACCGCCGACGACGGCAGCCGACTCGAACTGGCGCCCGACTCGCTGTGCCTGCACGGCGACACCCCTGGTGCGGTCGCGATCGCGCGGGCGGTGCGCGCCGCCCTCGATCGTGCGGGCGTCGCCGTCGAGGCGTTCGCGTGACCAGACGCCTGCTGCCGTCGGGTGAGGCCGCGCTGCTCGTCGAGTGCGACGGGCTCGACGAGGTGCTCGCGTTGCACGACGCGCTCGTCGCGGCACGACGGCCGGGCGTCGTCGAGCTCGTGCCCGCGGCGCGCACCGTGCTCGTCGCGGTCGACCCCGCGGTGCTGCCGCTCGAGTCGCTCGCGACGTGGCTGCGGCGGATTCCCGTCGGTGAGCGCGCCGAGCAGCGAACTCCGCAGGCACGGGCCGACGACGTCGCGATCGCCGTGCACTACGACGGCGACGACCTCGTCGAGACGGCTGCGCTGCTCGAACTCTCGCCCGAGGCGCTCGTCGCCCGCCACCTCGCGACGACGTGGCGGGTCGCGTTCGGCGGCTTCGCGCCCGGGTTCGGGTACCTCGTGGCCGAGTCGCCCGGCGACTGGCCCTTCGAGGTGCCCCGGCTCGCGGCCCCGCGCCCGCGGGTGGCCGCGGGTGCCGTCGCACTCGCCGGAGGGTTCGCGGGCGTGTATCCACGGCAGAGCCCGGGCGGGTGGCGGCTCATCGGCCGCACCGACGCCGCGCTGTGGGACGCCGAGCGGCCCGACCCGGCGCTCCTCGCGCCCGGCCGCCGCGTGCGATTCGAACGGGCCGGCGGATGACCCGCGCACTCGTCGTCGAGACGCCCGGCCCGCTCGCCCTCGTCGAGGACCTGGGCAGGCCGGGGTTCGCGCACCTCGGCGTCACCGGGTCGGGCGCGCTCGACCGTGGCGCCGCCCGGCTCGCGAACCGACTCGTCGGCAATCCCGACGACGCGGCGGTGCTCGAGGTGCTCATGGGCGGGTTCCGCGGGCGGTTCACGGGCGGTGCGTGCTGGTTCGCGGTGGCGGGGGCGTGGGGCGAGGTCCGCCTCGACGGCCGCGCCGTGGCGCCGTATACGGCGGTGCACGCGGCCGAGGGGTCGGTGCTCGAGCTCGGTCCTGCGTCGAGGGGGCTCCGCTACGAACTGGCGGTGCGCGGCGGCGTCGACGAACCGGCTGTGCTCGGTTCGCGCTCGCGCGACACCCTCGCGGGACTCGGCCCCGAGCCGGTCGCGCCGGGGCGGGTGCTCGTGATCGGGGCGGAGCCCGTGGCATCCGTGCCGCTCATCGACCAGGAGGCGGCGTACCCGCCGCCCGACGGACCGGTGACGCTCGCGCTCATGCCGGGGCCGCGTGCCGACTGGCTCACCGCGGCCGCCCATGCCGCGCTCTTCGACGGCCCGTGGCGGCTCTCGGAGCAGGCCGACCGCATCGGGGCGCGTCTCGTCGGGCCCGCGCTCGAGCGGCGCGTGGCCGGTGAGCTCGCGAGCGAGGCGACGGTGCCCGGCTCGGTGCAGCTCGCGGGCGACGGTCGGCCGACGATCCTGCTCGCCGATCGGCCGGTGACGGGCGGGTATCCGGTGATCGCGATCGTCGCGCCGTCGTCCCTCGATGCGATCGCCCAGCTCCGGCCCGGCCAGGAGCTGCGGTTCCGGCACGCGTGAGCGAGTCTGGAAATTAGTCTTCACAACTCCGAGCGGGTGTGGAAGTATCTTCCAAAACTGATGACTCGGAGGATCGACGATGCCCCTCGACCACACGCCCGCCGCGCCCGCCGCACCCAGTACGGGCGGCCCGGCCTCGATGCCCGCACCGGCTCTCGCCCGCCGCGGGTTCCTCACGCTCGCCGTCGCGGGCGTCGCCGCCTCGGCCTTCACCGTGACGATCGGCAGCCTCGCCGCGACCCCGGCCCACGCGGCCGGCACCGGTGAGGCGCTGACGGGCGCCGCGAGCCTCCCCTCCGGTCCGCGCAAGCGCGAGCTCCGCGCCATGTGGATCTCCTCGGTCGTGAACATCGACTGGCCGAGCCGCACGGGCCTCACCGCCGACGAGCAGCGCGCCGAGTTCCTGCACTGGCTCGACGTCGCCGAGCAGTTCAACCTCAACGCCGTATTCGTGCAGGTGCGCCCCACCGCCGACGCGTTCTGGCCGAGCCCGCTCGAACCGTGGTCGCAGTACCTCACCGGCGTGCAGGGCCAGGACCCGGGCTACGACCCCCTCGCCTTCATCGTCGAGGAGGCGCACGCCCGCAACCTCGAGCTGCACGCCTGGTACAACCCGTACCGCGTCTCGATGCAGGCCGACCCGGCGAAGCTCGTGCCCGAGCACCCCGCGCGCGTGCACCCCGAGTGGGTGTGGGCGTACGGCGGCAAGCTCTACTTCGACCCGGGCGTCCCCGAGGCGCAGGAGCACATCCAGCGGGCCATCCTGCACTCGGTCGAGCACTACGACCTCGACGGCGTGCACTTCGACGACTACTTCTACCCCTACGCCGTCGCCGGCCAGACGATCCCCGACCAGGCGACGTTCGCGACGCACGGCGCCGGGTTCGCCGATGTCGCCGAGTGGCGCCGGCACAACGTCGACATCTTCGTGCAGTCGATCTCGCAGCGCATCAAGGCGCTGAAGCCGTGGGTGAAGTTCGGCATCAGCCCCTTCGGCATCTGGCGCAACCGGGCGACCGACCCGCTCGGCTCGGAGACGGGCGGCTCGCAGTCGTACGACATGCAGTTCGCCGACACCCGCAAGTGGGTGCTCGAGGGGTGGCTCGACTACATCAATCCGCAGATCTACTGGCAGATCGGCCTCGCCGTCGCCGACTACGCGAAGCTCGTGCCCTGGTGGGCCGAGGTCGCGGCGGCGTCCGGCACGCACCTCTACGTCGGCGAGGCGCTCTACAAGGTCACCTCGGGCGTCTTCAGCGACCCGGCCGAGCTGTCGAACCACCTCACCATGAGCCGTGAGATCGACGCGTCGGGGACGCCGGTGCACGGCAACGTGTACTTCTCGGCCAAGCACGTGCCGGCCGATCCGCAGGGCTCGATGTCGAAGGTCCTCGCCGAGCACTACGCGCACCCCGCGATCGTCCCGGCCATGGAATGGCTGCCCGCGACGGCGGTCCGGACTCCCGTGCTGACCCCGCCCGCCCGGAGCGATGCCGGCGTCGTGCTGCAGTGGCAGGACGCGGCGCCGCCCGCACGCCGGGCGACCTCGTTCGCCGTGTACCGCGTCGAGGGCGGCGGTGCGATCGACGTCGAGGATGCCACGGCGCTCCTCGCCACCGTCCGTGCGACGGCCGGCGTGGTGCAGCGGTTCACCGACGACACGGCGGAGGCGGGCCGCAGCTACGCCTACGCGGTGACGGCGCTCGACCGGGTGTGGAACGAGAGCGCCCCGAGCCGGGTGCGCACGGTCGAGGTCGGGCTCGGCTGAGCCGCCACGTTCTCGGCGATCACCGCAGGATCGGGCGGATCGGGGGAATCGCTCCGAGCCTGTGGTGATCTCCGATCCTGCGGCGCGCGCGCCGCTGCGTCAGCGCCCCGGCTTCGCCAGGAAGATCGAGCGCGCGGGCGGGGGCGAGGGCACCGCCGTGGCATCCGTCACGATGGGGGCGCCGGCGATGAAGCGGCGGAGCTCGTCGCCCTCGACGAGCTTCGCCGGGGCCGGGTCGCTCGCGAGCCGGCGGGGCATCTCGTCGAAGGGCAGCGGCTCGTTCGAGGCGTACATGACGACGTTGCCGAAGCGGCGGCCCTTGAGCATGCTCGCGTCCGCGGCGATCGCCGTGTGCGCGAAGACGTGCGCGAGGGTTGCCGCCTGCGAGCGGGCGAAGGCCAGCCCGGCGCCGTCGGCGACGTTCACCGCGAGGATGCCGCCGGGAGCGAGGCGCGGCGCGATGAGCCCGTAGAACTCGACGCTCGTGACGTGCGCGGGCGTGCGGGCGCCCGAGAAGATGTCGACGACGGCGAGGTCGACGGCGCCGTCGAGCCCGCCGGGCAGCTTCGCGACGACCTCGCGCGCATCCCCGTGACGGATACGGAGTTGTGCCCCGCGCGGCAGCGGCAGGTGCTCGCGCACGAGCTCGACGAGCTCCGACTCGAGTTCGACGACCTGCTGGCGCGACCCCGGCCGGGTCGCGATGACATAGCGCGGCAGCGTCAGGGCGCCGCCGCCGAGGTGCACGGCCGTGATCGGCTCGCCCTCGGCGCGCACGAGGTCGGCGGCGTGCCCGATGCGGCGCACGTACTCGAAGCCGAGCCACTCGGGCCGTTCGATCTCGACGTGCGACTGCGGGGTGCCGTCGACGTAGAGGGTCCACGAGCCCGGCGACTGCCGCGACTCCTCGAGATGGGCGAGGTGCCCGCTCACGGCGAGGCGGCGTTCGAGCGAGGGTTCTGGGGATGCCACGAGCCCACGCTACCCGCCGCAGCTGGGCGGCCGCCGATCAGTAAGCGCCGCTCAGCAGGCGCCGCTCAGCAGGCGCCGCTCAGCAGGCGCCCCACAGTACGAAGTCGAGCCGAGCACCGGTGAGCACCTCGGCCGGGTGCGGCCCATGGGCGAGGAGCCGTTCGGCGAGCCGCTCGGGCAGCCCGTCGGGTGCGGCGACGAGCACGGTGTTGCCCTCCTCCGTGCCGGCGACGACCGTGGCATCGCCGGCGACGAGCAGTTCGGCCGCGGGCCGGGCGCGCGCGACGGCCCGGGCCTGCCCGCGGAGGCGTGCGAGCCCCTCGGCATCGGCCACGTTCACGACGAGGAGCCCGCGTGCGGCGAGGAGCGCGAGGCATCCGCCCATGAACTCGGGCGTCTCGACGAAGTCGGGCGCCTGCAGACGCCGGTACAGGTCGACGATGACGACGTCGAACGGCCCGAGCGCGCCGGGTGCGCCGATGACGGATGCCGCGTCGTCGACGTGCACCGCGATGTCGGCGCCGGCCGGCAGCGGCAGGCGCGCGAGCACCCGCTCGACGAGTTCGCCGTCGAGGTCGACGACGTGCTGGACCGAACCCGGTCGGGTCGCCTCGACGTAGCGGGCGAGCGTGAACGCCCCGCCGCCGAGGTGCAGCACCCGCAGCGGCTCGCCGGGCAGGCCCATCGCGTCGATCACGTGCCCGATGCGGCGCACGTACTCGAAGAACAGGTGCGTCGGGTCGCCGGGGTCGACGTGCGACTGCGCGGTGCCGTCGACGAGCAGGGTGAGGCCGGTCGACGAGAAGATGTCGGCCTCGAACTCGATGCGCGGGGGCGTCTGCGGCACGGAAGCATCGTCCCACGAGATCGCCGACCAGGATGAGCAACGATTGCTCAGGCGCGGTCCCGCACCGATGGGCCATGCTGGGAACCGGAGCCGAAGGAGGCCGGATGCACGCGATCTACGATGAGCTCGGCGGCAGCGACGGAGTGCGCACCGCGGTCACGGTCATGTACCACCGCGTCGTCGCCGACCCCGAGCTCGCGCCCTGGTTCGACGGCGTCGACACCGAGCGGCTGAAGGCGCACCAGCGGGCGTTCCTCGCCGCCGCGTTCGGCGGGCCGCAGGTCTTCACCGGTCGCTCGGTCGGCGAAGCCCACGACGGTCTCGCGATCACCGACGACGCCTTCGACCGGGTCGTCGCCTCGCTCATGACCGCGCTCGCCGACCTCGGCGTCGCGAAGGAGGCCGTCAACACCGTCGGCGAACGCCTCGAGGGGATGCGCGGCGAGATCGTCGGCGTCTGAGCCCGGCGCTGCGGCTCGGCTCAGAGCTGCAGTTCGCGCCGCCCGCGGATGCCGAGCTTCGTGTACGTCGACTGCAGGTGGTTGTTCACGGTCCGCGGCGACAGGAACAGCCGCTGCGCGATCTCGTTCGAGCTCAGCCCCTGCGCGGCGAGCGCGGCGATCTCGCGCTCGCGCGGGGTGAGCGGCTCGGTGCCGTCGGTGAAGCTCAGCAGCGGGGTGCGTGCGCCCTCGCAGGCGGCCGCGAGCGCGGCGGCGCGCTGCTGGTCGGCGGATGCCTCGCGCCCCCGCCCCTCCGCGCGTGCCGCCTGACCGGCCGAGGCGAAGGCCTCCGCCGCGAACAGCAACGCCCCGAGGCGCTCCCACTCCTCGCCGACGGCGCGGAGGAGCTCGGCGTCGGCGTCGGCCTCGGCCCTGGCGTGCCGGGCCCGGCGCGCGATCTCGGGCGCGCCCGTCTGCCGTTCGAGCGCCGCGAGCCGCTCGGCGGCCTCGGCCGCGTGCGCGCGTGAGCCGAGCCGGGCGAGGGTGTGCAGGAACGACGCCGCCACGTGGTTCGCCCCGCGCGGCAGCACCTGCGCGACCCGGGTCAGCAGGATCTTCGCGGCCGCGCCCGAGTCGCCCTCGGTGCGGGCGAGCCACGCGTCGGAGAGGGCGGTGAGGGTGTCCTCGCGGTCGTACCCGGCCTCGAAGCGGCCGCGCAGCTCGCGCGCGTGCTCGAGCTCGCCCTGCATGCAGGCGATCACGGTGAGGAACCCGAGCGACGGCCCCCGCAAGGAGGCCGGCCCGCGCAGTTCGGCGCCGCTCAGGCTGTCGCGGAACCAGCGCGTCGCCGTGTCGAGCCGCCCGGACGCCCAGAACTGCCGCCCCATCAGGAACTCGGCGTGCCGGGCGGTGAGCTCGTCGTCGTTGCGGATCGCGTCGTGCAGCATCTCGATCGTCGTGAGCCGCGCGTCGTCGTACCGGTCGCTCTCGATGAGCGCGTACGCATACGGCACCTGGGCGCGACGCCTCGGGATGTGCGCTCCCTCGGTCGAGGCGTAGGCGACCGCGGCCTCGGCCTCGTCGAGGGCCTCGGCCGAGCGCTGCATCTGCGAGAGCGGCATCGAACGACCGAGGGAGACGAGCGCCCGTTCGACGGGGCTGTCGCCGAGGTACCCGTCGGCCTCGTCGACGAGCGCGAGCGCCTCCTCGGCGCGCAGCAGGTGCAGCACAAGGGTCGCCTTGCTGATGAGCAGCACGGGCAGCTGCTCGGGCAGGGCGCGCCCGATCTCCTCGAGCAGGCGGATGCCGCGTTCGCTGCCGAGCGGATCGCCGCCGTAGATCTCGGCCCGCTTCGCGGCGATCGCCGCGAGGTCCGCCTCCGGGTGCTCGGCGGCGCGCGCCGCGAGCTCGGCGTTCGCGAGCGCGTCGAGCGCCTCGGCGCCGCGGCCGAGCGACCAGAGCAGTTCGCCGTGCAGGAGGTGCGCCGAGGCGTCGGTCGCGCCCGCGCCGATCGCGGCGGCCGCGAGTCGCTCGGCGGTGCGGTGGTCATGGGCGCGCCGCGCGAGATCCGCGGAACGGATCAGCAGTTCGGGGTCGGAGGGGCGCCCGGCGTCGAGCCGCCACATCGCGATGCGGAGCTCGTCGACGACGGTCATCGGACCGGCGGCGACGACGTCGGCCTGCTCGGCGAGCAGCGTGATCGCCCGGATGCGGGGGAGCGACTCGCGCACGGCGCCCGCGTACTGCGGGTGCGCGAGGGTGATCGCGATGCCGTGCCCCGACTCGTCGACGCGGACCATGCCGCGCAGTTCGAGCTCGGCGAGCGCTTCGGGCGCACCGGGCCGCACGAACTCGTCGATGCCGAGCGGCTCGCACAGCGCGAGACGTTCGACGGCGTCGCGCTCCTCGACGCCGAGGTTGCGCAGCCGCGCCCGGATGAGGTCGCGGAGCGCGGGCGTGCCGACCGGGTCGCCGAGCAGCTGCCACTGCCCGCCCGACCAGGCGAGCGCACCGGTCTCGACCCCGCCGATCACGAGCTCGCGGAGGAAGAGCGGGTTGCCGTGCGAGGCGCGGTGGAGCTCCACGGCGTCGCGGTGCGCGACCGGTGCGTCGAGTGCGAGCGCGAGGAGCTCCGTGACCTCCTCGAGGTCGAGGGGTGCGACGTCGATGCGCACCGAGTCGGCGGCCCCGGCGACGGGCAGCACGCCCTCGGGCACCGGCTCGCCCTCGGGGAGCGTCGCGATGAGCGAGATCGCCCCCGCCGCGACGAGCTGGGCGATGAGCGCGACCGAGACGGAGTCGGCCGAGGAGAGGTCGTCGACCGCGATGATCGCCGGGCGACCGGCGGCGAGCTCGGAGACCGTCGAGTTCGTCGCGCTGAAGAGGGCCAGCGGGTCGGTCGTCGACGGCAGCGTCGGGTTCTCGATGCCGCGGGCGAGTGCGGGCGCGACGGTCGCGAAGGGCACCGCGGACAGCGCCGGGTTGCCGCTCGCGGTGAGCACGAGCCATCCGGCGTCGGCGAGCCGATCGCCCACCTCGGACTGGATGCGACTCTTGCCGACGCCCGAGGGACCGTAGAGGAAGACCGAGCGCGCCTGACCCGAGCGCAACGCGCTCGCCGCGCGATCGAGCTGCACCTCGCGGCCGACGAGCGGCCACGGCCGATCGAGCGCCGGCTCGGCCTCGTGCGCGGAAGCGGAATCGCTCGGAGCCATCGCCGCCTCTCGCGTCGTCGGTGCGTCGGTGGATTCACTGTACGACTCGCACGCCCGCCGCGCTGTACCCCGCAAAGGGGGGTGCTCCTAGGCAACGCGGGGCGCGACTGAGTAATCGCGCCGGAACGATTGAGCAGACCCTGCCCATCCGCTGCCGACCCGCCCCGCGGGAACCTCGGTGTCATCGGGCCGTGCGGCCCGCCCACCACATCACTTGCACACGAATCAGGAGCACGATCATGGGTCTCTTCACGCAGTTCGGCGACATGGCGCAGATGGTCAAGGCCGCCCCCGCCCTCATCGACCAGGCGAACACCCTCCAGGCGCAGGCCGCCGAGTACCAGCAGCAGATGAACGCGCAGGCCGCCTTCGCGACGACCGCCGAGGCCGCCCCGGGCACTCTCGAACCGATCGCCGGCGTCGACCTCGAACGCTACGCCCGCATCTCGAAGGGCATCGCCGCCTACGGCTACGACGCCGCCATGCTGCCGACCGTCGCCGCGATGTTCGGCGTCGACGGCGCCGCGTGGGAGACGGCCGCCGCCGGCTGGGGCGCCCGGATCCAGGCCGACCGCGGGGTCGGCCGCCGCTTCAACGAGCTCTACGCGGCGGTGTGACATGGGATTCCTCAAGGACCTCGCGACGCTCACCCGCCAGGGGCACGAAGCGCAGCAGCGCATGGACGTCGGCGCCTCCATGGCACAGGCCCAAGCCTCGATGGCCGAGGCGAGCCGCATCATGGCCGCCACGACCCCCGCCGCCACCGCGCCCCACCTCGAGGCGCAGCGACTCCGCACGACGGCGAGCGTGCTCGACGCGCGCCAGCTGCCGATGATGCTCGGCATGAACGCGGTCGTCGAGCTCGAACTGCACGTGCTCATGCCGGGCGGGGTGCCGATGCCGGTCACCCGCACCGAGCAGCTCGCGCCCCTCCACCTCGCCCGGGCCGTGCCCGGCGCCACCCTCGACGTCAGCCTCGTGCCGGGCCGCCCCGAGACCCTGCGTCTCGAGTGGGCCTGAGCCCGCCGTCCGCGCCATCCGATCAGCCGTACCCACTTCAGCAGCGAAGCGAGAGAACGATGAACCTGAACCACCACACGGCCGCCGAACCGAGGTCGCGCCGCAAACCCTCGACGACCCGCCTCGTGAGCCTCGCGCTCGCCGCGGCGATCGGCGCGGCGGTGATCGCGGCGCCGCTCGGCGCCGCCGCCGAGGAGTTGCCGGCCGCACCCGCGGTGCCTGTGCCCACCGAGAGCACCGAGCCGCCTTCGGCCGAGCCGACCGACCCGGCGGGGCCGGGTGACGCCGCCGGAGGAACCGAGACCGCGGACGCCGCCGAGACCGCCGAGACCGCGGATGCCGCCGAGACCGCGGAGGGCGCGGAGGGCGCGGAGAGCGCCGACGCGACCGGCTCGGCCGACGCCGCAGCGAAGTCCGGACCCTCACTGCCGGATCCGAAGGCCCTCCTGCCCGAGCCTCAGCCGTTCGGCCCGGTGAACACCGCACCCGTCGCGGTCGACGACCACTGGCAGATGGTGCAGGACACGACGCTCCGCGTCGCCGAGCCGAGCGTGCTCCAGAACGACTTCGACCCCGACGGCGACGGCTTCAACCTGGTCGACTCGACCTACCCGGCGGTCGGCGACCGCGAGGGCTGGGGCCTCTTCCCTGGCTTCGCGTACACGCCGCCGGCCGGCTTCACGGGCACCGTCACGTGGCAGTACCTCATCCGCGACGAGCACGGCGACGCCGACCTCGAGAGCGAGTGGGCGACCGTCGAGATCGAGGTGCTCCCGACCGGCAGCGAGGTCGCCCTTCCGCCGGTCGCCGCCGACGACACCTACCTCTTCACTCCCGGCGCACCGCTCTACATCGCCGACTTCCAGGGCCTGCTCGTGAACGACGCGCTCGACGGCCAGATCGTGACCTCGCTCGAGTTCCCGTACGGCCACCAGATCGGCAACGGGCAGGTGACGCTGCTCGGCAATGGGGGTGCGTTCCTCGCCGACGCCGGGGACTCGGCGCCCGACCTCCACTACCTGCAGTACCGCGTGTGCACGACGGTCGCGTGCAGCGACGCCACGCTCTGGCTCTACCCGGCCGAGCCCGGCGTCGAACCGTCGGGCCCCGACGCCATTCCGGAGGCGCCGGTCGCGACGGCCGACGTCTACGGCGTCGTCCACGACACGGTGCGCACGGTCTCCGCGGCCGAGGGGCTGCTCGCGAACGACAGCGACATCGAGCTCGGCGAGGCGGGTGAGCTGCTCGAGGCGATCGTCGACACGACGGGGCTCGCAGGGCTCCTCCAGTGGTCGACCGACGGTTCGTTCACGTACACGCCGCCGGCCGGCTTCACGGGTACCGACACCTTCCACTACTACGTCAACGACCAGCACGCCTACACGAGCCGGACGGTGACCGTCGAGCTGCAGGTCGGCGACGGCACGGTCAACCACCGGCCGGTCGCGGTCGACGACCACTACACGGCGGTCTCGGGCGAGCCGCTGTACGTGCCGGCGCCGGCGCAGATGGAGAACGACACCGACGCCGATGGCGACGAGCTCGACTTCGCGGGCTCGGGCGGCCAGCCGATGGGCACGTGGTCCACCCTCTCCGACGGGTGGTCGCTCTACACTCCGCCGGTCGGATTCGTCGGTACCGACCGCCTCACCTACACCGTGCGCGACGAGCACGGGCTCGTGAGCGCGAACGCAGCGGAGATCACGATCGAGGTCGTGCAGGGCGACGGCGAGCCGAACACGCCGCCCGTGCCGGCGTCCGACCGCTACTTCGTGCCGGCGGGGCAGACGATCACCGTGCCGACCGCCGCGGGACTCCTCGCGAACGACCAGGACGCCGACGGCGACCCGCTCGCGGTGCTCGTCGCCTACGACGCGCTCGGCCACGGCGAGGCCGAGGTGGCGCCGGACGGCTCCTTCACGTTCACGGCGGAGGCCGGGTTCGACGGTTCGGCCTGGCTCGAGTTCTCGATCACCGACGGTCGCAGCGAGGTCGGCTCGATGTCGGCCGAGTTCGTGATCTCCAGCGAGGGGGAGGAGCCGGTGCCCGACCCGACCGACCCGACCGACCCGACCGATCCCACCGATGGGGAGGGCGAGACCCCCGCCCAGCCCGAGGGCGAGCCGGCTCCGGCGACGCCCGCGCGGCCCGAGGAGGCGTCACCGGCGGCCGTCGCGTCGACCGAGGAACCCGGCGCCCGCTCGCTCGCCGACACCGGCGCCGAGGTGCGGGGCGCCGCCGAGGCATCCGCCCTGGCGCTGCTGCTCGGTCTCGTGGCGCTCGTGGCGGCGCGACTGCGCCGACGCGGGGCCGCAGGGTAGCCGTCCGGCTCGTGCGCCCCCGTCCGGATTCCGGCCGGGGGCGCACGTCGTGCTCAGCGCCCGAAGAGCCGGGCGAGGAATCCGGTCGAGGGCTCCCGCTCGTGTCCGGTGCAGCGCTCGGCGCGGGACACTCCGCGCATCACGGCGTCGACGTGCTGGCCGCAGCCGGCCCACGTCGTCTTTCCGCACTCGCGGCAGGTGACGGCTCGGCACATGGGTTCTCCTCCGGGGTCGATGGGGTCGAAAAGGTGACCGCGTCCATCATAGGAATACCCGGAGGGTATTTCTGACCACCCGGGCGGCGCCTGCTCGGATGCCACGGGGCGGGCCGGATTCCGCGGAGAACCGGGGCTCGTGGCATCCGCCGATCACCGAGAACCGGCTATATACCGGACATCTCGAAACAAATCAAGAATCTCGCTGGACTTGGCGCGTCATATCGCATATAGTTGAGGTTTGCGCTCCCAGACCCTGCATGCCTTCATATTGCGGTCGGCTTCGTGCGTGTCGAGATCCTGTGGTCTTCGACGTCCGCACCATGTCTGAGGGGTACTGAACTCTCTCCGCTACCGACAGTGAACCGGCCCGACGGGGCCATGGAGGTTATTCACTTGGCTGCTGCGCGCAACGCAACCACGCCCACCCCCAAGAACGGACGCGGTGCAAGCCGCCTCTCGTTCGCGAAGATCGCCGATACCCTCACGGTACCCGACCTCCTCGCGCTCCAGACCGAGAGCTTCGACTGGCTCGTCGGCAACGACGCTTGGAAGGCCCGCCTCGCCGAGGCGCAGGCCGCAGGTCGCACCGACCTGCCCGAGACCACCGGCCTCGAGGAGATCTTCGAGGAGATCTCCCCGATCGAGGACCTCGGCGAGACCATGCAGCTCTCGTTCACGAACCCCGAGCTCGAGCCTCCGAAGTACACGATCGACGAGTGCAAGGAGAAGTCGAAGACCTACTCCGCACCGCTGTACGTGAACGCGGAGTTCATGAACCACCTCACGGGTGAGATCAAGACCCAGACGGTCTTCATGGGCGACTTCCCGCTCATGACCCCCAAGGGCACCTTCGTCATCAACGGCACCGAGCGCGTCGTCGTCTCGCAGCTCGTCCGTTCGCCCGGCGTCTACTTCGAGCGCACCCCCGAGAAGACCTCCGACAAGGACATCTACTCGGCGCGCGTGATCCCGAGCCGCGGCGCATGGCTCGAGTTCGAGATCGACAAGCGCGACCAGGTCGGCGTCCGCATCGACCGCAAGCGCAAGCAGTCGGTCACCGTCTTCCTCAAGGCCCTCGGCCTCACCTCTGAGGAGATCCTCGAGGAGTTCGCCGGCTACGAGTCGATCGCCCTCACCCTCGAGAAGGACAACATCCTCACGAAGGAAGAGGCGCTCAAGGACATCTACCGCAAGCTCCGTCCGGGCGAGCAGGTGGCCGCCGAGGCCGCGCGTGCGCTCCTCGACAACTTCTACTTCAACCCGAAGCGCTACGACCTCGCGAAGGTCGGCCGGTACAAGATCAACCAGAAGCTCGGTCTCGAGGCGCCCCTCACCGACTCGGTGCTGACGGTGCAGGACATCGTCGCCACGATCAAGTACCTCGTCGCCCTCCACGACGAGCGCGAGACGCTGCCCGGCCGCCGCGGCGGCAAGGCCGTCGACCTCCGCCTCGACGTCGACGACATCGACAACTTCGGCAACCGTCGCATCCGCGCGGTGGGCGAGCTCATCCAGAACCAGGTGCGCACCGGCCTCAGCCGCATGGAGCGCGTCGTCCGCGAGCGCATGACGACGCAGGACATCGAGGCGATCACCCCGCAGACCCTGATCAACGTGCGACCCGTCGTCGCTGCGATCAAGGAGTTCTTCGGCACCTCGCAGCTGTCGCAGTTCATGGACCAGAACAACCCGCTCGCGGGCCTGACCCACAAGCGTCGCCTCTCGGCGCTCGGCCCGGGTGGTCTCTCGCGCGACCGCGCCGGCGTCGAGGTCCGTGACGTCCACCCCTCGCACTACGGCCGCATGTGCCCGATCGAGACCCCTGAAGGCCCGAACATCGGCCTCATCGGCTCGCTCGCGTCGTTCGCGCGCATCAACTCGTTCGGCTTCATCGAGACGCCGTACCGCAAGGTCGTCGCCGGCAAGGTCACCGACCAGATCGACTACCTCACCGCGATGGAGGAGAACGACTACATCGTCGCTCAGGCCAACGCGCCGCTGAAGGCCGACGGCCACTTCTCGGAGGAGCGCGTGCTCGCCCGTCAGAAGGGCGGCGAGGTCGACATGATCCACGCCGACGAGATCGGCTACATGGACGTCTCGCCGCGCCAGATGGTGTCGGTCGGCACCTCGCTCATCCCCTTCCTCGAGCACGACGACGCGAACCGCGCCCTCATGGGTGCGAACATGCAGCGTCAGGCGGTGCCGCTGCTCCGCAGCGACTCGCCGTACGTCGGCACCGGTATGGAGGGCTACGCCGCGATCGACGCCGGTGACGTCGTCACCGCCGACAAGGCCGGTGTCGTCACCGAGGTCTCGGCCGACTCCGTCACGGTCCAGCTCGACGAGGGCGGCACGCAGACCTACTTCCTGCGCAAGTTCGACCGCTCGAACCAGGGCACCTCGTACAACAACCGCGTCATCGTGACCGCGGGCGAGCGCATCGAGGCCGGAGAGGTCATCGCCGACGGCCCCGCGACCGACAACGGCGAGCTCGCGCTCGGCAAGAACCTGCTCGTCGCGTTCATGCCGTGGGAGGGTCACAACTTCGAGGACGCCATCATCCTCAGCCAGAACCTGGTGAAGGACGACGTCCTCTCCTCGATCCACATCGAGGAGTACGAGGTCGACGCCCGCGACACCAAGCTCGGCAAGGAGGAGATCACCCGCGACCTCCCCAACGTGAGCCCCGACCTGCTCTCCGACCTCGACGAGCGCGGCATCATCCGCATCGGCGCCGAGGTCCGCCCCGGCGACATCCTCGTCGGCAAGGTCACGCCGAAGGGCGAGACCGAGCTCTCCGCCGAGGAGCGCCTGCTCCGCGCGATCTTCAACGAGAAGAGCCGCGAAGTCCGCGACACCTCGCTGAAGGTGCCTCACGGCGAGCAGGGCACGATCATCGCGGTCAAGGAGTTCTCGGCCGAGAACGACGACGAGCTCGGCTCGGGCGTCAACCAGCGCGTGGTCGTCTACATCGCCCAGAAGCGCAAGATCACCGAGGGCGACAAGCTCGCCGGCCGTCACGGCAACAAGGGCGTCATCTCGAAGATCCTCCCCGTCGAGGACATGCCGTTCCTCGCGGACGGCACGCCGGTCGACGTCGTGCTCAACCCGCTCGGCATCCCCGGTCGAATGAACTTCGGCCAGGTGCTCGAGACCCACCTCGGCTGGGTCGCCAAGCAGGGCTGGAAGGTCGAAGGCAAGCCGACGTGGGCCAAGCGCCTGCCCGAGGCCGCCCACGAGGCCGCCCCCGGCACCAAGGTCGCGACCCCGGTGTTCGACGGCGCCTTCGAGGAGGAGATCGCGGGTCTGCTCGACTCGACGCTCCCCAACCGCGACGGCGAGCGCCTGATCGACTCGAGCGGCAAGACGCAGCTCTTCGACGGCCGCTCCGGCGAGCCCTTCCCGTACCCGGTCTCGGTCGGCTACATGTACATCCTGAAGCTGCACCACCTCGTCGACGACAAGATCCACGCGCGTTCGACGGGCCCGTACTCGATGATCACCCAGCAGCCGCTCGGTGGTAAGGCGCAGTTCGGTGGCCAGCGATTCGGTGAGATGGAGGTCTGGGCGCTCCAGGCCTACGGCGCCGCGTACGCGCTGCAGGAGCTCCTCACGATCAAGTCCGACGACATCCTCGGCCGCGTCAAGGTGTACGAGGCGATCGTCAAGGGCGAGAACATCCAGGAGCCCGGCATCCCCGAGTCCTTCAAGGTGCTCATGAAGGAGATGCAGTCGCTCTGCCTGAACGTCGAGGTGCTCTCGGCCGACGGCACGGCGGTCTCCCTCCGCGACACCGATGACGAGGCCTTCCGCGCTGCGGAAGAGCTCGGCATCAACATCTCCGCGCGCTTCGAGTCGTCGAACATCGACGAGATCTAAGCCAGGCCAGTAGACGACTACAGAGACTTTCCAAGGAGAGAAATTGCTCGACGCAACGACTTTTGACGAGCTTCGGATCGGCCTGGCCACCGCAGAGGACATCCGCAAGTGGTCCTACGGCGAAGTGAAGAAGCCCGAGACCATCAACTACCGCACCCTCAAGCCCGAGAAGGACGGTCTGTTCGGTGAGCAGATCTTCGGGCCGAGCCGCGACTGGGAGTGCGCGTGCGGCAAGTACAAGCGCGTGCGCTTCAAGGGCATCGTGTGCGAGCGCTGCGGCGTGGAGGTCACCAAGTCCTCCGTCCGCCGCGAGCGCATGGGCCACATCGAGCTCGCCGCCCCCGTCACCCACATCTGGTACTTCAAGGGTGTTCCCTCGCGCCTCGGCTACCTGCTCGACATGGCGCCGAAGGACCTCGAGAAGGTCATCTACTTCGCCGCCTACATGGTGATCGACGTCGATGACGAGGGCCGTCACGCCGACATGCCCGGCCTCGAGAACGAGCTCCGCCTCGAGATCAAGACCATCGGCGACCAGCGCGACGCTCGCATCGCGACGCTCATGGCGCGCAAGGAGGAGGAGCTCGCGGCCCTCGAGGCCGAGGGCGCCAAGAGCGACCAGCGCAAGCGCGCCGAGGCCGCCGCCGACAAGGAGATGACCCAGGTCCGCAAGTCGGGCGACGAGCAGATCGCGCACCTCGAGCGCGTGTGGGAGGACTTCCGCACCCTCAAGGTCGGCGACCTCAAGCCCGAGGACTCGGTCTTCCACGAGCTCCAGGACCGCTTCGGCATGTACTTCGACGCCTACATGGGCGCCGAGGCCATCAAGAAGCGCCTCGAGGCGTTCGACCTGGCCGCCGAGGCGGAAGACCTGCACCTGCAGATCGCCGAGGGCAAGGGCCAGAAGAAGATCCGCGCGATCAAGCGTCTGCGCGTCGTCAACTCGTTCCTCGCGACGGGCAACTCGCCCGCGGCGATGGTGCTCGACGTCGTGCCGGTGATCCCGCCGGAGCTCCGCCCCATGGTGCAGCTCGACGGTGGCCGCTTCGCGACCAGCGACCTCAACGACCTCTACCGTCGTGTGATCAACCGCAACAACCGCCTTCGTCGTCTGCTCGACCTCGGTGCTCCCGAGATCATCGTCAACAACGAGAAGCGCATGCTGCAGGAGGCCGTCGACGCGCTGTTCGACAACGGCCGCCGTGGTCGCCCCGTCACCGGTACCGGCAACCGCGCCCTCAAGTCCCTGAGCGACATGCTCAAGGGCAAGCAGGGTCGCTTCCGCCAGAACCTGCTCGGCAAGCGCGTCGACTACTCGGGCCGTTCGGTCATCGTCGTCGGCCCGCAGCTGAAGCTGCACCAGTGCGGTCTGCCCAAGCAGATGGCGCTCGAGCTCTTCAAGCCGTTCGTGATCAAGCGCCTGATCGACCTGAGCCACGCTCAGAACATCAAGGCCGCCAAGCGCATGGTCGAGCGTTCGCGCCCGCAGGTGTGGGACGTCCTCGAGGAGATCATCCGCGAGCGCCCCGTGCTGCTGAACCGTGCGCCCACCCTGCACCGTCTCGGCATCCAGGCGTTCGAGCCGCAGCTCGTCGAGGGCAAGGCCATCCAGCTCCACCCGCTCGTCTGCGCCGCCTTCAACGCGGACTTCGACGGCGACCAGATGGCCGTGCACCTTCCCCTCTCGGTCGAGGCCCAGGCCGAGGCGCGCATCCTCATGCTCGCCTCGAACAACATCCTGAAGCCGTCGGACGGCCGTCCGGTGACCCTGCCCTCGCAGGACATGATCATCGGTCTGCACCACCTGACGACCGAGAAGCCCGGCGCCGACGGTGAGGGCCGCGCGTTCTCGTCGATCGCCGAGGCCATCCTCGCGTTCGACCAGAACCGCCCCGGCGACCTCGAACTCGACCTCGGCGCGAAGGTGAAGATCCGTCTCGACGGTCTCTACTTCGCCGAGGGCGACGAGCCCGAGGGCTTCGTGCAGGGCAAGCCGTTCCTCATGGAGACGACCCTCGGTCGCGCCCTCTTCAACGAGGCGCTGCCGGTCGACTACCCGTACTTCAACCGCCAGGCCGGCAAGGGCCAGATCTCGGAGATCGTCAACGACCTCGCCGAGCGCTACCCGAAGACCGAGGTGGCCGCGACCCTCGACCGGATCAAGGACGCCGGCTTCCGCTGGGCGACCCGTTCGGGCGTCACCGTCGCGCTCTCCGACATCATCACGCCCCCGAGCAAGGGCGAGATCGTGTCGAAGTACGAGAAGCAGGCCGCCAAGGTGCAGTCGCAGTTCGAGAAGGGTCTCACGACCGACCTCGAGCGTCGTCAGGAGCTCATCCAGATCTGGACGAAGGCCACCGACGAGGTCGCCAAGGCCATGCAGGAGAACTTCCCGACCGACAACACCATCAACCGCATGGTGACCTCGGGCGCTCGTGGTAACTGGCTGCAGGTTCGCAACATCGCCGGTATGCGCGGTCTCGTGAACAACCCGAAGGGTGAGATCATCCCTCGCCCGATCATCTCGAGCTACCGCGAGGGCCTCTCGGTCGCCGAGTACTTCATCGCGACGCACGGTGCCCGCAAGGGTCTGGCCGACACGGCCCTCCGTACGGCCGACTCGGGATACCTCACGCGTCGTCTGGTGGATGTCTCGCAGGACGTCATCATCCGCGAAGAGGACTGCGGCACGTCGAAGGGCCTCGAGCTCCCGATCGCCACGGTCGACGCCGCGGGCGAGCTCGTCCGCGACCCGAACGTCGAGAACTCGGTGTTCGCCCGTTCGCTCGCCGCTGACGCGGTGAACGCCAAGGGCGAGGTCGTCGCCGAGGCCGGCAGCGACGTCGGCGACGTGCTCATCAACGAGCTCATCGCCGCGGGCGTCGAGTCGATCCGGGTCCGCTCGGTCCTCACGTGCGAGTCGGCCGTCGGTGTGTGCGCGAAGTGCTACGGCCGTTCGCTCGCGACCGGCAAGCTCGTCGACATCGGCGAGGCCGTCGGCATCATCGCGGCCCAGTCGATCGGTGAGCCCGGCACGCAGCTCACGATGCGTACCTTCCACACCGGTGGTTCGGCCTCGGCCGACGACATCACGCAGGGTCTGCCCCGCGTGCAGGAGCTCTTCGAGGCCCGTACCCCCAAGGGTGCGTCGCCCATCGTCGAGGCTCCCGGTCGCATCACGATCGACGAGACCGACAAGCAGCGCAAGGTCATCCTCACGCCCGACAACGGCGACGAGCCGATCGCGTACAACGTGCTCAAGCGTTCGACCCTCCTCGTGGAGGATGGCCAGCACGTCGAGCTCGGTCAGCAGCTGATCGTCGGCACCGTCGACCCGAAGGAGGTCCTCCGGGTCAAGGGCGTCCGCGAGGTGCAGAAGCACCTCGTGAACGGCGTGCAGGACGTCTACCGTTCGCAGGGTGTGCCGATCCACGACAAGCACATCGAGGTCATCGTGCGCCAGATGCTGCGCAAGGTCACCGTCGTCGACCACGGCGACACCGACCTGCTCCCGGGTGAGCTCGTCGACCGCCTGAAGTACAACGAGATCAACCGTGCGACGCTCACCGAGGGCAAGAAGACGGCGTCGGCTCGCCAGGAGGTCATGGGTATCACCAAGGCCTCGCTCGCGACCGAGTCGTGGCTGTCGGCCGCGTCCTTCCAGGAGACGACCCGCGTGCTCACGCAGGCCGCCATGGAGGGCAAGAGCGACCCGCTGGTCGGCCTCAAGGAGAACGTGATCATCGGCAAGCTGATCCCGGCAGGTACTGGCCTCGGCAAGTACCGGAACGTCGCGGTCGAGGCCACGGAGGAGGCGAAGGCGGAGCGCTACCCGAACCGCATCTTCACCGACGACGCGGCCTTCAGCGAGGGCGACCTCAGCTTCGTCGACTTCGACGCGTTCTCGAGCGACGACTTCACGCCCGGCAACTACAGCTAAGCGCGAAGCGAGTTCCAGACGAAGGGCCCCGGAGGAATCCGGGGCCCTTCGCCGTACCCGGGGGGAGGGTGCGGGCGGGGGCGGTGCATGCGCTCACCGCGCGCCGAGGCGTCGAATCCGCGCGGGCGGCGTTACAGTTGCCGCACCGCGGGTGCGAGGGCGCCCGAAAGGAGCGCGATCATGAGCAGCACGACTCCAGGATCCGAGCCGGCCGACGAGGCCGGTCGGGACGACGCGAACGAGCCTGAATCCGACGCGATCCCCGAGGCGGCCGACACCGACGGGGCGCAGGCCGACGGCGTGGCCGACGAGCCCGCCGCGGTCGACGCGCCCGAGCCCGCGCCCGAGCCCGCGCCCGAGTCCGCGCACGAGCCCGCGCCCGCGCCCGAGCCCGCGTACGACCAGCCCGACGAGCCCGACACCGTCTCGTCCGCCGCCGACGATGCGGCGGTCGCGGCCGGCCCCGACGACCACCCGGTCGATGCGGATGCCACGGAGCCGGCTCCGCTCGACGAACCGGAGCCGGGCGGCGCATCGGAGACGAGCGCGCTCGATGCGGCGGTGCTCCGGGCGAACGCGGGCGCCGAGGCATCCGAGCCCGGCGACGGCATCGACGATGCCGAGACCGCACCGCAGCCGGTCGCCGCGGGATCGGTGCGCCGCGAGACCTACGTGCCGGCGTCCACCGCGGCCGTCGCTGCGGCGACGGGCGCCGCGACCCTCGCCCCCGAGCCGCCGAGCGAGCCCGTGTTCCCCGGTGGCCCGCAGACCGTCTACGTGCAGGCGCCCGAGCCGCCGCGCGCGAAGGGGAATCGCGCGTTCGGCACGCTCGTCGCGCTCATCGGCGCCGCCCTGTTCGCGGCGCTGTACGCGGGAGTGGCGTACCTCCTGCTGCTGAGCCAGGGCGACCCGGCGGCGGTGAACACCGTGTTCGTCGAGCGGTTCCTCGCGAAGCCCGTGTACTGGGTGCCGATCGTCGCCTTCTTCGTCGGCTTCACGCTGCTCGCCGCCATCGTCAACCGCGGCCGGTGGTGGGCCTACGTCGTGTTCGGCCTGCTCGTCGGCGTGCTCGTCTACTTCTCGTACCTCGGCGGGGCGCTGCTCACGGTCGAGGCGTGGACGCTCACGTTCCCGCAGGCGCAGTCGTTCATCGCCGACCGTTGGCTCGACCCGTTCGCGATCGTCGCGGCGCTGATCGCGCGCGAGATCCCGATCTGGCTCGGCGGCTGGATCGCCGCGCGCGGGCGCACGGTGACGGAGCGCAACCGCCTGGCCGTCGAGGAGTACGACCGCGAGCTCGCGGCGGGGCCGCAGCTGCAGCGCTGATCGGGCCCATGCAGGCCGGCGGTCCGGCGGCGTGCGATGCTGTTCTGATGAGACTCGAACTCGACGCCCCGAGCAGCGCATGGGTGCGCGTGCCCACCGACCCTTCGAGCGCGAGCGACGAGGGGTGGGTCGACGAGGCCCTCGCTGGCGTGCGTCGACGCCACCCGGGTGCGTCGGCGGAGCAGCTCGACGCCGTGCGCCAGGCCGTGCTGCGCGCCCGCGACGGCGTTCTGCCGGGTGCTGCCGTCGGGCTCCTCTACCTGCCCGAGCCGAATCCGTTCGGCCTCCTCGTGAGCATCGGCATCTCCGAGCCCCAGGCGATCGAGGGCTCGCTCGTCCGTGCGTTGCTCGGCGAGGCCGAGCTCGTCGGCCGACCGATCGTCGACCCGGTCGAGGTGCCGGGCGTCGGCGCCGGCATCTCGGTGCGCTGCCTCTTCGCCCCCGCCGCCGCCGACCGGAAGCCGGCCGCCGGCCTCGCCTACCTGCTGCAGGGGGAGCGGGCGACCGTGCGGGTGATGGCGAGCCCCGCCCCGCAGGAACTCGTCGCGCACGCCGCGCCCTCGCTCGCGAAGATCGTCGCCTCCCTCCGGCTCGTCGACTGACGAAGGCGCGTAGCCTCGGAGGGTGAGCATCGATCGATCGGCGGGCGAGTCGCATCCCGCGCGCGACGCGTGGGTCGTCGCGAGCTTCGCGACGGCGCTCGATCTCGCGCTCGTGGTGTGCGGCTTCGGGTTCGTGAGCCTGCTGCTCGATCTCGAGGTCGTGGGCGATCCGTCGGTCGGGCTGTTCGTCGCGCCGGCGGCGGTCGGGGCCTCGGTGGCGACGGTGTTCGTCGCGCTCGGCCTGCTGCTGCGCCGCCCCGAGCGGATGGCGTCGACGGTGCTCGTCGTCGCGGCCCTCGCGTGGCTCGCGTTCGTCGCGGTCGCGGCGATCGGCCACCTGCTCGGCTCCTCGACGGCGGTGCTCGCGAGCCTGCGCTTCGCGCTCGTCTTCGGCGTCGGATGGTTCGGCCTGCTGATCCCCGCGTGCGCGGCGCTCACGGCCTCGCTCGCGGTGCTCGTCGCGCGCGGCAGGCAGGGCGGCATGGAGCGCCCCCGCTGGCCGTGGGAGCGCGACGACGAAGAATAGGGCGGATGCCACGCGCTCCGCGCACCCGCCCGCACGCCGTCGCGGCGCGCCAGTCGTTCGCCGGTGGACGCAGTGCCGCACCCGGCGCAGTATCGTGAACCCGATGGAGGGTTCGGTCGAGGCGCGCGTGAGCCACGAGGTCGACCGCTGGCTGCAGTGGCTGCCGCGGTGGCGACCGGGCACGCACCGCGCCCGCGTGCGGCTCTGCCAGCGTTGCTTCGGTTCGCCGATCCTCGCAGCCGCGGGGCTCGACGTCGACATCCCGCACCCGGTGCAGCACGCCTTCTCGATGCGCATGAAGGGCGTGATCGACGTCTCCGTCGACGACTACACGGCCCGCAACCTGCCGATGCTGCACCGTGAGATCCGGCTCGCGGAGGAGCGCAAGGCCCGTCGCCCGTACCGCGCAGGGGAGGGGCTCGACCCCGAGTACCTCGGCCTCGAGGTCGATCCAGAACCGGTGCCCGACCAGCCGTTCCTCTTCACGCTCGGTGGCCTCGAGGCCGATGTCGCCGCCGAGGCGAACGAGCCCGCGCCGCGCCCCTTCACCCCCGAGGAGAAGGAGGCGCTCCGCGAGGAGGTCCGGCTCGCCGACGAGTTCGCCAAGCAGCTCGGCCGCCGCATCTGCATCGAGCTCGCGCAGCACCGGTACCGCATCGGCAACGCGGTCGAACGGCTCGTCGAGCCGCAGGTCGCCGAGATGCTCGCCGACCTCGATCGCGAGCTGGATGCCCCGGGGTGGGCCGGCTGACCACGGTGCCCGGGCGGCGTTCCGCCCTCGGAGAACGACGGCCCGTGGCATCCGCCCTCATTTGACCGTCAGGTTACGTGGCATTACCATAGATCGGGTGTGTGCGTTTCGGCGCGCACGCTCAGGGTGCTTTGCGCTGTTCCGGCTCCGTCGGTCAGCAGGTCACCCCCACGGCATACCCACCACTTGAAGGCACCGCAGTTCTGCGGTGCCGGTGGGTCTGATGTGAAATCCATCACCCGCTGTCACCGTGCAGCATCAACAAGGAGAAGCAGTGCCAACCATTCAGCAGTTGGTCCGCAAGGGTCGCTCGCCGAAGGTCACCAAGACCAAGGCTCCCGCCCTGAAGGCCAACCCCCAGCAGCGCGGCGTGTGCACGCGTGTGTACACCACCACCCCGAAGAAGCCGAACTCCGCGCTCCGCAAGGTCGCCCGTGTGAAGCTCTCGAACGGCACCGAGGTCACCGCCTACATCCCCGGTGAGGGCCACAACCTGCAGGAGCACTCGATGGTGCTCGTTCGCGGCGGCCGTGTGAAGGACCTCCCGGGTGTCCGTTACAAGATCATCCGCGGCGCCCTCGACACGCAGGCCGTGAAGAACCGCAAGCAGGCTCGCAGCCGCTACGGCGCGAAGATGGAGAAGAAGTAATGCCTCGCAAGGGACCCGCTCCGAAGCGCCCCGTCGTCGCAGACCCCGTCTACGGCTCGCCGGTCGTCAGCCAGCTCGTCAACAAGATCCTCGTCGACGGCAAGAAGGACCTCGCGCAGCGCATCGTCTACGAAGCGCTCGAGAACGTCGCCGCCAAGTCCGGCCAGGACGCGGTCGCCACCCTCAAGAAGGCGCTCGACAACGTGCGCCCCACCCTCGAGGTGCGCTCGCGCCGCGTCGGCGGTTCGACCTACCAGGTCCCCGTCGAGGTCAAGCCGCACCGCGCGAACACCCTCGCCCTCCGCTGGCTCACGAGCTACGCGAAGGCCCGTCGCGAGAAGACGATGACCGAGCGTCTCACCAACGAGATCCTCGACGCGTCGAACAGCCTCGGTGCAGCCGTCAAGCGTCGTGAAGACACGCACAAGATGGCCGAGTCGAACCGCGCATTCGCCCACTACCGCTGGTAGTAGGCCGGGTGGATGCCACGGCCCCGCGCCGCGGCATCCACCCGCCCCCCACCGTCCCTTCCTGAATCCTCCGGAGGAACCCCCGTGGCACAAGACGTGCTCACCGACCTGAGCAAGGTCCGCAACATCGGCATCATGGCGCACATCGATGCCGGCAAGACCACCACCACCGAGCGCATCCTGTTCTACACGGGCGTGAACCACAAGCTCGGCGAGACGCACGACGGCGCCTCGACGACCGACTGGATGGAGCAGGAGAAGGAGCGCGGCATCACGATCACGTCTGCCGCCGTGACCTGCTTCTGGAACAAGAACCAGATCAACATCATCGACACCCCCGGCCACGTCGACTTCACGGTCGAGGTCGAGCGCTCGCTCCGCGTGCTCGACGGCGCGGTCGCCGTCTTCGACGGCAAGGAGGGCGTCGAGCCCCAGTCCGAGACCGTCTGGCGTCAGGCCGACAAGTACAACGTCCCGCGCATCTGCTTCGTCAACAAGATGGACAAGCTCGGCGCCGACTTCTACTTCACGGTCGACACGATCATCTCGCGCCTCGGCGCGAAGCCGCTCGTGCTGCAGCTCCCGATCGGTGCCGAGAACGACTTCATCGGCGTCATCGACCTCGTCGAGATGCGCGCCCTCGTGTGGCCCGGCGACGCCAAGGGCGACGTGACCATGGGCGCCAAGTACGAGGTCCAGGAGATCCCCGAGGACCTCAAGGAGAAGGCCGCCGACTACCGTCAGCAGCTCCTCGAGACCGTCGCCGAGACCGACGACGCGCTCCTCGAGAAGTTCTTCGGCGGCGAAGACCTCACGGTCGCGGAGATCAAGGGCGCCATCCGCAAGATGGTCGTCAACTCCGAGATCTACCCCGTGCTCTGCGGCTCGGCCTTCAAGAACCGCGGCGTGCAGCCCATGCTCGACGCGGTCGTCGACTACCTCCCCTCGCCGCTCGACGTGCCCGCCATCCAGGGCCGCAACCCGCGCAACGAGGAAGAGATCATCGAGCGTCACCCCGACGCCACCGACCCCTTCGCAGCACTCGCGTTCAAGGTCGCCGTCCACCCCTTCTTCGGTCGCCTCACCTACGTGCGCGTCTACTCGGGTCAGCTCGACTCGGGTGCCCAGGTCGTCAACTCGACCAAGGGCAAGAAGGAGCGCATCGGCAAGATCTTCCAGATGCACGCCAACAAGGAGAACCCGGTCGACTCGGTCACCGCGGGCAACATCTACGCGGTCATCGGCCTGAAGGACACCACCACCGGTGACACCCTCTCCGACCCCGACAAGCAGGTCGTGCTCGAGTCGATGACCTTCCCCGACCCCGTGATCGAGGTCGCCATCGAGCCGAAGACCAAGGCCGACCAGGAGAAGCTCGGCACCGCGATCCAGAAGCTCGCCGAAGAAGACCCGACGTTCCGCACCGAGCTCAACCAGGAGACCGGCCAGACCGTCATCAAGGGCATGGGCGAGCTCCACCTCGACATCCTCGTCGACCGCATGAAGCGGGAGTTCAAGGTCGAGGCGAACGTCGGCAAGCCGCAGGTGGCCTACCGCGAGACGATCCGTCGTTCGGTCGAGAAGCACGACTACACCCACAAGAAGCAGACGGGTGGTTCGGGCCAGTTCGCGAAGATCCAGTTCGCGCTGGAGCCGCTCGAGGTCGAGGGTGACAAGACCTACGAGTTCTCGAACGAGGTCACGGGTGGTCGCATCCCCCGCGAGTACATCCCCTCGGTCGACGCCGGCTTCCAGGACGCCATGCAGTACGGCATCCTCGCGGGCTTCCCGATGGTCGGTGTCAAGGCACGTCTCCTCGACGGTGCCGCCCACGACGTCGACTCCTCGGAGATGGCGTTCAAGATCGCCGGTTCGATGGGCTTCAAGGAAGCCGCGAAGAAGGCGAACCCCGTTCTGCTCGAGCCGCTGATGAGCGTCGAAGTCCGTACTCCCGAGGAGTACATGGGCGACGTCATCGGCGACCTGAACTCGCGCCGCGGCCAGATCCAGTCCATGGAGGACGCCGCCGGTGTGAAGGTCGTGCGTGCGCACGTCCCGCTCTCGGAGATGTTCGGTTACATCGGTGACCTGCGGTCGAAGACCTCGGGCCGCGCGGTGTACTCGATGGAGTTCGAGAGCTACGCGGAGGTCCCGAAGGCTGTCGCCGACGAGATCGTCCAGAAGAACAAGGGCGAGTAGCTCCTTCCGAGGAGTTCGGGCCCTGCCCGCACGAACCTTCCGGTTCGCGTAACATATCAACACAACCCCCGTAGGCCTCCGGTCGCAATCCAGCGCCCGGCGGCTCTACACGAGTCCTGAGGAGGACCCACAGTGGCTAAGGCCAAGTTCGAGCGGACCAAGCCGCACGTCAACATCGGAACGATCGGTCACGTCGACCACGGCAAGACCACGCTCACCGCTGCGATCTCGAAGGTGCTTGCCGACAAGTACCCCTCGGCGACCAACGTTCAGCGCGACTTCGCGTCGATCGACTCGGCTCCCGAAGAGCGTCAGCGCGGCATCACGATCAACATCTCGCACGTCGAGTACGAGACGCCGAAGCGCCACTACGCGCACGTCGACGCTCCTGGTCACGCCGACTACATCAAGAACATGATCACCGGTGCGGCTCAGATGGACGGCGCGATCCTCGTGGTCGCCGCCACCGACGGCCCGATGGCTCAGACGCGTGAGCACGTGCTGCTCGCCAAGCAGGTCGGCGTGCCGTACCTGCTCGTCGCCCTCAACAAGAGCGACATGGTCGACGACGAGGAGATCCTGGAGCTCGTCGAGCTCGAGGTTCGCGAGCTGCTCTCGTCGCAGGGCTTCCCCGGCGACGACGCTCCCGTCGTTCGCGTCTCGGGCCTCAAGGCTCTCGAGGGCGACGAGAAGTGGGTCGAGTCGGTGCTCGAGCTCATGGCCGCTGTCGACGAGTCCGTTCCGGACCCGGTGCGCGACCGTGACAAGCCGTTCCTCATGCCCGTCGAGGACGTCTTCACCATCACCGGCCGTGGCACGGTCGTCACGGGCCGCGCCGAGCGTGGCACGCTGAAGATCAACTCCGAGGTCGAGATCGTCGGCATCCGCCCGACGCAGAAGACCACCGTCACCGGTATCGAGATGTTCCACAAGCAGCTCGACGAGGCATGGGCCGGCGAGAACTGCGGTCTCCTGCTCCGTGGCACCAAGCGCGAGGACGTCGAGCGCGGCCAGGTCGTCGTGGCGCCGGGTTCGGTCACCCCCCACACCAACTTCGAGGGCACTGCCTACATCCTCTCGAAGGACGAGGGCGGCCGTCACAACCCGTTCTACGCGAACTACCGTCCGCAGTTCTACTTCCGCACCACCGACGTCACCGGCGTCATCACGCTGCCCGAGGGCACCGAGATGGTCATGCCCGGCGACACCACCGACATGACGGTCGAGCTCATCCAGCCGATCGCCATGGAGGAGGGCCTCGGCTTCGCCATCCGCGAGGGTGGCCGCACCGTCGGCGCCGGTACCGTCACGAAGATCATCAAGTAATCTTCGCGATACGCGACCTGTGAGGGGGTCGGGCTTCCACTGGAGGCCCGGCCCCCTTCGTCGTACAGGGCCCGGCACGCATTCGCCGTGCGCCGTACGGAGTGCGCCGAAACCCCTATGCGTGAGCCGACGCCGCACATAGGGTGGAACCGATGGTCGGTTCCCCCTCGCCATTCGCTCGCTCAACGGTACGTCCCGAGATCCAGGCCCTCCGGGCGGTCGCCGTGGGGGCGGTCGTGCTCCATCACGGCTGGCCGGCCGTCGCGCCGGCGGGCTACATGGGGGTCGACGTCTTCTTCGTCGTCTCGGGGTTCCTCATCACGGGCCTGCTCATGCGCGAGATCGAACAGCGCGGCCGGCTCTCGCTCCGCGACTTCTACCTCCGCCGAGCCCGCCGCATCCTGCCCGCGGCGATGGCGACGCTCGCCGTCGTCTCCGCGCTGACGCTCCTGGTCGTCCCGCAGCGCGAGTGGCGCTCGTGGTTCCGCGAGATCATCGCGTCGACGCTGTACTACGAGAACTGGCAGCTCGCGGTCGACTCCCAGATCCCGCGGCGGGCCGACCTCGAATCGACGCCCGTCCAGCACTTCTGGTCGCTCTCGGTCGAGGAGCAGTTCTACCTGTTCTGGCCGATCCTCATCATCGCCGCGCTCTGGATCGCGGCGCGCCGCGCCGCGGCATCCGTCACCGTCGTGCTCGTGACGCTCTCGGTGGTGACCGTCGCGTCCTTCATCCACTCGGTGCTCCTCACCGCGCAGGACGCGAACCTCGCCTACTTCTCGACCTTCGCCCGCACCTGGGAGTTCGGCGTCGGCGGCATCCTCGCGATCGTCAGCCGCTCGCCGCGCACCGATCGGGCGGGCGTCCGCTCGGCGGTCTCGTGGGCCGGGCTCCTGCTCATCGCCGTGCCCATCGTCGCGTTCCGCTCGCCCGAGGTGTTCCCCGGGTTCGTGGTGCTGGTGCCGGTGCTCGGCACGCTCGCCGTGATCTGGGCGGGGATGCCCGTGGCGGTGTGGTCGCCCGCTCGCCTCGCGGCGCTCCGGCCCGTGCAGTGGACCGGCGACGTCTCGTACTCGCTGTACCTCTGGCACTGGCCGATCTTCATGTTCACCCCCTACCTGACGGGGGTCCCGAGCCCGCCGTGGCTGATGGCGGTGCTCGTCGCCCTGTCGTTCCTCGTCGCCGGGCTCTCGAAGCGGTGGATCGAGGACCCGTTCCGGCACGGCCGGCGGGGGATGCGGCTCCGCCCGGTGTTCCTCCTCAGCGGGATGGCCGGGGTGATCGCGCTGATCGTCGGCGCCGGGGTCGTCGCACCGACGGTCGCGGCCGAACGTCAGGTCGCCTGCGAGCGTCGCAGCGACGAGTAGGGCTCAGCCCATCTCGACGCCGTCGATGACGGTGCTGACGTCGATAGACCCCTCGACGCTTCGGCCGACCGTGCACGCGCGCTCGATGGAGCGGACCATGATGTCGAGGAGCTTCTCGCGCTCGGCGGGGTCGAGGCCCGAGAGATCGAGCACGAGTTCCTCCTGGATGCGCTCGTAGCGGTTGGATGCCTCTTCGGACTGCCCGTGCGCCCACACCGTGAGTTCGGCGTCGTCGCCGAGGCGCCTCGTCATCGGCCGATCGACGGAGAGCCCGACGCACCCCGCGAGGGCGAGCTTCAGCAGCTCACCGGGGGAGAAGTGCTCGCCCTCCACATCGAGCCCGCCGATGGCGACGGTCGCGCCGCGTGCGTTGCGGCCGACGTAGCGACGGGTGCCGATCCGCGTCGCCGAGACGCTTCCGGGGCCCTCGTTCGTGCTCGGCTGGGGGGTGGGTTCGGTCATGGCGTTCCTCCTCGATCGGCGCGGTCCTGATTCCATCATGCCGAACGTCGGCGCGAGGCATCCGAGCGCGCGATTCTCGTTGGTGGAGGCCGCGAAACTGCGACCTCCCTGTGAGGAGAGCCGGGCGCGACACGCCCGGGTTGCACGGAAGTCGGGACTGTGGCAAACTCGTTGAGTTCAACATTTCGAACGCGTGCCCTCGTGCGCGCGTTCGAATCACTGTCAGGCAGTGCATAACCACTCGAAGCGCAGCTCCGAGGTCAGGTTAGGCGGCAGGCAGCAGAACACACAACCGACAACCACAGGGCAGGGGCCTTCTCCTGCTGCGTGCGCGCCGGTTGGGGCTCGAAGGTCGAGCGTGTCGAGGGCACCGCCCCGGGTCACCCGGGAGGGTGGCTTCGACAGGCTCGATCACCGGCCTTTGACAGAAGAACAGTGGTGCTTCACACGGAGTAGCTACGCGGCGTCCGATGCCCTCGGAAGGGGTAAGACGCCTTGACAGAGAGAGAGTCAGCAATGGCGGGACAGAAGATCCGCATTCGACTGAAGTCGTATGACCACGAGGTCATCGACACCTCGGCGCGCAAGATCGTCGACACGGTGACCCGCGCGGGCGCCACGGTCGTCGGCCCCGTGCCGCTTCCGACGGAGAAGAACGTGGTGTGCGTCATCCGCTCGCCCCACAAGTACAAGGACAGCCGCGAGCACTTCGAGATGCGCACCCACAAGCGTCTCATCGACATCGTGGACCCGACGCCCAAGGCCGTCGACTCGCTCATGCGTCTCGACCTCCCGGCCGACGTCAACATCGAGATCAAGCTCTGAGGTAACAGATGTCTTCCGCTACCAAGAACGTGAAGGGTCTGCTCGGCACCAAGCTCGGCATGACCCAGGTCTGGGATGAGAACAACAAGCTCGTTCCGGTCACCGTCATCGAGATCGCCCCGAACGTGGTCACGCAGCTCCGCACCGTCGAGAAGGACGGCTACGAGGCTGTCCAGATCGCCGCTGGCGCCATCGACCCGCGCAAGGTCAACCAGCCCGCCGCCGGCCACTTCGGCGCCGCAGGCGTGACCCCCCGCCGCCACGTGACCGAGGTCCGCACGGCTGACGCCGCGTCGTACTCGCTCGGCCAGGAGCTCACCATCGAAGGCGCCTTCGAGGCCGGCCAGCTCGTCGACGTCGTCGGCACGAGCAAGGGCAAGGGCTTCGCCGGTGTCATGAAGCGCCACAACTTCAAGGGCGTCTCCGCTTCGCACGGTTCGCACCGCAACCACCGCAAGCCCGGCTCGATCGGTGCTTCGTCGACCCCCAGCCGTGTCTTCAAGGGCATGCGCATGGCCGGTCGCATGGGTGGCGAGCGCGTGACCGTGCTGAACCTCCGCGTGCACGCCGTCGACGCCGAGAAGGGCCTCATGCTCGTCAAGGGCGCGGTTCCCGGTGCTCGCGGCCGTCTCGTTTTCGTCCGCAACGCAGTGAAGGGGGCGTAGTCCATGGCTACCGCCAACACCATCGACGTGCTCGACGCGACCGGCAAGAAGTCCGGCTCGTTCGAGCTGCCCGCCGAACTCTTCGACGTGCAGACCAACGTCCCGCTCATCCACCAGGTCGTCGTCGCCCAGCTCGCCGCTGCGCGTCAGGGCACCCACAAGACCAAGACCCGCGGTGAAGTCTCGGGCGCTGGTCGCAAGCCGTTCAAGCAGAAGGGCACCGGCCGCGCTCGTCAGGGCTCGATCCGCGCTCCGCACATGACCGGCGGTGGCGTCGTGCACGGCCCGCAGCCGCGCGACTACTCGCAGCGGACCCCCAAGAAGATGATCGCCGCTGCCCTGCTCGGCGCCCTCTCCGACCGCGCTCGCGGTGGCCGCATCCACGCGGTCGACGGGTTCTTCGCCGGCGAGACCCCCCGCACGAAGGACGCCATCGCGCTCCTCGGCGGCATCGCCCCGGCCAAGCACTTCCTCGTCGTGCTCACGCGCGGCGAAGAGCTCGCAGAGCGCGCCGTCCGCAACATCCCGACCGTGCACGCGCTGCCGGTCGACCAGCTCAACGCCTACGACGTGCTCGTCGCCGACGACATCGTCTTCAGCGCCGCCGCGCTCGAGGCCTTCGTGGCCGCGAAGTCGGCGAAGAAGGAAGAGGTCTCCGCATGAGCGCCGCTCACAACAAGGACCCGCGCGACATCATCATCGCGCCGGTCGTCTCGGAGAAGAGCTACGGCCTGATCGACGAGGGCAAGTACACGTTCATCGTGGACCCCCGCTCGAACAAGACCGAGATCAAGCTCGCCATCGAGAAGATCTTCAACGTCCAGGTGGCGTCGATCAACACCCTGAACCGTCAGGGCAAGACCCGCCGCACCCGGTTCGGCATGGGCAAGCGCAAGGACACCAAGCGCGCGATCGTCACCCTCAAGTCCGGCTCGATCGACATCTTCACGGCTGTCGGCTAAGGAGCAGAGGTAGAAAATGGCTATTCGTAAGTACAAGCCCACGACCCCGGGTCGTCGCGGTTCGTCGGTCGCCGACTTCGCGGAGATCACGCGTTCGACTCCCGAGAAGTCGCTGCTCCGCCCGCTGTCGAAGACCGGTGGTCGCAACAACCAGGGTCGCATCACGACCCGTCACATCGGTGGTGGCCACAAGCGCCAGTACCGCGTGATCGACTTCCGTCGCAACGACAAGGACGGCGTCAACGCCAAGGTCGCGCACATCGAGTACGACCCCAACCGCACCGCGCGCATCGCGCTGCTCCACTTCGTGGACGGCACCAAGCGCTACATCCTGGCTCCGAACAAGCTCTCGCAGGGCGACATCGTCGAGTCGGGCCCCGGTGCCGACATCAAGCCGGGCAACAACCTGCCGCTGAAGAACATCCCCACCGGTACCGTCGTGCACGCCATCGAGCTGCGCCCCGGTGGCGGTGCCAAGATGGCTCGCTCGGCCGGCGCCTCGGTGCGTCTCGTCGCCAAGGACGGCCCCTACGCGCAGCTCCGTCTGCCCTCGGGCGAGATCCGCAACGTCGACGCGCGCTGCCGCGCGACCGTCGGCGAGGTCGGCAACGCCGAGCAGTCGAACATCAACTGGGGCAAGGCAGGCCGCAAGCGCTGGAAGGGCGTCCGCCCGACCGTCCGCGGTGTCGCGATGAACCCGATCGACCACCCGCACGGTGGTGGTGAGGGCAAGACCTCCGGTGGTCGCCACCCGGTCAGCCCCTGGGGCAAGGCCGAGGGCCGTACTCGTCGCCCCAACAAGGAAAGCGACAAGCTCATCGTCCGTCGTCGCACCGTCGGCAAGAAGCGCAAGTAGGAGTAAGAGAAGATGCCTCGCAGTCTCAAGAAGGGCCCCTTCGTCGACGAGCACCTGCTTCGCAAGGTCGTCGTCCAGAACGAAGCCGGCTCGAAGAACGTCATCAAGACGTGGTCGCGTCGCTCGATGATCATCCCGGCCATGCTCGGGCACACGATCGCCGTGCACGACGGCCGCAAGCACATCCCGGTGTTCGTCACCGAGACCATGGTGGGTCACAAGCTCGGCGAGTTCGCCCCCACCCGCACCTTCCGTGGTCACGTGAAGGACGATAAGAAGGGCCGCCGCCGCTAAAGCGGTGGCGTGAAGGAGGAAAGAAATGGTGGAGTCGATCGCACGCGTGCGTCACATCCGCGTGACCCCCATGAAGGCCCGTCGTGTCGTCAACATGATCCGCGGCAAGCAGGCTCAGGAGGCCCTGGCCATCCTGAAGTTCGCCCCCCAGGGTGCGAGCGAGCCCGTGTACAAGCTCGTCGCCTCGGCCATCGCGAACGCTCGCGTCAAGGCCGATGCCACGAACACCTACCTGGACGAGCAGGACCTCTACGTGAAGACGGCATTCGTCGACGAGGGCACCACCCTCAAGCGATTCCAGCCGCGCGCGCAGGGTCGTGCCTTCCGCATCAACAAGCGCACGAGCCACATCACCGTCGTGCTCGGCACGCCCGAGGAGGGTACGAAGTAATGGGTCAGAAAGTCAACCCGTACGGCTTCCGTCTCGGCATCACCACCGACCACGTGTCGCGGTGGTTCTCCGACTCGACGAAGCCCGGACAGCGCTACGCCGACTACCTCGCCGAGGACGTCAAGATCCGTCGCCTGCTCCAGACCTCGCTCGACCGCGCGGGTGTCTCGCGCATCGAGATCGAGCGCACCCGTGACCGCGTGCGTGTGGACATCCACACCGCGCGTCCCGGCATCGTGATCGGTCGCCGCGGCGCCGAGGCCGAGCGCATCCGCGCCGACCTCGAGAAGCTCACCGGCAAGCAGATCCAGCTCAACATCCTCGAGGTGAAGAACCCCGAGGCCGACGCCCAGCTCGTCGCGCAGGGCATCGCCGAGCAGCTCTCGGCTCGTGTGGCGTTCCGCCGCGCGATGCGCAAGGGCCTGCAGGGCGCGCAGCGCGCCGGCGCCAAGGGTGTCCGCATCCAGGTGTCGGGCCGTCTCGGCGGCGCCGAGATGAGCCGCTCGGAGTTCTACCGCGAAGGCCGTGTGCCCCTGCACACCCTCCGCGCGAACATCGACTACGGCTTCTACGAGGCCAAGACCACCTTCGGCCGCATCGGCGTGAAGGTCTGGATCTACAAGGGCGACATCACCAACAAGGAACTCGCGCGCGAGCAGGCGGCCCAGAAGCCGTCCCGCGACCGCAACGACCGTCCCCGTCGCGACCGCGCCCCCAAGGCCGAGCCGGCGACCGCAGGAGTTGAGGCATAACCATGTTGATTCCCCGTCGAGTCAAGTACCGCAAGCAGCACCACCCCGGCCGCTCGGGCCAGGCCACCGGTGGCACCAAGGTGTCGTTCGGTGAGTACGGCATCCAGGCGCTCACGCCCGCTTACGTGACCAACCGTCAGATCGAGTCCGCTCGTATCGCCATGACGCGTCACATCAAGCGTGGCGGCAAGGTGTGGATCAACATCTACCCCGACCGTCCGCTCACGAAGAAGCCGGCCGAAACCCGAATGGGTTCCGGTAAGGGTTCGCCCGAGTGGTGGGTCGCCAACGTCAAGCCGGGTCGCGTCCTCTTCGAGGTCTCGGGCGTCTCTGAAGAGCTCGCCCGCGAAGCCATGACCCGTGCCATCCACAAGCTGCCCCTCAAGGCACGCATCATCAAGCGCGAGGAGGGCGACGCATAATGGCCGTCGGCACCAAGGAGCTCAGCCCCGCAGAGCTCGACACCTTTGAAGACGAGCGACTCGTCGACGAGCTGAAGAAGGCCAAGGAAGAGCTGTTCAACCTGCGCTTCCAGTCGGCCACCGGCCAGCTCGAGAGCCACGGCCGCCTCCGTGCGGTCAAGCGCGACATCGCCCGCATCTACACGGTCATCCGTGAGCGCGAGCTCGGCATCCGTGCCACGCCCGCGCCGGTCGAGGCGGCTCCCGCCAAGGCTGAGAAGAAGACGAAGAAGGCCAAGGCCGAGGCGGAAGCCCCGGCTGAGGCCGCAGAGACGAAGGAGGCCTGATCATGGCTGAGACCAAGAAGGCTTCGGCCGAGGTCGACACCGCGGCCGAGCTCGTCCGCGGCTACCGCAAGGTTCGTCGCGGCTACGTCGTCAGCGACAAGATGGACAAGACCATCGTCGTCGAGGTCGAGGACCGCGTGAAGCACCCGCTGTACGGCAAGGTCATCCGCCGTACCTCGAAGGTCAAGGCGCACGACGAGCAGAACACCGCCGGCATCGGCGACCTCGTCGTGATCAGCGAGACCCGTCCCCTCTCCGCCACGAAGCGCTGGCGTCTCGTCGAGATCGTCGAGAAGGCCAAGTAAGCCTCGGGCTTGCTTGAAAGAAGGAGTTCGAAGTGCTTCAGCAGGAATCACGAGTCAAGGTCGCCGACAACACCGGCGCCAAGGAGCTGCTCACGATCCGCGTTCTCGGCGGGTCCAAGCGCCGTTACGCCGGCATCGGTGATGTCGTCGTCGCGACCGTCAAGGACGCGATCCCCGGCGGCAACGTCAAGAAGGGCGATGTGGTCAAGGCCGTCATCGTCCGCACCGTCAAGGAGACCCGTCGTCCCGACGGCTCGTACATCAAGTTCGACGAGAACGCCGCGGTCATCCTGAAGAACGACGGTGACCCCCGCGGCACCCGTATCTTCGGTCCGGTCGGTCGCGAGCTCCGCGACAAGAAGTTCATGAAGATCATCTCGCTGGCACCGGAGGTGCTGTAAACATGGCCAACATCAAGAAGGGCGACCTCGTCCAGGTCATCTCGGGCCGCAGCCAGGCACGCGGTGGAGACCGCGGCAAGCAGGGCAAGGTCCTCGAGGTGCTCGTCGCCGAGAACCGCGTCGTCGTCGAAGGCATCAACTTCGTCACGAAGCACGTTCGCGTCGGCCAGACGCAGCGCGGCTCGAAGACCGGTGGCATCGAGACCCACGAGGCGCCGATCCACGTGTCGAACGTCGCGATCGTCGACCCCGAGACGAAGAAGCCGACCCGCGTCGGCTTCCGCACCGAGCAGGTGACGAAGGACGGCGTCACGAAGACCGTCCGCGTCCGCTACGCCAAGAAGTCAGGTAAGGACCTGTAATGACCGACACGGCTACGCAGGCTGGCAAAATCCAGCCGCGACTGAAGACCAAGTACCGCGGCGAGATCGCCAAGGGCCTCACCGAGCAGTTCGAGTACTCGAACCCGCACCAGGTGCCCGGCCTCGTGAAGATCGTCGTGAACATGGGTGTCGGCGAGGCCGCCCGCGATGGCAAGGTCATCGACGGTGCGATCGCCGACCTCATCAAGATCACCGGCCAGAAGCCGCAGGTGACCAAGGCCCGCAAGTCCATCGCGCAGTTCAAGCTGCGCGAGGGCCAGCCGATCGGTGCGCACGTCACGCTGCGCGGCGACCGCATGTGGGAGTTCCTGGACCGCCTGCTCTCGCTCGCCCTGCCCCGCATCCGCGACTTCCGCGGCCTCAGCGACCAGCAGTTCGACGGCAACGGCAACTACACCTTCGGTCTCACGGAGCAGTCGATGTTCCACGAGATCGACCAGGACAAGATCGACCGCGTTCGCGGCATGGACATCACCGTGGTGACCACCGCCAAGAACGACGAGGAGGGTCGTGCGCTGCTCAAGGCGCTCGGCTTCCCGTTCAAGTCGACCGACAACGCGTAAGAGCTGCGTGTAGTAAGCTCTACGAGTTTGTGCTCGCACCTGCCGGTCTCCGATCGCTCGGAGGCCGGCGGGTGAGGGACTTCGGTCTCACGCAATCGCTGAGGCCACACCACAGGTCAGTCCCCGTGTAACGGGTCCTGAAACCTGGTGAACGTAAGGAACGAATCGTCATGACGATGACCGACCCGGTCGCTGACATGCTGACCCGCCTGCGGAACGCCAACTCCGCACACCACGACTCCGTGTCGATGCCGAACTCGAAGCTCAAGGCGCACATCGCCGAGATCCTGAAGACCGAGGGCTACATCGCCGACTTCGAGGTCGCTGACGCTCGCGTGGGCAAGACCCTCACGCTGAAGCTCAAGTTCGGCCCGAACCGCGAGCGCTCGATCGCCGGCATCAAGCGCGTCTCGAAGCCCGGTCTCCGCGTGTACGCGAAGTCGACCGAGCTCCCCAAGGTCCTCGGCGGCCTCGGCGTTGCGATCCTGTCCACTTCCAGCGGTCTGCTCACCGACCGCCAGGCCGAGAAGAAGGGCGTGGGTGGGGAAGTCCTCGCCTACGTGTGGTAATCCCATGTCACGAATCGGACGTCTCCCCATCGACATCCCCGCGGGTGTCGACGTCAAGATCGACGGCTCGGCCGTCACCGTCAAGGGCCCGAAGGGCGAGCTCTCGCTCAACGTCGCGTCCCCCATCGAGGTCAAGCTCGAGGAGAACCAGGTCGTCGTGACCCGTCCCGACGACGAGCGCGCCTCGCGTTCGCTGCACGGCCTCACGCGTACCCTCATCGCCAACGACATCATCGGCGTGACCCAGGGCTACTCCAAGGGCCTCGAGATCGTCGGTACCGGTTACCGCGTCGCGCAGAAGGGCAGCGCCGTCGAGTTCGCGCTCGGCTTCTCGCACCCGGTCACGGTCGAGGCGCCTGCAGGCATCACGCTGACCGTCGAGGGCAACAACAAGATCACGGTCGCCGGCATCTCGAAGCAGGCCGTCGGCGAGACCGCCGCCAACATCCGCAAGATCAAGAAGCCCGAGCCGTACAAGGGCAAGGGCATCCGCTACGCCGGCGAGGTCGTGCGTCGCAAGGCCGGAAAGTCAGGTAAGTAATCATGGCTGTGAAGAGCAAGACGGCCGCGCGTTCGCGCCGCCACACCCGCCTTCGCAAGAAGATCGTCGGCACGGAGCTCCGCCCCCGTCTCGTCGTCACCCGTTCGGCCCGCCACGTCTTCGTGCAGGTCGTCGACGACGCCAAGGGTCACACCGTCGCGTCGGCGTCGACCATGGAGGCCGACCTCCGTGCGTTCGACGGTGACAAGACCGCCAAGGCGAAGAAGGTCGGCGAGCTCGTCGCCGAGCGCGCCAAGCAGGCCGGTGTCGAGTCCGTCGTCTTCGACCGCGGCGGCAACAAGTACGCCGGTCGCGTTGCCGCGATCGCCGATGGAGCGCGAGAGGCAGGGCTCAACCTGTGAGCGAGAACACTGTGAAGGAGACCGAGGTGACTGCAGAGGCACCCGTCGAGACGGCCGCAGCTTCTGAGCCGGCTCGCAACGAGCGCGACAACCGCCGCGGCGGCGGTCGCGACCGCAACCAGGGCGGCCGTGACCGCGGTGGTCGCGACGCCGAGAAGAGCCAGTTCCTCGAGCGCGTCGTCACGATCAACCGCGTGTCGAAGGTCGTCAAGGGCGGTCGTCGCTTCAGCTTCACGGCGCTCGTCGTCGTGGGCGACGGCAACGGCCTCGTGGGCGTCGGCTACGGCAAGGCCCGCGAAGTCCCGACCGCGATCTCGAAGGGCGTCGAGGAGGCGAAGAAGAACTTCTTCCGCGTCCCCCGCGTCGGTTCGACCATTCCCCACCCCGTCCAGGGTGAGGCCGCTGCCGGTGTGGTGCTCCTGCGCCCGGCGTCGCCCGGTACCGGTGTTATCGCCGGTGGCCCGGTCCGCGCCGTGCTCGAGTGCGCCGGCATCCACGACGTGCTCTCGAAGTCGCTCGGCTCCTCGAACACGATCAACATCGTGCACGCCACGGTCGAGTCGCTGAAGCAGCTCGAAGAGCCCCGTGCGGTCGCCGCCCGTCGTGGTCTCGACTACGACGAGGTCGCCCCCGCGCGTCTCATCCGTGCCGAGGCGCAGGCGGCCGAGGCCGCCGCAGCAGCGAAGGCAGGTGCCTGATGGCCAAGCAGCTGAAGGTGACCCAGATCAAGTCCAAGGTGAGCGAGAAGCAGTACCAGCGTGACACGCTGCGCAGCCTCGGTCTCAAGCGAATCGGCCAGTCGGTCGTGCGTGAGGACACCCCGCAGAACCGCGGGTACGTCAACACCGTCGCTCACCTCGTGAAGGTTGAGGAGATTGACTAATGGCTGACGAGAAGAACGTCGCCGAGGAGACCCCGAAGAAGGCTCCCGCCAAGAAGGCCCCCGCCAAGGCGGCTGCCGAGAAGGCCCCCGCGAAGAAGGCCGCCCCCAAGGCTGCTGCTGCGAAGGCCGAGACGGCTGAGAAGGCTCCTGCGAAGAAGGCTCCCGCGAAGAAGGCGGCCCCCAAGGCCGACGTCGCGGAGAAGCGCGAGCAGGTCCTGAAGGTCCACCACCTCCGCCCGGCTCCCGGCGCCAAGAAGGACAAGACCCGCGTCGGACGCGGTGAGGGTTCGAAGGGCAAGACCGCCGGTCGCGGCACCAAGGGTTCGAAGGCCCGCAACAACATCCGCCCCGGCTTCGAGGGTGGCCAGCTTCCGTACCACATGCGTGCGCCGAAGCTCCGCGGCTTCAAGAACCCCTTCCGCGTCGAGTACCAGGTCGTGAACCTCGACAAGCTGGCCGAGCTCTACCCGACGGGCGGCGACGTCACCATCGCCGACCTGATCGAGAAGGGTGCCGTCCGCAAGAACGAGCGCGTCAAGGTGCTCGGCAACGGCGACATCCAGGTCAAGCTCAACGTGGCCGTCGACAAGGTCTCCGGCTCGGCTGAGCAGAAGATCGTCGCCGCCGGCGGCTCGGTCAAGTAAGACCGAAACACGATTGGTTCGAGCCAGTCGGGACCTCGCGTAGGATAAGCGGGGTCTCGACTGGCTCGAGTCGTATACGAACCAACTCCACGCGGGGCACGGACGCGCCGCTCGGAGCAACAGGAGGACGAGTGTTCAACGCCATCGGGCGGATCTTCCGCACGCCGGATCTTCGCCGCAAGCTCGGTTTCACGCTGGGCATTGTCGCCCTGTTCCGGCTCGGATCCTTCATCCCCGCGCCGTTCGTCGACTTCGGCAACGTGCAGCAGTGTCTCGCGGCGAACCAGGCGGCCGGGGCGTCGGGTCTCTACGACCTCGTGAACCTCTTCTCGGGCGGCGCGCTGCTGCAGCTCTCGATCTTCGCGCTCGGCATCATGCCGTACATCACGGCGTCGATCATCGTGCAGCTGCTCCGTGTCGTGATCCCCCACTTCGAGACCCTCTACAAGGAGGGCCAGGCCGGCCAGGGCAAGCTCACGCAGTACACCCGCTACCTGACCATCGCGCTCGGCGTGCTGCAGTCGACGACGCTCATCACGGTCGCCCGCTCCGGCGCGCTCTTCCCCAACAGCGACCCCGCGTGCTCGGCGCTGATCACGAACGACGCGTGGTACGCGATCCTGCTCATGGTCATCACCATGACCGCCGGTACCGGCCTCATCATGTGGATGGGCGAGCTCATCACCGAGCGCGGCATCGGCAACGGCATGTCGCTCCTGATCTTCACCTCGATCGCCGCGACCTTCCCGGGCTCGCTGTGGGCGATCGGCATCGCGCGCGGCTGGGACGTCTTCGCGATCGTGCTCCTCATCGGCCTCGCGATCGTCGTGGCGGTCGTCTTCGTCGAGCAGAGCCAGCGGCGCATCCCGGTGCAGTACGCGAAGCGCATGGTCGGGCGACGCACGTACGGCGGCAACAACACGTACATCCCGATCAAGGTCAACATGGCCGGCGTCGTGCCCGTCATCTTCGCCTCGTCGCTGCTGTACCTGCCTGCGCTCATCGCGCAGTTCAACCAGCCCGCCGCCGGTGAGGACCCGCAGCCGTGGGTGCTCTGGATCACGAACTACCTGACCAAGGGCGACCACCCGCTCTACATGCTGCTGTACTTCCTGCTCATCGTCGGCTTCACGTACTTCTACGTCGCGATCACCTTCAACCCCGACGAGGTCGCCGAGAACATGAAGAAGTACGGCGGCTTCATCCCGGGCATCCGCGCGGGCCGCCCGACGGCCGAGTACCTCGACTACGTGCTCACGCGCATCACGGCGCCCGGCTCGCTCTACCTCGGCCTCGTCGCGCTGATCCCGCTGATCGCGTTCGTCCTCGTCGGCGCCAACCAGAACTTCCCGTTCGGCGGCGCGTCGATCCTCATCATCGTCGGCGTCGGTCTCGAGACCGTCAAGCAGATCGACGCCCAACTCCAGCAGCGACACTACGAAGGACTTCTCCGATGACAGCTTCCGCTACCAGCTCCGCCCGTTTCCTGATCGTCGGGCCCCAGGGCTCCGGCAAGGGAACACAGGGCGTGCTCGTCGCGGAGGCGTTCGGGGTACCGCAGGTCGCCACCGGCGACATCTTCCGCGCGAACGTCGCGGGTGGCACCGAGCTCGGCAAGCGGGTCCAGGCGATCATCGAGGCCGGCGACCTCGTTCCCGACGCGCTCACCAGCGAGCTGGTGCGCGATCGTCTGGCGCAGCCGGATGCCGCTGAGGGCTTCCTGCTCGACGGCTACCCCCGCAACCGCGGTCAGGTCGACGACCTCGACGCGTTCCTCTCGTCGCGCGGCGAGTCGCTCGACGCCGTGATCGAGCTCGAGGTGCCGCGCGACGAGTCGATCCAGCGCATCCACCAGCGTGCGATCGAGCAGGGGCGCACCGACGACACCGAAGAGGTCATCGCGAACCGCCTGGCGATCTACGAGCGCGAGACCGCGCCGATCCTCGACGTGTACCGCGAAAGCGGGCTCGTCGTCCGCATCGATGGAGTCGGCACCCTCGCCGAGGTCACCGCCCGCATCTTCGAGTCGCTCGCCGCTCGGGGCCTGGCTCCGCGGCACCCCGGCGCCGCAGCCTGAGTCGCGTGTTCCGGCGTTCGATCTACAAGTCGCCGGCCCAGCTGCGATCGATGGTCGCGGCGGGCCGTGCGACGGCCGCTGCGCTTGCTGAGGCCCGTCGTCTCGCCGTCGCCGGAGCGACCGGGCTCGAACTCGACGCCGCGGCCGAGCGGGTCATCACCCAGGCCGGCGGCCGCTCGAACTTCCAGCTCGTGCCCGGGTACCGGCACACGCTCTGCGTTTCGGTGAACGACGACATCGTGCACGGCATCCCGGGGGAGCGTCGGTTCCAGCCGGGTGACATCGTCTCGGTCGACGGCGGCGCCGAGGTCGACGGGTGGAACGGCGACTCCGCATTCACCGTGGTGCTGCCCGACCCGTCGCGCCCCGAGATCGTCGCCGCGCGCGAGCGACTGTCGGCCGTGACGGAGTCCGCGCTCTGGGTCGGCATCGCGGCGCTCGCCCGCGCCTCGCACCTCAACGAGGTCGGTGCGGCCATCGAGGACCACGTGCGCTCCGAAGGGGAGTACGGGATCCTCACCGACTACGTCGGACACGGCATCGGCCGAACCATGCACGAGGAGCCGCCGGTCTTCAACTACCGGGTCGACCGGCGCGGGCCCGCCGTCAAGCCGGGGCTCGTCGTCGCGATCGAGCCGATGCTCGTCGCCGGTGCGATCGAGAGCTTCATCCGCGACGACGACTGGACGGTCACCACGGCCGACGGAGCCGACGCGGCCCACTGGGAGCACAGCGTCGCCGTGCACGCGGGCGGCATCTGGGTGCTGACCGCGCCCGACGGCGGGGCCGCCGGACTCGCGCCGTTCGGCATCGTGCCCGCCCCCATCGCCTGAACGCCCCGAGGGCTAGGCTGGGATCGGGCGCTCGCGAGGTCGCCCTGTTCCGATCGGGCCGGGGGTGGTCGAGGTGGAGTACAGCGGAACCGGCGTCGGGCGCGGCATCGCGATCGGCCCGGTGGCCTGGATGTCGCCGCCGATGCCGGAGCCCTCGGCGGCGCCGAGTCTCGTCACCGCGGAGCGCGAGCTCGAGCGCGCGCAGGACGCCGCCGCAGAGGTCGCGCGGGAGCTCCGCCGTCGTGCGGGCACGGTCGACGGCAGCGGTCGCGAGGTGCTCGAGGCCCAGGCGCTCATGCTCGAGGATCCCGCGGTCGACTCGAGCGTCAGGGAGCACCTCGCCAGGGGGGTCACCGCCGAACGGGCGGTGTTCGACGCGTTCGCGGGGTACCGTGCGCTCCTCATGGGCATGGGCGGGTATCTCGCCGAGCGCGCCGCCGACCTCGCCGACCTGTCGCAGCGGGTGATCGCCGTGCTCACGCACTCGTCCCCGCCCGGCGTTCCCGACCCCGGGCATCCGTTCGTGCTCGTCGCGAACGACCTCGCGCCGGCCGACACGGCGACCCTCGACCTCGAGCAGGTGCTCGCGGTCGTCACGCTCGAAGGCGGCCCGACCTCGCACACCGCGATCCTCGCGCGTGAGAAATCGCTCGTCGCGATCGTCGGCGCGGATGCCTCGGGGCTGGTCGAGGGCGCGACGGTGATCGTGGACGCGGAACGCGGTCGCATCCTGACCGACCCGACTGCGGAGGACGTCGCTGCCGCGACCGCCAGGCAGGAGGCGCTCGTCGCCGAGGCCGCCGCGCCGATCACCGCCGGGCGCCTCGCCGACGGCACCCCGATGCCGCTCCTCGCGAACCTCGGCTCACCCGACGGGGCCGCGGAAGCGGTGCGGCTCGGGGCGGAGGGCGTCGGCCTGTTCCGCACCGAGTTCCTGTTCCTCGACGCGGAGGCCGCACCGACGGTCGAAGCGCAGCGGGACGCCTACGAACGGCTCCTCGCCGCGTTCCCGGGCCGGAAGGTGGTCGTCCGCGTCCTCGACGCGGGCGCCGACAAGCCGCTCGCGTTCCTCGGCGGAGCGCACGAGGAGAACCCTGCGCTCGGGCTCCGCGGCATCCGTGCCCTTCGGCGTGCCGAACCGGTGCTGCGCGACCAGCTCGACGCCCTCGCCGGCGCCGCCGCCCGAAGCTCGGCGAAGGTGGAGGTCATGGCGCCGATGATCGCCACGGTCGAGGAGGCCGACTGGTTCGCCGCCGTCGCGCGCGAGTCGGGGCTCCCGGTCGCCGGGGTCATGATCGAGGTGCCGGCGGCGGCGCTGCTCGCACGACGGATGCTCGGCGTCGTCGATTTCGCCTCGATCGGCACGAACGACCTCACGCAGTACACGATGGCCGCGGATCGGCTCCTCGGCGGGGTGGCGGAGTTGCAGGATCCCTGGCATCCTGCGGTGCTGCGGCTCGTCCGAGAGGTGGGGGAGGCCGGCGCCGCCCTCGGGAAGCCGGTCGGCATCTGCGGCGAGGCCGCCGCCGATCCGCTGCTCGCCGTCGTGCTCGTCGGCCTCGGCGCGACGAGCCTCTCGATGTCGCCCTCGGCGCTGGCCGGGGTCCGCGCGCAGCTCGCGCGGGTCACCGCTGCGCAAGCCCGGGAGATCGCCGCAGCGGCCCTCGACGCGGACGACGCGGCGACCGCGCGACGAGCCGCCCGGGCCGCCGCCGACGCGTTCCTCGGGTGACGTCCGCCCCGTTGCATCCGGCGATCGCGGCCTCGACTGGCGAAATCGGGCGAAATGACCTAAAGTTGACCCTTGGTGTTCTGCACGCCTGCCTTGGCATGCCCGACGACCTCGTCGAAGGGCATCCCGAACGGCTCGCGTGCAGCAGTCATCGCACGACCAGCATCCCAAACTCCAAGCGATAGTGAGGCTATGGCCAAGAAAGACGGCGTCATCGAGATCGAAGGCTCGGTCATCGAGGCTCTCCCGAACGCAATGTTCCGGGTCGAGCTCACGAACGGGCACAAAGTCCTCGCGCACATCTCAGGAAAGATGCGCCAGCACTACATCCGCATCCTCCCCGAGGACCGCGTGATCGTGGAACTGAGCCCGTACGACCTGACGCGCGGGCGCATCGTCTACCGCTACAAGTAAGGGCTGCCGGAAAGTAACGGCCCGCGGCATCCCGCGGGCACGAGGACAGCGAACCAGAGGAACCACTGTGAAGGTCAACCCCAGCGTCAAGAAGATCTGCGACAAGTGCAAGGTCATCCGCCGTCACGGCCGCGTGATGGTCATCTGCGAGAACCCGCGCCACAAGCAGCGCCAGGGCTAGTCGCCGGACGCGGGGGCCCGCCTCGGGCGTGCCCCCACTCCCACAACTGAATACGAAATCGGCACTGCCAGATCCCGCTCACGCGGGGGACACCTCGGGACGGAGGCCCGGGCACCGGCAGTGCTCCACACCTCCACTTCGAAACAGGAGAAGCCACAACATGGCACGTCTGGCAGGAGTCGACATCCCGCGCGAGAAGCGCGTGGAGATCGCACTGACTTACATTTTCGGCGTCGGCCGCACTCGCGCGCTGCAGACGCTCGCGGAGACCGGCATCGACGGGAACATCCGCGTGAAGGACCTCAGCGACGAGCAGCTCGTCGCACTTCGTGACTACATCGAAGGCAACTTCAAGGTCGAGGGTGACCTCCGCCGTGAGGTCGCCGCGGACATCCGCCGCAAGGTCGAGATCGGCTCGTACGAGGGCCTCCGCCACCGCCGTGGTCTCCCGGTCCGCGGTCAGCGCACCAAGACCAACGCTCGTACCCGCAAGGGCCCGAAGCGCACCGTCGCCGGCAAGAAGAAGCCCGGCCGCAAGTAACCGCTCGTCGCCAGATCTAGGAGATTTCACACATGGCAGCACCCAAGGCGGCTACTCGCAAGCCGCGCAAGAAGGAAAAGAAGAACATCGCCGTGGGCCAGGCCCACATCAAGTCGACGTTCAACAACACGATCGTCTCGATCACCGACACCACCGGTGCCGTGATCAGCTGGGCCTCCTCCGGTGGCGTCGGCTTCAAGGGCTCGCGCAAGTCGACCCCGTTCGCCGCTCAGCTCGCCGCCGAGTCGGCCGCGCGCCAGGCGCAGGAGCACGGCATGAAGAAGGTCGATGTCTTCGTCAAGGGCCCCGGCTCGGGCCGTGAGACCGCGATCCGTTCGCTCCAGGCCGCGGGCCTCGAGGTCGGCAGCATCAACGACGTGACGCCCCAGGCGCACAACGGCTGCCGCCCGCCCAAGCGCCGCCGCGTCTAAGGCTCTCCGTGCCGGTGGTCGGGCCCGCGCTCTTCGGAGCGCGCCCGGCCACCGGGCATCCGTTCTCACACAACTCAAGATCCTCGACCTCGCAGGTGTCATATAGCGGACACCCTGCCGAAAGGAATCAACAGTGCTGATCGCACAGCGCCCGACGCTCACCGAAGAGAACATCTCGGAGTTCCGTTCGCGTTTCGTGATCGAGCCCCTCGAGCCGGGCTTCGGTTACACCCTCGGCAACTCGCTTCGCCGCACCCTCCTCTCCTCGATCCCCGGCGCGGCCGTGACGAGCATCCGCATCGACGGCGTGCTCCACGAGTTCTCGACGGTCCCCGGTGTGAAGGAGGATGTCACCGAGATCATCCTGAACATCAAGAACCTGGTCGTCTCGAGCGAGCACGACGAGCCCATCACCGCCTACCTGCGCAAGCAGGGCGCCGGTGAGGTCACGGCAGCCGACATCTCCGCTCCGGCGGGCGTCGAGGTGCACAACCCCGAGCTCGTCATCGCGACGCTCAACGACTCGGCCAAGTTCGAGCTCGAGCTCACGATCGAGCGTGGCCGCGGCTACGTCTCGGCTTCGCAGAACCGCAACGAGTACTCCGAGGCCGGCCAGATCCCGGTCGACTCGATCTACTCGCCGGTGCTCAAGGTCACCTACCGCGTCGAGGCCACCCGTGCCGGCGAGCGCACCGACTTCGACCGCCTCGTGGTCGACGTCGAGTCGAAGCCGGCCATCTCGCCGCGCGACGCGATCGCGTCGGCAGGCCGTACCCTCACCGAGCTGTTCGGCCTCGCACGCGAGCTGAACACCGCGGCCGAGGGAATCGAGATCGGCCCCGCGCCGGTCGACGCCGTGCTCTCGAGCGAGCTCTCGATCCCGATCGAAGATCTCGACCTCTCGGTGCGCAGCTACAACTGCCTGAAGCGCGAAGGCATCAACACGGTGTCGGAGCTCGTCGCCCTCTCGGAGTCGCAGCTCATGAACATCCGCAACTTCGGTCAGAAGTCGGTCGACGAGGTCAAGGACAAGCTCACTGAGATGAACCTGTCCCTCAAGGACTCGGTTCCCGGTTTCGACGGCGCCCACTTCTACACCGGCTTCGACGACGAGAACTAGTCGCTCGCGCACGTAGCACCGACCCCCACACACTGGAGATAACGAACCATGCCGAAGCCCACCAAGGGCCCCCGCCTCGGAGGCGGCCCCTCGCACGAGCGGCTCATGCTCGCGAACCTCGCGGCTGCGCTCTACACGCACAAGAGCATCACCACGACCGAGACCAAGGCGAAGCGACTCCGTCCGCTCGCCGAGCGCCTCATCACCTTCGCGAAGCGCGGCGACCTGCACGCCCGCCGTCGCGTGCTCGCCGTGATCGGCGACAAGGCCGTCGTGCACGAGCTGTTCGCGGTCATCGCACCGCAGGTCGCCGACCGTGAGGGCGGCTACACCCGCATCACGAAGATCGGCAACCGCAAGGGCGACAACGCGCCCATGGCGGTCATCGAGCTCGTGCTCGAGCCGGTCGTGAAGAAGCAGCGCGCCGCGAAGCCCGCCGCCGAGGCCGCGCCCGCCGAGGTCGTCGAGGAGACCGAGGTCGTCGAGGAGGCCGCCGAGGCCCCCGCCGCCGAGGAGACCAGCGAGGCTGCGGCCGACGAGGCTCCCGCCGAGGAGACCGAGGCCGCCGAGGCCAAGTAGCCTCGATCGCCGTCGAACGGGCCCCTGTGCACAACGCACAGGGGCCCGTTCGCGTACTCGCTAGACTCTCGTCGGCCCGTGGCTCGGGCTCGGCATCGCCCGCGGGGCGCATGCCGCCCTCCACCGCCGAAGGACGAGATGGTCACGAGCACGATGGTCCCGGTCGACCGGGACCTCTCGATCGATTTCGCCCGGGCGTTCTGCCTGCCGGTCGTCGTGCTGCTGCATGCGCTGCAGATGGGGATCGGCGGCGACCCGCTGCGTGCGTTCAACGCGCTCGACGGCTTCGAGCCGCTCGCATGGGCGACGTGGCCGCTCATGATCATGCCCGTGTTCTTCATCTGCGGCGGTTTCGCCTCGATCACCCAGTGGCGTCGGCTCAGGGGCCACGGCGAGACGGTCGCCCACTACGTCCGGGTCCGTGCGATCCGCCTGGCGCAGCCGGTCGTCGGCGTGGTCGCCGCGGTCGGCGCAGTGCTCGTCGTCATGACGGCCGCCGGGGTCGATCCCGAGTTCGTGCGCACCTTCGCCGTGCGATTGGCCGAGCCGCTCTGGTTCATCCCCGTCTACCTCGTCTGCACGGCGTTCGTGCCGCTCATGAGCCGCCTCCACCGGCATGCGCCGTGGCCGACGTATCTCGGGCTCGCCGCGGCCGTCGTCGCGGTCGACGTCGCGAGTCGCGGGCTCGGCCTTCCGATCGGTGCGCTCAACTGGCTCTTCGTGTGGCTCTTCGCGCAGCAGCTCGGCTTCGGGCTGCGCGACGGCTGGTTCGCACGCCGATCCCGGCTCGTGCTCGTCGCCGTCGCAGCCGGCGCCTACGCCGTCATCGGCGTACTGGTCACGGTGTTCGGGTACTCGCACGACATGCTCGACAACCTCAACCCGCCCACGCTCGCGATCCTCGCTCTCGCGCTCGGCCAGGCGTGCCTCTTCGCACTGTTCCAGCCGGCGATCCGGCGCGCCATGCGGTGGCGTCCGATGCTCGGCGCGGTCTACGTGTTCGGCGTGTACGGCATGGTGATCTACCTCTGGCACACCTTCGCGATGGCGGTCGTGACGGGTGCGCAGCTCGCGGCCGGTGTGCCGTTCCCGCCGGTGCTCTCACCGGGGTGGTGGGCGACGAGGCCCCTCTGGATCCTCGCGATCGCGATCGTCGTCGCGGGCTGCTGCCTGGTCGTGCCGCGTCTCGAACGGCACTGGCCCGCCCCGGTCGAACGCACGACGCCGCTGCCGTTCGTGATCGTCTGGTCGCTCTTCGCCGTCGCGGGGGTCGGCGTGCTGCTCACCCTCGGGTACGTTCCGTGGACGCACGGGCTCCTCGGCTGGTCGCTCGTGACGGTCGCGGTCGTGGCGCTCATCGTCGGCGGGCCGGGTGCCGGGCGTCACACGGGCGGCGCCGACGAGGCCGCCGGCGCGCGCCCGGGGGCAGCCGCATCGAGCGCGCAGACAGGCGGCGGCGTTCGCGCGTAGGCTTGAGCCATGTCCGAACCCGAGCCCGTCGTCGTCGGCGACGATCCAGCTCCGGTCAGGATCCGCCTCGGGATCGCCTACGACGGGACCGACTTCAAGGGGTGGAGCCGCCAGCCGCGGCTCCGCACCGTGCAGGGGGTCGTCGAGGAGGCACTTGCCACGCTCTTCCGCCGTGAGCACGTCGTGCCGCGTCTCACGGTCGCGGGCCGTACGGATGCGGGCGTCCACGCGACCGGGCAGGTCGCGCACTTCGACGTGCCGAGTGCAGCGCTCGCGGCGGTGACGCGGCCCCGCCGCGGCGAGGACGGCCCAGAGGCCGATGCGGCGGGCGTCCTGCTCCGCAGGCTCTCGGGCATCATCGGCGCGGCCGATGCCGACGTGGTGGTCACGCATGCCGAGCCCGCCCCCGAGGGGTTCGACGCGCGATTCTCCGCCATCTGGCGTCGTTACGAGTACCGCATCGCCGACGGCGGCTCGGCTCGCGATCCGCTGCAACGGCTCCGCACGGTCTGGATGCCCCGCGGACTCGACGTCACCGCGATGGATGCCGCGGCCCGCACCCTCACCGGCCTCCACGACTTCGCCGCGTTCTGCAGGCCGCGTCCCGAGGCGACGACCATCCGCACGCTGCAGGAGTTCGGCTGGCACCGCGCAGACGACGGGGTGCTCGTCGCCCGGCTGCAGGCCGACGCCTTCTGCCACTCGATGGTGCGCGCACTCGTCGGAGCGTGCGTCGCCGTGGGGGAGGGCCGGCTCGCGCCGACCGACCCCGAGGTGCTGCTCGCCGCCCGCGAGCGGACGAGCGCGTTCAAGGTCATGCCCGCCAAGGGGCTCGTGCTCACCGAGGTCGGGTACCCCGACGACGCCGAGCTCGAGGCGCGCGCCGTGCAGACCCGGGCGCGACGGGAGCTCCGGGAGCGTGGCATCCACGACCCCGACGCCGATGTCGCGGGCGACCCGGCCGCAGCTGAAGCGCCCGCTGAGCCGGCGCGATTCTGATTCGTGCAGCGAAGCTGCTAAGATCTCCCTTTGGTGCCGTTCTCTGCAGCGGTGCCCGATGTTGAGCCCTCCAACCGGGCGTTCGCGCGCATCGCGTTCGAACTCCCCACGGAGTGGGATTCACGAACCCCTCACTCGATCAGAAAGCAGCACTTCCGTGACGCGCACCTATACCCCCAAGCCGAACGAGATCCAGCGCGACTGGGTCGTCATCGACGCGACCGACATCGTGCTCGGCCGTCTCGCGAGCCACTCCGCAGCCCTGCTGCGCGGCAAGCACAAGGCGATCTTCGCCAACCACGTCGACACCGGTGACTTCGTCATCATCGTCAACGCCGACAAGGTGGCCCTCACCGGCCAGAAGCTCGAGCAGAAGAAGGCGTACCGCCACTCGGGCTACCCGGGCGGCCTCAAGGCCGTCGGCTACGCCGAGCTCCTCGAGAAGAACCCCGTTCGCGCCGTCGAGAAGGCGATCCGCGGCATGCTCCCGAAGAACTCGCTCGGCCGGGCCCAGCTGAAGAAGCTCAAGGTCTACGCCGGCCCCGAGCACCCGCACGCGGCGCAGCAGCCCAAGCCGTACACCCTCACCCAGGTCGCCCAGTAATTCCGGCACCCTCGACGTTCTCGAAATAAGGATTCACACCAAAATGGCGAAGATCGCAGACCAGATCGAAGCGGCTCCCGAGAGCTACACGACCGAGAGCGCCCCCGCGGCCGCTCCCACCACCCCCCGCGCCGTGCTCAACGTCTCGGGCGCAGCCGTCGGCCGTCGCAAGCAGGCCATCGCCCGCGTGCGCGTCATCCCCGGTGCCGGCACCATCACGGTCAACGGCCGTGAGTTCGCCGCGTACTTCCCGAGCAAGCTGCACCAGCAGCTCATCACCGACCCCTTCACCGTGCTCGAGCTCACCGGCTCGTACGACGTCGTGGCGAAGATCACCGGTGGCGGCCCCGCCGGCCAGGCCGGTGCGCTCCGTCTCGCGATCGCTCGCGCGCTCAACGAGATCGACCGTGAGAACAACCGGCCGACCCTGAAGAAGGCCGGCTTCCTCACGCGTGACGCCCGCGTCATCGAGCGCAAGAAGGCCGGTCTCAAGAAGGCCCGCAAGGCTCCGCAGTTCTCGAAGCGCTGATCCGCTCCGCGATTCCGTATGCCTCGGCTTTTCGGAACGGACGGGGTCCGGGGCCTGGCCAACCGTGAACTCACGGCTGACCTGGCCCTGGGCCTCTCCCAGGCGGCTGCGGCCGTCCTCACGAAGGGTCGTCACGCCGACGAGATCCGTGCGGCGGGCAAGCGCCCCGTCGCCGTCGTCGCACGCGACCCTCGTGTCTCCGGTGAGTTCCTCACCGCCGCGGTGTCCGCCGGCCTCGCGAGCTCCGGCGTCGACGTGCTCGACGCCGGGGTCATCCCGACTCCCGCGACCGCGTTCCTCATCGACTCGATCAACGCCGACTTCGGGGTCATGATCTCGGCGTCGCACAATCCGGCGCCCGACAACGGCATCAAGTTCTTCTCCTACGGCGGCACGAAGCTGCCCGACGAGGTCGAAGACCGGATCGAGTCGCACCTCGGCAAGCAGAAGCTCGCGCCCATCGGCGACGGCGTCGGCCGTATCCGGCGCTTCTCCGACGCCGAGGACCGCTACGTCGTGCACCTGCTCGGCACGCTGCCGCATCGGCTCGACGGTCTCAAGATCGTGCTCGACTGCGCCCACGGCGCTGCCGCGGGCGTCTCACCCCAGACTTTCGCGGACGCAGGCGCCGAGCTCGTCGTCATCGGGGCCGACCCCGACGGCATCAACATCAACGACGGCGTCGGCTCGACCCACCTCGCGCAGCTCCAGGCCGCCGTGCTCGAACACGGCGCCGACCTCGGCATCGCCCACGACGGCGACGCCGACCGCTGCCTCGCGGTCGACGGCGACGGCAACATCGTCGACGGCGACATGATCATGGCGATCCTCGCCGTCTCGATGAAGGAGCGGGGCACGCTCACCGACGACACCCTCGTCGTGACGGTCATGTCGAACCTCGGACTCAAGCACGCGATGGCCGAGCACGGCATCGACATCGTGGAGACGAAGGTCGGAGACCGCTACGTGCTCGAGGCCCTCGGCGCGGGCGGATTCGCCCTGGGCGGCGAGCAGTCGGGCCACGTCATCATGAGCGAGTACGCGACGACCGGCGACGGTGTGCTCACCGGCCTGCATCTCGCAGCAGAGGTCGCGCGCACCGGCAAGAGTCTCGCCGAGCTCGCCTCGGTGATGACGGTCTACCCGCAGATCCTCGTGAACGTGCGCGGCGTCGACCACCACCGGCTTGCGGGCAACGAGGCGATCGCCGCCGCCGTCGCCGCGGTCGAGGCCGAGCTCGGCGATTCCGGTCGCGTGCTCCTGCGCCCCTCGGGCACCGAACCCATGGTGCGGGTCATGGTCGAGGCATCAGACCAGGCGGAGGCCGACCGTCATGCTGCGGCCCTCGCCGAGGTCGTGAAGGCCGAACTCGCGCTCTGACGCGCAACCCCTCGCGCCCAGCAGAACGCGGGCGTTTCAGGACGGCTCCCACGGAACCGTCCTGAAACGCGCATTTCGTGCTGTGCTGTTGCGCCGCGACGCCGTGCCGTGCGGTGGCCCGCCGCACTTCAGAGCTTGCGCAGCAGCACGCTCGACACGGTGTGATCGGCGCTCTTACGCAGCACGAGCGACGCCCGCGAGCGCGTCGGCCGGATGTTCTGCAGCAGGTTCGGCTCGTTGATCGAATGCCAGATCTCGCGCGACCGCTGACGTGCCTCGTCCTCGGTGAGCGAGGCATAGCGGTGGAAGTAGGAGCGGGGGTTCGTGAACGCGCCGCGCTGGAGCTTCAGGAAGCGCTCCTCGTACCACCGCGCGATGTCGTTCGTGCGTGCGTCGACGTAGATGGTGAAGTCGAAGAGATCGCTCACGGCGAGCCGATGCCCGGGGCCGGGCGGCTGCAGCACGTTGAGGCCCTCGACGATCAGCACGTCGGGACGGCGCACGGTCACCTGCGCGTCTGGGACGATGTCGTACGCGAGGTGCGAGTAGAAGGGGGCCCGCACCTCGGCGGCTCCGGCCTTGACCTCGCTGACGAATCGGAGGAGTGCGCGACGGTCGTACGACTCGGGGAAGCCCTTGCGTGCCATGAGACCCCGGCGCTCGAGTTCGGCGTTCGGGAAGAGGAACCCGTCGGTCGTGACGAGCTCGACGCGGGGAGTGTGCTCCCAGCGGGCGAGGAGCTCGCGCAGCAGGCGTGCGATCGTCGACTTGCCGACCGCGACGGAGCCGGCGACGCCGATGACGAACGGCGTCGACTCGAATCGCTCGCGGAGGAACTCGCTCGCGACCTTGTGCAGTGACTTCGTGCCGCCGACGTAGAGGTTCAGAAGCCGGCTGAGGGGAAGGTATACCTCGGCGACCTCGGTGGGGTCGAGCGGTTCGCCGAGCCCGCGCAGCTGCACGATCTCGGTCTCGCGGAGCGGAGACGGCATCGACGGGGCGAGCGCCGCCCAGTCGGCTCGGTCGAGTTCGATGAACGGCGAGATCTGCGTCGAGTGCGACGACGGGCTCTGCTGATCCGGCACCGTGCCAGTGTAGTGCGGGCCCGGACGCCGGGTGGTCGCCTGCTTCGTCGTCCCGGACGCTCGAGCCGCAACCGCTCGGGGCGGTCGCCCAGTCGCGCGCCAGTAGAATCGGCCGCATGTGTGGAATCGTCGGATACGTCGGAGAGCGCAACAGCCTCGACGTCCTCATGGGCGGCCTGCGCCGTCTCGAATACCGCGGTTACGACTCCGCGGGAGTGGCGGTCGTCGACGGCGACGGCGCCATCGAGACCGCGAAGCGGGCGGGCAAGCTGAAAGTTCTGGCCGAGGAACTCGAGCGCAACCCGCTTCACGCGGGCGGCACCGGTATCGGCCACACGCGCTGGGCGACGCACGGCGGCCCGACCGACGTCAACGCACACCCGCACCTCGGCGACGAGGGGCGTCTCGCGCTCATTCACAACGGCATCATCGAGAACTTCGCGGAGCTGAAGGACGAGCTCCTCGCCGAGGGCTTCACCTTCGAGTCGGAGACCGACACCGAGGTCGCCGCGGTGCTCCTCGGCCGTGAGTACCGTGCCGCCGGCGACCTCCGTCGGGCGTTCCGCAACACCGTCTCCCGCCTGGAGGGCGCGTTCACCCTGCTCGCGGTCCACCGCTCAGAGCCCGGCCTCGTCGTCGGTGCGCGCCGCAACTCCCCGCTCGTGATCGGGCTCGGCGAAGGTGAGAACTTCCTCGGTTCGGATGTCGCGGCCTTCGTCGAGTACACGAAGCATGCCGTCGCCGTCGGCCAGGACCAGATCGTCGCGATCACCGCCGACGGCGTCGTCGTCACCGACTTCGAGGGCGCGCCCGTCGAGGTCGAGCCCTTCGAGGTCGCCTGGGATGCCTCGGCCGCGGAGAAGGGCGGCTGGTCGTCGTTCATGCGCAAGGAGGTGTCGGAGCAGCCCGATGCCGTCGCGAACACGATCCGAGGCCGCGTCGTCGACGGGGCCGTCGTGATCCCCGAGCTCGAGGGCTTCGGCGACGACGAGCTCCGCGGCATCCGCCGCATCTCGGTGATCGCGTGCGGCACCGCCTCGTACGCGGGCATGGTCGCGAAGTACGCGATCGAGCAGTGGGCCCGCGTGCCGGTCGAGGTCGAGCTCAGCCACGAGTTCCGCTATCGCGAACCGGTGCTCGACGACGACACGCTCGTCGTGTCAATCAGCCAGTCGGGCGAGACGATGGACACGCTCATGGCCGTCAAGTACGCCCGTGAGCAGGGTGCGCGCACGATCTCGATCTGCAACACGCAGGGCGCGACGATCCCGCGCGAGTCCGACGCCGTCGTCTACACCCACGCCGGCCCCGAGGTCGCAGTCGCCTCGACGAAGGCGTTCGTCGCACAGATCACGGCGCTCTACCTGTTCGGCCTGCACCTCGCGCGCGTGCGCGGCACGCTCGACGACGCGGCGCTCGCCGCACAGCTCGCCGAGCTCACGGCGGTGCCCGGGAAGCTCGAGCAGGTGCTCGGTGAGGGCGAGAAGGTCGCGCAGCTCGCGCACTGGATGGCGGACACCCGCGCGGTGCTCTTCCTCGGGCGCCACGTCGGCTACCCGATCGCCCTCGAGGGCGCGTTGAAGCTCAAGGAGCTCGCGTACATCCACGCCGAGGGCTTCGCAGCGGGCGAGCTGAAGCACGGCCCGATCGCGCTCATCGAGCCCGGCCAGCCCGTCTTCGTCGTCGTGCCGAGCCCGCGTCACGTGGGCAGCCTCCACCCGAAGGTCGTCTCGAACATCCAGGAGATCCGCGCCCGCGGCGCCCGCGTCATCGCGATCGCCGAGGCCGGGGACGCGGCGGTGCTGCCGTTCGCCGACGAGGTCATCCGCATCCCGCTCGCCGCGCCGCTCTTCGAGCCGCTCCTCGCGGTCGTGCCGCTGCAGATCTTCGCGATGGAGCTCTCGCAGGCGAAGGGCCTCGACGTCGACCAGCCGCGCAACCTCGCGAAGTCGGTGACGGTCGAGTGACCCTGGGCGCGGGGGCCGAGTGATCGCCGGCATCGGCATCGATGTCGTGGACATCGGGCGCTTCGAGCGCTCGATCGCCCGGACTCCCGCGCTCGTCGAACGATTGTTCGCCGAGAGCGAACGCGACCGCCCCGCCCGCTCGCTCGCGGCGCGCTTCGCCGCGAAGGAGGCGCTGATCAAGGCGCTCGGCGGTCACACCGTGATCCGCTGGCACGACATGCGGATCGTGCAGGATGCCGACGGGAACCCCGATTTCGTGCTCTCCGGGGCGCTCGCAGCACACGTCGCGAGCCTCGGCATCGAGCGGGTGCATCTCTCGATGAGCCACGACGCAGGCATCGCGAGCGCGTTCGTCGTGCTCGAGAAGGGCGTGCGATGAACGGGCCGGATTCCACGGGGCTGCCCTTCCGCGAGGCCGTCGTCGACCTCGACGCGCTCACGGGCAACGTCCGCACGATCGCCGCACGCGTGGCCCCGGCCGAGGTCATCGCCGTGGTGAAGGCCGATGCCTACGGGCACGGCGCCGTGGCCGCCGCGCGTGCCGCGCTCGCGGGCGGTGCGTCCCGGCTCGGCGTGGCCGACCTCGCCGAGGCGCACGAACTCCGGGCGGCGGGCATCGACGTGCCGGTGCTCGCGTGGCTGCACGGGCCCGAGCCCGACTTCGCGCGAGCCGTCGCCGACGACATCGAACTCGGCATCTCGAGCCGGTCGCAGCTCGAGCGCGCGGCTTCGGCGGCGACGGCCGTCGCCGATCGCGGCCCCGCGGCGTCGACTCGGGCGCGGGTGCACCTCAAGATCGACACGGGCCTCAGCCGAAACGGCGTGCCCGAGTCCGAGTGGGCCGAGGTCGTCGCCCGCGCCGCCGAACTCGAGCGCGGCGGGCTGGTCGACGTGGTCGGGGTGTTCAGCCACTTCGCGAACACCTCGCGCGAGGTCGACGCGGCGCAGCTCGCCGCCTTCGACCGTGCGCTCGCCGTCGCCCGCGAGGCCGGCCTGACTCCGGTGATCCGGCACATCGCCTCCACTGAGCAGGCGCTGCGCGATCCGAGCGCGCGCTACGACGCCGTGCGCATCGGCATCGGCCTGTACGGGCTCACCCCGTTCGGCGACGGCACGACCGCTGCAGACCTCGGGCTCACGCCGATCATGACGCTCCGCGCCCGGGTCGCCGCAGTGCGCCGCGTCGAACCGGGCGCCGGCGCCTCGTACAGCCACATCTGGCACGCCGAGCGGCCGACCACGCTCGCTCTCGTGCCGCTCGGCTACGCCGACGGCGTGCCGCGCCACGCCTCGGGCACCGGCGCGGAGGTGCTGCTCGCAGGGCGTCGCCGGCCGATCGTCGGCCGAATCGCGATGGACCAGTTCATCGTCGACGCAGGCGACGACGAGGTCGAGGTCGGCGACGAGGTCGTGCTCTTCGGCGACCCCGCCACCGGGGCGCCGACGGCCGACGAATGGGGCGAGTGGACGGGCACGATCGGCTACGAGATCGTCACCCGGATCGGCCCGCGCGTGCCGCGCCGTTGGGTGGGCGCGAGCGGCGAGGCTCGCGCGTGAGCGTCGTCCGGTCGTTCGCGACCCCTGAAGAGATGTCGGCGTTCGGCCGTGAGCTCGGCGCCGAGCTTCGTGCCGGCGACCTGCTCGTGCTCACGGGCCCGCTCGGCGCGGGCAAGACGACCCTCACCCGTGGGATCGGTGCGGGCCTCGGCGTGCGCGGCCCGGTGCAGAGCCCGACCTTCGTCATCGCCCGGACCCACCCGAACCTCGGTGACGGCCCGGCGCTCATCCACGTCGACGCCTACCGCCTCGGGGAGGCCGCGCTCGTCGACGACCTCGACCTCGACATCGCGCACTCGGTCGTCGTCGTCGAGTGGGGCGCCGGGATCGTCGAGGAGCTCAGCGACTCGCGGCTCGAGATCGTGATCGAGCGCCCGACCGGCGCGAGCGAGGCGCACGACGGCGACGGCGCCGACGACGGCGACGGCGCCGACGACGCCGATTCGGACTCCGACGAGGAGCTCGACGCCGACGAGCCCCGCACGGTCGGCGTGCGCGGCATCGGGCCGCGCTGGGCGGGCACCCGCTACGCCGCGACCGCCTAGGCTTGACTCCATGCTCCTCGCGATCGACACCTCGACGGGCACGAGCGTCGCGATCGTCGACCGCGACGCGGTGACCGGCGATCTCCGCGTGCTCGCCGAGACCGGCACCGACGACACGATGCGCCATGCCGAGGTCATCGGCGGCTTCATCCGCGACGCGCTCGCGGCCGCGCGGATCGAACCCGGCCGCCTGTCCGGCGTCGCGGCAGGGATGGGCCCGGGGCCGTTCACCGGCCTCCGGGTCGGCATCGCCGCGGCGCACGCCTTCGCGCTCGGCATCGGGCGTCCGTTCGTTCCCGTGCCGAGCCACGACGCGATCGCCTGGTCGCGCTATCGCGGCGGCGAGACCGGTGCGCTGCAGGTCGTGACCGACGCCCGTCGCCGGGAGTTCGCGATCTCGGAGTTCGACGGGCTCGACGACGACGGGCTGCCCGTGCGCGTGAGCGGCCCCGGACTCGCCCCTCGCGACGCGCTGCCCGAACCACGCGGCATCCGATACGAGGCGACCGTCGTGTCGGCCGGCGCGCTCGGCCTCCTCGCCGAACTCGCGTTCGCAGCCGGCCGACTCCCGCTCGCCGACGACGCCCCGCTCTACCTGCGCGCCCCCGACGTCACGCCCTCGGCCGGAAAGCGGGTGCTCCAGTGAGCGTCTTCATGCGCCGTGCGAGGCTCGCCGATCTCGACGCGATCATGCAGCTCGAACGTGCGACGTTCGTCGACGATGCCTGGCCCGAGGACGCGATGCGTCGCGAGATCGAGAGCCCCCACGGCTACTACCTCGTCGCGGTCGACGACGAACTCGCCGCGCGCACCGGTTCGATCACGGCGATCGATCCCTCGCAGGCCGACGACGAGGCATCCGCGGGGGTCGATCACGAGACGGATGCCACGTGGCCGCCGCTGCTCGGCTACGCGGGCTTGCTCGCGCCCTCGGGCAGCGATCAGGGCGACATCCAGACCATCGCCGTCGACCCCGCCGCGCGGGGCATCGGCCTCGGGCGCGGGCTCATGCACGCGCTCATCACCGAATCGCGGCGCCGCGGCATCGCCGAGCTCTTCCTCGAGGTGCGCGCCGACAACCCCATCGCACGATCCCTCTACGAGTCGCTCGGCTTCGTCGAGATCGGGGTGCGACGCGGCTACTACCGCAACGGGGTCGACGCGGTCATGATGCAGCTGGCCGTCCCGCCCGCCGTCACCCGCCCCGCCGGCGACGGCACGACCCGAGGGGCGACCCGATGAACACCGGTGAACCCCTCATCCTCGGCATCGAGACCTCCTGCGACGAGACCGGCATCGGCATCGTCCGTGGGACGACGCTCCTCGCCAACACCATCGCCTCCTCCATGGAGGAGCACGCGCGCTACGGCGGCGTCGTGCCCGAGGTCGCCGCGCGTGCGCACCTCGAGGCGCTCGGCCCGACGATCCGCGCGGCGCTCGCCGAGGCATCCGTCTCGCTCGACGAGCTCGACGCCGTCGCGGTCACGAGCGGTCCGGGGCTCGCCGGGGCGCTCATGGTCGGGGTCGGCGCGGCGAAGGCGCTGGCCCTCTCGCTCGAGGTGCCGATCTACGCAGTGAACCACCTCGTCGGGCACGTCGGCGCCGACCTCCTCGACGCGGCCGACCCGCTCGAGACCCCCACGATCGCGCTGCTCGTCTCGGGCGGGCACACCTCGCTGCTGCTCGTCCGCGACCTCGTCTCCGACGTCGAACTGCTCGGCGAGACCATCGACGACGCCGCGGGGGAGGCCTTCGACAAGGTCGCCCGCGTGCTCGGCCTGCCCTACCCGGGCGGCCCCGAGATCGACCGGGCCGCCGTCGGCGGGAACCCTGCGGCGATCCGGTTCCCGCGCGGGCTCACCCGCCCGAAAGACCTGGTCGAGCACCGCTACGACTTCAGCTTCTCGGGGCTCAAGACCGCCGTCGCGCGGTGGGTGGAGCAGCGCGAGGCGGCGGGCGAGCCGGTGCCGGTCGCCGACGTCGCCGCGAGCTTCCGCGAGGCGGTCGTCGACGTCCTCGTCTCGAAGGCGATCGCCGCATGCACCGAGCTCGGCGTGCCCCGTCTGCTGCTCGGCGGCGGCGTCATCGCGAACGCCCGCCTGCGCGAGGTGGCCGCCGAGCGCGCGGCCGCGGCCGGGGTCGCGCTGCGCATCCCGCCGCTCTCGCTCTGCACCGACAACGGGGCGATGATCGCGGCGCTCGGGGCGCAGCTCGTCATGAACGGGCACGCGCCGTCGTCGCTCGACTTCGGTGCCGACTCGACCCTCCCGGTCACCGACATCCAGGTCATCTGACGCCTGAATCCTGTGCAGGCGGCCCTCCTCGCGATAGTGTGAGGAGAAATCAGCGGGGTACAAACGTCCTTCCGACGTACCCCGTGCGTCCCCTCATCCCGAGGGGCCGCGATCACACAGCATTCTGAGGGGAACCACCGTGACCGACCCGAACCTTCCCGAGCAGCCCGCCGGCGCCGTTCCGCCCGTGCCCCCGGCAGCTCCGGCCGTGCCCCCGGCGGCTCCGGCCGCTCCCGCAGCTCCGGCCGCTCCGGCCGCTCCCGCGTACGGTGCACCGCAGGCGCCCGCCGCTCCCGCCTACGCGGCTCCCGCGTACGCCGCGCCGGCCTCCTCGAAGACCAACGTGCTCGCGATCGTCTCGCTCGTGTCGGCGTTCTTCATCTCGCTCGTCGCCGTCATCACCGGTCACATCGCGCTCAGCCAGATCAAGAAGACGGGCGAGCAGGGCCGTGGCCTCGCGATCGCCGGCCTCGTGCTCGGCTACATCGGCCTCGTCGTCGGCCTGATCTGGATCATCGCGATCATCGGCCTCGCGGCGGCCGGCGGCTTCTCGTCGAGCTACAGCACGTACTGAGCCGCGTCGACGCCCGCACGAGCAGATTGAGGATGTCCCGATGACTGATCCGAACACTCCCGACGAGGTCGAGGGCGCGGCCGAGGCCGCCGCTCCCGACGCGCCGGTCGGCGGCGAGCCCGAATCGGTCGCCGCAGCGCCCGAGGCCTCGACTCCCGAGGTCCCGTCGGTGCCCGAGCCTCCGGCTGCCCCCGTGCCGCCGACTGCTCCGCCGGCACCGCCCGCTCCGCCGGCGCCTCCGGCCCCGCCCGCGTACGGCGCGCCCGCCGCAGGCTACGGAGCGGCGACGCCGCCTCCGCCGCCCGCATACGGCGCTCCGGCACAGCCCGCATACGGCGCTCCCGCGCAGCCTGGGTACGGCGCTCCGGCGCAGCCCGGGTACGGCGCTCCGGCGCAGCCCGGGTACGGCGCTCCGGCGCAGCCGGGCTACGGCGCGTACGGCACTGCGCCGAGCAAGCCCTCGCCGGTGTACAGCATCATCTCGCTGGTCGCGGGCGTCCTCGGCATCGTCGGCGGCTTCGCCGTCGTGTGGATCCCGTTCGTCGGCGGCATCATGCAGCTGTTCATCCCGGCCGCGGCCGTGGTGCTCGGCTTCATCGGCAAGCGCAAGGAGCCCGCGGCGAAGGGCATGTGGCTGACGGGCATCATCCTCGGCTTCATCGGCATCGCCCTGGGCCTGCTCTCGATCGTGCTGTGGGCGCTGCTCTTCGCGAGCGCCCCCTACAGCTACGACGTCTACTGAGCACGACATGAACGACCGAGCGGGGGTCTCGCCTGAGGGCGAGGCCCCCGACCGCCGTTCCGGGCCCGAATCCGACGGGCCCGAACTCGACGTGCCCGAACCCGACGTGCCCGAATCCGCCGGTCCCGAATCCGACGGTCCCGAGGTCGATCCGGCCGACGACCCCCTGGCCCCGTACCGGCCCGCCGAGCCGACGCTGCGCGCCGACCCCGCCGTCCGCGAGTTCGACGTCCCCGTCGACACCGGGCAGCTCCGCCGCATCTCGACCGGCCAGCTGCTCGTGGTGCACCGACCCGAGTACGACCCGTACGAGGTCGTCGAGGAAGCGCAGCAGCGCCGCGTCTACAGCTGGGTCGCCGCGGTCACGGGCATCATCGGCTCGACCGCGTCGCTGTTCGTCGGATGGATGCTTCCTCTCTCGATCGCGGCGATCGTGTTCGGCGTGCTCGGCCTCCGCCGCGAGGAGCACGGTCGCACGCTGGCCTTCATCGGCATCGGCACCGGCATCGGCGGGCTCGTGTTCTCGTCGCTCTGGATCGGGTACTACGCGATCGTCTTCGGCGCACTGCCCACCTGAGCCGCCGTCGACGCGCCTCAGATGCGCTCGACGAGCAGCGCCACGTGCCGGCCCTGCTCGCGGGTGAGCACGACCGTCGCGTGCTCGGTACCCTTCAGCTTCAGGCGCGTGCGGAGCGCTGCGGGGTCGACGTCGACGCCGCGCTTCTTGATCTCGAGCGTGCCGACGCCGCGCGCGAGCAGCGCCTGGCGCAACCCGCGCTCGTCGGCGGGAAGGCGATCGAGCACTCGGAACCCCCGTGCGAACGGCGAGTCGAACGCGGTGTCGGCCGTGAGGTACGCGATGCCCGGGCTCAGCATCCACGCGCCGTGCGCGCGGGCGAGGTCGCCGATCAGACGTGCTCTGATGACCGCGCCGTCGGGCTCGTACAGGTAGTCGCCGAGCGGCCCGTCGGGTGCGTCGGGTGCGTCGGCGGCCGCGGCGAGCTCGTGCGCGACCTCACCGCGGACGACGAGCGCTGAGCGCCCGACGCCGGGGCGCGCGAGCGCGCCGAGCCAGACGCCGAGCTCGACCACGTCGCCGTCGATCGACACCCACTGCGCCTCGGCGCCCGCGGGGATCACGTCGCGGTCGGTGCCCGGGCCGAGCTTCACGCCGACGGGGAACCGGTCGGCGAGGCCGAAGGCGAAGTCGAGGCTCGGCGAGTACGCCGAGGCATCCGCGATGCGCGTCGTGGTGCCGCCCGCGGTGGTGCGCCGCGCCGGATCGAGCCAGATACCGCCGATGCCGCCGAGCGCGACGTCCTCGGCGCGCTCGTGCAGCACGCGCGCCTGCGGGAACGGCGTGAGGTTGTACGCGGCGATCGCGGCGGTGACCTCGTCGGCGTCGGCCGCGGTGACCTCGAGGTCGATCGCCGCCATCGCGAGCGCGTCGCCGCCGATGCCGCAGCCGAGGTCGGCGACGTGCCGCACTCCGGCGCGCGAGAACCGGCCCGCGTGGAGCGCGGCGACCTGGAGCCGGGTCGCCTGTTCGAGACCCGCTTCGGTGAAGAGCATGCGGGCGGCGAACGGGCCGAACTTGGCGCCGGCCTTGGCGCGCAGCTTCGCCTGGCTCAGCACCGTCGCGACGAGGGACGCGGGATGCCCCTGCTTGCGGAGCGCGGCGACGGTCTTCACGATGTCGGCCTTCGAGTCCCATTCGGGGAGGCCGTCGAGGAGGCGCAGCCCCTCGGGCGAGAGGAGTTCGACGAGCTCTGAGCGTTCCACCCGGCCACGCTAGCACCGCCGCGCACGGACGCGTGGGCGGCCGTCGAGCGGCGGCGGCACGAGGCATCCGCCTCTGGTGTTCGCCGCCCGTGAACGGACTGGCACTCACGTTGCACGAGTGCCAAAACGCGCCTAGACTCGGCTTAGCACTCTCACTCAGAGGCTGCTAACCAGTCTTCGCAAGACAGTATTTCATCAGAGAGATAGGGGCAACCGTGTCGGTTTCCATCAAGCCGCTCGAGGATCGCATCGTCATCAAGCAGGTCGAGGCCGAGCAGACCACCGCGTCGGGCCTCGTGATCCCCGACACCGCCAAGGAGAAGCCCCAGGAGGGCGAGGTCGTGGCCGTGGGCCCCGGCCGCATCGACGACAACGGCAACCGCGTGCCGCTCGACGTCGCCGTCGGCGACAAGGTGATCTACTCGAAGTACGGTGGCACCGAGGTCAAGTTCGGCGGCGAGGACTTCCTCGTCCTCTCGGCTCGCGACGTGCTCGCGGTCGTCGTTCGCTGAGCGACACGAACCTTTCAGAACGGCCCGGAGGCCTCGCCTCCGGGCCGTTCTGCATGTCCGCACGGGGGCGTTGGCCGCCGGGGCGCGCGGGCGTAGTCTGTATCGGTGAATCCCAGCCCCGCAAGCCCTGACGTCTCGTCGCCTTCGGGCATCAACCGGGCCGGGCTCGGGTACGCGATCTCCTCCTACGTGCTCTGGGGCTTCCTCCCCATCTACTTCATCGCGCTCGCGCCGACCGGCTCGCTCGAGATCGTCGCCTGGCGCATCCTGCTCTCCCTCGTCTTCTGCGCCCTCCTCATCACCGTGACGCGCGGCTGGGACGCCTTCCTCGCGCTGCTGCGCGATCGGCGGGTGCTGTTCACGATGGGCGCTGCGGGTGCGCTCATCTACGTGAACTGGCAGACCTACGTCTTCGCCGCCACCTCCGGGCAGGTCGTCGAGGCCTCGCTCGGCTACTTCATCAACCCGATCGTGACCGTGTTCCTCGGGGTGCTCGTGCTGCGCGAGCGGTTGAACACGACGCAGTGGGTCGCCGTCGGCATCTCGATCGGCGCCGTCGTCGTGCTCGCGGTCGGTCACGGGCAGTTCCCGTGGATCGCGCTGCTGCTCGCGTTCTCCTTCGGCTTCTACGGCCTCATCAAGAAGCGCGTCGGCGCCCGCGTCGACGCCGTCTCGGGGCTCACGCTCGAGACCCTCTGGCTCGCGCCGCTCGCCGCCGTACAACTGTGGTGGGTCGCCGCGACGACCGGGCTCACGATGGGCACGGAGGGGGCCTGGCACACGGTGCTCCTGCTCTGCGCCGGTGCCGTGACGGCGGTGCCGCTCCTCCTCTTCGCGGCCGCGTCGCGACGGCTCCCGCTCATCTACATGGGGTTCATCCAGTACTTCGCGCCGTTCATCCAGTTCCTCGTGGGCGTCGTGGTGCTCGGCGAGCCGATGCCGCTCGAGCGCTGGATCGGCTTCGCCCTCGTGTGGGCCGCCCTCGCGGTGCTCACCGTGGACATGCTGCGCAACGCCCGCAAGGCCCCCAAACGGGTGGTCGCCGAGCCGGTCTGAGTCGTCGGCGAGTGTGCGGATTCCGCGCACGATGACGCCGGATGACGCGGATTCCGTGCGCAGAACCCCTCCAGAATGTCGAAGCGGTAACGATCCGGCGGGTGTTACCGGGTTGTGACCGGGTTCCCTTGTTTCTGCGGATGCCCCGGAATACTGTCAGACAACGGCGTCACCACGGCGCTGCATTGTGTACCAATTCCTTCAGTCCCAAGGAGCAACATGAGCGTTTTCGCGAAGGCCTCGGCCACGCGCTCGGCTCGCGCAGCCTGGACGGGCATCGCCATCGCCGGCGTCAGTGCCCTTCTCCTCACCGCGTGCAGCACGGGTACCCCGGCCCCCGCCGAATCCGAAGAACCGGCAGCGGACGCCGGCGACGCCCTGCCCATCGCCGAGGGAGAGCGCGACCTCGCGCTCAAGCTCGGAACGATCCTCCCGCAGAGTGGTGCGCTCGCGTTCCTCGGCCCGCCCGAAGAGGCCGGCGTCCAGCTCGGTGCCGACGACGTCAACGCGGTCGACTCGGGCCTCGCCGTCGAGGTCGTCTACCGCGACTCGGGCGACACCACGACCGACACCGCGACCGTCTCGGTGACCGACCTCCTCTCGCAGGACGTCTCGGCCATCATCGGCGCCGCATCGTCGGGCGTCTCGAAGACCGTCATCGACCAGATCGTGGCTGCGGGCGTCATCCAGTTCTCGCCCGCGAACACCTCGGCCGACTTCACCGACTACAACGACAACGGCCTGTACTGGCGCACGGCTCCGTCCGACGTGCTGCAGGGCGAGGTGCTCGGCAACCTGATCGCCGAAGACGGCAACGCGACGCTCGGCCTCATCGTGCTGAACGACTCGTACGGCACCGGTCTCGCGCAGTTCACCAAGGACGCCTTCGAGGCGGCCGGTGGCGAGGTCGTCGCCGAGGCGCTCTTCAACGAGGGCGACTCGAGCTTCGACGCGCAGATCGCCGAGGTCACGGCGGCCAACCCCGACGCGATCGCGCTGGTCACGTTCGACCAGGCCAAGATCATCACGCCGGCCCTGGTCGGCTCGGGCTACCCCGGCGACCAGCTGTACTTCGTCGACGGCAACCTGTCCGACTACAGCGCCGACTTCGCTCCGGGCCTCGTGGCCGGCTCGAAGGGCACGCTGCCGGGTCTCGACACGGGCACGCTCGGTGACTTCACCGACCGCCTGCTCGGCATCGACCCCGACCTGACCGACTACAGCTACGCGGCCGAGTCCTACGACGCCGTGGTGCTGCTCGCGCTGGCGGCCTACGCGGCCAACAGCACCGACGGTGCAGAGATCGCCAAGTACCTCCAGCAGGTCTCGGGCGGCATCGGCAACGGCGAGAAGGTCACCACGTACGAAGAGGGCATCGCGCTCCTCGCCGAGGGTCAGCAGATCGACTACGACGGCCCGTCCGGTCCGATCACGTTCGACGAGAACGGCGACCCCACCGAGGCGACGATCGGTATCTTCCAGTACCTCGACGACAACACCTATGAGCGCATCGGCGACGGCTGATCCAAGCGCTTGACGTGAAGGGCCCCGGCTTCGGCCGGGGCCCTTTCCGTATGCCCGGGAGTTTGTTGCCCCGGGTCGTGGGTGCTGCACCGTCTGGCGGGCTGCTGTGCCCTGTGGCAAGCCCGTGGGCGGGCCAGGGCTGGGCGGTGCGGGGCGGGACGGGGGCGGGCAGAGCGGGCGAGCGCGGTCTCGCGGCCTGGGGGGGCGTACCACGGCGCCGACAGCGGGTACGGCGTGCCTCGTTCAGGATGCTGCGGACGCAGCGCCGTGCGGCCGCAGCGCCGTACGGTCGGCGCGCGACGTCCGCTCCCCGCCCCGCGATGCGCGACGCGCGGCGGGGAGCGGACGGTGCATCCTGGCTCTGTGCATCGAGCGGCCGCGCTGCGGGCGGGTCGGGGCAGCGCACCCGGGAACGACGAAGGGGCGGGTGCCGTAGCATCCGCCCCTTCGCCGTATTCTGCCGGGTTACTCCTCGTCTTGACCGAGGGTGCCGAGGTACAGGCCGATCACCTTCGGGTCGTTGAGCAGTTCGCGGCCCGTGCCGGTGTAGGCGTCGCGACCCTGGTCGAGCACGTAGCCGCGGTCGCAGATCTGCAGGCAGCGGCGGGCGTTCTGCTCGACCATGATCGTCGTGACGCCGGCCCGGTTGATCTCCTTCACCCGGAGGAACGCCTCGTCCTGACGCACCGGGGAGAGGCCGGCGCTCGGCTCGTCGAGGAGCAGCACGTGCGGCCCCATCATGAGCGCGCGCGACATGGCGACCATCTGACGTTCACCGCCCGACAGCGAGCCCGCCCGCTGGCCGAGCCGCTTGCCGAGCTCGGGGAAGATCTCGGTGACGAACTCGAGGCGCTCCTTCAGCCCCTTGGGCTTCAGGAAGATGCCCATCTCGAGGTTCTCCTGAATGGTGAGCGAGGGGAACACGTTGTTCGTCTGCGGCACGAACCCGACGCCCTGGGCGACGAGCTTGTTCGCCTTGAGGTTCGTGATCTCCTCGCCGTGGAGGAAGATGCCGCCATCGCGGACCTTCACAAGGCCGAAGATCGACTTCAGCAGCGTCGACTTGCCGGCGCCGTTCGGGCCGATGATGCCGATGAGTTCGCCCTGGGCAGCCGTGAGCGAGCATCCGTTGAGGATGTTCACGCCCGGCAGGTACCCGGCGGTGACGTCGCGCACCTCGACGACGAGGTCACCGGCGGGCGGCTCGGCGACGGACGGGGCAGGGCTACTGTTCGTCATCGATGAGCTCCTTCAGTGCTTCGACGTGACCGGTGTCGGTCGAACCGAGGTCGGCGTCGTGGTGGGCGCCGAGGTAGGCGTCGATCACCGCCGGGTCCTCCATGACCGAGTGCGGGTCGCCTTCGGCGACGACCTTGCCCTCGGCCATCACGATCACCCAGTCGGCGATGTGCCGGACCATGTGCATGTCGTGCTCGACGAAGAGCACGGTCATGCCTTCGGCCTTGAGGTTGAGGATGTGGTCGAGCAGCGACTGCGTCAGCGCCGGGTTCACACCGGCCATCGGCTCGTCGAGCATGACGAGCGTCGGGCTGCTCATGAGCGCGCGCGCCATCTCGAGGAGCTTGCGCTGGCCGCCCGACAGGCTCGCCGCGTAGTCGTCCTTCTTCGCATCGAGCTTGAAGCGGTTGAGGATCTCGAGCGCCCGCTCCTCGATCTCCGCGTCCTGCTTGCGCCAGAGCGAGGGGATGAGGGAGCGGAAGAGGTTCTCGCCGACCTGATCCTTCGCGCCGAGCTTCATGTTGTCCATGACCGAGAGGAGGCCGAGGGACTTCGTGAGCTGGAACGTGCGGATCAGGCCCATGCGCGCCACCCGGTACGCCGGGACGTGCGCGAGCGCGCGCCCGTCGAAGGACCAGGTGCCCGTGTCGGGCTTGTCGAAGCCCGTCAGCAGGTTGAAGAAGGTCGTCTTGCCGGCGCCGTTCGGGCCGATGAGCGCCGTGATGGCGCCCCGCGGGATCTCGACGTGCTCGACGTCGACGGCGGTGAGGCCGCCGAAGGTGCGCTTGACGCCGTCGGCGATGAGGATCGGGTCGTGCTTCTTGACGCCCGGTGCGGCATCGCCGACGTGGAGACCGGTGGTCTTCACCGGCTTGGACGTGGGAGTGGCATCACTTGACAAAAGCCAGCTCCTTCCGATTTCCGAGGAGGCCCTGCGGCATGAATATGACGATCAGCATGATCGCGATGCCGACAAGGATGAAGCGGAGCTGACCGGCCTGCACCTGGGTCATGAAGGGGAACCAGCCGGCCTCGACCGCTCGGGAGATGAAGCCCGAGAAGAACGAGAGGAGCACCCAGAACACCATCGAACCGACGATCGGTCCGAGGATGGTCGCGGCGCCGCCGAGCAGCAGGATGGCGTAGACCATGAAGGTCAGCGTCGGCTGGAAGTACGACGGCACGACCGCGCGCGGCATCACGAAGATGATGCCGGCGAGCGTACCGAAGAGTCCGCCGAGGATGAGGCTCTGCATCTTGTACGAGTAGACGTTCTTGCCGAGCGAGCGCACGGCGTCCTCGTCTTCGCGGATGCCCTTGATGACGCGGCCCCACGGGCTGCGCATCAGGAGCCAGGTGAGCAGCGCGGCGAGCGCCACGACGATCCAGCCGAGCACGAGGAAGAACCACACCCGGTTGTCGAACACCCACGGGCCGAAGCCGTAGCGCCCGGGCGGGAACGGGTTGAACTCGAGCAGGCCGGCCTGGAACTCGGAGAGTCCGTTCGCCGAGCCGGTCACCGGCTGGAACTCGTTGGTCGTGAACACCAGCCGGAGCACTTCTGCCGCGGCGATCGTCACGATCGCGAGATAGTCCGCGCGGAGCCTCAGTGTCGGAATACCGAGGATGAGCGCGAACACCACAGAGGCCAGCAGGGCGCTCAGCAGGCAGGCCCACCAGGGCCAGCCGAGCTTCAGCGCCGGGATGGCGTAGCCGTAGGCGCCGAGCAGCATGAATCCCGCCTGGCCGAAGTTCAGCAGGCCGGTGAAGCCGAAGTGGATCGCCAGACCCAGCGCGGCGAGCGCGTAGGCGGCTGTCGTCGGGCTGATCAGCTCGACGGCCGCGTTTCCGAAGATTGCTCCCCAGTCGATCATGGTCGTCCCCTCCTTATCCGATTCGCTCTCGACGGCCGAGGATGCCCTGCGGCCGGAACAACAGCACCAGGATCAGGATGACCAAGGCGCCTACGTACTTCATGTCGCTCGGCAGCCACAGCGTCGACAGCTCCACGAACACGCCCACGATGAGCGAGCCGACGAGAGCGCCGAACGCGGTGCCGAGACCGCCGAGGGTGACCGCGGCGAAGACGAGCAGCAGGATCTGGAAGCCCATGTCCCAGCTGACGCCCGGGCGGAAGTACGCCCAGAGGATGCCCGAGAGGCCCGCGAGCAGCGCGCCGAGCACCCAGACGATGCGGATGACGCCGTCGACGTCGATGCCGCTCGCGGAGGCGAGGCTCGCGTTGTCGGAGACCGCGCGGGTCGCCTTGCCGATGCGGGTGCGCAGCAGGAAGAACGCGACCGCGAGAAGCACCACGATGCTGACGCCCATGCTCAGGAGGTCGACCCACGAGAGGGCGATGGGCCCGATGCGGATGTCGCTCGGCAGCGTGGCGCCGGGAAGCTGGCTCGTCGAACCGCCGTAGAAGAACTGGTACGTGTACCGCAGCGCGAGCGAGAGGCCGATGCTCACGATCATGAGCTGGATGACGCCGACGCCCTTCTTGCGCAGCGGTTTCCAGATGGCGGCGTCGAGCCCCCAGCCGAAGGCCGCGCTGAGCAGCAGCGCGATGCCGATCGCAGCCCACAGCGGCCACCCGAGGTTCACCCCGAAGGTGAGCACCATGAGCGCACCGAAGGTGATGAGCTCGGCGTGCGCGAAGTTCGAGAGCCCCGTGGTGCCGAAGATCAGCGAGAGGCCGATCGCGGCGAGGGCCAGCAGCAGACCGAAGTTGATGCCGTTGAACAATCGTTGCGCGAACTGGTCGAAGAAGCTCACCGTCACGCGGGTGCCTTCGCCGAGGAAGAAGTTCACCGAGGCGTTCTTCGTGAGGCCGAACTCGGCCTCACGGGTCGCGCCGCCCTCGGCGACGACCACACCCTTCGGCAGCGTGTCCTCGTCGAGGCTCACCTCGTAGGTGGCCTTCTCGGGCACGCCGATCTCCCAACGGCCGTCGGCATCCGTCTCGGTCTCGGCTTCGAAGCCGTTTCCTTCGACGGTGATGAGCACTCCTTCGAGCGGCTCGCCGTTGTATTGCACGTTTCCGCGGAAGTGGTATTCGAACTCCTCGGACTCCGAGGCCGTACTCCCATCCTCCGCCATCGCAGGGGACGCTGCGATGCCGGACAGAGTGAGTGCGGACAGAAGTATTCCGAGGAGGAGAATCCACCTCCCGCGAGAGCGTGTCTGGACTGTTCTCGTGGGTTCCACTGCACCTCCAAGGGGTCACCGAAGGCCGAGTGGACCTCCGGGACCGATCCTTTCCCGTTGACGACGTCGTCGACGGTACGTGCCGATTATGTCCCATGTGTTTCCGACATGGGCACAACAGGCCCTCGATTGTTATCCGGGGAATGCCTCGCGTGCAAACTCGCTTAACATTGATGCACCGCCGAGTCGCCGAACATGCGTTGCGCGCGGCCTCATTCGACACGAAGGGAAGTCATGGATCAGGCAGATCCGTTCGGATTCACAGGACTCACGTACGACGACGTCCTCCTCCTGCCCGGTCACACCGACGTGATCCCGAGCGACGCCGACACGAGCTCGAGGCTCACACGTCGCATCACCGTCGCGACGCCGCTCCTGTCGGCCGCGATGGACACCGTCACCGAGTCGCGCATGGCGATCGCCATGGCGCGCCAGGGCGGGATCGGCATCCTGCACCGCAACCTCTCGATCGCCGATCAGGCCGAGATGGTCGACCGGGTCAAGCGCAGCGAGTCGGGCATGGTCTCCAACCCGGTCACCACGACGCCGGATGCCTCTGTGGCCGACGTCGACGCGCTGTGCGCCACGTACCGCGTCAGCGGGCTGCCGGTCGTCGACGAGGCGGGCAAGCTCGTCGGCATCATCTCGAACCGCGACATGCGCTTCGTCGCCGACTTCGAGAAGCCGACGACGAAGGTCAGCGACGTCATGACGAAGATGCCGCTCATCACGGGCCGCGTCGGCATGAACCCCGACGAGGCGCTCGCGATCTTCGCCGAGCACAAGGTCGAGAAGCTGCCCCTCGTCGACGACGAGGGCCACCTCACCGGCCTCATCACCGTCAAGGACTTCGACAAGTCCGAGCAGTACCCGAACGCCACGAAGGACAGCGAGGGGCGCCTCCGCGTCGGCGCGGCCATCGGCTTCTTCGGCGAGGCCTGGGAGCGCGCGGAGGCCGTGCGCGACGCCGGCGTCGACGTCATCGTCGTCGACACCGCCAACGGCGAGTCGGCCGGTGTGCTCGACATCATCCGGCGGCTGAAGGCCGACCCGAGCTTCGCGCACATCGACGTCATCGGCGGCAACGTCGCGACCTACGAGGGCGCCAAGGCGCTCGTCGAGGCCGGCGCGGACGCCGTGAAGGTGGGCGTCGGGCCGGGCTCGATCTGCACGACCCGCGTCGTCGCCGGTGTCGGCGTGCCGCAGGTCACGGCCGTGTACGAGGCATCCAAGGCGACGAAGCCCGTCGGGGTGCCGCTCATCGCCGACGGCGGTCTGCAGTACTCGGGCGACATCGCGAAGGCGCTCGTCGCCGGCGCCGACACCGTCATGCTCGGTTCGCTGCTCGCGGGCACCGCCGAGAGCCCGGGCGAGCTCGTCTTCCAGAACGGCAAGCAGTTCAAGGCGTACCGCGGCATGGGCTCGCTCGGCGCGATGCAGACCCGCGGCAAGAAGACCTCGTACTCGAAGGACCGCTACTTCCAGGCCGACGTGCCCACCGATGACAAGCTCATCCCCGAGGGCATCGAGGGTCAGGTGCCGTACCGCGGCCCGCTCTCGGCCGTCGCGTACCAGCTCATCGGCGGCCTCCGCCAGTCGATGTTCTACGTCGGCGCGCGCACCATCGAGGAGCTGAAGACCAAGGGCCGCTTCGTGCGGATCACGCCCGCGGGCCTGAAGGAGTCGCACCCGCACGACGTGCAGATCGTCGTCGAGGCGCCGAACTACACGCGCTGAGTTCTCACGCGAGGAGGGCGGCACGGTTCCGACCGTGCCGCCCTTCGGCGTCTGCGGCGCTCAGCGCGCCGCGTCGGCGAGCCGCGTGACGGCCTCGCCGAGCACCTCGGGCGTGCAGGCGAAGTTGACCCGCACGTGGCCGCGCCCGACCTCGGCTCCGAACTGGGGGCCGATGCCGAGGGCGACGCGGGCGTGCTCGAGGGCGTACGCCGCGGGGTCGTCGCCCCAGCCGAGCGCGCTGAGGTCGAGCCAGCCGAGGTAGGTGGCGTCGGGGACGCGGTAGCGCACGCCGGGGAGCTCGTCGGCGAGGAGCTCGGCGAGCAGCCGCCGGTTGTCGTCGAGGCTCGCGAGCACCCCGTCGAGCCAGTGCGCGCCCTCGCGGAACGCGGCGATCGAGGCGATCGACCCGAACTGGCTCATGCGCCACTCGACCTCGTACGGGAACGCCCGGCGCACCGCGTCGCCGCGCTCGGAGGCGGTGACGACCATCGCCGCCTTGAGGCCGGCGAGGTTGAACGCCTTCGACGCCGCCGTCACCGTCACCCCGTGCTCGCGGGCGGCGTCGGAGACCGTGAGGAACGGCGTGTACCCGGTGCCGGGCTGCGCGAGGGGGCCGTGCACCTCGTCGGAGACGATCGTCGCGCCGTGCTTCGCCGCGAGTTCGGCGAGGGCGGCGAGATCGTCGCGCGGCGGCACGTGGCCGATCGGGTTGTGCGGGTTGCAGAGCAGCATCGCCCGCGCACCCGCCGCGAACGCGGCGTCGACGGCCTCGAGGTCGAGCGCCCAGCCCTCGTCGATGCCGCCGCGCATGGGCACCTCGACGACGGCGCAGGATGCCTCGGTGACGATGTCGAAGAACGGGGGATAGATCGGCGGGGTGATGACGACGCCGTCGCCGGGTTCGGTGACCTGCCGGAGGGTCTCGACGAGCCCCATCGCGACGTCGCCGGTGCAGGTCACGCGCGCCGGGTCGACCTCCCAGCCGAAGCGGTCGGCCGCGAACGGGACGAAGGCCTCCGCGACACCGCGGCTGCCCGCCGCGTACCCGGTGTCGGAGCGGTCGACGGCCGCGTGCAGGGCCGCCGCGATCGGCTCGGCGAGCGGGTAGTCCATCTCGGCGACGGGCAGCGGCAGCACGTCGGCGTCGTACAGGCGCCACTTCGCGCTCGTGCGGTGGCGGAGGGCGTCGAGGGGCTCGGCTGCGATGCGATGCATGCCTCCAGCTTGCCGCAGAACGCCCGCCGATGGCAGGGGCGCTGGCAGGGGAGTGCGCTGAGCTTGTAGTCTGGTCGGCTGCCCATCGGGCGGCGCGGCCGCGGGAGTCCCGAGCACGGCCGCAGACCGATCGGACTTCAGGCCATGGGCTTCATCGACGTCAACGGCGTCTCCTTCTCGCTCCCCGACGGGCGGCCGCTGCTCGCACGCCTCGCGTTCCGCGTCACGGACGGCGCGACGACCGCGCTCATCGGCGCGAACGGCGCGGGCAAGTCGACCCTGCTGCGGATCATCCGCGGCGAGCTCAAGCCCGACGAGGGCAGCGTTCAGGTCGACGGCGGCCTCGGCGTCATGGATCAGTTCGTCGGCAGCGGCCAGACGATCGAGGGCACGGATGCCACGGTCGCGGGCCTGCTCGTCTCGGTGGCGCCCGCACGCATCAGGGCCGCCGCACTCGAGCTCGAGGCATCCGAGAACGCCCTCATCGAGCACGACGACACCGAGGCGCAGATGCGGTACGCGACCGCGCTCGCCGACTACGCCGAGGCCGGCGGCTACGAGCAGGAGGTCGTGTGGGACCACTGCACGCTCGCGGCCCTCGGCATCCCGTTCGAGCGTGCGAAGTGGCGCGAGCTCTCGACCCTGTCGGGCGGCGAGCAGAAGCGGCTCGCGCTCGAGGCGCTGCTCCGAGGGCCCGAGCAGGTGCTCCTCCTCGACGAGCCCGACAACTCCCTCGACGTGCCGGGCAAGCGCTGGCTCGAGGAGCAGCTGCGCCAGACGCAGAAGACGGTGCTGCTCGTCTCGCACGACCGCGAACTGCTCGCGCGCGCGGCCGATCGCATCGTCACGATCGAGCTCGGCGCAGCAGGCAACACGGCCTGGGTGCACGGCGGCAGCTTCGAGGGGTATCACGCCGCCCGCGACGATCGCTTCGCCCGCCTCGACGAGCTGCGCCGCCGCTGGGACGAGCAGCACCTCGCGCTCAAGGCGCTCGTGCTGCGCATGCGCGAGAAGGCGAAGTACAACTCCGACATGGCGGCCGCGTACAAGGCGGCCACCACGCGGCTCACGAAGTTCGAGGAGGCCGGCCCTCCCGAGGAGCGGCCGCCGTCGCAGGCGGTGTCGATGCGCCTGCGCGGCGCCCGCACCGGCAAGCGGGCGATCGTGTGCGAGGGGCTCGAGCTGACCGGGCTCATGCGGCCGTTCGACCTCGAGGTCTGGTACGGCGACCGGGTCGCGGTGCTCGGCTCGAACGGCTCGGGCAAGTCGCATTTCCTGCGGCTGCTCGCGGGCGGCGGCACCGAGCCCGACCGCACCCTCGGGCACGTCACGAGCGTGGGCGAGACGCTCGTGCGGGTGCCGCACGAGGGCCGGGCGGTGCTCGGCGCGCGGGTCGTGCCCGGCTGGTTCGCGCAGAACCACGAGCACCCCGAGTTCCGAGGGCGGACGCTCCTCGACATCCTGCACCGGGGCGACGCGAACCGCGACGGCATGGCGCGCGAGGCGGCGAGCTCCGCGCTCGACCGCTACGGGCTCGCGGGCGCAGCGCTGCAGAACTTCGAACAGCTCTCCGGCGGGCAGCAGGCGCGGATGCAGATCCTCATCCTCGAACTCTCGGGGGCGACGCTGCTCCTCCTCGACGAGCCGACCGACAACCTCGACCTGGTCTCGGCCGAGGCGCTCGAAGCGGCGCTCGAACGCTTCGACGGCACGGTGCTCGCGGTGACGCACGACCGCTGGTTCACGCGCAGCTTCGACCGGTTCGTCGTGTTCGCCGAGTCGGGCGAGGTCGTCGAGACGGATGCCCCGGTGTGGGACGAGGGGCGGGTGCAGCGGGTGCGCTGACGGGGTCGCCGCGGAGGCCGTCGCCGTCGCGTTCGCTCAGGCGAACGCGACGGCGAGGCAGGCGCCGACGAACACGAGCTGCTCGATCGTGCGCGGCAGGAGCGGCGAGGCGTCGCTGCTCGATCGGGCGGCGTGCACGTTCGCGGGGAACACCGCCACGAGCAGCAGCGCGAGGCACAGTGCGGCCAGCCGATGCGTCGGCGGGACCAGCAGCCCGATGGCGCCGGCGACCTCGAGCACACCGGTGGCCGCGACGATGAGCTCGGGCCGGGGCAGTCGCGGCGGCACCATCGCGACGAGCTCGGCGCGCACGGCCGGGACGAGCCGGCCGACGGCGCCCATGAGGAACATCAGGACGAGGCCGCCGGTGAGCCAGGCCGGCCACGTGCCGAGCGCAGGCACGCCGAGTGCGCCGAGGAGGGCGGTCGCGGCGACGCCGACGGCGAAGGCGATCGGCACGGGAGAGAGGAAGGTTCTCGCCCAGGGGCCGCGCGCGGTCGGCGTGGCCTGGGCGGCACGGCCGACCCGTGCGTCGTCGAGCGCGGGTGCGTTGCTCGGAGTGCGGTGCATCGGAGACTCCCATCACGTGAACTTGTCACTGTCAAGATAGGCGCGGATACTGAACTTGTCAATGACTAGTTCTCGGTTCTACGCTTGGCGCATGGCGTACCACCACGGCCGGCTCCGCGAGACGCTCATCGACGAGGCGGCGGACGCGATCGACGAGCGGGGCGTCGATGCGCTCAGCCTCCGCGACCTCGCGCGACGCGCCGGTGTCTCGCACGCCGCGCCCGCGCACCACTTCGGCGACCGCTCGGGCCTGCTCACCGCGATCGCCGCCGACGGCTTCGAGCGCCTCGCCGACGCGCTCGCGGCCGCGGGCGCCGACTTCGTCGAGGCCGGCGTCGCCTACGTGCGCTTCGCGAACGATGAACCCGGCCGGTTCGCGGTGATGTTCCGCACCGAGCTGCTGCGCCCAGGCGACCCCGCACTCGAGGCCGCGCGCGAGCGGGCCGGAGCCTTCCTCGCCACCGGCGCGGGCCGCGCCCTCGGCGATGCCCGCGCCGACCGCCTCGCCGCCTGGTCGATCGTGCACGGATTCGCCACGCTCTGGAACTCGGGCGCGATCGACGCGGCACCGGACGAGCGTCCCGACGCGCTCGCCAGGGAGGTCGCCGCCCGGCTCGTGCCCGACACCAGGTCGGCCGCTGAGCCGCGGGACGCCGAGGATCCGGGCGCTTCCCGGCGCGACCGGTAGGCTGGGACGGTGAGCCAAGAGATCGAGATCGGCCGCTCCAAGCGGGGCCGGCGCGTATACGCATTCGACGACATCGCGATCGTGCCGAGCCGGCGCACGCGCGACCCCGAAGACGTCTCGGTCGGCTGGGCCATCGACGCCTACCAGTTCGACATCCCGTTCCTCGCGGCGCCGATGGACTCGGTCGTGTCGCCGCAGACGGCGATCATGATGGGCAAGCTCGGTGGTCTCGGCGTGCTCGACCTCGAAGGCCTCTGGACGCGCTACGAGGACCCGGCGCCCGTGCTCGCCGAGATCCGCAGCCTCCCGGCCGACCGGGCGACCGAGCGCATGCAGCAGCTCTACTCCGAGCCGATCAAGCCCGAGCTCGTGACGGCGCGCATCGCCGAGATCCGTGCAGCAGGCGTCACCGTCGCTGCCGCGCTCTCGCCGCAGCGCACCCAGGAGCTCTACGGCACCGTGGTCGCCGCGGGCGTCGACCTCTTCGTCATCCGCGGCACCACGGTGTCGGCGGAGCACGTGTCGAAGAACCAGGAGCCGCTGAACCTCAAGAAGTTCATCTACGAGCTCGACGTGCCCGTCATCGTCGGCGGTGCAGCGACCTACACGGCCGCGCTCCACCTCATGCGCACGGGCGCGGCCGGCGTGCTCGTCGGCTTCGGCGGCGGCGCCGCCTCGACCACCCGCGCGACCCTCGGCATCCACGCCCCCATGGCGACCGCGGTCGCCGACGTCGCCGGCGCCCGTCGCGACTACCTCGACGAGTCGGGCGGCCGATACGTGCACGTCATCGCCGACGGCGGCGTCGGCACGGGCGGCGACATCGTGAAGGCGATCGCCTGCGGCGCCGACGCGGTCATGCTCGGTGCGGCGCTCGCCCGCGCGACGGATGCCCCGGGCGGCGGCTACCACTGGGGCGCCGAGGCGCACCACCCGCAGCTGCCGCGCGGCCGCCGCGTGCACGTCGGTCAGGTCGCGCCCCTCGAAGAGGTGCTCTACGGCCCGGCCCCGGCCGCCGACGGCACCGCGAACCTCGTCGGCGCGCTGCGCCGCTCGATGGCGACCACCGGGTACTCCGACCTCAAGGAGTTCCAGCGGGTGGAAGTGATCGTCGAGCCGTACCTCGGGTCGTAGCCGCAAGACCCTCGACCGGCGGGGGGCACTCGGGTAGCGTGGAAACGGATCACGCGGCCCAGCCACGAGGCCGCGGGGATGGGGTGCACGATGGCGAGCAAGACGACGACGGCGAACAAGAAGTCGGTCACGCGGTCGCAGAAGCTCGGCCCTGAAGAACGGGCCGCAGCGATCGCTCGACTCAAGGAGAAAGAGCTCGACATCCTCGTCGTCGGCGGCGGCATCGTCGGCACCGGGGCGGCGCTCGACGCCGTCACCCGGGGGCTCTCCACCGGACTCCTCGAGGCCCGCGACTGGGCTTCGGGCACCTCGAGCCGCTCGTCGAAGCTCGTGCACGGCGGCATCCGCTATCTCGAACAGCTCGACTTCCGCCTCGTGCGCGAGGCGCTCATCGAGCGCGGGCTCCTCCTGCAGCGCATCGCACCGCACCTCGTGAAGCCCGTCCGGTTCCTCTACCCGCTGAAGACGCGCGTCATCGAACGCTGCTACATCGGCGCGGGCATGCTGCTCTACGACATCTTCAGCTACACGGGCGGCAGGCCGCCCGGAGTGCCGCACCACCGGCACCTCTCGAAGCGGCAGGTGCAGCGGGCCATCCCGTCGCTCGCCCCGAACGCGCTCATCGGCGGGCTGACGTACTACGACGCCCAGGTCGACGACGCCCGCTACGTGGCATCCCTCGCGCGCACCGCGAGCTTCTACGGCGCCCACGTCGCGAGCCGGGTGAAGGTCGTCGGCTTCATCAAGGTGGGGGAGCGGGTCGTCGGCGTCCAGGCGCACGACCTCGAGACCGACGAGCACTTCGAGATCCGTGCGAAGCAGGTCGTGAACGCGACCGGCGTGTGGACCGACGACACCCAGCGCATGGTCGGCGAACGCGGCACCTTCAAGGTGCGGGCGTCGAAGGGCATCCACCTGGTGGTGCCGCGCGACCGCATCCAGTCGGCGATGGGCATGATCTTCCGCACTGAGAAGAGCGTGCTGTTCATCATCCCCTGGGGGCGTCACTGGCTCATCGGCACGACCGACACCGACTGGAACCTCGACAAGGCCCACCCGGCGGCGACCGCCGCTGACATCGACTACCTGCTCGAGCACGTCAACGGGGTGCTGTCCATCCCGCTCACCCGCGAGGACGTCGAGGGCGTGTACGCGGGGCTCCGCCCGTTGCTCGCCGGCGAGAGCGACCAGACCTCGAAGCTCTCGCGCGAGCACCTCGTCGCGCACACGGTGCCGGGGCTCGTGGTCATCGCGGGCGGCAAGTGGACGACGTACCGGGTCATGGCGAAGGACGCGATCGACGCGGCCGTCGACGCGCTCGACGGCAAGATCCCCGCCTCGACGACGCAGGACATCCCGCTGCTCGGCGCCGAGGGCTACCAGGCCGCGTGGAACAAGCGCGGCAAGATCGCCCGCGCCTTCGACGTGCACAAGGTGCGCATCGAGCACCTCCTGAACCGCTACGGCACGTTGACCGACGAGCTGCTCGACCTCATCCGCGAGACCCCCGAGCTCGGCGAGCCGCTGCCCGGCGCAGACGACTACCTCGGTGCCGAGGTCGTCTACGCGGCCTCGCACGAGGGGGCGCTGCACCTCGACGACGTGCTCGCCCGGCGCACCCGCATCTCGATCGAGGCATGGGACAGGGGCGTCTCGGCCGCGCCCGTCGCGGCGAAGCTCATGGCCGGGGTGCTCGGCTGGGACGCGGCGCGCGAGACGCTCGAGGTCGAGCGCTACCTCGAACGGGTCGCCGCCGAGCGCGCCTCGCAGGAGCAGCCCGACGACGAGTCGGCCGACCGCGTGCGGCTCGAGGCCCCCGACATCGTGAAGGTCGACTGAACACTCGGCGCGACGAAGGTCTCCACGCGCGTCGGCGCTGCGCGTCGGCGCTCCTCGACCCCGGGGGCACACCACCGGGGGCGGGAGCACAGGCTCGCGCGGGTAGGCTTGACGATCGTGTCAGCCGAGTCCCGTCGCGCCACCCTGCGCATGATGCTGCGGCCCCGTTGGGTGCTCGCGCTCCTCGCCGCCCTCGGCGTCGCCGCGGCCTTCGCGCTGCTCGGGCAGTGGCAGCTCGAACGGGCGGTCGAGCAGGCCGTCGTCGTCGAGCACCCGACGGAGGAGCTGCGCCCCTTCGACGGCGTCGCCGAGCCCGATTCGCCGACCGAGCAGGCGGTGACGGGCCAGATGGTCGAGGTCACGGGATCGTTCGTGCCCGGTGACACGGTGATCCTCGCCGACCGGCGCAACGACGGCGCCTCGGGCTGGTGGGTGGTCGCCCACCTCGAGGTCTCGGATGCCGCGGAGGGCGGCCTGCCGGTCGCCATCGGCTGGGCCGCCGACGAGGAGACCGCTGCGGCCGCGGCCGACCGCTTCGACGACACCGTCGACGCCGGCGAGACGGTGAGCTTCGTCGGTCGGTTCCTGCCGAGCGAGGCGCCCGTCAATCCGGCAGACGACGAAGACCCGTTCCTCATGCGGTCGCTCGCGGTCGCGCAGCTCATCAACGTGTGGGCCGACTACGACGACCGCCCGGTGTACTTCGGCTACGTCACGGCGGCCGAGCCCGCACCAGGGCTCGAGGCGATCTACTCGCCGGCGCCCGAGCAGTCGACCGAGTTCAACTGGCTCAACATCTTCTACGCCGTCGAGTGGGTCGTGTTCGCGGGCTTCGCGATCTACCTCTGGTACCGGCTCGTGCGCGACGCCGTCGAGCGCGAGCGCGACGAGTTGGCCGAGGCCGAGGCATCCGCCGCTCGCGACGGGGTCGACGCGGGCTGAGGGCGGCGGCTCAACCGAACGCCGCCGCGAACTCGGGCGAGGGCTCGATCTCGGTGATGACGTCGACGAGCACGCCGCCGGGGTCGCGCACGATCACGTGGCGCTGGCCGAAGGCCTCGCTGCGAAGGGCCTGCACGGTCGGCACGCCGGCGGTGTCGAGTCGCGCGGCGACGGCGTCGACGTCATCGACCTCGAGGTTCACGAGCATGCCGCGTGCGGCTTCGCCGTAGCCGGCGGGGATGGACTCGTGTGCGGCGTCGAGGAGCGCGAGCTCGTGCCCGCTGTCGGGATGCCTGAGGCTCACGTACCAGTCGGATGCGAAGGCGGTCTCGAAGCCGAAGTGCTCGCGGTAGAAGTCCGCGCTCGCGGAGACATCCGTGGTGCAGAGGACGGGGTAGCAGCTGGTGAGCATCGCTCTTCTCCTTCTCGTTGAATACATACGGACTGTATGTATCTATTCTCAGCCTGATTGACGTACAGTGTGTATGTCAAGAGGGGGTGCCGCATGGTCACGAAGGTCGAGCAACGCGAACGCACGCGCGCCGAGATCGTGCGGCTCGCGACCGCGCAGTTCGCCGAGCACGGCTACGCCGGCGTCGCCCTCGAACAGCTGATGGCCGAGGCCGGGCTCACCCGCGGGGCGCTGTACCACCACTTCGGGAGCAAGCAGGGGCTCTTCCAGGCCGTCGTCGAGCAGGCGCAGCACGGCGTCGCCGCCGCTGTCGAGCAGGCTTCGACCGGGCACGCCACGGTGGTCGACGGCTTCCTCGCCGGCTGCCGGGCCTTCCTCGAGGCGAGCCTCGCGCCCGAGGTGCGCCGGATCCTGCTCATCGAAGGCCCCGCCGTGCTCGGCTGGGGCGAGTGGCGCGAGGGAGACCTCGACACGAGCGTGCGCCTGCTCGACGAGGGCGTGGCCGAGCTCGCCGCCGCCGGGGTCATCGAGGCGACGTCGCTCGACACCGTCTCGACGATGCTCTCGGGCGCCCTCAACGAGGTCGCGATCGCGAACGCCGGCTCGCCCGACCCGGCTCGAAGCATCGACGACGCCGTCGCGACCCTCGGCCGGTTCCTGCTGGGTCTGCGCCCAGCTGAGGCCACGTAGACTGTACGCATGCCCCTCGAGCCGAAATCCGCCGATCTGCCGCGCATTCGCGGGGCACTGAAGTTCTACAAGGTCGCCTCGGTCATCACCGGCGTCATGCTGCTGCTGCTCTGCGCCGAGATGCTGCTGAAGTACGTCTGGCACCTCGAGCTCTACGCCTTCGGCCCGAACGGCGTGCTCAGCTTCGAACCCGTCATCGAGACCGCGGCCGGTCTCGAGTCGACCGGCTCCGGCGTGAACCTCTCGACCGGCATCCTCATCGCCCACGGCTGGTTCTACGTCGTGTACCTCTTCAGCGACTTCCGGCTCTGGAGCCTCATGCGCTGGCGGTTCGGCCGGTTCATCCTGATCGCCCTCGGCGGCATCATCCCCTTCCTCTCCTTCTTCCTCGAGGTCCGCGTCGCCCGTGAGGTGACCGCCTACCTCGACGGCCGCGAAGCCGCGGAGGCGGCCGCCGCGAGCGCCGTCCCCGAGGCATCCGAAACCACCCCCGACTCCGTGGAGGCACAGCAGTGACCGAGCAGCAGACCGAGCAGCGGCCCGTTCTCGTCGTCGACTTCGGCGCGCAGTACGCGCAGCTCATCGCACGACGCGTGCGCGAGGCATCCGTCTACTCCGAGATCGTGCCGCACACGATCACGGCCGACGAGGTGCGCGCGAAGAACCCGATCGGCATCGTCCTCTCGGGCGGGCCGTCGTCGGTGTACGAAGAGGGTGCGCCGCAGCTCGACGCCGAGGTCCTCGAGCTCGGGGTGCCGACGCTCGGCATCTGCTACGGCTTCCAGTTCATGGCGCGCCACTTCGGCGGCGAGGTCGCGCACACCGGCCAGCGCGAGTACGGCGCCACCGATGCGACCGTCACGGATGCCTCGGGCAACCCCCTCGTCGTCGAGCAGCCCGCCGCGCAGACGGTGTGGATGAGCCACGGCGACTCGGTCGCCCGCGCGCCCGAGGGCTTCGAGGTGCTCGCCTCGACCGCCTCGACGCCCGTCGCCGCGTTCGCGAACGACGAGCGCAAGCTCTACGGCGTGCAGTGGCACCCCGAGGTGAAGCACTCGCCGTTCGGCCAGGGCATCATCGAGAACTTCCTGCACCGTGCGGCCGGCATCCCCGCCGACTGGAACTCGGGCAACGTCATCGCCGAGCAGGTCGCCCGGATCCGCGAGCAGGTCGGCGACGCGCGCGTCATCTCGGCGCTCTCGGGCGGCGTCGACTCGGCCGTGTCGACGGCCCTCGTGCAGCGCGCGGTCGGCGACCAGCTCACCGCCGTCTTCGTCGACCACGGGCTCCTCCGCAAGGGCGAGCGCGAGCAGGTGCAGAACGACTACGTCGCCGCGACCGGCGTGCGTCTCGTCACGATCGACGCGGAGGACACCTTCCTCGACGCGCTCGCCGGGGTCACCGACCCCGAGGAGAAGCGCAAGATCATCGGCCGCGAGTTCATCCGTGCGTTCGAGGCCGCCGAGCGCGACCTCATCGCCGAGGCGGCGGCCGACGGCAAGCCCATCAAGTTCCTCGTGCAGGGCACGCTGTACCCCGACGTGGTCGAGTCGGGCGGCGGTTCGGGCACCGCGAACATCAAGAGCCACCACAACGTCGGCGGCCTCCCCGAAGACCTGCAGTTCGAGCTCGTCGAGCCGCTGCGCACCCTCTTCAAGGACGAGGTGCGCGCGATCGGCCGCGAACTCGGGCTCCCCGAGGCGATCGTCGGCCGCCAGCCGTTCCCCGGCCCCGGTCTCGGCATCCGCATCGTCGGCGAGGTCACCCGCGACCGGCTCGAACTGCTGCGCGACGCCGACCAGATCGCCCGCGAAGAGCTGAGCGCCGCCGGCCTCGACCAGGAGATCTGGCAGTGCCCCGTCGTGCTCCTCGCCGACGTGCGCTCGGTGGGCGTGCAAGGCGACGGCCGCACCTACGGCCACCCGATCGTGCTGCGCCCCGTCTCGTCCGAAGACGCGATGACCGCCGACTGGACCAGGCTTCCGTACGACGTGCTCGCCCGCATCTCGAACCGCATCACCAACGAGGTGCGCGAGGTCAACCGCGTCGTGCTCGACGTCACGTCGAAGCCGCCGGGGACGATCGAGTGGGAGTGACCTCCCGCTGAAGTGCGCGAAGGGCGCTGGCCGCATGGCCGGCGCCCTTCGGCGTTCGCGAGGCGGCGGTGTTCCGTTCGTCGGCGCCGTCGTGCGACACGCCGCCGGGCGGGTGGCGGCCTCGGCGTGTCGGCCGGGGCGTCCGACGACTCGTACATGCGTCGGCACGGCCGTCGCCGCGCGCCGGGGCGCCGCACGGCACTCGCACGCGGCATCCGCCCGAATCTTCGACGGCCGACGCTCAGAGCCCGAGCGAGGCGAGCGAGGCGCGGATCGCGTCGGCCGAAACGGCCAGCTGGTGCTCCTCCTCGGCCGACATGGGCGCCTCGGCGATCGGATGCGCCCCCTCGCCACCGACGATGCACGGCAGCGACAGGGCGACCCCGTCGAGGCCGCGCAGGCCGCTGAGCACGGTGCTCACGGGCAGCACGGCCCGCTCGTCGTTCACGACGGCCTCGACGATGCGCGCCCCGGCGAGGCCGATCGCATAGTTCGTGGCTCCCTTGCCGCGGATCACCGTGTAGGCGGCGTCGCGCACCTCGACGGCGATGCGGTCGAGCTCGTCGCGCGTGAACGGCTCGCCACCGCGCCAGTCGAGGATCGGCACCGGGCCGATGCCCGCCTGCGACCACAACGGGAACTCGGTGTCGCCGTGCTCGCCCACGATCGCCGCGTGCACGCTCGACGTCGACACGCCCGCCCGCTCGGCGAGCCGCCACCGCAGCCGCGAGGTGTCGAGCACGGTGCCCGAGCCGAAGACGCGGGCGGCGGGGAGCCCCGAGATGCGCTGCGCGGCGACCGTCATCACGTCGACGGGGTTCGTGACGAGCACGTAGACCGCGTCGGGCGCACGCTCGAGCAGTTGCGGCAGCAACCGTTCGAGCATGCGCACGTTGGTGCCCGCGAGGTCGAGGCGCGTCTGCCCGGGTTGCTGCTTCGCGCCCGCCGTGATGACGACGACGTGCGAGCCCTCGACGACCCCGATGTCGGCCCCGCCGCTGACGGTGCCGCGGGTGAACTGGGTGCCGTGGGCGAGGTCGAGCACCTCCGCCTCGACCTTCTCGCGGGCGATGTCGTACAGCGCGACCTCGCTCGCCGCGCCCCTGATGAGGGTCGCGTAGGCGAGGCTCGTGCCGACGCTGCCGGCTCCGACGACGGTGACTTTGGCGTTCTCGACGACGTTCACCCTCCCATCCTGTCGGGTCGGCGGCCGGATGTCGCGGGGCGGGGCTGGGCGGGGCGGGGTGTTCCGTTCGTCGGCACCTTCGTGCGACACGCCGCCGCGCGGGCGGTGGCCCCGGCGTGTCGGGCCGAGCGTCCGACGACTCGCACATCCGGCGATCCGGCGGCAGGGACGGCGCGGACCCGGAAACGACGAACGGCCGCCCGAGGGCGGCCGTTCGCGGTGGTGCGGGGTGGGTCAGTCGCTCGACTGCGCGATGGCGAGCATGCGCAGGATCTCGAGGTAGAGCCAGATGACGGTGACCATGATGCCGAAGACGCCCGTCCACTCGTACTTCTTGGGGGCGCGGTTGCGCACGCCCTGCTGGATGAAGTCGAAGTCGAGCACGAGCGAGTACGCCGCCATGATGACGACGAACACGCCGAGGATGAGGCCGAGCGGGATGCCGAAGATCTCCTGCGAACGGAGGCCCCACGGGTCGTCGTTCACGCCGAAGATCATGAGGCCCATGTTGATGAGCGAGAACACGAGGTACCCGACCATCGCGATGAGGAAGATCTTCGTCGCCTTCTTGGATGCGCGGATCTTGCCGGAGGCGAAGAGCGCGAGGGTCACGCCGACGACGACGAGCGTCGCGAGGACGGCCTGCGCGACGATGCCGGGGTTGATCGCCTCGTACCACGCCGAGATGCCGCCGACGAAGACGCCCTGGGCGGCCGCGTAGGCGAGGATCAGCGCGGGCGAGGGCTCGCGCTTGAAGGTGTTGACGAGGGCGAGCACGAAGCCGACGATGCCGGCGCCGATCCAGAGGAAGGGCATCGACTCGGTCGTGAGCCAGCCGAGGGCGGCGCCGACGATGAGCAGACCGAAGGAGACGGCCGACTTCTGGATGGTCGTCTCGACCGACATCGTCTCGCCGGCGGGCGGCGTCGCGGGCTGGTTGTACATCTCCTGCAGCTGCTGGGCCGAGAGATCTTGCGCTTGCGCCACGGCTCCCTGCGAAGAGAACGCGGAGTTCCGCGAGAATGCGGGGTTGTCGAGAGCCATGGGTTCCTCTGCTTTCGGCTGTCGTCGGATGCGGGGGATTCGGCCGGATGCGGCATCCGTTGCCTGCAACAAACCTACCCGAATCTGATTGAGACAACGCCGTGAGTTCATGCGGAATTCCGCGGCACGGGCGGGTGCGCGAGGGCGGCGCTCGTTACGCTGGGCGGATGCAGCCCGACCTCGCCCAGCGCCCGCTCGTCATCGGCCACCGGGGTGCTCCGGGGTATCGCCCCGAACACACCCGATCGGCGTACGAGCTGGCGTTCGCGCTCGGCGCCGACGCGGTCGAGCCCGACCTTGTCGCGTCGCGCGACGGCGTGCTCGTGCTGCGGCACGAGAACGAGATCTCGGGCACCACGGATGTCGCGACGAGGCCCGAGTTCGCCGGTCGCCGCACCACGCGCGAGATCGACGGCAAGCCGCTCACCGGCTGGTTCACCGAGGACTTCACCTGGGCCGAGCTCGCGACGCTGCGCTCGAGGGAGCGGCTCGGGTCGCTGCGCCGTGCGAGCGCGAGCTTCGACGACCGTTACCCCCTCATCCGGTTGCGCGATCTGTTCGCGCTCATCGACACCGCAGCCGACGAGCAGCGGCGCCTGCTGCGCATGGTCGCCGAGTTCAAGCACGCCGCGTACTTCGACGGCATCGGACTGCCGCTCGACGAGCTGTTCGAAGCCGAGCTCGACGCCGCCGGGTGGGGTGCGGGCGATGAGCGGCTCGTCATGGAGGCGTTCGAGCCGACCCTCCTCGATCGGCTGGGCGCCCGTGGCATCCGGGGGCGTCGGGTGTTCCTGATCGAGAACTCGGGGGCCCCGTGGGATCTCGTGCTCGAGCAGGGGCGCGGCGCGCCCCGCTACGACGACTTCGTGACCGAGGCGGGGTTGCGTTCGCTCGCCGGGCGATTCGACGGCGTCAGCGTCGGCACCCCGCGGCTCGTCGGCTCGCCGCCCAAGGGGTCGGATGCCACGGGCTCGCCGCTGCACGGCGCCGCCCTCGTCGCGGCGGCGCACGCCGCGGGGCTCGAGGTGTTCACGTGGACCCTGCGGCCCGAGAACCGGTTCCTGACGTCGGGCCGCCGGCGCGGCACCGCTCGTGCCGGTTACGGCGACTGGGCGGGGGAGTTCGCCGAGATCCTCGCGACCGGGGTGGACGGCGTCTTCCTCGACCACCCCGACCTCGGGGTCGAGGCGCGCCGCGAGCTCGCGTCGCGCTGACCCCGCTGCGCGGTTCGGTAGGATCCACCAGCATGCGCGGTTCCGTCCGCGCGGACGGAGGAGCGCTTGGGGGCACTGACCGCGTTCGCGCGTTCCCGCTGGGGGGTGAGGCTGCGCAGCGCGCGTGCGATCGAGCGGCGCCGCGACCGTGGCATCCGCCGTCTGCTCGACGACCGCCTGCCGCGCGCACCCCGGTACGCGCACGGATACACCGCGCTCGCCGAGATCCCCGTCGTCGACAAGCGCGCCGTGCTCGACGACTTCGCGGGCTGCAACGTGCTCGGGATCGACCTCGCGCAGGCGCTCGACGCGGCGCGCGCGGCCGAACGCAGCCGCGACTTCGGGGCACTGCTGCCCGGCGGGGTGACGGTCGGGCTCTCGAGCGGCACCTCGGGGAGCCCCGGCGTGTTCCTCGTCGACTCGGGGGAGCGGGCGGAGTGGGCCGGCACCGTGCTCGGGCGGCTCCTCGACCGGCGGAGCCTCCGGCAGCTCGTGCAGCCGTGGCGCCCGCCCGTGCGCATCGCGTTCTGCCTGCGGGCGAACAGCACCCTCTACGAGACGGTCGCGAGCCGCCGGCTCGACTTCGCCTTCGTCGACCTCGTCGCCGCGTTCGCCGAGGTGCGCGACGACGTCGCGCGGGCCGCGCCCGATGTGCTCGTCGCCCCCGCGAGCATCCTCGCCGAGCTCGCCCGGGCGACGCGGGCCGGTGAGCTCGCCATCGCGCCGAGGACGGTGGTGTCGGTCGCGGAGGTGCTCGACCCCCGGGACTCCGAGCTCATCGAGGCGGCGTGGGGCGTGCGGCCGCGCCGGGTCTACCAGGCCACCGAGGGGCTGCTCGCGATCGACTGCGCGCACGGCCGACTGCACCTCAACGAACCGGGCGTCGTCGTCGAGCGCGAGTGGCTCGACGAGGAGCGGCGCCGGTTCACCCCGATCGTGACCGACCTCGAACGCCGCACCCAGCTCGTGGTGCGGTACCGGCTCGACGACGTGCTGCGCGTCGCCGAGCGCGAGGAGCGCTGCCCGTGCGGCGACCCGGCCGCCCTGATCGAGCAGGTCGAGGGGCGTGCCGACGAGGTCGTGACGCTCGAGGGCGCCGACGGGGGGAGCGTGCGGGTGTTCCCCGACACGGTGCGACGGGCGATGGCGCTCGCGCTCGCCGAGGCGGGCGCGGGCGCAGGACAGGGCGCCGACTGGCGGATGCACTGGTCGCCAGGGCTCGTCGAGGTCCGGCTGCAGGCCGAGGGGAGTTGCCGGGTCTCGCTCGAGCTCGGCGTCCGCGCCGCGTTCGACGAGCTCGCCGCGACCGTCGGGGCGACCGCCCCCGAGGTGCGGTTCGCCCCGTGGGCCGAGCCGTCGCCCGGCGACAAGCTCGTGCGGATCCGTCGGGCCGACGCGCCGATCGCGTCGCGAACGGGCGGAGGATCGTCGTGAACACCCGGATGACACGCGTGCTCGTCACCGGGGCGACCGGTTTCGTCGGCGGCGCCCTGCTGCGCATCCTCCGCGCGCGCGACGACGTCGAGGCGCGCGGCCTCGGCAGACGCCGCGTCGACGACGCCGACGTCGCGAGCGTGGACCTGACGCAGCCGGTGCCCGAGCTCTTCGGCGGCTGGCGGCCCGAGGTCGTCGTGCACGCCGCGGCTCGGGCGACGCAGTGGGGCACCCCCGCGCAGTTCCGGGCGCAGAACGTCGATGCGACGGCGAACCTGCTCGACTACGCCCGTCGTGCGGGCGTCCGCCGCGTGGTCTACGTCTCGTCGTCGTCGGTGTTCTACCGCCCGGCCGACCAGTTCGGCATCAGCGAGACGACGGCCATCGGCCCGGGCTTCCTCAACGACTACGCCCGCACGAAGCACGAGGGCGAACTGCTGACCGCCCGCTTCGACGGCGAATGGGTCGTCGCCCGCCCGCGCGCGGTGTTCGGCCCGGGCGACACGACCCTGCTGCCGCGCATCGTCGAGGCGGCCGCACGCGGGCGCCTGCCGTTCCTCGGCGACCGCGACGACCCCGCGGTGGGCGACCTCCTCTACATCGACGTGCTCGCCGAGCAGCTCGCCGCGGCGGCGCTCGCCCCGGGGCTCGGCGGCACGAGCGTGAACCTCGCGAGCGGCGAACCCGTGCCGCTCCTGCCGACCATCGCCCGGATCCTCGACGGGCTCGGCGTGCCCGCACCGCGCCGGACCCTCGGGCGGCGGGGTGCGCTCGCGCTCGCCGCCGCTGCGGAGACGACCTGGCGCCTCGGCCGGCTCCCGGGCGAGCCGCCGCTCACGCGCTACGCCGTGTGGCTCCTCGCCTCATCGAAGACCTTCGACGTGGCGAGGTCGCGCGCACTCTTCGGCGCCCCGTCGATCGGCGTCGAGGAGGGGCTCGAGCGCACCATCGCCGATGCCCGGCGGCGTGGACTCGTGGATGGGCTCCGATGAGGGCGGGGGATCGGGTCGCGATCGGCGCGGCCCTCGGCTACCTCGCGGTGCTCGCGGCGAAGGCGGTGCTCGCCGGCGTCGCGGTACGGCGCCGGCGAACGCGCCTGAGCGAGGCGGATGCCGCGGGGCCCGCGTCGCTCGACGAGCACGGGCTCACCGTGCTCCAACCCATCCTCTCCGGCGACCCGCAGCTCGAGTCCTCGCTCGAGGCGACCCTCCTCGCCTGCCCCGGAGCACGCATCCTCTGGCTCGTCGACACCGACGACGCCGAGGGCCGACGGGTCGCCGAGACGTTGGCGGCGGGGCATCCGCAGTGCGAGATCGAGATCGTCGACTGCCCGCCGTGCCCGCCCGGGGCCTCGCCGAAGGCGTTCAAGCTGGCGTTCGCCGAGCCGCGGATCGAACGCGAGGCGTTCGCCGTGATCGACGACGACACGCGGGTGAGCACAGCCGGCGTCGCCGCCCTCCTCGACGGGCTCCGCATCGCGGAGGTGAGCACGGGGCTGCCCTCGTACGAGGCCGGCCCCGGCGGGTGGTCGCGCCTCCTCGCCGAGTTCGTGAACGACCAGGCCGTGCTCACCTACCTGCCGACCGCGGCGTTCGGCTCGGCGCGGGCGCTCAACGGCATGACCTGGGCGATGCGCCGCTCGACCCTCGACCGCCTCGGCGGCTTCGGCCCGCTCGTCGGGCTCCTCGCCGACGACCTCGCGATCGCCCGGCTCGTGCGCGACTCGGGCGGGCGGATCGACCAGACCGAGGTGCCGCAGACGATCTCCACGACGGTGCCCGACGGCCGCCGCTACCGGGCCATGATGCACCGGTGGATGATGTTCGCGACACTCGCGCTGCGCGCCGAGCGGCCCGGGCCGCGCGCCGCGCTCGTGGCGGCGTACGCGCTGCCGTCCATGCTCCTCGCGACGCTCGTCGGGCTCTGGGTCGCCCGCCCGTCGGCGGCGAAGCTCGGGGCGGTGGCGGCGGCACTCGCCCTGCGATCGGGCGTCATCGTCGCGGCGCAGCGGGCGATCCACGGGCGGGCGAGGCATGCACCGCTGCGCTCGCTCCTCGCCGAGCTCGCGATGCCGGTGCAGTTCGCCGTCGCACTCGTCGACCGCCGGATCGCGTGGCGGTCGAGCCGGTACCTCGTGCGCGCGAACGACCGCTTCGAGGAGGTCGGGTCGTGAGCGTCCAGGTGTGCTTCCTCACCGGGCGGAGCGACCCCGGCAACACCGCGCTCTCGCCGGTGCAGCTCGCGTTCCTCCGCGCGCTGCCGCTCGCGGACGACGAACGGGTCGAGGCGAACTTCCCGTACGACGTGCCCACGGGCCCGTGGCGGCGCACGCCGCTGCCCCTCGCGAGCGTGCGCAACGGTCGCGACCACTTCGGCTCGCGGCATCCGCGTTTCGCCGAACGCCATGCCGACGAGGTGCGCGAGCGTTTCGCACGCGCCGACCGCACCCTCGTGCTCGCGGGCAGCTGCGGGCTCGAACTCCTCGCGAACCTGCGGCTCGGCCGCGAGACGCTCTCGGGGGTGCAGGTGCTCGCCTACGGACCGGTCGCGCGCCGAGCACCCGAGGTCGAGCTCGAGGTCGTGGTCGGCGATCGCGACGCTCTGGCCCGGCCGTGGGCGCGGCGGGCCGACCACGTGATCGCGTCCGGACATCTCGACTACCTCTCCGCGCCCGGGTTCGGGGCCATCGCCGAGCGGGCGCTCGCCCGCATGCGCGCGGCCGACTCGCCTGCCGACCCTCCCGAGGTGCCCGCTGCTCACGCACCCGAGGCCCCCCGATGAGCGGGCACGTGCTGCTCGTCGCACCGCCCTTCGCCGGGCACCTGCACCCGGTGCTCGGCATCGGCGTCGAGCTCGCGCGCCGCGGTGTCCCGGTGCGGGTCGCGAGCACGGCCGCGGCCCGCCCGCGCATCGAGGCGGCCGGGCTCGAGGCGGTGGTGCTCGGCAGCGCCGACGGCTCGCTCGACGCGCTCGTCGCGGCCGTCGGGGACCCGGTCGAGCGCGTCGGCCGGGACCCGCTGCGCCTGCACCGGCAGTTCCGCGCGACGCTCGCGATCCTCGGCACCATCCGCGACGAGCTCGATGAACTCGTCGCGGCAGACCCGCCCGCCGTGGTCGTCGCCGACTTCACCCTGCCCGTCGCCGGCGGGGTCGCCGTGCGGCACGGTGCCCGCTGGTTCACCGCGATCCCGTCGCCGGCGGCGCTCGGCGCGAACGACGGGCCACCCGGGTACTGCGGCGGGCTGCTGCCGCCCGCTTCGACGCTGGAGCGGGTGCGCGACGCGGTCGCGCGCAGCACGGTCCGCGGGTTCAAGCGCGCGGTGTTCGCACTCAACGCGCGGCCGCTGCGCGAGCTGGGGTTCACCGGCGCATTCCGGCCCGACGGCAGCGAGCAGGCCTACTCGCCCGACACGGTGCTCGCGCTCGCACTCCAGGAGCTCGAACTGCCGCGCAGCTGGCCTGCGGCCGTGCGGTTCGTCGGCCCGGTGCGGTACTCGCCGCCCGGGCGGCCGGATGCGTGGGGAGCGGTCGAGGGCGAACGCGGCGGTGCGGACGCGAGCGTGCACGACAGCCGGCCGCGCGTGCTCGTCACCCTCGGCACGCACCTCGCCGCCGAGAAGGCGGAACTGCCGCGGTTGCTCACGACGCTCGCCGAACTGCTGCCCGAGGTGCGCCTCGAGCTCACGCTCGGCGGGTCGGCGCCGCCGGACGCGATGCCCGCCGCCACCGCCGCCCCGTTCGCCGTCGTCGACTACGTCGACTACGACCGCCTCGATCGCTACGCCGCCGTCGTCCACCACGGCGGCACCGGCATCGCGCAGGCGACGCTCGCTGCCGCGCGCCCGGCGGTGGTCGTGCCGATCGACTACGACCAGCCGGATGTCGCGGCCCGCCTCGTGCACCACGACCTCGCCGAACGCCTCGATGCCCGGGTGCTGCACCCGGGCCGCACAGGGGCCGAAGCGCTCGCCGGAGCCGTGCGGCGCGCCCTCGACCCGCCGGCCGCGAGGCTCGCGGCGCTCGAGCGCTTCGCCGAGGCATCCGCCCGTGAACTCGGCGCCGTCGGCGCCGCCGACCTCATCGAGACCGCACTGCAGACCACCCGGCCGCACGGCCGGGCGAGGGGAGACCACCGATGACGCTCATGGCCGAAGCGCCCCGCACCGCGACCGCACCGCGCTGGACCACGGCGGCGCGGATCGCGGCGCTCGGCGTGTTCCTGCCGGAGGAGCGCCGAACGACCGCCGAGACCGAGGCGCGGCTCGCCGCCGAGAACCCGCGGCTCTCCCTGCCGAAGGGGCTCATCGAGCGGCTCACCGGGGTGCGCGAGGTGCACCTGCGGCCCGAGGGCTGGCAGACTTCCGACCTCGCGGTCGCCGCGGCACGGCGCGCGCTCGCCGAGTCGCCCGGGCCGATCGATCTCCTCGTCTTCGGCTCGGCGAGCCAGGACCTCATCGAACCGGCGACCGCGCACATCGTCGCCGCGAAGCTCGGCATCCGCGCGGCCGTGATGGACGTGAAGAACGCGTGCAACAGCCTCCTGCAGGGCATGCAGGTCGCCGAGGCGCTCATCGCGACGGGTCAGGCGCGCCGCGCGCTCGTCGTGAGCGGCGAGCAGCCCTCGCACGCGGTGCGCTGGCGGCTCGACTCCTCGGCGCAGTTCCTCCGTTCCTTCCCCGGGTACACGATGAGCGACGGCGGGGCGGCGGTGATCCTCGAGGCGAGCGACGAGCCCGGCATCGGGGTGATCGGCAGCCGCTTCTCGGCGCACTCGGAGTACTGGGACGTCGGCACCCTGCCGACCGGCGGCTCGGTGAACCCGCACGCGGTCGGCGGCAGCTACTTCGACATGGACGGCCGCGCGCTCGAACGCGCGTTCGCGCGCGTGGGGCTCGGCATCTTCCACGACACGCTCGCGGGGCTCGGCGTGCACCCCGACGACCTCGACTTCGTCGCGGTGCACCAGGTCGCCCTGCCCATGCACCGGCGGATCGTCGAGCTGCTCGGCGTCGACGAGGCGCGCACCGAGCAGACGATCGCCGCGCACGGCAACCTCGCGAGCGTCTCACTGCCGGTGCAGCTGCACCGGGCCGTGCAGGGCGGCCGCGTCAGGCCGGGCGGGCTCGTCGCGCTCGTCGGGCTCGCGGGCGGCATCAGCCTCGGCGTCACGGTGCTGCGATGGTGACCGCCCTGAGCGCCGGGGCGGATGCCCCGCCGTGCAGGGCGGCCGCGGCGGCGGCCCGCTGGGAGGAGCGGGTGATGCGCGCTGCGCACCCGATCGCGTACCCGCTGCTCGCCTCGGTGCGCCGCCCCGTCGTCCGGGTGCCGGGGCTCGGGGTCGTGGTCACCAGCGCGCCGCTGCTGCGCGGGGTGCTCATGGACACGGCGGGCTTCGCGAAGCAGGGGCCCGGTTCGCCGAGCGACCTCTGGACGCCCGTGCTCGGTCCGCGGGTGCTGCTCAACATGGAGGGTGCCGAGCACGGCGAACTGCGCCGCCGCCTGTCGCCGCTCTTCACGCCCGCCGCGGTCGGCGAACTCGTCGACCGCACGCTCGCGGCCCCGTACGCCTCGCTCGCGGCGACGCTCGCGGGCGGGGAGCCGGTCGAACTCGTGGGCGCCGCACGACGATACGCGAGTGCGGTCATCTCGACCCTCGTCGGGCTGCCGCCCGAGGTCGTCGACGACCGGCTGTTCCGGCGGATCGCGACGGTGACGGGCGCGGTGCGACTGTCCCGGCCGCGCATGACGCCCCGCCAGGTCGCGCACGCGCGCGAGGTGATGCAGGAACTCACCGCGCACGCGGCCGCAGCGTGGCGGGCGGGCGACCCCGCCACGGTGCCCGGCCGGATGCGGGAGCTCGGCCTCGACGAGGAGGAGTCGCTCGGCGCAGTGGGCGCGTTCGTGCTGACCGGCACCGAGACGCTCGTGGCGTACCTGCCGCGCCTCGTCTGCCTCCTGCACGACACCGGCTGGCTCGCCCGGCTCGCCGACGACCGCACGCACCTCGACGCGGCGATCGCCGAGGGGCTGCGGGTGACGACGCCCTCGCCCGTGATGCTGCGGAGCGTCGTGCGGGAGGGGGCGATCGGCGACGTCGCGGTGCACCCGGGCGACCGGGTCGTGCTCGCGACCTTCCTCGCGGACCGGATCGCACCCGGCTTCGACCCCGTCGGCAACCCGGCCGCCTCGCTCAGGCAGCTCTGGTTCGGGGCCGGCTCGCACTTCTGCCTCGGCGCACCGCTCGCGATGGCGCAGGCACGCGGCTTCATCGGCGCGGTGCTCGACGGGGCCGCTGCCGGGGGCGCAACCGGGGCCGTTGCCGGGCCGCTCGGCGTCCGCTCGCGGCGGGTGGCGCGCGGGGTGCTGATCCCGGGATACCGGGAGGTCGTCGTCGGGCCGGATGTCAGGGGCCGCGCCTAGACTTGTGGGCGATATGACGCTGATCCTCGACCCCGACGACCCGGCCGGCTGGCGCGAGGCGCCCACGGCACGCTCCGACGACCAGGCCGGCACCGGTTCGCGCCTGACCGACGGGCTGAACCCCGAGCAGCGCGAGGCGGTCGAGTACCGCGGCCCCGCCCTGCTTATCGTCGCCGGCGCGGGCTCCGGCAAGACCCGCGTGCTCACGCACCGCATCGCGCTCCTCATCGAGAGCCGTGAGGCGTGGCCGAGCCAGATCCTCGCGATCACCTTCACGAACAAGGCCGCCGCCGAGATGCGCGAACGCGTGCAGGCGCTGCTCGGCGAGAGCGCCTCCGGCATGTGGATCTCGACGTTCCACTCGGCGTGCGTGCGCATCCTGCGCCGCGAGGCCGAGTCGCTCGGGCTGTCGTCGACCTTCACCATCTACGACTCCGCCGACCAGCGCACCATCCTCAAGCGCATCATCAAGGGGCTCGACGCCGACACCATGGGCTTCACGCCCGCGAGCGCGCAGGCGAAGATCTCGAAGCTCAAGAACGAGCTCGCCGACGTCGAGACCTTCGCCCGCAACGCGAACATGAACGACCCGCAAGAGGTCATGTTCCTCGAGATCTTCCGGCAGTACACGAGGCGCCTGCGCGAGGCATCCGCCCTCGACTTCGACGACCTCATCGCCGAGACGGTGTACCTGTTCCGCGCCTTCCCGAAGGTCGCGGCGCTGTACCAGCGCCGATTCCGGCACATCCTCGTCGACGAGTACCAGGACACGAACCACGCGCAGTACGCCCTCATCCGCGAGCTCACCCGCCCGGTGGCGCCCGCGATCGTCGAGGAGCTCGACCAGCACGGCATCCTGGTGCGCGGCATGACCGACGGGAGCGGGGCGATCCCGGGCGCGAGCCTCACCGTCGTCGGCGACTCCGACCAGTCGATCTACGCCTTCCGCGGCGCCGACATCCGCAACATCGTCGAGTTCGAACGCGACTTCCCGGGGGCGAAGGTCGTGCTGCTCGAGCAGAACTACCGCTCGACGCAGAACATCCTCTCGGCCGCGAACGCGGTGATCTCGAACAACTTCGACCGCAAAGAGAAGAAACTCTGGACGGCCGACGGAGATGGCGACAAGATCGTCGGCTACACGGGGTACACCGCGCACGACGAGGCCCAGTTCATCGCCGACGAGATCGAGTCGCTGCACCGCGCGGGCGTCGCGTACCGCGACATCGCCGTGTTCTACCGCACCAACGCGCAGACCCGTGCGCTCGAAGAGATCTTCGTGCGCTCCGCGCTGCCGTACCGCGTCGTCGGCGGCACCAAGTTCTACGAGCGCGCCGAGATCAAGGACGCGATGGCGTACCTCATCGCCGTCGCGAACCCGCTCGACGAGCTGGCGCTGCGCCGCATCCTGAACACGCCGAAGCGCGGCATCGGCCCGGCCACCGAGACGGCGATCGCGCAGTTCGCCGAGCAGAACGAACTCACCTTCCGGCAGGCGATGCGCTCCGCCGGCGGGCTCGGGCTCGGGCCGAAGGTGACCGGCGCGATCTCGGCGCTCGCCGACGTGCTCGACGAGGCCGCGGCGATGCTCGTGCCCTCGCAGGCCGGCATCGACGCGGGCACGAACGAGGGGGCCGCGAAGATCTCCGAGGTGCTCGTCTTCCTGATGGAGCGCTCGGGGCTGCTCGACGCGCTCCGCAACAGCCGCGACCCACAAGACGAGACGCGGGCCGAGAACGTCGAGGAGCTCGTCGCGCAGACCCGCGACTTCGACCGCGAGAACCCGGGCGCGACCCTCGTCGACTTCCTCACGCAGGTCTCGCTCGTCGCCGCAGCCGACGAACTCGACGACGCCTCGGGCACCGTCTCGCTCATGACGCTGCACACGGCGAAGGGGCTCGAGTACCACGCCGTCTTCCTCACCGGCATCGAAGAGGGGCTGCTGCCGCACCAGATGTCGGCCTCCGAGCCCGGCGGCCCCGCCGAGGAGCGGCGGCTCTTCTACGTCGGCATCACGCGGGCACGCCAGCGCCTCTACCTCTCGCTCGCGATGAGCCGCGCCCAGTTCGGCGAGGTCGCCGTGGCGATGCCCTCCCGGTACCTCCAGGAGATCCCCGAGGGGCTCATCGACTGGCGGCAGTCGCCCGGAATGGCGACGAGCCGCGGCGGTTCGCAGCCGCGCGCCCTCAACGCCCGGCGCGGCTTCGGCCAGGGCGGCAGCGGCAGCGGCGGGGGAGCATGGGGCACCCGCGACCGCGACCTCGAGCGCTTCAGCGTCACCCGCTCCGAGAAGCCCAAGACCGAGTGGGCGAACAAGGTCACCGGCACCGTGCGCGACAACGGCGACCTCACCCTCGAGGCCGGCGACCGCATCCGCCACGCCGACTTCGGCGAGGGCAAGGTCACCCAGGTCACGGGCGAGGGCACGAAGAAGATCGCGCACGTCTCGTTCGACCGCGCCGGGCAGAAGAAGCTGCTCATCAAGATCGCCCCGATCGAGAAGCTGTGAGCTGGCCGACGCGCACCACGCGCACCGTGTACGAGAACCGGTGGGTCCGGGTCGTCGAAGACGAGGTCGTGCGACCCGACGGCGAGACCGGCATCTACGGCGTCGTCGAGATGGTCAACCCCGCCGTGTTCGTCGTCGCGGTGACCGACGACGACGAGGTGCTGCTCGTCACCATCGACCGCCACACCGTCGGCACGAGCGTCGAGGTGCCGGCCGGCGGCACCGACGGTGAAGACCCGCTCGTCGCCGCGAAGCGCGAGCTCGCTGAGGAGACCGGCTACGAGGCATCCGACTGGGCCCCGATCGGGCGCATGACGGCGCTCAACGGCCTCGCCAGGGCTCCCGAGCACGTGTACCTCGCGCGCGGGCTCCGCCGCACCGACGAGGCCGAGGCGACCCGGCTCGAAGAGGGCATCTCGGCGGTGCGCGCCGTGCCGTGGGCCGAGGTGATGCGCATGGTGCGCACCGGCGCGATCGACGACGGCGAGACCGTCGCGGCGCTGATGTACGCGGCGCTCGCGCTCGGGCGCGTGGGCTAGACGACGCCGCCGAGCAGGCCGCCGATCACCCAGGTGACGACGAGGGCGAGTGCGCCGCCGATCACGACGCGGAGCACGGCGCGGCCTCGCGGGGCCCCGCCGATCCACGCCGAGAGCCAGCCGGTGACCGCGAGGGCGACGACGACCGCCGCGAAGGTCGTCGCGATGCGCCACTCGGGCGGCGGGAGCAGGATCGCGAGCATCGGCAGCACCGCGCCGATGAGGAACGACAGGGCGGATGCCCCGGCCGCGTGCCACGGGTTCACCACGTCGTCCTCGGAGATGTGCAGCTCGGCCTCGAGGTGCGCGGCGAGCGCGTCGTGGGCGGTGAGCTCGCGCGCCACCCGGGCCGCCGTCTCGTCGCTCAACCCCTTCGCCCGGTAGAGCCCCGTGAGCTCGGCGAGCTCCTGCTCGGGCATCTCGGCGAGCTCGCGCGTCTCCTTCGCGATGAGGGCGCGCTCGGTGTCGCGCTGCGTCGACACGGAGACGTACTCGCCGAGCCCCATCGAGATGGCGCCCGCGACGACGGAGGCGACGCCCGCGACGAGGATCGCCCCGAGATCGGTCGTCGCCGCGGCGACGCCGACGACGAGGGCTGCGACCGAGATGATGCCGTCGTTCGCGCCGAGCACCCCCGCGCGAAGCCAGTTGAGCTTCTCGTGCACCCGCACGTCGTGGGGGTCGGTTCCGTGTCGGGGCTCCGCCGAGGCATCCGTCATGGTGGCAGTCTCGCAGCGGCGGCTCGCGGGCGCCAGCATGGTGTGGCTCGGCTCACCGGGTGCGCGAGCGCCTCGCCGGGCGTGCGACGCGCGCCGTCCGGGCGACCGGACACCGCGGGCATCCGGGCGATTCTCGGCGTACCGGCGCGGGGAGTAGCATGGAAGGTGGCCCACTTATCTTGACGTCGAGATTCTTCGGCGCCCTCCGGGCCGAAACCCACCAGCCCCTGTGCGCGACCGCGCGTGCGGACCGATTGGAAGTAGAGCGTGGATCTTTACGAGTACCAGGCCAGAGACCTGTTCGAGCAGTACGGGGTCCCGGTGCTCCCGGGCATCGTCGCCGACACCCCCGACGAGGTGCGTGCGGCCGCCGAGAAGCTCGGCGGCGTCGTCGTGGTCAAGGCCCAGGTGAAGACGGGCGGCCGCGGCAAGGCCGGCGGCGTCAAGGTCGCGAAGACCCCCGACGAGGCGTACGAGGCCGCGCAGGCGATCCTCGGCCTCGACATCAAGGGCCACGTCGTCAAGCGCGTCATGGTCGCCGGCGGCGCCCGCATCGCGCAGGAGTTCTACTTCTCGGTGCTGCTCGACCGCGCCAACCGCTCCTACCTGTCGCTCACGAGCGTCGAGGGCGGCATGGAGATCGAGCAGCTCGCCGTCGAGAAGCCCGAGGCGCTCGCGCGCATCGAGGTCGACCCGATCGCCGGCATCGACGCCGCGAAGGCCCGTGAGATCGCGGTCGCCGCGAACTTCCCGGCCGAGCTCGTCGACAAGGTCGCTGACGTCTTCGTGAAGCTCTACGAGGTCTACAAGGGCGAAGACGCGACGCTCGTCGAGGTCAACCCGCTCATCCTCGACGAGGACGGCAACGTCATCGCCCTCGACGGCAAGGTCTCGCTCGACGAGAACGCCGAGTTCCGTCACCAGAACCACGCGCTCCTCGAAGACAAGGACGCGGCCGACCCGCTCGAGGCCGCCGCGAAGGCGCTCGACCTCAACTACGTCAAGCTCGACGGCGAGGTCGGCATCATCGGCAACGGCGCGGGCCTCGTCATGTCGACCCTCGACGTCGTCGCCTACGCGGGCGAGAACCACGGCAACGTGAAGCCCGCGAACTTCCTCGACATCGGCGGCGGCGCCTCGGCGGAGGTCATGGCCAACGGCCTCGGCATCATCCTCGGCGACCCGCAGGTCAAGAGCGTGTTCGTCAACGTCTTCGGCGGCATCACCGCCTGCGACCAGGTCGCCAAGGGCATCGTGGGTGCGCTCGCCGAGCTCGGCTCGACCGCGAACAAGCCCCTCGTCGTGCGTCTCGACGGCAACAACGTCGTCGAGGGCCGTCGCATCCTCGAGGAGGCGGCGCACCCGCTCGTCACCCTCGCCGAGAACATGGACCAGGGCGCCGACAAGGCCGCCGAACTGGCGAACGCGTAAGGGGCGTACGAAGAAATGACGATCTTCCTCAACAAGGACAGCAAGGTCATCGTCCAGGGCATCACCGGCGGCGAGGGCTCGAAGCACACCGCGCGCATGCTCGCGGCCGGCACCCAGGTGGTCGGCGGCGTCAACGCCCGCAAGGCGGGCACGACGGTGCTCCACACGGATGCCGCGGGCAACCCCGTCGAGCTCCCCGTCTTCGCGTCCGTGGCCGAGGCCATGGCGCAGACCGGCGCCGACGTCTCGATCGCGTTCGTGCCCCCGGCCTTCACGAAGGACGCCGTCGTCGAGGCCATCGACGCGTCGATCCCGCTGCTCGTGATCATCACCGAGGGCGTCCCCGTGCAGGACTCCGCCGAGTTCTGGGCCTACGCCAAGGAGAAGGGCGACAAGACCCGCATCATCGGCCCGAACTGCCCCGGCATCATCAGCCCCGGTGAGGCCCTCGTCGGCATCACCCCGGCGAACATCACCGGCAAGGGCCCGATCGGCCTCGTCTCGAAGTCGGGCACCCTGACCTACCAGATGATGTACGAGCTGCGCGACCTCGGCTTCTCGACCGCCATCGGCATCGGCGGCGACCCGATCATCGGCACCACGCACATCGACGCGCTCGCCGCGTTCGAGGCCGACCCCGAGACCAAGGCGATCGTCATGATCGGCGAGATCGGCGGCGACGCCGAGGAGCGTGCGGCCGACTTCATCAAGGCGAACGTTACGAAGCCGGTCGTCGGCTACGTCGCCGGGTTCACCGCTCCCGAGGGCAAGACGATGGGCCACGCCGGCGCGATCGTCTCGGGCTCGGCGGGCACCGCGCAGGCCAAGAAGGAGGCCCTCGAGGCCGCCGGCGTCAAGGTCGGCAAGACGCCGTCCGAGACGGCGCAGCTGCTCCGCGAGGTCTACGCCGCGCTCGGCGCGTAATCCCGCGTTCGCGGCCGCCCTTCCGGACGCGTGAACAGAACCCCGCAGACCACGGTCTGCGGGGTTCTGCCGTCCGGCGGGGTGGAGCGGGGGGCGCACCCCGGCCGTCCGGTTTCACGTCATGGATCGGCCCTCATCTCACTGGCTGCTGATGCTGCCCCCGTTCGTGATGCTCAGCACCGAGGTCTCGTGGCAACTGGCGCCGATGTCCCGCTGCGCCGGGTTCGTGCTGTCGTAGTTGACGCGCCACGAGAACGACCCGCCCGCTGTCTGCGCGGTGGTGTTGCTGGTCGACACCGTCTGCGGCGAGGCGCCCGACACGCTGACGTTCAGCAGCGTGTAGATGGCCGAACCGCTGCACGTCGCGTTGGCGAACAGCTCGAAGTCGACGTTCCCCGCCAGGGCGCCGCTGCCGGCCGGAGCCGTCACCGTCACCGAGTCGTTCGGCACCCATCGCTGGGCGCTCGAGAGCGTCGAGGGCACGGTCTCCACGACGACGTCCTCGTTGGTGTCGGTGCACCCGCTGTTGTGCGTGGTGCCGTTGGTGTTCGGCGGGTTCCCGCTGTACACGGCGACCCAGTGGTAGGTGCCCGGGAGGGTGGGCACGAACTGCGGGGCCGGCGAGTTGTAGGTGCCGTTCCCGCTCACCGTCACCGCGGACGAGGTGTACGCCAGTGTGGTGCAGTTGTCAGGCCCATACAGCTTGAAGGTGATCGTGCCTCCGGCCGCGGCCCCACCGGTGCCGGTCAGGTTGATGACCGGGTTGGCCGGCTGGGTTGCCGTCCCGTTCAGGGTGGCCGAGTCCGTCACCGGGTTGCCGAGCAGGACGTCATCTCCTGCGGTGGTCGCGAGCGCCGGGGTCTTCGGGTTCACCGTGAAGCACTCCGTCTCGGTCGCGTCGCTCGAGCCGGGGATGCCGTTGGCGGCGTCGCCGCTGAACTCCGCACGCCAGCAGTACCGGCCGGCGGAGGTGACGTAGGCGGTCGGCGACACGACGGTCACCGGGTAGTCCGCGCCCGTCAGGTTCGTCGAGCCGACGCTCGTGCCGCCGGTGTCGCACAGCGCCGGCGCGTCCACCTTGCAGAGGGAGAACGCCACCGAGCCCGCAGGATCGGCGGTGCCGCCTTCGATGTCGACCACGGCCGAGTCCTTCACCGCGACGACGCCGGAGCCGATCGAGAGACCGCCGCCGGGGATGTCAGCCCCGCCGCCGTCCTTCGGCGTGGTCACCGTGGTCGAGGTGCAGTTGCTGATCGGTGGTGTCGTGGCGAGGATCGTGTCCTTGTAGTCCGCGGTATCGGAGTTGCCGGTCACCGTGCTCGGGATGGTGTTGGCGAACGAGAGGCATTCCGTGGACCCGCCGAAGATGGTGTCCGTCAGGTTGACGGCGGCCTCACCGAAGAACCCGTCGGCGCTGTACTTCGCGGCCGAGTTCGCGGCGTTGAGGGCCACCGGAGCACCGAGCGTCAGGTTCGGCGCGGTGCCGCTCCAGATGCGGAGGAACAGGTCGAGGCTTCCGCCCTGCTGGTCCCACAGAATCATGAAGTCGCCGGCGGTGCGGTTGGCCCACGGGTTGCAGCCGGCGACCAACTGCGCGGGTGTCGCCGTCTCGTAGGCGCAGGCCGTGGGGGCCTTGTTCTGCATGAACTCGTAGGCGATGAATCCGCTGCCGGTGTTCTTGTCGCGCTCCCAGGCGAAGTACAGCCAGTCGTCGTCGTCGGCATCCGGCGCGGTGTCGAGCCAGGCCCGGCGCAGGTCGACCTGTGCGTTCGGGTTGGTGTCGCCGAGGGTGGGCGGCGCGTCGGCGTGGATGACCCCGATCTTCGTGGTGCTCGAGTTGAGCGGCCCGAGTTCTTTCACACTGCCGAACGGGTCGTCGATCTGGGTGGCGCCGCCGTCGGGCACGACGCCGTCGATCTCGAACGGCGGAACGGTTCCGGCGAGCGCCGGGTTCGCGATCACCGTCATCGCCGCGGCAAGTCCGCACGCCGCCATCGCGGCAAGCACCCGTCGCGTCCGAGAAGACTTCTCGGACCGTCGGGTTGGGGTTGTGAGTGGCATCGTCGCCTCCCGGTTCGCAGCTTCGCCCGGTCCGGGCGGACCGAACGGTCTCCGCCGGGGCAGATGATCGGGGCGGCAGTGCGCGGGCGTGGCAGGGCGTGCGGGTGACGGTCGTCTCCTGTGCCGTGGGTGAGGCGGCGACGGGAATGCATCAGACCCTGGGGGAGTCTCTGGTTGTCACCTCGAACGCTACGCCCGATCGGGCGTTGCCCGACAGGTATAAGTGAGGGATTATCACCACCCAGAAAGGGGGTATCTGCTCGTCGGCGTGAGAGAGTGGCGTCATGAGCGTCGAAGAATCGGGTGCTGCGGGCGCACGCGACCGCCGGGAGGTGCGGGAGCAGCTCGTCCGCACGGCCTTCGTGACCGAGGAGTCGGTGTACGGCGTCGTGCTCGTCTCGGGGATGATCGTGGTGGCGGGCACGCACGGCTCGACCTCGTGGGAGGTCTTCTGGATCGTGGTCATCACGGTCCTGGTCTTCTGGGCCGCCCACGTCTACGCGGGCACGGTCTCCCGGCACGGCCTCGCCATCGACCATGTGATGCCGCTCCGGCAGGCGTTCGACGCGGCGCTGAACCACTCGCTCGGGCTGCTCGCCTCGGCGCTGCTCCCGTCGCTGATCCTCCTGCTCGGCGCGCTGCGGGTGGTCCCCGACACGCTGACCATCTGGCTCGCGCTGTGGGCGGGCGTGCTCGTGCTCGCCGTGCTCGGATTCGTGGCCTACCGGCGCCGGGGCGCACCGTTGGTGATGCAACTGGTCGGGGCGCTCACCACCGCCGCCTTCGGCCTCGTGATGATCGTCCTGAAGGCGTTCATCCACTGATGCGCGCACGGCCCCCGAACCGATATCGTCAAGCCAAGGGGGGCCACGATGCCGAAGATGACCAATGCCGACCTCGAAGCGCGGATCGCCGAGCTCGAGGCCGAGAACGCGCGGCTGCGCGCCGCCGAGACGACCGAGGTGTCCGGCGGGATCGCTGCCGGCGCCGCGCCCGTCGCCGCTGAACGCCGGCGCGGGCGAGGGCGCGGGCGCACCGTCGGCGCCGTCGTGCTCGTCGTGATCGGGCTGCTGCTCGCCCCGGTCGCCGTCGTCGCGGGCTGGGCCCGCATCGAGCTCGTCGACACCGACCGGTTCGTCGCGACCTTCGCCCCGCTCGCCGAGGACCCCGAGGTGCAGGAGTACGTCTCCGACCAGGTGACGGCGGCCATCGAACGCCAGGTCGACATCCCGCAGCTGACCGCCGACCTCTTCGACGGCCTCCGCGCCCTCGACCTGCCGCCCCGGGCCGAGACGGCGCTCGGCCTGCTCGAGGCGCCCGCGACGCAGGGCCTGCAGTCGCTCGTCGCCGACGTGGTCGACCGGCTCGTGAGCTCCGATGCGTTCGCCGATATCTGGCGCACGGCCCTGCAGACCACCCACACGCAGTTCATCGCGGCCATGCAGGGCGACCCTGACGCGATGCTCGAGATCGGCGGCGACGGAACGCTGTCGGTGCAGATCGGCCCGATCATCGAGGCGGTGAAGGAGCGACTGTCGGAACGCGGCGTCGGGTTCGCCGACGCGATCCCGGTCGTCGAGCAGAGCATCGTCGTCGCCCAGGGCGACGCCTTCGTGCTCGTCTCCACGATGTACGCGCTCGCGGTCGGCATCGGCACCTGGCTGCCGTGGGTCGCGCTCGCCTTCCTCGTCGCAGGCGTGTTCGTCGCGAAGAACCGCTCGCGCGCCTTCGTCTGGACGGCGGGCGGCTTCGCCTTCGTGATGGCGCTGCTCGCGGCGGGCTTCGAGATCGGCAAGGTCATCTTCATCGCGACCATCAGCCCGAGCATCATCCCGGGCGACGCCGCCGAGGTCATCTACGCGCAACTCACCGAGGCGATGCGCTCGACGACCGTCGCCCTGCTCGTCCTCGGCCTGTTCGCCGCGCTCATCGCCTGGGTGGCGGGGCCGTGGGCTCCGGCGAGGGCGCTCCGCGGCTTCGCGGGCAGCGGCTTCGCAGCGCTTCGCCGCGCGGGCGACCGGCACGGCATCACGACCGGGCGGTTCGGCGTCGCGCTCGATCGGGCGCACGGCCTCATCGCCGGGGCGATCGCGATCCTCGCGGCCGCGGTCATCGTGCTGAACCGGCCGGTCACGACGGGTTCGGTCGTCACGACGGTCGTCCTCGCGCTCATCGCGCTCCTCCTGCTCGAGGTGCTGCGCCGTCCCGCCGACGAGCTCGAAGCGGCGGATGCCGCGGGGCCGGTCGGCGGCGATGAGACGGGCGAGACTGGGGCAGGGCCGGCCGAGCCCCGGGAAGCCGGGGAGACCGACGACGCCGAGTCGGGCGACGACGCGGTACTCGAGTCGCGCGGCCGTTCGTGATGCAGCTGTTCCGCGGGCGTTCGGCGGGGCTGCGCGCCTCGACGAGCGTTCCGCTCCGGAGCGGCACGGGTATCCTCGTCGCCGTCGGCGGGGCGGTGATGGGCGGCGGCCTCCTCTGGATGCAGTTCGCCGGGTTCACCCTCTGGGCGCTGCTCGCGACGCTCGGCGGTGCCGCGCTCTGGGTGACGACGGCCGTGGTCGCGATGCTCCGCGTCGGCCGGTTCCCGGGCGACGTCGAATCGAGCTGAGCTCCGGCCGACGTGGCGGGCGGGTTCCGTCGCGCCGTCCGCTAGGCTCGGCGAGGTCATGAGACGTACGACGATCGCCCTGCTGGCCGCCCTCGAAGCCGCCGTCGCGGCGCTCATCGGTCTCGGTGTCGTGCTCGTGCCGCTGCTCGTCGTCTGGGCGGTGCACTTCGGTCTCGCGGTCGACGCGACCGCGTTCTTCCGCGCCGCCGCCGATCTCTGGCTGCTCGGGCACGGCGTCGACGTCGTCGTGCAGCTCGACGGCGTGACGGCGGAGCGCGTCGGGCTGCCGGGGGCGGGGGATCCCTTCCCGATCACGATCGCGCTGCTCGGCTTCGCACTCGCCTCGGTCGCCGTCGGCCGCCGCATCGGGCGCCGCTCGGCCGCCTCGGGTCACTCGATCACGGGCTCGGTCTCGGCGGTCGCGGTGTACGCGGCCCTCGGCGGGGTGCTCGGCGTCGCGGCGAACTCGGCGGCCGCGAGCCCCTCGCTCTGGCAGGCGATCGCGTTGCCTGGCTTCGTGATGGCGATCGGCGTCGTCATCGGAGCCGTGCTCGAGACCCTCCGCGAGGCGCACGAGGGCGACCTCGCCGGCGGGTGGGTGCGCGACCGGCTCGACGATCTGCCGCCGGTCGCGGTCGATTCGGTACGGCGGGCGGTGCGCATCGGCGCCGCAGCGGCCTTCGGGCTGCTCGGCGTCGCGGCGGTGCTCGTGGCCGGGCTCATCGCGGTCGACTACGCCACGATCGCGGGGCTCTCGCAGTCGCTCGGCGCAGGGGTCGACGGCGGCATCCTGCTGACCGTCGTCGAGCTCGCGTTCATCCCGAACTTCGTCGTGTGGGGTGCGGCGTGGCTGCTCGGCCCCGGATTCGCGATCGGCGCAGGCACCACCGTCGCACCGGGCGGCACGGTGCTGGGGCCGGTCCCCGGCATCCCCCTGCTCGGTGCGCTGCCGGCCGACGCCCCCGTGCTCGGCGCGCTCTGGCTGCTCGTGCCCGTCGTCCTCGGCTTCGCCGGCGCGTGGCTGGTGATCGGCCGGGCGGGCGACGCGGGCGCCGGCGCACCCGCGGGTTCGCCGGTCGGTGCGTTCGGCGGTGCGTCGCAGCGCCGCTCGCCGTGGTGGCATCCTGTCGTGATCGCGCTCGGGGCGGGCGTCGTCGCCGGTCTCGTGATGGGCCTCCTCGCGTGGTGGTCGGGCGGCGCGGCCGGCCCCGGCCGGCTCGCAGTGGTCGGCCCCGACCCGTGGGCGGTGGCCGCGGTCGCCGCCGCGACCGTCGGCCTCGGCGCCGTCGCGGGCGCCGTCGCCGCATGGATGCGCGACCGCGAGCACGTCGACGAGTTCGCGTCCCGATAACGCTCGTGGCGCTGAGGCTCGTCGACGGCGCTGCCTCCGCGACCGGTAGGCTCCGACGGCGCTGAAGCGCGTCTTCCCCACCTCTGGTATGCGGGCGGCGCTGAGTCGAACCTCCGCGACCGGGAGGCTCCGACGGCGCTGAAGCCCGTCGTCCCCACCTCTGGTATGCGGACGGCGCTGAGTCGAACCTCCGCGACCGGTAAACTCCAAGGGTGCTGAAGCTCGTCGTCCTCATCTCTGGTGGAGGGTCGAACCTCCGGGCCCTGCTCGAAGCCGCTGAAGACGCCGAGTTCCCGGCGCGCGTCGTCGCGATCGGCGCCGACCGCGAGGCATCCGGTCTCGTGCTCGGCGAGGAGTTCGGGGTGCCGACGTTCACGGTCCCGTTCACCGCCTACCCCGACCGCGACGCGTGGGGCGCCGCCCTCATCGAGGCGGTGCGTCGCTGGGAGCCCGACCTCGTCGTGCTCTCGGGGCTCATGCGCCTCGTGCCGCCCGCCGTGGTCGACGCGTTCTCGCCGCAGCTCATCAACACGCACCCCGCGTACCTGCCCGAGTTCCCGGGGGCGCACGGCGTGCGCGACGCGCTCGCCGCGGGCGTCGACCAGACGGGGGCGAGCCTCATCGTCGTCGACAACTCGGTCGACGGCGGCCCGATCATCGCGCAGGAGCGCATCCCGGTACTGCCGGGCGACACCGAGTCGAGCCTCCACGACCGCATCAAGCCCGTCGAACGCCGCCTGCTCATCCAGGCCGTGCTCGACATCGCCAACTCGCACCTCGACCTGAAAGGCCTCGCACGATCATGAGCGGCCACGCCATCGACCCCAGCCTGTACCGCGAACGCGACCTCGTGCCCGTGCGCCGGGCGCTCATCGCCGTGAGCGACAAGCGCGGCCTCGTCGAGCTCGCGACGGCCCTCGTCGGCGCCGGCGTCGAGATCGTCTCGACGGGCGGCACCTCGAAGGCGATCGCCGATGCGGGCCTCCCGGTGACGCAGATCGCCGAGGTCACGGGCTACCCCGAGCACCTCGACGGGCGCGTGCGCACCCTCCACCCGGCCGTCCACTCGGGCCTCCTCGCCGACCTGCGCCTCGAGTCGCACGAGCAGGAGCTCTCGGGCCTCGGCATCGCGCCCTACGAGCTCGTCGTCGTGAACCTCTACCCCTTCGTCGAGACGGTCGCCTCGGGCGCCGCGGCCGACGCCGTGGTCGAGCAGATCGACATCGGCGGCCCCGCGATGGTGCGCGCCTCGGCGAAGAACCACGCGAACGTCGCCGTCGTCGTCTCGCCCGAGCGCTACGACGAGGTCGTCGCCGCGCTCGCCGCGGGCGGCACGACGCTGGCGCAGCGCCGCGAGCTCGCGCGCGAGGCGTTCCGGCACACGGCGTCGTACGACGTCGCGGTCGCCTCGTGGATCGGCAGCGTCGTCGCACCCGACCAGCCCGCAGAGGTCTCGCCGTTCCCGGCGTGGGTCGGCGGCACGTGGGTGAAGCAGGCCGACCTCCGCTACGGCGAGAACTCGCACCAGCAGGCGGCCATCTACTCCTCGCAGGGCGGGCGGCCGGGCATCGCCCAGGCGGTGCAGCTCCACGGCAAGGAGATGAGCTACAACAACTACGTCGACGCGGATGCCGCGGTGCGGGCCGCGTTCGATTTCGACGAGCCCGCCGTGGCGATCATCAAGCACGCGAACCCCTGCGGCATCGCCGTCGCGGCGACCGGTGCCGCCGACCCGATCGCCGACGCGCACCGGCGTGCGCACGAGTGCGACCCGGTGTCGGCGTTCGGCGGCGTGATCGCGGCGAACCGCACCGTGACGCGCGAGATGGCCGAGACGGTCGCCGGCATCTTCACCGAGGTGCTCGTCGCGCCCGCGTTCGAGGCCGAGGCCGTCGAGCTCCTCACGCAGAAGAAGAACATCCGCCTGCTCACGCTTCCCGAGGGGTTCGCGCCGACCGCGGTCGAGCTCAAGCAGATCTCGGGCGGGGTGCTGCTGCAGCAGGCCGACGGGCACTTCGCCCCGGCCGCCGAGTGGACGCTGGCGGCGGGCGAGCCCGCCGACGCCGAGACCCTCGCCGACCTCGAGTTCGCCTGGCGTGCGTGCCGCGCGGTGAAGTCGAACGCGATCCTGCTCGCCTCGGGCGGCGCCTCGGTCGGCGTCGGCATGGGCCAGGTCAACCGCGTCGACTCGTGCAAGCTCGCGGTCGAGCGGGCCGGCGACCGCGCCGCGGGCTCGGTCGCGGCATCCGACGCGTTCTTCCCCTTCGCCGACGGCCTCCAGATCCTGCTCGACGCGGGCGTGAAGGCCGTCGTGCAGCCCGGCGGCTCGGTGCGCGACGAAGAGGTGGTGGCCGCGGCGGCCGCCGCCGGCGTCACCATGTACTTCACGGGCGAGCGGCACTTCTTCCACTGATCCCGGCTGGGGCGGGGGCGGGGCGCGTGATGCGCTCCGCTCCGCGCCTCCACCGACGCTCGGCATGCGCCCCGTGGCATCCGCCCGGCGGTACCCTTGGATCGACCCTGCGCACACCACGCGCGGGCCAGGTTCCGCCCACGAAGCGGATGATTCGAGGAGAACGATCGATGTCGATCACCCACGCCCCGGCGGTCGCCGCCGAGGTCAGCGCCACCCTGCCGAGCGACGCCCCCGACCATGAACGGGTGCTCATCACCCGCGGTCCCCGCTCCGGCCTCACCGTCATCGTCGCCGTGCACTCCACGCGCCTCGGCCAGGCGCTCGGCGGTGCCCGCGTCTGGAACTACGGGCACTGGACGGACGGCCTCGCCGACGCCCTCCGCCTCTCGCAGGCGATGACCATGAAGAACGCGGCCGCGGGCCTCATGCGCGGCGGCGGCAAGTCCGTCGTCGTGGTTCCCTCGGGCGTCGTGCTCGACGAGGCGCAGCGCCGCGACGCGATGCTCGACCTCGGCGACGCCGTCGAGTCGCTCGACGGCGCGTACATGACCGCCGAGGACGTCGGCACGAGCGCCGAACTCATGGCCGTCGTGCACGAGCGCACCGCGCACGTCTGCGGCCTGCCGCCCGAGCAGGGCGGCGTGGGCGAGCCCGCCGACGCGACCGCGGCGGGCGTGCACGCCTCCATCCTCGCGACCCTCGGCCACGTGTTCGGCTCGGCCGACGCCGCCGGCCGCCACTTCGTCATCTCGGGCCTCGGCCAGGTGGGCGGTCGCCTCGCGCGCAGCCTCGCCGCCGCGGGAGCCCGCCTCACGGTGACGGACGTCGCGGAGTCGAAGCGCGCACTCGCCGACGAGCTCGGCGCCGCCTGGGTCGACCCGGCCGACGCGCACCGCGTCGAGGCCGACGTCTTCGTGCCGTGCGGCCTCGGCGGCGTGCTGACGCCCGCCGTCGTCGACGAGCTGCGCGTGCGCGCCGTCGTCGGCGCCGCGAACAACCAGCTCGCCTCGCGCGAGGTCGCCGGTCTCCTGCGCGAGCGCGGCATCGTGTGGGCGCCCGACTTCGTCGTCAACGCCGGCGGTGTGATCTACCTCGACGTGGCCGGTCAGCCGGGCGCCGACCAGGCAGCCCTCGACGCGCGCATCGCGGGCATCGGCGACGTCGTCGCCGCCGTCCTCCAGGACGCGGTCGCGAACGGGTCGACGACCCTCGACGCCGCCGAGCGACTCGCTCGCGCGCGCCTCGACGCGGGGCGCTGAACCTCGGCTGATCGCCGGGCCGACGGGCGTGCCGCAGTGCGCGTCGGTCGGCCCGGCGTCGTGCCCGCCGTCGGCCCGATGCGGGCTCCCGCTCCGGCCGACGGCTGCCCCGTGGCATCCGGCTCGGCCACTAGGCTCGTGCCATGACCTCCCCCGTTCCACCGTCTTCTCCGCTGCCCGCCGCCCCGGTGCGGGCGCGGTTCACCCCGCCCGCGACCCGCGGGCGCCGGACGGCGGCGGTGCTCGTCTCCTCGGCGGTCGTCGCGGTCATCGCCCTCGTCGCGGCGGTGCTCGCCACCTTCATCGGCAACGGGCAGTCGCCGCAGGTGTTCCCGCAGGTGTTCGGGCACTTCGCCCTCGCCGCGTTCTTCGCGTGGGCGTTGCTGTCGATCGCGAACGCGCTCGGGGCGACACGGGTGTGGTTCCTCGCGCTCATCACGGGCCTCGCCTCGGCGTGCCTCGCGGCGCTCATCGCGACGACCGTCACCGTCGCGATGACGGCCCGCTCGCCGTTCGGGCCGCAGGCGTTCCTCCTCGTGGTCGGTTCGCTCGTGAGCCTCAACCTCGTCTTCATCCTCGCGGTCGTCATCGCCGAGGTGCTGCTCGCGCCGCGCGTCCTGCACGGCGTGATGAGCTACGCGCCCGAGCGCGAGCCGCGTCGTCTCGCGCTCGTGCGCATCCCCGCGTCGAACCTCGACGAGGCCGAGCTCACGCACGTCGAGCGCCGGCCGGTCGACCAGGCGCTCGCCGACGAGCAATGGGACAACTACTGCGCCGCGCTCGTCGCCGAGGGGTGGGAGACGGTCGAGGTCGACGCAGCCCCCGATCTGGCCGACTCGGTGTTCGTCGAGGACACGGTCGTCATGTTCGACGACCTCGCCGTGATCACCCGGCCGGGCGCCGAGTCGCGCCGCCCCGAGATTGACGCCGTCGAGCGCGCGGTGCGCTCGCTCTCGCGCGTGAGCGTCGCCCGCATCGAGGAGCCGGGCACCCTCGACGGCGGCGACGTGCTGAAGGTCGGCGACGTCGTCTACGTCGGCGCCTCCTCTCGCACGAACGCCGAGGGCATCCGCCAGCTCCGCGAACTCCTCGCCCCGCACCGGTACACCGTCGTCGGCGTGCCGATGTCGAAGGCGCTGCACCTGAAGAGCGCGGCGACGGCCCTGCCCGACGGCACCGTCATCGGCGACCCCGCGCTGCTCGACGCGACCAGCCTGTTCCCGCGGTTCATGCCGGTGCCCGAGCCCGAGGGCGTCGCGGTCGTCGCGCTGTCGGCGACGTCGCTGCTCATGTCGGCCGCGGCCCCGCAGACCGCGGCGATGCTCGCGGGACTCGGCTACCGGGTCGTCACCGTCGACATCAGCGAGTTCGAGAAGCTCGAGGGCTGCGTCACCTGCCTGTCGGTGCGGGTGCGCTGAAGCCTCCTGCCTGCCGCACGTTTGCTTCTGCAGGAGAATGGGCTGCATCCCTGCCTCACAGCGAGGATGGCGCCCGAATTCCTGCAGAAGCAGCGGGTGGCGCTCCTGCGGAAGTCGCGCGGTCAGCCGACGGCGCGGCCGTCGTGGAGTTCGATGACCCGGTCGGCGCGGACGACGAGGGCGGCGTCGTGGGTGGTGACCACGGCGGCGACGCCCTGCGTGTGCACGAGCTCGACGATGAGACCCATGACCGTCGCGGCGGTGCCGCTGTCGAGCTGCCCGGTCGGTTCGTCGGCGAGCAGCACCTGCGGCCGCGCGGCGAGCGCCCGCGCGATGCCGACGCGCTGCTGCTGCCCGCCCGAGAGCTCGTAGGGGCGCTGCGCGGCATGCCCGGCGAGCCCGACGAGCTCGAGCGCCTCGGCGACGCGGGCGGCCCGCTCGGCGGGCGGCGTGCGCTGCAGCCGCAGCGGCACCTCGACGTTCTCGGCGGCCGAGAGCACCGGGATGAGCCCGAACGATTGGAACACGTAGCCGACCCGGTCGCGGCGCACCGCGGCGAGCCCCTCCTCGTCGAGCGCCGTCAACTCGTCGTCGCCGAGCCGCACGCTGCCCGAGGTGGGGCGGTCGAGGCCGCCGAGCAGGTTCAGCAGGGTCGTCTTGCCGGCGCCCGAGCGACCGGTGACGACGAGGAGCTCACCGGGATGCACCTCGAGGGAGACGCCGTCGACCGCGTGCACGGCGCCTGCGCGGCCCTCGAAGACGCGGCTCACTGATTCGGCGCGCAGTGCGCTCATCGCTCCTCCTCGGTGCGGTCGGGCTCGGTGCGGTCGGTCGTCGTCGGCTCGGATGCCACGGGCTCGGCGGCGTGCCGCGCCCGCCGCGTGCTCGGGGCGGGGGGTTCGGGGGCCTCGCCCGGTTCTGGCACCACGGCCGGCGGCGGCGTCCCGCCCGGCGGCGGCGCCGTGGCATCCGCCCGCCGTTCATGACCCGGCCAGACGCCGACGTGGTCGCTCTCGAGCGCGAGGCGCACGCGGTCGCGGAGCTCGAGGCTGTGCATGAAGTCCTGCGGCAGCTGCAGGCGGCCGACCCGGTCGAGCACGGCGAACTCCTCGGCGACGTGCTGCTCCTCGCCGTGCTCGTCGACGTGCACCGAGCGCAGCACCTCGGTCGAGGTGCGTCCGTCGCGGATCTGCACCGTACGGCGCACATGCCCCGACACGGCCGGGTCGTGCGTGACGATGAGGGTCGTCACGCCGAGCTCCTGGTTGACGCCGCGCATCGCCTCGAGCACGGCGGAGGACATGGCCTCGTCGAGCTCGCCCGTCGGCTCGTCGGCGAGCAGCACGAGCGGGTCGTTCGCGAGGGCGACGGCGATCGCGACGCGCTGCTGCTGCCCGCCCGAGAGCTCGGCGGGGCGGCGGTCGCGTTCGGGCCCGACCTCGAGCAGTTCGAGCAGTTCGTCGACGCGGCGGGCGCGCTCGGCACCGCGCCGGGTGCGGGCGACGTTCATCGCGAGGGCCACGTTCTCGGCGGCGGTGAGGTAGGGGAGGAGGTTGCGCGAGGTCTGCTGCCACACGAAGCCGACGGTGCGCCGGCGGTAGGCGATGCGCTCGCGGGCCCCCATCGTGAGGAGGTCGTGCCCCGCGACACGGGCGACACCGGCGGTGGCGGTGTCGAGGCCCGAGAGGATCGTGAGCAGCGTCGACTTGCCCGAGCCCGAGGCGCCGACGACGGCGACCATCTCGCCCGCCTCGACCCGCAGGTTGAGGCCCTGGAGGGCCTGCACCTCGACGCCGTCGGCGGTGAAGATGCGCACGAGGTCGGTGCAGAGAATGTGCGGTTCGTTCTCGTTCGGCATGTTTCAGCCCTCCTCTTCTTTGCGCATGGCGCGGGCGGCGCTCGCCTCGCCGCCGACGCGCGATGCGAACAGCACCGCGAGCGCCGTGACGAGCACCGAGCCCGCGAGCACGGCGCCGATGAGCCACGGGTCGAACACGACCGCGGGCTGCTGGTCGGCGCCGGTGAAGGCACGCAGGTCGATGCCCTGCAGCACCACGAACGGCAGCACGACGCCGAGGATCGCCCCGGCGACGAGGGCGACGGCGACGACGGGCCCGACCTCCCACGCGACGAGCGCGCGTTCGCCTCGGCGGCGGAGCCCCAGGGTCGAGAGCAGCGGCAGCAGCCGTTCGCGGGCGGGGCGGCCGACGACGAGGGTCAGCACGATCGCGAGGGCGGTGAGCAGGCTCGACAGCACGATCGCGCCGACGAGCGAGATCACGAGACCGCTCGTGACCGAGGTGCCCGCGAGCTCGTCTCGGACCATGCCGGGCGTCGTCACCGTCGCGTCGTCGCCCGCGACCTCGGCGAGCCCTGCGGTGACGGCCGCAGGGTCGGCGTCGGGTGCGAAGCGCACGAGCACCCGGTCGGGCACGAGCGTGTTCACGAAGCCCTCGGCGTTGGCCTTGTCGATGAGGACCCAGCTCGTGCGCGGCCAGTACGCGGTGCGTCCGTCGACGACGCCCACGATCTCGAACGGTTCGCGGTCGAGCTCGACCTCGTCGGCGCCCTCGATGGAGTCGGCGATGACCTGCGAGATGACGACCGGCACGGCGTCGCCCCCGGTCTCGGCGAGCCCGTCGGGAAGGGGGGTCGCGCCCGTGCGCCCCGCCTGCACGGCGCGCATCTCGGCCGAGTCGACGACGATGAGGGTCGTCGTCCGCAGGCGGCCGTCGATGCCGACCTGCGTCGACTCGGTCGCGTACACCGGCGCGATCGCCTCGACCCCGGGCACCTCGGCGAACGCCGCCTGCTGCTCGAGCGTGAACGGGGTGCCCGCGACGACCGCGTCGGCGCCCACCCGGGCGTCGGCGGCCCGGTCGACGCCCGTCTGCACTGTGCCGAGCAGCACCGCGGAGAACATCGCGATCGACACGCCGACGACGACCGTGAGCACGGGCACCACCCCGGCCGAGGGGTCGCGGAGCGCCCGCGCCGAGCCGAGGAACGCGACGAGCCCCCGGCCCGACGCAGCGGATCGCACGATCGCGGCGAGCGGCAGCGGGTAGAGCCGCAGCACGACGAGGCACGTCAGCACCGCGAGCAGCAGCGGCACCGCGGCGAGCAGGGGGTCGACGCCGACGTCGCCCGCCGAGGTCGCGAGCCCCCGGCGGAGGAGGAGCACCACGGCCGTGACCGCGACGACGGCGACGACGGCCTCGAGGATCCAGCGGAGCCTGCCGCCGCCGCGCGCGGCGAAGTCGGCGCGAGCCCGCCGCAGCGGCGTGAGCTGCGGCGCCGAGGCGACGAGCAGCACCGCGGGCGTCACCGCGAAGAGCGCCGCGATGACGAGCCCGGCCGAGCCGCCGTCGGCGGGCACCGCGAGGGTGCCGATCACGGCTCCGAGTGCGGCCGCGGGGACGCCGATGACGGCCCCTTCGACGGCGAGGATGCCACGCAGCCACCCCGTCGAGGCCCCGCGGGCCGCGGCGAGCTCGAGTCCCGGTCTGCGCCGTTCGAACACGACGCGCGCGCCGAGCACGAGCACCGCGATCATCACGCCGATGGGCCCCGAGGCGACGGTCGCGAGCACCGTGTCGCTCGCCGCGGCCGCGGTCGCGGCGGTGGCGAGGGCGTCGCCGAGCCCGCTCGAGAAGCCGACGATCCGGCTCGTGTTCATGAACTCGTCGAGCTCCCGCTGGAGCTCGGCGGACTGGTCGGCAGTGATGCGTTCGGTCGCGATCGGGAACCAGAGCTCGAGGGTCGTCGGAAGCTGCGCCTGCTCGAACGCCACCCACGAGTTCGGGTGCGCGAAGCCGAGGCCGGTGATGCGGAGCGTCCCGTCGGGGGTGAATGCGACCGAGGGTTCGAGCGGCACGGGCAGATGGGTCCAGTACCCGTCGTCGGGGTCGATCGCCGCGAACGTGCCGACGAGTTCGAACGGCTGCCGGATCGCACCCGCGGGAATGCTGCGCACCTCGCCGAGCTCCCACTGCATCTCGCGAGCGAAGGGCTCGGATGCCACGAACTCGACCGGTCCGAAACCCGTCGCCCCCTCGGGGACGACCGCGGTCGGCCAGTGCCCAGAGGCGAGCTCGACGTGCTCGTCGTAGCGGGGGTCGAAGGCCGCGTACAGGATGAAGTCGGTCGAGCCGGGCCCCGCACCGTCGGGCTTCGCCTGGTTCGGGCCGGCGAGGAGCACCTGCAACGGGTCGTCGCTCACCCGGGCGAGCTCGGGCGGCATCGCCTCACCGATCTCGAGCAGTTGCTCCTCTTGACCGCCCCACACGGCGTCCACCTCGTCGCTGAGGCTCGTACCGTGCTCCGAGGGTGCGAGCGTCGGCAGCCAGGCCCGGTTCGACGAGGTCACGTCGAGCTCGCGCGCCGGGAACTCGGCGAGATGCTCCGCGAGGGCAGCCGTGTGCATCGCGGCGACGGCCCGGGGGAGGGCGGTCGCGAGGAGTGCGCCCGCCGCGACGAGGAGCGCGAGCATGATCGAGGCGAAGGGCGCGGCGAAGAACTGCCGGCGGAAGAAGCCCGTCGTGCTCAAGGTCGAATGGTGTCGTGCGCTCATCGCTCCTCCTCCCGGAGGCCTGGGCGGCTCGCGGTGCGGCGCACCGCTCGGGCGGCGAGCCCGGCGATCACGGCGGCGAGCACGGCGAAGACTGCGAGGGCGGCGAGCCACGGCCAGAGGGCGAAGCCGAACGGGGCGGTGAGCGCGGCCGGAGCGTCGGCGATCGTCGCACGCGCCAGTTCGCGGGCGGTGAACCACGCCGTCGCGAGGCCGATGAGCGCGCCCATCGCGATCGCCGCGAGCACGGTCGCCGCGAGTTCGGCGAAGCGGGCCCTCGCCTGCAGGCGCGGCGCGACGCCGAGGGCGCGGAGCACGACGATCTCGCCGAAGCGGCTCCCGGCGAGGGCGCTCGCGAGCGAACGGAACGCGATGAGTGCGAAGAGCAGCGCTCCGGCCGCGCTGAGCCAGAACGTCGTGATCGCCGGGCCGATGAGGGTCGCGGAGGAGGCGTCGTCGCGGGTCGTCGCGGTGGCCGCGACCCCCTCCCCGCGTTCGATCGCCGTCGCGACCGTCGGCGGGTCTTCGGTCGCGATCCACCGTTCGCCGAACGCGGGCACCCCGCCGCCCTCGTCGAACGCGGCGCGCTCGAGCGCGCCGAGATCGGCGAGCAGGGCGTTGCCGCCCGCGGTGGGCACGGCCGGCACGATGCCCGCGACGACGGCCTCGAGCTCGGCGCCGCCCGCCACGACCCGGACGTCGAACACGTCGTCCACCTCTGCGGAGATGCGGTCGGCGAGCTCGGCGCCGAGCACGAGCGGGAGCGGACCGCCGCCGCCCGGCAGCGCAGCCCGCGCCGCAGGGTCGGCCGCCGACAGCTGGACGGCCTCGAAGGCACCCGCGAGCTCGCTCGACGGGGTGTCGCCGTCGACGCCGAGGCCGCCGAACGAGACCTGCACGCCCGCCGCCCCCGGAGCGTCGACGAGTCGCGCCTCGAGGCCGAGCAGGCGGAGCCCCGTGGCATCCGGCAGTTCGAGGTGCGCGACGCCGCCGCCCGCGGCGACGTCGACGGCACCGGCCGGCAGCTTCGTGGCCGCCCCGCCGTCGGCGAGCAGCCAGACCGAGACCTCCACCGAGCCGCCCGTTCCGCCGGGTGCGCGCACCCCGAGCTCGATCTCGAGCGACGAGGCGCCCTCGGGCAGCGGCACGGCCGCCTCCTCCGCCGAGGCCGCGAGTGCGTCGGCGGCGGCGCCGAGCCCGGTGCCCGGCGCGATCGCCTCGACCCCGCTCGCGGGGGCCGCGACGAGGGTCGCCGGGTCGGAGCCGAGCCGCACCTCGCCGCGGAAGACGGGGCCGTCGGCCGTGACGCCGGGCAACGCGGCGACGGAGTCGTCGGTCGCGAGCTGGTCGTCGCCGCGCACGACGTCACGACCGGCGAACGCGACGCGCACCTCGCCGCCCGTCGCGAGCGCCGCGGCCTCACGGTCGACCGACTGCCACGAGCCGGCGAACACGGCCGCGAGGGTGAGGCCGGCGACCGCGAGCATCGTCACGAGCGACGCCGAGGCGAACAGGGAGCTGCGGCGCGCGAGCTGCCGCATCGGCAGCGCAGGCACGAGGGCGGGCCACGCGGCCGCGAGTCGCTCGAAGAGCGCACCGATCGGGCGTGCGAGGCCGAGCGCGACGAGGGACAGGGCGAGCAGGACGAGCACCGGGGCGAGCACCGCGAGCGGGTCGACCTCGACCGTGCCGGAGGCGCCGGGCACGAGCGGCGAGCCGTACAGCCGGAACTGCCACAGCGAGATCGCCGCGGCCACCACGACGAGCACGGCGCCGGCCGCGAGCGCGGCACGCGGCATCCGGCCCTGCTCGTCACCCGAACCGCGGTGCACGGGGCGACGGGCGTCGGCGAACGCGCGACCGGCGACGAGCAGCACCGCGACGACGACGGTGAGTGCGGCGACGACGACGGCCGAAGCCGGAGCGCCCGGGGCGTCGGGGCTCAGCCATCCGACGAGCAGCGCCGCGGCGGCCGCGCCGATCGCGGCCGTGGGCACCCCCACGACGAGCACCTCGACGGCGGTGTCGTGGGCGAGCCTGGTCGCCGAGGCGCCGCGTGCCCGCAGCAGGAGCGTCTCGCCCCGGCGGGCGGCCCCGAGGAGCGCCGCGAGCCGTGAGAGCGCCGCGACGCCCGCGAACGCGAGGAGCAGCACCGGCACCGGCGCGAGCGCGCGCACCGCGCCGAGCCCCGCGAGCAGCCGGGCGAGCGTGGCGCCGAGGCCGCCCGAGGCGGCGAGGCCGCTCGACCCGATCTCGTCCTGGTTGCGGAGCGCGGGCTCGACCTCGGGCAGCGCCCGGCGGAGCGCAGCCGCCTCGTCGGGGGTCATCGTCGCCGGGTCGACCACGGCCGTCCACCGCACGACCGCGGCGGAGGGGGAGTCGACCACGGTCTGCTCGTCGACGAGGAACGGGCCGGCCGCGCCGTCGGCGAACCCCGTCGTGACGACCGGGTCGCCGAACCAGCGGGGGTCGGTCGGGTCGGTGGGCGCCCACACGCCGACGACGAGGAGCGTCGGGCCCTCGGCGACCGTCACGACCGAGCCCGGTTCGAGACCGAGGGACTCGGCGGCCGCCGCATTCACGGCGGTCGGCACGGCGTCGGCCGGGGACTCGGCGTCGCCCGGCCATTCGCCCGCGACGAGCGTCGCGCGCTCGACGACCGCGGGATCGGCCGCGAGCACCGCGTCGAACGGCTCGCCGCCCGCGCTCGCCGCGGTGGGCAGCGCCTGCGTGCTCCGCTCCCAGCTCGCGCCGTGCGGCACGATCATGCGGTCGAGCACGGCGGCGGCGGCCTCCGACTGCGCGCCGGCGTCGCCTGCCAGGCGGATCTGCCAGCGGGCGGCGCCCGCACTGCCGGTCGCCTGCTCGAGCCCCGAACGCAGCCCGCTCGCCGCGGCGCCCGAGAGCGTGTCGAGCGCGGCGGTGCCGAGCCCGGCGAGCAGCAGCACGACGGCCGCGACGCCGGCGAGCACGCCCGAGCGGGCGCTCGCGCGGGCGAACGCCGTGCGTGCTCCTCCCACGTGGGCTCCTCATGATCGGGACGACACGCGGGCGGGTGCAGGGCCGGGCGTGCGGTCGCCTCGATGCGGGGCGGCACGCGAGCCCGCGTGACGACGAATTCGCTCACTCTACGCCCGAAGCGGGTCTTGCGTGCCAGTGGCAGAACCCCATAGTCTGAAGGGCTGGTCGCCGCATCCCTACGCGCGCGGCCCCGAGGGTATCGAAGACGATGACGCAGGAGGACACCATGCAGACAGACATCAACGCCCGCGAGATCGCGGTCTTTGGCGCTGCCCGCCGTACGTCCCCGGTCGTACGGCACGAGGGGTAGCGCCCCACCCGCCCGCAGGCGCACCGCCTGCACGTTGCGCGGCCGAGCCGCGCCCGACGCGTCACCGCGCCCGATGCGCACCCGCGTCCACGAACTCCCTTCGACTTCCTTCACCGATCCGGCTCGCCCAGCGACCCCGATCGGCCACTCCTTTTGAGAGGAACGGCGTTGTCCGAACCCGTCCAGCCGCAGCATCCCGCTGCGACCGAACCCCAGGCCACCGAACGGCTCGGGGCGCTCCGCGCGCTCTGGCGCCTCCGCGAGTACGCGGGCCCCGCGATGCCCGCCTTCATCGGCAGTATGGCGGCGGCGCTCGTCGCACAGCTCATCGCGCTGTCGATCCCGCAGGTGCTGCAGCAGATCGTCGACGGCCCGCTCGCCCAGGGCGAGGCCGACGCGGTGATCCCGCTCGCCCTGCTGGTCTTCGTGCTCGGCGCGATCGAGGCGATGCTCTACGCGCTGCGCCGCTGGCTCGTCGTCGGCCCCGGCACGAGGGTCGAGGCGCGCATGCGCAACGCCCTCTACGCGAAGCTGCAAGACCTGCCCGTGAACTTCCACGACCGCTGGCCGAGTGGCCAGCTCCTCTCGCGCGCGGTGAGCGACCTCGGTCTCATCCGCCGCTGGTTGAGCTTCGGGCTCGTGCTCACCGGGGCGAACCTCGTGATCATCGTGGTCGGCGTCGGCATCCTCATGTCGATGAACTGGCTGCTCGGCCTCATCTTCCTCGTCTGTTCGCTGCCGCTGTGGTGGGCCGGGTGGAAGTTCGAGGGCCGCTACTCCGAGCAGTCGCGCCTCAGCCAGGACCAGCAGGGCGACCTCGCGACGGCCGTCGAGGAGTCGGTGCACGGCATCCGCGTGCTCAAGGCCTTCGGCCGGGGCAAGCACGCCCTCACGAGCTTCCGCGCGCAGGCCGAGTCGCTGCGTCGCACCGAGATCGAGAAGGCGCGTCTCGACGCGAACATCTGGGTCTGGATCATCGTCGTCCCGACGGTGGCGCTCGCCCTCTGCCTCGTGGTCGGCATCTGGCTGGCCGCGAACGGACAGCTCACCGTCGGTGAGCTCGTCGCGTTCTTCGCGACGGCGACGGTGCTCGCCTGGCCGATCGAGTCGATCGGCTTCATGCTCGCGTTCGCGCTCGACGCGCGTACCGCGACCGACCGCTTCTTCGACATCCTCGACAGCGAGAACACGATCGTCGACCCCGCCTCGCCGCAGCACGACGAGCGGCCCCGTGGCGAGCTCGCGTTCACGGGCGTCCACTTCAGGTACCACGACTCGCCCGAACGCTTCGGCGACCTGCTCGACGGCGTCGACCTCGTCGTCGAACCGGGCGAGACGATGGCGCTCGTCGGTCTCACCGGTTCGGGCAAGACGACGATGACGGCGCTCACGACCCGTCTCTACGACGTCACGGGCGGTTCGGTCGAGCTCGACGGCGTCGACGTGCGCGCGTTCACCCGCGAAGAGCTGCGTCGCCACATCGCGATGGCCTTCGAGGATGCCACGTTGTTCAGCGCCTCCGTGCGCGAGAACGTGCTGCTCGGGCGCCCCGAGTTCGAGGGCGGCGCCGCCGCCGACCCCGCGGTCGCGGCCGAGGCCGAGCGGGTGCTCGACGAGGCGCTGCGCATCGCGCAGGCCGGCTTCGCGTACGAGCTCCCCGAGGGGCTCGACACGAAGGTCGGCGAGGAGGGCATGAGCCTCTCGGGCGGGCAGCGGCAGCGGCTCGCGCTCGCGCGCGCCGTCGCGGCGAAGCCCGCGGTGCTCGTGCTCGACGACCCGCTGTCGGCGCTCGACGTCGCCACCGAGGCCCGCGTCGAGGCCGAGCTCCGCTCGGTGCTCGCCGACACGACCGCGCTCATCGTGGCGCACCGCCCGTCGACGGTCATGCTGGCCGACCGGGTGGCGCTCCTCGAGGACGGCCGGGTCACGGCCGTCGGCACCCATTCAGAGCTCCTCCGCGAGAGCGAGCACTACCGCTTCGTGATCTCGAGCTTCGAGGACGACGAGCGTCGTGATCTCGAGACGCGTCCTTCGGGCGCTCCTCGACCCGCGGGAGATGATGCGGACGAAGCATCCGAACCGATGCGAGAGGAGGCGGCCTCATGAGCGTCAGCGGCGTGCAGGGAGAAGAACGCAACGACTACTCGAAGGCCGAGTCGCGGCAGATCCGCGCCCGGTCGCGGCGCCTGCTGGGTTCGCTGCTGCGACCCCAGCAGAGAAGGCTCTGGCTGACCGCTGCGGCGGTCGTCGTGTCGTCGGCCGCGCAGGTCGCGGGCCCCGCGATCATCGCGTACGGCATCGACCAGGGCATCCCCGCCCTGATGAAGCAGGACTGGATGCCCGCGGCGTTCGCCGGCCTCGCCTACCTGATCACGGGTCTCGTGGGCGCGTTCCTCATCGCGGCGTACATCAAGATGTCGGCGCGCATCAGCCAGGCGGTGCTCATCGATCTGCGCACGCGGGTGTTCCTGCACACGCAGAAGCTGAGCCTCGAGTTCCACGAGTCGTACACCTCGGGACGCATCATCTCGCGGCAGACGAGCGACCTCGACGCGATCCGCGAGCTGATGGACGAGGGGCTCACCCTCCTCGTGCGCGGGCTCATGTACATGGTGTTCACCGCGATCGCGCTGCTGCTGCTCGACGCCCCCTCCGGGCTCGTGCTGCTCGTCGCGCTCATTCCGCTCGGCATCCTGACGCGCTGGTTCCAGGTGCGCTCGCAGGCGCTGTTCCGCCGCTCGCGGGTGGCGTCGGCGAAGCTCATCGTGCAGTTCGTCGAGACCATGACGGGCATCCGCGCGGTGCAGGCGTTCCGCAAGGAGCGCCGCAACGAGCAGGAGTTCGGCGAGCTCGTCGAGGACTACCGCAGCGTCAACGCGAAGGTGCTCGGCCTCTTCGCCGTCTTCAACCCGGGGCTCGCGCTCATCGGCAACACGGCGGTGGCGGTGACGATCGTGCTCGGCGGGTTCCGCGTCGTCGACGGCGGGCTCGAGGTCGGCGTGCTGCTCGCCGCGGTGCTCTACACGAAGCGGTTCTTCGACCCGATGGAGGACCTCGCGATGTTCTACAACGGCTACCAGTCGGCGTCGAGCGCGCTCGAGAAGATCTCGGGCGTCCTCGAAGAGGAGCCGAGCGTGCCCGACCCCGCGAAGCCGGTCGACCTGTGGAACGCGGAGGGCCGGGTCCGGTTCGACGGCGTCGAGTTCTCGTACGTGGCCGGGCGCAGCATCCTGCCGCACTTCGACCTCGATATCCCGGCTGGGCAGACCATCGCCCTCGTCGGCTCGACCGGCGCAGGCAAGTCGACGCTCGCGAAGCTCATCGCGCGGTTCTACGATCCGAGCGAGGGCGTCGTCTCGCTCGACGGGATCCCGCTCAGCGACCTCCACCCGAAGGACCTGCGCCGCGCGATCGTCATGGTCACGCAGGAGGCGTACCTGTTCTCGGGTTCGGTGGCCGACAACATCGCGCTCGGCAAGCCCGACGCGACGTTCGACGAGATCGTGCGGGCGGCGCAGGCCGTCGGCGCGCACGAGTTCATCGAGGGGCTGCCGAACGGCTACGACACCGACGTGAACAAGCGCGGCGGGCGCGTGAGCGCGGGGCAGCGGCAGCTGATCTCCTTCGCCCGGGCGTTCCTCGCGAACCCGGCGGTGCTCATTCTCGACGAGGCGACGAGCTCGCTCGACATCCCGAGCGAACGCCTCGTGCAGGAGGGCCTCACGAAGCTCCTCGCGGACCGCACGGCCGTCATCATCGCGCACCGTCTCTCGACGGTCGCGATCGCCGACCGGGTGCTCGTCATGGAGCACGGCCGCATCGTCGAGGACGGCGCCCCGGCCGAGCTCATCGGCGGCACGGGCCGGTTCGCGGCGCTGCACGCGGCCTGGCGGGAATCGCTGGTCTGAGCCGGTCCGAGGTGGGTTCGACGCGCTGATGCTGCGTCGGATCCACCTCGGGGAGCCGAAGCGTCCTCAGCCGGTCATCGATGCTCAGGCGGTGCGTCGGGCGCTGACCCGGTAGCGCCGGGACGCGCCGTGCACGGCGCGGCGCAGACCGTGGGCGATCGGACGAGCGCTCGCGAAGTCGAGGTCGAGGGTGTCGAAGCCGCCGCATTCCGCGCGTTCGAGTCGCCGCATGAGCGCGATCGCGCGACGGATGCGGAGCGGCTGGACGACCCCGCGGCACCCGAAGCCGACGGTGAAGCCGGCCACCCGAATGCCGGCCGCGCGGCAGGCGCGCACCACGGCGGCGGCGGCGCGCGGGGCGGTCCCGGCGGTGCGACGGCGGGAGCGGTCGAACTCGATTCGCACGAGCACGGCGACCTCCGGCAGTTCGCGGAAGTTCTCGAGCTCGCGCGCATCGCCGATGACGAAGACCCGGACGCCGCGGAGGTAGGCGCCCGTGATCTCGGCCATGGGCGTCTCGGGGCGGATGTGAATGCAGCCGGTGATCGGGATGCCCTCGCGTTCGAGGCGGTCGATCTCGCCGCGGGTGTCCACGTCGAAGCCGGCGCCGAAGCGATCGGCGGCGTGGAGATCCTCCGAGCTCATGAGTGTGGAGGTCGTGATCCGGATCGCCGCCCCGGGGAGCGCTCGGCGCTCGGCGAGGAGGCGTTCGGCGAGCGAATGCTCGGCGGACGCGTCGGGTTCGGCGTCGGGGCCGCTGCCGACGGGGGAGCGGCGGTGGGGGAACGTTGCGGTGGACATGACACGGATGCTCCTCGCTCCGCGCCCCCGCCGGATCAGGAGCGGCCACGATTCTGGTTGGGTGGAGCCCCTGAGGGCGCGCGGCACGCACCTCGCCCTCGCAGTCTCCCACCCCCGCACGGCGCGCGGATCCGGGACCCCCCTGAAACGGGGGAGCGGAGCGGGTCGGGAACGCGGTACAGTCACGACAGGCGGGGGCGACCGGTTCGGTCGCCCGTGCCCGTTTCAGGGTCCGGAGGTTCGGGCCGCGGTGGAGTGGAGGCGCGATGGACGAGGCATCCCGGCCGTTGCGCGTCGCGATCGCCGATGATGCGCTGCTGCTGCGCGAGGGCATCGTGAAGGTGCTCGAGGGCGGCGGGCTCGAGGTCGTCGCCTCCGTCGGCACGGGCGACGAACTCGTCGAGGTCGTGCGCGGTGGCGGGGTCGACGCGGCCGTGCTCGACATCCGCATGCCGCCGAGCTACCGCGACGAGGGCATCGTCGCGCTCGAGGCGCTCCGCGCGAGCGGCTCGACGATCGGCGTGCTGCTGCTGTCGATGTACGCGACGCCCGAGTACGCGCTGCGCGTCATGGGTGCGGGCAGCGGCACCGGCTATCTCCTGAAAGAGCGCGTCTCCGAACCGCAGACCCTCGTGCGCGCCGTCGAGACCGTCGCGTCCGGCGGCTCGGTCGTCGACCCCGAGGTCGTCGAGCAGCTCGTGCATCGCACCCGCGCCGACGACCCGCTCGCGCGGCTCACCGAGCGCGAGCGCTCGGTGCTCGAGCTCATGGCGCAGGGCTACTCGAACGGCGGCATCGCGCAGACCCTCTTCCTCGGCCTCAAGACCGTCGAGACCCACGTGCGTTCGATCCTGCAGAAGCTCGACCTCGAGGAGTCGCCCGAACACCACCGTCGGGTGCTCGCAGTGCTGACGCTCCTCGGCGCGAGGTGATGGCCCCCGGCCGTCGCGGCCGGATCGTCAAACGCACCATCGCGATCGCCGCGGTCGTCGCGCTCAGCCTCACCATGGAGATCACGGGGTTCCTCGCGACCGCCGAGGCCGACCGCCCCGAGGTGAGCTACGTCACGCTGCACGCGATCGTGCCGCTCGTGTTCGCGGCGTGCGCGGGCGTCGCGTGGGCGATCGGGCCGTCGCTGGTGCCCGCCCGGCTCATGGTGCTGTTCCCCGTCGTGTGGATCCCGCTCAACTTCCTCCGCGTCATCGAGGACCTCGGCTGGCTCTGGCCGCTGCTCTACGGCGTGCACCTGTGGTGGGGCCTGCTCACCGGCATCCTCGTGCTGCTCTACCCGCGTGGCGACTTCGGCGACCGGCTCGCCCGCTGGCTCGGCGCGATCGCGCTCGTGACGTCGGTCGGGTACCTGCTCGGCACCGTGCTGCTCGCACAACCGCCGACCGCGCTCTGCGACTGCGCCCCGAACCCGTACCGCATCGTCGACGCGCCCGCGCTCGCCGGGATCATCGACATCGGCTACCGCCTCGTCGGCGTGCTGCTCGCCCTCGTCATCGCCGTGCGGTTCCTCGTTCGCTGGGTGCGCGGCAGCGTGCCGGCGCGCACCGTCGCGTTCCTCATGCCCGTCGCGCTGCTCGCGTGGGCGACGACGCTCGCCGCCCAGGCGGTGACGTACGCGGCAGGGGCCGCGGCCCCGCAGGTGCTCGCGACCGTCTCGCTCGTCGCGATCGCCTCCATCCCCGTGAGCTTCGTCGCCGGCATCTCGCACACCCGCAACATGCGCGCCCGCGTCGCCGACCTCATGCGCATCACCCGCGAGGGCGCCGACCGCGGACTCTGGGCGGAGTCGCTCGCGCGCACCCTCCGCGACGCGTCGGTGCGCGTCTACTGGTGGGACGAAGAGCGGGGCAGGTACGCGGACGCCTCGGGCGACCCCATCGAGCACGACCCCGCCGACCGGCACGGCGACCACAGCCTGCTGCCCGTCGCCTCGCCCACGGGCATGCCGATCGCGCTCATCCGCCACGACCGGGTGCTCACCGACAACATGCGCCTGCTCGACGGGGTCTCGAGCGCACTGCGCCTCTCGGTCGACAACGGGCGGCTGCGCTCCGAGATCGAACGCACCCTCGAGCAGGTGCGCCAGTCGCGCGCCCGCATCGTCGAGGCCGGCGACGAGGCGCGCCGACGCATCGAACGCGACCTCCACGACGGGGCGCAGCAGCACCTCGTCTCGCTCGGCATGCGCCTGCGGCTCGCCGCGAACCAGGCGCGCGACCGCGGCGTCGAACCGCTCGGCATCGAACTCGACGCGAACATCGCGATGCTGAACGACGCCCTGAAGGAGCTGCGCGAACTCGCCCACGGCATCCACCCCTCGCTGCTCTCCTCGGGCGGGCTCGCGCTCGCCGTGCCCGAGCTCGCGGGCCGTTGCCCGGTGCCCGTCGAGCTCGACGTGCAGGCCGAGGGCAAGCTGCCCGAGGTGATCGAGTCGACCGCCTACTTCGTCGTCGCCGAGGCGCTCGCGAACCTCGCGAAGCATGCGCAGGCGACCCGGGCGTGGGTGCGCGCCCACCTCGTCGACGGCGGGCTCGAGCTCGTCGTGCGCGACAACGGCGTCGGCGGGGCGAGACCCGAGGGCAGCGGCATGGTCGGCATCGCCGACCGCGTCGAGGCCGTCGGCGGCGAACTCGTGATCGAGAGCCCACCCGGGGCTGGCACGACGATCACTGTGCGGATCCCGGTGCTGGCCACCGCTGAGTGAGGAGCGCCGACGCAGAGCGGCGACGCGTCTCGAAGCCCGGCGGCGCAGGTCTCACGAGCGGGTCACTCGGTTTCGAGACGCGTCCGACTACGTCGGGCGCTCCTCAACCGGCGTGCGGTCGCCAGCGCGCCTCGGCGAGCACGATGCGGTAGCCGTCCTCGTCGGAAGCGGGGCGCAGCGGCGTGCCCTCGCGTTCGTAGTGCGCGCGGGCGCGCTCGGCGTGCCCCGCCGGCGGGCGGCCGCCCGCGCGGACGACCCGCCACCACGGGACATCCGACCCGTACCTCGCCATCACCTGCCCGACGGCGCGCGCGCCCCGGGAGCCGAGGAGTGCGGCGACGTCGCCGTAGGTCGCGACGCGCCCCGCCGGGATGTCGGCGACGACGACGAGCACCGCATCGACGAAGCCCTGCGGGTGTTCGGGAATCGCGCGCGGCACCGGCCTACAGCTCGAGGGCGCCGATGACGTCGCCGTACTGGGTCTCGCCGACATCGACGAAGCCGATGCGGTGGAAGAAGGCCTCGGGGCCCTCGCTGCCGGGCTCCCACAGCACGGTGATGCGGTCGAAGCCGCGACGCTTGGCCTCTTCGGCGAGGGCGGTCGCGAGGAAGCGGCCGACGCCCTTGCCCTGCACCTCGGCGTCGACGTTGATCCGCCAGATGCAGGCGCGGAACTCCTCGTGGACGTTCTCGGGGTCGAAGTTGCCGTGGATGAACCCGACGACGCGCTCGTCGATGCGGGCGACGCGCTGCCAGGCCGTCTCGGGGTTCACCACCGACGCCTCGGCCGAGTAGGTGACCGGAGCGATGAACTGTTCCTGGCCTGGCTTCAGCGACAGCGTGTTCGCGGCCACGATGTTCGAAGCGGACAGGTCTTCCAGTCTGAGCTCAGCCATAGCGCCAAGGCTAACCCGTGATTCCCGTGCGGGGTAGCCGGGGTAACCCTGAATCATCCCTGAGGAGGAGGCTGCGCCGGTGCCGGCGACGCCGGACCGCCGCCGGTTGTCTCGATGTCGAGATATTCTGCCGACGCGGTAAGCTGGCAGACGGCGTGTCCGCCCACGAGACTTCCTCAAATTCCCCGAGAGATCCAAGGAGAACTCAACTTGTCCAAGATCAAGGTTGAAGGCACCGTCGTCGAGCTCGACGGCGACGAGATGACCCGCATCATCTGGCAGGCCATCAAGGACCAGCTCATCCACCCGTACCTCGACATCGACCTCGAGTACTACGACCTCTCGATCCAGAAGCGCGACGAGACCGACGACCAGATCACGGTCGACGCGGCCCACGCGATCCAGAAGCACGGCGTCGGCGTCAAGTGCGCCACCATCACCCCCGACGAGGCCCGCGTCGAGGAGTTCGGCCTGAAGAAGATGTGGCGTTCGCCGAACGGCACGATCCGCAACATCCTCGGCGGCGTCATCTTCCGCGAGCCGATCATCATCTCGAACATCCCGCGCCTCGTGCCCGGCTGGAACAAGCCGATCATCGTCGGCCGCCACGCCTTCGGCGACCAGTACCGCGCCACCGACTTCCGCTTCGAGGGCGAAGGCACCCTCACCATGACCTTCACCCCGAAGGACGGCTCGGAGCCCCAGCAGTTCGAGGTCTTCCAGTCGCCCGGCTCGGGCGTCGCGATGGGCATGTACAACCTCGACGAGTCCATCAAGGACTTCGCGCGCGCCTCGCTCAACTACGGCCTCTCGCGCAACTACCCCGTCTACCTCTCGACGAAGAACACCATCCTGAAGGCCTACGACGGCCGCTTCAAGGACCTCTTCCAGGAGGTCTTCGACTCCGAGTTCAAGGAGAAGTTCGACGAGGCCGGCCTCACCTACGAGCACCGCCTCATCGACGACATGGTCGCGGCCTCGCTCAAGTGGGAGGGCGGCTACGTCTGGGCCTGCAAGAACTACGACGGCGACGTGCAGTCCGACACCGTCGCGCAGGGCTTCGGCTCGCTCGGCCTCATGACCTCGGTCCTCGCCACGCCCGACGGCAAGGTCGTCGAGGCCGAGGCGGCGCACGGCACCGTCACGCGCCACTACCGCCAGCACCAGCAGGGCAAGCCGACCTCGACGAACCCGATCGCCTCGATCTACGCCTGGACGCGCGGCCTCGCGCACCGCGGCAAGCTCGACGGCAACCAGGAGCTCATCGACTTCGCCGCGACCCTCGAGGACGTCGTCATCAAGACGGTCGAGTCGGGCGCCATGACGAAGGACCTCGCGCTCCTCGTCGGCCCCGAGCAGGGCTACCAGACGACCGAGGAGTTCCTGAACTCGATCGACGCGAACCTCAAGGCGCGCCTGGGCGCGTAGTTCCGCACGCTCCGGCCGCGGCCGGGGTGCGGTTTCCGAAGGGCGGATGCCACCAGGCATCCGCCCTTCGTCGTCCCTCCCGGGATTCGACCGCGCGGCGAGGCAGGATGGAGGCATGGCTCGTCTCCTGAAGCTCGCTCGCCGCTACTGGGTCGTCACGCTGACGCTCGCGATCGGGGTGCTCGGCATCGTGCTCGCGCTCGCCGGCGCAGGTGCCGCCGTGCCGTGGATCTTCAGCGGCTACGCGCTCGCGGTGGCGGCCTGGCAGGCCGTCGGCATGGTCCGCGACATCCTGCGCGGGCACTGGGGCCTCGACATCCTCGCCATCACCGCGATCGTCGCGACGGTGCTCGTCGGCGAGTACATCGCCGCGCTCCTCGTGGTGCTGATGCTCACGGGAGGCGCCGCGCTCGAGGACTACGCGAACCGCCGCGCCAAGCGCGAGCTCGACGCGCTGCTCACGCGCTCGCCCCAGCTCGCGCACCGGCTCGACGGCGACGATCTCGTCGACGTGCACGTCGACGAGGTGCGGCCCGGCGATCGCCTGCTCGTGCGGCCGAGCGAGATCGTGCCCGTCGACGGCGAGCTGCACTCGGCCGAGGCGACCTTCGACGAGTCGTCGCTCACGGGAGAGAGCGTGCCGGTCGAGAAGCAGCGCGGCGACGCGGTGCTGAGCGGATCGGTGAACGGGCAGGCGGCCGTCGAGATCGTGGCCACGGCGACGGCCGGCGACAGCCAGTACCAGCAGATCGTCGCGCTCGTCGCCCAGGCCGCCGAGTCGAAGGCGCCGGTCGTGCGACTCGCCGACCGCTACGCCGTGCCCTTCACCGTGTTCTCGCTCGCGCTCGCGAGCGTCGCGTGGTGGGTCTCAGGCGACCCGGTGCGGTTCGCCGAGGTGCTCGTGCTCGCGACGCCATGTCCGCTCCTCATCGCCGCACCGGTCGCCTTCATCGGCGGGATGAGCCGGGCCGCGCGCAACGGCGTGATCGTCAAGGGCGGGGGAGTGCTCGAACTGCTCGCGCGGGCGAAGACCGCGGTGTTCGACAAGACCGGCACGCTCACGCACGGCGAGCCGAGACTCGTCGCCGTCCGCCCGGAGTCCGGTTTCTCGGCCGACGAGCTGCTCGGTCTCGTCGCCTCGGCCGAGCAGTACTCCTCGCACGTGCTCGCGGCCTCCATGATCGAGGCGGCGAAGGAGCAGGGGCTGCCGCTCGCGGAGGCCGAGTGGGCGCGCGAAGCCGCCACGAACGGGGTGACGGCGAAGCTCGGCGACCGCGAGGTGGTCGTCGGCAAGTTCGCGTTCGTGCAGGCGCAGGCGCCCGAGGCGCGGCGCACGGAGATCGCGCCGGGGGAGCTCGCCGTCTACGTCGCGGTCGACGGGCGCTACGCCGGCGCCCTGCTCGCGAGCGACCGCCTCAGGGAGAACGCGAAGGCGACGCTCGCCCGGCTCGACGAGCTCGGCGTGCACGACACGATGATGCTGACCGGTGACGCGCAGGCGACGGCCGACCACATCGCGGCCGAGCTCGGCATCACCAAGGTCCGCGCCGACTGCCTGCCGGGCGACAAGGTGCGCGAGGTCGCCGCAGTGGCCGCGCGACCCGTGATCATGGTCGGCGACGGCGTGAACGACGCCCCCGTGCTCGCGGCCGCCGACATCGGCATCGCCATGGGCGCGAAGGGGGCGACGGCCGCGAGCGAGTCCGCCTCGGCGGTGATCCTCGTCGACGACATCTCGCGGACGGCGAAGGCCGTCGAGATCGGACGCGACACCGTGCGCATCGCGCTGCAGAGCATCTGGATCGGCATCCTCGTGAGCGTGGGGCTCATGATCATCGCCGCGTTCGGGCTGATTCCGGCGACGATCGGCGCGCTGCTCCAGGAGGTGGTCGATCTCATCGCCATCCTGGCCGCCCTGCGCGCCATCGGCGGTCGGCTCGACGCGGGTCGCGAGGCCGGCGCCGTGGCATCCGAATCGCGCCTCACCGTCGCGTAGATCACGAATCGATAACGCGGGCACGAAGTCGTGTCGAGCACTTGCGAATGGTTTGTTCGTAAGGTTTACTAACAAACGTGACTGCAACGGATGCACAGCGAGGCCCGGTCACCACGGAGCCGACGACCACCACTCAGGTGGCGCATTCCGACCTGCTCACCGCACCGTTCGCCGGTGCCCCGATCTTCACCCGCTCCCGCGCTCTGCGCCCCACGAACAAGGTGCTCCCCGAGCACGCCCGCAGCCACAACCGGGCGCTCGTGCTGCAGACGCTCTTCAGCGCAGGCGCCCAGAGCCGCGCCGACCTCTCCCGCGAGACGGGGCTCACCCGCGTCACGGTCTCCGACCTCGTCGCCGAGCTCATCGCCGAGGGGCTCGTCATCGAGCTCGGTCCCCGTGAAGACGCCCGCCCCGGCAAGCCGGCCACGCTCATCGACGTCGCCCGCGACGCCTTCCAGATCATCGGCGTCGACCTCTCCGAGCACGAGGTGTTCCGCGGCGCGGTCACCGCGCTCGACGGCACCGTCGGCGAGGAGATCGAGATCTGCCGCGACGGCGCGACCGGTGAAGCCGCGGCGCTCCTCGTCGAAACGCTCGTCGAGCGGCTGCTCGCCCTCGCCACGGCGCCCGTCCTCGGCATCGGCGTCGGTTCGCCCGGCGTCGTCGACCCGCTCGGCGTCGTGCGCTCGGCCCCGAACCTCGACTGGGTCGACCTGCCCCTGCAGCAGCGGCTCGCCGCACGCACCCTGCTGCCCGTGCACGTCGCGAACGACGCGAACGTCGCGATCCTCGCCGAGCACGGCGAGAGCGCGCACGACGACCTCCTGCTCGTCAAGGTGGGGCACGGTGTCGGCGCCGGCCTCATCGTCGGCGGCCGCCCCGTCATCGGCGGCGGCTTCGCCGCGGGCGAGATCGGGCACGTCGTCGTCGGCACCGACGGCGGCCCCCGATGCGCCTGCGGCAAGGACGGCTGCCTCGAGGCCTGGGTCGCCGAACCCCGCCTCACCGCCCAGCTCGAGGCCGTCGCGGCCTCGCTCGGCGCGGTGGGCGGCGCCGCCTCCTCCGAGGCGTCCACCGAGCTCGACGCCGCGCGCGACGAGATCCTGCGCGAGGCGGGCCGTCGGCTCGGCATCGTGCTCGCGCCGGTCGTCGGCGCCCTCAATCTGACGGAGGTCGTGCTCAGCGGCCCCGCCGAACTGCTCGACGGCGCCTTCCACGAGGCGACCGTCGACACGCTCCGGAAGCGGACGATGGCGGCTCTCAACCGTGATCTGAGGCTCCGGATGTCCGAGCAGGCGGAGGACATCGTCCTCCGCGGCGCGGCCGTCATGGTCCTCTCCGGACAACTCGGAGTCTCGTGAGGGACTCCACGCACCAAGGGTGACAGCGAACCCCCGCTGTTCCCCCACCCCCATGAAAGGAAACGACAAATGAGGAAACTCGGCATTGTGGCGCTCGGCGCCGCTGCTGCCCTGACCCTCGCCGGTTGCAGCACCGGTGGTGGGACCGAGTCGGCCGACGGTGGCGAGATCACCGTCTGGGTCGTCGGAAGCGACACCCCCGAAGACGCTCGTGCCTACCTCAAGGACACCTTCGAGTCGGAGAACGACGGTTGGACCCTCACGGTCGAGGAGAAGACCTGGGCCGACGTGAGCGACACCTACGCAGCTGCGCTCCAGTCGAACGACTCGCCCGACGTGGTCGAGGTCGGCAACACCCAGACGGCGAGCTTCGCCGACCAGGGCCTGTTCCTCCCGCTCGACGACTTCGCCAGCGACGACTACCTCCCGGGTCTCGTCGAGTCTGCGACGTACGACGGCGAGCTCTACGCCGCGCCGTACTACGCCGGTGGCCGCATCGTGTTCTACAGCGAGCAGATCCTCGGCGCCACGCCGGTCCCGACGACGCTCGACGAGTACGTCGCCACGGGCAAGGAGCGCCGCACCGACACCGTCTCGGGCATCTGGGCTCCGGGCCGCGACTGGTACAACGCCCTTCCCTACGTCTGGGCGCACGGCGGCTTCATCGCCGAGCAGGACGGCGAAGAGTGGAAGGCCGGCTTCTCGAGCGAGGGCGGCGTCGAAGGCCTGACGCAGCTCCAGGACGTCTACCTCCACGCCTCGAACGCGGCGAAGGACGGCGACGAGACCGACCCGCAGGTGCCGTTCTGCGCCGGTGAAGACGTCTTCCTCTCGGCTCCCGCGTGGGTGCAGTGGTCGATCACGGCTCCGGCCGACGCCGAGGCCCCCGGCTGCGCCGACACCTACGGCTCGGACCTGCGCGCCTTCGCGCTGCCGGGCCTCGAGGCCGGCGAGACCGCTCCGATCTTCGCGGGCGGCTCGAACATCGCCGTCGCGACGAAGAGCGCGAACCCCGAGCAGGCTCGCGCCGCGCTCGACATCATGGCGAGCGCCGGCTACCAGGACCTCCTGGCCGCCGGTGGCCTCACCCCGGGCCTCACCGCTTCGGCGGCGAACCTGCCCGACACCGAGATCGCCAAGGCTCAGGCCGTCGCGCTCGAGAACTCGAAGGTGACCCCGACCACCCCGAAGTGGGCCGAGGTCGAAGCTGCGCAGATCATCCAGGAGGCGCTCGTGAAGATCGCCCAGGGTGGCGACGTGGCGGCCATCGCGGCCGACCTCGACGCGCAGATCGAGGAGATCCTCAACAGCTAGCCTGTTGAGCCCCCGGCGGGGGCGGAGTCCCACACAGCTCCGCCCCCGCTTCCCCGTCACGAGCTCGAACGGCGCCGGTGCCGCGAGACGTACCACCAGTCATACCCGCGTCCCCCCGCGGACACCCGGAGGAAGAGCCATGAGCGCAACCCTCGCCGAGCCTGACGCAACGCCGCGCACGCCGAACGCAGAACCACCCCGTCCCCCCGCGGCCCGCCCCGCCGGACCTCGCAAGAAGAAGTCCCTCCCGTGGGCCCCCTGGCTCCTGCTCGCCCCCAGCATCGCGCTGCTCGCGGTCATGGTCGTGTACCCGACCATCGTGATGTTCATCACCTCGTTCACCGATCTCGAGATCAAGAACAAGATGCTCGGCACCTCGCCGAACTTCGTCGGCTTCGACAACTACCTCGAGGTCTTCACGAAGTCCGACTTCCCCGCGGTGCTCGTGCGAAGCCTCGGCCTGATGGTCGTGCTGACCGTGCTCATCATCGTCGGCGGCATGCTCATCGCCCTGCTCATGCTCCGCCTCTCGAAGGGGATGCGGCTGCTCGTCTCGGTCGGCCTGCTGTTCGCGTGGGCGATGCCGCCGCTGTCGGCGACCGTCGTCTGGGGCTGGATCTTCGACAGCGACTACGGTCTCGTCAACTACGTCCTGAACACGATCACCGGCACACAGGACTGGCGCGGTCACGGCTGGCTCGCCGACCCGTGGTCCTTCATGATGGTGCTCACGATCATCATCGTCTGGCAGGGCATCCCGTTCGCGGTCTTCACCTTCTACGCCGGTCTCGGCCAGGTGCCCGACGAGGTGCTCGAGGCCTCGCAGCTCGACGGCGCGAACTCCTTCCAGCGGTTCCGTCTCATCGTGATGCCCTACATGCGCAACGTCGTCACGGCCGTGGTCGTGCTCGAGACGATCTGGAACCTCCGCATCTTCACCCAGGTGTATGCGCTGCAGCAGCAGGGCGGCATCGTCTCCGAGACGAACGTGCTCGGTACCTACCTCTTCCGGCAGGGTCTCGGCGAGTTCGGCGTGACCGCCGCGATCGGCGTGTTCATGGTCATCCTGCTCATGGGCATCTCCTACTACAACGTCCGCTCCAGCCTGAAGGAGGAGGAGGCGTGACCACGCAGATCTCTCCCGCCGTCCAACTCGCCGAGACCCCCGCCTCGGTGACGCCTCGCACGCAGAAGGCCCGTCGCACCCACCGCTTCGGCGCACCGAGGATCGTGATCAACACGGTCGCGATCCTGGTGTTCCTCTGCTCGATCTTCCCGGTCTACTGGATGGTGAACATGTCGTTCACCCCGTCGAACCAGATCATCAGCCGCACGCCGAGCTTCTTCCCGTTCGAGTTCACCTTCAAGAACTACGTCACCGCCTGGACGCGTGAGGCGGCCCCCGGCCAGACCGACTTCCCGCACGCGCTCGCCTCGAGCCTCGGCGTGGCGCTCGCCGTCGTCGTGGTCTGCGCGATCTTCGCCTTCCTCGCCTCGATCGCGATCGCCCGCTTCGCCTTCCGCGGCCGCTACGTCTTCATCGTGAGCGTCCTCGTCGTGCAGATGGTGCCCGGCGAGGCGATGATGTTCACGATCTACAACATGGTCGACGACTGGCACCTCATGAACACCCTCATCGGGCTGTTCATCGTGCACCTCGCCTCGGTCGTGCCGTTCACCATCTGGACGCTCCGCGGCTTCGTCGCCGGCGTGCCCGCCGACCTCGAAGAGGCCGCGATGATCGACGGCTGCACGAAGGCGCAGGCCTTCTGGAAGGTCACCTTCCCGCTGCTCGCCCCCGGCCTCGTGTCGACCGGCATCTTCGCCTTCATCCAGAGCTGGAACGAGTTCACGATGGCCCTGCTGCTCATGAAGGGCTACAACCTCACGCTCCCGCCGTGGCTGAACTCCTTCCAGTCGGCGACCGAGGCGACCAACTGGGGTGCGGTCATGGCCGGCTCCACCCTCATCGCCCTCCCCGTCGTCATCTTCTTCCTGTTCGTCCAGGGCCGGATGACCGGCGGCCTCGTGAGCGGAGCCGTCAAGGGATGAGCGCCGAGAACACCACCGGTGCGGCGTCGCTGCACCGGGACATCCTCACGACCCTGCTGCCGGGCTTCGACGGCCCGGTCGCGCCCGAGTGGGTGCTGCGTCGCCTGCGCGACGGGCTCGGGGGCGTGTGCCTCTTCGGCGAGAACATCGTCGACCCCGAGCAGCTGCGGGCCCTCAACGAGAGCCTGCGCGCGGCGAACCGCGACGCGGTCATCGCGATCGACGAGGAGGGCGGCGACGTCACGCGGCTCTTCTACGATCGCGGCGCCCCGTTCCCCGGCAATGCCGTGCTCGGCCGCATCGACGAGCTCGAGCTGACCCGCCGCGTCGCGGCCGAGGTCGGGCGTGCCCTCGTCGCGACGGGCTGCACGGTGACGTTCGGCCCCGACGTGGACGTCAACGCGAACCCCGACAACCCCGTGATCGGCGTGCGCAGCTTCGGCGACGACCCCGAGCTCGTCGCCCGGCACTCGGCCGCCTGGGTCGAGGGGCTGCAGCAGACCGGCATCGCCGCGAGCGCGAAGCACTTCCCGGGCCACGGCGACACCGCGACCGACTCGCACCTCGCGCTCCCGGTCGTCGACGTGCCGATCGAGACGCTGCGCGAGCGCGAGCTGGTGCCGTTCCGTGCGGCGATCGCGGCGGGCACCCGCACGATCATGACCTCCCACATCCTCATTCCGCAGCTCGACGCGGAAGACCCGGCCACCCTCTCCCCGCATATCCTGCACAGCCTGCTCCGCGGGGAGCTGGGTTTCGAGGGCGTCATCGTGACCGACGCCCTCGACATGAAGGGGGCGAGCGGCGTGCACGGCATCCCCCAGGCCGCTGTGCGCGCCCTCGCCGCCGGTTGCGACCTGCTCTGCATCGGGTCGAAGAACACCGACGCCCAGCTCGACGACATCGTCGCGGCCATCGCCGAGGCGATCGAGTCGGGTCTGCTCCCGGCCGAGCGTGTTCGCGAGGCGGCCGCACGGGTGCGCGCGCTCGCGGCGACGGCGCCCGCCGTCCCGGCGGGGCCCGCGGCGCCCGAGGTGATCGAGCCCGCCCACGACGACGAGGAGATCGCCCGGGTGGTCGGTTCCTTCGAGGTGTCGGATGCCACGCGGGAGCGCCTCGCCTCGGCGGCCGGCATCGGCACGGTCGTGCGCATCGACACCGTCGCGAACATCGCCATCGGCTACTCGCCGTGGGGCCCGTTCGCGGCCGAGGCCGTGGCCGCGTCGCCGTCGTGGCTCGGCCGCGCCGAGCTCGTGACCGTGGCCGAGGGCGAGACGATCGCCGACCCGGCGGCACTGCCCGGTGCCGTGCTCGTCATCGGCAAGGACCTGCACCGCCACGCCTTCGCGCGTGAGGCGATCGACGCCCTCCGCGCGGTGCGCGACGACGTCGTGACGGTCGACATGGGCTGGCCGTCGCACGACCGCGGCTACGCCGACGTCGCGACGTTCGGCGCCTCGCGCCTGCTCGGCGACGCCGTGCTCGCGTTCGTCGACGGCGTGCTCGCCCCCGTGGCCGCCCGGTGAAGCTCGGGATCGACATCGGCGGGACGAAGACCGCCGCCGTCGCGCTCGCCGACTCGGGTGAGCTGAGCGATCAGCTGCGCATGCCGACCGGCTTCGGCGCGGAGGCCGTCGTCGAGACGGCGCTGCGCACGGTCGAGCGGATGGCGGAGCTCGCCGGGCTCGGCGCGTCGTCGTTCTCGTCGATCGGCATCGGGATCCCCGGTGCCGTCGACAACGCGACCGGCCGCGTCGCGCACGCCGTGAACCTCGGCCTCGAGGGGCTCGACCTCGGACCCCGCCTCGCCGACCGTCTGGGCGTCGAGGTGCGGGTCGAGAACGATGTGAAGGCGGCGGCGCTCGGTGCGCACCACCTCCTCGCCGAGTCCGAGTCCGATTTCGCGGATGCTGATGCTGATGCGGATGCGGCCGCGGCTGCCGACGCTTCGGACGTGCCGCCGAGCGAGGCCGCGACCGGGCGCTCGATGGCCTACCTCAACCTCGGCACCGGCCTCGCGGCCGGTATCGTCCAGGGCGGTCGGCTGCTCCGCGGCGGCCACGGCGTCGCCGGCGAGATCGGGCACATCCCGATCGACCCCGCGGGGGAGCTGTGCGGCTGCGGCCAGCGAGGCTGCCTCGAGACCGTGGCATCCGGCTCGGCCATCGCGCGCATGTGGCCGTCGCAGGCCGAACTGCCCGCCCGCGAACTGTTCGACCTCGCGGAGGTCGGGGTGGCCGACGCCGTGGCCGTCCGCGAACGCTTCCTCGAGGGCGTCGCCGCGGCGGTGCGTCTCCTCGTCCTCACGACCGATGTCGACGACGTCGTCATCGGGGGCGGCCTCGCCGCGCTCGGTGAACCGCTCCTCGACGGAACTCGCCGTATCCTGAACGGGTGGGCCGCCGATTCGGCGTTCCTGGCCTCTCTCGGGCTCGCGAAGCGGGTTCGGGTCATTCCCCTCGGTTTTCCGGCAGCCGCCGTCGGCGCTGCCCTGGTAGGAGTAGCGCAATGGCAGAAGTCGTAATCGTCGAGAACGAGCAGGCGGCGGGCGAACTCGTCGCCGGTTCGATCGTCTCCCTGATCCGTCAGAAGCCCGACGCCGTGCTCGGCCTCGCGACCGGGTCGACGCCGCTCGCGAGCTATCGGGCGCTCGCCGCCCGCATCGCCGCCGAGTCGATCGACGTGCGCGGCGTCCGCGGCTTCGCGCTCGACGAGTACGTGGGGCTGCCCGCCGGTCACCCCGAGAGCTACCGCGCGGTGATCACCCGCGAGGTCGTGGAGCCGCTCGGGCTCACCCCCGAGCTCGTGCGGGTGCCGAACGGCGACCCGGCGACGATCGAGCACGCCGGTGCCGACTACGAGGCCGCGATCACCGCGGCGGGCGGGGTCGACCTGCAGATCCTCGGCATCGGCCGCACCGGGCACATCGGCTTCAACGAGCCGGGCTCCTCGCTCGCCTCGCTGACGCGCGTGAAGACCCTCACCGAACCGACCCGTGTCGACAACGCGCGTTTCTTCGACGCACCCGAAGACGTCCCGATGCACTGCATCACGCAGGGCATCGGCACGATCCTCCGTGCCCGCCACCTCGTGCTGCTCGCCTTCGGCGAGGCGAAGGCGGCGGCGGTCGCGGCGGCGGTCGAGGGCGGCGTCTCGGCGAGCCAGCCGGGTTCGGCGATCCAGCTGCACCCGCATGCGACGGTCATCGTCGACGCGGCGGCCGCGTCGGGTCTCGCGAACCTCGACTACTACCGGCACGCCTGGGCGAACAAGCCGGCCTGGCAGGGCATCTAGCCCTCAGTGCGACGACACGGATGCCTCGGGGGAGATCTCGCCCGAGGCATCCGTCGTACCCGGGGTCAGTGGGGGAGCGCGCCCGGAAGCTCGGCGAGGTACCCCTCTTCATCGAAGTCCTCGAAGAGCTGGCGCTGGATCATGAAGCCCTGACCGAGTGCCATCATGATCGGCAGGCTCCTGGCGAGCTCGGACTCGACCTCGTCGGCGGGGTAGTTCGCGACGAACCACGGGCGGATCGCGTCGCCGAAGGTCTCGCGGATCGCCCGCACCGGGCCGCGGATGGTGTCGCCGAGTTCGGTGTCGGTGGCGGCTGCGGCCCACAGCTGCACCAGCAGTCGGGTGTCGAAGTGCGCGCGCATGCCGCGGAGCACCGTGGCGAGCACTTCGCCGGGCGTGAGGGGCGAGGCGCCCTCCTCCTGGCGGGCGGCGACCTCGAGTCGGCGCTGCCCGAGCGTGCGCTGGGCGACGGCGGCGAGGAGCTCGACCTTGCTCGGGAAGTGGCCGTAGATCGCCCCCGCCGACAGGCCGGATTCGGCGATGATGTCGGCCATCGACGCCCCGGCGAGCCCCTTCGCCGAGAAGACGCGGAGGGCCGCGTCGAGGATCTCGTCGCGTCTCGCCGCGCGGTACGCGTCGCTCACTTTGGGCATCGGCCGCCTCCCGCTCGCCAAACCGAATGATCGTTCTTGACAAGGATACGGGGCGGGCGCATTCTTATAAAGAACGAATGTTCGTTTTATTTCAACTCCGGAGGAGACCATGGCACACACGGATGCCACGCAGACCCATACCCCGATCGCCCGCGTGATCGGCCTCGGCCTCGCACTCGCCGCGGTCGTCTCCGTCATCGTCCTGGCCTTCGCGTGGCCCTCGGTGACGGCCGAGGCGCACGATCTGCCCATCGCGATCACCGGCCCGGCCGAGCTCGTCACGGCCGCGAAGGAGGCGATCGAGACCCAGCAGCCCGGAGCCATCGCCTTCACCGAGGTCGACGACCGGGCGGCCGCCGTCGCCGCGATCGAATCCCGTGAGGTGTACGGAGCGATCGTGCTCGGCGCCGAACCCGAGGTGTTGAGCTCCTCGGCGTCGAGCCTCGTGGTCGCGCAACTGCTCGGCGGCATCGCCACCGGGCTCGAAGAGGGCGTGAACGCCCAGGCCGCCGCCGCTGCGGCCGCTGCGGGCGCCCCGGTCGCGCCGCCCCACATCGACGTCGTCGTCGCCGACGTGGTGCCGCTCGCCGAGAGCGACCCACGCGGCACCGGGCTGACCGCGTCACTCTTCCCGCTCGTGCTCGGCGGCATGATCGGCGGCATCGCGATCTCGATCGCCGTCATCGGCGCTCTGCGCCGGGTGCTCGCGGTCGCCGTCTACTCCGCCGTCGGCGGGCTCGCGCTCACCGGCATCCTGCAGGGGTGGTTCGGCGCGCTCCAGGGCGACTACTGGCTGAACGTCGCCGCCATCTCGCTCGCCCTCGCGGCGATCGCCGCACCCATCACGGGATTCGTGGCCCTCTTCGGCCGGGCGGGCATCGCCGTCGGGCCGGTCGTCATGCTGCTCTTCGCCAACCCGATCTCGGGCGCGGCGCTGCCGAAGGAGTTCCTGCCCGAGCCCTGGGGCGACGTCGGCCAGTGGTTCCCGCCGGGGGCCGCGGCGACGCTCGTGCGCGAACTCTCGTACTTCCCGGCGGCCGACACGACGTTCCCATGGCTCGTGCTCGCCGCGTGGGCGGTCGGCGGGCTCGTGCTCTCGGTGATCGGGCACTTCCGCACCGCGGGCGGGGCCGAGCCCGACGCCGAGGCGGCCGTCGCGGGCTGAGCACGGCGACGACGCAGAGGCCCCGGGCGGGGACCTCGGGCGAGGGGCTCGTCAGCCGGCGAGCTCCTTGCGGCCGTTGATGATGCCGCTCACCGCGGCGACGACGGCGAACACGATCGCCACGACGGGCTGCCCGAGCATCCACCAGCCGATCGCCGCCGCCGAGAAGATCGCGATCTCGACGAGCGCCTTGCCGAACGGGTCGATGCGGAACACGGCCTTCGGCGACATGAACAACGCCCACGCGACGATCGCGACGAGCGGGGCGCCGATGCCGATGAGCACGCCCGGCCACGGCAGCGGGAACGCCATGAAGCCCCAGATGCCGAGCGACACGAAGGCGAACAGCTCCAGGAAGAACCGGAGGATGTCGTTCGGGCCGATCTTCGGCTGGGCCTGCTGCGGGGTCTCGGGTGCGGTGCTCACAACCCTCTAGCGTACCCGCGCCTCAGCGGAAGATGATCGTCCGGGCCCCGTCGAGCAGCACCCGCCGCTCGGCGAACCACTTCACGGCCTGGCTGAGCGTGCGGCTCTCTTCGTCCTGGCCGATCGCGACGAGCTCGGACGGGCTGCGCGAGTGATCGACGCGCACGACGTTCTGCTCGATGATCGGCCCCTCGTCGAGGTCGCTCGTGACGAAGTGCGCCGTCGCGCCGATGAGCTTCACGCCGCGCGCGTGCGCCTGCCGGTACGGGTTCGCACCCTTGAACCCGGGCAGGAACGAGTGGTGGATGTTGATGCAACGCCCCGCGAGCTCGTCGCACAGCTCGGGGGAGAGGATCTGCATGTACCGCGCGAGCACGACGAGTTCGATGTCGTGCTCGTCGACCGCGGCGAGCACCCGCCGCTCGAACGCGGCCTTCTCGTCGGCGTTCGTGACGGCGGCCGCCTCGAACGGCACCCCGTAGAAGTCGACGAGGTCGCGCAGGGTGCCGTGGTTCGAGAGCACGAGCGGGATCTCGACGTGCAACTGCCCGGCCCGCTGACGGAACAGCAGGTCGTTGACGCAGTGCCCCGCGGTGGAGGCGAGCACGAGGGTGCGCAGCGGCCGGCCGACTTCGTCGAGGTGCCACTGCATGCTCCACCGCTCGGTCACCGGCGCGAGCGCGGCCTCGAACTCGCTGCGCGTCGCACGCGACTCGACCTGCAGCCTCATGAAGAAGCGCCCGGTGTCGAGGCTCGCGAACTGCTGGCTCTCGGTGATGTTGCCGCCCGAGGCGACGATGGCGCCCGAGATCGCGTGCACGATGCCGGGGCCGTCGGTGCAGCTCAGGGTCACGACCCAGTGGTACAGGTGCTCGGGGGCGTCGGTGGTCATCCGCCCAGATTACCCGGCGCGAGGATGCCTCAGCCGACGATCCCGTCGAGCCAGTCCCGGACCGGGGCCGAGAGCCGCGGCCCCGTCCGATCGTCGACCACGTACCGGATGCCGAGCGTGTCGCTCATCCGGATGCCCTCCCAGAACGCGATGTGGTTGCCCGTGCGGTCGAGCGGCACGGCGAGGGCGTACCGCTCGGTCGAGACCTCGACCTCGGCACCCGGCCGTCCTGAGAGCTCGAGGAGGAAGATGTTGCCGAAGCCGCGCGTCATGACGAGCGCGGGGGCCTCGAGCGCGAACGCGGTATCGGGGGCGAACGGCGAGGTGTTGCCGGCGACATCGGTCTGGCGGGCACTGAGCGTGTGGGAGCCCGCGGCGAGCCCCGAGTACTCGTGCGACCAGGTGCCGTCGTCGCCCGCCGTGATCTCGGTGAACGTGCCGTCGAGCTCGAGTTCGACCGTCGCGCCCGCCTCGGCCGTGCCCGAGACGATCGGGTCGACGAGGCCGTCGGCGGTGTCGATGAGCGAGACGACCGGGGCGAGCGCCTCGGTGTCGCCCGGCTCGGGGGTCGGCGTCGGCGTCGGCGTGGGCGTGGGCGTGGGGGTGGGCGTCGGCGCCGCAGTCGGCGACGGGGCCGGGCTCGGGGCGACGGGCGCCTTCGACGGGGCCGGCTCTGCGGCGGCGTCATCGGGTTCGACGTCGTCGGCCGCGACGGGCGGCTGCAACGGGGCGTCGGGTGCGACCGGCGGAGGCACGGCTGCGTCGGCCGCCGCCTCGGCCTCGGCCGGTTCGGGCTCGGAGACCTCGCTCACGGGAGCCGCGATCGGCTCCTCTGCGGCGGTGAGGCTCGGCCCCACGACGGCGACTGCGACGACCGCCGCGGCGAGCACGAGCGCGCCCGCGCCGATCGCCACTCCGGTGCCGCCGACGGCGGCGAGGACCCCGCCGCCTGCGGCAGCGCCGCCGGCTCCGGCGCCGCCCGCTGCGCCGCCGGCACCGGCTGCGCCCGCGCCACCGGCACCACCGGCACCACCGGCGCCGCCGGCACCACCGGCACCACTGGCGCTGCCGGCGCCCGCGCCGCTCGCAGCACCGGATGCGCCGGCCGCGCCCGCGGCGATTCCTCCGGCACCCATGGCGTATTCGACGACGGGCGAACCCTGCGACATCCATGCCGAGTACGCGGTCGCCCCGCTGAGGCCCGCTGCGAGCGGAAGCAGCACGAGGGCGAGCTTCGAGCCGACCTCGCGCGCCTCGGCGGCGACGATCGTGCAGCGCGCGCAGTCGTCGAGGTGCGACTCGAGCTTCGCCGTGTCGCGGGGGCGCAGCTTGCCGCGCGTGTAGCTGCCGAGCCGGTCGATCGTCCACCGGCACTCGGGCTCGGTCGAGTTCTTGAGGTGCGCACGGATCCACGCCTGGCGCAGCCCCTCACGGGCGCGGTAGGCGAGCGCCGCCGTGCTGTTCGCGCTCATGCCGACGAGCGGGGCGACCTGCTGGGGGGTCATGCCCTCGACCTCGCAGTACCAGAGCACCTCCTGCCAACGGGTGGGCAGCGAGCGGAACGCCTGCGCCGTCGTCGAACGATCGAGGGCGTCGAGGGTCGCCGCCTCGTTCGTGTCGGGGTCTTCGAAGGACTCGAGCGTCTCGAGGTTCGTCTCGTGACGGGCGCGACCCCAGCTCGCCGCGGTGTTGCGGATCGTCGTGAAGAGGTACGGCCGGAACGCGGCCGTCGGGCCCTTGCCCGCGAGGATCGCGTCGTAGATGCGGGTGAACGACTCGGCGACGAGATCGTCGGCGTCGAGCGAGCTGAACGAGCGCGCGACGGTGCGACCGGATGCCGCGTGGCGCTGCCAGAGCTCGGCGTACGCCGAACGGTCGCCGGAACGGGTGCGCTCGATGAGCGCCGCATCGGCGGTGTGGTCGGTGCGCACGGGGGGCACGCGCGGCTCCTTCGGGTGGGCGATCGGGTTCACCTGAGAGACGCGTCGCAGGGGCGTTCATGACGCGGATCGGCGGGGTGAGAACAATTTCAGCAGATTTCTCTGAGATTCGCGTCATAGATCCGTCACGACGGCGTCTTCTCCTGTGAGGGCATGCAACTCGCCCTCGTCTACCGCCGCCCCGGTGACCCGAACTCCGAGGCGGTAGCCGGATTACCCGCCGGCGGAACGGGAGGCGCCCGGGGGAAAAGGGCGGCCCCGTTCGAATGGCCGGGGCCTCGAGGCGATGGGGAACATGCCTCGAGGCCCCGCCTTCACCCTCTCGGTCGGTGCAGCCGGCGTACTTCACCACACGAGTGAAGCCGGGTCGCGCTCAAGCGGTCAGACCAGCCGGCTGCCGGCCGACCAGACCGCCTGCACGTCGAGCTCCTCGCCGAGCAGCACCGCGTCGGCCGCGAAGCCCGGGTCGAGCCGGCCGAGGTCGTGGGCGCGGCCGATCGCCGCGGCGGGCACGACGGTGAGCGCCGCGACCGCCTGATCGAACGGGATGCCGCTGTCGACGACCGCGCGCCGCAGCGCTTCGTCCTGCGTGAGCGTCGAACCCGCGATCGAGCCGCCCTCGCGAAGGCGTGCCACGCCCTGCTCGACGACGACCTCGAGCGAACCGAGGATGTAGACGCCGTCGGCCGAACCCGTCGCGGCCATCGCGTCGGTGATGAGGGCGACCCGGCCGGGCGCGCCGGCGAAGGCGAGCTTCACGACGTCGGGGTGCACGTGCACCCCGTCGTTGATGATCTCGAGGGTCACGTGATCGGCGTGCATCGCCGCGACCACGGGGCCGGGGGCGCGGTGATGGATGCCCCGCATGCCGTTGAAGGCATGCGTGAGGATCGTCGCCCCGGCGTCGAACGCCGCGAGCGCGGTGTCGAAGTCGGCGCCCGTGTGGCCGACGGCGACCGCGACGCCCGCGTCGACGAAGCGGGCGATGGCCTCGGCCGCACCCTCGTGCTCGGGGGCGATCGTGATCTGGCGCAGCGTGCCGTCGGCCGCGGCGAGCAGCCGATCGACGGCGTCGGCGTCGGCGGTGCGGAGCAGTTCCGGGTCGTGCGCGCCGCGGAACGCGTCGTCGAGGAACGGGCCCTCGAGGTGGGAGCCGAGCACGCGCGGGTCGCGGCGGGTGAATGCGGCGATCACCTCGAGCTGCGACGCGAGGGCCTCGACCGGTGCCGTCACGAGCGAGAGCACCGTGCGGGTCGTGCCGTGCGCATTGTGCACGGCGAGCACCCGCTCGATCGCCGCCTCGCCCTCGTCGGAGGCCGCGCCGCCGGCGCCGTGGCAATGGAGATCGATGAACCCGGGGACGAGGAACCGCCCCGTGGCATCCGTGACGCCCGTCTCGGGCGTGACGAGCGCACGCCAGGCATCGCCGAGGCCGCGCTCGACGACCCGGCCGCCCTCGAAACGCACCCAGGCGTCGGGGATCGTGTCGAATCCGCTGACGAGCCGCGCCGAATGGATGATCACCGGCCCGGGCTGGGTCGAACCGGAAGGAGTCGTGACAGTGGGGGTGCTCACCTAAGCAACGATAACGTCGTAGCCGTGATCGGCGAGCCGTGCGAGCTGCGCCTCGGTCACGCCCGAGTCGGTGATGAGCGTCGAGAACAGGCGGCGCGAACCGATCGCGGCGAACGCCCGCTTGTCGAGCTTCGACGAATCGGCCACGAGCACCGCGTGCGTCGCCCGCGAGGCCATGAGCGCGTTGACCGCCGCCTCGCGCTCGTCGTGCGAGGTCGGGCCGATCGCGGGGTCGATGCCGTTGACCCCGATGAAGGCGTAATCGAGCGTCACGCTGCCGAGTACCGCATCGGTGTACGCGCCGACGAGCTCGTACGAGCGGGCGTGCACGACGCCGCCGGTGACGACCGTCTTGATCTGCGGCCGGATCGCGAGCTGCATGGCGATGTTGATCGCGTTCGTCACGACCGTGAGGCTCGGGTCGTTGGCCGGCTCCATGATGTCGGGGCGCGACATCAGCGCCTCGGCGATCGCCGTCGCCGTCGTGCCGCCGCAGAGGCCGATGACCGCGCCGCGAGGGACCATCGCGCTCGCCGCCTGCGCGATCGCCGCCTTCGACTCGGGGTTCTGCTGGTTCTTGTAGCGGATGGGCAGGTCGTACGCGACCGAGTGCGCCACCGCGCCGCCGCGCGTGCGGGTCAGCAGCTGCTGGCTCGCGAGCGCGTCGAGATCGCGCCGAGCCGTCGCGGGTGAGACGCCGAGCTGCTCGACGATCTGCTCGACCTCGACCTGGCCGCCGTCGGCGAGCAGATCGAGCACGGCGCTCAGGCGCTCTGCGCGGTTCATCCGATCTCGTCCTTCCGGGAGCCCGCCGACACCGGCGATGCGAACAACCTCAGCATGCGGCCCGCTTCGCTGCGCACCGCGTCGCGGCCCGCCGCGAGGTACTTGCGAGAGTCTACGGCCGTCGGATGCTCCGTGAGGAACTCCCGGATCGCGCCGGTGAACGCCGCATTCAGATGGGTCGAGACGTTGATCTTCGTGAGGCCCGCCGCGATGCCCGCCACGATCGTGTCGTCGGGCACTCCGGACGAGCCGTGCAGCACGAGCGGCACGGGCACGGCCGCGTGCAGCCGCGCGATGAGGTCGAGGTCGAGGGCGGCGACGCGCTCGGTCATCGCGTGCGAGGAGCCGACGGCGACCGCGAGGGCGTCGACGCCCGTCTCGGCGACGAACTGCGCCGCTTCGGCCGGGTCGGTGCGGACGCCCGGCGCGTGCGCGCCGTCCTTGCCGCCGATCTCGCCCAGTTCGGCCTCGACGAGCACGCCCGCCTCGGCGGCGCGGGCGACGACGCGCCTGGTCGTCGCGACGTTGTCGGCGAAGTCGAGCTTCGCGCCGTCGTACATGACCGAACCGAAGCCGGCGTCGATCGCGCGGAGCGCGAGCTCGGGGTCCTCGGCGTGGTCGAGGTGGACGGCGACCGCCGCGCTCGAACCCGCGGCGACGGCGAGCATGGCCCGCGCGATCGGTTCGAATGCGCCGTGGAAGTTCACGCAGTTCTCGGAGAGCTGCAGGATGACCGGCAGCCCAGTGTCCTCGGCGGCGCCGACGAGCGCCTCGGCCGTCTCGAGGTGCAGCACGTTGAACGCGCCGACGGCGGTGCCGGCCGCGGCGGCGGCCTCGAGGACGGTGCGGGTGGGGGTGAGCGTCATGCGGTCGTCCTCGGGGTCTCGTTCGCGGGGGCGGTGGTCGGTTCGGGGTCGGATGCGTCGGGGTGACGCGTCACGATCACCTCGGTCTCGAGGCGGGCGTGCTCGGGGGAGAGGGCCCCGGCGAGGGGCATGAGCACGGCCGACGCCGACCAGGCGGTGGCCCGACGGGCGAGCACGGCCCGGGCGGCGACGCCCTCGACGTCGGGGTCGTCGACGAGCGACGGGGTCTCGGCGAGGGCCGCGGCGATCGCGGCGACGGCGGCATCGCCCGCGCCCGTCGCGTTGCCGTGCAGCGGGCGCGGCAGTCGGGCGCGGACGCCCGTCTCGTCGGCGTGCGAGAGCACGAGGAGCCCTTCGGTGCCGAGCGAGACGAGCACGAGTCGCGCGCCCGCCTCGAGGAGCACCCTGGCGCCGGCGACCGGGTCGGCATGGCCGGTGACCTCCGCGAGTTCGTCGCGGTTCGGCTTCAGCACGGTCGCGCCGGCCCGTGCCGAGGCGAGGAGGCCGGGTCCGCTCGTGTCGACGACGACGGGCGTGCCGGCTGCGACGAGTTCGGCGACGAGTCGCGCGAGCTCATCGGGGCCGAACCCGGGCGGCAGGCTGCCGCTCACGACGACGACGTCGGCGCGCCGGCCGAGCCGGGCCGCCTCGGCGAGGAGCGCGCCGGCCTCGTCATCGCGCAGCGGAGCGCCGTGCTCGTTGAGGATGGTGGTGTCGCCGCTCGACTCGTCGACGAGGGCGAGGCTTCGGCGGGTCTCGCCCGCGACCGGCACGAGCCGATGCGGGATGCCGCTCTCGTCGAGGTCGGCGGCGAGCCGCTCGCCGGCCGCGCCGCCCGCGGTCGTGAGCGCGAGCACCTCGTGCCCCTCCGCGACGAGGACCCGTGCGACGTTGAGGCCCTTGCCGCCGGCGCGCGAGACGCCCGTGGGCACCCGGTGGGTCTCGCCGGGGCGGAGCTCGGCGAGATGCCAGGTCAGGTCTTCGGCCGGGTTCGGGGTGACGGTGAGGATCATGACGCCGACCCGTCGGCGGTGCCGCTGCCGGTGCCGCGTCGCGCGTCGGCGAGGTCGCGCGCCGCGAGCGCGGTGCCGAGCAGGCCCGCGTCGTCGCCGAGCTCGGCGCGCAGCAGGACCGGGCGGCGGTGGAAGCTGAGGAGTGCGTCGATGCGTTCGCCGAGCGGCTCGAAGAGCGCCGGGCCCGCCTGCGAGAGGCCGCCGCCGATGACGACCGCCTCGGGGGCGAGCGTCGCGACGAGCCGCACGATGCCCTCGGCCAACGCCTCGATCGCGTCGCCCCAGATAGTGCGGGCGAGCGGGTCGCCGGCCTCGGCCGCGTCGAGCACCTCGCGGGCCCCCGCGACGTCGCGGCCGCTCCGCTCGCGGTAGCGCCGCGCGATCGCGCCCGCCGAGGCGATGGTCTCGAGGCATCCGATCGCACCGCAGGGGCAGCGCTCGCCGTGGGGGTCGGCGAGCGAATGCCCGAACTCGCCCGCGTAGCCGCCCGCCGAATAGGGGCGGCCGCCGATGAGCAGCGAACTCGCGATGCCGGTGCCGATCGCGAGCACCACCGCGTCGTCGTAGGCGCGGGCCGCGCCGAGCCGGTGCTCGGCGTCGCCCGCGGCACGCACGTCGTGGCCGAACGCCACCGGCAGGCCGAGCGATCGTTCTGCGAGCTCGCGGATGGGGGCGTCGCGCCAGCGCAGGTTCGAGGCGAAGATGCCGATGCCCCGCTCGTCGTCGACGAGGCCGGGCACGCTGACGCCCGCCGCCACGGGCACGACGCCCGGCGCGAGCTCTCGGAGCTCGCGCGCGAGCTGCGCGAAGGAGGCGGCCACGGCCTCGGCCGGGGCCGCCTCATCGAGCGCGGTCGGCGTGCGCCGGAGCCCGAGCACGCGGCCCGTGGCATCCACGATGGCCGACTTCGTGTCGGTGCCGCCCACGTCGAACGCGAGCACGGCGGCGCCGGTGCCGAGAAGGGTGGGCGCGACCGTCACCGGATCAGCCCTCGAGGATGACCGAGCGGGTGAGGTTGCGGGGCTGGTCGGGGTCGAGCCCGCGGGCGAGCGCACGGGCGAGCGAGACGCGCTGTGCGCGCACGAGGTCGGCCATGGGGTCGAGGCTGCTCGTCTCGAAGTGCGCGCCCGTCGCGGCGACGTCGCCGGCGAGGCCCTCGGGCGCCGCGCCGAACTGCCACGTCACGCGGCCGGGGGCGGCGATCGAGATCGGGCCGTGACGGTACTCCATCGAGGGGTACGACTCCGTCCACGACTGCGAGGCCTCGCGCATCTTGAGCGCCGCCTCGTGCGCGAGCCCGACCGAGAAGCCCTGCCCGAGGAAGGTGTACTGCTCGGCGTCGACGAGGGCGGGGGCGAGCTCTTCGGCGAGAGCGAGCTCGGCGTCCGCGATCACCGGTGCGAGGTCCTCGCCGAGCGAGGCGCGGAAGAGCGCGAGCGCGGTCGTCGCGAAGCGAGTCTGCACGACCGACTGCTCGTCGGCGAAGGGGAGGGTGATCGCGTCGTCGACGAGGTCGACGAGGGGCGAGCCCGCGTCGCCGATGACGCCGATCGTGCGGACCTTGCCGCGCACGTCGCCCACGAGCTGGAGCACCTCGGTCGTCGTGCCCGACCGGGTGAGCGCGACGATCGCGTCGTAGCCGCGGAGCGGGAACGCCTCGGAGGCGGCGAAGGCGTCGGTCTGTCCGTGGCCGCCCGACTCGCGGAGCCACGCGTACGACTGCGCCATGAACCAGGAGGTGCCGCAGCCGACGACGGCGATGCGCTCGCCGCGGCGGGGGAGTCGGGACTGCTCGTCGCGCAGCTCAGCGGCGCGCGCCCAGGTCTCGGGCTGCGAGGCGAGCTCGGCGGCCATGTGGGCGGCGGGTGCGTTGGCGATGGTCACGGATGCTCCAGTCGAATACTGCGGTCCCCGAGCGCATCGAGGCTGACGGTTCAATGATTGCAGATGACTGCAAGTCGTGTCCACCGATCATTGTTTCGATCGTTTGCGGATGCCTCCGCGCAGGCCTGCGGCGAACGCCCGGGTGTCACGTGGTTGATAACAAATGGCTTTCCCGGCTTGACGGGTGACCGATCAGCGTCATAGATTGCCGATCGTCGAGTGAACGAACATGATCGTTTGTTCGACAAAACGTTCACGAAACTGCAGCATCTGCGTGGTTCGCGCAGCAGTGAACGAACGCATCGGCGCGTGAGACCCCTTCAGGCGTCGTGCAACCACCCACCAGAGTGAGGAAGCATCCATGAAGAAGTCTCTGCGCCTCGGCACCGCGGTCGCGCTCGCCGCCACCGCATCGCTGACGCTCGCCTCCTGCGGCTTCGGCGGCAGCACCGGCGGCGAGGAAGCCGCCGACGGCAAGGTCACCCTCGACCTGCTCGTCCCCAGCTACTCCGACAACACCCAGGGTCTCTGGGAGGACGTCATCGAGGGCTTCGAAGCCGCGAACACCGACATCGACGTCAAGCTCGAGGTCCAGTCGTGGGACAACCTCGAACAGGTCGTCACCACGAAGATCCAGGGCGGCGAAGCCCCCGACATCTACAACGGCGGCGCGTTCGGCGGATTCGCGGCCGACGGCCTGCTCTACCCGGCCGAGGACGTCGTCTCGCCCGAGACCTTCGGCGACTTCCAGGACTCGTTCATCGCGAACGCCGAGATCGACGGCACCGCCTACGCGCTGCCCCTCATCGCCTCGGCCCGCGCGCTGTTCGTCAACAACGCCCTGCTCGAGCAGGCCGGCGCGACCGCCCCCACCAACTGGGACGAGCTGCTCGACGCCGCGACCAAGGTCTCCGCCCTCGGCGGCGGCGTGGCCGGCTACGGCATGCCCCTCGGCTCCGAAGAGGCGCAGGCCGAAGCGGCCGTGTGGCTCTGGGGCGGCGGCGGCACGTTCGGCGACGCGACCGAGATCACGATCGACGACCCCGCCAACCTCCCCGGCGCCGAGCAGATCAAGAAGATGATCGACGCCGGCGCGACGCAGGCCGACCCCGGCTCGACCGACCGTTCGCCGCTCATGGACATCTTCATCCAGGGCAAGATCGGCATGCAGGTCGGCCTCCCGCCGACCGTCGGCCAGATCGAGGAGAACAACCCCGAGCTCGACTACTCGATCGTCCCGATCCCCACGAAGGACGGCTCGGCCTTCACCCTCGGCGTCATGGACCAGCTCATGGCCTTCAACAACGACGAGGGCGCCAAGCAGGAGGCCATCACCAAGTTCTTCGACTACTACTACACGGCCGACGTCTACGTCCCGTGGGTGCAGACCGAGGGCTTCCTCCCCGTCACCAAGTCGGGCGCCGAGGCGCTGAAGAGCGAGGAGTCCCTCGCGCCGTTCCTCGAGGTGCTGCCCGATGCGCAGTTCTACCCGAGCACGAACGAGAAGTGGCAGGCCACCGACGGTGCGCTGAAGTCGCTCTTCGGCCAGATCCAGACGAAGCCGGCGCAGGACGTGCTCACCGAGATCCAGGCGCAGGTCGACGCGAGCTGACGCCCGCCCGCCCCGCATCTCGATTCCATACGGAAGGTTCGGTGATCCCCGCACCATGAGCTCCACGACCGACGCATCACCGAACCCCGCGGGGGCGGCCACCGGCCGCCCCCGCGGCGGGGCGCCCGCGGGTGCCGAGGGCGGCGCAGGCGGTGACCGCACCGGCGGTCGCAACGGCGCCGCCCGCGGCAAGCCCGGCGGCCGCGACCTCCTCGCCGCACTGCCCTGGATCGCCCCCGCGCTCCTCCTCATCATCGGCGTCGTGCTGTTCCCGGCCGGCGTCATGTTCTACAACTCGACCCGCAAGATCTCCCTCTCGGGTCTCGACCAGGGGTCGGTCGGCTTCGACAACTACGTCGAGGTCTTCAACTTCCCGTACTTCTGGCCGATCTTCTTCCGCACGATCGTGTGGGTCGTCGTCGTCGTGGGCCTCACCGTGCTCATCTCGCTCGGCCTCGCGCAGATCCTCAACAAGGCCTTCCCGGGCCGGCGCATCGTGCGACTCGCGGTCATCATCCCGTGGGCGGCGTCGGTCGTCATGACGACGATGGTCGTCTACTACGGGCTCGAGCCGTACTTCGGCATCATCAACAAGTTCCTCGTCGACATCGGGCTCATCGACACCCCCGAGGGCTACGGCTGGACCCGCAACCCCGAGACCGCCTTCGCCTGGGCGATCGTCGTCGCCGTGTTCGTCTCGCTGCCGTTCACGACCTACACGATCCTCGCCGGGCTCGCCACGATCCCGGGCGACACCCTCGAGGCCGCCCGCATGGACGGCGCCGGCCCGTTCCGCACCTACTTCACCGTGGTGCTGCCGCAGCTGCGCGGCGCCCTCAGCGTCGCCGTGCTCATCAACATCATCAACGTGTTCAACTCGCTGCCGATCCTGCGGGTGATGACGGGGTCGATCCCCGGCTACGACGCCGACACGATCATGACGATGATCTTCAAGTACATCCAGAACCAGCACAAGGTCGACGTCGCGTCAGCGCTCTCCGTCGTCGCCTTCCTGATCGTCATCGTGATCGTCGCGGTGTACGTGAAGGTCGTCAAGCCGACGCGGGAGATCTGATGACCGTCACCGAAACCCGTGCCATGCTCGCCGCCGACGGCGACCGCGGAGCATCCGGCCGGAACACCCCGCCTCGCAAACGCCGCTACACCGAAGACCAGGTGCCGCTCGGCAAGGTGCTGCTGCGCTGCCTCGCCGGCCTCGTCGTGCTCGTCGTCTTCACGCTGCCGTACCTCATCATGCTCTTCGGCTCGGTGAAGACGAAGGCCCAGATCCGCTCGGTCGACCCGACGTACTTCCCGACCGAATGGCACTGGGAGAACTACGTCGACATGTGGTCGACGCCCGAGACGCCGCTGCCGCAGAACATGATCTCGACGATCGTGATCGCGGTGTTCGCGACGCTGCTCGTGCTCGCGGTCGCGCTGCCGGCCGCCTACTACACGGCGCGGTTCAAGTTCCCGTTCCGCATGGTGTTCCTGTTCCTCGTGATCGTCACGCAGATGCTGCAGCCCGCGGTGCTCACCTCGGGCCTGTTCCGGCAGTTCGCCTTCCTCGGCATGATCGACACGTGGGCGTCGATGATCTTCATCAACGCCGCGTTCAACCTCTCCTTCGCCGTGTGGATCATGCACTCCTTCTTCGCCGGCATCCCGAAGGAGGTCGACGAGGCCGCGCAGATCGACGGCGCAGGGCGCCTCACGGTGCTGTTCAAGATCAACCTGCCGCTCGTCTGGCCCGGCATCGTGACCGCGATCGTGTTCACCTTCGTCGCCTGCTGGAACGAGTTCGCCGCCTCCCTCGTGATCCTCTCGACGGCGGGCAACCAGCCCATGTCGGTCGCCCTCACGAAGTTCGTCGGACAGTACGAGACGAGCTGGCACTTCGTGTTCGGCGTCTCGATCGTCGCGATCATCCCCGTCGTCGTGCTGTTCATGCTCATCGAGAAGCGCCTCGTCGGCGGGCTCACGGCGGGCAGCGTCAAGTAGGGCACGAGCGCGGATGCCACGGGGCCGGCCCCGTGGCATCCGCCCGGCCTTCACCCTCTCAGGAGGACGGAAGCTGCTCAGGATGCATCACGCCGGATCGTCCTGAGCAGCTTCCGGTCTCCTGAATCCGCCCGGACGCAACGGACGCGAGCGGACGAGACCGGGCTGCGGGCCCCGCGCTACTCCCAGTCGACCCCGCCGACCTTGCGGTAGGCCACTCCGAGTGCGTCGAGGTGCGCGCCGAGCGTCGGCAGCCGCGAGCGGAAATCGTCCTCGTCGCGGGCATCTGCGGGCGACCAGGCGACCTCGGCGGTCGCGGCGATGCGCGGGAAGACCATGAACTCGAAGTCGGGCACCGTCTCGATCGTCTCGCTCCAGAGCGACGCCGTCACCCCGAGGATCTGCTCGTCGGCGAGCTCGAGCCCGCCGATCGTCTTCTCGGGCTGCCACGCGTACGCCTGCTCGAGCGTGATCGTGGCGGCCCACCGCGTGCCGAGCTCGCCGCCGAGCGGGCCCTGCGGCCGGTCGGGATACATCATGTCGAGGTACGTCACGTCGGCGGGGGCGAGGATCAGCCGGCCGCCCTGCTCGAGGAAGGAGCGCGCCTGCCCGGCCGACTCGGGGTACGGGCGCACGGGTTCGTCGCGCCGGTTCGCCGGGATCTCGTGCGAGGCCGTCAGGTCCCAGTAGTGCCCGATCGTGCCCGGCGGCAGCTCGCTCGACGCGCCCATCTCGTGGTACGCGACGACCGTCTTGCCGGTCGCGGCGCCGGCCGCCGTGATGCGGCCGACGAGGTCGAGGAAGTCGTCGTGCGGGGTCGCGAGCGGCTCGTCGCCGCCGACGTGGATCCATGGGCCCGGGGTGAGCTCGGCGACCTCGCCGAGCACATCGGCGAGGAACCGGTCGGTCGCCTCCGCCCGCTCGGGGGCGGCGCACAACGACGAGAAGCCGACGTCGGTGCCGGTGTACGGTTCGCGCGCCACCCCGTCGCAGTTGAGCTCGGCGTAGGCGCTGAGCGCCGCGTTCGTGTGGCCGGGCAGATCGATCTCGGGCACGACCGTGATGAACCGCTCGGCGGCGTAGTCGACGATGCGCCGGTAGTCGTCCTTCGTGTAGAAGCCGCCGCCGTCGCCCCCGACCGAGGTCGACGCGCCGATGCCGGTGAGCTCGGGCCAGGAGTCGATCTGCAACCGCCAGCCCTGGTCGTCGGTGAGGTGCAGGTGCAGCACGTTGAGCTTCAGCAGGGCGATGCGGTCGATGTGGTCGAGCAGGTCGTCGACCTGCATGAAGTTGCGGGCGACGTCGACGAGCGAGGCGCGGTACTCGAAGCGCGGCGCGTCGCTGATCGAGACGGCCGGCACGGTCCAGCCGCCGGCCGGGGCCGCGGCATCCGTCCGTTCGATCTCGGCGGGCAGCAGCTGGCGCAGCGACTGCGTGCCGCGGAAGAGTCCGGCGGCAGCCGCCGCAGTGATCCGCACGCCGTCGCGCCCGCTCTCGAGGGCGTAGGCCTCGTCGCCACCCGCCACCGCCTTGTCGAGGGCGAGCACGATGTCGTCGCCATCGGCCCCCGAGGCGTCGGATGCCTCGTAGCCGAGCTGCGCGATGGGCAGCTCCCATCCCGTCGCCGCCCGCGCGGCCTCGGCGAACGGGCGGGCGGCGCGTTCGGCCTCCTCGCCGTCGACGACGAACCGGGTGCGCTCCGTGAGCGTGAACTCGCCGGCGTCGGTGGGTTCGAAGCTCACCGGGGCGGGCACGATGCCGGGCACGGGGTCTCCGTTCTCCTGCGAGGGGGTGCAGGCGGTCAGCGCCCCGAGCGCGGCGGCGAGCGACAGGGCGATCAGGGCGGTGGGGCGGGAGTGGCGTCGTTGCATGCGTCCTCGCGAAAAGAAGGATTCTTGACGAAATGGCTTCGCCGCTCATCCTGCCACCTCGGCACGGCGTACGACAGTCCCACGAGGGCGCCGGATCCGCCCCGAGTCGCCCGGCGTCACGGATCGCGGCGGCGCGAGGCATCCATTGCTATGCTTGCCTGCGTCGCGACTGGCGTTGAGATGGATTCCCATCGGGGAGCGACTGCTACGGACCGACCGCACGCCTGGGCCGGTACGACTGCTTCCGCGCGAGTCGCGGAGGCAGCAACCCCACTAGGTCCGTATGTCATGAAGGAGCCAGTCTTGGCCGAATCCATCTTCAACGCGCCCCTCTCCGAGGTCGACCCCGAGATCGCCGAAGTTCTCGAACTCGAACTCGGGCGGCAGCGCGACTACCTCGAGATGATCGCGAGCGAGAACTTCGTTCCGGTCTCCGTGCTCCAGTCGCAGGGCTCGGTGCTCACGAACAAGTACGCCGAGGGCTACCCCGGCCGTCGCTACTACGGCGGCTGCGAGTTCGTCGACGTCGCCGAGTCGCTCGCCATCGAGCGCGCGAAGAGCCTCTTCGGCGCCGAGTACGCCAACGTGCAGCCCCACTCGGGCGCCACGGCGAACGCCGCCGTGCTGAGCGCGATCGCGACCCCCGGCGACACCATCCTCGGCCTCGAGCTCGCCCACGGCGGCCACCTCACCCACGGCATGAAGCTCAACTTCTCGGGCAAGCTCTACAACGCCGTCTCGTACGGCGTCGACCCCGAGACGTTCCTCGTCGACATGAACGTCGTGCGCGACAAGGCCCTCGAGCACCGCCCGCAGGTCATCATCGCCGGCTGGTCGGCCTACCCGCGTCACCTCGACTTCGCCGCGTTCCGCGCGATCGCCGACGAGGTCGGCGCGAAGCTCTGGGTCGACATGGCCCACTTCGCCGGCCTGGTCGCCGCGGGTCTCCACCCGAGCCCCGTGCCCCACGCCGACGTCGTCTCCTCGACGGTGCACAAGACGATCGGCGGCCCCCGCTCGGGCTTCATCGTCTCGCGCGACATGGAGCTCGCGAAGAAGCTCAACTCGAACGTCTTCCCCGGCCAGCAGGGCGGCCCGCTCATGCACGTGATCGCCGCGAAGGCGACCGCGTTCAAGGTCGCCGCGTCGGCCGAGTTCCGCGACCGCCAGGAGCGCACCATCCGCGGTGCGCAGATCCTCGCCTCGCGCCTCACCGCCGACGACTCGCGCGCCGCCGGCGTCGACGTGCTCACGGGCGGCACCGACGTGCACCTCGTGCTCGCCGACCTCCGCCACTCGAAGATCGACGGCCAGCAGGCCGAAGACCTCCTGCACGAGGCGCTCATCACCGTCAACCGCAACGCGGTGCCGTTCGACCCGCGCCCGCCGATGGTCACCTCGGGCCTGCGCATCGGCACGCCGGCGCTCGCCACCCGCGGCTTCGGCGACGCCGAGTTCACGGAGGTCGCCGACATCATCGCCCTCACCCTGCAGGGCGAGGCGGATGTCACGGCGCTCCGCGCCCGCGTCGAGGCCCTCACGGCGGCGTTCCCGCTGTACCCCGGCCTGCAGCAGTAGGTCGCAGCCGGGCGGGGCGACCCCGCCCCGCCCGGCCGACCCCGTCGCATCCGACCGTCACCCCAGGGAGCACCCACCCATGACCGCCATCACGCTCGACGGAGTCGCCACGGCATCCGCCGTGAAGCAGGAACTCGCCGCCCGCATCGCCCGGCTGAAGTCGAACGGCGTCACGCCGGGCCTCGGCACGCTGCTCGTCGGCGGCGACCCCGCCTCGCGCTCGTACGTCGCCGGCAAGCACCGCGACTGCGCCGAGGTCGGCATCGAGTCGATCCGCGTCGACCTGCCGGTCACCGCGACCGAGGCCGACGTGCGAGCGGCCATCCGCGACCTCAACCAGGCGCCCGAGGTGACCGGCTACATCGTACAGCTGCCGCTGCCCGCCGGGCACGACGAGAACGCCATGCTCGAGCTGATCGACCCCGACAAGGACGCCGACGGCCTGCACCCCACGAACCTCGGCCGCCTCGTGCTCGGCATCGAGGGCGAGCTCGCCTCGCCGCTGCCGTGCACGCCCGCCGGCATCGTCGAGATGCTGCAGCGTTACGAGGTGCCGATCCGCGGGCGCCACGTCACCGTCATCGGCCGCGGTCTCACCGTCGGGCGCCCGCTGGGCCTCCTCTTCACCCGCAAGGGCCTCGACGCGACCGTCACCCTCACGCACTCGCGCACGCAGGACCTCGCCGCCGAGGTGCGCCGCGCCGACATCGTCGTGGCCGCCGTCGGCGTGCCGCACCTCGTGAAGCCCGACTGGATCAAGCCCGGCGCCGCCGTGCTCGACGTCGGCATCACCCGCGTGCAGGACGAGGAGACCGGCAAGGGCCGGCTCACGGGCGACGTCGACCCCGCGGTCGCTGCGGTCGCCGGCCACCTCTCGCCGAACCCCGGCGGCGTGGGCCCGATGACCCGAGCCATGCTCCTCGCGAACGTCGTGAAGGCGGCGGAGCTGCGGCTCGGGGCGTAGCCCCGCCCTCGCACCGCCTCAGCACCGCGCACCGCCCGTTCACCGGGCCGCCACTCGGGCGCCACCGCCCCGACACCCGGGCTCCGTAGCCTGCCCGCATGGCCGAGCCGCACTTCGAACCGCACGCCGCAGCCGTGGCGATCATCCCGGCGCGCGGCGGCTCGAAGGGGCTGCCGGGCAAGAACCTGATGCGCATCGGCGGCATCTCGCTCGTCGGGCGGGCGGTCGCCGCGGCGCGCGCAGCGCGCACGGTCGGCGTCGTCATCGTCTCGACCGACGACGAGGAGATCGCGCGGGTCGCCCGCGCGGCGGGCGCGGAGGTCGTCGACCGGCCCGCCGAGCTCTCGGGCGATGCCGCGTCATCCGAGTCGGCCCTGCTGCACGCGCTCGACGAACGGTTCCAGGCCGCGGGGGATGCCCCGCCGGTGACCCTGTTCGTCCAGGCGACGTCGCCCTTCATCGACCCGTCCGACCTCGATGCAGCCGTGACGAGGGTCGCGACCCACGAGGCCGACAGCGTGTTCGCCGCGGTCGAGAGCCACGCGTTCCTCTGGCGTGCCGCGGGCGACGGCGCCGTGTTCGGCGCCAACCACGACGCGAGCGTGCGCCGACGCCGACAGGATCGCGAACCCGAGTTCCGTGAGACCGGCGCGTTCACCGCGATGCGCACGGCCGGGTTCCGGGCGGCGCGGCACCGCTACTTCGGGCGCATCGCCCCGCAGCTCGTGCCGGCGCTGCACGGCATCGACATCGACACGGCCGCCGACCTCGTGATCGCGAAGGCGCTCGTCGAACTCATCGACCGGCCCGCCGCGGCCATCGACGTCGACGCGGTCGTCACCGACTTCGACGGCGTGCACACCGACGACACCGCATGGATCGACACCGACGGACGCGAGCTCGTGCGCGTGAGCCGCAGCGACGGCCAGGGCGTCGCCCGCCTGCGCACCGCAGGGGTGCCCGTGCTCATCCTCTCGGCCGAGGAGAACCCCGTCGTCGCCGCGCGTGCGGCGAAACTGCGGGTCGAGGTGCTCCACGGCGTGCGCGACAAGGGGCCGGTGCTCGCCGAGTGGGCGGCGGCACGTGGCATCCCGCTCGAACGCATCGCCTACCTCGGCAACGACGTCGGCGACCTGCCCGCGCTCGCCCTCGTCGGCTGGCCGATCGCGGTCGCCGACGCCGTGCCCGAGGTGCGCGACGCCGCCCGGGTCGTGCTCGACGCCCGCGGCGGCGCCGGGGCGGTGCGCGAGCTCGCCGAACTCGTTCTGGCGGCGCGCCCTGCCGCGCCGGCCCCGACCCCGACCGCACGACCCGCACACGAGGGAGCACTCGCATGACCAGCATCCGCATCGGCCGATCCGTCATCGGACCGGGCCACCCCGTCTACGTCATCGGCGAGATCGGCCTCAACCACAACGGCGACGTCGAGGTCGCGAAGCGCCTCATCGACGTCGCCGTCGAGGCGGGCGCCCAGGCGGTCAAGTTCCAGAAGCGCACCCCCGAGATCGCGACGCCCGAGCACATGCGGGATGTCCCTCGCGAGACGCCGTGGGGCACGATGAGCTACCTCGACTACCGGTACCGGGTCGAGTTCGGCGAGGCCGAGTACCTCGAGATCGCGTCGTATGCGATGCGTTCGGGGCTCGACTGGTTCGCCTCGCCGTGGGATGTCCCCTCGGTCGAGTTCCTCGAACGGCTCGACGTCGTCGCGCACAAGATCGCCTCGGCGTCGGTCACCGACCTCGCGCTGCTCGAGGCGGTCGCCGCGACGGGCAAGCCGGTGCTGCTCTCGACCGGGATGTCGACGCTCGACGAGATCGACCGCGCCGTCGAGGTGCTCGGCACCGAGCGGCTCGTCATGCTGCACGCGACCTCCAGCTACCCCATGCCGCCCGAGGAGGCGAACCTCCGCACCATCGAGACGCTCCGCGGGCGCTACCCGGGTGTGCCGATCGGCTACTCGGGGCACGAGCGCGGGCTGCAGATCTCGCTCGCCGCGGTCGCGCTCGGCGCGGTCGCCGTCGAACGGCACATCACCCTCGACCGGGCGATGTGGGGCTCCGACCAGGCTGCATCGCTCGAACCGACCGGGTTCGAGCACCTCGTGCGCGACATCCGCGTCATCGGCGAGGCGATGGGCGACGGCGTGAAGCGCGTGTTCCCCGGCGAGGAGGCGCCGCGCGCCAAGCTCCGCCGGGTGCCCGCCCTGTGACGGGTTCTCCGGGCTCGGGTGCCCGGGCCGGGGCCGGCGCCGGGGCTCGACGGCGGCGGCTCGTCGTCGTCGCCGATTCCGACTCCTACGTGAAGTGGGGCGCCGCGTTCGCCTCCCGCATGCCCGACGGCTGGGATGCGGAGCTCGTGCTCGTGACCACACCGGTGCTGCCGAGCGAGCGTCAGCTCGCGGCGGCGCTCGACGGTTCGGTGTTCGCGCCCGCTGACGTGCGCACCCTCGCACTCGACTCGCTCGCGGGCCGGCTCGCCGCCCGCCGACCCGACGCCGTGCTCCTCGCGCTCCGCGGACCGCTCGTGCGGGTCGTCGCGCCCGTCGTCGGCGCACTGGCCGACCGCCCCGTGATCGTCAGCGGGTTCCCGGGGCTCACCATCCCCGCCGAACCGAAGGCGATCGTCTACCGCGAACAGGTCGACCTCATCGTGCTCCACTCGCGCCGCGAGGTGCGCGAGTTCGAGGCGAACGCGGTCGCGCTCGGGGTGCCGATGCGGTTCGGGCTCGCGACGCTGCCGTTCCTGTCGCGCGAACGCGCGCGGGTCGCGGTCGGTGCGCGCTCCATGGGCGGGGCGGATGCCACGGCGCCGGCCCTGCACGACGGAGCGGGGTTCGCCGGGGTCGATGAGCCCGGCCGTGAGGTCGCCGCGGGCGACCTCGTGTTCGCCGCCCAGGCGAAGGTGCCCGCCGATCGCGACGACCGGGTACGGATGCTCGGCTGGCTCGTCGAAGCGGCCCGCCGTCGCCCGTCGCGCCGGGTCGTGGTCAAGGTGCGCGCTCGCCGGGGCGAGGCGCAGACCCACGCCGAGGCGCACGACTACGCCGACCTCCTCGCCGACCCCGAGGTGCGCGCCCGCTTCGGCGGGTCGCTGCCGCCGAACCTCCTCGTGCTCGACGGCCCGATGGCGGCGCATCTCGAGGACGCGTCGATGCTCGTGACCGTGAGCTCGACGGCCGTGCTCGAAGCGGTCGCCCTCGGGCTGCCCGCGGTCGTCGTCGACGAGTTCGGGGTGTCGCCGAAGCTGATCAACACCGTCTTCGACGGTAGCGGGATGCTCGCCGGAGCCGACGCGGTCACTGGCTGGGCGCCGCGTCACGCCGAGCCGGGATGGCTCGACGACAACTACTTCCACGGCGAGGACGCCGACGACTGGGCCGAGGGGCTCGACGGGCTGCTGCGCCTCCGCGAGGCCGGGCCGCTGCCCTTCGCACGGCGGAGGTACAACCTGACGGGCGGCGCGCTGCGGCGCGCGTTCGAACGCAAGCGGATGCTCGGACACCACGACCGCTCGCTCGCGGGCGCGGTGTCGATGGCGGTCGCGATCCCGTCGAGGTGGGTCGTGCGCCGGGTGCGGGCCGTGCAGCGGCGTCTTTCGGCAGTCGAGGAGCGCCCGACGTAGTCGGACGCGGGCTATTCGGTGGTCGAGGAGCGCCCGACGGAGTCGGACGCGGGCTATTCGGTGGTCGAGGAGCGCCCGACGGAGTCGGACGCGTCTCGAGACCCGGTGCGGTGGTCTCGAGACGCGTGCTCCTCTATCGCTCGCTCCTCGACCGGCGGTGCTCCTCGACCGGCGGCGGGTGCTACTCGACCGGGGCGGTGTGCTCGGCGACGTGGGTGAGATAGGCGGCGGCGTTGCGCCGGATGCCGTCGCGCTCGGCCTCCGAGAGCTCGCGGCGCACCTTCGCCGGCACGCCGGCGACGAGCGAGCCCGGCGGAACCACGGTGCCCTCGAGCACGACGGCGCCCGCCGCGACGAGCGACCCCGCGCCGATGACGGCGCCGTTCAGCACGGTCGCGCTCATGCCGATGAGGCAGTCGTCCTCGACGGTGCAGCCGTGCAGCACGGCACCGTGCCCGACCGACACGCGCGCGCCGATCGTGAGCGGGAACCCGCCGTCGACGTGGCAGACGACCGTGTCCTGCAGGTTCGAGTCGGCGCCGAGCACGATCGGCGCCGCTTCAGCGCGCAGCACGGCGTTGTACCAGACGCTCGAACCCGCCTCGAGGCGGACGTCGCCGACGATGACGGCGCCCGGCGCGACGAACGCCGAGTCGGCGACGACGGGAGCGGCGATGCCGGCGAGCGTGATGATGCGGGCGGAGGGGTCAGCGGCCATGCCGTCAGCCTAGCGTCGGGTGCGCCGACGGCTTCTGCTGCGCCGGATGCCCCGGGCCGTGAGCCGCACGAGCGCGCCGACCGCGAACACCGCGACCCCCACGGCGATCGACACGGGCGGGAGGGTGGCGACGAGCACGATGCATCCGATGGCACCGATCGCCGACAGTGCGCGCGGGACGCGCCGATGCTCGGCCGGCTGCGTGATGGCCGCGAGGTTCGCGACGAGGTAGTAGCAGAGCACGCCGAACGAGCTGAACCCGATGGCCTCGCGGAGGTCGACGGCGAGCACGAGCACGACGATCGCGGCGCCCGTCACGAGCTCGGCGACGAGCGGCGTGGAACGCTTCGGATGCACGGTCGCGAGCTTCGCCGGGAGTTCGCCGTCGCGCGCCATGGCGAGTTCGGTGCGGGCGATGCCGGCGATGAGCACGAGCAGCGAGCCGAGTGCGGCCACGCCGGCGGCGATTCGCACGATCGGTTCGGCCCAGGTCCATCCGGCCGCTGCGACGACGTCGACGAGCGGTGCCGATGACCCGGCGAGGTGCTCGGGGCCGAGGGCGGCGAGTGCGGCCGATCCGACGGCGAAGTAGACGGCGATGACGACGAGGAAGGCGATGCCGATCGCGCGGGGGATCGTGCGGGCGGGGTCGCGGACCTCTTCGCCGAGCGTCGCGATGCGGGCGTAGCCGGCGAACGCGAAGAACAGCAGGGCAGCCGACTGCAGGATTCCGTAGACGGTGCCGGGCGCCCCGGGTTCGGACGATGCGACGAGCTGGCCCTGGTGGTCGGTGCCGCCGACGAGCCCTGCTGCGGCGACCACGACCAGCACCGCGAGCACCACGACGACGATCGCGCCGCCGACGCGTGCGGTCCTGGTGACGCCGAGGAGGTTGACGCCGACGAGCACCGCGACGACGGCGACCGCGGCGGGGCGCTGCCACTCGTTCGGGACGAGGTAGGCCACCGCGGTCAGCGCCATGGCGGCGCAGCTCGCGGTCTTGCCGATGATGAAGCCCCACCCTGCGAGGAATCCGGGCCAGGCGCCGAGCCGTTCGCGACCGTAGCGGTAGGCGCCGCCGGACTCGGGGTATTGCACGGCGAGTTGGGCTGTGGAGGCGGCGTTGGCGAGGGCGACGACGGCGGCGATCAGGAGGCCGAGCATGAGCCACGCGCCGGCCGCTTGTGCTGCGGGCGCCCAGACGGCGAAGACGCCGGCGCCGATCATGGCGGCGAGCCCGATGGCGACGGCATCGCCGAGGCCGAGTCGGCGGGCGAGTGAGGGCTGCGTCACGGGCGCACTCTACGCCACCCGTGTGTCGCGCGGGTGCGGTCGTAGGATCGGGGGATGAGCTCGCCGTCGCCCTCGTCCGTTCCGTCGCATCCTGCTGTCGAACGCGTCACCGCCGCGCTCGCCGGTCACGGGCTCGAGCCCGAGATCGTGTGGTTCGACGACGCGGTGACGACGGCGCCGCTCGCGGCCGCGGCCCTCGGCGTGGAGGTCGGCCAGATCGCGAACTCGCTCGTGTTCACGCTCGACGGGGCGCCGTTGCTCGTGCTCACCTCCGGAGCCCACCGTGTCGACACCGAGTGGCTCGGTACCGAGCTCGGCGGAACCATCGGGCGCGCGTCGAAGGAGGTCGTGAAGGAGGCCACGGGCCAGGTCATCGGCGGGGTCGCCCCGCTCGGCCACCCGATGCCGGTTCGAACGATCGTCGACACCGAGCTCGCCGGTTACCCGGTCGTCTGGGCCGCGGCGGGCCACGCGAAAACCGTCTTCCCGACCACCTTCGACGAACTCGTCCGCATCACCGGCGGAACCCCGCGCCCCGTCGAACCCGCCGCCTGAGTCGGTCCGTCCGGGTTTCCGCATCCCGCGCCCGCCGACGATGTCCGGTGTCGCCTGCCTCCGTGCTTCTGCTTCGCGCTCCTGACCGATCGGCCCTCTCGAGCACTACGTCAGTGATACGCCCCTGGCATCGCCCGGGGCGGTGTCCGGTGCAGGGACTACGTCACTGATACGCCGCCGGTATCGCCCGGGGCGGTGTCCGGTGCAGGGACTACGTCACTGATACGCGTCTGGTATCGCGTGGGGTGGGTGACCCGCCGGGACTACGTCACTGATACCGGGGGCGTATCAGTGACGTACTGGTTGGGAGAAGGGCCGGACCCGGGCGATGCCAGGGGCGTATCAGTGACGTAATACTCGGCGGGCCACGGGATCGCCGCAGGTGCGGTGTCGAGTTCTCCACCACAAGTGCCGCTGGTGGCAGGCCCGGTGGCTGATCACGCTCGTACCGAGACGGAGCCGAGCGGGTGCGGCGATGCTTGAGCCTCGGCAGCGGCGCAGAGGCGCAGAGGAGGAAGGGTCGATGGCGATGGACGGGAAGCCGGAGGCGACCGAGCGTCGAGAGCTCGATGTGCCACGACTCGTCATGCGGGTACGTCGGCTCGGCGACCTGAGTCAGCGTGATCTGGCCGGACTCGTCGGCATCAGCCAGCCGCAGATCGCACGCATCGAACGGTCACTGCGGGAACTCGATGTCCGCACACTCGAGCGCGTGCTCGATCTCGCAGGGCTGCGCCTTGCCGTCATCGATGGCGACGGCAACGAAGTCTCTCCCGTCTCCGACAACGTCATCCTCGATCACGCCGGCCGTCGAATGCCCGCCCACCTCGATGTGCGCGTGCCCACCGACCGGCCGCGCCGTCTCCTCACCGATACGCGCTACGACCGCCCCGAACCGAACAGTTGGTACCACCATCGTGACCAGCGCGACCTACGACGTCGTGAACTCGGGCTCACGGCGCACACCGACCAGCCGACGCGAGCCGACGCCGAGCGGGAGTACCGACGTCGACTCGAACGTCGCCCACACCAGGCGACGCCGGGGCGCTCGGCTCGCGTGGAGCTCGAGGAGTGCGGTTGCCCGGCGGCCTGCTGGGGAACGAAAGGGTGCGACGACGCGTGCACCTGCCGGTGCGGCGGGTGAACCCGCTCAGACGTCGCGTCGGGCCCCCTGGGAGGCGCGCACGGTGAAGATCACGGGCTCGCGGTAGCCGTGTTCGGCGAACGCAGCGGTGACCTCGCGCGTCACGACGGGCACGAGCGCGTCGATCATCAGGGCGATGGCCGAGCCGCCGAAACCGCCGCCCGTCATGCGGGCGCCGATCGCCCCGTTCGCCTGCGCGGTCGCGACAGCCAGGTCGAGTTCGGGCACGGAGATCTCGAAATCATCGCGCATGGAGACGTGCGAGGCATCCAGCAGGGGGCCGATCGCCCCCGGACCCTGCTCGCGCAGCGTGCGCACCGTGTCGAGCACCCGCTGGTCCTCGGTCACGACGTGCCGCACCCGGCGGAACGTCTCCTCGTCGAGCAGCTCGGCCGCACGCTCGAGGTCGCCCTCGTTCACGTCGCGCAGCGACTCCACGCCGAGTGCCCGAGCGCCCGCCTCGCACGAGGCGCGGCGCGCCGCGTACCCGCCCGTGGCGTGGGCGTGCGACACGCGGGTGTCGACGACGAGCAGGCTCAGCCCCTCCGCCGCGAAGCCCAGCGGGATCACCTCGGCGTCGAGGCTGCGGCAGTCGAGGAACACGGCCGCGTCGGCCTCGCCGAGGAGCGACGCCGACTGGTCCATGATGCCCGTGGGTGCCCCGACCACCCGGTTCTCGGCGAGCCGGCCGACCTTCGCGAGCGTCGGCCGGTCGAGGCCGAGCTCCCAGTGTTCGTCGAGCGCCAGGGCGACCGCGCCCTCGATCGCTGCCGACGACGAGAGGCCGGCACCCACCGGCACATCCGAAGCGAGGTACAGGTCGACGCCGCGAACGGCCGACAGGTCGGCGCCGAACTCGCCGAGCGCCCACACCACCCCGAGCGGGTACGCCGCCCAACCGTCGACCGCGTCGGGCGTGAGGTCGTCGAGATCGATCTCCACGACCTCGGGCGCGAAGCTCGTCGCGACCCGCACCACCCGGTCATCGCGGGCGCCGAGCGCGACCGCCGTGCGCTGCTCGATCGCGAAGGGGAACACGAAGCCGTCGTTGTAGTCGGTGTGCTCGCCGATGAGGTTCACGCGGCCCGGCGAGGACCACACGCCCTGGGGCCGCAGCCCGAACTGTTCCGCGAACCCGTGCTGCGCCTCCGTCACCGGGTCGACCCGGCCCGTCGTCTCGCTCATTCCGACACCTTCCCGATCGCGGCGCGCAGCGCCTCCGCCTGCGTCTCGGGGGGAACATCCCCGATCCACGCTCCCATCGCGGCCTCCGAGCCGGCGAGGTACTTCAGTTTGTCGGCACCGCGCCGCGGGCTCGTGAGCTGCAGCATGAGCCGAACCTCGTCGCGACGCGTGTGCACGGGCGCCTGATGCCAGGCCGCGATGTACGGCGTCGGCGTGTCGTAGAGCGCGTCGACGCCGCGCAGCAGTCGCCGGTAGAGCACCGCGAGCTCGTCGCGCTCGGCGAGCGTCGTCTCCGCGAGGTCGGGCACGTGCCGGTGGGGGAGCAGGTGCACCTCGATCGGCCAGCGCGCCGCGAAGGGCACGAACGCGCTCCAGTGCTCGCCCTCGAGCACGAGACGCGGGCCGCCGCGCTCGCGTTCGAGCAGATCGGCGAACAGCGTCGGGCCGTACGCGTCGAGTGAGGCGAGCAGGCGCTCGGTGCGCGGCGTCACGTACGGGTACGAGTAGATCTGCCCGTGCGGATGCCCCAGGGTGACGCCGATCTCGCGCCCGCGGTTCTCGAACGGGAACACCTGCTGCACGCCCGGCAGCGCCGAGAGGGCCGCGGTGCGCTGCGCCCACGCCTCGATCACGGTGCGCGCCCGCGACACGGTCTGCGTGCCGAACGAGCCCTCGTGCTCGGGGCTGAAGCAGACGACCTCGCAGCGGCCGAACGACGGGAGCCGGCGCTCGAGGCCGACGCGGCGGGTCTCGTCGAGCGCAGCTGCGGCTCCGCCGGCTTTGGCGAACCCGGCGGGTGCGAGCTCGGGCCCGAAAGACGGGGAGCGGTTCTCGAACACGGCCACGTCGTAGCGGCTCGGGATCTCGGACGGGTTGCCCGGCGACTGCGGCGACAGCGGGTCGAGCTCGGCGGGCGGCAGCACGACGCGGTGCTGGCGGGCGGCGGCGATCGACACCCACTCGCCGGTCAGCGGATCCTGCCGCATCTCGGCCGTCGCGGGTCTCGGCGCGAGCTCGCGCTCGTCGACGGCGCGCTCGGCGGGCAGCTGCGTGTCGGCATCGTCGAAGTAGATGAGGGCACGGCCGTCGGCGAGGGTCGTCGGGCGCACCGCGATCCGCGGGTCGACGACGGTCTCGGATGCTTCGGTGCGGGCCTCGCTCGTCTCGTTCACGCCGCACACGATACGCGACTTTCGTTTCGCAAACAAACCACTTTCGTATTGCAAAGTACGCTCGCGCGCCGGATGATCGAAGCATGGACGCCGACCCGCATCGCGACGAACCCGACGCGCAACTCGACGCACCCCGCCGGCGCGCCCTCGCCCTCGCCCTCGTCGCCGAACGCGGATTCGTGCGCGTCGCCGAACTCAGCCGAGCCTTCGGCGTCACGACCGTCACCGCCCGCGCCGACCTCGACGCCCTCGAACGCCAGGGCGGCATCCGTCGCGTCCACGGCGGCGCGGTCCCGGTCGGCTCGCCGCTGGGGGAGGGCCGGCCCGAACGCGAACCGAGCTTCGAGGAGGCGCTCGAGGCATCCGTCGAACCGAAACGCCGCATCGGCGAGCATGTGGCCGGTCTCGTGCACAGCGGGCAGAGCGTCATCCTCGACGTCGGCACGACCACGCTGCAGGTCGCGCGCGCACTGCGGCGGCGCCGCGACCTCGAGGAGCTCGTGATCTTCACGAACGGGCTCTCGATCGCCCTCGAGCTCGAGCCCGAGATCCCGCGCTTCCAGGTGATCGTGACCGGCGGCAGTCTGCGGCCCCGACAGCACTCGCTCGTCGACCCGCTCGCGGGCTCCATGCTCCAGCACATCCACGCCGACCTCGCGGTGATCGGATGCAACGGGGTCGACCCCGTGCACGGCGTCACGAACGCGAACCTCCCCGAGGCGCAGGTGAAGGCCCTCATGCTGCAACGCGCGACGCGCACCCTCGTCGTCGCCGACGGTTCGAAGCTCGGCGAGGTGCACCTCGGCCGGGTCGGCCCGGTCGACGCGTTCGACTCGCTCATCACGGATGCCTCCGCGCCCGGCGCCATCATCGCCGAACTCGAGCAGGCGGGCCTCGCCGTCGTGACCGCATCCGCGTCGGGCGCAGAGCCTAGAGTTGAGGCATGACGCAACCCACGGGCGAGCAGTTCGAGCTCGAGACCACGACGTCGAGCGGCCAGATCCGCGCCACCGTCACCGCGGTCGCCGCAGCGCTCCGCACGCTCAGCATCAACGGCATCGACCTCGTTCCGCCGTACGGCGAAGACCAGTCGCCGCCCATGGGCGCCGGCATCGTGCTCGCGCCGTGGCCGAACCGCATCCGCGACGGCCGGTGGAGCCACGACGGCGTCGACCACCAGCTCGCGATCACCGAGCCGGCGCACGGCAACGCGATCCACGGGCTGCTCCGCTACACCGAGTACCAGCCGATCGAGCGGGAGCGCGACTCGGTGACCCTCGGGGCGCGCATCTACCCGCAGCTCGGCTACCCGTACCTGCTCGGCACCGCCGTGCACTACGAACTCGTCGCCGACGGGCTGCGCGTCACGCACTTCATCGAGAACCTCGGCGGCGAGGCCGCACCGGTCGCGATCGGCACCCACCCGTATCTCAAGATCGGCGGGGTGCCGACCTCCGAGCTCACGCTGCGCCTCGACGCGGCGAGCCACATCGAGGTCGACGAGCGGCTGCTGCCGACCGGCGAGGTGCCGGTCGACGGCACCCCCTGGGACTTCCGGCAGGGACGCCGCGTCGGCGACGTCTCACTCGACGACGCCTTCGGCGAGCTCGCGAGCGACGACGACGGGCGGGTGCTGCACTCGCTCACCGCCCCCGACGGGCGCAGTGTCTCGGTCTGGGCCGACGACGAGTTCGGCTACGTGCAGGTCTACACGTCGCGCAAGTTCCCGGGTGAAGACGGCGAGGTCGCGATCGCGATCGAACCGATGACGGCGCCGGCCGAGGCGTTCAACTCGGGCCGCGGGCTGCGCTGGCTCGACCCGGGTGAGGAGTGGCAGCTCAGCTGGGGCATCCGCTTCGAGGGCTTCAGCGCCGACTGACGCCCCGCCGGCCGAACGTGCCCGCCGGGCGAGGAGCGCGCGACGAAGTCGCACGCGTCCATTTCGCCGGTCGAGGAGCGCGCGACGAAGTCGCACGCGTCCATTTCGGCGGTCGAGGAGCGCGCGACGAAGTCGCACGCGTCTCGAGACCCGTCACCCCGCGCACGCCCCAGAATCGACGGCGTCGCTGAGGGCGGATGCCTCCGCCGCGAGCGGCGCGAGCGTGGCGACCGGAATGGCGAAGCCGACCGTCGCGATCGACTCCGACCGTGCGAAGACGACCCCGGCGACCTCGCCGTCGGCGTCGAGCACCGGTCCGCCCGAGTTGCCGTGGTCGACGTCGGCCGAGAGCGTCATCACCTCGCGGGTCGAGGTGCGTCCGCCCTCCTGGAGCGTGAGGGGGCCGCTCGCGGCCACCCGCCCGGGGCGGAGCTCGAACGGCCCGCCGAAGGGGTACCCGGCGACGGCGACCTCGTCGCCGAGGGCGGGTTCGTCGAGCGCGAGCGCTGCGGCGTCGAGCCCGTCGACGGCGATCACGGCGAGGTCGTTCGCGGCGTCGTAGGCGACGACGCGGCCCGGCAGGGCCGGCAGGCCCGGCGCTTCGACGATCGGCTCGTCGACCCCGGCGACGACGTGCGCATTGGTGACGATGCGGTCGTCGGCGACGACGAAGCCGCTGCCGGACAGGCTCGCACCGCACTCGTACGCGGTGCCCGTGATGCGCACCACCGAACGCGTCGCCGCCGCGAGGGCGGGGCTGTCGATCGTGCCGCTCGGCGGCGGCTCGGTGGGCAGCGGGGTGTCGAGCACCTCGACGAGCCACGGGAGCGCTTCGCCGAGCGCCGCGGTGCGGAGCTCGGCCATCACCGACTTCGCGGGGGCGGGCGTCACCTGGTCGAGCGCTCGCAGCACGCTCGACCCGGCGACCGCCGGGGACAGCACCGGAACGCCGAGCGCCGAGACGCCCGAGGCGACGAGCGCGACGACGAACGCCGTGACGAGCAGGTTGCCGATCGCACCGAGCACCCGGTCGAGCACGCCGAGCTTCACCGCACGCGCGCCGCTGCGGAGCGCCCGGCCGACGACGGCGCCGAGCCAGGCGCCCGCCGAGAGCAGCGCGAGCGCCGTCGCGAGCGCGACCGGGGCGCGCCACTCGGGGGCGGGAACGAGCCCCGCGACCCAGGGCATCACGAAGTACGCGGCGACGCCGCCGGCGACGAGCCCGACGAGCCCGGCCGCGGTGCGCAGGAGCCCCGCGCGCGAGCCGTTGACGATCGCCCCGATGAACACGAGCACGAGGAGGACGTCGAGCAGCAGGCTCCAGGTCATCGCACCTCCTCAGGGTGATCGGCAGGCGTCGGGGCCCGAACCTCAACCCTGAGACATCCACCTCGGAGACTGCTGCGAAACCGCCGCCGTTCGTGGATGACGCACAAACGCGCGCGATGCGTCGGGCGCCGTCGCGTAGGGTCGGAACGCCCGTGAGCACTCCCGGGCGGCCCCGACGAAGAGGAGAGACACGGATGCGCGTCGGCATGTTCCTGAACTACGCGGGCGGCTTCCGCGAAGCCGCCGACGAGGTCGCCGAACTCGAGCAGGCGGGGGTCGACCTCATCGCCGTGCCCGAGGCCTACTCGTTCGACGCGGTCAGCCAGCTCGGGTTCCTCGCGGCGCGCACCGAACGGATGACGCTCATGAGCGGCATCCTGCAGCTCTACACGCGCACCCCCACGCTCACCGCGATGACCGCTGCCGGCCTCGACTACGTCTCGGGCGGCCGCTTCGAACTCGGCATCGGCGCCTCGGGGCCGCAGGTCATCGAGGGATTCCACGGGGTGCGCTACGACGCCCCGCTCGGCCGCACCCGCGAGATCATCGACATCTGCCGCACGACCTGGCGGCGTGAGCCCGTCGTGCACGAGGGCCGCAACTACACGATCCCGCTGCCCGCGGGCGAGGGCACCGGGCTCGGCAAGCCGCTGAAGCTCATCAATCACCCGGTGCGCGAGCGCATCCCGGTCACGGTCGCCTCGCTCGGCCAGAAGTCGGTCGAGCAGACCGCCGAGATCGCCGACGGCTGGCTGCCCATGTTCTACCACCCCGAGCGCGCCGGCGAGGTGTGGGGTGCCGCGCTCGCCGCGGGCACCGCGAAGCGCGACGCCGATCTCGCCCCCCTCGACGTGTTCGCGAGCCCCGCCCTCGCGATCACCGACGACCCCGACCTCATCGCGGCGGCGATCGCCGCCGTGAAGCCGCAGCTCGGCCTCTACATCGGCGGCATGGGCGCCCGCGGCAAGAACTTCTACAACGACCTCATCGCGAGCTACGGCTTCGCGGCGGAGGCGGCGAACATCCAGGACCTCTACCTCGAGGGCCGCAAGGCCGAGGCGATCGCCGCGGTGCCCGACGAGCTCGTGCACGCCATCTCCCTCATCGGTTCGGTGGGCCACGTCGCCGAGCGCGTCGCCGCGTTCGTGTCCTCCGGGGTCACGACCCTCGCGGTCACCCCCCTCGGCCGGACCTCGGCCGAGCGCGTGGCGCTCATGGCCGGACTCCGGGCGATGGTCGGCTGAGCGGGCGCGGCGATGCGGCATCCCTCGCCGGGTGCCGAATCGATGGATGCCGCGCCCGCAACCTCCCGAAAGGGGACATCCCGCCTCTGGCGCTGAAGCGGACTCGCGGTTAGCGTTGGAGCAGCACACGAGGCTGTGTGCCAGGGGAAACCAAGGGGAGGGGCCGCCATGGCGGGATCGTTCGAGCTCTACACGGATGCGAGCGGGGAATACCGGTTCCGTCTGAAGGCCGCCAACGGGCAGGTGATCGCCGCCTCGCAGGGCTACACGACGAAAGCGGCCGCGAAGAACGGGATCGACTCGGTGCGCACGAACGCCCCCGACGCCGATCTCGTCGACCAGACCGAGTAGCCCGAGCGCCCGCCGGGCGGTGCCCGGGTGCGTGTTCGCGCGTTCAGCCGAACTCGGCGCCCGCCGAGACCGCCCGGTCCTCGTCGCGCCGCGCTGCCGCGTAGGCCCAGACCGCGAGGGCGAGCATCGGCCCCCAGAACCAGAGCGGGAGCACGAGGTCGAAGACGACGATCTCGATGAGCGAGCCGGCGTCGAGCGACATCATGAAGATCGGCACGGCCGAGATCGAGATGATCGTGGCGGCGGCGAGGCCCGGCACCACCGCGAGTCGAGCCGGCACCGGCCGGCCGCCGATGCGGGGCATCCACCGCGGGAAGACGCGCCCCCACGGCAGGATGAGCCCGAGCGTGAGCACGCTCGCCGCGACGGCTCCCGAGCCCAGCATGAGCCCGGTCGCGAGCACGGCCGGCGGCAGCTCGTCCACCGGCGGGGCGAACAGCGGCCACGGGGTGAGCCAGCTCGCCCGCACGAACGCGTACGGGAGCGGTCCAAGCGCGGCGAGGACGGTGACGAGGCGACGGTGGCGCACGAGCCATCCCTCGAAGCGGCGCACCTCACGGGTCGTGCGACCGGCGATGACCGCCACCGCGGTCCACGCGAGCACGGCGGTGACCGAGACGGCCGAGACGAGGATCAGCATCGCGTTGTCGACGAGCTTCGAGCCGAACTCCGCGAGGAAGGTCGTGACGCCCGCCCAGCTCAACCCGGCCCACCAGACCGCGACGCCGACGAGGCCGGCGAGCAGCACCAGCAGCGGCACGCCGAGGCGCGGTGCGCGCACGACGAGCACAGCGGTCGTGAGCACGCCCGCGATGACGGCGGAGAACCCGAACAGGTAGCCCGCGAAGGTCACCGTTCCCGCATCGCCCAGCACGACGGCAGCCGCGACGCCGAGCAGGGCCGCGGCGCCCGCGAGGAGCGGCGCACGCCGGCCGACGGCGGCCGGCGACAGGCCGGCGAGCGCCACGACGGCGCCGACCGCACCGATCGCGACCACCGTCGCGGCGAACTGCGCCGGATCGAGCACGGCGCTCGCGAGGCTTCGCGAGCTCGGGCTCGCGTACGGGTTCCAGCCGGGCACGAGCCACCAGACGAAGCCGAACACCGTGAGCGCACCGGAGGTCACGAGCGCGAGCACCGCGAACGGGCGGAGGATCCGGGCGGTTGCGGCCGGGGCGGAATCGGGACGGGTGGCGGGGACCGCGCCCGTGGCGGCCGGGGTGGTGGGTGGCATCGTGCACTCCTCTGCGTCGGCCGGGGTGCCGCGACGACGGTTCCCCGGCGATTCCCGCGGTGATCGTCGGGAACCGCCGACAGCGTCTCGTCCGGCGGCGGTCGGCCGCCTCACCCGATCGGGTGAGATGCCGAGCTGCGACCCACCGGTAGCGTGGGGCCGGTGACCGACACCACGATCGTGCGACGAGGGCCCGCCCTCGCCGACTGGGCGTGGGCCGCCGTCGGCGCGGCGGCGCTGCTGCCGATCACCGTCGCCGAGGTGCTCCGGGAGGCGGGCCCGGCCGGCGCCGGTGGTCCCGCCGGCCTCGTGTGGGCGTGCACGGTGCTCGTGCTCTTCGTGCTGCTGCACGTGTTCGTCGCGCTGCGGCGGCGATGGCCTCGCGCGGCGATCGCCGTGGCATCCGCGATCATGCTGGCGCTCGCCGTCGCGAGCCTGCCCGGGATGCCGGGGCTCGCGGTGCTGCAGGCCAGCTCGCTCGTCTACCTCGCGTTCGTCTACGCGGCCGCGGCGAGCGACTCCAAGGTCGCCGGCATCGCCGGGCTCGCGATCGGTCTCGCCGGCGCCGGGATCATCACGGGGCTCGTGCTCGTCTCGGGGCGCCCGAGCGACGAGGCGATCGTCACGAGCCCGGGTGCCGCGTTCGCGCTCGCCGGATCGCTCGCCGGCGGGATCGGGGCGGCCTGGGCGCTCGGGCGCTACCGCCGCGAGACGCTGCGCAAACGTGCGGCGCAGGAACTCGCGGTCGCGCAGGCCGCCGAACTCCGGCTGCAGGGCGAGCTGCGCGCGGTCGCCGACGAGCGACGCAGGATCGCCCGCGAGCTGCACGACGTCATCGCCCATTCGCTCGCGGTGATGGTCGCCCAGGGCGAGGCCTCTCGGTTGCTCGTGGGGCGCGACGACGATCGGGCCCGCGTCGCGATCGAGCACGTCGTCGCGACCGGGCGGGCGGCGATGGGCGACATGCGCGGTCTGCTCGGGGCGCTCGCGGAGTCGTCCTCCGGCGACGATTCGGCGCAACGCGAACCGAGTCCTGGTCTCGACGGTCTCACCCGGCTCGTCGAGCACTCGAGGTCGCCCGGGCGCGCGGTCCACTCGCGCGTCGTCGGCGTGCCCGCCGAGGTGCGACCCGGCGTCGGGCTCGCGGCGTACCGGGTGGTGCAGGAGTCGCTGACGAACACGATCAGGCATGCTCCGCCGCCGACGAGCTCCTTGGTGCGGATCGAGTGGGGCCGGGAGCTCACGGTCACCGTCGAGGACGACGGGCGCGAGGAGCGCGAGGAGGGGCTGTCGCCGTCGGCGTCGCCCGCGCCAGGGGTCGTCGCGGGTCGCGGGCTTCGCGGACTGCGCGACCGCGTCGAGCAGCTCGGCGGCGGGTTCGAGGCCGGTCCCCGAGCGGATGCCGCGGGGTGGCGGGTCGTCGCGAGGTTCCCCCTCGGCGACGGTGACGGCGACGGTGACGGCGACGCCTCGGGGGAGGCGCTCCGATGACGGGCGGCACGCGCATCCGCGTCGCGCTCGCCGACGACCAGGAGCTCATGCGTTCGGCGCTCGAGATCATGCTCGAGGCGCCGTCCGACCTCGAACTCGTCGCCCAGGCCGCCGACGGCGTCGAACTGCTCGAACGGCTGCGCGCCCACCGTGCCGACGTCGTCGTGATGGACGTGCGGATGCCGCGGATGGACGGCATCGAGGCGACGAGGCGCGTTCGGGCGGAGCATCCGGCCGCTCGCGTGCTCGTGCTGACCACCTTCGACCTCGACGAGGTCGTCTTCGCCGCGATCCGGGCGGGTGCCAGCGGGTTCCTCACGAAGGATGCCTCGGCCGAGGAACTGGCGGCCGCGATCCGCGCCGTCCACGCGGGAGACGCGACGCTCGCCGCGCGGGCGACCGCGAGCCTCATCGACTTCGTCGCGAAGGCGCCGGCGGCGGTCGACGCGGAGGCGCTGCTCGCGCCGCTCACTGCGCGGGAACGCGACGTGATGGCCGAACTGGTTGTCGGCGCCTCGAACGACGAGATCGCCGAACGGCTCTTCCTCACGGCGAACACCGTGAAGACGCACGTGAAGGCGATCCTCGCGAAGCTCGGACTGCCCGACCGGGTGCACGTCGTCATCTGGGCGTACGAGCACGGGCTCGTCGCGCGGTGAGCGTACGACGCCGATGAACCGCACCATGCCTGATGGTGCCCCCAGAGAGGCTCGAACTCTCGACCCACGGATTAACCTGCTGCACTGAGTCTCCCCAGCCACCGCTCGCGCGGCTTGCAGTCTGGACTATCTCACCACCTTCGGCCGAGCCGGTCAGGTGCGCCGCGTATAGTCTCTGAGGTTCCCTCTCGGTTACCTGCTGATTGCCCAATCCCTCGGATTGTCACTGCCTTTCGGCGAGTACCTCGGGCTCTCAGGGTGTTCCAGCATACAGCGGCGTTCATTCGGCGCATTTCGGCGCCGACGCTCCTATTTTCTGTTGAAGTCCGTTGCTCTAACCAACTGAGCTATGGGGGCGAGAGACAGCCTAACAGGCTGTTTCGCGGAGGTTCGAACGGTGTCGGCGGCACCGCATAGCGTGCCGATGTGAAGCAATGCTGCAGCTGCCGACGGGTGCTCGACCGCTCGGAGTTCAACGTGAAGTCGGCCTCGACCGATGGCCTTCAGAACGTGTGTCGAGCGTGCAATCGCGCACAGGCGAAGGCTTACTACCTGCGCAATCGCGAGGCGCATCTCCAGGTCGTGATGGCGCGCCGGGCGAAGCAGCGACTGGTCGCGATCGAGGCGGTGGGCGAGTATCTGCTCGCGCATCCGTGCCTCGATTGCGGTGAACCCGATGTCCGGGTGCTCGATTTCGATCACCGCGTCGGTGCCGACAAGCGTGCCGAGGTGATGCACCTCGTCCACAACGGCTACTCGGTGAAGCGGGTGATGGGCGAGATCGCGAAGTGCGATGTGCGCTGCCGCAACTGCCATGCGAAGGTCACGTACGAGCGCATGGGCGAGAACTGGCGCACCGCGCTGATGCGTCGGGCCGAGCGCGGCGGTGGGGCGGTCGCGGCGCACGGGTGACGACCGTTTCGCGCGCAGCGATACGGCCGGCCTGGTTTCGCGCCTGGCCGGCCGCACCGCATCCCGGTGGTCGGGGTCGGGTCAGCCTCGACGGCTGTGCGCCGATCCCTTGAGCGGTACGACGGTCAGCTTCCCGCCCTCCTCCGAGAGTGCCTCTGTCGTGATGTAGAGCTGTTCGGCGCGCACCGACACGGCGGCCGGCATGACCACGTCGATCGCGCTCGAGGCCGCGGACTCGCCCGGCTTCACGATCGCGACCTGTCCGCTGAACGCGGGTCCGCCGAAGAGTTCGGCGACGAAGATCGTGCCGTTCGGGGCGACGGCGAGGCCGGTCGCGCCGTTGAATCCGGCGGCCACCGGTGCGACCTCCCCGGTCGAGGGATCCACCTTCACGACGTTGCCGCGCGGCCCGAACTCGGGCGTCTCCGGGCCGCCTGGCAACGAGGTGACGTAGAGCCAGCCGTCGGGGCCGAGCTCGACGTCGGTCGGCACCGGCTCGGTGCGGTACTCGTGGCCGACGGCGCAGTCGGGCCAGCCGAATTCCGCAGCGACCGGTGCTGGCACCACGATCGGCGCAGCGGGCGGCAGCACGGCGACGGTCGAGACGTCGCCAGAGGCCGGGTCGACGGCGAAGATCGCGTTCGCGCCGGCGTCGGCGACGTAGAGGATGCCGCCGGCAACCGTTGCGCCGTACGCGTGGGTGTCGATCTGGCCGGGGTAGTTCGGCCACGTCAGCACGTCATCGGGGTCGTTCGGGAACGCCGCCTCGCAGCTCTCGTCGAGGTCGCTGAACCCGTAGGTGTTCACCTGATCGGGATTCTCGCTCGCCTCGAAGCCGGCGATGTCGGCGACGTGTGTCGAAGTGCCGCCGCGCAATGCGTAGATGTCGGCTGCAGTGTGGTCGTTGCTCCCGCGCATGTAGTACACGGTGCCGCCGTCGACTGCAGGCGCCGAGATCTCCTCGCCCGGCGCGGCGGCGAGGTTCGTGACGACACCCCGTTTGCCGACGGAGGAGAGGAGGCCGGCGAAGTTGCCCGAGACGACGGCGTCGCCGTTTGTCGCGACGGCGAGGCCGAGCGGCGTCGGCAGGCCGCTCGCGCGGGTCTCGGGCGCTCCGGGTGCGGGGGCGGCCGCGGCCGGCCCCGCGATGGCTGCGGACGCGAGGAGCGCGGACGCGGCGGCGACGGTGAGGATGCTACGGGTCTGCATGGCGGCAGGCTATGCCCGAGTTCCCCGCGTCCGCGCCCCCAGTGCGGGCGCCCCCCGCCCGAGGGATCACCCGCGCAGGGGGACAGAGAGCGGGAGTATCCTGTTCCGAATGGCCGCCGACTTCCACCGCCCCACCCGATTCCCGCCCGCGCTGTTCGACGGCTTCATCGGCGGCGACGACCCGGCCCGCATCAACCGGGCGGCGCACGACACGGCGGCCGCCCTGCTCGCGCGCGTGCGCGAGAACCCCGACCCCGAGATCGTCGCCCGGCTGGTCGCCTACACCGACCTGCACGGCATCGACGCGATCGCCGAACTCTGGTCGGGGTCCTCCGCGAAGAGCCTGCCCGGCGCACTCTGGCGCATCTACCTGCTGCGCACCCTCATCGGCCAGGACACCGACGGCATGGCCCTGGCCTACCGACGCGGCGCAGAGGTCTCGCAGACCATCGACCAGGTCGTCGCCGGCGCGGCGATGCCCACCGGCCCGGCCGAGGTGCGCGAGCTCGCCGACCGGGTGCTGCACGGCGTCTTCACCGGCGACTTCGCAGTCGCGCTCGAGCGCGCCGCCGCGTTCGCGAGGGTGAGCGCCGCCGGGTTCACGAGCCTCGCCGACGATGCGGATGCCACGGACGCCGCCCACCCCGAGCGCTCGGGCGCCCTCACCCGGCGGGCGCTCCGGCTCACCGAGCTCGGCGACGAGCTCGGCGCCTGCGCCCGGCTCTGGCGGCGCGACGCCCTCGACTGAATCGCCCCGCGGTCGCGGTCGACCGCGCGGGAATGAACCGCCCGGTCGCGTCGTTTAGACTGTCTGAGGCCGGCCGCAGTAACCCCGGGCTCCAATATTCGCCGCTCCGAGCGGCCTCGCGCCGAGAGGCGTTTCTGCGGCCGGCCTTTTGCATGCTCCGGCCTTTCAGGTCTCCGATCGACGCCACTCGGTCGTGCGGCCCTCGAGATCGGTGCGGCCGATGCGCCCCGTCGGCGACCACGTCTCGATGAAGCGACCGGGGTGCACGCGCGGATCGCTCGCCCAGATCTCGTCGAGCAGGGCCTCCGCGGACTCGTCGCCGGCGTCGGCGGCCACGGTGAGTGCGGCGATGCGGTCGGTGAGCTCCAACTGCTCGGTCGTGAGCTCCTCCCCGGGGGCGGCCATCGCTCCCCAGCCGTCCCAGAGCAGCACCTCGCAGCCCTGGCGGTGGGCGAGGTCGGCGAACACGTAGAGGTGCACGAACCCGGGGCCGAACAACGGGGTGTCGGCACCGACGCCGTGGTCCTCGAGGTCGGTGAGCCCTGCGCGGTGCGCCTGCCAGGCCTCCGCGGCGGTGCGGAAGACCTCGGCGTCGCCCCGGGGCAGGTCGTCGACGGCGAAGGCGTACGCCGCCGGGTCGAGCTCGGGGTCGAAGCGCCGCCAGCGTCCGCCCGCGGCGTCCCACCGTTCGGCGACGACATGATCGTTGTGGAACCCGCGGGTGAAGTATCCGGCGAAGCCGAGGCGGCTGCGTGCGGGGACTCCGTGCTCGCGCAGGATCGCGACGGCGAGCACCGCGTGGTCGCGGCAGCATCCGCCGAGGCGGCGCTCGGGCGCGCGCGGGGTGTCGAGCGGCCCCGGTTGCCGCTCGACGAGGGCGTCGAGCTGCGAGGCGACCCAGCGACGGTCGATGTCGTCGAGCTGTTCGGGGCCCACCCCGCCGGGCGTCGCCCGGTAGTGGTCGACGAGCCCTTCGACGGTGCGGTGCAGCGCGTCGAAGTCGGTGCCGACGCTGCGGAGCAGGCCGGCGTGCGGCCCCGGGTCGGTGACGGGGGAGTGCGTGCGGGAGCGCTCGAGTCGGGCGACGGTCGGATCGGTCATGGGACGAGTGTGGAGCCGGCCCCAGGGGCAGGGTCAAGTCGCTCGGCGGCGATCGGCACGGCGATGGTCGCGACGATCGCTCCCGGCACTGTCGACCAGGGGTGCTCGTAGAGCTCGCGCGGCGCCCCGATCGCGCCCCCGTGCGCGTCGGCCGCGTGGGCGAGCGCGTCGTAGAAGCGCAGGAGCGCCGGGTAGACGAGTTCCGCGGCGGTGACGTCGATCGCGACGAACTCGGTGGCGGGTTCCGCGCGCAGCACGATCTCGCCGGCGGGGTCGCACGAGCCCGTGTACGGCACCGCGCTCTCGATGCTCCCCGCGAGACCCGAGCCGACGGGGTCGTGGAAGACCAGCTGGTGCGTCGCGAGCGGGCCGGCATCGTGCTCGGCGAGATGCCCGCGCAGCTCGATGACATCCGCGATCGCCGTGGGCACGAGCTCGTCCTGCTCGACGCGGCGCGTGATCGTCGCGAGCTTCTGCGCGGCGCGGCCGGTGCGGTGCACGCGGCCCGCGACCGCGGCCGACGCGGCGGGGTCGAGGAAGGCGCGCCCCGTGGCATCCGCGACGACGTCGACGACCTGGCTGCGCATCGCGAAGGCCTCGCGCTCGGCCGACCACCAGTCGCCGAGCTCGGCGCGGAGCCGCTCGGGCGGGGCCTCGATGAGGTCCCGGACCCGCTCGAGCGGCAGCCCGGCCCGCCGCAGCGCCTGGATCGATCGCGCCCGCGCCAGCTCGGCGTCGCCGTACCGGCGGTACCCCGTACGCGGATCGACCTCGGCGGGCAGGAGCAGCCCGTTGGCCTCGTAGAGGCGCAGCGCCTTGAGCGACAAGCCGGAGGCGCGGCTCATCGCACCGGTTCCGAGCGTGCGCATGCCGGTACGGTAGCGCATCGGCCGACGGCGCCCCGACGGGCGGTCGGCTGTCTAGCATTGGTGCATGGCCCCGACCGTGACGCTCCTCATCGCCCCGCTTCCCGCCGACGCGCCCGCCGACGGCGTCGACGCGACCTTCCACGAGGTGGATGCCTCGGAGCCGGCGCTGCGCGTCGGCGAGCTGTCGACGCAGCGCGGCGACGGCATCTTCGAGACCCTCGCCGTCGTCGACGGCCACCCGCAGGAGGCGCAGGCGCACCTCGAGCGTCTCCGCAACTCGGCCGCGATCTGCGAGCTGCCCGAACCGAATCTCGCGCAGTGGCACGCGGCGATCCGCCGGGCGACGGCTGCTCTGCCCGCGACGGGCGAGTTCGCACTGAAGCTCGTGCTCAGCCGCGGTGTCGAGCACGGGCCCGCGCCGACGGCGTGGCTGCACGCCTCGCCCGCGGCCGACTTCACGGTTCCGCGCGAGCAGGGCATCCGCGTCGTGACGCTCGATCGCGGCCTCGCGCACGATGCCGCCGCGCGGGCCCCTTGGCTCCTCCTCGGCGCGAAGACGTTGAGCTACGCCCCCAACATGGCGGCCCTCCGCGAGGCGAAGCGGCGGGGGGCCGACGACACGATCTTCGTGTCCTCCGACGGGTTCGTGATGGAGGGGCCGACCTCGAGCGTCATCCTGCGGCGCGACGGCATCTACTCGACGCCCGCGCCGAGCGGGGCGATCCTGCACGGCACCACCCAGCAGAGCCTGTTCGAGCACCTCGAGCAGTCGGGCGAACGCACGGAGTACCGCGACATCCCGGTCGCCGAGCTCGCGCTCGCCGAGGCGATCTGGCTCGTCTCGAGCGTGCGGCTCGCCGCGGGCGTGACGGCGCTCGACGGGGCATCCGTCGCCTTCGACGAGGCGACCACCGGGCAGTTCAACCGGTACCTGCTGAGCCCGCGCGACTGAGCGCGGGCCGCCCCCGAAGGGGGAGTTGCGCGCTCTTCATCAACCACTCGCGCCGACTTTGTAAATGTTGCTAACATAACCCCACGCGACCGATGTAGTGAGCGGAGGGGCTGATGGGATCAACGCCGGAACGGCCCCGACCGGCGCCGCGTCATCGCTCCTCAACCGAAGCATTCGAAGACACGCGTGCGGTCGTCGAACTGCTCGCGCGGCACCGTCTCGTGGTCGCCCCGCACGTCGCCGCGCGGCTCGGGCTCGCGCTCGGCGGAGACGCCGACGCGATCATCGAGGTCACCGCTCGACTGCGTTCAGCGCAACGCCTCGGCCACGCCGTGCTGCCCGACCCGTTGCCGCTCGTCCCCGCGATCGACGCCGCCGTCGCGCTCGAGGCGGCGAAGCTCACCGAGTGGGAGCGCACCCTGCTCGTCGCCGCCTCGGTCTGCGTCGACGACCGCGTCGACGTGTTGCTCGCGGCGTCGGGCCGGCCCATGGTCGAACTCATCGAGGGCGAGGTGAGCCGGCACCTGCTGCTCGTCGCCGGGCACTTCGCCTTCGCCGACCCCCGCATGCGGATCTGGGCGCACGGCACCGCGACCCTCGCCGAACGCACCGCCGCGCACGCCGCCCTCGCCGAGGCGTATCCGACGCTCGGCGGCGAGCGCCAGTCGACCTGGCACCGTTCGCTCAGCACGCTCGAGGGCTCGGCCGAGTTCGTCGCGCCGTTGCTCGCCATCGCCGACGCGGCCGATGCCGCCGGCGAGTCGGAGTGGGCGCACGCCGTCGCCCGCGAGGCCGCGAGCCACGCCTCGGGTCGCGCCGCGATCGAGGCCTGGCGCATCGCCGGTCGCGCCGCCCTGCACGGCGGCCACGTCGAAGACGCCCGCGGATGGCTCGGGGCCGTCGTCGAGCACGGCGACGAACTCGAACGCGCCGCGGTGCTCGCCGACTACCTCGTGGCGAGGGCCGCGCTCGAGGGCGATGTGCCGCTCGGCGAGCTCGATGACCGGCTCGCGGCGGTGGGGTTGCTCGGCGTGCACGCGATCGCGGACGGCCCGGACGACGGTGCGGGGGGCGGCTCGTCGACGCCGCAGCCCGTCGGCGCCGGTGCGCTCGCGACCCTCGCCTTCGACCTCGTGCGCGCCTCGGGCACCGCGGCCGGGCTGCTCGCCGAGCGCGGGGCTCCCGCGGCGGCCGCACGACGCCTCGCCGACGCCGCCCGGCTGACGCGGGGATTCCGGCTCGACCCGGCGCCGCTGCAGTCTGCGACGGCGTGGTGCGCGATGTACGGCGTCGGCACCGCGGGCGACGCCGACGGGCCCGGGCGCGCCGACGGTCCCGAGCACGCAGACCGCGCCGAGCGTGCCGAACGTGCCGACGCGACCGGTGCCGCGCCGGCCGTGATGAGCAGTGCCGCCTCGATCGCCCGCGCCATCGAGCGCGGGCTCGGCGGCGACCCCGAGGGCGCGGCCCGCTGGCTCGGCTCTCTGCGCGAGACCTCGCCCGACCCGCGGCTCGCCCGCGAAGACCGATCGCCGATCATGCGCGCAGCCCGTGCGGTCGCGACCTCGCTGCTCGTGCTGTGGGCGGGCGACGTCGGACGCGCAGGGCAGGTGCTCGCGCGTGCGGCGACCGATCTGCCGATCGCACTGCCGTTCGGCGGGCTCGGCGCTGCACTCGCCCGCCGCATCTGCGTCGTCGCCTCGGGCGAGGTCGACGCCTTCGCGAGGGCCGTCGAGGCGGCGCAACCTCCTTCGACGGTGTCGATCCGCGCAGAGGAGCTCATCGACCGTGCCGTCAACGCCCACCTGCGAGGGGCGCGTGCCGAGTCCGCGACCCTCGTCGCCCTCGCGGGCGAGCGCGAGCAGGTCGCCGGCTGCGGGCTCCACCTCCCCGGGCTCGACGCAGTTTCGGGGTGGAGCGTCGCGGTGCCGACCGCGACGGGGCTTCGCCGCCCGCCCGACGCGATCCTCGCGAGCGAGCTCCGCCGTCGTATGCGCAGTACCGACCGCCACGGCTTCGAGGCCGACTACCGTGCGGCCGTCGATGCGAGCCGCGGGATCGGTTCGCCCTACGAGCGGGCGCGCACCGAGCTCATGCTCGCCCGCGCCTGCGGCGAGGCCGGTGCGCCCGAACGCGCGCACCGGCACCTGGTGACCGCCGAACACCTGTTCACCGAGTCGGGGGCCGCCGGATGGCTCGCCGCGGTCGCCGCCGAACGGCGTGTGCTCGCCGTCGCGTGCGGGTCCGACGCACCGGGCGAGGCAAGCGATGCGACGCCGGGCGAGATGCCGGCCGAGCGGCCGGCCGAGGCTCCGCCGGCCGGGCCGACCGGGACGGCCGACGACGCCCCGCTCGCCGGTCGACCGGTCGTCGAGACGCTGTCGCGAGCGAACCCGAACGCACTTCCCGGGCCCGATCGGGGCCCGTCCGACGCGCTCGGACCCGATGAGCTCCTCGAGCCCGACGACCCCCTCGCCGTCTGCCGCTCCGTGTGGACCGACATCCTCACCGAGCGCGAGCTCGAGGTCGCGATGCTCGTCGTCGACGGGGCATCCAATCGCGATGCGGCCGCGAGGCTGTACGTCTCGGTGCGCACCGTCGAGGTGCACCTCGGCCGCGTGTTCACGAAGCTCGACGTGCACTCGCGGGTCGAGCTCGCGGTGCTCGCGCACCGGATGCGCGGGCTCTCCTCCGCTTCCCGAGCAAGGTAGCGAGGGAGCCGCAGCATCCGGCGTACGTAGTCCTGCGTATGCGTGGATGTGCGGATTCGGTTCCCCCCGTCGCCTCGATAGCGTCGGCCTGCCCGTGCACTGCGGGCGCACGACAGGCAGACAGGAACGAGATGCGAACACTGAAGTTCGGGCGCGGCTCGAAGGCCGCCGTCGCCGCTGCGGGGATCGGACTGCTCATCGCAGGCCTCCTTCCCGCGGCGATGGCGAGCGCCGCCGAGGCATGCGCCCCGGCGTGGACCTCGACCGGCGTGTACTCGGGCGGCGCGGCCGCCTCGCACGGCGGGATCAACTACACCGCGAAGTGGTGGACCCAGGGCAACGAGCCGGGCACCGGCCAGTGGGGTCCGTGGCAGGCGGGCGCCGCGTGCGGCACCGGAACACCGGAGCCGACGCCCACCCCGACCCCCACGCCGACCCCGACCCCGACCCCGACCCCCACGCCGACGCCGACGCCGACGCCGACGCCCACGCCGACCCCGACGCCCGAGCCGGGCACCCCGTGGACGACGAACCCCGACGAGAAGTGCCGCCCCGACGGCCTCTACCAGACCCCCGGCGTCGACGTGCCCTACTGCACGATCTACGACGAGCAGGGCCGTGAGAAGCTGCCGAACGGCCTCAACAACCGTGTCATCGGCTACTTCACGAGCTGGCGCACGGGCGTGAACGGCGCCCCGAGCTACCTCGCGAGCGACATCCCGTGGAAGAAGCTCAGCCACATCAACTACGCCTTTGCGCACATCGACGCGCAGGGCAAGGTCTCGGTGAACCAGACGGTCGCGGGCAACGCGGCGACCGACCTCACCTGGCCGGGCGTCGCGGGCGCCGAGATGGACCCGACGCTGCCGTACGAGGGGCACTTCAACCTGCTCACGAAGTACAAGAAGCAGAACCCGGGCGTGAAGGCGCTCGTGTCGGTCGGCGGTTGGGCCGAGACCGGCGGCTACTTCGACGCGCAGGGCGCCCGGGTCGCCGACGGCGGCTTCTACACGATGACCGAGTCGCAGGCGAAGATCGACGCGTTCGCCGACTCGGCGGTGCAGTTCATCCGCACCTACGGCTTCGAGGGCGTCGACATCGACTACGAGTACGCGAACTCGAACGGCAAGGCCGGCAGCCCCGACGACTTCGCCTTCTCCGAGCCGCGTCGCGCGAAGCTCTGGGCGGGGTACGAGTCGCTCATGAAGACGCTGCGCGAGAAGCTCGACCGCGCGGGTGCAGCCGACGGCAAGCACTACCTGCTCACGGTCGCCGCCCCCGCCTCGGGCTGGCTGCTCCGCGGCGCCGAGGTGTACCAGGTGACCCCGTACCTCGACTACGTCAACATCATGAGCTACGACCTGCACGGCTCGTGGAACGACTACGTCGGCGGCAACGGCCCGCTCTTCGACGACGGCAAGGACCCCGAGCTCGCGGCCGGCGGCGTGTACAACGCGTACAGCAACATCGGGTACCTCAACACCGACTGGGCATACCACTACTTCCGCGGCGCGATGCCGGCGGGCCGCATCAACGTGGGTCTGCCGTTCTACACGCGCGGTTGGGACAACGTGCAGGGCGGCACCAACGGCCTCTACGGCACGGCGCCCCTCGCCGACCAGACGAAGTGCCCGCCGGGCACGGGCCCGACGATCGGCGGCACCTCGAAGTGCGGCAACGGCGCGGTCGGCATCAACAACCTGTGGCACGACCTCGACAAGACCGGTGCAGAGGTCGGCGCGGGTGCGAACCCGATCTGGCACGTGCTGAACCTGCAGAAGGGCGTCGTCGGCGACTACGCGGCCTCGTACGGTTCGCCGACGTCGATCACGGGCACGTACACGCACCACTTCGACCAGACGACGAAGACCGAGTGGTGGTGGAACGCGACCACGAAGACCTTCCTCTCGGGCGATGCCGACCAGGCGATCACGGCGAAGGCCGACTACATCGCGCAGAACGGCATCGGCGGCGCGATGATCTGGGAGCTCGCGGGCGACTACGAGTACAACACCCAGAAGGGGCAGTACGAGATGGGTTCGACGCTCGTCTCGAAGCTGCACGACACGTTCACGAAGTCGCAGCCGTACGACGCGACGAAGTCGAACGTCGAGATGCCGACGAAGGCGATCGACCTGCAGGTGAAGTTCGGCGACTTCGCGCTCGGCGACAGCAACTACCCGATCAACCCGAAGGTGACGTTCACGAACAGGTCGAAGACCGCGATCCCCGCGGGGTCGACGATCACGTTCGACACCGCGACGAGCGACACCGGCGCGATGGGCGAGCAGAACGGCTGGGGCATCACCAAGGTGTCGAGCGACCACACCGGGTCGAACGTGGGGGGCCTCAAGGGCGACTTCCACACGTACACGATCAAGGTGCCGTCGGGCGGCATCCCCGCGGGCGGCAGCGTGTTCACGAAGCTGTCGTGGCGCCTCCCGATCGCCGAGATCTCGAACCTGCGAGTGAAGGTCGGCACCGAGACCTTCGCGACCCTCTACGACCTGCCGCGCGGCGTCACCGTCGTCGAGCCGGTCGCGGGCACCGGCGGCACAGAAGGTACGGGCGGCACCGGCACGTGCGACGCAGCGGCGTGGAGCGCCACCGCGATCTACACGGGCGGCCAGCAGGTCTCGTACAACGGTTCCGAGTACACGGCGAAGTGGTGGACCCAGGGCAACGCCCCGGGCACGAACGACGTCTGGGGTCAGGGGGTCGCCTGCTGAGGCGGGCTTCGAGCTGAGGCATCCACCGGCAGCGGTGCGGATGCCACGGGGCGGGGGTTCTGCGGAGCCCCCGCCCCTTCCGTTCGCGGGTGTACGTAGAACCACGTAGGCCGCGAGGACGGTGCCGGATCATGTGGATCGTGCGGACGCCCGCAGCGGGACCGCGTCCCTAGCGTGAAGGTGTCCAAGGGCGCACGTGCCCGTTCAGTTCCCCTTCACCGAAGGACGCCATGAAGATTCAGAGAACTCCGGGGCGCGGGGTGCGCACCGCGCTCGCCGCCCTCGCGACGGGCGCGATGGTCGCCGGTCTCGCCGCGGTCGGCGCCTCGCCGGCCGTCGCGGCCGAGCAGACCCCGAGCGCCGTCAACGGCTACCGCAATGTCGGCTACTTCGCCCAGTGGGGCGTCTACGGCCGCGACTTCAAAGCGAAGCAGCTGCAGACCTCCGGCACCGCAGCCGACCTCACCCACATCAACTACGCGTTCGGCAACATCAACAACCAGACGCTCGAGTGCTTCATCGCGAACAAGGCGCAGGGCACAGGGCCGAACGGCTCCGACGGGGCCGGCGACGCGTGGGCCGACTTCGGCATGGGCTACACCGCCGCGAACTCCGTCTCGGGCGTCGCCGACACCTGGGACCAGCCGCTCGCGGGCTCCTTCAACCAGATGAAGCAGCTCAAGGCGAAGAACCCGAACCTCAAGGTCATGATCTCGCTCGGCGGCTGGACCTGGTCGAAGAACTTCTCGAAGGCGGCCGCGACGGACGCCACGCGCAAGAAGTTCGTGAAGAGCTGCGTCGACCTGTACCTCCGCGGCAACCTGCCGGTCATCGACGGCCGTGGCGGCGTCGGCGCCGCTGCCGGTGTCTTCGACGGCATCGACATCGACTGGGAGTGGCCCGGCTCGCAGAACGGCGAGGTCGGCAACCACGTCGACGAGGTGAACGACAAGGCGAACTTCAAGGCCCTGCTGAAGGAGTTTCGCACCCAGATCGACGCGCTCACCGCCGAGAACGGCCACCCGTACCAGCTCTCCGCGTTCCTCCCGGCGAACCCCTCCGACATCGCAGCCGGCGGCTGGAACGACCCCGAGAACTTCCGGTACCTCGACTTCGGCAACGTGCAGGGCTACGACCTGCACGGCGCGTGGAACCCGACTCTCACGGGCCACCAGGCGAACCTCTTCGACGACCCCGCCGACACGCGCGCCGCGCACCAGCGGTTCAGCGTCGACAAGGCCGTCAAGGAGTACCTGAAGACGGGCATCTCCCCGAAGCAGCTCGGCATCGGCCTCGCCGCCTACGGCCGCGGCTGGCAGGGCGCGACCTCGTCGAACGCGTGGGGTACCGCCACGGCGGCCGGCCCCGGTACGTGGGAGAAGGGCAACGAGGACTACGACAAGCTCAAGAACCTCGGCACCGGCTACTACGACGCGGCGCTCGGCGCGGCCTGGCGCTACGACGGCAACCAGTGGTGGAGCTACGACAACGCCCAGTCGACGACCCGCAAGGGCCAGTACATCGCCGAGCTCGGTCTCGGCGGCGGCATGTGGTGGGAGCTCGACGGCGACCGCAACGGCGAGCTGATCGGCACCCTCGCCGACAAGCTCCGCGCTTCGCCCGCCGGCCCGGCGACCGACCCGAAGGGGCCGACGAACCCGACGGACCCGACCGACCCCACCGACCCGACGGACCCGACGGACCCGGCCGGCTGCACCGCGGCGGCGTGGAACGCGACCGCGATCTACACCGGCGGCCAGAAGGTCTCGTACAACGGCAAGGAGTACTCGGCGAAGTGGTGGACCCAGGGCAACGCCCCCGGCACCAACGATGTCTGGGGCCTCGTCGGCTCGTGCACGACGGACCCGACGGATCCCACCGACCCCACGGACCCGACCGACCCCGAGCCCGGCACCTGCTCGGCCGCGGCATGGACGGCCGCGGGCGCCTACTCCGGCGGCACCACGGTCAGCTACTCGGGCAGCGAGTACAAGGCGAAGTGGTGGACCCAGGGCAACACCCCGGGCGCCGAGCAGTGGGGACCCTGGGAGCTCGTGAAGGCCTGCTGACCTTCCGTCACCCCTGAATACGCCGGATGCCTCGGAGCGAACTTCGCTCCGAGGCATCCGTCATTCGTGCTTCGGTGCCGCGCTGCGCGCGGCCCGCCGATCACCCGAAGCGGCCCGAGACGTAGTCTTCGGTCGCCTGAACAGCGGGGTTCGAGAAGATCGTCGTCGTGTCGGCGTACTCGATGAGCTTGCCCGGCTTGCCGGTGCCCGCGATGTTGAAGAACGCGGTCTTGTCGCTGACGCGCGAGGCCTGCTGCATGTTGTGCGTCACGATCACGATCGTGTACTGCTGCTTGAGCTCCTCGATGAGGTCCTCGATCGCGAGGGTCGAGATCGGGTCGAGCGCAGAGCACGGCTCGTCCATCAGGATGACCTCGGGGGAGACCGCGATCGCGCGGGCGATGCAGAGACGCTGCTGCTGGCCGCCCGAGAGGCCCGAGCCGGGGCGGTCGAGGCGGTCCTTGACCTCGTTCCAGAGGTTCGCGCCCTGCAGCGACTTCTCGACGAGCTCGTCGGCCTCGGACTTCGAGATGCGCTTGTTGTTGAGCTTCACGCCCGCGAGCACGTTCTCCTTGATCGACATCGTCGGGAACGGGTTCGGCCGCTGGAACACCATGCCGACCTGGCGGCGCACGAGCACCGGGTCGACGTCGGGGTCGTAGAGGTTGTTGCCGTCGATGAGCACCTCACCCTCGACGCGCGCGCCGGGGATGACCTCGTGCATGCGGTTGAGGGTGCGGAGGAAGGTCGACTTGCCGCAGCCCGACGGGCCGATGAAGGCGGTGACGCTGCGGGGCTCGATCTCGAGGGTGACGCCCTCCACCGCGAGGAACTTGCTGTAGTAGACGTTGAGGTCGCGGACTTCGATGCGCTTGGACACGTGATTCCTTCTTGCTTGGGGCTCAGCGGCCGAGCTTCGGCGCGAACAGACGGGCGACGAGCCTCGCGATGAGGTTCAGCGCCATGACGATGAGGATGAGGGTGAGGGCGGCGGCCCACGCGCGGTCGAGGAACGCCTCGGCCGGGTTGCCCTGGTTCGCGTACTGCGTGTACACGAACACGGGCAGCGACTGCATGCGGCCGTCGAACATGTTGTAGTTCATGCTCGCGGTGAAGCCCGCGGCGATGAGGAGCGGTGCCGTCTCGCCGATGACGCGCGCGACCGAGAGCATGATGCCGGTCGTGATGCCCGCGATCGAGGTGGGCAGCACGACCTTCACGATCGTCAGCCACTTCGGCACGCCGAGGGCGTACGCCGCCTCGCGGAGCTCGTTCGGCACGAGCCGCAGCATCTCCTCGCTCGAGCGGACGACGACGGGGATCATGAGGAGCGCGAGCGCCACCGCACCGGCGATGCCGGTGCGGGTGCCGGGGCCCCAGAAGATCGCGAACAGCGAGTAGGCGAAGAGGCCGGCGACGATCGAGGGGATGCCGGTCATGACGTCGACGAGGAAGGTCACGCCGCGGGCGAGCTTGCCGCGGCCGTACTCGACGAGGTAGATCGAGGTCATCAGCCCGATCGGGATCGAGATGAGCGCAGCGGTGCCGGTCATGAGGAGGGTGCCGACGATCGCGTGCAGCGCCCCGCCGCCCTCGCCCGTGACGTTGCGCATCGACATCGAGAAGAAGTCGGCGTCGAAACGCGCGAGGCCGAAGGTCACGACGGTGATCGTGAGCGAGACGAGCGGGATCATCGCGAGGAGGAACGCGCCCGTCACGAGCGCGGTCACGAGCCGGTCGGTCGCGCGGCGCCCGCCCTCGACGAGGCGCGAGAAGAGCCAGATCGCGGGGATGTAGAGGAGCGCCCCGACCATGAGCGCCCCGCCCCAGTCGAAGCCCGAGCCTGCGCCGATCGCGACGACGCCGAACACGGCGGCCGAGACCGCGATCGCGGTGCCGAGGATCACCCAGGGGGCGGAGGAGGGGAGGCGGCCCGCGGTGAGCGAGTTCGCGATGGGGGTGCCCGTCTCGGGCGCGGGGTTCATGGTCTGCAGAGTCATCAGTTCGCTCCCGAGAATTCCTTGCGGCGACTGATGATCCAGCGCGCGAAGGCGTTGACCGCGAAGGTCACGACGAAGAGGATGAGGCCGGTCGCGATGAGGACGTTCACGTTGAGGGCGTACGCCTCGGGGAAGCTCAGGGCGATGTTCGCGGCGATGGTCGTGGGGTTGACGCTCGTGAGGAGGTCGAAGGTGACGACGTGCGCCGCCGAGAGCACCATGGCGACCGCCATCGTCTCGCCGAGTGCGCGGCCGAGGCCGAGCACCGAGGCCGAGATGATGCCCGAGCGGCCGAAGGGCAGCACTGCGACGCGGATCATCTCCCAGCGGGTCGCGCCGAGCGCGAGCGCCGCCTCCTCGTGGAGGACGGGGGTCTGCAGGAACACCTCGCGACAGATGGCGGTCATGATCGGCAGGACCATGACGGCGAGCACGAGGGCGGCGGTGAGGATCGTGCGGCCCGTGGCCGAGACGGTGCCGCCGAAGATCGGGATCCAGCCGAGGTTCTCGTTGAGCCAGGTGTAGGCCGGGACGACGGCGGGGGCGAGCACGCCGATTCCCCAGAGGCCGAAGACGACCGAGGGCACCGCGGCGAGCAGGTCGACGATGTAGCCGAGCACCGAGGCGAGCTTGCGCGGCGCGTAGTGCGAGATGAAGAGGGCGATGCCGATCGAGATCGGCAGCGCGATGAGGAGCGCGAGCGCCGCGGCCCACACGGTGCCGAAGACGAGGGGGCCGACGTACTCCCAGAAGTTCGTCTCGAGGATCGAGGCGTCCTCCTTCGTGGCGGAGAGCGCGGGGATGCTCTGCACGATGAGGAAGAGCGCGACGGCGGCGAGCGTCACGAGGATCATCGAACCGGCGAAGACCGCCGAACGGGAGAAGACGAGGTCGCCGACGCGGAGCTTCGCCTTGATCGGGGCTGGTGCGGAGGTCATCTGGTGCGATCCTCGGGGTCGGGTTGCGGTTCTGGGGTGCGCCGCCGGGGTGAACCGGACGACGCGGCCGTGCCCGACCCCGTCGTTCCTGGCGGAATTCGGGGGTCGGGCACGAAGCTACTACTTGATCGAGTCGATCGCAGCGGTGATCTTCTCGCGGAGCGAGTCGGAGATCGGCGCCGAACCGGCGTCGGCGGCTGCGGTCTCCTGGCCCTCGGGGCTCGCGAGGTAGGAGAGGTAGGCCTTCGTGAGCTCGACGTTGTCGGACTCGGCGTACTCGCCGCACGCGATGAGGTAGCTGACGAGGACGATCGGGTAGACGCCGGCCTCCTCCGAGGTGCGGTCGATCTCGATCGCGAGGTCGCCCTCTGCGCGGCCCTCGGCGAACGGCGAGTGGTCGACGATCGCGGCAGCGGCCTCGGGCGAGTACGGCACGAACTCGTCGCCGACCTTGATCGAGACGGTGCCGAGGTCACCGGCGCGCGAGGCGTCGGCGTAGCCGATCGTGCCGTTGCCGTTGGTCACGGCGTCGATGAGGCCCGAGGTGCCCTGAGCGGCCTCGCCGCCCTCGAACGGCCACACGCCGTCGGCCTCCCACGTCCACACGTCGGCCGCCGCAGCGCCGAGGTACTCGGTGAAGTTCTCGGTCGTGCCCGAGTCGTCCGAGCGGTGGACGGGCGTGATCGCGAGGTCGGGGAGCTCGACGCCCTCGTTCGTCGCGGCGATCGCCGGGTCGTTCCACTTCGTGATCGTGCCGGCGAAGATGCCCGCCACGGTCGCCGCGTCGAGGTCGAGCGAGTCGACGCCCTCGACGTTGAAGACGACCGCGATCGGCGAGATGTAGAGGGGGAGCTCGACGATGGTCGAGTCGGGGGCGCACTTCTGGAAGCCGCCCGCGGCGAGCTCCTCGTCCTTGAACGCGCGGTCCGAGCCGGCGAAGTCGCTCGCGCCCGAGAGGAAGGTCTCGCGGCCCGCGCCCGAACCCGAGGGGTCGTAGTCGATCGTGACGTCGGGGTTCGCGGTCTGGAAACCGGCGATCCACGACTGCTGCGCGGCGTCCTGCGACGAGGCGCCCGCGCCGACGAGGTTGCCCGCGAGGGTCGAGGTCGACTCTTCGGGGGCGGCGGCGCCTTCGTTCGAGGCGCAGGAGCTGAGCGCGAGCGCCGCGGTCACGGCGACGACGGCGGGCACGCCGAAACGCTTGAGGTTCACGTGATTTCCCTTCCGGGGAGTGAGTGCAGGAGTTGTGGGCCGGTGCCGACCCGCCTGCGACGCTAACGAGCGCGCCTTACGAGCTTCCGCCACCTCGGTAAACGGGAGGTGAACGGATCCGGGCGCGCAGGAACCGCCGGAAGATGACGCGCTCAGGCGCGCGGGGCGTGCGTCTCGATCGAGATGATGCCCGAACCCTGATTCGTCGCCGAGAGATGCACGACGCTGAACGCGCCCGGCTCGAGCTCGGCGGCATCGGTCGCGTAACTGCCGAGCGGGGTCCCGGTCGCGAGTGCGAGTTCGCGCATGATCTCGGGCAGCACCGGACCGTGGCTGCAAATCACGGCCGACCGGCCGGCCCGCACGCGCTTGCCGATCACGCGCCGCACCTCGCTGTCGCCGGCATGCCAGGCGTCCTCGCTGATGCCGGCATCGCGCTTGATCTCGATCCCGGTCGCGGCCGCGAGCGGCGTCACCGTCGTCACGCAGCGCACCGCCGGGCTCGACACGATGCGCTTCGGCCGCCACGCGGTGAGCGTGTCGACGAGCCTCGCCGCCTGTTCGACGCCGCGAGCGCTGAGCGGCCGCGAGGCATCCGGACCCTCGAAACCGCTTCGGCCCACGGCCTTGGCGTGACGGAGCACCGTGAGGCTGAAGGTGGCGGTCACGCCCTGATCGACGAGCTGCATGAAGTTGTCGAGGATCTCGACGTCGGGCTGGTAGCTGAGGTAGCCGCGGGCGCGCTTGGGCGTCACCCATTCGAGTGCGGCGACCTCGGCGTTCGGCTTGAACGTCGAACGCTGCACCGCCCTCTCGCTCACCTCGGCCGCCCAGTAGTGCACGATCTTCTCGCGACCGCTCGGCATCGGGTACCGCGAGATGCCGAGCGGCACCCCGAGCGCGACTCCGAGCCCCGTCTCCTCCGCGATCTCGCGCACCGCGGTCTGCGGCAGCGACTCGCCAGGGTCGACCTTGCCCTTCGGGATCGTGACGTCGCCGTAGACCGTGCGGTGGATCACGAGCACGTGCAGCTTGCCGTCGATCATGCGCCAGCACACGGCGCCCGCGGCGTAGACGGCCGTCGCCGTCACCGGCGTTGCCCCGATCGCGGGCGCTGCGCCGATCTCGTGCGCCGGGCGACTTCGAGCATCAGCTCGTTCTGCAGGTCGGCGAGCGGGCGGCCGTCGTCGTCGGTCGAGCGGCGCGTCCAGACGCCGTCGCCGTCGAGGTGCCATGAGCTCGTCGACGGATCCATCGCCTGGTCGAACAGGCCCTGCACCTCGGCGAGGTGCTGCGGGTCGGTGAGGCGCACGAGGGCCTCGACGCGGCGGTCGAGGTTGCGGTGCATCATGTCGGCCGAACCGATGTAGATCTGCGGGTCGCCGTCGTTCTCGAAGCAGAACAGCCGCGAGTGCTCGAGGTAGCGGCCGAGGATCGAGCGCACCGTGATGTTCTCGCTGAGCCCCGGGATGCCGGGCCGCAGGCTGCAGATGCCCCGCACCCACACCTCCACCGGCACGCCCGCGTTCGAGGCCCGGTAGAGGGCGTCGATGATCGCCTCGTCGACCATCGAGTTCACCTTGATGCGGATGCCGCTGGGCTTGCCGGCCTCCGCATTGCGGATCTCGGTCGCAATGAGCTTCAGGAGGCCCTTGCGCAGGTGCAGGGGGGCCACGAGGAGGCGCTTGAACTTCTTCTCGATCGCGTAGCCCGACAGCTCGTTGAAGAGGCGCGTCAGGTCCTTGCCGACCTGGTCGTCGGCCGTCAGGAGCCCGAGGTCCTCGTAGATGCGGCTCGTCTTCGGGTTGTAGTTGCCCGTGCCGATGTGGCTGTAGTGGCGCAGCACGCCCTTCTCCTGGCGGATCACGAGCGCGAGCTTGCAGTGGGTCTTCAGCCCTACGAGCCCGTAGACCACGTGCACGCCCGCCTTCTCGAGCTTGCGCGCCCACGTGATGTTCGCCTGCTCGTCGAAGCGGGCCTTGATCTCGACGAGGGCGAGCACCTGCTTGCCCGACTCGGCCGCGTCGATGAGTGCCTCGACGATCGGGCTGTCGCCCGAGGTGCGGTACAGCGTCTGCTTGATGGCGAGCACGTCGGGGTCGGCCGCGGCCTGCTCGAGGAAGGCCTGCACGCTCGTCGCGAACGACTCGTACGGGTGGTGCAGCAGGACGTCCTGGCGGGACACCGCCTTGAACACGTCGGCCCGCAGGTTCGACTCGCTCGGCTGCAGCTGCACCGCCGTCGTCGGCACGTGCGTCGGGTAGTGCAGCTCGGGGCGGTCGAGTCGGGAGAGGTCGAACAGTCCGCCGAGGTCGAGCGGCGCGGGCAGGCGGTAGACCTCCTGCTCCGTGACATCCAGTTCGCGGACGAGGAGGCCGAGCGTCACCTCGTCCATGTCGTCGGTGACCTCGAGCCGGATCGGCGGGCCGAAGCGGCGCCGCAGCAGCTCCTTCTCGAGCGCCTTGATGAGGTTCTCGGTCTCGTCCTCCTCGATCTCGACGTCCTCGTTGCGGGTGACGCGGAACACGTGGTGCTCCACGATCTCCATGCCGGGGAAGAGGTCGCCGAGGTGGTTCGCGATGAGGTCTTCGAGGGTGATGTACCGGGCATCCTCCAAGGACTCGCCCGGGTCGACGCGGACGAAGCGCGGCAGCATCTGCGGCACCTTCACGCGCGCGAACTCCTGGCGGCCCGTGCGGCTGTTGCGCACCCGCACCGAGAGGTTCAGCGAGAGGCCCGAGATATAGGGGAACGGGTGCGCCGGATCGACCGCGAGGGGCATGAGCACCGGGAAGATCTGCTTCGAGAAGTAGTCGTGGAGGTGCGCCTGCTCCTCTTCGGCGAGTTCGCTCCACCTCGCGATGTGGATGCCGTGATCGGCGAGGGCGGGCTTCACCAGGTTCTGGTAGGCGGCCGCGTGGCGCTCCTGCAGCTCGTGCGCCTTCTTCGAGATGTCGCTCAAGACGTCGGCGGGCGCACGGCCCACGTTCGTCGGCACCGCGAGACCCGTGATGATGCGGCGTTTCAGCCCCGCGACCCGCACCATGAAGAACTCGTCGAGGTTCGACGCGAAGATCGCGAGGAAGTTCGCCCGCTCGAGCACCGGCAGCCGGTCGTCCTCGGCGAGCTCGAGCACTCGCTGGTTGAACGCGAGCCAGCTGAGCTCGCGGTCGAGATAGCGCTCGGCCGGCAGCTCGGGGGCGCCCTCGGTGTCGAAGGGTTCGAAGTCGTCGTCGAAGTCGCTCGCCGTGCGGTCTGACGTGCGGTCGTCCTCGAGGATGCTGTCGGGGCTCATCTTGACATCATGGCACGCAGGGCCGAACGCGCCGATGAGGGGCCGGTTAACGGGCGGTGACGGGGGCTGCGCCCATGCACATCATGACGCGCAGCCTGAACGCGCCGATGAGGGGCCGGTTAACGGGCGGTGACGGGGGCTGCGCCCTCGTCGTCTTCATGGACGTTGAAGCGGTAGCCGACGTTGCGCACCGTGCCGATGAGCGACTCGAGATCGCCGAGCTTCGCGCGGAGGCGACGCACGTGCACATCGACCGTGCGGGTGCCGCCGAAGTAGTCGTAGCCCCACACCTCGCTCAGCAGCTGTTCGCGGGTGAACACGCGCGACGGGTGCGCCGCGAGGAAGCGGAGCAGCTCGAACTCCTTGTACGTGAGGTCGAGCGGCTTGCCGTGCACCTTCGCCGAATAGCTCGCCTCGTCGATGACGACGCCCGAGGTCTGGATGCGTTCGCTCGGCTGGCTCTGCTGCGAACGCCCGATCGCGAGCCGGATGCGCGCATCGATCTCGGCGGGGCCGGCGCCCTCGAGCACGACGTCGTCGACACCCCAGTCGGGCGTGACCGCGGCGAGCCCGCCCTCGGTCATCACGAGCACGAGCGGCGCCGAGAGCCCCGTGGTCTTGAGGATCTGCGCGAGGGCCTTCACACCTGCGAGATTGGTGCGCGCGTCGAGCAGCACGAGGTCGGCGTCGGGGGCCCGCACCAGCTGTTCGGGCGAGGCGGGGATCACCCTGACCCGATGGGTCAGCAGTGCGAGCGCCGGGAGAACGTCGTCGTTGGCCGTCGGCGTCAAGATCAGCAGCTGCGCCACGCCACACCCTCCAGTAGTAAGGTGCGGTCAATACTACGGGACGGCCGCCGCCGTTCCGCGACACGAACGGAGAGACATGGTCGAGCAGTCCGAGACGCGCTTCGGGTGGGGGAGCGTCGTGCTCATCTGGGCCATCGCGGTCGTGGGTTCCGTGATCGTCGGCGGCCTCGCCGTCGGCGGGCTCGAGGTGTGGTTCCGGGACGCCTCGTGGCTCGGCGTCTACGGGGCGCTCGGCGTCGTGCTCGCCGTCGCGGTGCTCGGCACCCTCGTCGTGCAGCTCGCGACCCGTCGCCCCGAGGGGTTCGTGGGCCGCGTCTCGGCGTCGATCGCGGGGGCCGTCGTGATCGTCTCGCTCGCGGCGCTGCTGCTCGCGCCCTTCGCCGCCCGCTGAGCGGATAGACTCGGCGGTATGTCTGAGCTGCTCGCCCTCGAACTCCTCTTCATCGGTCTGCTCGGTCTTGCGAGCCTCGCGATCGCGTGGATCAGCGGGGTCGTCGTCTACAAGCTCTTCAAGGGTCAGCGCTAGGCGCTGCTGAAGGCGTGGCGATGATCGAGCTGCCCGTCGACCTCCCGGCAGAGCTGGTTCCGCTCTCCTGGCTCCTCGGAGTGTGGGAGGGCACGGGCGTCATCGACTACAAGGTCGGCGACGAGTCGGTCACCCGCGAGTTCGGGCAGCGCGTGAGCTTCAGCCACGACGGCCTGCCGCACCTCAACTACACCTCGTACACCTGGCTGTTCCCCGCCGAGGAGGGCGGTGAGCCGACGCCGCTCGCCACCGAGACCGGCTACTGGCGCCTCGCCCGCGAGCTCGGCGAGAGCGACCCCGGCCCCGCGCTGCTGCCCGCGGTCGGCGAACCGCGCTACCCCGACGCCGAGTCGGTCGAGGCACTGCGCAACGACGACGGCGGCTTCGACCTCGAGGTGTCGATCGTGCACCCCGGCGGCGTCAGCGAGCTCTACCTCGGCCAGGTGAAGGGCCCCCGCATCGACCTCGCGACCGACGCCGTCATGCGCACGGCCGGGGCGAAGGCGTACTCGGCCGCGACCCGCCTCTACGGCCTCGTCGAGGGCCACCTGCTCTGGGCGTGGGACATCGCCGCCCTCGGCCAAGACCTGCGCACGCACGCCTCCGCGCGCCTCGCCAAGGTCGACTGATGACCGGGTCCCCGTTCCTCGCGCTCGCAGGCGCCGTGGCCGCAGAGACCGCTCCCGCCGTCGCCGGGCACTACGGCAACCCGATGGTCGAGCAGCGCCGTCTCGAACGCGGCGAGGCGATCGTCGACCTCTCCGACCGCGGCGTCGTCACCGTCACCGGCCCCGACCGCCTCAGCTGGCTCCACTCGATGGCGAGCCAGTCGTTCGACCGTCTGCAGCCGGGCGAGGGCATCGAAGCGCTCCTCCTCGACGCTGCGGGCCACATCGATCACGCCGTGCACGCCGTCGACGACGGCGAGACGGTCTGGCTCGTCGTCGAGGGCGACGAGGCCGCCCCGCTCGCCGCCTGGCTCGACCGCATGCGCTTCATGCTGCGCGTCGAGGTCGCCGACCGCAGCGCCGAGACCGCCGTGCTCGCCGCCATGTCGACCGCCGCGCTCGACGCCGCCGTCGCACCGTACGCCCCCGCGGGCGTCGCGCTCGACTGGGTCGACCCGTGGGCCTCGCCCCGCCCAGTCGGCCACCAGTACGCGGCCGAGGCCGGCCACCCGGCATCCGACTGGCACCTCGTCGAACGCATCGTGCCGCGCACCGCGCTCTCCGACGCGGCCGCCGCCGTGGCTGCGGGCCGCGCCGCCGTGGCGGGTTCGCTCGCGCTCGAGGCGCTCCGCATCGCCGCGTGGCGCCCGCGTCTCGCGAGCGAGGTCGACGAGAAGACGATCCCGCACGAGCTCGACTGGCTGCGCAGCGCCGTCGACCTCGGCAAGGGCTGCTACAAGGGCCAGGAGACGGTGGCGAAGGTGCTGAACCTCGGTCGACCGCCGCGTCGGCTCGTGCTGCTCCACCTCGACGGCAGCGACACCGTGCTGCCGGCTCCCGGCGACGAGGTCGTCGGCGAGAAGGTGCGCCCCGAGCCCGCCGCGGGCGAAGAGCCCGAGCGCAAGGTCGTCGGCCGCATCACGTCGAGCGCCATGCACCACGAGCTCGGCCCGATCGCGCTCGCCGTCGTCAAGCGCGCCGTGCCCGCCGATCTGCCGCTCATCGTCCTGAGCCACGGCATCGACGTCGCCGCCGCCCAGGTCGAGATCGTGCCCTCGGGGGCGGGTGCCGCCGTCGAGGTGCCGCGCCTGCCGCGCCTCGGGGTCCGCAAGCCGTAGCTCCTCTCGCGCGAGCGGGCGGCGCTGCAGCTCCGATCCCATCTGCCTCGCGTCGACCGCGGCGCGATTCAGTGCTCCGCGGCTTCCGCTGCCCGTTTCAGGTCGGCGGTGAACTGTTCGAAGCTCTCGTCGAACGGCGGGATCATCCGGGCGAAGAAGGGGAAGAACGGACTGCCGATCCGCTCGACGATCTCCACTCGAGTGCCGCCGGCCTCGGGGCTGAGGGAGTAGGTGCGGGTGGCCATCGAGTCGCCGAACGTCAGTCGCGCGTTCGGTTCGAACTCCTTGATCTTCAGCGAGAAGGTGCGGCTCGGGTCGAGCGTCGAGACCAGCTTGATCGTCGACCCGGGCGCGATCCGGCCGCTCAGCGAGACGACCGTCGAGTTCCACTCCGGGTACCCGGCTGCGGTGGTCAGCAGCCGCCAGACGGTGGCGGCCTCGGCGTCGATGTGCTGGGCGATGCGGGTCGAGCGGCTGAACGTGGTCCGCGTCGTCGAGGCGACGCCATCGGGGGCAGTGGTGGACATGTGATTCCCCGTTCTCTGCGTGAGGCCGATTGTAGAGCGCACGGCGACCGTCGGGGCGGTATCGCCCCGAACGCGACGATGCCCCGGGGTCCGAAGGCCCCGGGGCATCGTCAGCCGACTGCTACTTCTTCTTGCAGTGCAGCTTCGCGAAGTCGACCTTGATCTCCTTCACGTGCTCGCGCGTCCCGTCGTCGTGACGGACCGCGACCGTGATGCTGCCCTTCTTGAGCTTGTCCGTGCCCGTGTCGAACGAGTGGTACACGGCCGAGCCTGCGGCGACATCGGCGATCTCATGGGTGCCCCACGGCGTCGTGATGACGACGTCGGATGCCACGTTGCCGGTGTTCGCGGCGTAGACCCCGAGGTCCACGGTGCCGGCGACGCACTGCGGTGCCGCGGTCGCCGTGACCCCGAGCTCGACGGGCAGCGGCTCGTCGATCGTGACCTCGGCGGTCTGCGACGCCTCGGCGTTGCCCGCGACGTCGGTCGAGCGGTACTCGACCGTGTGCGTGCCCGCTCCCGTCACCGTGACCGGCTCGCCGTAGGCGGCCCAGTCGCCGCCGTCGACCCGGACCTCGGTGCCGGCGAGACCCGAGGTCTCGTCGACCGCCGTGAGGGTGAACACCGCGCCGCGGTCGATCTCGCCGACCGTCGCCGTGGTGACCGGTGCGACCGTGTCGAGCCGGACGCTCGTCGAGCGCACCTCCTCGACGTTGCCCGCCTGGTCGGTCGAACGGAAGCGGACGGTGGTCTCGCCCTCGCCCGTCACCTGCACGGGCTCGGTGTAGGCCGTCCACGCGCCGTCGCCGATCGCGTACTCGGTCGAGGCGACACCGGTGCCGTCGCCGTCGCCCGCCGTGAGCGCGAAGCTCGGAGCGGCCGTGTACCAGCCCTCGGCGCCGTTCGGCTCGGCCGGGGTCCACCCGAGTTCGGTCGTCGGCGCCGTGACGTCGATGACCGGGACCTCGAGGTCGAACGAGTCGAACTCGACGACGACCGGCTCCTCCTGCTGCGGGCCGATGGCCATGAGGCCGATGCCCCGCAGTGCGCGGTCGAACGTGATCGGCGCACCGATCGACGTCCAGTTGACGCCGCCGTCGCTCACCTCGGCCGAGTAGCTCGACCCCGACTTCGTCACGCGCAGGTACCAGTACCCGCTCTCGCTGGAGTCGGCGATGTTGAGGTTGCGGCTGCCGATGCCCGACGCGTCCTTCTCACCGGCGAGCTCGGCCCGGAGGTCGAGCGCACTGCCCGGGTTGTTGTACGCGACGATGTCGGCCTTGACGTAGTTGTCGTCGTCGGCCCACATCATGAGCCCGGCCAGCTGGTAGCGGTGCTTCAGCGGCGCCGTGAACTTCGTGGTCGCCACCCAGTCGCCCTCGGGCGCCTCGGTGAGGATGAAGTTGCGCGGCGACACGGGGTTCGACCCGTTGATGTCGCCCGGCTGCGTCTCGATCTTGAGGTGGCCGTCGGCGACCTCGAGGTGGTTCGAGTCGTAGCGGACGCTCTCCGCCCAGCGGCAGCCGTCGAGCGCCGTGCCGTCGAACGCGTCGCTCGGCGTGACCGGGGTGCGCGTGTCGGCGTCGGGCGTGACCCGCAGCCAGTCGACCTTCGCGACCGTCGGCGTCGAGCCGAGGTCACCCGCGGCCATGACGCCGAGGCGTGCGTTCGGCTTCTGCTGCAGCTGGCCGGCCAGGGCCGTCCAGTTCTGCCCGTCGGCCGAGTACGCGCCCTTCAGCACGCTGCCGTCGCTCGTGAGCTTCAGGTGGATCGTGCTCGGGAAGTCGGCCGGGAGCGCCGGAGACGCAGCCGTCGAGCGCGAGCCCGCCGTCTCGCTCTGGAACTCGATGAACCGTCCGCCGCTCTGGTTGCGCACGAAGGCGAGCTTGTTGTACTCGTCGTCGCTGCCGTGGAGCACGAGACCGGCCCACTGCCAGTGCGAGGTGTGCGCGAGGTCGATCTTCGTCGTCGCCTCCCACGCCCCTGCGGGGGTGGGCTTGCCGATGAAGCTGACCGGACCGGTCGCGGCCTCGTTGATGTCACCCGGCGTCACGGGGAGCGTCACCGCTCCGCCCGACTGGGTCACCGGCACCGTGCCCGAGCGAACCGTCCACGACGGTGCGAGCGCCGGAGCGTCGAACTCGTCGGAGAAGGGTGCGCCCACGCACATGAGCGGCTCGAGCGGCTGCTCGGGCTGGGGGCCCTGCGGGTCGGTGTCGATCGCGAACTCCGAGAAGTCGACGGCGCCCGCCGAACCCGAGTGCGCGACCATGAACATGCCGACGTCCTGCGTGCTCGCGGCGGCCGCGAGGGTCACCGCACCGCCCACCTGGGTCCAGCTCGTGCCGTTCTTCGAGAAGTAGGCCGTGTACTCGGTGCCCGACCGCTTGAGCTTCACCCAGGTGGGGTAGCTCGTCGAGCCGCCCGCGACCGAGGTGTTGAGCTGTCCGTTGCCGTCGGGGTCCGCGAGGAACTCGACGCCGTTGTTCGGACGGATGCCGACCATCGCGTAGCCGGGCGAGGTGCCGGGCTGCGTGAGGTCGTTGCGCACGATGATGCCGGCCTTCGCCGAACCGTTCGTGTTCTGCTGGGCGTCGACCTTGACGACGGCCTCCCAGTCCTCGTCGCCGCCCGCCGGAGCGTACAGCGTCGAGTACTCGTCGACCCCCTGCCAGGTGTTGTCGCCGGCGCCGGTGATGCGGAACTTGCCGGCACCGATGCGCTCGAAGAGGCCGTCGGCGTTCGTGAACGGCACGAGGGCACCGAACAGCTCACCGACCTGCGACAGGACGGTGCGCGAGGTCTTCGACTTGCCCGCGGCGTTCGTCGCGACCGCGGTGAGCTCGTAGAGCCCCTCCTCGGGCGACGACCAGGCGGCCGTGTACGGCGCCTCGGTGTCGGTGCCGATCGACTCGCCGTCGACGAAGAACTCGACCGAGGTGACCGAACCGTCCGTGTTGAACTCGTCGCTCGCCGCGGCTTCCACCGTGACATCCTGACCGGGCTCGAGCTGGACGCCCGCCGCCGGCGAGGTGATCGCGACCTCGGGGGCCGAGGTCGGGGACGAGCCCCGGCCGATCGCCTCGAGGAAGTTGAGCTTCACCTCTCCGCCCCGGAAGACGAGGAAGAGGTTCATCGAGTCACCCGAGAACGAGCTCACGTCGAGCGTGACGTCCGCGAAGCGGGTCGAACCGGTCGCAGGAACCGCGGCGGTCGCGAGCAGTGCGCCGTCGGCGGCGCCCTGGCGCAGCTCGATGCTCGTGCCCTCGGCGACCGCGGAGACCCGCAGCGCGAGACGGTCGATGCGGTGGAAGCTCACCGGCTCGTAGTTCACCCAGTCCCCGTCGCGAGCGACGACCATGCGGTCGCCCTCGGCGCCGCCGACGTCGCGGCTCGCGACGACGGAGACACCGGGCGAGGAGGTGTCGAAGAACTCGGCCTGCTTCACCTTCGGGAACACGAGCGTCGTCGCCGAGCCCGTGAGCGGGTTGACCCCGCCTGCGCCGCCGTGGTCGGTGTACCGGGCGTCGATCGCGAAGAAGATGTCCTCATCGGGGGCGTGGCCGCCGAGGCTCGTCGGCGTGGTGCCGGTGAGACCCGAGAGCGGGGTGAGCGGGTGCGCGTGGTCGTCGTGGCCGAGCGCCGGCTGGATGATGACCTCCGAGCCGTCGACCGTGCCGTCCTCGGGGTCGCTCACCTGGGAGGCCCAGTTGAGGTCGTCGCCGAAGTCGAAGAACGCACCGGTCGGCGGCAGCGAGATGCCGACCTGCGGGCGGGTGTTGCCGACGGTGATCGGCGCGGTGGTCGTGCCGGTCTTGCCATCGGGGTCCGTGACCGTCAGACGGGCGTCGTAGACGCCGTCGGCGGCGTAGCTGTGGCTCGCCTGGGGGGTCGTCGCGTCGGTCGTGCCGTCGCCGTCGAAGTCCCACGCGTACTGCAGCGCGGCGTTCTCGGGGTCGCTCGAGCCCGAGCCGTCGAAGGTCAACGCGAGCGGCGCCTGACCCGAGTCGCGGTCGATCGAGATCTTCGCGATCGGCGAACGGGAGCCCTGGATGTAGTCGATGCGGTGCAGGCCCGAGTTCGGGTTGTCACGGCCGAAGCCGCCGCCCCAGTCGAGCACGTAGAGCGAGCCGTCGGGGCCGAAGCGCGAGTCGATCGGGGCGAGGAACTGCTCCTGCGGGAGGAACGCGTTCACCTTCTCGATCTGGTCGCCCGGGGCCGCGTCGCCGCCTGCGAGCTGGATGGAGTACATCTTGTTGCGCGCCCACTCGTAGAAGAAGGGCTTGCCGTCGTACGACGCCGGGAACTTCGTGTCGCTCACGAGCTCGGGGTCGTACTCGTACACCGGGCCGCCCATGGGGGCGAGGCCGCCGCCCTGCGGGATGATGCCGGGCACCGACGAGCGCTTGTAGCCGTATGCGAGGTCGGCGCCGCGCGCGGCGGGGAGCTCGGTCAGACCGGTGTTGCGGGGCGAGTCGTTGATCGGCGCGGCGCAGTCGAAGTAGTCGCCGACCGTGACGGGGTTCGTCGTGTAGTCGACGTCGCGGAACGGCTCGTTCTGGCCCATGCAGAGCGGCCAGCCGTAGTTGCCGGGGCTCGTGATGTAGTTCCACTCCGCGATGCCGGCGGGGCCGCGCGTGGCGGGCGCGTCGCTGCCGTTGTCGGGGGAGTAGTCGGCGAGGCTGATCGCACCGGTCGACTGGTCGACGGAGAAGCGGAAGGGGTTCCGGAAGCCCATCGCGTAGATCTCGGGCAGCGTCTTGTCGTTCGCGTCGGCGGCCTCGGGGAAGAGGTTCCCCTCGGGGATCGTGTAGCCGGGGCCGTCGGCCTTCGGCGTGATGCGCAGCAGCTTGCCGCGCAGGTCGTTCGTGTTCGCCGAGGTCTCACGGGCGTCGTGGAACGTGCCGGGGCGCGTCGACAGCGGCGCGTAGCCGCCCGAGGGCTCCGAGTGCGGGTTCACGTCGTCGCCGACGCCGAGGTACAGGTTGCCCTGCGCGTCGAAGTCGAGGCCGCCGCCGGTGTGGCCGGGCTCGTCGGGGAGGCGCCGCGCGGGCACCTCGATGATGAGCTCCTCGGTCGCCGGGTCGATGACGCCGTTCTCCATCGTGAAGCGGGAGACGCGGCTGAAGAAGCTCGACGGGTCGGAGTTGTTCGGCGCATCGGGCGAGCGGTAGAGGTACACCCGCCCGTTCTCGGTGAACTTCGGGTCGAGGGCGATGCCGAGGAGGCCGTCCTCACCGCCCGAGTAGACGTCGAGCTCGAGGGCGGTGGTCACGGCGTTCGTCGCCGGGTCCCAGACGCGGACCTGGCCGCGCACGAGCTCGGTGTAGAACACGCGGCCGTCCTCGGCGATGTCCATCGCGAAGGGGGCCGAGGTGTTCTCGTCGAGCGCGACCTTCTCGAAGTTGCTCCAGACGGTGCCGCCGCAGTCGCCGGCCTCGACGCCCGCGGCGTACTTCACGCCGCCGACGAGGTGCTTCATGAGGTCGGGCTCTTCGAAGTGCGAGCCGTAATGGCCCATCGCGGTCACCCAGGCACGGCCGCCGTCGTAGGGCTTGCACCACGAGATCGGGTGGTCGTAGCCCATGCCGTTGCTGCCCGCGGTGTAGGTCGACTCGTCCATCGAGGCGAGCACGTGCGCGGTGCCGCGCACGTTGTTCGAGAAGTTGTACCACTCGTCGCCGCGGGTCCAGCGGTCGGCCTCGAAGTGCTCGGTCGAGGGGTGCGTGTGGTCCTCGATGCGCACGGTGCCGGTCTGGCCGGGGTCGGTGCCGGTGGCGGCGTGGCCGGGCATGAGCGAGCCGACGAGCTCGTCCCACCAGGCGTAGTTGCCGCGCATGTCGGTGGCGTTGTGGATCGCGACGATGCCGCCGCCGGCCTCCTGGTAGCGCTCGAGCGCGGCCTTCTGGTCGGCGTTCCAGGGGTCGCCCGAGGTCTGGAACATGATGATGGCGTCGTACTCGGCGAGGGCCTGGTCGTTGAAGACCGTGGAGTCCTCGGTGTGGGTGACCACCATGTCCTCGGCTTCGAGGGCCGCGGTGATCAGGGGCGTGCCCTTGTCGATCGCGTCGGTGTGCCGGTACTGCGTGGTCTTGGTGAAGATCAGCACATGGGCGCCGTCGTGCGCCTGTGCTGGTGCGGCGGTCGCCACGATCGCGCCGGCGGCGAGTATCGAGGCGAGTGTCCCGGCGAGGAGCCGGGAGAGGACATGGGGCAGCTTCGTCAGCATGAGACCTCCGTTGGTTTCCAATGCTGGACACGCGTGCGCTCGCGAGCGAGATGCGAGTCCGGTTTGAACCTAGGGGAGACTTTTGCCGCACGTCAAGCAAAAGATGTTTACTGCTCGACTTCTTACGAATCTTGTATGTCTGGTAATGCTTTTGCGTGATGCAGAACGCGCGCACCAGTCGACGTTCATGTCGCCCCGCTCACGGGAGCGGCGCCACCGCCGCCCACGGTACCGTCAGCTCGCCGAGGCGCGCGCGTCGCGGCCCGCCGATGATCGGCCAGCCCTCGTGGCGCAGGGTCGCGATCGTCGCGATCCACCGCTGCGACGGCCCGTAGACCGTCATCGCCGCATGGGTCCGCCACGCGAGGTCGAGATCGCCGAGCAGCGCATGGATGCGCTCGCCCGGCACGTTCCGGTGGATGAGCGCCTTCGGCAGGCGTTCGGCGACGATCGAGGGCAGCTCGAGCCCCGAGCGGCGCAGGCTCACGGTGAAGGTCCGAGGTCCGGATGCCCCGAGCCCGACCCAGCTCGACACCCGCCCCAGTTCGTCGCAGGTGCCCTCGACGAGGAGGCCGCCCGGGGCCAGCCGCGAGCGCATCAGCGCCCAGGCGGCCGCGACCTCCGACTCGTCGTACTGCCGCAGCACGTTGAACGCGCGGATCACGGCGGGGCGGGCGCCGCCCGGCACCGGCACCTCGAAGCCGCCGACCGCGAAGTCGACGTCGAGTCCCCGGTCGAAATGCGCCTCGCCCGCGTGCACGCGCGCGAGCTGATCGCGCGCGACCCGTACCCGCTCGGGTTCGATCTCGAGGCCGAGCACCCGCACGTCGGGCCGGACGTGCGCGAGCCGCGAGGCGAGCTCGAGGGTGGTCACGCCGCTCGCCCCGTAGCCGAGGTCGACGACGAACGGGTCGGTGGCGTGCAGCAGTGCGGGGTGCGCGGCGATCCAGCGGTCGACCCGGCGGAGACGGTTCGTGTTCGTGGTGCCCCGGGTCACGGTGCCCACGCGCTGCCCGGGCCGGAGGCGCCGGGGGTGGGGCGAGGCGTCCGCGGGCATGCCCCAAGTCTGACAGCCTCGACGGCGGCCGCCGGGCATCCGGCCGTCATCGACCTTCATGCGGGCGGGGCGTCCGGAGCCCCGCCGCTAGGCTGGAGGCATGCCTCACACCCTCGTGCTGCTCCGTCACGGCAACAGCGAATGGAACCAGAAGAACCTGTTCACCGGTTGGGTCGACGTCCGGCTCTCAGAGCTGGGCCTCACCGAGGCCGCGCGCGCGGGCGAGCTGCTGCGCGAGTCGGGCATCCTGCCCGACGTGCTGCACACCTCCGTGCTGAGCCGTGCCATCCAGACCGCGAACATCGCGCTCGACGTCGCCGACCGTTCCTGGATCGACGTGCGCCGCACCTGGCGCCTCAATGAGCGCCACTACGGTGCGCTGCAAGGTCTCGACAAGGCCGAGACGCTCGAGAAGTACGGCCCCGAGCAGTTCCAGCTCTGGCGCCGCTCGTTCGACGTGCCGCCGCCCGCGCTCGCCGACGACGCCGAGTACTCGCAGGTCGGCGACCCGCGCTACGCGAACCTCTCCGACGACGAGCTGCCCCGCACCGAGTGCCTGAAAGACGTCATCGCGCGCATGCTGCCGTACTGGCAGGAGGGCATCGTGCCCGACCTCGCCGCAGGCAAGACGGTGCTCGTCACCGCGCACGGCAACTCGCTCCGCGCACTCGTGAAGCACCTCGACGGCATCAGCGACGACGACATCGCCGAGCTCAACATCCCGACGGGCATCCCGCTCGTCTACGAGCTCGACGACGAGTTCCGCCCGACGAAGCCGGCCGAATACCTCGACCCCGAGGCCGCCGCGGCCGGCGCCGCCGCGGTCGCCGCGCAGGGCAAGAAGTAGCGAGAACGCGAGAAGGGCGGATGCCGGTGGCATCCGCCCTTATGCGTGTCTGAAGCGGGGTCTCGAGACGCGTCCTCCTTCGTCGGGCGCTCCTCGACCACCGGGCGACCCGACCCCCCGGTCGGATCAGTTCGCCGACTTCTCCGGGTCCCAGTCGCCGGTCGCGAGGTACTGGACCTTCTTCGCGATCGAGACGGCGTGGTCGGCGAAGCGCTCGTGGTACCGGCTCGCGAGGGTCGCGTCGACCGTGTCGACGGTCTCGCCCTTCCACTTCTCGCCGAGCACCTTGTCGAACACAGAGAGGTGCAGTGCGTCGACCTTGTCGTCCTCGTTGCGGATCTCCTCGGCGAGGTGCACGTCCTCGGTGCGGAGGAGCTCCACGAGCTTGCGGGCGATCTCGACGTCGAGGCGGCCCATCTCCGAGAAGGTCGGGCGCAGCGACTTCGGCACCACCTTGTCGGGGAACCGGTAGCGGGCGAGCTGCGAGATGTGGGTCGACATGTCGCCCATGCGCTCGAGCGAGGCGCTGATGCGCAGCGCGCTCACGACGATGCGCAGGTCGCGGGCGACGGGCTGCTGCTTCGCGAGGATGGTGATGGCGAGCTCATCGAGTTCGACGGCCGCCTGGTCGATCTTGTCGTCGTCCGCGATGACCTCTTCGGCGAGGCTCACGTCCGATTCGTTGAACGCCCGCGTCGCCTTGTCGATGGAGATCGCGACGAGGTCGGCGATCTCCACGAGTCGGTCCTGCACCTCGGCCAGCTCCTGCTGGAACACCTCACGCATGTCGGATTCCTCTACCTCTCGTCGCTCGCGCGCACAGCACGAACCCTCCGGGATGACCCGGCTCCGGGACATCCTCCCGGCCGAAGATGAACAACGGGTGCCGGGACGTTGAACACTCCCTAACGTACCGCCGCACAACGGAAAGACGGTCTCTCGCCGCCTGGCGCCTCGTTAGTCTGGTGCCATGGAATCAACCTGGGCGGTGCTCACGGCGCTCGCCTTCGGCATCTTCCTCGGCGCAGCATTCATGATCGTGCTGCACTTCGCCGAGCGACGCGGCTCGAGCGCCGCGAAGGTCGTCGCACCGACGATCCCCGACGGGGTGGACCAGGTCCTCGAGGTCCTCGAATCGGCCGGCGTCGTGCTCGATCCCTCGAACAACGTGCTGCGCGCCTCGCCCGGCGCCCTCTCGATGGGGCTCGTGCGGCAGCAGGCGCTCGTGCACCCCGAACTCCTCGACCTCGTCACCTCGGTGCGCCGCTCGGGCGAGCCCGTCGCCGACGAGGTCACGGTCGCCCGTTCGCCCTACGGCGAGTCGCCGCTGCGCCTGCGGGTGCGGGTCGCCCGCCTCGGCACCCGCTTCGTGCTCCTCCTCGCCGAGGACCGCACCGAGTCGCACCGCCTCGACGAGGTGCGCCGCGACTTCGTCGCCAACATCAGCCACGAGCTCAAGACCCCGATCGCCAGCGTGAGCCTTCTCGCCGAGGCGCTCGACCAGGCCGCAGACGAACCCGACCAGGTGCGCCGCTTCGCCGGCCGGCTCTCGGTCGAGGCGAGCCGGCTCGCGCACATCACGAGCGAGGTCATCGAGCTCTCGCGCCTGCAGGCCCGCGACGCGCTGCGACCCGACGTGCTCGTCGACGTCGATGAGATCGTCGCCGCCGCCGTCGACCAGAACCGCGTCGTCGCGGGCGGCAAGCGGGTCGACGTCGCCGTGAAGGCCGGCACGGGCGCGCAGGTCTACGCCGACCGCGCCCTCATGATCGTCGCGGTGCACAACCTCGTCGCGAACGCGATCGCCTACTCGAACGAGGGCGGGCGTGTGGGCGTCGGGGTGAAGGTCGACGGCGACGAGGTCGAGATCGCCGTCACTGATCAGGGCATCGGCATCGAGAGCGACGACCTCGACCGGGTCTTCGAGCGCTTCTACCGCGTCGATCAGGCGCGCTCGCGCAACACGGGCGGTTCGGGGCTCGGGCTCAGCATCGTGAAGCACACGGTGCAGAACCACGGCGGCGACGTCCGCGTGTGGTCGCAGCCCGGCCGCGGCTCGACGTTCATGATCAAGCTTCCGCTCGCGCAGTCGCCCGTCCTGGGCGAGGAGCGCGCCGAACTCGCAGCAACCCAGCAAGGAGACCGTCAGTGACCCGCATCCTCCTCGTCGAAGACGAGATCGCCCTCTCCGACCCGCTGAGCTTCCTGCTCGAGCGCGAGGGGTACGAGATCGAGGTGGCCGCCGACGGCCCCTCGGCGATCGCCGCCTTCGACCGCGACGGCGCCGACCTGGTGCTGCTCGACCTCATGCTGCCGGGCCTGCCCGGCACCGAGGTGTGCCGTGAGATCCGCACCCGTTCGACGGTGCCGATCATCATGCTCACCGCGAAGGACAGCGAGATCGACATCGTCGTGGGCCTCGAGCTCGGCGCCGACGACTACGTCACGAAGCCCTACAAGACGCGGGAGCTCCTCGCCCGCATCCGTGCGGTGCTGCGCCGCCGCACCGAGATCGAGGACTTCGACGAGGCGGTGCTCGAGGGCGGTCGCGTCAAGATGGACGTCGATCGTCACACGGTCGAGGTCGACGGGGCGCCCGTGCCCATGCCGCTGAAGGAATTCGAGCTGCTCGAGCTGCTCATGCGCAACCCCGGGCGAGTGCTCACCCGCGGTCAGCTGATCGACCGGGTCTGGGGCTCCGACTACTTCGGCGACACCAAGACCCTCGACGTGCACATCAAGCGCATCCGCTCGAAGATCGAGGCGGCGCCGTCAGAGCCGGTGCAGCTCGTCACCGTGCGCGGCCTCGGCTATCGATTCGAGGCGTGAGCCACGCGCCCCCGGTGGGCGCCGCATACAGCGAAGAGCGGATGCCACCTGGCATCCGCTCTTCGCGTCGTTCTGGGGTGCGAGCGCGGCTCAGGGAACCAGCGACTCGTACTCGGGGAGACGCCCGTCGAGCACGGGCACCTGCTTCTCGACGCCCTCGGCCGAGCCGTACTGGAAGTAGATCGGGAGGTTCGCGCCGGGCTTGGTGTCGATGCCCTCGAGGATGATCGGCTCGACCTCCTCTTCGCCTTCGACCGCGTCGGCGCCGAAGGCGACGGTCTCGCCGGCCTTCACGGGGATGGTCACGGTGTCGCCGCCGTCGACCTGGACGTCGAGGCTGACCTTCTCGTCACCGTTGTTGATGATCGTGAGCACGAGGGTGCCGTCGACGCCGTCTTCGCTCACGACGAGGATGTTGCGGAGGTCGAGGTCGCCGACGTTCGCCGAGACGCCGTCGCTCGCGTCGTAGTGTTCGGTCGTGGCCTGGTAGGTGACCATCGAGCACCCGCTCGCGCCGAGAGCGACGCCGAGGGCCAGAGCAGCGGATGCGGCGAGACGCGCCTTCACAGAACCTCCAAAGTGCGGAAATGCGCGCACGAACCAGACAGCACGTGCGATCGAATCCGAGCATATCGTACGCCGGACCGCCCGTGAGAAGGGGAGGCGAACCTTAGCACGATCGCGAATGTGATATCCTGAAAGTTGCCGAAAGGACTACTATTCATGCTTTTTGAGGTTGGCGAAACCGTCGTTTACCCCCACCACGGTGCCGCAACGATCACCGAGGTCAAGAAACGCATCATCAAGGGTGAAGAGAAGCTCTACCTCAAGCTGAACGTCACGCAGGGAGACCTCGTCATCGAGGTGCCCGCCGAGAACGTCGACCTCGTCGGCGTTCGCGACGTCATCGGCAAGGAGGGCCTCGACAAGGTGTTCGAGGTGCTGCGCGCCCCCTTCACCGAGGAGCCGACCAACTGGTCGCGTCGCTACAAGGCGAACCTCGAGAAGCTCGCGTCGGGTGATGTCATCAAGGTCTCCGAGGTCGTCCGCGACCTGTGGCGCCGCGACCAGGACCGCGGGCTCTCCGCCGGCGAGAAGCGCATGCTCGCCAAGGCACGCCAGATCCTGATCTCCGAGCTCGCGCTCGCCGAGAAGACCGACGAAGAGGCGGCTTCGACCGTGCTCGACGAGGTGCTCGCCTCCTAGGCGATCCAGATCCACGACGACGGCGGGTGCTTCGGCACCCGCCGTTCGTCGTTCAGGGCCGACGTCGCGCACGCGGACGGCGCTACGCTCGAACCGTGAGTTCTGCGATCGCCGTCATCGTCGTCGCCGCGGGCAGCGGCACCCGCCTCGGACGCAGCGAGCCGAAGGCCTTCGTCCCGCTCGGCGCCGGCACGGTGCTCGCCGCGGCGGTCGCCGGCGTGCTCGCGATGCGGCAGACCCCGCACCTCGTGCTCGTCGTGCCCGCCGACCGTGTCGAGGCGACGCGTGAACGCTTCGCCCCCGATGCGGCGGCCGCTGGAGCGGGGTTCGAGGTCGTCGCCGGGGGAGCGAGCCGTCAGGAGTCGGTCGCGGCGGGCCTCGCGGGGCTCCCCGCCGCCGTCGACACGGTGCTCGTGCACGATGCAGCCCGGGCGCTCACCCCGGCCCCGCTCTTCGACGAGGTCGCCGCCGCCGTGCGAGCGCGTCGCCGCGGCATCGTCCCCGCCCTCGACGTCGTCGACACCGTCAAGCGGGTCGACGACGACGGTCGCGTGCTCGAGACCGTCGACCGCTCGAGCCTGCGCTCCGTGCAGACCCCGCAGGGCTTCCCACGGGCCTCGCTCGACCACGCGTACGCGACCGCGCGCGAGGAGTTCACCGACGACGCGGCGCTCGTCGCGGCCGCGGGCCTCGTCGTCGAGACCGTGCCGGGCGACGTGCGCGCCTTCAAGATCACCGTGCCCGCCGACCTGCGGCGCGCCGAACAGCTCGTGGCCGAGCGGGTGCGAGTGGATGGCTCGGCGAGCCCCGCGCTCGAACGACCGCCGTATGTGGCATCCGTCACGGGCCCGCGCGTCGGAACCGGCATTGATGTTCACGCATTTGCGGACGATCCTGACACGCCGCTCTGGCTCGCGGGATTGCACTGGCCGGGGGAGCGAGGCCTCTCAGGACACAGCGACGGTGACGCCGCCGCGCACGCGATCTGCGATGCGCTGCTCGCCGCCGCCGGCCTCGGCGACATCGGCGGCATGTTCGGAACGGACGACCCGCGTCTCGCAGGCGCGCACGGCGAGGTGTTCCTCGCCGAGACCGTGCGGCGTCTCGCCGATGCCGGCTTCCGCGTCGGCAACGTGTCGGTGCAGGTCGTCGGCAACCGCCCCAAGCTCGCGCCGCGTCGTGCAGAGGCCGAGGCATTGCTCGCGCGCATCGTGGGCGCGCCCGTGAGCGTCGCGGCGACGACCACCGACGGGCTCGGATTCACCGGGCGCGGCGAGGGCGTTACTGCGATCGCGACGGCGACGATCCTGTCGGACTGAGGCCCGGCATGAGTCGGCGAGTCGATGTCGTTCTAGCGGCCGGTCCTTTTGCGATCGCGGCGCTGCTGAGCTTCATCCTCATCTCTTCAGTGGTCGACGTCGCGGGCGACCTCGCGGCGTATGTTCCGTTCATGCGCTTCGGGGAGTCGCCCCTCTGGCTGGCCGTCCTGGTCTACGGCGCGTTCGCGGCAACGTTCGCATGGATCGGCGTGAACATACTTCGAGGGCGACGGCCTCCACGAACGTGGGGGCGCAGCGGCGATCCGCGCAAGCGCTGAGGCGCGCCAGCCGCCACAGCCAAGCCCGGCGACGGCGCGCCGCTAAACTCGACAGGTGACCGTGCGACTCTACGACTCGAAGGCCCAGGCGCTGCGCGACTTCACGCCCCTCCGCGAGGGGCGCGTCGGCATCTACGTCTGCGGTCCGACCGTGCAGTCGAGCCCGCACATCGGGCACCTTCGCAGCGCCCTCGTCTACGACCTCATGCGTCGCTGGTTCGCGTACCGGGGCAACGAGGTGATCTTCGTGCGCAACGTCACCGACATCGACGACAAGATCCTGCAGGCCGCCGTCGACGAGGGCACGAGCGACACGTGGTGGGCGCTCGCCTACCGCGTCGAGCTCGAGTTCACCGCCGCCTACAACTCCCTCGGCATCCTCCCGCCGAGCTACGAGCCCCGAGCGACCGCGAGCGTGCAGCAGATGCAGGAGCTCATCGCCCGCCTCATCGAGCGCGGCCACGCCTACCCCGCCGACGACGGCTCGGGCGACGTCTACTTCGACACCTCGAGCTGGCCCGCCTACGGCGAACTCACCCGTCAGTCGCGCGACAAGATGGAGGCGGCGGCCGACGCCGACCCCCGCGGCAAGCGCGACCCCCGCGACTTCGCCCTGTGGAAGGGCCGCAAGACGAACGAGCCCGCGTCCGCGAGCTGGCCGTCGCCGTGGGGCGACGGCCGCCCCGGCTGGCACATCGAGTGCTCGGCGATGGCGGCGCGCTACCTCGGCACCGAGTTCGACGTGCACGGCGGCGGGCTCGACCTGCGCTTCCCACACCATGAGAACGAGCTCGCCCAGTCGAACGCGGCGGGCGACGCCTTCGCCCGGTACTGGGTGCACAACGGCCTCGTGAACATCGGCGGGCAGAAGATGTCGAAGTCGCTCGGCAACTCGGTCTACGCCGCCGAGCTCTTCGCCCTCGCGAGCCCGCTCGCGGTGCGCTACCTGCTGGGTGCCGCCCACTACCGTTCGACCCTCGACTATTCGCCGTCCTCGCTCCTCGAGGCCGAGGCGGCCGTCGACCGCGTCCGCGTGTTCCTCGAGCGCGTCGAACGCCGACTCGCGGGCACCCGCTTCGCGGGCACCGGCGCCCCGGTCGCACCCGAGGCGTTCGACGCCGCGATGGACGACGACCTCGGCGTGCCGCAGGCCCTCGCCGTGCTGCACGACACCGTACGCGCCGGCAACCAGGCCCTCGACGCCGAGGAGCTGCACGACGCGGCGACCGCCCACGGGCAGGTCGTCGCCATGGTGCAGGTGCTCGGCATCGACCCCCGAGACCACCACTGGGCCGCGGCCGACGCCGGCCCCGCGGCATCCGCGCTCGACGCTCTCGTCACGCGGCTCATCGAAGACCGACAGGCTGCACGCGAGTCGAAGGACTACGCCGCAGCCGACCGCATCCGCGCCGAACTCACGGCCGCGGGCATCACCATCGAAGACAGTCAGACCGGCACGCATTGGAGTTTGGGATCATGAAGGGCAGCAGCGGCAAGTCGCGCGCCGGAGCAGTGCGCAAGGCGAAGAACAAGCAGGTGGGTTCGGGCGGCCAGGGCCGTCAGGCCCTCGAGGGCAAGGGCCCCACGCCGAAGGCCGAAGACCGCGCCTGGCACCCCGCCGGCAAGCGCAAGGCGGCGCAGGAGCGCTACGCGGCCGCCGGCGGCCGTGGCAAGGCGGGCGGCAAGGTCGCAGGCCAGGGCCGTGGCGCGGGCGCGCCCCGCGGCGCCTCGGGTGCGGCGCGACGTTCGAAGTCGGGCGACGAGTCCGAGATCGTGACGGGTCGCAACTCCGTCGTCGAGGCGCTGCGCACCCGCATCCCCGCGACGACGCTCTACATCGCGGCGCGCATCGAGATGGACGACCGGGTCAAGGAGGCGATCAAGATCGCCACCAACCGCGGCATCCCCATCCTCGAGGTCATGAAGCCCGAACTCGACCGCCTCGCGGGCGAGGGCGGCGTGCACCAGGGCCTCGCGCTCAAGGTCCCGCCGTACGAGTACGCGCACCCGATCGAGCTCCTCGACGAGGTCATCGCCCGCGACGAGACCCCGCTGTTCGTCGCCCTCGACGGCATCACCGATGCCCGCAACCTCGGCGCGATCATCCGCTCGACCGCCGCGTTCGGCGGGCAGGGCATCATCGTGCCGCAGCGCCGCTCGGTCGGCGTCAACGCCGGCGCCTGGAAGACCTCGGCCGGCGCCGCCGCACGCGTGCCCGTCGCGATGGCGTCGAACCTCACGCAGACCCTCAAGAGCCTGAAGGAGCGCGGCGTCTTCGTGCTCGGCCTCGACGGCGACGGCGATGTCTCGCTGCCCGGCCTCAGCTGGGCCGAACGGCCGATCGTGATCGTCGTCGGCAGCGAGGGTAAGGGGCTCTCGCGCCTCGTCGCAGAGACCTGCGACGCGATCGTCTCGATCCCGATCAGCGCCACGACCGAGTCGTTGAACGCCGGCATCGCCGCGTCGGTCACGCTCTACGAGATCTCGAAGCTGCGCGCCGCGGGCGAGTAGGCCAGCAGCGCGCGACGCACGGTTCCGCGGGGCATTCGGCATCGGCCGGATGCCCCGCGGCCGGTCTCAGACCTTCAGACGCCAGTCTTCGTCGTCGTCGGGGTCGATCGCACTGATGGCCTGCGTCTCGGTCGGCACGACCTCGATCGCCGCGGTCAGCGCACCGGTCGGCGGGTCGATCATCGTCGCCTCGTCGCGCCGGTGGCGGAGCACCGTGTTGATGTAGCTCGTCACCGCTTCGGCGAGGGGGATGTCGTGCCCCGCCTGCTGCGCCATGAACCAGCGGTGCTCGAGCAGCTGGTGGAAGACCTCGGCCGGTTCGAGCTTGCCGCGGAGCTCGAGCGGGATCGCCCGCACGACCGGTTCGAACACGCGCATGAGCCACTCGTGCGCGACCATCTCCTCGTCGAGGTGGTCCTTGCCGTAGGCGGCGCGGTACGAGTCGAGGTCGTTGAGCAGGCGACGGGCCTGGTTCTCGCCCGCGTCGAGGCCCGTGAGCCGCAGGAGCCGGCGCTGGTGGTGGCCGGCGTCGACGACCTTCGGCTGGATGCGCACCGTCGTGCCCGACTCATCCGTCTTGATCGCGAGCTCTTCGATGTCGAAGCCGAGCTCGTTCAGGCGGTTCACGCGCTCGTTGATGCGCCAGCGTTCGGTCGAGGAGAACGACTCGGAGCCGGTGAGCTCCTTCCACAGGCTGCGGTACGCCTCGACGATGCCGTTGGAGATGTTGACCGGGTCGAGCTCGTCGGCGACCTTGCCGCCCGCCTCGAGGTCGAGGAGTTCGCCCGCGATGTTGACGCGCGCGATCTCGAGGTCGTTCTCGCGCTGCCCGTTCGAGAGGCCGCCCTCGTAGAGCTTGCCCGTCTCGGCGTCGACGAGGTACGCCGCGAAGGCGCCCGCGTCGCGGCGGAACAGCGTGTTCGAGAGCGACACGTCGCCCCAGAAGAAGCCGACGATGTGCAGGCGAACGAGGAGCACCGCGAGCGCGTCGACGAGGCGGGTCGCCGTGTCGGGACGGAGCGTCTGCGAGAAGAGCGCGCGGTAGGGCAGCGAGAAGCGCAGGTGCCGGGTGACGAGCACGGGCTTCAGCTCGTCGCCCTCCTCGTCGGTGCGGTTCGTGATGACCGCGACCGGTTCGACGCACGGGATCTCGAGGCGCTGGAGGGTGCGCAGCATCTCGTACTCGCCCTTCGCCATCTCGGCGGTCGTCTCCTTGACGGCGACGACGTGCCCGCCGAGGTGCGCGAACCGCACGAGGTGGCGCGAGATGCCCTTCGGGAGCGCGGCGATCGAGTTGCTCGGCCACGACTCGAGCGGGAGATCCCACGGCAGGTCGAGGAGGGCCGGATCGGCCATCGCCGAGGTGATCGAGAGTGAACCGCTCATCACTGACTCCTGATCGGGCTGGGTCGGATGGAGGAGATCGAGAGTGAACCGCTCATCACTGACTCCTGGTCGGGCTGCGTCGGATGGAGGTGATCGAGAGTGAACCGCTCATGCGTCGATCCTTCCAGAGGTGCGGATGCCTCGGGGCCGAGGCCGCCGGGAGACGACGATGCCGGCCGGGCGAATCGCCCGACCGGCATCGATCGTCATGAGGCGCGAGGTCAGCTGACGACGGCCTTGTTGCCGAGGCGGTGGCCCGACTCGGCGTCGAAGAGGTGCACGTGGTTCGGCGTCGCGGTGAGGTACACCTTGTCGCCGGCGTTCGGGTGCGCGCGGCCGTCGACGCGCGCGACGATGTCGGTGCGCTTGCCCTCGACGGTCGAGTGGCCGTAGAGGTAGCCGTCGGCGCCGAGCTCCTCGACGAGGTCGACGTCGACCTCGAGGCCCTCGCCGGGGGTCGACGACACGACGATGTCTTCAGGGCGGACGCCGATGGTGGCGACCGTGCCGTTGGCCTCGGCGAGGATGTCGCGGTCGACCGGCACGATGGCCGAACCGAACTTGACGCCCGACTCGGCGAGGTCGGCGTGGAAGAGGTTCATCGCGGGCGAGCCGATGAAGCCGGCCACGAAGACGTTCTGCGGCTTCTCGTAGAGGTCGCGGGGGGTGCCGACCTGCTGGAGCAGGCCGTCCTTCAGCACGGCGATGCGGTCACCCATGGTGAGCGCCTCGGTCTGGTCGTGCGTGACGTAGACCGTCGTGACGCCGAGGCGGCGCTGGAGCGACGCGATCTGCGTACGGGTCTGCACACGGAGCTTCGCGTCGAGGTTCGACAGCGGCTCGTCCATGAGGAAGACCTGGGGCTGACGGACGATCGCGCGGCCCATGGCGACGCGCTGACGCTGGCCGCCCGAGAGGGCCTTCGGCTTGCGCGACAGGTAGGGCTCGAGGTCGAGGAGCTTGGCCGCCTCGAGGACGCGCGCGGCGCGCTCCTCCTTGCCGACGCCGGCGATCTTGAGCGCGAAGCCCATGTTCTCGGCGACCGTCATGTGCGGGTACAGCGCGTAGTTCTGGAAGACCATCGCGATGTCGCGGTCCTTCGGGGGAACATCGGTGACGTTGCGGTCGCCGATGAAGATGTTGCCGTCGTTGACCTCTTCGAGGCCGGCGAGCATGCGGAGCGACGTGGACTTGCCGCAACCCGACGGGCCGACGAGCACGAGGAACTCGCCGTCGGCGATCTCGAGGTCGAGCTGGTCGACCGCGGGGCGGGTGCCGCCCGGGTACAGGCGGGTGGCCTTGTCGAACGTGACTGACGCCATGGTTCTTTCTCTCCTTCACCGGCAGGTACGTGCCGGACGATCCGTAGTGAATGGAAGCGCGTCGACATCGACGCCTCCTCAGTATCGCACGCGGGAACGAGTGTTCCGGCCACGCGGCATCCCGCCGACTTCGCCTGGGCGGGCGCGTTCAGCGCCCGTTTGGGTGATTCCCAGCCATCCTCCCTACTATCGTCATTGCGTGCGCCTGCACTCGCGCGCGCCCACACAGCGACCGGAGTGACCATCGATGAGCAACGGCGGATCGAACCAGCCACGCCCCACCCGTAACCAGCAGCGCGAAGCCGCGCGCGAGAAGGCGAGGGAGCTGCGCGAAGCGCAGAAGAAGAAGGAGCGTCGGAACAAGTTCTTCCTGATCGGCGGCGTCACCGTCGCCGTCGTGCTCGTGATCGGCCTGGTCATCGGCGTCGTCGTGCAGAACACGAAGCCCGCGGGCCCCGGCCCCGCCAACATGGCGAGCAACGGCATCCTCCTCACCGGGGTCGACGGCGTCGTCACCCCCGTCGAGACGAAGGCGCTCGCCGCCGACGCCGATCCCATCCCGACCGAGCAGGACGACAGCGGCACCGTCGCGAACATCGTCGTCTACGTCGACTACCTCTGCCCCTTCTGCGGCGACTTCGAGAACACGAACGGCGACGCCATCCGCAAGATGGTCGAGCAGGGCGCTGCGACCCTCGAGACGCACCCGCTCGCGATCCTCACGAACCGCTCGGCGGGCACCCAGTACTCGCTGCGCGCCGCCAACGCGGCCGCCTGCGTCGCCGACAACTCGCCCGAGACGTTCCTCGACTTCAACGCGCTGCTGTTCGCGAACCAGCCCGAGGAGGGCTCGACCGGCCTCACCAACGACGAGCTCAAGGGCTTCGTGAAGGAGGCGGGCGGCGCTTCGTCGATCAACGAGTGCATCGACTCCAAGCAGTTCCACGGCTGGGTCAACAACGCGACCGAGCGCGCCCTGACGCAGCCCGTGCCGAACTCCGACCTCGAGTCGATCAAGGGCACCCCGACCGTGCTCGTGAACGGCAAGCAGTACGTGGGCTCGCTCACCGACCCGGCCGAGTTCCAGTCCTTCGTCCTCCAGGCGACGGGCGAGGCGTTCTCGGAGTCGACCTCGACGCCGTCGCCGACCCCCACTCCGACGCCCGCGTCGTAGTCACGAGGCATCCCGACGAGGGCCCGGCGTTCGCGCCGGGCCTTCGTCGTCCCAGCCGGGTAGGATGTCCGGCGGGGCATCCGCCCCAGGCCGGCTTGGCGCAATTGGTAGCGCACCGCTCTTGTAAAGCGGTGGTTGCGGGTTCGAGTCCCGCAGCCGGCTCTTGACCGAAGAGATCCCCGGCGGGCGGCCCGGCGACGTTTCGCACGGCCCCGCCCACCGCCACGCCCATGTCCATCCGCATGTCGAGCGCACCCGCATGCCCGTCTGGGTCGCGATCGTGCTCGCCGTCGTGTTCGGTGCGGGCACCGCGCTGCAGTCGCGGGTCAACGGGCAGCTCGCGGCCGAGCTCGACGACCCGTACACGGCCGCCGCGATCTCGTTCGGCTCCGGGCTCGTCATCCTGAGCGTCGCGCTCACGGTGTGGCGGCCCGGGCGCGAGGGCGTCGGCAGGGTCGTCGCAGGCCTGCGCAGCGGCCGTCTCGCGTGGTGGATGGTGCTCGGCGGCCTCGCCGGAGCCTGGTTCGTCATCACGCAGGGGCTGTCTGCCGGGGTGCTCGGCGTCGCGATGTTCACCGTCGCGATCGTCGCGGGCCAGACGGTCGGCGGCATCGTGTTCGACGTCGTCGGGCTCGGCCCGGGCGGTCGCCGCCCGCTCACGCCGATGCGGGTGCTCGGCGCGGTGCTCGCGCTCGTCGCGATCGGATGGGCGGTGTCGGCGCAGCTCGCGCACGACGTGCCGCTCCTCGTGATGCTGTTCCCGTTCACGGCGGGGCTCGGCGTCGGCTGGCAGCAGGCGGTCAACGGGCGGGTGAAGGTCGAGGCCGACAGCGCGCTCACTGCGGCGTTCGGCAACTTCGCCGTCGGCACCGTCGCCCTCGTCGTGGTCATGCTCGGGCACGCGGCGATCGAAGGATGGCCCGAACGGCTGCCGAGCGAGCCGTGGCTCTACCTGGGCGGGGCGATCGGCTGCATCTTCATCGCCGGTCAGGCGCTCGTGGTGCGCGTCATCGGCGTGCTGCTGCTCGCCCTCTGCGGGGTGGCGGGGCAGCTCGCGGGCGCGCTCGCGCTCGACCTGTTCGTGCCGACGGGCCGCCCGGTCGACGCCGCGACCATCGGCGGCACGGTGCTCGCCGTCGCCGCGGTGGCGGTCGCCTCGATCCGCTGGTCGCGCCACCGGCATCGCGCCCCCGACGCGGACGCCGAGGCCGACGCCCCGCTCAGCTGAGCGAGCCGAACCGCGGCGCAGGGCGTTCGGCGGGGCGCGCGGGCCGCCCGCGCTCGGGTCGCCCGCCCACGTAGAGCCAGCCGAGCAGTTGCTCGCCGGGCGCGAGCTCGTGCATCTCCGCGACGGCCGGATGCCTCGTGAACGGCCCCGTCCGCCACATGACGCCCCACCCGGCCTCGTCGAGGAGCAGGCTGAGCAGATGCCCGACGCCCGCGGCGGCGACGAGCTGCTCCCACTCGGGCGCCTTCGGGTGCCATCGCGGGGTGAACACGAGGGCGATGACGAGCGGCGCGCGCAGCGGCTTCGCCGCGAGCTTCTTGGACGCTTCGCCCTCGAAACCCGACGCGGCCACGAGGGCCGCGCCGAGCCGTTCGCGGGCGGCGCCCCGCAACGCGATCGTCCGCCAGGGCCGGAGGGCCGCATGGTCGGCGACCCGTTCGGCGACGCCGAGGAGCTCGAGGAGCTCCGCGTCGCTCGGCGAGGCATCCGTCACCTTGGGGGCCGAGCGCCGGGCGAGCGCCGCCTCGCGAACCGACGCCACCTCAGGACTCGGGCGTGAAGCCGAGGGCGAGCGAGTTCATGCAGTAGCGGTCGCCCGTGGGGGTGCCGAACCCGTCGGGGAACACGTGCCCGAGGTGCGAGCCGCAGTTCGCGCAGCGCACCTCGGTGCGCACCATGCCGAGGGTGCGGTCCTCGATGAGCTCGACCGCCTCGGGCCGGACCGACTCGTAGAAGCTCGGCCAGCCGCAGCCCGAGTCGAACTTCGTGCCGCTCTTGAAGAGCTCGGCGTTGCACGCCGCGCAGTTGTAGACGCCGGCGCGCTCCTCGTCGAGCAGCTCGCCCGTCCAGGGGCGCTCGGTCGCGGCCTCGCGGAGCACCGCGAACTGCGCGTCGCCCAGCTCGGCACGCCACTCGGCATCGCTCTTGTTCACTGGGTAGGACATGGGGGCTCCTCTCGGGGTCGCGGACGACGCATCCATCGTCGCAGCTTCTCGGCGCGGCGATCGCGCACAACGGATGCAACGCCGCTGCGCGGCCGTCTGTTCCGCGCTGCGGCACACGCCGCGAACACTCGGCGCACTCCCGGCGGGCGTTCTCTAGGATGTGCTGCAGACGGTCGGACGGCCGTCGTGACGGGAGGTGCGGGATGAGCGCGGAGCGCGTGCCCGACCGCCCCGACGACGTCGGCCTCGACGATCGCCAGCTCCGTGTGCTCGCCTTCGAGGGGCGCGCCTGGCAGCAGCCTGCGCGCAAGGCCGAGGCGATCCGCGCCGAGTTCGGCATCTCGGCGGCCCGCTACTATCGGATCCTCGGCGAGCTCATCGACTCGCCTGCGGCGCTCCGCCACGATCCGATGCTCGTCAAGCGGCTGCAGCGGATGCGTTCGGCGCGCCGCGTCGCTCGTTCCCGTCGTTCGATTCCCCTCGGCCGCCCGCTCGACTGAGCCCGGCCCCGACCCGATCTGGATCCCATGGCGCAGAAGTTCCCTCGCGATCGTTTCGACTCGATCCCGCACGGCATCGATCGGGTCGGTGCGCACCGTGCGCCCGCGCGGCGCGGTGCGAAGTGGATCCGCTTCGGCTGGGCGGCGCTCGCGACCGTCGTGCTCGCGGGCGTCGGCATCGCGGGCGTCATGGTGTTCAACGAACGGCTGAACGTCGCGAGCGGGCCCGACCCGGTCGAGACGCAGGCGCCGGTCGCGACCGCCGAACCCACCATCGCGCCCGACCTCAAGGTGACCGTGCTCAACGGCACCACGACCGCGGGGCTCGCGGCCAACGCCCAGGACATGCTGACGGCCGGCGGCGTGCCGGTGGACGCCACGGCCAACGCGAGCACGAACGACCTCACCGAGACGGTCGTCTACTACGCGACCCCCGACCTCGAGGGCGCCGCGCGCGGCGTCGCGAGCGTGATCCCCGAGGCCGACGTCCGCCTCTCCGAGAGCTTCGCTGCGACGGGCACGCCGCTCGTCCTGGTGCTCGGCTCCGACTTCGCGCAGGCGACGGGCGCCGCCCCCGCCGGCTGAGCCGACCGAATCGTTGCCATTCTGCGACCATTCGTGACGCGAACCCCCTTGCGTCGGGGTCGCGCGGTGTGACTATCTGGTGTTGGTCGCCCGAGCCCGTGTGCACGTCCGGCACCTCAGGTGCCCCGTCCGCCGGTGCCGAGTGCGACCCGGTACAGGCGACAGGCACGTGCTGATCCACACACCGCAACATGGGAGCAACGCATGGCGAACGGAACCGTCAAGTGGTTCAACGCTGAAAAGGGATACGGGTTCATCACCGTCGACGGTGATGGCCAGGACGTCTTCGTCCACTACTCCGCCATCGACATGGCCGGGTACAAGGTGCTCGAAGAGGGCCAGCAGGTCGTCTTCGAGGTCGGCACCGGATCGAAGGGGCCGCAGGCCGAGGCCGTCCGTCCCGCCTGAGCGCAGCACAGCTCTGAACGCGCCGTCGTCCCTCCGACGGCGCGTTCGGCGTGTCCGGCCCGATTCGGTTCCTCCGGCCCGGACGGATGGCTAGCATGTGGCCATGGTCACGGGGGTCAACGGGTCCTCCCCTCGGCGCGGGGTCGTCTTCGCCGTGCTCGCCGCCGCGATGCTGCTCCTCGTCGGCTGCCAGGAGGCGCCGCCCGAGCCGAGCGCGTCGCCGTCGGCCACCGCGACGCACCGGCCGGTCGGCAGCTCGCAGCCGACGCCGGTGGTGTTCTCCCCGCTGCGGGGCGCACCTGCCGCCGCGGGGACGCCGGAGCATCCCTCGCTCGCCGCCAAGATCGACAACCATGAGGAGGCACGGCCGCAGATCGCGTTGAACCGCACCGACCTGGTCTTCGAGGAACTGGTCGAGGGCGGGCTCACGCGCTACCTCGCGGTCTGGCACTCCGATGTGCCCGACGAGATCGGGCCGATCCGCTCCATCCGGCCGATGGACCCCGACATCGCCTCCCCGCTCGGCGGGATCATCGCCTACTCGGGCGGCCAGGAGCTGTTCGTCGACATGATGATGGCGACGCCGCTCGTGAACGTCGTCTTCGACTTCGACGACACCGGGCTCTTCTCCCGCGCCGACGAGCGGCCCGGCCCCCACGATGTGATCCTTGACGCGACCGAGACGATGGCGCGGAACGCGGCGCTCGCCCCGCCGCCCGTGCAGTTCGACTACGGCACCGCCGATCCGCTGGCGGACCCGGCGCTCGCCGCCGCGCCCACCTCGCACCTCGGGCTCGTCTTCGCGGAGGGGCGCATGCCGAGCTGGGACTGGGACGCCGCCACCTCGTCGTGGTTGCGCTCGCAGGACGGTGCCCCCGACCTCGAGGCGAGCGGGGAGCGCGTTCGGGCGACGAACGTCGTGACGCTGCGCGTCGGCATCGACTGGACGTACGGCGAGGTGCCCAAGACGGTGCTCATCGGCTCGGGGGAGGCCTGGGTCTCGGTCGGCGGCCGCACCGCGCACGGTACCTGGACGAAGGACGCCCAGACGTCGCCGATCGTGCTCACGGCCGATGACGGCTCGCCCCTGCGCCTCGCTCCGGGGAACACCTGGATCGAGCTCGTGCCCCAGGAGGGCGCGGTGTCGTTCGCGCCCTGAACCCGGGCTGCGGCGGAGCCGGCGGTGTTCGCGCTCGGCGTGCACGGGGCCGTCCTGCTCGCTTGCACTCGGGGCGGTCGAGTGCCAGAATCGATTTAGCACTCGCGCGATTTGAGTGCTAAATCACGAATCTTTGAAACGTCCGAGAAGGGACGAGAAACACACATGGCAAAGATCATTGCTTTCGATGAGGAGGCCCGTCGCGGTCTCGAGCGCGGCCTCAACACGCTCGCCGACGCCGTCAAGGTGACCCTCGGCCCGCGCGGCCGCAACGTCGTCCTCGAGAAGAAGTGGGGCGCCCCCACCATCACGAACGACGGCGTGTCGATCGCGAAGGAGATCGAGCTCGACGACCCGTACGAGAAGATCGGCGCCGAGCTCGTCAAGGAGGTCGCGAAGAAGACCGACGACGTCGCCGGCGACGGCACCACGACCTCGGTCGTGCTCGCCCAGGCGCTCGTGCGCGAGGGCCTCCGCAACGTCGCCGCAGGCGCCGACCCCATCTCGCTGAAGCGCGGCATCGAGAAGGCCGTCCAGGCCGTCGAGGCCGAGCTCCTCGCCAACGCGAAGGACGTCGAGACGAAGGAAGAGATCGCCGCCACCGCCTCGATCTCGGCCGCCGACGAGCAGATCGGCGCGCTCATCGCCGAGGCGATCGACAAGGTCGGCAAGGAGGGCGTCGTCACCGTCGAGGAGTCGAACACCTTCGGCACCGAGCTCGAGCTGACCGAGGGCATGCGCTTCGACAAGGGCTACCTGTCGGCGTACTTCGTCACCGACCCCGAGCGCCAGGAAGCGGTCTTCGAAGACCCCTACATCCTGATCGTCAACGGCAAGGTCTCGAACATCAAGGACCTGCTGCCCATCGTCGACAAGGTGATCCAGACCGGCAAGCAGCTGCTCATCATCGCTGAGGACGTCGACGGCGAGGCGCTCGCGACCCTGATCGTCAACAAGATCCGCGGCATCTTCAAGTCGGTCGCCGTCAAGGCCCCCGGCTTCGGCGACCGTCGCAAGGCGCAGCTCCAGGACATCGCGATCCTCACCGGCGGCCAGGTCATCTCGGAGGAGGTCGGCCTCAAGCTCGAGAACGTCACCCTCGACCTGCTCGGCCAGGCCCGCAAGGTCATCATCACCAAGGACGAGACGACCATCGTCGAGGGTGCCGGTGACGAGGAGGCCATCGCCGGCCGTGTCGCGCAGATCCGCAAGGAGATCGACAACACGGACAGCGACTACGACCGAGAGAAGCTCCAGGAGCGCCTCGCGAAGCTCGCCGGCGGCGTCGCCGTCATCAAGGCGGGCGCGGCCACCGAGGTCGAGCTCAAGGAGCGCAAGCACCGCATCGAGGACGCCGTCCGCAACGCGAAGGCCGCCGTCGAGGAGGGCATCGTCGCCGGTGGTGGCGTCGCGCTCATCCAGGCCGGCAAGACCGCCTTCGAGAAGCTCGAGCTCTCGGGCGACGAGGCGACCGGCGCGAACATCGTCAAGGTCGCCATCGACGCCCCGCTCAAGCAGATCGCCCTCAACGCCGGCCTCGAGCCGGGCGTCGTGGTCGACCGCGTGCGCAACCTCCCCGTCGGCCAGGGCCTCAACGCCGCGACCGGCGAGTACGTCGACATGCTCGCTGCGGGCATCAACGACCCGGTGAAGGTGACCCGTTCGGCGCTGCTCAACGCTGCGTCGATCGCCGGCCTCTTCCTCACCACCGAGGCCGTCGTCGCCGACAAGCCCGAGAAGAACCCGGTTCCGGCCGGCGACCCCACGGGTGGCATGGACTTCTAAGCAGGTCTCCAGCACAACGCGCGAAGGGCGCCTCCTCCGGGAGGCGCCCTTCGTCGTGCGTGGATGCTCCGTGCACGCCGCAGAACGTGCGCCGAGCCGTTGTCGGAACGTTGCCCTGGCACGCCCCGTCCGACCGATACGCTGACCACATGTCGAGACCCGAACCTCGACGATGGCTCACCCTCGTCATCGCCGCTTCCACTGTCGCGCTCCTCGCCGCCTGCGTCGCCGAGCCGCCGTCGCCCACTGTCGTCCCGACGCCGAGCCCGAGCGTCTCGGCTGAGCCCGTACCAGTCGACGCACCGACGCCCCGCTTCGCTGCCGGGTGCGAGGATCTCCTCCCGACGGCGTCGCTCCAAGCCTTCCTCGGCGACGGCGTGGCACCGCTCGCCGCCGTCGATCTCGGCGCGGTGAACTCGCCTGATGTATCGGCCGCGGCTCAGCTCGGCGCCCTCACATGCACGTGGGACGACGGTCGGCCCTCGACCGCATGGGTCGGCCCCGCCGCCGACGCGCAGTCGGTGCGGCTGCAGCTCGTGCCTGAGGCTGAAGCCGAGGCGCTCGCCTACGTGGACCTCTACGCGGGTCCCGACATCCCGGCGGGCTACGGGCCGGGCTCGCAGGGCCCGAGATGCGTCGTCTCCGAGGTCGACGCGTTCTGCGAGCTCCACGGCTGGATCGAGAACGCCTGGATCGAGCTCGTGCTGCAGGGCATCGTGCGGGAGGACGGAGATACCGACGCCTCGCTCGCGGCGGAATTCACGGCGATGACCGATGAGATGCTCGCCGCCCTCGGGGCCGGCGGAGTGACCGGCGCGGCGTGGATGCCTCCGAGCTCGGCGAACACGATCGACGAGTGCGCGCAGCTCACGACCGCCGAGGAGATCACCGAGGTGACGGGTCTGCCCGACCTGCGGTTCGGGCTCTCGTGGGACGGGCCGAGGGTCGGGCAGTACTGGTACGCCACCACCACCGCGGGGGCCCTGCGATGCACGATCGGGTTCACTGCCGGCGAGGCGAGCTACGGCACCGTCTCGGTGCTGCCGGGAGGCGACTGGCGGTACCTCCTCGAACGGGAGACCTGGCTGGCCGACGGCGGTGAGCCCGCCGGTGTCGCAGGTCTCGCCGCCGACGACTCGGTACTGCGTTGCGCCGACGACGAGGCGTCGTGCGTGCTCGATCTGCGTCTGGATCGCGACTGGCTCCGCATCTCGTTCCCGACGGTTCCGCCCGAGAGCGTCACGTACCTGCCCGAGGGAGTCGATTTCGCCGCGGCTCGGGCCTCGATCGTCGAGCTCGCGAACCGCATCGTCGCGAACGCGGGCTGACATGGGTCGTGCCGGACCCGGGCAAGGTCCGGCACGCACCCGTCGCGCTCAGCGCAGGAAGAGCCGCGCGTTCGCCTGCTCGGCGTCGGAGTACTGCGTCGCGGCGATGCCGAGTGCACGGCTCAGGCCGACGAGGCTCTGCTCCACTTGGAGCTGGGTCGTACGCCAGTCGGAGACCGCGCCCTGGAACGCGGTCGAGGCCTGACCCGACCACGATGACTGCAGGCCCGTCAGTTGCGAAAGCAGCGCCTGCACGTCGGTCTGGATGCGGCTGATCGTGCCCTGCGCGGTCTGGGTGGCTGCGGCGACCTGTTCGGCGTCGACGTGGTAGCTGGTCATCGGGGTGTCCCTTCGTTCGGTGTGCCCACACGCTATGTGCGGGCGCACCGGAGGAACGGCGGCGCCGGGCGGTCGTGGAGCGGAGCCCCCACGACCCCTCCTGTGGAGGAGGGGTCGACGCCGGGGTTCAGCCTTCGCTGAGCTGCTGCGGTGCGGCGGCCGAACCCGCGAGCGGCAGCATGACGCGGAACGTCGCTCCGCCGTCGGGCGTCTCGACGACGTCGACCGTGCCGTTGTGGGCCGCGACGATCGAGGAGACGATCGCGAGCCCGAGGCCCGAGCCGCCGGTCTCACGCGTGCGCGAGGTGTCGGCGCGCCAGAAGCGTTGGAAGATCTTCTCGCGGATCTGCGGCGGGATGCCCTCGCCGTGGTCGATGACCTCGACCATCGCGCGCTCGGCGTCGTCGTCGATCGACACGCGGATCTCGAGCGGGCTGCCGTCGTTCGTGAAGCGGATCGCGTTGCCCATCAGGTTCGTGATGACCTGACGGATCTTGTTCTCCTCGACGAGCACGAGGGCGCGTCGCACGGGCTTCGGGGTCGTCTCGGCGGCGTGCGCCGCGGCGGCCTCGGCAGCGGCGTCGGCGGCGGCGCGCTCGGCGGCCTTCGCCTCTGCCGCGGCGCGCGCGGTCTGGGTCGCGCTCGCGTTCTGGCGCTCGGCGCGCTTCGCGGCCTGCGCAGCAGCGGTGGCGGCGCGGCGGGCGGCCTGCGCCTCCTTGCGCGCGGCGGCCGCGGGCGACAGCTCGGTGCGGGGGCGGCGGCCGCGCAGGCGTGCCAGCGTGGCACCCGCGAACGAGACCGTGCCGGCGGGCGCGGCGCCCGTCGCAGCGCCTCGGGCGGTGCGGTCGAGTTCGACCTCGAGTTCGGGTGCGGCGTCGCTCGCGCCACCGTGATCGTCGAGTTCTTGGGGCGCGATCACCGTGACGGTGCGATCGGGGTGCGCGGCCATCGTGTCGAGCGCCGCATCGCGGGCGAGGGGAACGAGATCGACCTCGGCGAGCTCGAGCGGCTTCGCCTCGTCGAGGCGGGCGAGGGCGAGCAGGTCTTCGACGAGGCCGCCCATGCGGATGGCCTCCTTCTCGATCCGGTCCATCGCCTGGGCGACCTCGTCGGGCGACTGGAGCGCGCCCATGCGGTACAGCTCGGCGTAGCCGCGGACCGACACGAGCGGGGTGCGCAGTTCGTGGGAGGCGTCGCCGACGAAGCGCCGCATCTGGTCGATCGTGCGTGCACGGTCGCGGAACGCGCGATCGATGCGGTTGAGCATGGTGTTGAGCGAGCGGTTGAGCCGCCCGACCTCGGTGTTCGGGGTCGCGCCGCCGAGCCGCTGGCTGAAATCGCCGTCGGCGATGGCGGCGGCCGTGCGTTCGACCTCGCGGAGCGGGCCGAAGGTGTTCGTCACGAGCATGCGGGTGAGGAGGGCGCCGACGAGCACCACGCCGAGGCCGAAGCCGAAGAAGATCGTGAGGTAGACGGCGAGGAGCCGCTCGGTGTCCTTCGTGGAGACCGCGATCACGATCGGGACGAGGGTGCCGTGCGAGTCGGCCGTCATGAGGCCGGTGACCGCGCGGAAGGTGGGTTCGCCGTCGGCGTCGTCCAGCGGGAAGGTGGAGTACCCGCCCCGATTGCGTGCGGTGACCTCGGCCTGGGTCATCGTCTCGGGGAAGTCGGGCCACGTCTCCTCTGGGTGGTTCTCCCAGTTGTTGCGCTTGTACTCGCCGCTCGCCGTGTAGATGGCGACGAAGACGTCGTCTTTGGAGGAGAAGTCGAGCTGGTTGAGGTTCGTCTGCGCGCGCGGCTTGTCGGTGTCGATCTCGAAGTACCGCGACATGTCGCCCGAGGCGATGGCCTCGAGCTTCGAGCCCATCTGGTCCTCGACGTAGGAGCGCAGCATCGCCGCCGTGCCGATGCCCGAGACGAGCAGCCCGACCGTCAGCATGAGCACCGTCACTCCGGTGATCTTGGTGCGGAGCGAGATGCGGTTCCACCGCTCGAACAACGTCTGATTCATGGCGGGCCGAGTCTAGGCGGCGGAACCTGAGTCAGGGCTTGGAGGAGGACTTGAGCATGTACCCGAACCCCCGCTTGGTCTGGATGAGGGGCTCGGCGGAGTGCTGGTCGAGCTTGCGACGCAGGTACGAGATGTAGCTCTCGACGATGCCCGCGTCGCCGTTGAAGTCGTACTCCCAGACGTGGTCGAGGATCTGCGCCTTCGAGAGCACGCGGTTCGGGTTCAGCATGAGGTAGCGCAGCAGCTTGAACTCGGTGGGGGAGAGCTCGACGGGCACGTCGCCGACGAGCACCTCGTGGGTGTCTTGGTCCATCGTGAGCTCGCCGGTGCGGATGACCGCGTCTTCTTCGGCGTGCATGGTGCGGCGGAGGATCGCCTTGATGCGGGCCACGATCTCGTCGAGCGAGAAGGGCTTGGTGACGTAGTCGTCGCCGCCGACGGTGAGGCCGGTGATCTTGTCCTCCGTGTCGTCCTTCGCCGTCAGGAAGAGGATCGGCGCCGTGTAGCCCGCCGAGCGCAGGCGCTTGGTGACGCCGAAGCCGTTCATGTCGGGCAGCATCACGTCGAGGATGATGAGGTCGGGCTCCTCCTCGAGCACGGCCGAGATGGTCTGCGCGCCGTTGCCGACGGCGCGCACCGCGAAGCCCGCGAACCGCAGGCTGGTGGTGAGGAGGTCGCGGATGTTGGGCTCGTCATCGACGATGAGAATGCGAGGTCCGTCGCTCATGACTCGATTCTCTTGACGTTCGCTGAAACTTGGCTGTGAGTCGTGTGGGCGGCGGCTCAGCGAGGCTCTGCGACGATGCGGATGCAGCATCCGCCCGCGCCGGGATCGAGGTGGACGCGGCCGGCGTCGGCGCCGGTCTCGCGGGCCATGCCGCAGACGAGCGCGTGGTTCAGATCGCAGACCACGGCGGGGTGCTCGAGCGCGAGCCGGTGGAACGGGCAGGTGCCGAGGACGACGTCGGTCTCGTCGTCGCGCGGTTCGAACCCGGCGGCGTCGAGCGCGCCGGTGAGATCGTCGGATGCCTCGGCGAGCCGCCTCCCGGCCCGCTCGGCGGCGTCGTGGAGCGCTTCGCGCACGGGCACCTCGTCGCCGACCGCGCGGCCGATCGCCTCGGCCATGACCCGGCCGCCGAGTTCGTAGAGCCGCGTGGGCAGGTGCAGCGACACCTCGTCGTCGGCGCGGCGGTAGAGCTTCGCGGGCCGCCCGGCGCCCGGGCCCGTGCGGCCGGTGAGCCGACGCGACTCGGTGGTGAGGAGCCCCGCGTCGACGAGTCGGTCGAGGTGGAAGGCGGCGGTGCTGCGGGGCAGGGCGAGGGCCTCGGCGACGTGGTCGCGCCCGACGGCCTCGCTGCTGCGTGCCACGAGGCGGTAGACGCGTCGCCGCGCGGGGTCGGCGAGGGCGCCGACGGCGCGGATCGCGTCGGGCTCGTTCGTCGCAGCGCTGCCCATGCTCGGATCATATCTCTAAATGCAGTAATCATTGACAAAAGAATTTCGCGGGCCTAGCCTCGCAGCACGGGGATCGGAGGGAACATGACGTCGATCGAGTTCGCCGCAGCGGACGAGGTGCCGAGGCTCCACGCCGTCACCGACGACGAGGTGGGGGCGGCCGAGCACGTGATCGATCGCGCTGCCGCCGCCGATGCGGTGCGGTCCCTGCTCGCAGCCCTCGGCCGCGACGTCGAGAGCGAGCACCTCGCCGACACCCCTCGACGGGTCGCCGACGCCTACATCGAGCTGCTGACGCCGCAGTCGTTCACCCCGACGACCTTCCCGAGCGAGGGCTTCGGCGAGCTCGTTGTCGTCCGTGACATCCCGTTCGACTCGCTCTGCGAGCACCACCTGCTGCCGTTCCGCGGCGTCGCGCACCTCGGCTACGTGCCCGGCGACCGGATCATCGGGCTCTCGAAGCTCGCGCGGGTCGTGCTGCAGTTCGCCCGCGACCTGCAGGTGCAGGAGCGCCTGACGAAGCAGATCGCCGACCGGCTCGTCGAGGTGCTCGACCCCGCGGGCGTCGGCGTGGTGCTCGAGGCCGAGCACCTCTGCATGTCGCTGCGCGGCGTGCAGGTGCCGGGCACGCGCACGATCACGAGTTCCCTCGCGGGCGTCGTGCGCGACGACGACCGCGTCCGCCGCGAGTTCCTCGAGCGCTGCGGCATCACCAGGACGGAGCACTGAGATGAGCGACGACGCGATCGTGATCGTCGGCGGCGGTCTCACGGGGGCGCGGGCCGCCGAGGGTGCGCGGCAGGCGGGGCACACCGGTCCCATCGCCATCGTCGCGGGCGAGGACGCGATGCCCTACATTCGGCCGCCGCTGTCGAAGGGGTTCCTCACCGGCGCCGAGGGGCGCGACGCCGTCGACGTGCACCCGCCCGAGTGGTACGCCGACGAGCGCGTCGAAGTGCTGCGCGGCATCCGCGCGACCGCCCTCGACACGGATGCGCACCGACTGGGCCTCGCCGACGGCCGCACGCTCGACTACGGGCGGCTCCTCATCGCGACCGGTGCGAGCGCGCGGCGCTGGCGGGCACCCGGGGGCGAGCTCACGGGCGTGCACGTGCTGCGCACGATCGGCGACTCGCTCGCGCTGCGCGACGGGTTCACGAGCGCCGGCACCGGCGCGGGCGCCGACGGCGGCGACGCGGGCGGCGGACGGCGCATCGTGGCGATCGGCGCCGGCTGGATCGGCCTCGAGGCGACGGCCGCCGCGCGCGGCTACGGCGACGAGGTCACCGTCATCGCGCCCGAGCGGGTGCCGCTCGCCGCCGCCGTCGGCGACGCGGTCGGCGAGGTGTTCGGCGAACTGCACCGGGCCCACGGCGTCGACCTCCGCATGTCGACGGGGGTCGCGGCCATCCGCGGCGAGGGCGGCCGGGTCACCGGCGTCGAGATCGACACCGGCGAGGTCGTGCCCGCCGAGCTCGTGCTCGTCGGCATCGGCGCGGTGCCCGAGACCGGCCTCGCCGAGGCGGCCGGGCTCGAGGTGCAGAACGGCATCGTCGCGGATGCCTCGTTCCGGACGAGTGCCGACGACGTCTTCGCCGCCGGCGACGTCGCGAACGTGTACCACCCGGTGCTGCAGGCGCATCAGCGCGTCGAGCACTGGGCCAACGCCGAGCACGCGGGCCTCGCCGCGGGCCGCGCGCTCGCCGGCGAGCACGTCCGGTTCGCCGACATCCCGTACTTCTACACCGACCAGTACGATCTCGGCATGGAGTACTCGGGCTACGGCACGCTCGCCGCCGGCATCGACCCCGTGTTCCGCGGCGACCGGGAGGCGCGCGAGTTCATCGCGTTCTGGCAGCGCGACGGCCGTGTCGTCGCCGGCATGAACGTCAACGTGTGGGACGTCAACGAACAGGTGCAGCAACTCATCCGTTCGGGGGCGCCTCTCGACCGGGCCCGCCTCGCCGACCCCGCCGTGCCGCTCGAGCAGCTCGTCGCCGAGGCATCCGCGTGACCGCTGCAGTGCCCCTCGGCTGGGCCGACCCGAACCTCACGGACCCGGTTCGCCTGATCGCCGGGCGGGAGGTCGACTTCGCACGATCGATCGCGATCATGGCCGTCGTGAACCGCACCCCCGACTCGTTCTACGACCGCGGCGCGACCTTCGGGCTCGACGCCGCCGTCGCGGCCGCGCACCGGGCGATCGACGCTGGGGCCGCGTGGATCGACATCGGCGGCGCGAAGTTCGGCCCCGGCCCCGCGATCCCCGTGGCCGAGGAGATCGACCGCGTCGTGCCCGTCGTCGCCGCACTCGCCGATGCGGGTGCCGCGCTCTCGGTCGACACCTTCCACGCCGAGGTCGCCGCAGCGGCCATCGCCGCGGGGGCGCACGTCATCAACGACACGACGGGGGTGCACGACCCCGCGCTCGCCGAGGTCGTCGCCGACTCCGACGCCACGCTCGTCATCACCCACAGTCGGGCCGAGCCGCGCCAGTGGTTCCCGAAGCCGCAGTATGACGACGTCGTCGGCGAGATCTCGGCGTTCCTCGAGGAGCGCACCGCCCTCGCCGTCTCGCGCGGCGTGCCCGAGCACCGGATCGTGCTCGACCCCGGGCACGACCTCAACAAGAACACCCTGCAGACCCTCGAACTCACCCGTCGCTTCGGCGAGTTCACGCGCCTCGGGTTCCCGCTCGTCGCCGCGGTCTCGAACAAGGACTTCATCGGCGAGAGCCTCGACCGCGATCGCGGCGAACGCCTCGCCGGCTCGCTCGCGGCCGCCGTGTTCTGCGCCGCGCAGGGGGCGCGCATCCTGCGCATGCACAACATCCCCGAGTCGGTCGACGCGGCACGCATGATCGAGGCGATCATGGGATGGCGCGAGCCCGCCTACCTCAAGCACAACGTCGTCGACGGCCCGAACGAGGAACCATGAGCGGGGCGGGCGGCGGCGCGCGCGTCGACCGGGCCCAGCTCGTCGACGCGTACGCGCTGCCCGAGCGGAACTCCCCGTCCGTCCGCATGAACTTCGTCATGAGCCTCGACGGCGCCGTGACCCTCGACGGTCGCTCGGGCGGGCTCGGCGACGACGCCGACCGGCTCGCGATGGACGTGCTGCGGAGCCTCGCCGACGTCGTGCTCGTCGGCGCGGGCACGGTGCGGGCCGAGGGCTACGGCGGGCTCGGCGTCTCGCCCGAGGGCGTCGCATGGCGTCGCGCGCACGGACTCGCCGACGAGCCCCGGCTCGCGATCGTCTCCGCCTCGCTCGACCTCGAACCGGGGCTCCCCGTGTTCGCCGAGGCGACGCGGCGGCCGATCGTCGTCACCGGCGAGGCATCCGACCCCGGGCGTCGCACCGCCCTCGCCGCCGTCGCCGACGTGCTCGTCTGCGGCGAGACCGGCGTCGACCCGACCGCGATGCGCGACGCGCTCGCCGCTGCCGGGCTGCCGCAGGTCCTCTGCGAGGGCGGCCCGCACCTGTTCGCCTCGCTCATCGAGGTCGACGCCGTCGACGAGCTGTGCCTCAGCCTCAGCCCGCTGCTCGTCTCGGGCGACGCCGGGCGCATCACCGCGGGCGGGCACGAGCACGCGCGTCGCATGCGGCTCGTCCACGCCCTGCCCGCGGGCGACCTGCTGCTCCTCCGCTACGCGCGACTGCGCGGCTGAGGCGACGCGCTCGAGGCGACGGCTCAGGCGGCGGGGTCGAGGGTGTGCGCGTCGAGGATCGTGTACGAGTACCCCTGCTCGGCGAGGAACCGCTGCCGGTTCTGCGCGAAGTCCTGGTCGACGGTGTCGCGCGAGACGAGGGTGTAGAAGTTCGCGCTGAGCCCCGACTCCTTCGGGCGGAGCAACCGGCCGAGGCGTTGCGCCTCCTCCTGGCGCGAGCCGAACGAGCCCGAGACCTGGATCGCGACCGTCGCCTCGGGCAGGTCGACCGAGAAGTTCGCCACCTTCGACACGACGAGCACCTGGGTCGTGCCGTCGCGGAACTCCTGGAAGAGCCGCTCGCGTTCGTCGACCGGCGTCGAACCGGTGAGCTGGGGGGCGCCGAGCGCCTCGGCGAGCTCGTCGATCTGGTCGAGGTACTGCCCGATCACGAGGATGCGCTCGCCCGCGTGCCGGGCGACGAGCTCCTTCACGACGCCGAGCTTCGCGGGCGCGGTCGCGGCGAGGCGGTAGCGCTCGTCATCGGCGGATGCCGCGTACGCGAGCCGCTCGGACTGGGGCAGGTCGATGCGCACCTCGAAGCACGCCGCAGGGGAGATGAAGCCCTGTGCCTCGATCTCCTTCCACGGGGCGTCGAACCGCTTCGGGCCGATGAGCGAGAACACGTCGCCCTCGCGGCCGTCCTCCCGCACGAGCGTCGCGGTGAGACCGAGCCGGCGGCGCGCCTGCAGCTCGGCCGTGAGCTTGAACACCGGGGCCGGCAGCAGGTGCACCTCGTCGTAGACGACGAGGCCCCAGTCGAGCGCGTCGAGGAGCGCGAGGTGGGCGTACTCGCCCTTCCGCTTGGCGGTGAGGATCTGGTAGGTCGCGATCGTGACCGGCTTGACCTCCTTCACCTGCCCCGAGTACTCGCCGATCTCCTCGGGGGTGAGGCTCGTGCGCTTGAGCAGCTCGTCGCGCCACTGGCGGGCGCTCACGGTGTTCGTGACGAGGATGAGGGTGGTCGTCTTCGCGGTCGCCATCGCACCCGCGCCGACGAGGGTCTTGCCCGCACCGCACGGCAGCACGACGACGCCCGAGCCGCCCTCGAAGAAGTTGTCGACGGCGTGCTGCTGGTAGTCGCGCAGCTGCCAGCCCTGCTCGTCGAGCGAGATCTCGTGCGGGGTGCCGGGCGTGTAGCCCGCGAGGTCCTCGGCGGGCCAGCCGAGCTTCACGAGCTCCTGCTTGAGCTGCCCGCGAGCCCAGGGCTCGACGAGGAAGCTGCGCTCGTCGAGTCGGTCGGTGAGCAGCGGCGCGATGCGCTTCGCGTGGGCGACCTCGGTGAACACGGCGACGTCGTCGCTGCGGAGCCGCAGCGCGCCGTCGTCGGTGCGGTCGATCACGAGGCGACCGTAGCGCCCCACGGTCTCGCGCATGTCGACCGAGACGGTCTGCGGCACCGGGAACTTCGCGTACCGTTCGAGCGTGCCGAGCATGTCGTCGGCGTCGTGGCCGGCGGCGCGCGCGTTCCACAGCCCGAGTCGGGTGATGCGGTACGTGTGCACGTGCTCTGGTGCGCGCTCGAGCTCCGCGAAGACCGCGAGGTCGTGCCGGGCGTCCTCGGCGAGGGGATGCGCGACTTCGAGCAGCACGGTTCGGTCGCTCTGCACGATGAGGGGGCCGTCTGACATAACCGCCGAGTCTACGCCCGCTTCGTGGGAGGGCGTCAGAACTCGGCGGGCGCCGGCCCGACCGAGGCGATCGCCGAGAGCGGCAGCGTGCGCTCGATGTCGGCCTTGCGATCGCGCGCCCGGAGCCGGCCGTTCGCGACGCTCGCCGGTGCGAGCAGGTAGTCGGCGGTGTCGCCGCCCGGCATCCGCACGGTGACGGTCAGCGTCTCCTTCGAGCGGGCGGCGGCCTCGAGCTGTCGGGAGAGCCACGCCCGCTCGGCGTCGCCGTCGCCCGGCTGCTCCTCCGCCATGCGGTCGAGGAGGGTCGCGATCGGGTCGCCCGCGGGCGCCGCGACCGGTGCGGGTGCGAGCCGGTGACGCTGCAGCCGGATGATCTCGCCGTCGGCGTCCTCGGCGGCGACCGGGTACTTCGCGTCGGAGAGCGCCCAGAACACGACGTCGGGGGTGAACCGGGAGAGCAGACGGTGCGCGCCCGTCTGGCGCAGCGCGAGCGAGGAGATCGACTGGTCGACGGCGAGCGTGCGGATGAGCTGCTCGTCGTCGGAGCGGATCGAGGCGCGCGCCGGAGCGTCGGCCTCGGGCGCCGCCGAAACGCGCACCGAGCCGAACCGCTCGGCGGCCTCGGCGACGAGATAGGCGAGCGGCTGCGGGATGCCGGTGAGCGACAGCGCGCCCAGGAACTCGAGGATCGAGTCGGCCGTCTCGCCCGCGGCGAGACCGCGATTCACGGATGCCGCGCTCACGCGATACGTGGAGGCGAGGTCGCGGGCCTCGATGTCGGCGACCCCCCGAAGCCGGCCGTCGAGTGCGGGCTCGAGCGGACCGGGCGCGACGATCGAGAGATCGTGCTGCAGGTAGACGCGATCGACCTGCGCCGGGAAGTGCGCCGCGACGAGCGCGGCGGCACCGTCGAGCTCGCCGCCGAGCACGAGGCGACCCGCCTCGACCGGTTCTCCGGACACGGCGAGTCCGAGGGCCTCGGCCTCGCCGAACAGGCGTTCGAGGCCGTCGTCGAGCCACTGGCCGGCAGCGGGGTAGAGCCAGCGCACGTCGTCGCGCAGCGCGGCCGCGGTGAGCGGGTCGCTGCGACGGGCGACGAGACGGCGCAGCGCCTCGGGGATCCGATCGCGCCAGCACTCGGCGAGCCGCTGCCAGCGGTCGCGCGCCGACCCGAGGGACCACTCCGCGCCGCGGTCGGACTCGAGCCAGTAGGCGCCGTCGCGTGCGACGAGCCCGGCTTCGTCGGCGCGGCGGAAGAGCTGCGGCAGCGCGTCGAGCTCGGTGCCGCTCGCCTCGGCGAGTCGCTTCGAGTCGGGCAGCGCGATCCCGCCCTTCGCGAGTTCGCGCGCGGGCTGCACCCCGAGGGCGGCGAGGAGCTCGGCGGTCGCCGTCACGGTCGCGTACGCCGCCTCGGAGGAGCGGCGCTCGAGCAGACTGCGGTCGACGCCGTCCCCGGTGACGAGCACCGGGGGCGCAGGCGACGCCAGCTCGCCGGCGGTCGGCAGGTCGACGCCGAGGCGCGGCACGAGCCGTGCGCCGACCGCAGCGGGCACGTGCACCCGCTCGTCTCGTCGCACCACGAGGAGGGACTCGGACAGCCGATCGAGGAGTTCGCCCGTGGCATCCGCCCTGGCGGGCACCGCGCCGAGCCTCGCGATCTCGGTGCGCACCTGCTCGACCGTGCTGTCGCCCGCGCCGTCGGCGAGCGTCGCGGCGACGGCGAGCACTGCGAGCCTGGGGCGGTCGAGGCGACCGAGCGCCTGATCGAGCGAGTCGGGGGAGAGGAGGGCCTCAGCCAGATCGAAGAGATCGTGGATGCCGGTGGTCTCGAACTCGCGCGTCCGCAGTGCTGCGGCGAGATCTTCTCGCGTCAGCTCGCGGAGTCGTGCGGCGAGTTCGAGCATCGTCCCCGTTCAGCTCGTTCCGGACCGTGCTTCGCGCGAGCGCCGCACGCTGCTCATGATGAGCAGCACGATCAGGAGCAGGAACGCGATCGGGAGGGCGAACAACGGCAGGATCGTCACGACCGGCCAGATGCCCTCGCCCATCTCCTGGCGGCTCACGCCGGAGACGGTGCCGATCATGACGGCGAAGAAGCAGACGATCGACAGCCCGACGATCGCCGCGAACATGACCGCGAGGATGCGCTCCGCGCGATGCTCGGAGATGGGGCCGGAATCGCTCACCTCTCCAGACTAGGGCAGCCGGGCCCCGTACGGGGGCGCGGGACTCTAGACTGGTGGAGAACGGCGCGTTGCTTTCGGCGCGCCGTGCGACGTATAAGCGAGGTTTTCACGATGCCCACCGGCAAGGTCAAGTTCTACGACGAGGACAAGGGTTTCGGCTTCATCAGCGGCGATGACGGCCAGGAGGTCTTCCTCCATGCATCCGCCCTGCCCGCCGGCGCGACCGTGCGTGCGGGCAGCCGCCTCGAGTTCGGCGTCGCCGAGGGCAAGCGCGGCGCGCAGGCCCTCTCGGTCCGGGTGCTCGACACGCCGGTGAGCCTCACCAAGATCAACCGCAAGCCCGCCGACGACATGGCGATCATCGTCGAAGACGTCGTGAAGGTGCTCGACGGCATCGGCGCCGACCTCCGACGCGGCCGCTACCCCGAGAAGTCCAAGGCGCGCACCGTGGCCGCGGTGCTGCGCAAGGTGGCTGACGACCTGGATGCCTGAGACCCCCGAGCCCCAGCCCGAGGCCGCCCCGGCCGAGACCGTCGAGACCGCGGTGGTCGTCGACGAGCTCGCCGCGCCCGCGGATGCCACGGCGGACGCCGAGCCCGAGCCCGAGCCCGCTCCGCTCGTGGCCGACGAGGTGCTGCTCGCCTCGGTCGACCTCGCACGTCGGGTGCTGCTCGAGGTGACCGCTCCCGAGACGGTCGGGTCGGTCGTCGGCCACGTCGTCGACGGCGAGCACGTGCTGAGCCTGCTCTTCGCCTCCGACCTCGCCGGGTACCCCGGCTGGCGGTGGAGCGTGACGATCACCCGCATCGACGACGACGAGCCGACCGTGCTCGAGACCGAGCTCATGCCGGGCGAGCAGGCGCTGCTCGCACCCGAGTGGGTGCCGTGGTCCGAGCGGCTCGCCGAGTACCGGGCCGCGCAGCAGGCGGCGGCCGAGCTCGCCGCGGCCGAAGGTGCCGAGGCCGAGGGCGACGAGGCGTTCGAGGGCGACGAGCTCGACGACGACGAACTGTCCGACGACGAGGACGACCTCGACGACGACTCGCACGACGACGACGATGACGACGCGCACGACGACGAGCACCTCTCGCACGACGACGACGTCGACGGGGTCGACATCGACGCCTTCGACGACGACGAGTCGGACGACGTCGCCGATGATGAGTCGGACGACGACGAGTCGGACGACGTCACCGACGATGAGCCGGACGACGACGACGCGGTGACCCCGACCGCATAGCCGGTCAGGCGGGGCCCGAGCGCCCTTCGTCGGGCGCTCGGCGCGCCCGCCTCCGGGTCAGCTGCACGACGACGAGCCCGGCGAGCCCGAGCGCGACGCCGACGATCGCGGCGGTCGTGAGCCACGCGAGGCCCGCGTCCTCCAACCGATCGCGGAACACCAGACATCCGGCGAGCACCACGAGCCATCCGACCGTGCCCGCGACGACCGCCTTGCGCGCGTCGGCTCTGGCCGGCGCCGGGTCGGGCCGACGCTCGTCCTCGCCGAGCCAGAGGCGCACCCGCTCAGATCCGTTCGAGGACGTGGTCGATCGAGGAGATGAGCTTGCGGACGTCGTCGGGCTCGATCGCCGTGAAGGTGGCGATCCGCAGCTGGTTGCGGCCGAGCTTGCGGTACGGCTCGGTGTCGACGACACCGTTCTCGCGCAGCACCTTCGAGACCGCAGCGGCGTCGACCGAGTCGTCGAAATCGATGGTCACGACGACCTGCGAGCGATCGGCGGGGTCGACGACGAAGGGGGTCGCGACGCTCGAGGCCTCGGCCCAGTCGTAGAGGAGCCCCGACGACTCGCGGGTGCGTGCGTCGGCCCAGGCGAGACCGCCCGAGGCGTTGATCCAGTCGATCTGGTTCTCCATCAGCAGGAGGGTCGAGAGCGCCGGGGTGTTGAGGGTCTGCTCGAGGCGCGAGTTGTCGACCGCGTTCTTCAGCGAGAGGAACTCGGGGATGTACCGGCCCGAGGCGGCGACGCGCTCGATCCGCTCGATCGCGGCGGGCGACATCAGCGCGAACCACAGGCCGCCGTCGGCGGCGAAGTTCTTCTGCGGGGCGAAGTAGTAGACGTCGAACTCGCGGGCGTCGACGGCGGCGCCGCCCGCCGCGCTCGTCGCGTCGATGACGGTGAGCGCGCCCTCGTCGCCCGAGACGCGGGTGACGGGCGCCTGCACGCCGGTGGAGGTCTCGTTCTGCGGCCAGGCGTACACGTCGAAGCCGGGTGCGGCCTCGACGCGGGCGCTCGTGCCGGGGGCGGCGGTGCGGACCTCGGGGGCCTCGAGCCACGGCGCGCCGGCGGCCTTCGCGAACTTGGCGCCGAACTCGCCGAAGGAGGCGAGCTGCGCGCGGCGCTCGACGAGCGACACGGCCGCCGAGTCCCAGAAGGCGGTCGAGCCGCCGTTGCCGAGCACGACCTCGTAGCCCTCGGGCAGCGAGAAGAGCTCGGCGAGGCCCGAACGCACGCGGCCGACGAGGTTCTTCACGGGGGCCTGGCGGTGCGAGGTGCCGAGGATCGCCGGGCCGAACTCGGCGAGGTGCGCGAGCTGTTCGGGGCGGACCTTGGACGGCCCGCAACCGAAACGTCCGTCGGCGGGCAGCAGGTCAGCGGGAATCACGATGCTCGGCATGGCGTCGAGTCTACCGAGAGGGTGGTGCCCGGTAGGCTTGATGACGGGCTGCGACGCAATACGGGAGGACACCGCGTGACCGATCTGATCGATACGACCGAGATGTACCTGCGCACGATTCTCGACCTCGAAGAGGAGAACATCGTGCCGCTGCGTGCGCGCATCTCGGAGCGGCTCGGTCACTCTGGCCCGACGGTCTCCCAGACGGTCGCGCGCATGGAGCGCGACGGGCTCGTCGTCGTCTCGGGCGACCGCCACCTCGAGCTGACCGCCGAGGGGCGTTCGAAGGCCGTGCACGTCATGCGCAAGCACCGGCTCGCAGAGCGACTGCTCGCCGACGTCATCGGGCTCGAGTGGGAGTACGTCCACGACGAGGCCTGCCGCTGGGAGCACGTCATGAGCGAGCAGGTCGAGCGCCGCCTCATCGAGATCCTCGGCGGACCGAAGGAGTCGCCGTACGGCAACCCGATCCCCGGCCTCGAAGAGCTCGGGCTGCCGCCGGCCGATCCGTTCATGTCGGGCGTCGTCAACGTGATCGACGCGGTCGCCGACCGCGACGAGCCCGTCCGCGGCACCGTTCGCCGGCTCGGCGAGCCCGTGCAGTTCGACCCCGAACTGCTGGGGCAGCTCAAGCAGGCCGGCGTCATGCCCGGTGCGCCCGCGAGCTTCAGCCGTGCGGGCGGCTACGTGCTCGTCGAGGTCGACGGCGCCGACGGCGGCATCGAACTGCCGAGCGACGTCGCAAGCCACCTCTTCATCAGCATCTGAGCGCACTGCGACGGTCCTCGTGCACTCGCCCGAGGCATCCGATCTCGGCCGCGCCGTGATCGAAATGTGACATTCGGGCACTCCTCGCGTACCCTCGTACGAGTCCGCCGGCACGAAGCCAGCCGGAGGGCCAGGGTCGAGACGCTCCCAGCGACTCACCGCTCGACCCGGTACCCGTGAAGCGCCCCCGCGCGCATCAGGTGAGACGGCACCCGGTGTCGTGGGGCGACGGAGGTACATTTTGGCTCGTTTCACCCCGCGCCGTCCCCGAAGGACCCGCGCTCGCGGAGCCGCTACGAAGGCGATCATCGCCGCGAAGGCCCCGATTTCCCCCACCACCCCCCAGACGAACGACCTCGCGAAGGCGGTCTCGGCGGCGCCGTTGCCCTCGACCCGGCGTCTGCGCCGCGGCGGCCTCGCGAACATCCTCGTGATGACCGCGGCAGCCGGCATCGTCGGCACGCTGGCGATCCCGGCCTACGCGATCGCCCCCGGCAGCGTCGGCCCGCAGTTCGGCGAGACCGACGCGACCCGCCTGTCGAAGGCGCAGGCGCAGAGCGTCGAGGTGACCGACGACGTCATCGCGGCCCCGGTCGCGACCGACGGGTACGCCGCCGTCTCCGGCGAGGACATCCGCGCCGCAGCCGAGGCGGCCGCGGCCGCCGAGCAGGCGCGCGTCGCCGCCGAGACGGCGATGACCTCGTACGCCGCGGGCTACAGCGGCCCATCCGTCGGCGACTTCCTCGCCAATCCGCCGTACCCGAGCTTCGACCTCGCGAGCGTGTACAGCGTCGCCACGCAGTACATCGGCGTGCCGTACGTCTACGGCGGCGCCACGCCCGCCGGCTTCGACTGCTCGGGCTTCGTGATGTACGTGTACGCGCAGTTCGGCGTCAGCATGCCGCACTCCTCGGCTGGTCAGGGCGCCATGGGCACCACGATCTCCGAGGCCGACGCGCAGCCCGGCGACCTCGTCATCATGGACGGCCACGACGGCTTCTACGCCGGCAACGGCATGATCCTGCACGCGCCGTACGAGGGCGCCGCGGTGCGCGTGCAGCCGATCTGGACGAGCTCCTACCGGATCGTTCGCATCGGCATCTGAACGTGAACAGCGCGTGTCCTCCACGCGACGAACGGCGCGCCGGGAGTTCCCGGGGCGCCGTTCGTGCTCTACCCTGAAACCCTGACGATCCGAGAACCGGGCAGGTGAAGCCGATGGTGAAGGCGCACAGCATCCATTCCACGGGTGCGCGCGCGCAATTCGACCAACGGCGCAGCAGTCAGCCGAGTTCCATCCGCGCGAACGCGCCGACGGGCACTGTCTTCATGACGGTGCCCGTTTTTCGTTCTCCGGGCGGTACCGGCTGCGCCTCCGTCCGCGTTCATCAGCCCATCGGGGGCTCGTTCCGGTCGTCGCATCCTGCACGCGGCTGGAAGCCATCCAGCACCGATCGGAAGGCCTCCCATGCGCACCCTCGTGCTCAACGCCGGATATGAACCCCTCGCGGTCGTCTCCTTCAAGCGGGCGCTCCTGCTCGTGATGAACCAGAAAGCGACGGTCATCCTCCGCGAGGAGGGCAATCCGGTCTGCGCCGCGAGCGGCAACTGGGACCGGCCGAGCGTCATCATCCTCACCCGCTACGTCCGGGCGCCGCGCGCGCACCACGTGCCGGTGAGCCGACGCGGCGTGCTGCGGCGCGACGAACACCGATGCGCCTACTGCGGCCGGGCGGCCGCGACGATCGACCACGTGCTGCCGCGCTCCCGCGGGGGCCGCGACACCTGGGAGAACCTCGTCGCCTGCTGCCTGCGCTGCAACAACACGAAGAGCGACCGCACGCCCGCCGAGATGGGTTGGGAGCTGCGCTTCACGCCGAAGATGCCGAACGGCCGGAGCTGGGCCGTGCGCGGGGTCGAGCGGCCGATGCCGCAGTGGAGCGAGTACCTCGCCATGGCCGCCTGAGCCGAAGCGCGTCATCGTGACAAGATCCGCCGCGGTGCCCTAGGGTAGGTCGGGTGCGGACCGCCCCCCGAGATCCCGAGCATGGTCGTCGTCGACGCCCCGAAGCCACTGTTCCGACCCCTCGCGCAGCACGTCGCAACGGCCCGATGCGGGTCATGGCCACCGTGCTCGTCGTGCCGGCGATCGTCGGCACCGTCGCCCTCCCGGCCTACGCGATGATGCCGAGCGGCACCGAGTTCGGGGCATCCGGCGATTTCAGCCTGAGCCGCGCTCAGGCGCAGGACGTCTCGGTCGGCGCGCTCGCGAACGGCGCCTCGATCGTCTCCGACGGCTACGCCGTCACGACGAAGGCCTCGCTCGAGGAGGCGCGGCTCGCCGCCGAGCAGGCCGAACGCTCGCAGTGGGCCTCGAACCTCGCCTCGCGCGGCAACGGCGCCTACGCCCTGTACACGGTGCGCGCCGAGGGCGACGACTACCCCTGGTGGGACCAGCTGCCAGATGACTACGGCGGCGGGCTCTCACCGCTGCGCTACTACTACCGCGAGTGCGTCGACTTCGTCGCCTGGCGACTCAACCGCGACGCCGGCGCCACCAGCGCCCCGTGGAAGTGGGACTGGTCGAACCTCGCCTCGGGCAGCGCGTACGCGTGGGCCGACGCCTGGGCGAACAAGGGCTGGCCGACTTCGTCGACGCCCGTCGTCGGCGCGGTGGCCTGGTTCCCGTACAACCACGTCGCGTACGTGCAGTCGATCAATGCCGACGGTTCGGTGAACATCGAGGAGTACAACCAGAACTCCGACCACTCGTACCATCGGCGCACGATCCCCGCGAGCGGGGCGTTGTACCTCTACCCGCCCGTCTGAGTCGGCGGTCGCCCCGCGCAGCGCGCGTCGACTCGGTCGACCCGCGCGCTCAGGACGCGCGCGCTCAGGGCACGCGGGCGAGGCACGCCGGCGACGGCGTCGCGATCGTGTCGACGAGTTCGACGGGCGCGCCCGCGTCGTCGAGCGCGATGATCGCGATGGAGTCGGAGCCCTGATCGGCGACGAGCGCGAATCGCTCGTCGTGGCTGAGTTCGAGGTCCCGGGGGTGCCGCCCGCCGGTCGCGACGGTCGCGACGAGTTCGAGGGTGCGCGCGTCGCGGTCGAGGCGGAGGCCGCGGAGGGCGTCGGCGTCGCGGTCGCCGATGAGGACGAGGTCGCCGCGGGTGAGCTTGATCGCCGAGCAGCCGAGCCCGCGCGGCTCGGTGTCGGGGCCGATCGGGAACCAGGCGAGCTCGCGACCCTCGACGAGGTCGATGACGCTCGCGGTGCGGTCGAGTTCGTTCGCGGTGACGGCGAGGTCGCCCGCGACGACGAGGTGCCGGGGGCCGGCCCCGGCGTGGATCGCGATGTCGGCGCCCTCGTCGTGCGAGAGCGCCTCGGGGAGTCGGCCGAGGCCGACGACGCGGATGCGGTCGGCGCCGAGGTCGGGGACGAGCAGCCGGTCCCGGTCGTGGTCGAGCACCGCCTGGTGCGGGTGCGGGGCCGACTGCCGATCTGCGTCGGGACCCGAGCCCGAGAACGACGTGCGGAGCACGGTGTCGGCTGGGGCGTCTGGGGCGAGCGGGTGCACGGTGACCTCCGCGCCCGAGTAGTTCGCCGCGAACGCGAGCTCGCCCGACTCCGTGAACGCCAGGTGGCAGGGGTCGCCGCCCGTCACGCCCACCCGGCCGAAGGGGGCGAGGCCGTCGCCTTCGAAGGTCCAGCTCGAGATACGGCCGTCGGCGAGCTCGTGCACGATGCCGAGCACGCCCGCGGCGCCCGAGACGGCGAGGAACATGGGGTTCGGCCCGACGTCGATCGGCTCGCCGAGCGTCGCGCGTCCTCGGGCGTCGAGGTCGAGCGAGCGGATGCCGCGCGCCGCCGAACCCAATGCCCCGACCGTCGATGCGCCAACCCAGAACCTCGTCGTGCCCGCCTCGACCACTGCCGTCTCCGTTCTCGCGGCAGCGCCGCACCTCTGCGCGCACGCCGCGCGCCGCCGATCACGCTACCGGAGTGCCATAGACTCGTACGACCGGCCTCTGTAGCTCAATGGAAGAGCAACTCCGTCCTAAGGAGCAGGTTGGGGGTTCGAGTCCCTCCAGGGGCACCGATGGGTGCTGGCCCGGGTGTCGACGGCCTGGTGAATCCAAATCCCGAATGTTCGGCGCGTGTCCACCCCCGAACGGGGGGTCTGCGATGCTACGGTCGAAGGACTCAGCAGCGACGGCGGCGACGATGTTTCGGGTACATCGCCTCCTCGGTACCGTCGCCACCGAGTGCGACGGGGAAGGGAGCCGGGGGGCAACACTCTCTTCCTCGCCTTGCGACGCGTGTGCCATCGGGCGTACGCCATCGCCGGGTTCGCGACCTACCCGCGTGGTCCGGTGATGGCCGGGTCGGCGATTCCCCCTCGCCGGCCCGGCGGCCCTCTCCCTGCTCGGGCGCCCGCCGTGGTGCGGCCCCGCTCAGCCGCCGATGAGCCCGCGCAGGTCGTCGGCGGTGAGCGACTCGCTGAAGAGCTCGTCGTCGTCCATGAGCGAGGAGACGAGCGCGGCCTTCTTCGCCTTGAGCGCCATGACCTTCTCCTCGATCGTTCCCTCGGCGACCATGCGGTAGACCATGACGGTCTTCGACTGGCCGATGCGGTGGGCGCGGTCGACGGCCTGCGCCTCGCTCGCGGGGTTCCACCACGGGTCGAGGAGGAACACGTAGTCGGCCTCGGTGAGGTTGAGGCCGAACCCGCCGGCCTTGAGACTGATGAGGAACACGGGGGCGTCGCCCGTGCGGAACCGATCGATGACCTCGCTGCGCCGACGGGTCGAGCCGTCGAGGTACGCGTAGGGCACGCCGGCCGCCTCGAGGCGCGCGGCCGCGAGCTCGAGGAACGAGGTGAACTGGCTGAACACGAGCGCCCGGTGCCCCTCGGCGATGACCTCGTCGAGCTGGTCGAAGAGGGCGTCGAGCTTCGCCGAGGGCACGTCGGCGTACTGCTCGGAGTCGATGAGGGCGGCGTGCAGGCTCAGCATCCGCAGCAGGGTCAGTGAGCGGAACACGGTGAAGCGGTTGCGGTCGAGGTCGTCGATGAGGCCGAGCAGCTTCTGCCGTTCGCGCTGCAGGAACGTGTCGTAGATGCGGCGGTGCGCCGGGTCGAGCGCGACCTGCAGCACCTGCTCCTGCTTCTCGGGCAGCTCGGGGGCGACGAGTTCCTTCGTGCGGCGCAGCACGAGCGGGCGGATGCGGCGGCGCAGGGTCGCGAGGCGTTCGGCGTTGTGGTCGATCTCGATGGGGCGGCGGTAGCGTTCGGCGAAGGCGCGCCCCGACGGGAAGAGCCCGGGGGCGACGATGCGCAGCAGCGCCCACAGTTCCATCAGGTTGTTCTCGACGGGCGTGCCGGTCACGGCGAGCCTGAACGGCGCCCGGATGTCACGGGCCGCCTGGTTCGCCTTCGAGTTGCCGTTCTTCACGAACTGGGCTTCGTCGAGCACGAGCCCCGACCAGTCGAGTTCGGCGAATGCGTCGGCGTCGAGTCGCAGGATGGCGTAGCTCGTGACCACGAGGTCGGCGCCCTCGACGAGTTGCGCGAGCGGGCGGCGGCTCGCCGCCTGCGTCGCCGTGACGGTCGCGACGCGCAGGCCGGGGGCGAAGCGTTCGGCCTCGCGCGCCCAGTTCGACACCACGGAGGTGGGCGCCACGACGAGGAACGGCGGGGCAGCGGCATCCGACTGCGCCTTCGCATGCGTGATGAGCGCGAGGGTCTGCGCCGTCTTGCCGAGTCCCATGTCGTCGGCGAGGATGCCGCCGAGCCCGTGCCGATGGAGGAACGCGAGCCAGCGGAAGCCCTCGAGCTGGTAGGGGCGCAGCTCGATCGCGAAGCCCTCGGGCTGCGGGATCGGTTCGATGCCCTCGGGGGCGTTCAGCCCCTTGACCGTCTCGCGCCACGACACCGCCGCGGCCGACTCGTCGGCGAGGTCCTCGAACTCCGCCCACAGGCTCGTCTGCGTGCGGTGGATGGGGAGCTCGCCGGCGTCCCACTCGTCGAGCGAGCCGGCCTCCTCGAGGAGCTCGCGGAGCGGCGCGAACACGGGGTGCAGCAGTGAGAGGTAGCTGCCGTCGACGAGGAGGAGCTTCTTGCGTCCGTGCGACAGCGCGCTGAACAGCGGACCGAACGGCACCTTCTTGCCCTCGACGGTCACGATGACGCCGAGGTCGAACCAGTCGGTGCGCTCGCTCTCGACGGTCGTGACGGTGAGCTTCGGCGCCTCGGTGAGCTCGCGGTACTCGGGTGCCTCGCCGACGACCTCGACGCGCAGCTGCGCGATCTCCTCGAGGCGCGGGAGCACGCGGGTCGAGAACTCGGCGGCCTCGACACCGCGCAGCACGACGGTCGATCTGAGCTGCGCGGATGCCACGGCGCCGGCCTCGCGACGGGAGCCACGGGGGCCGACGGGGCGGAGGAGGGGCGCGCCCGCGGGCTCCTCGGCGGCGACGGCCGCGGCGAGCTCGGCGGGGCGGCGTTCGTTCGCCGGGTCGTGGAACTCGGCGTCGGGTGCATCGAAGGGGAGGCGTGCGCCGCCGTCGGTCTGCCACTCCCACGAGAGGCGCAGCAGGTGACCGGGTTCGTGCACGACGGTCGCGACGAGGGTCGCGGGCGGCAGCGCGGGGAGCTCGACGGCGGGATCGGCGCTCGTGACCCGGACGGCGCGCGCGAGCCGCGGGTAGGCCTCACGGGCGAAGTCGTCGACCTCGTCGGCCGGCACGACGATCGGCTCGGTGCGGCGCACCGCCTGCCGCGCGGCGGGCGTGAGCGGCACCGCGAGCGGGGCGAGTGCGATCCGGCCGGCGGCGAAGTCGAAGACGTAGGCGCCGTGGTCGGCGATGAGGCGGGCGCGGCGGCTCGGGTGGCGTTCGCCGTCGAGCGTGACGGTCGGGACGAGCTCGAGCCCTGCGGGCGCGTCGGTCTCGTCGGGTGTGATGTCGGTGTCGGTATCGTCGTCGGGGGTCACGGCCGTGTCGTCGTCCGCCGGCTCGGCGAGGCGCACGTCGAGGCTGATCTCCGCGGCATCCGCCACCGTGATCTCGACGTTCGCGCTCGTGCCGACGAGCGCGATGCCGAGCGACGGGGCCTGCGCGAGCAGCGACCAGAGCGTCGCGCTCTCGTACGAGTCGAGCGGGATCCACCCCGTGCCGACCTCGGCGAAGCCCGAGTGCCGGGCGCCCTTCAACATCGAGAACTCGCCGAACCAGCGCGCCTGCCGGGGATCGAAGCCGCCCGCCCGCCCCTGGAACCCGACGTTCTGCCAGGTCAGGTTCGCCTTGATCCACCCGCCGCGCGCGCCGCGGGTCACGGGGCGCACCGCGAGCCGATCGACCGAGGCCTCGCTCGTCGCCGCCTCGTCGCGCGCCGCCTGTCGGCTGCCGCGGCGTTCGACGCGTTCGCGGAGTTCGAACTGCAGGGCGAGCGGCTGGCGCAGCGCAGCCTCCGCCGTCGAGTGGTCGCCGTTCGCCGTCAGGGCGCCGAGCTCGGCCCGCCAGCCGTGACCGCCCTCGCCCGGGAGCTCCTCGGCGGGGGCCGCGAGCTCCTGCTTGTGCCGCTCGGCAGAGGCCAGGAGCACCGCCGCGACGTGCTTGCAGTTGCGGCCCACCGGGCAGCTGCACGTGCCCGACAGGATCGTCGTGCGGCCGGGGATCCCGAGATCGAGTCGCACGTTGACCCGGTACGACTCGGCGCTCGTGCCGCGCACCACCGCGCCCAGGCGGAACCCCGACGCCTCCCAGACGAGCTCCTCGACGCCGCCGGCCCGCTCGATCGTGCGCCCGCGACTGAGGCTCAGCGGGCCGACGAGACGGGCGATCGCGAGTTCCTCGACGGGCGGGAAGGAGTCGGAGGGCATCCCTCTATCGTCGCATCCGGAGGAGGGGCCCTGCGCACCTCAGTTCCAGTCGACGGTGTGCGCCCAGCCTGCGACGTAGGCCCGCTCGTTCTCGTCGAGCCGCACCGCGCGCCGGGGCGGAGCGCTCTCGATCTCGCACAGGTCGAGGATGCGGCGCACCACGACCGACCGCAGCGGTGCCGAGAGGTTCTCGAGGATCTCGCGCCGCAGCGGGGCCTCGAGCATCGGCCACCAGACGCCGATCGGCGGCAGCACGCTCCGGCGCTCGGATGCCGGGTGGTCGATGATCGAGCTCATGGGGTGCTCCTCGTGCCGGGCCGCGTCGTCGCGGTCGTCGATGTGGTCGACGATGCCGACGCTACGCGCGCCCAAGCCGCGCCGCGAGGGATTGACCGCCCGGAAGGCGGGTGCTACCGCCCGCGGCGGTCGCGGGTGCAGGATGGTCGGATGGACCTCCCGGTGATGCCGCCCGTCTCACCCATGCTCGCCAAGTCGGTGAAGGAGATCCCCGACACCGGCCACGTCGAACCCAAATGGGACGGGTTCCGCACGATCGTCTTCAAGGACGGCGACGAGATCGAGCTCGGCAGCCGCAACGAGAAGCCGATGACCCGGTACTTCCCCGAACTGATCGAGGCGCTCCGCGCGAACCTGCCCGAGCGCTGCGTCGTCGACGGCGAGATCATCATCGCCCGGGGCGGCCGGCTCGACTTCGAGGCGCTGCAGCAGCGGATCCACCCCGCCGAGAGCCGGGTGCGGCTGCTCGCGGCCGAGACGCCCGCGTCGTTCGTCGGGTTCGACCTGCTCGCGGCGGGCTCCGACGACCTCATGCCCCGCCCGTTCTCCGAACGGCGCGCCAGGCTCGTCGACGCGCTCGCCGAGGCATCCGACCCGATCTTCGCGACCCCCGCGACGGGCGACCTCGACCTCGCCCGCGACTGGTTCACCCGTTTCGAGGGGGCCGGGCTCGACGGGGTCGTCGCGAAGCCGCTCGACGGCGCGTACCTGCCCGAGAAGCGGGCGATGTTCAAGATCAAGCACGAACGCACGGCCGACTGCGTCGTCGCCGGGTACCGGTGGCACAAGTCGGGGCCGATCGTCGGCTCGCTGCTGCTCGGGCTCTACGGCGACGACGGGCGCCTGCACCACGTGGGCGTCGCGGCGTCGTTCTCGATGGCTCGGCGGGCGAGCCTCGTCGAGGAGCTCGCGCCGCTCGTCGCGGGGGAGGGCGATGCGCACCCGTGGGGCGACTGGGCCGGCGAGGCCGCGCAGCAGGGCACGCGCATGCCCGGGGCGGTGAGCCGGTGGAACGCGGGCAAGAACCTCTCATTCGTGCCGCTGCGGCCCGAGCTCGTCGTCGAGGTCGCCTACGACCACATGGAGGGCGAGCGGTTCCGGCACACGGCGCAGTTCCGGCGTTGGCGGCCCGACCGCACGCCCGAGAGCTGCACCTACGCGCAGCTCGAGAGCCCCGACGGGCTCGACCTCGCCGAGATCCTGCCGCTCGGCCCCTCCGCCGGTTGAGGAGGAGCGCAGCGACGCCTCGAAACCTCAGAGCACCGCGCTGAGAACGCTCAGAGCACCGCGCGGAGGCCCGCGGGCATCGCGGTGTGGTGTTCGAACACGAGATTCGTCTCGGTGAGGGCCACGGCGGGGTTCGCCGAGAGGTTCTTCAGCACGAACTGGCGTACGTGGTCGCTGTCGCGCACGCGCACGTGGATCAGGAAGTCCTCCGAGCCGCCGAGGAAGAAGAGCTGGGCGACCTCGGGCTGGGTGCGCAGCTCGTCGGAGATCTGCTCCATGAGGTGGCGGGCACCGGGCCGGATGCGCACGCTCACGAGCGCCTGCAGGTGGTAGCCGAGGGCGGCGGGGGAGATCTCGGCGGTGTAGCGCACGATGACGCCGCGCTCGCGGAGCGAGCGGACTCGGGCGAGGCAGGTCGACGGCGAGACGCCGACCGCGCGGGCGAGATCGACGTTCGGGACGCGCGCGTTCTCGTGCAGGAGGGCGATGATCTGGCGGTCGATCGCGTCGAGCACCACCGGAGCGGGCTCGACGCCCGGAGCGCTGATCTGCGGTGCGTCCGCCATGAGAACCTCGCGAATCGAATGAATGAACTCTTGATTTCGATTCTACAGAATTATCCACGGGGGTTCTTGGAGATCGACGAACAAGCGGTGATGATGTTCGCATCCGCCCACCATTCATTCGACCGACGCGCTCGGTCAACAGCAACGGAGCAACACATGCGCATCGGCGTTCCCGCTGAGATCAAGAACAACGAATTCCGCGTCGCGATGAACCCCGCGGGCGTGCACGCGCTCACCCAGCGCGGCCACTCGGTCGTCATCGAGGCCGGCGCCGGTCTCGGCGCGGGCTACACCGACGCCGAGTACGTCGATGCGGGCGCGGGCATCGTCGCCACCGCCGCCGAAGCGTGGTCGGCCGAGCTCGTGCTGAAGGTCAAGGAGCCCATCGCGAGCGAGTACGGCTACCTGCGCGACGACCTCACCCTCTTCACCTACCTGCACCTCGCGGCCGACCTGCCGCTCACGCAGGCCATCATCGACTCGGGCGTCACCGCGATCGCCTACGAGACCGTGCAGCTCGCCGACCGCTCGCTGCCCCTCCTCACCCCCATGAGCGAGGTCGCCGGTCGACTCGCACCCCAGGTCGGCGCAGCCTCGCTCCACGCCTCGAAGGGCGGCCGCGGCGTGCTCCTCGCGGGCGTGCCCGGCACCGCCCCCGCCAACGTCGTCGTCATCGGCGGCGGCGTCGCCGGCGAGCAGGCCGCCGCGACTGCGCTCGGCCTCGGCGCCGACGTCACCGTCTTCGACATCTCGCTGCCGAAGCTCCGCGAGATCGACGGCCGCTACCACGGCCGCATCAAGACCATGGCCTCCTCGTCGTACGAGATCGCCCGCTCCCTGAAGACGGCCGACCTCGTCGTCGGCGCCGTCCTCATCCCCGGCGCCGCGGCGCCCAAGGTCGTCACCGACGAGATGGTCGCCTCGATGAAGCCGGGCGCCGTGCTCGTCGACATCGCGATCGACCAGGGCGGCTGCTTCGAGGGCTCGCACCCGACGACGCACGCCGACCCCACCTTCAAGGTGCACGACGCGATCTTCTACTGCGTCGCGAACATGCCCGGTGCGGTGCCCGCCACCTCGGCGCCCGCGCTCATCAACGCGACCCTGCCGTACGCGCTGAAGATCGCCGACCTCGGCTGGGAGGCCGCCCTCGACGCCGACCCGGCGCTCGCGAAGGGCCTCAACGCCACGGCCGGGAAGCTCACGTACGAGCCCGTCGCCCTCGCGCACGGTCTCGAGTACACGGCTCGCTGAGCCTGCGGGGCGCTGCGGCGCCCCGCACCGATCGTCGCCCCTCGCAGCCGATCGACCGCCACTGCACAGGCGGTCGCGGGGGGTGCGGAAACGTCGCGCAGGGCGTGCTCCCGCTGCCCTGAACGACCGGATGCCCCGCCCACGACTCGTGGGCGGGGCATCCGTCATTCTCGGGCGAAGCGCCCACGGGCGCGCGTGCGCGCTCTCGCGACCGCTCGCCCGCCTGCCTGCTCGCTCGCTCGCTCAGGCGAGGCTGAGGAAGAGCCGCTCGAGCTCCTCGACGTCGGGCTTCGATGCGTCGCCCGCCGCGCCCGCCTGCGTCTCGTCGTCGGCGAGGCACTCGCGCATCGCGGCGGAGATGATCGCGAACCCGGCGCGGTCGAGCGCACTCGACACGGCCGCCAGCCGCGTGACGACGGTGCGGCAGTCGGCGCCCGACTCGACGGCGTCGATGACCGCGCCGAGCTGCCCGCGCGCCCGCTTCAGTCGGTTCGCGATGCGGCGCTGCTCCGCGAGGCGGTCGTCGTCGGCGCCCGCGGTGGCCGCATCCGCGGCTGCGGTGCTCATTCGGCGCCCGTCTCGACGGGCAGCCCGGCGCGGTACCACTGCAGGATGCCGCCGTCGATGTTCACCGCGTCGACGCCCTGCTGCTCGAGGTACACGACGGCCTGGGCGCTGCGCCCGCCGACGTGGCACATGACGTAGACGGTGCGGTCGCGCGGCACCTCGTCGAGGCGGGCGATGAGCTCGCCGAGCGGGATGTGGTGGGCGCCGTCGACGCGGGCCTGGGCGAGCTCCTCGGGTTCGCGCACGTCGATGACGTACGCGTCGGTGATGGCGTGGACTTCGGTGGGGGAGAGGGACTGCATGGCTGCTCGTTTCCTGGGTGAGTGGTTCGGTGAGTCGTTCGGTGTCGTTCGGTCGGCTGAGGGGAGCAGGTCAGGCGGCGGCGTCGTCGCGGTCGGACGCCGTGCCCCCGGCGAGGTCGCGGGCGCGCATGCCGTCGCGCCAGGTCAGGTACCCGCCGTCGAGGTTGACGACGTCGTGGCCGAGGGAGGCGAGGAGGCGTGCGGCGGTGTGGGCGCCCTGGCCGACGCGGCAGTGCACGATCACGCGTCGCCCGGTGAACTCGTGCTGCACCTCGCGCAGCCGCTCGACGGGCGTCCACCGCGCCCCGGGGATGAGCCCTTCGGCGAGCTGCGCCTCGCCGCGCACGTCGAGCAGCACGGCGCCGCCCGCGAGGGCGCCGTCGAGCTCGTGCCACTGGATGACGTGGTCGAGGCCCGCGGCGAGGTTCTCGGCGATGTACCCGAGCTGGTTCACCGGGTCCTTCGCCTGCCCGAACTGCGGGGCGTAGGCGAGTTCGAGCTCCGCGAGCGAGGAGGCCGTGAGCCCGGCGCCCATCGCGGTGGCGAGCACGTCGATGCGCTTGTCGACGCCCTCGGTGCCGACGGCCTGCGCGCCGAGGATCAGGTCGCTCGCCGCGTCGATCACGAGCTTCAGCGACATGGGCGACGCGCCCGGGTAGTAGCCGGCGTGCGAGAGCGGGTGGGAGTGGACGACGCGCACGGCACGCCCGCGTCCGCGGGCGGTGCGCTCCGTCCAGCCGACGCTCGCGACCGCGAGCCCGGCGACATCGATGATCGCGGTGCCGAGCACTGGGCGGGTCGGGGCGGCGCGGCCGACGATCGCATCGGCGGCGGCGCGCCCGTGGCGGTTCGCGAGCCCGGCGAGCGGCACGAGGCGGCCGCCGCCGTCGACCGCGTCGCGCTGCTCGACGGCGTCGCCCACGGCGAAGATCGCAGGGTCGCTCGTGCGGTGCGCCGCGTCGACGGCGATGCCGCCGCTCGGGCCGATCGCGAGGCCGGCCTCGACCGCGAGTCGGGTCTCGGGCACGACGCCCATCGCCGCGATCACGAGGTCGGCCGCCAGTCGCGTGCCGTCGTCGAGCAGCACATGGTCGGATGCCACGTGCTGCACCGTGCGGCCGAGTCGCAGCGTCACGCCGTGGTTCGTCAGGTGATCGGCGACGGGCGCCGCCATCTCCTCGTCGAGGGCGGCGAGCAGCTGCCCGCCGCGCTGCACGAGGGACGTGCCGAGCCCGCGGCGGGCGAGGTTGTCGGCCATCTCGAGGCCGATGTAGCCGCCGCCGATGACCACGGCGCGCCCGGCCGCGGGGGCCTCGTCGAGACGATCCATGATGCGGTCGAGATCGTCGAGCGTGCGCAGCACGTGCAGCGGCGCGCCGGGGGCGACGTCGTCGGGCAGCCTGGGCGCCGCGCCTGGCGCGAGCACGAGTTCGTCGTAGTGCAGGGTCTCGACGGTGCCGTGCGAGAGGTCGCGCACCGCCACGGTCTTCGCCGCGCGATCGATCGAGATCGCCTCGTGCCGTACCCGCACGTCGAGGCGGAAGCGCTCGGCGAGCCGCTCGGGGGTCTGCAGCGAGAGGGCGTCGCGCTCGGCGATGACGCCCGAGACGTGGTACGGCAGGCCGCAGTTCGCGAAGGAGACGGCGGAGCTGCGCTCGAGGACGATGATCTCGCGCGCCTCGTCGAGGCGCCGGAGACGGGTCGCGGCCGACATGCCGCCGGCCACGCCGCCGACGACGACGGTGACTCGAGATTCGGGCGCCGGGTCGGAGTCGGACGAGCTGGGGGCGGGGGTGACCGGAAGCATCCGACGACCGTAGCACGATACCCTGGGGGTATCGAATGCGTCGGTGTGGCGGCGATGCTCCGAGGATTTCGCGTGATTCGGCTTAGGGTGTCGGTGTGCACCGGCTCGATCGCGACGACGACGCCGAGGACGAGCTCCTCGGTGCGGAGACCGATGCCGCAGCCGACGACCTCACCCCGGACACCATGCAACGCGACAACACGAGCCCCGACGGCGTCAGCCTCGGCGACCCCGAACTCATCGCCGGCAACGTCGCCGAGCCCAGCTGGCGCCGATGGAGCGCCGAGCTCGCCGCGGTCGGCGGTCGCTCGCCGCTCGTGCGCTTCGTCGACACGCCGCGCACCCGCATCGAGCTCTCGACGACCCATCCCGGCGGGCTGCCGCAGTTCATCACCGGCAAGTCGACGCTGCTCTCGAGCCTCATCCGCGATGAGCTCGCGCTCCGCAACGCGCGACTCGCCGCCGCCGAGATCACCCAGAAGGGCATCGAGCTCCGCAGCGTCCGCGGCGTCGAATCGGTGCACCTCGCGATCGGCCTCGCCTCGTGGCGCAACGACGGCGAGGAGTTCCTCGCCCCCGTGCTGCTGCGGCCCCTCGCGATCCGCCGCTACGGGCGCGACTTCGAGCTGAAGCTCAAGGGCCAGCCGTTCCTGAACCCCGCGCTCGCGCGCGAGCTGCGCGAGCAGTTCCAGATCACGCTCGACGCCGAGGCGTTCGTCGCCCTCGCGATCACGAACGGCGCGTTCAAGCCGCAGCCCGTCATCGACCGGCTGCGCGGGCTCACGAGCCACCTCCCGTGGTTCCAGGTCGCGCCGCGACTCGTCGTGTCCTCCTTCGCCGAGGTCGGGCCCGAGATGGCCGCGGACGCCTCGCTGCTCGAGCACCCCGTCATCGACGCCCTCGCCGGCAACCCCGCCGCGAAGGCCGCGGTCACCGCCGCCCGCGAGGAGCCAGTGCGGCCCGTCTCGCAGGACGAGCGGCCGCCCTCGACCGACACCCTGCTCCTCGACGCCGACCCCGAACAGGAACAGGTCGTCGCCGAGATCGAGTCCGGGGCATCCGTCGTCGTGAAGACGCTGCCGGGCACCGGCGGCACCCAGACGATCGTGAACGCGATCGGAGCGCTCGTCGCGAAGGACAAGCGGGTGCTGGTCGTCGGCTCACGGCGCGCGAGCCTCGACGGCATCGCGCACCGTCTCGGCCAGGTCGGGCTCGGCGGTGCCGCCGTCACCACCGCGGGCCTCCGACGCGAGCTCATCCAGTCGATCTCCCGCAACGAGAAGGCCGAACGCCCGCGCGTCGCCGACGTCGACGACGCCCTCGTCCGCCTCCGCAAGGTGCTGCTCGACTACCGCACGGCGCTCACCCGGCGCGACCCCGAGCTCGAGGTCACCGTGCTCGACGCGCTCGGCCGGCTCGCGCAGCTCGCGCTCCTGCCCACGCCGCCGTCGACGACGGCCAGGCTCGACCACCGCACGCTCGTCGCGATCGCGAGCGGCCGCGACGAGGTGGCTCGCGAGCTCGCGCGTGCAGCCGAGCTCGGCGAGTTCCGCTACGGGCCGGGCGACTCGCCCTGGTACGGCGCGTCGTTCGCGAGCTCGGCCGAGGCGACGAACGCCCACGAGCTGGCCAAGCGACTGAGCTCCGTCGAGGTGCCGCGGCTCCTCGAACGAGGTCGCGCGCTCATCGCCCAGACCCGCCTCCGCGACTTCGAGTCGGTCGCCGAGCTCGGCGTGTTCCTCCGGCTCCTCCTCGACGTCCGCGAGACACTCGACCGATTCCAGCCCTCCGTGTATGACCGGCCGCTCGGCGAGCTCATCACCGCCACCGCCCCGCGTCGCGAGTCGCCCGGCATGTCGGGCGCCAACCGTCGACGCCTCCGCAGGCACGCCCTCGAGTACGTCCGCCCCGGGGTGCACATCACCGACCTCAACGCGGCGCTCCGCGGCATCCAGCAGCAGCGGACCCTGTGGCAGCGCTACTCCGACGCGGGGGCGATCCCCGGCGTCCCCGTCGGGCTCGACGACGTCCACGTGGCGTTCCAGCACGTCGCGACCGATCTCGGCACCCTCGACGCGCCGCTCGATCTCGTCGGCACCGCACGGCAGCTCGCCGCGCGACCGATCCGCGAACTCGTCGCGACCCTCGCCGGGCTCGCCGCCGACTCCGAGGTGCTCGCGAACCTGCAGGAGCGCACCGCCATCCTCGGGCGTCTCCGCGACCTCGGCCTCGATCCGCTGCTCGTCGACCTCGCCCGCCGGCACGTGCCCGAACCCGCCGTCGCCGGCGAGCTCGAGCTCGCCTGGTGGCAGTCGGTGCTCGAGCAGGTGCTGTCGAGCGAGAAGGCGCTGCTCGGAGCGAACACGAACGTGCTCGACCGACTCGAGGGCGACTTCCGGCTCGTCGACGAAGCGCACGCCTCCGCGGCCGGGCACCTGCTGGCCTGGCGGCTCGCCGAGAACTGGAAGGTCGCGCTCGTCGACCACCCCGACGAGGCCGGGGTCCTCAAGCGGATGCTGCGGGGCGACCGCGTGCGCGTGAGCGCGCTGCAGTCCGAGGTGCCGAACCTCTTCCGGGTCCTCGCGCCCGTGTGGCTCGCCTCGCCGTACGAGGTCGCCGCGATCGACGATCGCATCCCGTTCGACGCGGTCGTCCTCGTCGACGCCGGAGCCACGACCATCGCCGAGAACCTCGGAGCGATCCGCCGTGCCAAGCAGGTCGTCGCCTTCGGCGACCCCGTCACCCAGACGCCGACCCTCTTCGAGACCGGCATCGACGACCCCGACCGCGGCGAGCCCGCGCCCGTCGAGCACGGCGTCGACGCACTGCACGCCGACTCGGCGCTCGCCCGACTCGGCGAGCTGCTGCCGACCCTCACCCTCACCAGAAGCTACCGGGCCGGCGGCGAAGACCTCGCCGAACTCGTCAACCGGCGTTTCTACGCGGGTCGCATCGTCTCGATGCCGTGGGCGGGCAGCTTCCTCGGCCACGGCAGCCTCGGCCTCCACTACGTCGCCGGCAACGGGCTGCCCGACGCCGTCACCGGCACCGTCGAGTCGATCGACTCCGAGGTCGCGAAGGTCGTCGAGCTCGTCATGGAGCACGCCGTCAAGCGCCCGCGCGAATCGCTCATGGTGATCACCGCGAGCGCCCGCCACGCAGCCAGGGTGCACCAGGCGGTGCTCGCCGCGTTCGCCAAGCGCACCGACCTGTCGTCCTTCATCCTGAAGGACCGCGCCGAGCCGTTCACCGTGCTCACCCTCGAGCAGGCCGTCGCGCAGAGCCGCGACCGGGTGATCTTCTCGATCGGCTACGGCCGCACCCCGCACGGGCGCCTGCTCTCGAACTTCGGTTCGCTCGGCGAACCGGGCGGCGACCGGCTGCTCGCCGTCGGCATGACCCGCGCCCGTCGTTCGATGGATCTCGTCTCGGCGTTCCGCCCCGACGACATCGACGAGTCGCGGCAGAGCCACGGCGTCCTCGCCCTCGCGAACGTGCTCACGCAGACCGAGGAGCGCGTCGCCGCCGACGGCACCGCGAACCCGCCCGGGCCGATGCTGCGCGACCTGGGCGCCCGACTCGAGCGCCGCGGGATCCGTGTCAGCGTCGGGTACCGCGGCCGGCTCCAGCTCGCCGCCGCCCACGCCGGAAAAGCCGTGGTCGTCGAGACCGACGACGCCTTCGCCGGGCAGAGCCTGCGCGAATCGCTGCGCCTGCGCCCCGACGTGCTGCGCCGCCTCGGCTGGCACTACCTGCGCGTGCACAGCTTCGAACTCTTCGGCAACCCCGACGCGGTCGCGGCGCGCGTCGCGTCGCTGCTCGGCAAGCCCGACGCCGCACCGGCGGACGAGGACACGCAGACCGCGCCGATCTCGCTGTGAACGACGGCGGGGGAACGGGCGGGAGCGACGCCACGGACGACGACGCGATCGCCGCGGGCGCGGGCGCGGGCGCGGGCGACGGAGCTGCGGGGCGCCAACGGGTCGAGCGCGCAGCCGGGAAGGCGCGCCGTGCCCGGCTCACCCCGGCGCCCGGCACCGACCCCTCGCCCGAGGCCCCGGCCCCGCGCGGGACGCCCCCTGCCGACCGCGACTCGACCGAGCGAGGCGGACGCCCCCGCCCTTCGGCCGATGACGAGCGCCTGACGCGCGACCGTCCGCCGCACTGGCGCCGCGACTGACGCACGCCGCGCGCTCTCACGGAACGAGCCGCCCGGCGCCGCCGCGTGCGCGGCCGCCGGACGGCTCGTCCTGTCGGAGCGCCCGAAGCGCTCGGGGTCTAGTCGCCCGCGTGCCGTCCGGCACCCGGGCCGCCGGCGACCGGGCCCTGCTCGGCGAGGAGGTCGCGGATCTGCGCGAGCACCGTGAGCTCGGTCTCGGGCTCTTCGGGGTCGGGCTGACCGGCCTTGCGCTTCGCCTCGGCGCGCTCCTTGAAGTGGTTCATCGGCATGACGAACACGAAGTACACGACGGCGGCGACCGCGAGGAACGAGATGATCGCGCCGATGATCGCGCCGAACTTGAACTGGGCCTCGCCCACCGTCCAGACCAGCGCGTTGTCGAGGCTGTCCGCCTTGAACAGGAACCCGAGGAGCGGGTTGATGAGGTTCTCGACGATCGAGGTGACCACCGCGGTGAACGCCGCACCGATGACGACTGCGACGGCGAGGTCGATGACGTTGCCGCGCATGATGAATTCTTTGAAGCCCTTGATCACGGCTTTCCCCTCCCGGTGTCTGATAGGACGGGCACCACGCTAGCTGACGGTCAGCTGGATGCGGGGGAGCTCGACCCGGCGCTTCCGCTGCCTGAGGACGAAGCGGGCTTCGCCGCGGTCGACGACGAACCGCCGCCCGCCCGCGAGTCGGTGCGGTAGAAACCCGAGCCGTTGAACGTCACGCCGATCGTGTTGAAGAGCTTGCGGAGCTTGCCGCCGCAGACCTCGCACACCGTCAGCGTGTCGTCGGTGAACGCCTGGTGGATGTCGAAGGCGTTGTCGCACTCGGTGCAGCGGTAGGAGTAGGTGGGCATGGGATTCTCCGGTCTGGGAGACCGGCCGATCCGGTCAGAAGGCGATGATGCGGGTGGGGGTCACGACGCCGTTCACCGGTTGATCGTGCACCTCGCGCGGCACGTGCTCGACGAACTCGCTGTCGTAGACCACTGCGTACACCGGAGGACATTTTCCCATCGATCCGAGGGTCTTGTCGAAATAGCCCCGACCCCAGCCGAGTCGCATGCCCGTCTCGTCGATCGCGGCGGCCGGGATCAGGATGAGGTCGACGTCGTTGATCGCCATCGGTCCGAGCAGTTCGCCGACGGCCTCGGGCGTGCCGTGGAGGCCGACCGTCTCGCTCGCCTCCTCCCCGACGGTCCAGTCGAGCAGGCCGTCCTCGCGGGTGATCGGGAAGAGCACGCGGATGCCACGTGCCTCCGCCCAGTTCACGAAGGGCCTCGTGTCGGGCTCTGACGGCATCGAGAGGTAGCACGAGACGGTCTCGGCCCCGGTCGAGCCGATGAGCTCCTCGAGCCGGGCGGTGAAGCCCTCGGTCGCGAGCGTGCGTTCGTGCGCCGTCATGTTGCGGCGTCGTTCACGCAGCTCGGCGCGAAGGATGCGCTTCTGGACGTCCGGATCCTCGGGCATGCCACACATCCTAGGCCTGGGGCTTCCGGCTACGCTGGTGCCCATGACTCAACGGATCACGAAGGCGGTCATTCCTGCGGCTGGGTTGGGGACGCGGTTCCTTCCGGCGACGAAGGCGATGCCGAAGGAGATGCTTCCGGTGGTCGACAAGCCGGCGATCCAGTACGTGGTCGAGGAGGCGGTGGCTGCGGGGTTGACGGATGTGCTGGTGGTCACGGGTCGGAACAAGAACGCGTTGGAGAATCATTTCGATCGGGTCGCGGAGTTGGAGGCGACTCTGGCGCGTAAGGGTGACACGGTCAAGCTCGAGAAGGTGAACGAGTCGACCGGGTTGGCGGACATGCATTATGTGCGGCAGGGCGACCCGTTGGGGCTCGGGCATGCGGTGTCGCGGGCGCGGATGCATGTGGGTGATGAGCCGTTCGCGGTGCTGCTGGGTGATGACCTGATCGATGCGCGTGATGAGTTGTTGACGAAGATGCTGGCTGAGCAGGTCGAGCGGGACGCGTCGATCGTGGCGTTGTTGGAGGTCGATCCGGACTCGATCCATCTGTACGGTGCGGCGGCGGTCGAGGCGACGGGTGATCCGGATGTGGTGCGGGTGACGGGGTTGGTGGAGAAGCCGGCGAAGGAGGACGCGCCGTCGAACTATGCGGTGATCGGCCGGTATGTGTTGAAGCCCGAGGTGTTCGGGGTGCTCGCGCGGACGGCGCCGGGCAAGGGTGGTGAGATCCAGTTGACGGATGCGTTGATGACGATGGCCGAGGATGTCGAGGGCACGGGTGGCGTGTACGGGGTCGTGTTCCGTGGCCGCAGGTATGACACGGGTGACAAGCTCGATTACATCAAGGCCGTGATCCAGCTCGCTGCCGACCGCGACGACCTCGGCACCGACCTCAAGACCTGGCTCGCCGAGTACACGAGCACCTTCGAAGCCGACTGACGTGGCCGCAGTCCCACTTCCGACACTCCGCGACGGTGAGGTCACGCTCCGCCCGATCCGCGTCCGCGACGCGAAGACGCTCGAGCGCGTGCTGCTCGCGAACCGCGGATGGCTGCGGCAGTGGGAGGCGACGTATCCGGGCGGCGGCTCGTTCATCGACGCGCGGGCTTCGATCCGCAACCTCCTCGCGCACGCACGGGGCGGCCACGGGCTGCCCTTCGTCGTCGAGGTCGACGGGCAGCTCGTCGGGCAGCTCAACGTCTCCTCGATCAGCTACGGCTCGCTCTCCTCGGCGTCGATCGGGTACTGGGTCTCCGAAGAGGTCGCGGGTCGTGGCATCACGCCGACGGCGGTCGCGCTCGCGACCGACTACTGCTTCAGCGTGCTGCGCCTGCACCGCATGGAGATCTGCATCCGCCCCGAGAACGGCCCGTCGCTGCGCGTCGTCGAGAAGCTCGGCTTCCGTTACGAGGGGCTCCGGCGCCGTTTCATCCACATCGACGGTGCCTGGCGCGACCACTTCTCGTTCGCCCTCGTCGCCGAGGAGGTGCCTCACGGCGTCCTCCGCCGCTGGCGCGACGGGCGTGCCCCCGCCGACGCCGCCCGGGTCACCGCGGTCGACCTGGCCGCGAGCAAACAGCCGCTTCCCCTGAGAGATCGCTGAACACGCCCGGGTCTGTCCGTCGGGAGCGGCCCCGGGTGACTTAATGTTGTCGCCATGGATGTGATCGGCGGGGGAGTCCTGGTGGCGGTGGCCGCCGCCCTGTGGATCGCGTACCTGCTGCCGAACTGGCTGCGCCGCAGGCAGTACCTCGCGACCGAGCGAAACGCCGTGCGCCTGCAGCAGACGCTCCGCATCCTCGCCGAGACGGCCGAGACCCCCGAGGCGGTCGTCGTCGAGGCGACAGCCCGAGAGGTCGCCGCGCAGCAGCGCATCCTGCACGAGCACGAGGCGACGGCGAGGCTCGCCGCCGAAGCGGCCGAGCAGATCGCGATCGCTGAGCGCCACGAGGCCGAAGAAGCGGCGGATGCCGCGCGCGCACGCGCTGAGGCGGCCCGCGCCGCGCACGCCACCGTGACCGAGCCCATCACGCTGCCGGTCGCCCCCGAATCGGCGGCTCGCGCCGCACGGCTCGCGCTGCGCCGCAAGCGTGCCGCATGCTCGCTCATCGCCCTCGCAGCGCTCGTCACCGCCGTCGGCGGGCTCATCGCCGCGCTGTTCGGCGCTTCTCTCGTCATCGCTGGGGTCGCCGGGCTCGTGTTCGTCGCGGCGTTCGGCGGGCTCGTCGCGCTCGCGCGGGTGCGTCCGGCGGCATCGCCGACCGCGATCGTCGCACCGATGATCCGAGAGTCCGCCGAGTTCGAGCCGATCGAATTCGCCGACCCCGAGACGGAAGCCGCCGGATGGACGCCGCGGCCGCTGCCGCGCCCCCTGCACCTGTCGCGCGGAACGATCGCCGCGACCGCGATGGCGTCGATCGAGGCGGCCGCCGAACTCAAGCGCATCGAGTCCGAGGCCGAGATCGCGCGTCGAGCCGAGCGGCTCGCGCCCGAGGTGCCGAAGATCAGCCCCGCGGCATCCGCCCCCGAGCGCAGCCGGCGCGAGACCGCTGGGCGCGCACCCGAGACCGCGAACCCGTATGCGCGCATGGGCATCATCGACGAGACGCGCCTCGGCATCGACGACCTCGACGCGGTGCTCCGCCGTCGTCGCGCGGCGGGGTGAGCCGCGCGGCCGAGTGGTCAGAACCACCCCTCGAGTGGTGATAGGCTTTTTCTCGCTCGGGCCCATGGCGCAGTTGGTAGCGCGTCTCGTTCGCAATGAGAAGGTCGGGGGTTCGAATCCCCCTGGGTCCACCGAGTCGAAGGGCTCCCGCATCGCGGGAGCCCTTCGTGCTTCCCCCGGCGGCCTGCCGCACGTTCGCGTCGTCACCCGGGCATAGGCTTGACGGGATGTCAGTGCCTCCCGTCACCCGGTCCATTCCGCTCTCCGAGCAGCACCGCTGGCGTGCGTACTGGGTGTGCGTCGCAGTCGCGGCCCTCACGATCCTCGACCTCTCGAAGGTGAACGTCGGCCTCCCCGCCATCGAGGACGCCTTCGACGCCGGCTCGACCGAGCTGCAGCTCATCGTCGCGGGCTACGTGCTGACGTTCGGCCTCACGCTCGTGCCTGCGGGTCGCATCGGCGACCAGCGCTCGCGCAAGACGCTCTTCGTCGTGGGCCTCAGCCTCTTCACCATCACGAGCCTCGCGGCGGCGCTCGCGCCGAACGCGGCGGTGCTGCTCGTCGCGCGGCTCCTCCAGGGCGTCGCGGCCGGCATCCAGATGCCGCAGGTGCTCGGCATCATCCAGGAGCTCTTCCACGGCAAGGAGCGCGGCAAGGCGTTCGGCCTCTTCGGTGCGACGATCGGGCTCGCGACGGCGTTCGGCCCGACGCTCGGCGGGCTCATGATCGCGATCGGCGGCCCCGAAGACGGCTGGCGCGGCATCTTCTGGATGAACGTGCCGCTCGCCCTCGCGGCGATCGCGCTCGCGATCTGGCTCCTCCCCGAGACCCGTAAGCCGAGCGACAAGCCGCTCTCGCTCGATCCGGTCGGCATCCTGCTGTTCGCGATCACCGTGATCTCGTTGATGTGGCCGTTCCTCTTCACGACTGGTTCGCCCGACGACGACCCGGCGCGCTGGTGGGTGCTCGTCGTCTTCGTGCTCGCCGTGACCGCGTTCATCGCGTGGGAGCGCCACTATGCGGCCACGGGCCGGCACCCGCTCGTGCCGTTGACCCTGTTCTCCGTGCCGTCGTTCCGCAACGGCACGGCCCTCGCGAGCGTGTACTTCGCGGCGATGCCGTCGATGTTCCTGCTGACGACCCTGTATCTGCAGCACGGGCTCGGCCTCGAGGCGGTCTACGCGGGCATGGTCGGCATCGGCTTCGCGCTGATGAGCGCGATCGGCTCGTGGGTGGGCGGCAACCTCGTGAACCGCATCGGGCGTCCGCTCGTCGTGTGGGGCCTCGTGCTGCTGCTCGTCGGCATCGGACTGCTCGTGTTCCTCGCGATCGTGACGCCGCCCGAGGTGACCCCGTGGGCGATGGCGGGAGCGATGATCATCGGCGGTGCGGGCGGCGGGCTCGTCGTCTCGCCGAACCAGACGCTGACGCTCATGGACATCCCGGTCAAGCAGGGCGGTCTCGCGGGTTCGGTGGGCCAGCTGGGGCAGCGCATCGGCACGGCGATCGGCACGGCGGTGACGCTGTCGCTGTTCTACTCGACGATCTTCCGCGAGTCGCAGGGCGAGCCCGACCTCGAGGTCTACCACGACGCCTACGGCGTCGGGATGCTCGCGGTCGCGGTGTTCGTCGCGATCGCCTTCGCGATCGGCGTCGCCGATCTCGGTTGGCGTCGACGCGAGCGCCGACCGCTCGGCGGGGACGCCGAGGCATCCGAGCCCGCCTGATCGATCGGCGGGCCGCAGCGGTCAGCGGATCGCGAGGATGCGCGTCCGCTCCTCCTTCGGGAGGTGCTCGATCGCAGCGCGCAGCGCGACCCTCGGCATTCGTGCTGCGTGCCGCTCGACGAGCGCGACGAGCCGCGCCTCGTCGAGGTCGCCGGCCGCGCGGAGCACCCACCCCACCGCCTTCTGCACGAACGGCGCCTCGTCGAGCGCGAGGCGCTCGGCGAGATCGAAGGCGTCGTCGACCTGCCCGCGCTTGAGGAAGGCGAACGTCGCGACGAGCGCGGTGCGGCGTTCGGGCCAGAAGTCGGATGCCGCGAGCCGGTCGAGCGGGCTGCGATCACGGGTGAGGAGGTGCGCGCCGATGACGTCGCGCGCAGCCAGGTCGACGAGGTCCCACTGGTCGATCCGGTCGTGGCGGGCGAGGTAGAGCTCGTACAGCTCGGTGCGGCGGGCTTCGGTGCTCGCGCGGTGCGCGGCGGACTTGCCCATGATGCTGCACGCGAGGGCGCGCACCTCGTGCGTGGGCTCCTCGAGCAGTCGTTCGATGTCGCCCGCGGGGAGTTCGAGGTGCTGCTTCGCGAGTTCGAACACGGCCCCCATGCGCACGCCGATGAACGGTGCGGACGGGTCGTCGGGGAAGTAGCGGCGGTACTTCACCCGCTCGGCCTCGCTCGCGAGCGCGCCGAGCTGTTCGATGAGTTCGGCGGCCTCGGCCATTCGCGTCCCCTCGCTGCCTGCGTGGGATCAGCGTACGACGCTCAGGCGGCGAGGTGGGCGACGGGGGTGAGGAGGGCGGCGAGTTCGGCGGCCGAGAGTTCGCGGCCGAACGCGGGGTGGCCGGGTTCGAGTGCGAGGCCGTGCGCGAGCGCGCCGCCGTCGACGGGGTCGAAACCGATGGCGTCGATGAGGGCGGCGACCTCGGCGCGGGCGTCGGCGTCATCGCCGACGACGGCGAGCGCGCGTCGCAGCGGGTCGCCGGCGGGGAGGCTGTCGTCCTCCATCTCGTGGTACCCGAGGTGGTTGAGCGACTTCACGACCCGGGCGCGAGGGTTGCGCTCGGCGTTCTGCTCGCTCGTCGTGCGCGGGTCGGCGTCGACCTCGGCGATGTTGCCGTCGACGGGCGGCCAGTAGTTCATGGCGTCGACGACGATGCGGCCGTCGAACGCGGTCCACGGCACGGTGCCCGCCTTGCCGAACGGCACGGCGACGATGATGATGCGAGCTTCGGCGGCGAGCGCCTCGGGGGAGACCACCTCGGCGCCGGGCGCGACGACGCCGACGAGGAGTTCGAGCGCGGTCTGGCGAGGCGAACCCGAGAGCAGCACGCGGTACCCGGCGTCCACGAGCAGGCGGGCGAGGGCGGTGCCCACTTTTCCCGCGCCGTAGATGCCGATCACCTGACGTTCCGTCACTGCTCCATGCTCCCATTCCCGACGCGATGCCACGAGGTGGATGCGTCGACATGGATTTCAACCGGGCGCCGCCGCCCGGCATTCCCGGGGGCTGGTCGCCCCGGGAGCGCTGGCCTTCGGTGGTCGCCGGGAATAGTCTCGTGACGTCACGGGTTTCGCCAGGAGTATGCGTACGCATGCAGACGTGGAGAGAAGGGCCGGCATGACCGAGCGCTACGAATTCGGACTCGACACCTTCGGGGATGTCACGAACGCCGCCGACGGCTCGAAGCTGTCGCACGCGCAGGTGCTGCGGAACGTCGTCGATGAAGCCGTGCTCGCCGACCGTCTCGGTCTCGACTTCTTCGGCATCGGCGAGCACCACCGCCACGAGTTCGCCGTCTCCGCACCCGAGGTCGTGCTCGGCGCCATCGCCGGCCGCACCGAACGCATCCACCTCGGCTCCGCCGTCACCGTGCTGAGCTCCGACGACCCCGTCCGCGTGTTCCAGCGCTTCGCGACCCTCGACGGGCTCTCGGGCGGGCGCGCCGAGGTCATCCTCGGCCGCGGCTCGTTCATCGAGTCCTTCCCCCTCTTCGGGTACGACCTCGCCCAGTACCAGGAGCTCTTCGAGGAGAAGCTCGAACTCTTCGCCGCGCTCCTCGAGCAGGAGCCCGTCACCTGGAGCGGCGAACTGCGGCCCCCGCTCGAGAACCAGCGCGTGTACCCGCCCGTCGAACACGGCCACCTGAAGACGTGGATCGGTGTGGGCGGCAGCCCCGAATCGGTCGTGCGCGCCGCGCACTACGGGCTTCCGCTCGTGCTCGCGATCATCGGCGGCAGCCCCGCCCGCTTCGCCCCGCTCGCCGAGCTCTACCGCAAGGCGCTCGGTCAGTTCGGCAAGCCCGAGCAGCCCGTCGCGATCCACTCGCCGGGCTTCGTCGCCGACACCGACCAGGAGGCGCTCGACACGCTCTGGCCGCACTTCAAGGCCATGCGCGACCGCATCGGGCGCGAGCGCGGCTGGGGCCCGGCGACGCGCGAGCAGTTCGAGGCCGATGCCTCCGAGCACGGTGCGCTCTACGCGGGATCGCCCGAGACCGTCGCACGCAAGATCGCCGCCGCGATGCGCACCATCGGCGCAGTGCGCTTCGACCTCAAGTACTCGAACGGCACCCTGCCGCACGCGGCGATGATGGGCAGCATCGAACGCTACGGCAGCGAGGTCGTGCCTCGCGTGCGCGAACTGCTCGCCGAGGCCGACGCGGCCGACGCCGGGCTCGACGCCGCGGCGGCGCTCGCCGCGGCCGACCGGGCCGACGCGGCGGCGAACGCCGAGCCGGGCCGGTAGGGGCGCGGGGCGCCTACGCCCGAGCCTGCTGGCGGGCCCGCACCGCCGCGCGGAACCACGTCGCATCCGGCAACCGCGCAAGGAACGTGCCGGCGATGATCGTGATGAGCACGTACGCGGTCGCGAGCGGGGCGATCGCGGGCTCGACGCCCGCGCCCACCGCGAGGCCGGCGATGACGATCGAGAACTCGCCGCGCGGCGCCAGCGAGAAGCCCGCACGCCACTGGCCGAGCGTGCCGACGCCCGCCCTGCGGGCGGCGTAGGCGCCGGTGATGAGCTTCGTCACGATCGTGATCACGGCGAGCAGGAGCGCGGGCAGCAGCATCGAGAACAGCTTGGACGAATCGGTCGTGAGGCCGAAGAACACGAAGAACGTGGCCGCGAACAGGTCGCGGAGCGGCGTGAGCACCTGGCTCGCGTTCGCCGCCACCCGCCCCGAGAGGGCGATGCCGACGAGGAACGCGCCGACCGCGGCCGAGACCGACACCTCCTGGGCGAGCCCGGCGACGAGCATCGTGAGGCCGAGCACCCCGAGCAGCAGCGGTTCGGAATGATCGGCGGGGAAGAGCCTCGACACGAGGTGTCCGTGGCGGAGCGCGATGTAGAGGATGATCGCGACGACGGCGACCGCGACCGCGACGGCGATGGCGCCCTGCCAGAGGCTCACGCCGATCACGATCGCCGAGAGCACCGGCAGGTAGAACGCCATCGCGAGGTCCTCGATGACGAGCACGCCGAGGATGGCCGGGGTCTCGCGGTTGGAGAGACGGCCGAGGTCGCGCAGGAGCTTCGCGATCACGCCCGACGACGACACCCACGTCACCCCGGCGAGTGCGACCGCGGCGACCGGCCCCCAGCCGAGGATGAGCGCGAGGGCCGCACCCGGCAGGGCGTTGAGCAGGCCGTCGACGATGCCGGGCTTGCGCGCCGACTTCAGGCTGTCGAAGAGCTCGCTCGCGGTGTACTCGAGTCCGAGGAGCGCGAGCAGCAGGATGACGCCGATCTCGGAGCCGGTCTGGAGGAACTCGATGCTCGCGTCGAACGGGATGATGCCGCCCTCGCCGAAGGCGAGGCCGAGCAGGAGGTAGAACGGGATCGGTGACAGCCCGATGCGGAGGGCGAGTCGCCCCAGCAGGCTCATGCAGAGAAGGAGCGCGCCGACTTCGATGAGGAGGAGCGTGGTCTCATGCATGCGGGGCCCGGCGTCAGTCGGGTCCGTTGGCGAGCAGCCGGGAGACGCCGTCGAGCCCCTCGCGGGTGCCGACGGCGACGATCACGTCGCCCGCACGCAGCGACTCGGCGGGCGTCGGCGAGGGGATCACCTGGCCGTCGCGCACGATCGCCACGATCGAGGCGTGCGTGCGGGTGCGGGCCTTCGTGTCGCCGAGGGTCGCGTTGAGGTATGGGGAGTCGGTGGGCAGGGTGATCTGCTCGGTGTAGAGGCCGGCGGTCTCGTCGGAGAGGCTCGTGAGCCGGCTCAGCATGACGGAGGCGCCGAGCACGTCGGCGAGGGCTGCGGCCTCGTCGTCGTTGAGCGCGACGGAGTCGCGGCACGCGTCGGGGTCGTCGATGTCGAAGACCCCGAGATCACGCTCGCCGTCACGATGCGAGACCACGCTGATGCGGCGCCCGGCTTCGGTCACGAGGTCGTGACGTACGCCGATCCCGGGCAGATCGACCTTCTCGATGCGAATACCCACGTCGGTATCGTAACCCTGTTCGGCGGTGCCGCGGCCGCTCAGGCGTCCGTGCGCGTGCGCATCTCGAGCACGGGGGTGCCGGCGTCGTCGACGAGCTCGAACGAGACCGCCACGGCACCGAGTTCGGCGAGCGAGTCGACGTGCGTGCCGCCGCAGGCGATCGCCGCGGTGCCGGCCGGGAGTTCGGCGACCCAGCTGCGTCGATCGGTGAGCCCGTCGCCCTCGCGGTCGATGCGCACGGGCGAACCCGCGGCGACCCACTCGGCGATCGTCGCGGTGACGGCGCCGCCGAGCGCGTCGAGCTCGTCGGCGAGGCCCGCGACGTCGAACCCGGCGCGGCGCAGCGACTTGTTGAGGCGGTAGCGGTCGAGCGAGCCGTTCGGCTCGATGAGGCTCGACGCGATCGCGATGCCGTCGAAGTCGGGGCGGCCGAGCGCGTCGGTGCGGGCGCTCTTCGACCAGCGGCCTTCGAGGGCGAGGTTCAGGGCGAGGGATGCCGCGTGGCAGGCCGTGTGCCCGGCGGAGAGGGCGCGGCGCGCCGTGGCATCCGCACTGATCTCGACCTCGTCGCCCTCGGCGACGGCCGAACCGGCGTCGACGAGGTGCGCGACGACGAACACCCAGCCCTCGGTGCCCTTGCGCACCGGGATGTCGGCGCCGAGGTGCAGTGCCGTGCCGTCGCTCGCGGCGACGACCGCGTCGCGGATCGGCAGGGTGATGCCGCCCACGACGAGCTCGCCCGTGTCGGCCGGCTGGTCGGGCCAGGCGGCGTCGACCGGGTGGAACGGGGTCGTGTCGGTGACGACGGCGAGGAGGCCGTCGGCGGCGGGCTCGACGTGCAGCACCCGAGCCTGCTCGCGCAGCGAGCCGCTCGGGTACGTGACGCGGGTGCTCCGGGCGGGGAGGGTCATCGGGGCGGGCTCAGTCGTCGGCGCGGCCGAGCACGTGGAACGGGATGGCGAGGGCGAGCGAGACCGCGATGATGCCGCTGAAGAAGGTCGCGGCCTGGAAGCCGGCCACCTCGGGCGCGATGCTCATGACCCACATGCCGAAGACGAAAAGTGCCATGGCGATGACGGTGGCGACGACGTTCACAACGACCTCCAAAGTGCGTTGGCGACGTTCGCCGCCCTCGCAAGTCTAGCCAACGCGGCGACCTCAGTCGGGGACGGGGCCGAGCCAGGCGTTCGCGACCGTCGCGTGGGCCGACTCGTCATCGGAGGGGTGGAAGATGCCAGCGAGCACGTCGCGGTAGAGCCGGCCGAGCTCGGATCCTGCGAAGTAGCTCGAGCCGCCAGCCACTCGGACCGCCTGGTCGACGACGTGCTTCGCGGTCTCGGTGGCGCGCACCTTCACGCCGACGAGCTTCGGGAACCAGGCTGCGCCGTGGTCGACGAGCCCGTCGAGGTCGCGCGCGACGGCCTCGAGCTGCGGCGGGATCGCGTCGTACGCGAGCGCGGCGTCCGCGACGCGCCAGCGGATATCGGGGTCGTGCGCGAGCGGCCGGCCGTCGGACTTCATCGAGGTGCGACGGTGCGCGGCGGCCACCGCGAGATCGAGGGCGCGGGCGCCGATGCCCGTGTACACCGAGGCGAGCAGCAGCTCGAAGTTCGCGAAGATGCCGAAGATCAGCGGATCGGCGTTGGGGCCCGGGTCGAGACGGCGCACGATGCGGTCGGCGGGGGCGTAGGCGCCGTCGAGCACGGTCGTGCGGCTCTGGCTCGCCCGCATGCCCATCGTGTCCCAGTCGTCGAGGACCTTGACGTCGGGGTCCTCGCGGTCGATGAAGCCGTACACGAGCTTCGGCGCGTCGGGCGAGACGGTGTCGAGGCCCATCGTGCCGAGCCGCGTCCACGCGGGCGAGAGCGAGGTGAAGATCTTGCGGCCGGTGAAGCGGTACCCGCCGTCGGGCTGCGGGTCGGCGACCGAGCGCGAACCGAACAGCATGAGGTCGTTGCCGGCCTCGCTGATGCCGAAGCCGAACAGCTCGCCCGTGCCCGCCTCGCGGAGCACGAACTCGAGCGAGTCGTCGCCGCGGTCGCGGAGCACCTTCGCGACGCCCGTCCACACAAGGTGCATGTTGATCGCGAGCGCCGTCGCGGGGGCGGCGCCCGCGAGGCGTTGCTGGGCCTGCACGACGTCGAGCGTCGACCAGCCGAGGCCGCCGAACTCGCGAGGCACGAGCGCCGTCGGGTACCCGATCGACTGCAGCTCGGCGAGGTCGTCGTCGAAGAAGGCGTTGTCGCGGTCGTACTCGCCCGCCCGTGCGCGGAACCGTTCGAGCAGTTCGTCGTCGAGCAGGGTCTCTGGCGTCGGGTTCTCGGTGGTCGCGCTCACGACGCCAGACTACGCCCGCGGCTCCTCGTCGGAGGAGGGCGCCGGGGGCATCGGGGGCATCGGCCGCGACTCCGTCGGCGTCGGCTGCGGCTCAGCGGGCTTCGCCTCCGTGGGCTGCGCCTGCACCGCACGTCGCCGCCCGCGCGTGGCGAGCACGACGACGAGCACGATGATCGCCGCGATGACGAGCAGCACCGCGATCCACGGCAGCAGCACGCCGAGGGCCACCGCGAGCGCCGAGGCGAAGACGGTGAGTGCAGCCCAGCCAGCGGCGAGGCCGCTCCAGAAGTCGTCAGGCGCGGTCTCGGGCGCGGTCTCGACGGTGATGAGCTCGACGGAGAGGGTCGAGTAGTCGACCTGGTCGACGAGCCAGTCGCGTTGCTGGGTCAGGCTGTCGAACTCGGCCTGCCGCGTGGTCAGCTCGGATTCGATCGCGATGAGGTCGGTGATCGTCGTGGCCTGGGCGAGCAGCTGCTCGAGGCGGTCGACCGAGGCCGAGAGCGCTTCGATGCGCGCGTCGAGGTCCTTGCGCTGCGCGGTGACATCCTGTTCCTCCATCGCGATGCCGTTGACCTCGCCGAGCTCGCGCAGCCCGTCGACGACGCCGTCGAGCTCGTCGGCCGGCACCCGCAGCACCAGCTGCGCGCTCGGCGCGGAGGCGTCGGTGCCCGGCTGCTCGGTGCGGCTCTCGATGCGGCCGCCTGCGTCGCGGGCCAGGTCGGCGGCGTCCTCGGCCGTGGCGATCGGATCGTCGACGGTGATGGACATGCGACCGGTCGTGATGACGCTCTGGGTCGCGGCGTCGTCGGCGCCGGACTGGGCGCCGTCGCCCGTCGCCCCGGACTGGTCGAACTCCTCGGCGGTGCCGCCGTCGGCGGGCATCGGGGGTTCGTGGCTGCTGCTCTCGACGCCCGAACCCATGGAGCATCCGGCGAGGAGCAGGGCGGTGAGTGCGGCGGCTGCGGCCGCGGGTACGAGTCGTCTCATGCGGTCAGGCTAGGGCCGTGCCGGGAGCCGATGTCTGGGCGCCCGCTGGGAGTCGGGTCACGATCGGATTGCGCTGTGACCAGGCCGTGATCGAGTCGTGATCGGGCCGTGATCAGGGGTTGAGCCGGGTCCCGCGCTCGGGGTGCCTGCGGGCGCGATCGAGTGCGGCGCTCAGTCGAGATCGGGGTCGCGCCCCGTGCGTTCGCCGCTCTCGAGCGCCGCGATCTCGGCCAGGTCGCCGAGGCGGAGCTCGAAGTCGAAGACGTCGAGGTTCTCGCGGATCCGCTCGGGCGACGACGCCTTCGGAATCACGATATTGCCGAGCTGCACATGCCAGCGCAGCACGATCTGCGCGGGGGTGCGATCGTGACGTGCTGCGATGGCGGCGAGCACCGGGTCGTCGAGCACCCGCCCGCGGGCGAGGGGCGACCAGGCCTCGGTGAGGATGCCGTGGGCCAGGTCGAACGCGCGCAGCTCGCGCTGCGGGAGCCATGGGTGCAGCTCGACCTGGTTCACGACGGGCGCGACGCCGGTCTCGCCGATGATGCGCTCGAGGTGGTGCGCGTGGAAGTTCGCGACGCCGATCGAGCGCACCCGGCCCTCCTCGCGCAGCCGCACGAGCGCCCGCCAGGTGTCGACGTAGCGGTCGGTCGAGGGCACCGGCCAGTGGATGAGGAAGAGGTCGAGCCGCTCGAGCCCGAGCCGCCCCATCGAGGCGTCGAAGGCGCGGAGGGTCTCGTCGTAGCCGTTGTCGTCCTTCCAGACCTTGCTCGTGACGAAGAGCTCGTCGCGCGGAACGGGTGCGGCGCGCACCGCCTCACCGACCTCGCGCTCGTTGCCGTAGAACGCGGCCGTGTCGAGGTGGCGGTAGCCGGCGTCGATCGCCTCGAGGCTGAGCCGCATCGCATCGGCGGGCGGCACCTTGTAGAGGCCGTAGCCGAGCTGCGGGACGGCTGTGCCGTCGGCGAGCGGCACGAGCGGTGCTGGATCGAGATTGCGTGACATCCGAACGTTCTCTAACTCGGTTGCATCGGCACCGGTGCGGTGTCGGGGATCGGGGACGCGTCGCGGCCCCGGAGATCGGGATGCCACTTGCGCGCGAGCGCGGGCACCAGGAAGCCGAAGAAGGCGAGCCCGGTCGCCGCCCAGAACGCGCCCTGCGCGCCGTAGCCGTCGATGAGGAACCCGGCCAGCGCCGAACCGAGCGCGGCGCCGATGAGCTGGCCCGTGCCGACCCAGCCGTACGCCTCGGCGGTGTCGGAGAACTTCACGCTCGACGAGACGATCGCGAAGAGCACCGCGAGGGCCGGGGCGATGCCGATGCCGGCGATGAAGAGGGTGATCGAGAGCCACCAGAAGTCCATGACGAAGGCCGCGAGCGCGGTGCCCGCGAACACGATGAACATGCGGCGCGCGGTCGACCAGGGGCCGATCGGCACGTGCCCGAGGAAGAGGCCGCCGGCGAGCGAACCGATCGAGAAGATCGCGAGCACGATGCCCGCCTCGGCGCCGTCGTGCCCGAACACGGCGACGACGCCGGCCTCGATCGCGGCGCACGCGCCGATGAGGAGGAACCCGACGACGGTCGCGAGGAGCACGGGCGGCCGGGTGAGCACGACGCCGAGCCTGCGCTTCGAGCGGGGGATGCGGACGCGCCCGAGCTCGGGGGAGGCGATGAACCAGGCGCCGCCGACGACCATCATCAGCGCCGCGAGCAGGATGCCCCAGACGGTGCCGATCTGCGTCGAGACGAAGGTCGTGACGACCGGGCCGACGACCCAGATGATCTCCTGCGCCGAGGCGTCGAGCGAGAACAGGGGGGTGAGCTGTCGCGAGTTCACCATCTTGGGGTAGATGGTGCGCACGGCGGGCTGCACGGGCGGGGTCGCGAGCCCCGCGACGAACCCGACCGCCATATAGAGGGGAATGGTGAGCGGCAGCACGCCGATCGCCACGACGCCGGTGACGCACACGACGAGCGTGATGATGAGCACCGGGCGCATGCCGAAGCGGCCCATGAGCCGGCTCGTGAAGGGCCCGGCGATGGCCTGGCCGATCGAGGTGGCCGCGAGCACGAGGCCGGCGGCGCCGTACGAGCCGGTCTGCTGCTCGACGTGGAGGAGGAACGCGAGCGAGAGCATTCCGAACGGGAAGCGCGCCGTCAGCTGGGCGGCGATGATGCGTGCGACGCCCTGGGTCTTGAGCAGTTCTGAGTAGCTTCCCACGGTGGGCCCAGCCTATCGAGCGGGATGCCACGGGCTGCGCATCCTCCGAGTGCGCCGCGCCGAACGCAGCTCGCGCGGCATCGGGTGCCAAAAAGTACGGAATCTTGCGTCAGTTCTGTTCGAAACGAACGAAACCAATCGCGACCGAATCGTGATACGGCGATATGCACGCGTGCGGGGAACCGTGGTTTAGGCTCGACCGGTACGGCGACGGAGCCTTGCGATACGCTCGGCCGTCTTGTCCCCATTGATCGCGTGACGACAGAGGTACCAAACATGAACATCCGCCGACTTCTCCTGCCGGCCGCCGTGGCTTCCGCTGCGGCACTGCTCTTCACGGGTTGCGTGAACAACTCGGCCAGCGAGGGCGGCTCCGCCGAGAGCAACGCCCCCACGACCTCGATCACGGCCGACGACGCCGCGGTCGCGCTGCTGCCCGCCGAGGTCAAGGACTCGGGCGTGCTGCGCATCGGCACCGACGCCGAGTACCCGCCCAACGAGTTCAAGGACGACGCCGGCAACCCGACCGGCTGGGGCGTCACGCTCGCCGAGGCCGTCTCCGCCAAGCTCGGCCTCGAGCCCGAGTGGGAGATCCTGAGCTTCGACAGCATCATCCCCCGCATCCAGGAGAACGCGCTCGACATGGGCTCGTCGTCGTTCACCGACACCGTCGAGCGCCAGGAGTCGGTCGACTTCGTCGACTTCCTGAACGCGGGCAGCCTGTGGGCCGCTCCCGTCGGCAGCGACATCACCCCCGACAACGCGTGCGGCAAGACCGTCGCCGTGCAGTCCGGCACGATCCAGCACACCGACGAGCTGCCCGCCCGCAACCAGAAGTGCCTCGACGAGGGCAAGCCCGCCATCGAGATCCTGCCCTTCGAGGGTCAGCCCGAGGTGACGACCGCGGTCGTCAACGGCAAGGCCGACGCCTTCTCCGCCGACCTGCCCGTGACCGGCGACGCCGTCTCGAAGCTCGAGGGCCAGCTCGAGACCGTCGGCGAGATGTTCGACGCCGCCCCGTACGGCTTCGCCACCCAGAAGGGCAGCGAGATGACGAAGGCCGTGCAGGCCGCCCTCCAGTCGCTCATCGACGACGGCACCTACCTCGAGATCCTCACCGCGGCCGGCATCGAGTCGGGTGCGGTCGACGAGGCCGTCATCAACGGCGCCACCAACTGATCGGGTAGGGCACCGCAGTCATGTCCGACATGCAGTCCCGGCCGGCGGAGTCCACGACTCCGCCGGCCGGCCCCGGAGCGGAGACCCCGCCCGAGGCCATCAAGGCGATCAAGCTGCGCCACCCGTGGCGCACCGTGCTCGCCGTCGTGCTCGCGGCCCTCGCCGTGCTCTTCATCGTCGACGCCGCGATCAACCGTCCGGTCTACAACTGGCCCGAGGTCGGCAAGTACCTCTTCGACACCCGCGTCGTCGAGGCCGCCGGCTACACCCTGCAGCTGACGATCTACTCGATGGTCATCGCGATCCTGCTGGGCGTCGCGCTCGCGATCATGCGCCTCTCGCCGAACCCCGTCGTGAAGTCGGTGGCGTGGGCGTACCTCTGGCTGTTCCGCGGCACCCCGGTGTACGTGCAGCTCGTGTTCTGGGGCCTCATCGGCGTCATCTACAAGACGATCGACATCGGCATCCCGTTCACCGACCCGTGGGTCTCGTTCGACACGAGCGAGCTGTTCAGCTACTTCTTCCTCGCGATCATCGGCCTCGCGCTCAACGAGGCCGCGTACATGGCCGAGATCGTGCGCGCCGGCCTCCTCGCCGTCGACAAGGGCCAGGACGAGGCGGCCACCGCCCTCGGCCTCGGCTGGTGGCACACGATGAGCCGCGTCATCCTGCCGCAGGCGATGCGCGTGATCATCCCGCCGACGGGCAACGAGGTCATCTCGATGCTGAAGACGACCTCGCTCGTCACGGCGGTGCCGTTCACGCTCGAGCTCTTCACCCGCACGACCGACATCGCGGCGAAGACGTATCAGCCGGTGCCGATGCTCATCGTCGCCTCGATCTGGTACCTCGCGATCACCTCGATCCTCATGGTCGGCCAGTACTACCTCGAGCGGCACTTCGCGAAGGGCGTCGACCAGCGCCCGCTGCCGCAGAAGCCGACGGTCGAGACGAGCGCGGTCTCCGCGGTCGACCTCGACGCCGAACCGGGCGCGACCTCGCCCTCGAACCGACCCGGAGGAGACGCATGAACGCCGCGGACACCCCCATGGTGAAGGCCGAGGCCGTCTCGAAGGCGTACGGCTCGAACACCGTTCTGCGCTCGATCTCGCTCGAGGTCAAGCGCGGCGAGGTGCTCTGCCTCGTCGGGCCCTCGGGCTCGGGCAAGTCGACCTTCCTCCGGTGCATCAACCACCTCGAGACGGTGAGCGCCGGTCGCCTGTCGGTCGACGGCGAGCTCGTCGGGTACCGGCAGCATGGCGACAAGATCTACGAGCTGCACCCGAAGGATGCCGCGAAGCAGCGCCGTGACATCGGCATGGTGTTCCAGCGCTTCAACCTGTTCCCGCACATGACGGCCGTCGAGAACGTGATGCTCGCGCCGACGCTGCTGAAGAAGAAGCTCCCGAAGGCGCAGGCGAAGGCGCGTGCGCTCGAGCTGCTCGCCCGCGTGGGGCTCGCCGAGCGCAGCGACTACTACCCGTCGCAGCTCTCGGGCGGCCAGCAGCAGCGCGTCGCGATCGCGCGGGCGCTCGCGATGGAGCCGAAGCTCATGCTCTTCGACGAGCCGACGTCGGCGCTCGACCCCGAGCTCGTCGGCGAGGTGCTCGAGGTCATGAAGGAACTGGCGAAGAGCGGCATGACGATGATCGTCGTCACGCACGAGATGGGCTTCGCCCGCGAGGTCGCCGACACGCTCGTCTTCATGGACGGCGGCGTCGTCGTCGAGCAGGGCGATCCGCGCGAGGTGCTCTCGAACCCGCAGCACCAGCGCACCCGCGCCTTCCTCTCGAAGGTGCTCTGACCCGCAGCGCGATCCGGTGAGCCCGGTGGAGCAGGCATTCGTGCCCGCCCCACCGGGCTCTCGCGTTCGGCCGGGATCTTGCGTTCGGCCGGGCTCTCGCGTTCGGCGGGCTCTACGATTGAGGGGTGAACCGCCAGAACACCCCGTCCCAGGCCGCCGGCGCCGTGGGCGCCTTCTTCGTCGACGCCGTGCTCGTCGTGCTCTTCGTGATGATCGGCCGTCGCAGCCACGGCGAGGGCGTCGACCTCGCGGGCGTCGTGCACACGGGCTGGCCGTTCCTCGTGGCGCTCGTCGTCGGGTGGCTCGTCTCGCTCGCGTGGCGTCGTCCGCTCGCGATCTGGCCGACGGGGGTCGTCGTCTGGGCGGTGACCGTCGCGGGCGGCCTGGGGCTGCGCGTGCTGACCGGTGAGAGCGCAGCACTCGCCTTCGTCATCGTCGCAACGCTGACGCTCGCGCTCTTCCTCCTCGGCTGGCGTGCGATCGAGGGCTTCCGAGTTCGCCGAAGGGCCGCGCGCGAGGCCGCCGCCGAAGCCGAGGCGAACGGGCCGTCGGCGTCGCGGTGAACCCCATCGAGTGGCTGTTCGACGCGCAACTGGTCATCGGCGACCAGGTGATCCTCTGGCGCGAGATCGTCGGCAACCTCTTCGGGCTCGCGAGCGCGCTCGGCGGGCTGCGGCGCAAGGTGTGGGCGTGGCCGGTCGGCATCGTCGGCAACGCGCTGCTCTTCACGGTCTTCATGGGTGCCGTCTTCGACACCCCGAACCCGGTGAACCTGCTCGGGCAGGCGGGGCGGCAGCTGATGTTCATCTGCGTCTCGATCTACGGCTGGGTGCAGTGGTCCAGGCACCGCAACGCGGCGGTCGGCGCCTCGGCGGTCGATCCGCGCTGGGCGAGCGGGCGCGAGCGGGTGCTGCTCGTCGTGCTCCTCGTCGGCGGCACGCTCGTGCTCACCCCGATCTTCCGGGCGCTCGGCTCGTTCGAGCCGGTCTGGGCCGACGCGTGGATCTTCATGGGGTCGCTCCTCGCGACCTGGGGCATGGCGAAGGGCTGGACGGAGTTCTGGCTCATCTGGGTCGCCGTCGACATCGTCGGCGTGCCGCTGCTCGTCTCGGCGGGGTACTACGCCTCGGCGCTCATGTACCTGTTCTACGGCGCGTTCACGCTGCTCGGCTTCTTCACCTGGATGCGCGTGCAGCGGCGTAGGGCCGAGGAGCTCGCCGGCTCGGCCTGAGCGGCCGGCCGCGGGTCACCAGGCGGCGGGCACGCGGTCGAGCACCGTCCACACGGCGGTGCTCAGTTCGGGATGCTCCAGCGCGATGCCGCGGAGGAGGTCGAACTCGAACCGTGCCGCATCACCCTGCCGGGCGGCGGGGTGGTAGGCGCGCGAGCGCGCCGGCGCCCATTCGGCCGAGCGGAGGCGGTCTTCGCGGAGGGTCGCGACGACCTGCTCGTCGACCGAGGGGAGCTCGGGCAGGAACTCCCACGGATCTTCGCCGAGTCGGCAGCGCAGTTCGATGAGCGCGGCGAGTTCGTCGCGTGCGTCTTGGCGCAGGCGTTCGAGCGCCGGTGTCTCTGCCGGTGACGCTGTCATCGTGCGACCTCCCCTCGCTGCACTGATCGTACGTCCACGCTACGCCCACCGTGTGACGCTGCGGTTACACGGCGCAATCGGAGATGTCGCGCAGATGACGCGTACGTGACGTGCGTCGTGCGAGGGCGGCGCCTGCCGGGTTGAATGGAGCCGCGGGCGAGCGCCGCCCGTGGCGAACGCGAAGGACGAGCATGGCCGAGGTCCTCATCCTGCACGGCTGGCAGAACCACCGGCCCGAGGGGCACTGGCAGCGCTGGCTCGCCGGCGAGCTCGGCGCAGGCGGTCGCGCGGTGCGCTACCCGCAACTGCCCGAACCCGATGCACCCGCGCGCGCCGAGTGGCTCGCGGCGCTCGAGACCGAACTCGAGGGCACCGACCCCGCCGAGCTCACCGTCGTCGCGCACAGCCTCGGCTGCATGCTGTGGGTCGCGCACGCACGGGCTCGCGCCGCCGCGGGGCTCACGGGCCCGGTCGCGCGGCGGGTGCTCCTCGTCGGCCCGCCGTCGGATGCGGTCGTCGCGTCGATCGCCGAGCTCACCGAGTTCGCGGCGGTCGACGCCGGCCACGAGGCATCCACCCATATCGATGCCGTCGCGGTGGTCACCGCTGCGCTCGCCGCCGCGAGCGTGGAACCGCCCGTCGTCGTGGCGGGCGACCACGACCCGTACTCGCCCGTCGAGGCGGAGGGCCTCGCCGCCCGGCTCGGGCTCGAACGCATCGTCGTCGACGGCGGCGGGCATCTCACGATCGAGGACGGCTTCGGGCCGTTCCCGCTCATCCTCGAGCTCTGCGCTTGAATGGTCGGGTGGAACCCGCACCGAACCCCGAACTGCTCGCCCGCCTCGCCGACGACCTGCGCGGCGCCGACTACACCGTCGAGGCGCTCGACGCGCTGTGGGGCGATGACGCGTCGGCCGCCCTGCATCGCGGTGAGCGGGTGCCCGCGCGGCGCGTGCTCGATGCGCGACGGGGCGAGCACGGGGCATCCGCACCGCTCGCGGCGCTCGCCGAACTGTTCGTGCTCGGCCTGCCGGTGCCCGCCGCCGACGCGGCCGAGGCGCTGCCGACGCTCGGCGTCTCAGGCGCCGTCGAACTCGGGCTGCTGCGCGAAGCCGGCGACGCGCGCGAGGCCGGTGCCGGCGCGCGCGAGGTGCTCGCCGCGCTCGACCTGCGCCCCTACGCCTTCGCCGACGAGCACGGCGCGGTGCACTGGTGGATCATCTCCGACCTCGGCGAGCTCGCCCTCGGCCACGCGCTCGGCGAGCAGCACGTGCTCGGCGTCGGCGGGGCATCCATGACGTTGTCGGGGCTCATGCTGCCGACGCCCGCCCGCCGGGTGCTCGATCTCGGCACGGGCTGCGGCATCCAGGCGATGCACGCCTCGCGCTTCGCCGACGAGGTCGTCGCGACCGACATCTCCGAGCGGGCGCTCGTGCTCGCCCGCATGAACCTGCTGCTCAACGGCATCGAGGGCGTCGAGCTGCGCCTCGGCAGCCTGTTCGACCCGGTCGCGGGGGAGCGCTTCGACCGGATCGTGTCGAACCCGCCGTTCGTGATCACGCCGCGCACCGAGGGGGTGCCCGAGTACGACTACCGCGACGGCGGCATGGTCGGCGACGCGCTCGTCGAGGCGGTCGTGCGCGGTGCGGCGTCGCACCTCGAACCCGGGGGCATCGCGCAGCTGCTCGCGAACTGGGAGTACCGCGGCGACGGCGGTGGCGACGGCCTCGACCGGGCGGCTTCGTGGGCCGCTGAGGCGGGGCTCGAGCACTGGATCGTCGAACGCGAGGTGCAGGCGGTCGCCGAATACGCGGCGACCTGGATCCGCGACGGCGGCACCCGTTCGGGCACCCCCGAGTTCGACCGCCTCTACGACGCCTGGCTCGACGACTTCGCGGCGCGCGGCGTCGACCACGTCGGCTTCGGGTACGTGCTGCTGCGGCGCCCGCTCGCTCTCGAACACTCGGATGCCACGGGCACGGTGCCGCTCGGAGGCGTCGCGCCGCTCGCGCGGGTCGAACGCCGGCACGGGCCGCTCGGCACCGAGGGCGCCGGCATCAGCGGGCACCTCGCCGCCGTGCTCGCCGCGCACGACCTGCAGGTGCGGCTCGACGACGCCGCGCTCGCCGCCCTCCGCCTGCGGGTCGCGGGCGACGTCACTGAAGAGCGCCACTACTGGCCAGGCGACGACGACCCGACCGCGATGCTGCTGCGCCAGGGCGGCGGCTTCGGCCGCACCGTCTCACCCGGCACCGGCCTCGCGGCCCTCGTCGGTGCCTGCGACGGGGAGCTCTCGGTCGGCGCGATCATCGGCGCCCTCGCGCAGCTGCTCGAGGTCGACGAGGTTGCGCTCGCCGCAGAGCTGCTGCCCGCGGTGCGTGAACTCATCGACGACGGGATGCTGCTGCTGCCCGAGGGGTGAGCCGCTTGAGCGTTGTAAGCGAAAGGTGATCGTGACGGGAACGCTGTGGCAGCCGACTGCCGAGAAACTCGTGCTGTTGTTCGTGCTTGCTGCCTTCGCGCTCGCCGTCGCGATGTTCGTGCTCGTTCAGCGTCGGCGACTCGTAGAACGGGTCGCCCCCTCAGGAGGCGTGATTCCGGCCCATGTAGCCTCCACGATCTTGGTGCTCCGTGCCGTGATGTTCTCGGTGGCCGGCGTGGTTCTCCTCGTGTTCGCTGTGCTGCTCGGGCCGGGCGTGTTCGCGGGCTGATGCAAACGCTCTACAGCCGAGTGCACACGATCGACGGATGGTCGCTCGCGCGACACCTCCGCCTGACTCACGTGCTCCTGGCCTGCGTCGTCGCCTGCGCCGGCGCCGCGGTCTTCTGGTTTCTGCTGGGCGTTCCAGTGCTCTGGCCAGGGCTCGTTCTGCTGTCTCTCGGCGGGAGTGCCTTGCTCGTCGCGCTCGCGGTCGGCCCTGCCCAGACTCGAGCATCGATCGCGGAACGCGCGAACGGGTACACGACGAGCCGCCGTGGATTCGTGGAGGTTGCGGAGGTCGACCCGCGGTCGGGCAGAGTCATCCGGCTCGCCGGCGAGCCGTTGCTGGAGGACGATGAGCGCGCGCGCAGGCTTGCGGTCATCGCAAGCATGAGGGCGGGCTGAACTTCGAGGCACAGGCTCGAACGGAGTGTGCTGCCCTCGTGAGACCTCTGTGGCAGCATGGCCCCAGGCGTCGCCGCTCGTCTCGATCGTCGTCGCTGCCGAAGGATGGTCAGGGGCGGAGTGACGCTGTGAAAGAGCTCGGTCAGTTGGTGATGCTCCTCGTCAGGGGACTGCTGCTCTGGGTCGTGATTCCTCTTGCGGCGGTGTCGTGGGTCGCGCTCGGTCCCATCACGACTGCGTCACTCGGGGCCTGCATCGGCTGGTTCGACCTGAACCTGTACGTCCTGCTTCAGCGTGTCGTCGTTCGCCCGCTCACGCAAGAGGCTGCTTTGGCTTGGGTTCCGCTCGCCGAGATGAAGACCACCGAGCATCGAATCACGCTCCTCGGTATTGAGTGAGGACACTCATCGCTCGGATCCTGTCGAGAATTGACGTGGCCTCTCATCTGTCCGCGTGGGTGAGGCGACGTCGGGCTGAGTGCTTGGCGTCCGTGACGAACGGCCCGTTCACACCGTCCCGGCGGGCGGCCACACCCCGATGATGATCGCCATGACGATCACGGTCACGAGTTCGTGCGCGATGTTCAGGATGGTGAGCCCGGCGGGCCGGCCCTCGAAGGCGTCGTGGGTGATGAAGCGGGCGGCGGTGAATCCGGCCCAGAGCATGAGGCCGACCATGATCGTGAGCCACAGGTAGCTGCCGCCGAGCGCGGTCCACGCGATCTGCACGGCGATGGCGAACACCCATGCGGTGATGAAGCTGACGATGAGAGTCGTGAGGATCGGCCCGACGGCGCTTGCGGCACCGCCCTCGGGCGGCGTGACCTTCGCGACGCGCATCCAGTAGTTGCCGAAGACCTTGGGGGTGTACCAGATCGAGCCGACGACCATCGTCGAGAGCGTGGCGATGATGACGGCCCAGTAGTTGACGTCGACGAGCATCTCGGCCTCCCGGGGCTTCCGCGGCCCGCGGGCCGGATTGCTCCGCAGTCTAGACCCGCGGTGCAGATCAGCGCGGTATTCTCGTGGTCGCAGATCGAAAGCGAGCCCATGCCCGATTCACCGCTCGCCGACTCACCGTACGAGGTGCTCGGCGTCGCCTCCGACGCGGATGCCTCGGCGCTGCGTGCTGCCTATCGTCGCGCGTTGCGCGCCGCCCACCCCGATACGGGTGGCACGACCGAACGCTTCGACGCCGTGCAGCGCGCGTGGGCGCGGGTCGGCACGCCGGCCGCGCGGGCGGCGTTCGACCGCGGCAACGGCGGCGCGAGCGAGCCGACCCGGGCGACCTGGGCGCCCGCGGCGCCCCGGCCCCGCCGCGACTCGCGCCCGCTCGCCCGATCGCACGGTCACCCGGGCGGGCTCTCCCGCGAGCGGTACCTCGGGCTCATCCGCGAATGGGTCGGGCTCGGCGAGCCGATCGCCGACCCGTACGACCCGGCGCTCGTGCGCGGCGCGCCTCGTGGCATCCGCCATGTGCTCGCCGACGCGCTCGCCGAAGAGGCGACCGCGCGCTCGCTGTCGACCCTCGGCATCGCGTACACGATCTGGCACGACCTCGCGACGGATGCCGCGGGGCGCGACCTGCCGCCGAAGCTCGACCACCTCGTGCTCGGCCCCACCGGGCTGTTCGCGATCCAGTCGGAGGACTGGGGCGGCCCGGTCGCGATGAAGCGCGGCGAACTCGTCGGCGAGGCGCTCGACGGCGAACGGCCGATCAAGGCGCTCGCGGCGCGGGCGAAGGCGATCGGCAGAGCTGCGAAGGTGAAGCCGACCGCGCTCCTCGTCGTCGTGCCCGACCAGTACGCGGCGGATCCCATCGAGTTCGGCGGCACCAACCGCGGGGCGATCGTCGCCCTCGTGCGCGCCTCGCGGCTCGCGAGCGCCGTGCGCGAGGGCCTGCCGGGCTCGGCGCACCTCGGCGGCACCGAGGTCATGGAGGTGCGCTCGCGCCTGCAGGCCACGGTGCGCTTCGCCTGAGCGCGCCCGAGGCCGGGCCGGTTCGTCGTTGCGGGGGTCGGCGGTGTTGGATGGAGGCATGTCTGATGCCACGCCCGCGACGCTGCCCGTGAACGACCTCGACGCCTACATCGCCGACTTCGCGAGCTTCGTGCAGGCCTCGCCCTCGTCGTACCACGCGGCCGAAGAGGTCGCCCGTCGCCTCGAGGCCGCCGGTTTCGACCGCCTCGACGAGACCGAGGCGTGGCCGTCGACGCCCGGGCGCCGGGTGATCGTGCGCGACGGCGCCGTGATCGCGTGGGCGCAGCCCGAGGGTGCGTCGGCGACGACGCCGTTCCACATCCTCGGCGCGCACACCGACTCGCCCTCCTTCAAGCTGAAGCCGAACCCCACCACCGGAGGCGACGGCGTGCTGCAGGCCGGCGTCGAGGTGTACGGCGGGCCGCTGCTGAACTCCTGGCTCGACCGCGAGCTCGAGCTCGCCGGCCGCATCGTCACCGACGACGGCGCCGTGCACCTCGTGCGCACCGGCCCGATGCTGCGCATCCCGCAGCTTGCGGTCCACCTCGACCGCGAGGTGAACTCGAAGGGGCTCACGCTCGACAAGCAGCGGCACACGCAGCCGATCTGGGGCGTCGCGGGCGAGGAGCCCGACGACCTGCTCGCCGAGCTCGCCCGCTTCGCCGGTCTGCCGGGGGCGACGATCGTCGGCCACGACGTGCTCGTCGCCGACACGCAGACGCCCGCCCGCTTCGGCCGCGACGGCGAACTCTTCGCCTCGGGCCGCATGGACAACCTGAGCTCGGTGTACGCGGGCCTCACCGCGCTGCTCGCGGCGCCCTCGGAGTCCGCCCACATCAGCGTGCTCGCCGCCTTCGACCACGAGGAGCTCGGCTCCGAGTCGCGTTCGGGTGCGAGCGGTCCTTTCCTCGAAGACGTGCTCGTGCGCATCGCCGCCGGGCTCGGTGCGGGCGACGACGAGCGCCGCCGCGCGTTCGCCGCGTCGTGGATCCTCTCCTCCGACGCCGGCCACGCCGTGCACCCCAACTACCCCGAGCGTCACGACCCCGCGAACCGCCCCGTGCTCGGCGGCGGCCCGCTGCTGAAGCTCAACGCGAACCAGCGCTATGCGAGCGACGCCATCGGCTCGGCCATGTGGGCGGGCGTCTGCGCACGAGCGGGCGTGCCGACGCAGCCTTTCGTGTCGAACAACGCGATCCCGTGCGGTTCGACGATCGGGCCGCTCGCGGCGACCCGTCTCGGCATCCGCACGGTCGACGTCGGCGTGCCGCTGCTGTCGATGCACTCGGCGCGCGAGCTCGCGCACGTCGCCGACCTCGCGGCGCTCGGTGCGGCGGTCGCGGCGTTCTTCGCGAACGACTGAGCGGCGGCAGCCCGGGGCATCCACCGCCTGTCGGATGCCGCGTGCGGCATCGCGCGACGCTGGCCGGATGTCGCGCAGGAATGTCGCGATTTCCGCCGGTGCCCGAGCGTGCGCCCTGACAGGCTGAAGGCATGACCGACACCGCCTTCGCAACCGCCGCCCTCTTCGACACCGTCGCGACGCCCGAGCAGGCGATCGCCCACTTCGCGGGTCGCCTCGCGGTCGAGGCGGACGTCTCGGACGTCGCCGCCGCGCTCGACGCGGGCGGCACGGGCTTCGTGCTCATCGACACTCGCAGCGACGAGGCGTGGGCGCAGGGGCGCGTGCCCGGCGCCGTGCACCTGCCGCGCCGACGGATCGCCGAGGAGGGCACCGCGCTCGTCGGGCCGGGTACCGCGGTGGTCGTCTACTGCTGGGGCCCCGGATGCAACGGGGCCACCCGCGCGGCGCTCGAGTTCGCGCGGCTCGGGCACCCGGTGAAGGAGATGATCGGCGGCTTCGAGTACTGGGTGCGCGAGGGCTTCGCCTACGAGACCGACGAAGGGCTCGCGCAGCGCGACGCCGACGCGCTCACGAACGTCGGCGCCGTCGGGCTCGACGGGCGTGCGGTCGCGCGTGCGGCGGGCTCGGGGATCAGCTGCGCCTGCTGAGGCGGTCCGCACCGACCGGCGCGCTCGTCACCCACGCCCGGCCCGACCGGGACTTCGCGGTCAGGCGTGGGTGACGAGCGGCGCCTCGGGGTCGGCGGCCCACTCTTCGAGCGAGCCGTCGTACACGGCAGCCGGGTGGCCTGCGCGACGCAGCGCGAACGCGGTGCCTGCGGCGGCGATGCCGGCGCCGCAGTAGACGATGATCGGGGCGGTGCCGCCGGTGCCGCCGGTGCCGCCGGTGCCGCTGGTGCCGGCGGTGCTCGTCACGGGCGCGACGCGCGCGGCGAGGGTCTCGCCGTCGTGCGCCAGGCGCGTCTCGTGGTCGACGAGCGAGCCGACGGGCACGTTGACACTGCCCGGGATGTGCCCGGGACGGGTGCGCCGTGTGCTTTCGCCGCGGAAGTCGGCGGGCGGCAGCGCGCAGACGAGCACTCCGTCGGCCTCGCCCGTCGTGACAGCCCGCACCTCGTCGCGATCGGCCCAGTACCCCGGCTGCGCGGCGAGGGTGAGCGCGCCCGCCGCGCGCGGCTCGCGGAACCCGGTCTCGACGGGGCCGCCCGCTGCGCGCCACGCGGTGAACCCGCCGTCGAGCACGGCGACGTTTGTGAATCCGGCTGATCGGAGCAGCCACCACAGGCGGGCCGCCCAGTGCCCGATCGAGGTGTCGTAGACGACGACGCTCGAGTCGTCGTCGATGCCGATCGCTCGGGCCGCGCGGGCGAGGCGTTCGAGGCCGGGCCGCGTGAAGGTGTACGGGCCGGGCTCCGAGAACTCGTCGAGGAGGTCGGCGAACACCGCACCGGGCACGTGCCCCTCGATGAGGTGGTCGTCGAGTCCGCTCACCCAGCGGAACCCGCGCTCGGTGTCGATGCCGAGCACGGTCGCGTCGACGGCGACGAGACCGTCATCGTGCAGGTGCTCGGCGAGCCAGACGGCGCTGACGAGATCGGGGACGGGCTGGGAGACGGGCTCGGTCATGCCGACACGGTAGCCGCGGCGCACGGTCGGATCGACGATGGGCGACACCTGCCGTCACGGGGCGCCGCACCACGTCATCTCAGCGCAGCGGGCCGCGCCGGCTCTCGAGCCACATCGTGTGCTCGCGCAGGCCGTTGCGCACGGCCGCCTTGATGATCACGTAGCCGATCCACAGCATGAGCGCGAGGACGGCGAGGTAGATCACCAGACCGATGACGAGGCCGATGAGGCCGGCGCCGTAGAAGAAGGACGGGTCGAGCGTCGGGTCGCTTTCCATGGGGAAACGATGGCAGATGCGGCGCCGTGCCGGGAGAGTCCCCGTCTGGGGGACACCGGCCCCGTCAGCACTCGATGACGTTCACCGCGAGGCCGCCCTCGCTCGTCTCCTTGTACTTCGTCATCATGTCGATGCCGGTCTGGCGCATCGTCTCGATCACGGTGTCGAGCGAGACGAGGTGGGTGCCGTCGCCGTGCAGCGCGAGGCGCGCCGCCGACACCGCCGTCGACGCGGCGATCGCATTGCGTTCGATGCAGGGCACCTGCACGAGGCCCGCGACGGGGTCGCAGGTGAGCCCGAGGTGGTGCTCCATCGCGATCTCCGCGGCGTTCTCGATCTGCCCCGGCGTGCCGCCGAGCACCGCGCACAGTGCGCCCGCGGCCATCGCGCACGCCGAGCCGACCTCGGCCTGGCAGCCGCCCTCGGCCCCCGAGATCGAGGCGTTCTTCTTCACGAGGCTCGCGATCGCCGAGGCGGTGAGCAGGAATCGGCGGATCCCCGACGCATCCGCACCGGGGACGAAGCGAAGGTAGTAGTGACCGACGGCGGGGATGATGCCCGCTGCGCCGTTCGTCGGCGCGGTGACGACGCGGCCGCCCGAGGCGTTCTCTTCGTTGACGGCGAGGGCGAAGGCGTGCAGCCACTCGGTCGAGGTGTCGCGGTGGTGCACGGCCTCGATCTCGTCGTGGTCGTACGCCTCGAGACGACGGCGCACCTCGGGGGCGCGGCGCTTGACCTTGAGACCGCCGGGCAGGGTGCCCTCGGTCTCGAGGCCGTGCTCGACGCACTCGGCCATCGCCGCCCAGATCGCGTCGAGGCCCTCGTCGATGCCCTCCTCGCCGTGGACGGCGACCTCGTTGTGGCGGGCGACGTCGCAGAGCGAGACGCCGTGCTCCTCGCAGAGGGCGAGGAGTTCGGCGGCGTTCGAGTAGGGGAGCGGGTGGCGCAGCGCCTCGGCCTCGCTCGGGGCGTCGCCGTCGCGGCGGATGAAACCGCCGCCCACCGAGTAGTACGTCTCTTCGGCGATCGGCAGCGGGCCGTCGCCGAAGGCCTGCAGGGTCATCGCGTTGGGGTGGCCGGGCAGGCGGGTGCGCGGCTCGAGCGAGATGTCGCTCTGCTTGAGCCGGATGGGATGCCGGCCGAAGAGTGCGATCTCAGCGCCGTCGGGGCCGGCATCGCCGAGTCGCCCCCATGCGTTGCGCACGGCGTCGGGGTCGCAGTCGTGCGGCTCGAAGCCCGCGAGGCCCGCGACGACCGCGTCGGGGGTGCCGTGGCCGAGGCCGGTCGCGCCGAGCGAGCCGTAGAGCGAGCAGGAGACGCGGGTCACCCCGTCGAGGGTGCCCGCGGCGTCGAGGGCCTCGACGAACATCCGGGCCGCCCGCATGGGGCCGACGGTGTGCGAACTCGAGGGGCCGATCCCGATCGAGAACAGATCGAGGGCAGAGACGAACGCTGTCACACCCCAAGGGTACGCCGCATCACGCGCACGGATGCCGCAGGCGATCGCAGATTCCTGCGTCGCCGGGCGGTTTCACGCAGCTCGCGGGCAAGTACCTGCGATCAGACCACGGGATTCGGCCCGACCCGGCTGAGCCAGTCGTCGGCGCGGTCGACCGGAGCGAAGCCGAAGCGCTCGTAGAGCCCGTGCGCGTCGCCCGTGATGAGCAGCACCCGCTTCAAGCGCATCGGGTCGAGCGTGGCGAGCACGAACTCGACGAGCGAGACCCCGAGCCCCTCGCCGCGCAGTTCGGGGTCGACGATGACGTCGCACAGCCAACCGAAAGTGATGCCGTCGGTGACGACCCGGGCGTACGCGAGCTGCGCACCCGTCGCACGGTCGTACACGCCGAAGTTCAGCGAGGCGTCGATCGCCCGCTCCTGCGTCTCGCGGGGGCGGTCGAGCGCCCAGTACGCGTGCTCGGAGAGCCAGCGGTGCACGAGCGCACGGTCGAGCCGGGCGGGGTCGGTCGAGAAGTCGAGGTCGCGGGGCACGCGCTCAGCGTATCGACGCGGCCCCGCGCGCGCTCAGCGCAGGGTCTTGCGCGCCGTGATCTGGCCGGTGTCGAAGCCGAGCAGGTGCAGGCCCCCGTGGAAGCGGGCATGCTCGACCTTGATGCAGCGATCCATGACGACGGTGAGCCCCTGCTCCTCGCCGTAGTAGGCCGCCTCCTGGTTCCAGATGCCGAGCTGCACCCACACCGTCTTCGCGCCGACGGCGAGCACATCGTCGATGACGCTCGGGATGTCGCTGCCGCGGCGGAACACCACGACGATGTCGGGAACCTGGGGCAGGTCCTTCAGGCTGGCGTACGCCGGCTGCCCGAGGATCTCGGTCTCCATCGGGTTCACGAAGTAGAGCCGGTAGTCGCTCGACTGCTGGAGGTACGTGCCGACGAAGAAGCTCGAGCGCTGCGGCTTCGGCGAGGCGCCGACGATCGCGACCGACTTCGCCGCGTTGAGGATGCGCAGGCGCGCCTTCGCGTCGGGCCCCACCCAGGTGCGCTGCGAGTGCAGCAGCTTCGCGAGGGGTGAGGAGGCGGGCAGCTCGCAGGAGAGCCCGTTCGCGAAGCGGACCGTCTCGAGCGAGTCGGTCGCGGCCTCCGCGGCGGCATCCGTGGTGATGGTGTCGGTCATCGCGTGCCTCCGGTCGCGGCGGTGAGCGCCTGGTCGAGATCGTAGATGATGTCGTCGGCGTCCTCGATGCCGACCGAGAGCCGCACCACGCCGGGCGCGACGCCCGCGTCGACGAGCTGCTGCTCGGTGAGCTGCGCGTGCGTCGTCGAGGCGGGGTGGATGATGAGGGTCTTCGCGTCGCCGATGTTCGCGAGGTGCGAGGCGAGGTTCACGTTCTCGATGAGCGCCTGGCCGACGGCGCGGCCGCCCTTGACCTCGAAGCTGAACACCGAACCCGGGCCCTTCGGCAGGTACTTCTGCGCCCGCTCGAAGTGGGGGTGGTCGGGCAGGCCCGCCCACAGCACCCGCTCGATGCGCGGGTCTTCGGCGAGCCAGTTCGCGACGGCGCGGGCGTTGTCGACGTGCGCCTGGATGCGGTACGGCAGCGTCTCGACGCCCTGCGCGAGCAGGAACGCGGAGTGCGGCGCGAGCGACGGCCCGATGTCGCGCAGCTGCTCGGCACGCAGCCGCGTGAGGAACGCGTACTCGCCGAAGTTGCCCGACCACTCGAGTCCGCCGTAGCTCGGCACCGGCTGTCCGAAGAGCGGGAACTTCTCGGAGTGCCAGTGGAAGCGCCCCGACTCGACGACGACGCCGCCGAGGGTCGTGCCGTGCCCGCCGAGGAACTTCGTCGCCGAGTGCGTGACGAGGTCGGCACCCCACTCGATCGGCCGGTTGAGGTACGGCGTCGCGAGCGTCGAGTCGACGATGAAGGGGAGGCCGTGCGCGTGCGCGACGTCGGCGAGCGCCTCGAGGTCGGCGATCTCGCCCGAGGGGTTCGCGATGGTCTCGACGAAGAGGGCCTTCGTGTTCGGCTGGATGGCGGCGGCGTAGTCGGATGCCTCGCTGCTCGCCACGAACGTCGTCTCGACGCCGAAACGGCGGAGCGTGACATCCAGCTGGGTGATCGAACCGCCGTAGAGGTTCGCGCTGGCGACGATGTGGTCGCCAGAGCCCGCGAGCGAGGCGAAGGTGATGTACTGCGCCGACAGGCCCGAGGCCGTCGCGACGGCGCCGAGGCCGCCCTCGAGGCTCGCGACGCGCTCCTCGAAGCTCGCGACCGTCGGGTTCGCGAGACGCGAGTAGATGTTGCCGTACTTCTGCAGCGCGAAGCGCGCAGCGGCGTCGGCGGTGTCGTCGAAGACGAACGCGCTCGTCTGGTAGATCGGCAGCGCGCGGGCGCCCGTCACCTGGTCGGGGATGTTGCCCGCGTGGATGGCGCGGGTCTTGAAGCCGTATTCGCGGTCTGCCATGCGGGCAACGGTACGCTGGCGCGGCACGGCGATGGGCCGGCTCCGTAATGAACGGCAACGCATCTAGGCTCTTCTGGTGACCCTCGACCCCTCCCGCTTCGCCCACGGGCTCGTCGTCGGCAAGTTCTCCCCGTTGCACGCCGGCCACTCGCACCTCATCACGAGCGCGCTGCGCGCCTGCGACCGTGTCACGGTCGAGGTACTCGGGTCGAGCGTCGAGACGATCCCGCTCGCCGCGCGGGCCGCGTGGGTTCGCGAGGAGCACCCCACCGCGCGCGTCGTCGCCGCCATCGACGACACCCCGGTCGATTTCGAGTCGGATGCCTCGTGGGAGGCGCACACCGCACTCATCTCCTCGCTCGCGGCGGGCCCCGTCGACGCCGTCTTCACCAGCGACCCGTACGGCGCCGAACTCGCCGGCCGCCTCGGCGCCGAGTGGGTGCAGATCGACCCGATGCGCGAGCTGAACCCGGTGTCGACCACCGCGGTACGCGCCGACCCGTGGGGCCACTGGCACGAGCTCGCCCCGGCGGCCCGGGCGCACCTCGCGGCGCGCGTCGTGGTGCTCGGCGCCGGGGCGAGCGGCACGACGACGCTCGCGGCCGCGCTCGCCGAGGCCCTCGGCACGCTCTGGGTACCCGAGTACGGGCGCGAGTACACCACGGTCCGCGAGGGCGGGCCGAACGCGCCCTGGCGCAGCGAGGAGTGCGACCTCGTCGTCGACCGCCAGCTCGCCCTCGAACATGCGGCGCTGCGGCGGGTGCCGGTGCCGGTGCTCGTGTGCGACACCGACGTGCTCGCGACGACCGTCCGGCACGAGCGCGACCTCGGGCACGCGGCCGCGCGCCTCGAGGCGCGGGCGGCGGCGCACCGGCCCGTGCTCTACGTGCTCACGGGCGACGAGATCCCGTTCGGGCACGACGGGGCGTGCGACGACGAGCCGCTCCGCCGCGAGCTGCACGAGCGGTTCCGCGAGGTGCTCGCCACGACGGACGTGCCGTGGATCGAGGTGCGCGGCGACGTCGAGGCGCGCATCGTGCAGGCGCTGCCCGCGATCCAGGCCGCCGTGCGGGCGCGGCTCGACTTCGCCCCGCCGCGCGCCGCCGTGGGCGCTGGGGTCGGCCGATGATCCTCGAACATGCGCTCGGCGCGCTGCACAGGGCTTGATCAGGCCCGCTTGCTAACCTGTCCACAGGTCGCGAGATGCGGCCACCGGACGAGGGCACCCAGTACCCGGACATGACGACTGGCTCAAGGAGTGAACAGTCATGGCGTGGGTCATCCTCATCGCGTCCGGTGTGCTCGAAGCCGTCTGGGCGACCGCACTCGGCAAGTCCGAGGGCTTCACGAAACTCTGGCCGTCGGTCGTCTTCGGCGTCGCGATCGTGTTCTCGATGGGCGGGCTCGCCTGGGCGATGCGTGACATCTCGATCGGCACCGCATACGCGGTCTGGGTCGGCATCGGTGCTGCGCTCACGGTCATCTGGTCGATGATCACCGGTGATTCGGATGTCTCGTGGGTGAAGATCGCCCTGCTCATGGGCCTCGTCGGCTGCGTCGTCGGCCTGAAGTTCGTCGACGGCGGCGCCGGCCACTAGTCGGCCCGCCCGCTGGTTGAGGAGCCCCAGGCGGAGTCGGACGACTTCCGCTGGTTGAGGAGCGCCCGACGGAGTCGGACGCGTCTCGAAACCCGGGTGCGTGGTGTGGTTTCGAGACGCGTCGTCGCTGCGCGCCGGCGCTCCTCAACCACCGGGGTGCTCCCTACTCCGCGGCCGGGTGCCAGGCGAGCGCCACCCAGGTGACGAGCGCGTTGAAGCCGAAGCTCACGATGATGAGCATGTTGTCGTAGAGGCCCTTGTAGGGCAGGCCCGAGAGGTTGAACACCACGAGTGCGGCCGAGACGATCACCGTGATCCACTTGAGCGGCGTCGCGGGAACCATGAGCGAGACGGTGATCATGACGATCGGCACGAGCATGACGAGCGCGGCGAGCACCCACATCCAGCTCGCGGCCGCCTTGTCGCCAATCCTGCCCGGCTCGGCATCGCCCGAGAAGATGCGCAGCACATCGCCGAGCAGGTAGACGAGCATGAGCGAGACCCACCCGCCGGCGAGGATCACCCTGGTCGCCTCCACGGTCAGGCCGCCCGCTCGGCGGAGCCGGCGTCGCCCATCGCGGCGGCCTGCGGGTGCAGCACGAGGTTGCCGACCTTGCGGCCCGAGTCGACGCGGGCGTGCGCCTCGGCGAGGCGGTCGAGCGGCAGCGTCTCGTCGATGACGACGCGGAGGGTGCCCGAGGCGACGAGGCCGAGCAGCGTCGCGACATCGTCGGCTCGCTCGGTCGCCGTGCCCGTCTTCACGGGGCCGCGGGCGGTGATGATCTCACCGAGGCTCGCGACGGCCAGCAGCAGCCGGCCGCCCTCGGCGAGGAGCGGTCGCCCGGTCGCCGGGTTCAGCGCGCCGACCGTGTCGAACACGACGTCGAAGCGCTCGCCGCGTGACGCGAGCGACTCGAGCGGGATCGCCCGGTAGTCGACGACCGCGTCGGCCCCGAGCGCGGTGACGAGCTCGGCGTTGCGCGCGCTCGTGACGGCGGTCACCCGGGCGCCGAGGTGCTTCGCGAGCTGGACGGCGCTCGTGCCGACGGCACCCGATGCGCCGACGACGAGCACGTGCTCGCCGGGCTTCACCGCGGCCTTGTCGCGCAGGAAGAACAGCGCGGTCGTGCCGCCGAAGATCACCCCGGCCGCGTCGTCGAACGACACCCCGTCGGGGATGCGCGCGAGCCGCGAGGTCGCCATGGCGACGAGTTCGGCGTGCGCCCCCATGCGCCCGCCGGTCATGCCGCAGACGCGGTCGCCGACGGCGAGGGCGGATGCCGCGTCGCCGGTGCCGCCCGCGTGCGGCACGCCGCCCGTGGCATCCGCACCGAGGGCCTCGACGACGCCCGCGAAGACCACGCCGAGCACCCGGGCGCGGGGGCCCTTCATGCCGAGGGCGAGCTTGCCCGGCAGGGCGAACCCGCGCGGGAACCGGGCTCCGCGGATGCGTGCGTCGCCCGAGTTGACGGTCGTCGCCATGACGCGGACGAGTGCCTCGCCGCGACCGGCGACGGGGTCGGGGACCGTTTCGATCCGCACGATCGACGGCGGCCCGTATCGGTCGACCACTCCTGCACGCATGCTGCTCCCTTACACCTGTAAGTCTCTGTGCTGCACACGATAGCCTTACAGTCGTAAGGACGCAAGCATCGTTCGAGAACGGAGCCCGGATGGCGAAGCGAACTCCGCTCAGCCGCGAGCGCATCATCGCCGCTGCGATGCAGGTCGCCGACGACGGCGGCCTCGCGGCCGTCAGCATGCGGAGCGTCGCCAAGGCGCTCGGCGCCGAGGCGATGTCGCTCTACCACCACGTCTCCGGCAAAGAGGAACTGCTCGATCTCCTCGCCGACGCGGCGTTCGACGAGATCCCCCTGCTCGAGACCGGCACGCCGTGGCGCACCGCCATGACCTCGCGCGCCGACGCCATGCGCGCCGTGCTCAAGGCGCATTCCTGGGCCCTCGGCCTGCTCGAGTCGCGCTCGAACCCCGGGCAGGCCGTCATGCGGCACCACGACCGCGTGCTCGGCGTACTGCGGAACGACGGCTTCGACCTCGCGCTCGCCGCCCACGCCTACTCGGCGCTCGACGCCTACATCTACGGATTCGTGCTCACCGAGCTCAGCCTGCCGTTCACCCCCGACACCGGCCCCGAGGCCTTCGCCGAAGGGCTCGAACTGCCCGCAGACGACTACCCCCACCTCGCCGAGATGCTCGAGCAGATGGTCCTCGGGCACGACTACGACTTCGGCGACGAGTTCGGCTACGGGCTCGACCTCGTGCTCGACCAGCTCGAAGTGCGCCGCGCCGCGCAGCGCGGCTGAGCCGGGCTCAGCCCCAGCTCGGCAGCCAGAAGTGCAGCTGCCTGAGCGTCGGCGCGATCGGCATGCCCGTCCAGATGGGGAGGAAGAACACGGAGACGAGCAGCACCATGCCGAGGAACACCGCGACGACCGCGAGCCCGCGGGTGCGCTTCCACCGTTCGTCGCCCGGTCGGCCGGCGATGAGGCCGAGCACGAAGACGAGCGCGAGCAGCAGGTACGGCTCGAACGCGATCGAGTAGAACTGGAACACCGTGCGGTCGAGGTACCCGAGCCACGGCAGGTAGCCCGCCGCGAGCCCCACGAGGATGAGCCCCGCCTGCCACTCGCGGTAGCGCGCCAGGCGGTACACGAGATACAGGGATGCCACGGCGCCGGCCCACCAGATCAGCGGATTGCCGATCCCGATGATCGAGGAGACGAGCCCGTCGTCGCCGTCGGCGTAGTACATGTTCGTCGGCCGGATCATGAACAGCCAGGTGAGCGGGTTCGACTGCCACGGATGCTCGCTGTGCACCCCGATGTGGTACTGGTAGGCCGACTGGTGGTAGTGCCAGAGGCTCTGCAGCGGCAGCGGAACCCAGGAGAACAGCCCGGTCGCCGCGTTGCCGGCCGTCTCGGCCCACTGCCGGTCGTAACCCCCCTCGGTCGTGAGCCAGCCCGTCCACGAGGCGAGGTACACGACCGCCGCGACCGGCACGAGCAGCAGGAACGAGACCGGACCCTGCTTGAGCACCGCCGCGCTGAGCCAGAACGGCACCCCGGCGCGGCGGCGGGCGAGCGCGTCGACGAGGACGAGGTAGAGGCCGAACGCCGCGAGGAACCACAGCCCCGACCACTTCACCGCGGTTGCCGCGCCGAACGCCGCCCCCGCGGCGATCACCCACGGGCGCGCCCACAGCGCGGGGCCGAAGTGCGGATCGCGGCCCTCCGCCCAGGCCGCTGCGAGGCGCGCGTCGAGCGAACGCTCGGCGTGCGCGCGGTCGAGCAGCACGAACCAGAAGCCGAGCAGCGCGAAGAGCATCACCCAGTTGTCGAGGAGGGCGACGCGCGACATCACGATCGCGTTGCCGTCGACGGCGAAGAGCAGGCCGGCGGTCACCGCGAGGGCCGTCGACGAGAACAGGCGACGGCCGATGAGCGTCAGCAGGAACACCGCGATCGTGCCGGCGAGCGCCGTCGAGGCGCGCCACCAGAAGGCGTCACCCGCGCCGAACGCGGCCATGCCGAGGCTGATCATCCACTTGCCGAGCGGCGGATGCACGACGTACGAGGGTGCGTCGAGGTACAGGTTCGTGTCGCCCGCGGCGAAGTCGGCGTCGGCGCCGTCGGGCCAGCGCGACTCGTACCCGTGCTGCAGCAGGGTCCACGCGTCCTTCACGTAGTACGTCTCGTCGAAGACGATCTGCTGCGGGTGCCCGAGGTTCCAGAACCGCAGCACGGCCGCGATCAGCGTCACGACGGCGGGGCCGCCCCAGTACCAGAGCCGGCGGCGAGCGGGGGTGGACATCTGACGCGCCCACCAGTCGTCGAGTCGGGAACCCGTGGGCTCCACCGACGCGTCGACACTCATGCGCCCAACCCTAGGACAGACTTGAGGGCATGATCATCCTCGGTGCGACGCCCATCGGCAATCTCGGTGACGCCTCCACCCGGCTCCGGGAGGCGCTCGAGACCGCGACGGTCATCGCCTCGGAGGACACCCGGGTCACGCAGCGGCTCATCGCCGCTCTCGGCATCGCGAACCGGCCCCGGCTGATCGCCCTGCACGAGCACAACGAACGTCAGAAGGCCGCCGAGCTCGTCGAGCTCGCCCGCGAGACCGACCTGCTCGTGCTGAGCGACGCCGGCATGCCCACCGTCTCGGACCCGGGGTTCCCGCTCGTCGCCGCCGCAGCCGACGCGGGCGTGCTCGTGACCGTCATCCCCGGCCCGTCCGCCGTGGTGACCGCGCTCGCCGTGTCGGGTCTCCCGACCGACCGTTTCGCCTTCGAGGGGTTCCTGCCGCGCAAGGCGGGGGAGCGTTCGCGCCGTCTCGCCGAGCTCGCGGGGGACCGCCGCACCCTCGTCTTCTTCGAGGGCCCGTCGCGGCTCGCCGCGAGCCTCGAGTCGCTCGCCGAGGCCTTCGGCCCCGAACGGCCGGCGGCCGTGTGCCGCGAGCTCACGAAACTCCACGAGGAGGTCCGCCGCGGCCCGCTCGGCGAGCTCGCGGAGTGGGCGGCCGCCGGCGTGCGCGGTGAGATCGTGATCGTCGTCGGCGGCGCGGGCGAGACCGCGATCGACCCCGAGGGGGCCCTCGAGCGCGTGCTCGGCCTCGCCGCCTCGGGCACGCGTCTGAAGGAGGCCGCCGCGCTCGTCGCCGCCGAGACCGGCCTCGGCAAGCGCGACCTCTACGAAGCGGCCCTCGCCGCGCGGCGCGCGCCGGGCGAGTAAGCCCGCGCCGCGGCATCCTCGCCCCTCTGGACGCTCGGCGCAACCCCCGCGCGGAACCCCCCGAACGGGGGGATAATCGGGGTATCGCCCGATCAGGGAGGTACGAGATGGATGTCACGCGCGGAACGCACGGAGGCGGCGCCCACGCCGTCCGATTCGCGGAGTTCGGTGGGCCGGAGGTGCTGCGGGTCGAGGAGGTGCCCGTCCCCGGGCCGGGGCCGGGCGAGGTGCTCGTCGAGGTGTTCGCCGCAGGGCTCAACCCCGCCGACAGCGCCGCCAGGCGCGGCGAGCACGGGGCCGAGCCACCCGTCGAGACTCCCGCCGTGCAGGGCACCGACCTCGCCGGCGTCGTCATCGCGACCGGGCCCGGCGTCGCCCGCTTCGCCCGAGGCGACGAGGTCATGGGCTTCGTCGCACGCGGGGCGCAGGCGAGTCACGTCGTCGTGCCCGAATCGCAGCTGATGCCGAAGCCGTCCGGCCTCTCGTGGGAGGTCGCCGGGTCGTTGCACGTCGCCGGCACGACCGGCTGGAACGCCGTCGAACGCCTCTCGCTCGGCCCGAACGACACCATCGTGGTGACGGCCGCCGCGGGCGGGGTGGGCTGCCTCGCCGCACAGTTCGCGCGTCTCCGCGGGGCGACCGTGATCGGGACGACGACGGCGGAGCGCTTCGACTTCCTGCGCCAGTTCGGGGTCATCCCGACCGGGTACGGGCCGGGGCTCGCCGAACGCGCGCGCGCGATCGTCGAGGCGACCGAGCACGCCCGCCCGGTGTCGGCGTTCCTCGACTTCCTCGGCGGCGAGACCGCCGCGGCGCTCGAGCTCGGGGTCCCGCGCTCGCGGATCCTCACCGTGCTCGACCGCGCGGCGGTCGAACGGCAGGACGCGGTCGCCGCGGTCGCCGGCGATGTCGTCGCCCTCGGCCGGGTCGCCGCCCTCGTCTCCGCACGACGCGTGCGTCTGCCGATCGCCGACGTGTTCCCGCTCGAGGAGGTCGCCGAGGCCTACCGGGCGCTCGACCGCCGCGACGCCCCGGGCAAGATCGTGCTCGGCATGCGCGTCGTCGAGTACCCGGGGCAGCGGGTGCGCGAGCCCGCGATCAAGGAGCAGGACGTGACCCTCGGCGTGCCGACCCCGCACGAGCACCTCGACGTGACCGAGGCCGTGCCGCCCGCGATCGGCGACGGGAGCGTGCGGCGGCGTCGTCGCGAACGGCGGGCCGAGGAGGCGGCGGTGGCGGAAGCCGAGGCCCGGCGCGGCTAGGCCGCCCGGGTAACGGCTATGCCGGCCGGGTAACACGGACGAAGTGGCATCCGCTCGCCCATAAGATTGAGCGCATGGCCGAAGCCTCCTCGTTCTACATCACCACGCCCATTTTCTACGTCAACGACGTGCCCCACATCGGGCACGCGTACACCGAAGTCGCCGCCGACGTGCTCGCACGCTGGCACCGGCAGGCCGGTGACGACACCTGGATGCTGACGGGCACCGACGAGCACGGCCAGAAGATCCTCCGCACCGCGACCGCGAACGGCGTCACCCCGCAGGAGTGGGCCGACAAGCTCGTGGCCGACGCGTGGATCCCGCTCCTCGAGACGGTGGACATCGAGAACGACGACTTCATCCGCACGACCGACGCGCGTCACGAGGAGAACGTGCAGAAGTTCCTGCAGAAGCTCTACGACGACGGCCACATCTACACGGGCGAGTACGAGGGCTACTACTGCGTCGGCTGCGAGGAGTACAAGCAGGAGTCCGACCTCGTGCCCGGCGCGGGGGAGTACGAGGGGCAGCTCGTCTGCGCCATCCACTCGAAGCCGGTCGAGCTGCTGCACGAGAAGAACTACTTCTTCCGCACCTCGGCGTTCGCCGACCGCCTGCTCGCGCTCTACGACGAGCGCCCCGACTTCGTGCAGCCCGAGTCGGCGCGCAACGAGGTGCTCGGCTGGGTGCGCTCGGGCCTCGCCGACCTGTCGATCTCGCGTTCGACGTTCGACTGGGGCGTGAAGGTCCCGTGGGACGAGAGCCACGTCGTCTACGTCTGGTTCGACGCCCTCCTCAACTACATCACCGCCGTCGGCTACGGCCAGGACGACGAGGAGTTCGCCCGCCGCTGGCCGGCGCAGCACATCGTCGGAAAAGACATCCTGCGCTTCCACGCCGTCATCTGGCCGGCCATGCTCATGGCTGCGGGCCTCGAGGTGCCGAAGGGCGTCTTCGGTCACGGCTGGCTCCTCGTCGGCGGCGAGAAGATGTCGAAGTCGAAGCTCACCGGCATCGCGCCCGAGCAGATCACCGAGACGTTCGGCTCCGACGCGTTCCGCTACTACTTCCTGCGCGCGATCGCGTTCGGCCAGGACGGCTCGTTCTCGTGGGAGGACCTCGCGGCCCGCTACCAGGCCGAGCTCGCGAACGGCTTCGGCAATCTGGCCTCGCGCGTCGTCGCGATGATCACGCGCTACTGCGACGGCGCCGTGCCGACGGCCGGTGCCCTGCAGCCCGCCGACATCGAGATCGCCTCGGTCGAGCGCCGGGCGACGGATGCCGCGTGGCAGGCCGTCGACCGCATCGCCATCCACGAGGCGATCGCCTCGGCCTGGGAGCTCGTCGACGCCCTGAACGGCTACCTCACCGCCGAGGAGCCGTGGGCCCTCGCGAAGGACCCGGCGAACCGCGAGCGGCTCGAGACGGTGCTCGCCACCGCCTACCGCGGCCTCGGCACCCTCGCGGTGCTGCTCTCGCCGGTGACGCCCGTCGCGGCGGAGAAGCTGTGGACGGCGCTCGGCGCGCCCGGCACGGTGCAGGAGGCCCGCATCGACCGCGCGTACGAGGCCCCGCTCGGCACGCAGGTGTCGCCGCTCGAGGCGCTGTTCCCGCGCGTCGAGGTCGCGGAGTAGCGGGTGACGCCCGAATACCCGCCGCTGCCCGAACCGCTGCCCGTCGCGGTCTACGACAACCACACCCACCTCGAGCCCTCGGGCGACGCCCCTCCCGGGCGCCCCGAGACGCTGCTCGACGTGCACGAGCACCTCGAGCGTGCCGCGTCGGTCGGCGTCGCGGGTGCGGTGCAGGTCGGCACCGACGTGGCGACGAGCCGGTGGTCGGCCGAGCTCGCCGCGCGCGAGCCGCGGCTGCTCGCCGCGGTCGCGCTGCACCCCAACGAGGCGCCCGAGCTCGAGGCATCCGGTTCGCTCGACGAGGCCATCGCCGTGATCGACGCGCTCGCCGCGCAGCCGCGGGTGCGGGCCGTCGGTGAGACCGGGCTCGACTTCTTCCGCACCGAGGAGCCCGGGCGGCCCGCGCAGTTCCGCTCCTTCGAGGCGCACATCGACATCGCGAAGCGGCACGGCATCGCCATGCAGATCCACGACCGCGACGCGCACGACGACGTCGTGGCGACGCTGCGCCGGGTCGGCGCGCCCGAGCGCACGGTGTTCCACTGCTACTCGGGCGGCGTCGACCTCGCCCGCATCGCCGCCGCCGAGGGCTGGTACTGCTCGTTCGCCGGCAACGTGACGTTCAAGAACGCCGAGAACCTGCGCGAGTCGCTCCGGGTGCTGCCGCGCGAGCTGATCCTCGTCGAGACGGACGCCCCGTACCTCACGCCGGTGCCGCTGCGCGGGCGCCCGAACGCGCCCTACCTCGTGCCCCATACCGTGCGATTCATGGCCGAGACCCTCGGCGCCCCGCTCGACGAGTTCTGCGCGCAACTCGCGTCGAACACGCTCGCCGTGTACGGCTCGTGGGAGGATGACCCCGTGCAGGGGGCGATCACGACGACGACGGGCGACGCGGAGTGACCGCGCACCGCCACGAGGCCGAGACCGACGGCCCGCCGCAGGCGCGCCTGCTCGGGCCCGCCGAGATCCGCGACCTCGCGGAGCTCCTCGACGTCACGCCGACGAAGAAGCTCGGCCAGAACTTCGTGCACGACGGCAACACGGTGCGTCGCATCGTGCAGACTGCCGGCGTCGAGCGCGGCGAGACCGTGCTCGAGATCGGCCCCGGCCTCGGTTCGCTGACCCTGGGCCTGCTCGAAGCCGGCGCCGACGTCGTCGCCGTCGAGATCGACAAGCGCCTTGCCGCCCAGCTGCCGCACACCGCGTCGATCATGCAGCCGGGCACCCGGCTCACCGTCGTCACCGAGGACGCGATGCGCGTCACCGAGCTGCCCGGCGAACCGGTGCGGCTCGTCGCGAACCTGCCGTACAACATCTCGGTGCCGGTGCTGCTGCACCTGCTCGAGCACTTCGGCTCGCTGCGCTCGGGCATCGTCATGGTGCAGGCCGAGGTCGGCTACCGCCTCGCCGCCGAGCCCGGCTCGAAGGTCTACGGCGCCCCGAGCGTGAAAGCCGCCTGGTACGGGAAGTGGCGCACCGCGGGGCAGGTGTCGCGCATGGTGTTCTGGCCGGTGCCGAACGTCGACTCGGTGCTCGTCGGCTTCGACCGTCACGACGGGATGCCGGGCTCAGAGGAGGAGCGGCTCGCGACGTTCGCGCTCGTCGACGCCGCGTTCCAGCAGCGCCGCAAGATGCTGCGCCAGTCGCTCTCGGGCGTGCTCGGCGGCTCGGCCGCCTCGGCTGCGGCGGTGCTCGAAGCTGCCGGTGTCGACCCGCAGGCGCGCGGCGAGCAGCTCGTCGTGGCCGACTTCCTGCGCGTGGCCCGCGCGGCGAAGGCCTGAGCGAGGGCGACCACGTGGCATCCGGCCCGGTGAACGCGAACACCGCGAACGTCGGCGACGACGCGGTCGCTCAGGCGACGGGCGAGTCCCGCGAGACGTGGTTCGCCCGCCTCGACGAGGAGGGCGCGCAGCGCGACGCGTGGGTGCACAAGGCGATCGCGACCTGGCTCGTGGCCGAGCACGGGGTCGATCCGTGGTGGGCGCAGCACGTGACGGTCGCGTACGAGCAGGCCCGCGGGATCCGCCGCCCCGGACAGCGTCAGGACGGCACGTACGAGGCGAGCGTCACCCGCACCGTCGAGCTCGAGAAGACCGTCGCGCTGCGCGCGCTCGCGGCCGTCGTCGAGCGGGAGCTCGGCACGGCGCCGCTCGCGCTCAACGTGACGGCGAAGCATCCGACCGCGCGCTTCCCGCTCGAGGGCGGCGAGTTCGTGCTCGCGAGCGCGAGCGACCGCGCGGGCGGGCGCAGCGCGATCGGCCTCACCTGGGGTCGGCTGCCCGGCGACGAGCGCCTCGCCGAGCTGAAGGCGCGCATGCGCGAGTGGCTGGCCGCCGTCGAGGCCTGACGGCTCGCCCGGCCGTTCCGTGACCGCCCCGCCCGGCGAACCGTCGGGTAGCGTGGGGGCATGACGATCGCCTGGGCCGACGAGGCAGTGCATGTCCGGGCGCCCGGCAAGATCAATCTGTTCATGCGCGTCGGCGAGGTGCAGCCCGACGGCTACCACGACGTCGCCACCGCGTACCAGGCGGTCTCGCTCTACGAAGACGTGCGGGCGTGGCCCGACGACGAGTTCAGCGTCGTGTTCGGCGGCTCGATCGACGTGTCGGGCCTGCCGGCCGACGGGTCGAACCTCGCGATCAAGGCGGCGAAGCTGCTCGCGCGCACCGCGGGCGTGCCCGGCGGTGTGCGTCTCGAGATCGAGAAGCACGTGCCCATCGCGGGCGGCATGGGCGGGGGCTCGGCGGATGCCGCGGCGACCCTCGTGGCGTGCGACGCGCTGTGGGGCACGGGCCTCACGAAAGACGAGTTGCACGGGCTCGCCGCGAAGCTCGGCGCCGACGTGCCGTTCTCGCTCACGGGCGGCACCGCGATCGGCACGGGCCGAGGCGACCGCTTGAGCCCTGCACTGGCGACCGGGTCGTTCCACTGGGTGCTCGCCGTCGCCGAGTTCGGCCTGTCGACCCCCGGCGTGTACCGAGAGCTCGATCGGCGCCGCGAGGCGGACCCGGGCGCCGACCCCGGCATCGCCTCGCCCGTCGTCGACGCCGAGGTGCTGCAGGCGCTCCGCGCGGGCGACGCCCGGCAGCTCGCGGCGGCGCTGCACAACGACCTGCAGGCCGCCGCCCTCGGGCTCGCGCCCGGCCTCGGCACGATCCTCGAGCTCGGCGAGGCGAACGGCGCGCTCGCCGGCATCGTCTCCGGTTCGGGGCCGACGGTCGCGTTCCTCGTCGACGACGCCGACTCGGCGATCGAACTGCAGGTCGCGCTCTCGGCGGCACGCCTCAACGCCCTGCACGTGCACGGCGCGGTGCACGGGGCGCGAGTGCTGCGCAGCTGACGAGCATCTCGTGGCGCGGGGTCTCGATACGCTCCTTCGTCGCAACTCGACCGCCGAGTCGTCCCCGGGCGGCTAGCCTTGACAGGTCATGGCACACCTCCTCGGCGCTGAGCGCCTGCATCTCGAATTCCCGACGCGCACCGTCTTCGACGAGGTGACCCTCGGCATCGATGAGGGCGACCGCGTCGGCGTCGTCGGCCGCAACGGCGACGGCAAGTCGACGCTCATGAAGCTCCTCGCCGGTCGCCTCGAACCCGACGGCGGCCGGGTCACGCAGCGCCGTGGCATCCGGATCGGCATGCTCGACCAGGCCGATGTCGTCGACCCGGCGAAGACGGTCGCCGAGGCGGTCGTCGGCGGCATCGACGAGCACGTGTGGGCGGGCGACGCGAAGGTGCGCGACGTGATCGGCGGGCTCCTCGCCGATGTCCCGTGGCAGGCGCAGATCGGCAGCCTCTCGGGCGGGCAGCGCCGCAGGGTGGGTCTCGCCGCCCTCCTCATCGACGACTGGGACGTGCTGTTCCTCGACGAGCCGACGAACCACCTCGACGTCGAGGGCATCGCATGGCTCGCCCGGCACCTGAAGAGTCGCTGGCCGCAGGGGCAGGGCGCGCTCGTCGTCGTCACGCACGACCGCTGGTTCCTCGACGAGGTCTGCACGGCCACGTGGGAGGTGCACGACGGCATCGTCGAACCCTTCGAGGGCGGGTACGCGGCGTACGTGCTGCAGCGCGTCGAACGCGACCGCATGGCCGCCGCGAGCGAGGCGAAGCGTCAGAACCTCATGCGCAAGGAGCTCGCGTGGCTGCGGCGCGGTGCGCCCGCGCGCACCTCGAAGCCGAAGTTCCGCATCGAGGCGGCGAACCAGCTCATCGAGAACGAGCCGCCCGTGCGCAACCCCGTCGAGCTGTCGCGGCTCGCGGTGTCGCGCCTCGGCAAGGACGTCGTCGACCTGCTCGACGTGGGCGTCGAGTACCCGTCGGCCGAGTCGCCGACGGGGGTGAAGACGGTGCTGCACGAGCTCGAGTGGCGTATCGCGCCCGGCGAGCGCACCGGCATCCTCGGGGTGAACGGCGCCGGCAAGTCGACGCTGCTCGGACTCGTCACGGGCGCGGTCGAACCGACGACGGGCCGGGTCAAGCGCGGCAAGACGGTGCGCATCGCGACCCTCAGCCAGGAGCTCGCCGAACTCGCCGAGTGGGCCGACGAGCGCGTCTCCGCGGTCGTCGCCGAGCAGCGGTCGAGCTACTCGATCGGCGAGGGCTCGAAGGCCGTCGAGCTCACCCCCGGGCAGCTGCTCGAGCGGCTCGGGTTCACGAGCGCACAGCTCTCGACGCCCGTGAAGAACCTCTCGGGAGGGCAGAAGCGCCGCCTGCAGCTCCTCCTCATCCTGCTGCAGGAGCCGAACGTGCTCATCCTCGACGAGCCCACCAACGACCTCGACACCGACATGCTCGCCGCCATCGAGGACCTCCTCGACTCGTGGCCGGGCACCCTCCTCGTCGTCTCGCACGACCGATACCTCATCGAACGCGTCACCGACCGGCAGCTCGCGATCATCGACGGGCACCTGCGCGACCTGCCGCGCGGCATCGAGCAGTACCTCGAGCTGCGGGCGGGGGTGGATGCCGCGCGCGCCTCCGGTGAGGCCTCCGCCGGTCGAGGAGCGCCCGGCGCAGCCGGACGCGTCTCGAGACCAGATGAGGCCGAACCCGCCGCGCGGCCTGCGGAGGCGCTCTCGGGCGCCGACCGCCGCAACGCCGAGAAGGAGCTCTCCGCGATCGACCGCAAGCTCGAGAAGCTGCAGGGCGAGATCGCCGCGAAGCACGAGCAGCTCGCCCGTCACGACCAGTCCGACTACGTGGGGCTCGGCTCCCTCGGCGACGAGCTGCGTGCGCTCGAGACCGCCGTCGCCGACCTCGAGACCCGCTGGCTCGAAGTATCTGAGATTCTCGAAGCCTGACGTCGCAGAAGCTGTGACCGATTGTGACCACGTGGTCAACAGGGCGAAGAACCTTCGCTTAGCGTAGACATGCGCCCGCGATCGCGGCATCGAAGCCCCCGCCGAAAACCAACGGTGGCGGAGCCATGCCTGCTCCACGCCCATCCGCACCCTGATCGCGGCGCCCGTAGCGAAAGGGAACCCATGTCACACCGCACCACGAAGCTCATCGCCGCACTCGCTGCGGCGCCCCTCATCTTCGGCCTCGCGGCCTGCGCGACCCCCGCCGCGGGCGGCGACGGCGACGCGGCGAGCGAGGTCGTGAAGATCGGTGTGGTCGGCAAGGGCGACCCGCAGTGGGCCGCGTTCGAAGAGGCCGCGGCCGACGAGGGCATCACCATCGAGATCGTCGACTTCGCCGACTACGCGCAGCCGAACCCCGCGACCACCGAGGGCGAGCTCGACCTCAACCAGTTCCAGCACATCGTGTACCTCGCCGACTACAACGTATCGGCCGGCGAAGACCTCACTCCGGTCGGCGCGACCGCGATCTACCCGCTCGGCCTCTACTCGACGAAGTACGAGTCGGCCGACGACATCAAGGACGGCGAGACCGTCGCCGTGCCGAACGACCCGTCGAACCAGGCTCGCGCGCTGCTCGTGCTGCAGTCGGCCGGCCTCATCGAGCTGAAGAGCGGCGGCACGATCTTCTCCGACCTCGCCGACGTCGACGAGGCCGCCTCGCGCGTCAAGGTCACCGCCCTCGAGGCGTCGCTCACCCCGACCTCGCTGCCCGACGTGGCCGCCGCGGTCATCAACAACGACTTCGTCGAGGACGCCGGCCTCACCTTCGAGGACGCGATCGCGAAGGACGACCCGAGCGACCCCAACGCGCTGCCCTACGTCAACATCTTCGCGACCCGCGCCGAAGACAAGGACAACGCGACCTACAAGAAGCTCGTCGAGATCTTCCAGACCGACCCCGAGGTGCAGGCCGGCCTCGTCGAGGCCTCCGGCGGCACCGGCGTGCCGGTGACCACCCCGGTCGCCGACCTCGAGAAGTCGCTCGCCAAGGTCGAGTCCGACACCAAGGCCGCCAAGGGCTGATCCCGTTCCACCCGTTCCGCCGCGCGGGCGGTGGCGACCCACGAGGTCCCACCGCCCGATGCGCGTTTCCAGAGGACCACGAGTCCGGAGGAGAGACACCATGGCGCTCGTCGCCCTGAAGAACGTCACGAAGACGTACCCGGCACCAGAGAAGGGCGGCCGCGAGGTCGTCGCCGTCGACGACGTCACCCTCGACATCGAGCACGGTGACGTCTACGGCATCATCGGCTACTCGGGCGCCGGCAAGTCGACCCTCGTGCGACTGATCAACGCGCTCGAGCCGACGAGCTCGGGCTCGATCGAGTTCGACGGTCGCGAGATCACGGGGCTGCCCGAGCGGGAGCTCCGCACGATCCGGCTCGGCATCGGCATGATCTTCCAGCAGTTCAACCTCTTCACCTCGAAGACGGTGCAGGGCAACATCGCGTACCCGTTGAAGGTGGCGGGCTGGTCGAAGGCCGAGATCGCGCCGCGCGTGGCCGAACTGCTCGAGTTCGTCGGGCTCTCCGACAAGGCGAAGTCCTACCCCGAGCAGCTCTCGGGCGGGCAGAAGCAGCGCGTCGGCATCGCTCGCGCGCTCGCGACCTCGCCGCGGCTCCTGCTCGCCGACGAGGCGACGAGCGCGCTCGACCCCGAGACGACGCAGGAGGTGCTCGAGCTCCTCAAGCGAGTGAACCGCGAGTTCGGCGTCACCATCGTCGTCATCACGCACGAGATGGACGTCATCCAGTCGATCGCGACGAAGGTCGCCGTCATGGACGGCGGCCGCGTGATCGAGGACGGCGACGTGTTCGACGTGTTCTCGACCCCGCAGAACTCCTCGTCGCAGCGTTTCGTCTCGACCGTCGTGAAGGGCGTGCCCTCGCCCGCAGAGCTCGCCGTGCTGCGCGAGCGCCACGAAGGGCGCATCGTCACGATCTCCTTCCGCGACGGGGACGCCTCGCAGGCGCAGGTCTTCCTCGAGCTCGCCCAGGCCGGCCTCGACTTCGAGCTCGTCTACGGCGGCATCAACGACATCCAGGGCCGGGCGTTCGGTCACCTGACGCTCGCGATCAGGGGTGAGGACGCCTCGATCGACGCCGCGCTCGCCTCGATCGCCGCGCGCGTGGAAGTGACGGAGGTCGCCTGATGGATCGCCTGTTCGAACTGGGCCCGGAGTTCTGGGTCGCCGCGTACGAGACCCTGTACATGGTCACGATGACGCTGCTCATCGGCGGGGCGATCGGTCTCGTGCTCGGCGTCGTGCTCTACAGCACCCGGCCCGGCGGCCTGCTGCCGAATCGCGTGGTGTTCAACCTGCTGAACGTGGTCATCAACTTCTTCCGCCCGATCCCGTTCATCATCTTCCTCGCCGCGGTGCAGCCGCTCGCCCGGTACGTGATCGGCGTCGGCATCGGCAACGACGCGCTCATCTTCTCGCTGTCGATCGCCGCGTCCTTCGCGATCTCGCGCATCGTCGAGCAGAACCTCATCACGGTCTCCCCGGGCGCTATCGAAGCGGCCAGGGCGATGGGGGCCGGCCCGATCCGGATCCTCCGTACGGTCGTCATCCCCGAGGCGCTCGGCCCCCTGATCCTCGGCTACACCTTCATCGTCGTCGCGATCGTCGACATGACCGCGATGGCCGGGTTCATCGGCGGCGGCGGGCTCGGAACCTTCGCTCTCACCTACGGCTATCGGCAGTTCGAGCCGGCGATCACCTGGGCGACGCTGCTGCTCATCGTCATCTTCGTCCAGGCGCTGCAGTTCCTCGGCAACTGGCTGGCCCGCAAGGTGCTGCGCCGCTGAGCGGGCGCCGCGCGATCACAGGATGTCGAACCCGAGGCTGAGCTTGCGCAGCAGCCCCGCGAGCCGCTTCTGCTCGGCCGCCGGGAGGCGGGCGAGCAGCTCGGCCTCGGCGTCGACGAGGCGGGTGATGGCCGCGTCCACCCGGGTGAGGCCGGCGGGGCTCATCTCGACGAGGATCCCGCGGCCGTCGTTCGGGTCGGTCTGCCGGGTGACGAGGCCGCGCTCGACGAGCCGGTCGATGCGGTTCGTCATCGTGCCGCTCGACACGAGCGTCTGCTGCAGCAGCGCCTTGGGGGAGAGCCGGTAGGGCGTGCCGGCCCGGCGCAGCGCCGAGAGCACGTCGAACTCGGATGCCTCGAGCTCGGAGCGTGCGAAGGCCTGACGCCGCGCGCGGTCGAGGTGCTTCGCGAGCCGCGCGACCCTGGAGAGCACCTGCAACGGGGCGAAGTCGAGGTCGGGGCGTTCGCGCTCCCAGTCGTCGACGATCCGGTCGACCTCGTCTGCGTCGTTCATCCGGCCATTATCCCGCGTCGGGGCGCCTGGCACGTGGCATCCGCGTCATGCCGCGGCGCTCGACATGGCAGACTTGAGGGCGCGTGCGCGGGGCGACCGGCGCGCGATCCGCCATAGTGTAACGGCAGCACGACAGCCTTTGGAGCTGTTCGGTCCAGGTTCGAATCCTGGTGGCGGAGCCCTCTGAGACCCGACGCCGCCGCAACCACAGGAAGCCGCATGACCGACCAGAATCTCGCGATCATCGTCCTCGCCGCTGGCCAGGGCACCCGCATGAAGTCCTCGCTGCCGAAGATGCTGCACCCGCTCGCCGGGGCTCCCATCGTCGGCCACGTGCTCGCCACGGCGCGCGCGCTCGACGCCGCGCACGTCATCGCGGTAGTGCGCCACGAGCGCGAGCGGGTCGCCTCGGCGATCGAGACCGGGTTTCCGGGCACCGTGCTCGTCGACCAGGACGAGATCGACGGCACCGGCCGTGCGGTCGAGCTCGCGATCGCCGCGCTCCCCGAGGGGTTCGACGGCGACGTGCTCGTCCTCAACGGCGATGTGCCGCTCCTCGACGCCGACACCCTCGCCGAGTTCCTCGGCCGCCACCGCGGTACCCACTCCGCCGCCTCGGTGCTCTCGGCCATCTACGACGACCCGTCGGGCTACGGCCGCATCGTGCGCAGCGAGGCGGGCGCATTCGACCGCATCGTCGAGCAGAAGGATGCCACGGCCGACGAGCGGGCCATCGCCGAGATCAACGCCGGCATCTACGCCTTCGGCGCGGCTGCCCTCCGCGACCAGCTCGCGAACCTCACGACCGACAACGCGCAGGGCGAGAAGTACCTCACCGACGTGATCGGTCTGCTCCGCGCGGCCGGCTCCGAGGTCGAGGCCGTCCCGGTCGCCGAGCCGTGGCTTGTCGCGGGCGTCAACGACCGCGCGCAGCTCTCCGAGGCGGCCGCCCGCCTGAACGCGCTCATCGTGCGCGGCTGGCAGCTCGCCGGGGTGACCGTCGAGGACCCGGCGACGACCTGGATCGATCTCGCGGTGAAGATCGAGCCCGACGTGACCATCCGCCCGGGCACGCAGCTGAAGGGCGCCACGGTCATCGCGACCGGCGCCACGGTCGGCCCCGACACGACCCTCGTCGACTGCGAGGTCGGCGAGAACGCCGACGTGCGTCGCACCGACGCCACGCTCGCCGTCATCGGCGCGGGCGCCACGGTCGGCCCGTTCTCGTTCCTCCGCCCGGGCACCGTGCTCGGCGCCGACGGCAAGATCGGCGCGTTCGTCGAGTCGAAGAACACGCGGATCGGCGAGGGGAGCAAGGTCCCTCACCTCTCGTACGTCGGCGATGCCGTCATCGGGCGCGGAGTGAACCTCGGCGCGGGCACCATCACCGCGAACTACGACGACGTCGACAAGCACCGCACCGAGATCGCCGATCAGGTGCACACGAGTTCGCACACCGTGCTCGTCGCGCCCGTTAGGCTTGGTGCCGGAGCGAAGACCGGCGCCGGTGCGATCGTCCGGAAGGACGTCCCCGCCGGAGCACTGGCACTCAGCGTCGCCCCTCAGCGCAACATCGAGGGGTGGGTCGAAGAACATCGACCCGGTACGGAGGCGGCACGTGTCGCCGCCGAGGCGCGGTCCGGCGAACGAGGCAAGTGAGCAGAAGGCGAACAATGGGGCGCAAGAAGAAGGTCGTCGATCTCGACCTGGAGAACAACATCGCACCCGGCCTGCAGGCCAAGACCAAGAAGCGTCTCGTGGTCGTCACGGGCCGCAGCGATCCCGCGCTCGCGGGGCAGGTCGCCGCAGTGCTCGGCACCGAACTCGCACCGACCGAGCACCGCACCTTCGCGAGCGGTGAGATCTACACCCGGTTCGAGGTCTCGGTGCGCGGCTGCGACGTGTTCGTCGTGCAGTCGTTCGGCCCGCCCGTCAACGAGTGGCTCATGGAGCTGCTCATCATGCTCGATGCGCTCAAGCGCGCTTCGGCGAAGCGCGTCACCGTCGTCGCCCCGTACTTCCCGTACTCCAGGCAAGACAAGAAGGGCCGCGGCCGCGAGCCCATCTCGGCGCGCCTCGTCGCCGACCTGCTGAAGACGGCCGGCGCCGACCGCATCATGAGCGTCGACCTGCACGCCGCGCAGATCCAGGGCTTCTTCGACGGCCCCGTCGACCACCTCTTCGCGAAGCCCGTGCTGCTGCGCCACTTCCAGGAGAGCCTGTCGGCCGACGACCGCGAGAAGCTCACGGTCGTCTCGCCCGACATGGGCCGCGTGCGCGTCGCCGACACCTGGGCCGACGACCTCGGCGCGCCGCTCGCGATCATCCACAAGCGCCGCGATCCGAAGGTCGCGAACCAGGTGACCGTGCACGAGATCGTCGGCAACGTCGCGGGCCGTGTGTGCCTGCTCGTCGACGACATGATCGACACGGGCGGCACGATCGTGAAGGCCGCGCAGGCGCTCAAGGCGAGCGGGGCCGAGAAGGTCATCGTCGCCGCGACCCACCCGATCTTCAGCGACCCGGCCGCCGAGCGCCTCCAGGACGAGGCGATCGATCAGGTCGTGGTGACCGACACGATCCCGCTGCCGCCCGAGAAGCAGTGGGACGGGCTCACGATCCTGCCGATCGCGCCGTTGCTCGGTCGCGCGATCCGCGAGGTCTTCGAGGACGGCTCGGTGACGAGCATGTTCAACGGCGAGGCGTAGGCCCGGCTGATGGCGATCACGACGCCCCGGCCCTGGCTCGCGAGCTACGCCGCGGGGGTTCCCGATGACATCGAGGGGCCCGAGGGGTCGCTGTATGACCTGATCCGCTCCTCGGTCGAGCAGTACCCCGACAACGTCGCGCTCGAGTTCTTCGAGCGCACGATGACGTTCCGGGAGCTCGGCGACGAGATCGAGCGCGTCGCAGAGGGGCTGCGCCTGCTCGGCGTGCAGAAGGGCGACCCCGTCGCGCTCGTGCTGCCGAACTGCCCGCAGCACATCGTCGCGTTCTACGCGGTGCTGCGGCTCGGCGCGATCGTCGTCGAGCACAACCCGCTGTACACGCCGCGGGAGCTCCGCCACCAGTTCGAGGACCACGGCGCGCGGGTCGTGATCGCCTGGGACAAGGTCGTCGAGACGATCCAGGCGTTCCCGGCCGATGTCGCCGTGGCGCACATCGTCTCGGTCGACGTGACCCGGGCGATGCCGTTCCTCACGCGCGCGCTCCTGCGCCTCCCGATCCCGAAGGCGCGCGAGTCGCGGGCGGCGCTCACGACGAAGGTGCGCGGCACCGTGCGCTGGCCCGAGCTCACCGGCTCGCAGCCGATCGACCCGCACATCATCGCGCCGACGGTCGACGACGTCGCCCTCATCCAGTACACGAGCGGCACGACGGGCAGCCCGAAGGGTGCGACCCTCACGCACGCGAACCTGCTGGTGAACGCGGCCCAGTCGCGCGCCTGGGTGCCCGACGTGCCGCGCGGCACCTCGGTCGTGTACGCGGTGCTGCCGATGTTCCACGCCTACGGGCTGACCCTGTGCCTCACCTTCGCGATGAGCATGGGCGCCCGCCTCGTGCTGTTCCCGAAGTTCGACCCCGACCTCGTGCTGAAGGTCGTGAAGAAGCGCCCGGCGACGTTCCTGCCTGCGGTGCCGCCGATCTACGACCGACTCACGAAGTCGGCCGCCGCCGCGGGGGTGTCGCTCGAGGGCATCCAGATCGCCATCTCGGGCGCGATGCCCCTCTCTGCCGAGGTCGTCGACCCCTGGGAGCAGGCGACGGGCGGCTACCTCGTCGAAGGCTACGGCCTCTCGGAGTGCTCGCCGGTGCTCATGGCGAACCCGGTCGCACCGAATCGCAAGGCCGGCACGGTCGGCCTGCCGCTGCCGTCGACCGAGTGCCGCGTCGTCGACCCCGAGAACCCGATGGTCGACGTCGCGCCGGGTACCGAGGGAGAGCTCGTCGTGCGCGGCCCGCAGGTGTTCTCCGGTTACTGGCAGAAGCCCGAAGAGACCGAGGCGGTCTTCGTCGACGACCCCGAGGGCGGCCAGCGCTGGTTCCGCACGGGCGACATCGTCTCGATCGACGACGAGGGCTTCGTGCGCATCGTCGACCGCATCAAGGAGCTCATCATCACGGGCGGCTTCAACGTCGCACCGAGCGAGGTCGAGGAGGCGCTGCGCTCGCACCCCGACGTCGAGGACGCCGCGGTCGTGGGTCTCCCCGACGAGCACTCGGGCGAAGAGGTCGTGGCCGTGGTCGTGCTCCGCGACGGCGCCGACTTCGACGAGAAGGCGATCCGCGACTTCGTCCGCGACGGCCTGACGCCGTACAAGGTGCCCAAGCGCATCCTCCCGGCCGACGACCTGCCGCGGTCGCTCATCGGCAAGGTGCTGCGCCGCGAGGTGCGCAACGGCCTGCTGAACGGCTGAGCGGGCCGTCGCCGTGTCGTTCCTCTCCGACGAGAGCGCGAGGGCGCTCGCAGAGCTCGTCGCGCTCGAGGCGCTCGCCTCGGGCGCCGGTGATGCGGGCGACGACACGGATGCTTCGCCGCTCGAGCGGCTCCGTGGCATCCGCGCGCTCGTGGCCGCCCTCGAAGCCGACCCGGCCGTGCTCGCCGCCGCACGCGACGCGCTCGCCGGCGGCGCCTCGTGGGACGAGATCGGCGAGGCCGCAGGCCTCAGCCCCTCGGCGGCGAAGTACCGCTGGGCGGGCGACGACTCGGCGATCGTCGAACGACAGGAGGCGAGCCGCAAGCGCAAGCGCGAGCGGCCGTCGAGCGCGCCGACCGATCTTCCGGGCCTCTCGGTCGCCGAGGCCGCAGCGCGCTTCGGGGTGACGGCGAATGCGATCTACCAGCGGGTGAACCGCGGGCTGCTGCGGGCCGAGACCGTCGAGCTCGCCGACGGGCGGAAGTACAAGCGGGTGTTCCCCGACGAACCCGACGCCGGGTGAAGCGCGGCGCGCCGGTGCCTCACTCGATCGGCTCGAGGAACTCGAGCCGGTTGCCGTGGCAGTCCTCGCTGTAGAAACGGCGCATCCCCGGGAAGCCGTCGTCGAAGTGCACGGGGTATCCCGCGTCATGGAGTCGGTCCGCCCACGCGTCGAGCCCCGCGACGAGGAGGCCCGGATGCGCCTTCTTCGCCGGGGCGAACTCGGGGTCGACCCCGAGGTGCAGCTCGATGCCGTGGCCGCGGAACCAGCAGCCGCCTCGTGACGCGAGCGCCGGCGGCTTCTCGAGTTCGGCGAAGCCGAGCACTCCGGTGTAGAAGTCGCGGAGCGCGGCCTCGCGGCCGGGCGGACAGGCGAGTTGGACGTGATGCAGCATGCGGGCCTCCGAACTCTCTCGAGATCAAGATAGTTCGAAGGAGCAGCCTCCGTCGAGCCCCGTAGCGACGCCGTCGGGGTCGCTCGGGGTGCTGCTCAGGTGGGCTGTTCGTCGGGGCCGATCGGGCGGGCCGCGCCCGGCAGGAGGCCGAGGTTCGCGAGCGGGGTCTCGGTGCCGCCGGGGGAGACCGCCGAGCACACCCAGCCCGGGCCGCCCTCGGCGAAGAGATCGAGCGAGACCCGCGAGCCCACGGCATCGGCCGAGAACCGTTCGACGTACACCGCGCAGGCTCGCGCCGCCGCCGACTGGGCCTGCCCCCAGACCGAGAGCACGAGCGGCAGCACCAGGGCGGCGAGGGCGACCAGCACGGTGACCCGCAGCACCCGGCGGCGCCGGGCGCCGTACACGGGGCCCTCGTCGCGCGAGCCGTCGTCGGGCGGGTCGTCGAGGCCGCGCAGTTCGTCGCTCATGCGAACGAACCTCCGATGAGGACCGAGGCGATGCCGCCGACGCTCGCGACGAAGGTCGTGAGGGCGACCCCGATGAAGGCGGCGCGGGGCGCGGTGATCACGAGGTGCGTCCCCGAGAGCTGCCGACGGCGCACGACGGCGATCACGACGACCGCGCCCGCCGCGGCGAGCAGCAGGGCGCCGATCGCGACGAGCCACGGCTCGCTCGACACGAGGCCCATGCGCAGCGACAGCAGCGCGTTCACGGCGATCGCGAAGGCCGTGCGGTTCCACGACAGCGCGGTGCGCTCGGGCTGGAGCCCGGGATCGCCCGTCGCGGGGATGATGTGCGGCGCCATGACGCTCAGGTGGTGAGGAGGAGCACGGTGAGCACGGCGCTCACGACGAGGCAGATCGCGGCGAGCATCGGCAGCACCCAGCTGTAGGGCAGCGGGCGCCCGTGCCGGATCGCGATCTCGTTCGCCCGCCAGCGCGTGTACGAGACGAGGCTGAGGATCGCGGCGAAGAGCCCGAGGCCGACCGAGAGCACGGTGACGACGAGGCGCGGGTCGAGCGCGGTGGCGAACTGGTGCAGCAGCACGCCGCCGGCGAGGAGCGCGAGGGCGGTGCGGATCCAGGCGAGGAAGGTGCGTTCGTTCGCGAGCGTGAATCGGTAGTCGGGGTCCTCGCCCTCCTGGCGCCACTTCGGTTCGGGCATCGCGCACCTCCTCCGCCGAGCCTAGCGGGCGCGCGCCCGGACCAGGGCGGGCCCGGCGAACGCGCACAGGACCGAACGAGCGCGGGCCCGGCGCGGCGCTCGGCCGCGCCGGGCCCGGCACGTGGGATCGTCGAGGTGTGTGGTCGCCCCGACGCGGGACGTCAGTGCGACGAGGGCGTCGTCTCGATCTCGCTGCGGTCGCCCGACCAGAGCGTGTGGAAGACGCCCGGCTTGTCGACGCGCTGGTAGGTGTGCGCACCGAAGAAGTCGCGCTGGCCCTGCACGAGGGCGGCAGGCAGACGCGGGGCGCGCAGGCCGTCGTAGTACGCGAGCGAGGAGCTGAAAGCCGGGGCGGGGATGCCCGACTGCGCCGCCGCGACCACGACCCGGCGCCACGCCTCCTGCGCGCCGGTGACGGCGTCGGCGAAGTACGGCGCGACGACGAGGGCCACGAGCTCGGGGTTCTCGGCGTACGCCTCGGCGATGCGGTTGAGGAAGCGGGCGCGGATGATGCAGCCGGCGCGCCAGATGCGGGCGATGTCGCCCTTCTTGACGTCCCAGCCGAACTGCGCGGCGCCCGCGATGATCTCGTCGAAGCCCTGCGAGTACGCGATGATCTTCGAGGCGTAGAGCGCCTGGCGCACGTCGTCGATGAAGGCGTCGGGGTCGGCCACTGCGAACTCGCCCGAGGGGCCGGGGAGGCCCGCCGCGGCGGCGCGCTGGCCGCGCTGCGACGACAGGCTGCGGGCGAACACGGCCTCGGCGATGCCGGAGACGGGCACGCCGAGGTCGAGGGCGTTCTGCACCGTCCACGCACCCGTGCCCTTGGCGCCGGCCGAGTCGAGGATGACGTCGACGAGCGGCTCGCCCGTCGTGGCATCCACCTGGCGGAGCACCTCGGCGGTGATCTCGATGAGGTAGCTCTCGAGCTCGCCGGTGTTCCACTCGGCGAAGATGTCGGCGATCTCGGCGGGCGACTTGCCGGTGCCCTGGCGGATGAGGTCGTACGCCTCGGCGATGAGCTGCATGTCGGCGTACTCGATGCCGTTGTGCACCATCTTGACGAAGTGGCCGGCGCCGTCGGTGCCGACGTGGGTGACGCAGGGGGCGTCGTCCTCGGGCGCGCGGGCCGCGATCGAGGCGAGGATCGGGCCGAGGGTCTCGTACGACTCGGCGGTGCCGCCGGGCATGATCGAGGGGCCGTTGAGGGCGCCCTCCTCGCCGCCCGAGATGCCGGTGCCGACGAAGTGGATGCCGGTGGGCGAGATCTCGCCCTCGCGGCGGATGGTGTCGTGGAAGTTCGCGTTGCCGCCGTCGACGATGATGTCGCCCGGTTCGAAGCGGCTCGCCAGTTCGGAGATGACGGCGTCGGTGCCCTTGCCCGCCTGCACCATGATGATCGCGGTGCGCGGCTTCTGCAGCGAGGCGACGAAGTCGTCGTACGACTCGCTCGCGACGAAGCCGGCCTCGGGGTGCTCGGTCACGAGGGTGCGCGTGCGCTCGGGGGAGCGGTTGAACACGGCGACGGTGTTGCCCTCGCGGCTGGCGAGGTTGCGGGCGAGGTTCGACCCCATGACCGCGAGTCCGACGACGCCGATGTTTGCTGATGGGGTGACAGGCACGTAACTCTCCTCGAAGAAAAGGGGTGGGGTCCGTTCCAGCGTACTGTGAGCGCGCCTCACGGTTGCACGGTGTTGCGGTGAGGAGCGGCGAACGGGATCCCGGTGCGGGTCGCATGCGATAGTTTCGCTGCGTGACCGAGGTCCTGCGAACTCCGCTCGTCGTGATGGGCGTCTCGGGCTCGGGCAAGTCGACCGTCGGCGCCGCGCTCGCCGAGGCCTTCGGCGTGCCGTTCGTCGACGGGGACGACCTGCACCCGCCCGCGAACCGGCGGAAGATGGCCGAGGGGCGCCCGCTCGACGACGAGGATCGCGCGCCGTGGCTCGACCGCATCGGCCTGCGCATCGGCGCCGAGCTCGATGCGGGGGTCCCGATCGTCGTCGCGTGCTCGGCCCTCAGGCGGCGTTATCGCGAGCGGCTCGCGGTGCATGCGCCCGACATCGTGTTCGTGCACCTCGCCGGAGGGACGGAGCTCATCGCCGAGCGCCAGCGCGCCCGCACCCACGAGTTCATGCCCGCGAGCCTGCTCGCCTCGCAGTTCGACGCGCTCGAACCCCTCGGCGACGACGAGCGCGGCATCGTGATCGACGTGCGCCGCAGCCCGCCCGAACTCGTCGAGGACGTGCGCACCGCGCTCGGCCTGACCGGCCTCGACTGAGCGGGCCGAACCGTCGAATCGGCCGCGCAGCGGGGTTCGGGTAGACTAGGCGATTGGACTTCGGCGAGGGACGCTCCGCCGCCCGTGCGAACGGTCGGCGAGGCATCCGTGATCGACGCGGTAGGAGCAGGCTCCACGGCTTTTCCTCACGCTCTGCGCAGGTCACTGCGCGCGTTCGAGTCGAAACGACAGACACACGATCTGGGCCGTGCGCCCGCTTTATCTAGGAGACATCATGGACGACGACAACAAGGTCATCGCAGAAGCCCGCGAGAGCTTCGGCAAGGGCGCAGCGCGCAAGATCCGCGCCGCCGGCAGCATCCCCGCCGTGATCTACGGCCACGGCACCGAGCCGCAGCACGTCACCGTGCCCGCGCACCAGGTGGGCCTCCTCATCCGCAAGGCGAACGCCGTGCTCGACCTCCAGATCGGCGGCAAGAGCCAGCTCGTCCTCGTCAAGGACGTCCAGAAGGACCCGGTGCACCAGATCATCGAGCACCTCGACCTTATCGTCGTCAAGAAGGGCGAGAAGGTCCAGGTCGAGGTTCCCGTGCACGTCGAGGGCGAGCCCGCCGCCGGCACCATCGCCGACCTCGACGCCCACACCCTCTCGCTCGAGGTCGAGGCGACCCACATCCCCGAGAACGTGGTCGTGTCGGTCGAGGGCCTCGAAGAGGGCACCCAGATCCACGCGAAGGACGTCGAGCTGCCCAAGGGCGCGACGCTCCTCAGCGACGCCGACGCGCTCGTCGTGAACGTGCACACCCCGCAGAAGGTCGACCTCGGCGAGACCGCCGAGGCCGCCGAGGCCGAAGAGGCTCCGGCCGAAGAGGCCGCGGCCGAGTCGGCCGAGTAAGCACACCGCTTCGCAGGGGCCTGCGGCGCCGCTCCGGGTACGCTCGGAGCGGGCCGCAGGCCCTCGTGCTGTCACCGGCACGCTCTCTCGAATCTCGCGAACGGAGACGATCATCGGACTCCTCGACCGCCTGCGCCCCCGGAAGGAACCCATCGTGGCCGCGAACACCTGGCTCGTCGTCGGCCTCGGCAACCCCGGGGCGCAGTACGCCGGCAACCGCCACAACGTCGGCCAGATGGTCGCCGACGAACTCGCCTCGCGCGTCGGCGCCGCCTTCAAGAGCCACAAGACGCCGTCGCGCGTCGCCGAGGGCTTCGTGCGCCCCGGCGCGCCGAAGCTCGTCATCGCGAAGCCGAACTCGTACATGAACACCTCGGGCGGTCCGGTCTCGGCGCTCGTGAAGTTCTACGGGATCCCGCCCGAGCGGCTCATCGTCGTGCACGACGAACTCGACCTGCCGTTCGACACCGTGAAGCTCAAGCAGGGCGGCGGTCACGGCGGCCACAACGGGCTGCGCGACATCTCGAAGGCGCTCGGCCCCGACTACCTCAGGGTGCGCGTCGGCGTCGGACGCCCGCCCGGCCGCCAGGACCCGGCCGACTTCGTGCTCAAGGACTTCTCGGGCACCGAACGGCAGACGCTCGGCATCCTCATCGGCGAGGCTGCCGACGCGGTCGAGGCGATCGCCTCCGACGGGCTCGTCGCCGCGCAGCAGCGGTTCCACTCGCCGGCCTGAGCGCGGGGCGCGACCGTCAGATCAGCCCGCGGAGGAACTCCTCGGGCGAGACCCCTTCGGCGCGCGCCCGCTGCACGAGGCGTTCGTGCTCCTCGGTCGAGAGTTCTACCGTGAGGGTCTGCCACGCGTCGGGCGCCTCGTCGAGGTCGAAGAGCGTCGCGGGCACCTCGTCGGCGTCGCTCACCGCATCGTCGGCGGTGTCGTCGATCTCGTCGACCGCTTCGTCGATTTCAGGGCCGGATGCCACGCGCTCGCCGCCGTCCGACCAGCCGGGGCCCGAGGGCACGGGCCGCCCGCTCTTGAACGCCTCGGCGGCCGCCCGCGCGCGCTCGTCGGCGGCCTCGTTCATCGGGTGGCCGACGTGGCCCTTCACCCATTCGAAGCGGTAGCGGCGACCGACGAGTTCGGCGTCGAGCTCCTTCAGGATCTCGACGTTCATGACGGGCTTGCCGTCGGCCTTGCGCCAGCCCTTGCGCTTCCATCCGGGCATCCACTTCGTCACCGAGTTGATGACGTACTGGCTGTCGCACTGCACGAGCAGCTCGTCGTCGAGGTGCGCGGTCGCGCGGAACAGCTCGAGCACTGCGGTGAGCTCGCCGACGTTGTTGGTGCTGTGCTTCCACCCGCCGGCGGCCCAGCGCTCGTCGTCGACGTACCAGGCCCAGCCCGCCGGGCCGGGGTTGCCGAGGGCCGAGCCGTCTGCGGCGGCGATGATCATGCGTCCTCCTGCGTTTCGCGTGCGGCGCCAATGCTATCGGCGTGCACTGACGCAGGCCCGCCGAATGGTGGAACCCGCATTCGAGAGCGACGAAGCAGCAGGTAGGGTGACTCGTGCGCGAGAAGCGCACGGCTGCGGAAGAGGTGGGTGCCATCGAGGTCGACTTCAACAATCTTGCCCTGGCGGAGCAGGTGCTCGAGCGGCAGGGCGACCACAGTCGCGCCGTCAAGCAGCACCTCCGCCAATACGCGACACTCGACGCGGGCGACATGGGGCTCATCCTGCAGATGCTCCTCCCGATCAACGACGCGCTCCTCGACGTCGCGGACCAGGCGCTCGACCTCTCGGCGCGGGTCTTCGACGAGGGCGCCTCGCGCATGGGGCAGACCCGCGAGAGCTACGTCTCGGCCGAGCGCGAGGCGCATGACCGCATCGGCGCGGTCGCCCGCCAGCTCGGGCTGAACCCGTCGCCCTACGCCCCGCCCGCCTCGCCCACGCTGGGCGCGCCGCTGAACGGCGCGCCGTCGCGCTACGGCGAGCCCGACGGCAATCTCTTCAACCAGGCCTTCTGGGACGGCTACAGCGCAGGGGAGTGGGCCCAGGAGACCGGCAGCCGGGCCGGCGACCGCGTCCGCGACGGGCTCTCCGGCCCGCGCGACGTGACGGAGGCCTGCGACGTGCGTTCCTTCCTCGTCACGCCGCACGCCGACGATCCCGAGATCGAGAACATCCGCTGGAGTGCGGGCGTCATCTTCGGCGGCGTCGACTGGATCTTCGAGAAGCTGTTCGGCTACTCGCTGCTCGAGGAGATCACGAAGCCCTTCACCGGCAACTGGACCCGGATGAAGGAGGGGGCCTTCGCGTGGACGCACACGAGCGACGCGCTCAACGGCCTCTCGCAGAATGCCGCGGGGCTGCTCCCGTCGATGGCGAGCTGGACGGGCAAGGGGTCCGAGGCGTTCCTCGTCGCCGCGACCGCCACCTCGCAGGCGCACGGCGTGCTCAGCGGGCCGGCCGGCACGGTGTCGACGATGCTCAAGGGGCTCGCCATCGCCGCGAAGGAGGCGGCGAAGCTGATCCTCAAGATCCTGCGCAAGATCCAGGACCGCCTGCTCATCCTCGCCGCCGAGGCCGCGATCCCGATCGCGGGCTGGGTGGCCGCGGCGGTCACCGCCGGCATCAGCCTCGTCGATCTGACGCAGGACGTGCTCAAGGCGTACAAGTACGTGAACATCGTGTACGACGTCGTGTCGGGAATGGTCTCCGGGATCTCAAACCTCTCCGACTCTGCGTTCCGGATGGCGGATCTCGCCGAGGGCCTCGCCCGCGGCGCGGCAGCGAGGGTGTGATGGACGTCAACGAAATGCTCCGAGAGGCGCTCGAGCGGCTCGCCGAGGCCGAGGCCGAGCTCGACGCGGAGATCGAGGCCGAACGCGCGCAGAACGATGAGGCGCGCGAGCAGCTCGCGGCCCGTGCGCGCAAGGGCGAACTCGGCGCCGACTGGCAGCGGGTGCAGCAGCGGATCGATCTCGGCGAGACCTCGCTCGAGGCGGTCTTCACCGGCGGCGACGACTCGCAGGCGGCGCGCGCGCTGCGCGACCGTTCGCAGCAGCAGATGCAGGACCTCGCGGACGAGTGGCGCGAGGCCGACGAGCAGGGCGACGGCGAGGAGCCGAGCCCCGCGGCCGTCGTCTCGCACGCGTCGGCGGAGTCGGCGGCCGCCCACGACGCCGCGGCCGCGCGGATCGCCGAGGCGCTCCGCTCGATCCGTCGCACCGCGCACGACGACAACGCCTGAGAAGAAGGGAACGCACCGTGTCTGATTTCCGTGTGACCCCCGAGACGCTCAGCGGCTCGGCATCGACGTTGAGCGGCGTCCACGCCGAGCTCAGCGCTCAGCTCGACCGACTGCGCACCTCGGCCAACGCGCTCGCAGGCCAATGGGACGGCGCCGCCCAGCAGGCGTTCGTGAGCCGGTACTCGGCATGGAGCGCCGAGCTCGACCACCTCTCCGCGGTGCTCGAGCTGACGTCCGCCGCGGCTGCCGACGTCTCCGAGATCTACCGGAACGCCGACGAGCGCGTCGGCGCGCTCTGGGGAATGTGAGCGTGTCGGCCGACGACGCCCGCTTCCTCGAGCTGCAGCACCAGGGGGCCCTCACCGGGCGGCGTCTCGTGCTGCGGTTCACCCCCGCCGATTCTGTGCAGCTCGGTGTCGACCAGTTGCTCGCTCAAGGCTTCGTCCGTCGCGAGGAGGACCTCGACGCGTCCCTGCGCGCCGAGGGCTCGCCCTGGACGGCGCAGGCGGTGCGCATCGGCGACCGCGGGAAGTCGTGGCGCCGTGGCATCGTCGCCGACCTGCTCGAGGACTTCGTGCCGATCGACCTCGTCCCTGGCCTCCGTCGCGCGATCGCGCCGACGGTCGTCGTCGTCGCGGCCCGAGCGCTTCCCGAGGCGCAGACCGAGCTCTTCGTGGTGCCGCTGAGCACGCGCAAGGGCGACCCCACGGCGGGTTTCGGCGCGGCTCCGCTCGTGCGCACCGCCATCGCGGGGGTGCGCACGGTCGCCGAGGAGGCCGACGCATTCGTCTCCGCCGACGCGCCGATCGCCGGGGTCTCCGATCCGCAGAACCCGGTCTCCCGGAAGAAGGCGACGCAGCTGCTCGGGTCCCTCTGACCGTGTCGGTGGCCGCGCGTAGACTCGTCGGGTGAATCTGCAGGGTCTGAACACGGCGCTTTCGCGCGCCTCCACCATCGACGGCGCCCTCTCCGAGGCCCTGCTGAGCGCCGACTTCTCGGCCCCGGCCGGGCTCGACGCCCCGCTGCTGGCGGGCCTGCTCTCGCGGCGCGTCGAGGCGGGGCATCCGCCCGCCCTGCTCGTCGTCACCGCGACGAGCCGCGAGGGCGAGGCGATGCGCGCCTCGCTCGCGCCGTATCTGCCGGGCGACGCCGAGATCCTCGAGTTCCCCGCATGGGAGACGCTGCCGCACGAGCGCCTCTCGCCGAGCGCCGAGACGGTCGGTCGGCGACTGCACGCCCTGCGCCGCATGCGCGAGTGGTCGGCGTCGGCCGCGAAGCATCCGCTCGTCATCGTCGCCTCGGTGCGCGCCGCCCTGCAGCCGCTCGCCGACAACCTCGCCGACCGCGCCCCCATCGAGCTCGTGCAGGGCGCCCGCGGGCACGAGCTCTCCAAGCTCGCCGTCGAGCTCGTCGACCTCGCCTACGCGCGGGTCGACATGGTCGCCCGACGCGGCGAGTTCGCCGTCCGCGGCGGCATCCTCGACGTGTTCCCGCCGACCGCCGACCACCCGGTGCGCGTCGAGTTCTTCGGCGACGAGGTCGAAGAGCTGCGCGCCTTCTCGGTGGCCGACCAGCGCTCGCTGCCCGAACCCGTCGAACGCGTCGTGCTCTCGCCGAGCCGCGAACTCCTGCTCACCGAGCAGGTGCGCCAGCGCGCCCGCGAGATGGTGCACGAGTTCCCGAGCCTCTCGGCCCTGCTCGAGAAGGTCGCCGAGGGCATCCCGGTCGAGGGCATGGAGTCGCTCGCGCCCGCGCTGCTCGACCGGCTCGTCTCGATCGCCCACTACCTGCCAGAGGGCGCGGCGGTCGCGGTGCTCGAACCCGAGCGCGTCGCGGGCCGCGCCGTGAGCCTCGGCGAGACGAACCGCGAGTTCCTCTCGGCCGCGTGGATGGCGGCGACCCATGGCGCGGAGGCGCCCATCGACCTCGCGGCGGGCGACTTCCTCACCGTGCGCGCGCTCCGCGACGCCACGCTCTACAGCGCCCCCGGCGAGCCCGACCCGGCCCGCGTGTGGTGGAACTTCTCGAGCTTCGACCTCGGCGACGCCGCCGAAGTGGTCGCTGCGGCCGGAGCCGCGGGCGGTGCGGTGGCCGGCGACGCCGCCGAGCAGGCGGCGCGTGCGGCCGCAGCCACCCGGCGGGTCGCGGCGAACGCGATGCCGAGCTTCCAGGGCAACGTCGAGGGCGCGGTCGAGCACGTCGGCGAGCGCCTCCGCGAGGGCTGGTCGCTCGTCATGGCCTCGGCGGGGCACGGCCTCGTCGAGCGCGCCCGCGACGTGCTCGCCGAGGCGGGCCTCGCGGCACGCATCGTCGACGAGACGCCCGACGAGTTCGAGGCCGGTGTCGCCTACCTCGTGCAGGCCGACGCGGCCCGCGGCTTCGAGGTGCCCGAGGCGAAGCTCGGCCTCATCGCCGAGGCCGAGTTCTACGGTCGTGCCGCCGGCTACGACGCGCGGCAGGGCAAGAAGCTCGCGACGCGTCGACGCAACGTCGTCGACCCGCTCCAGCTCAAGGCCGGCGACTACGTGGTGCACCAGACCCACGGCATCGGCAAGTTCGTCGAGATGGTGCAGCGCGAGGTGGCGACCGGCACGCGGCCCAAGGGGCCGAGCCGCACCGCCGGCATCCAGCAGCAGCCCACCTCGGTGCGCGAGTACCTCGTGCTCGAGTACGCGGCGTCGAAGCGCGGGCAGGCGGGCGACCGCCTCTTCGTGCCGACCGACCAGCTCGACCTGCTCTCGCGGTACGTCGGCGGCGAGGCGCCGTCGCTGTCGAAGATGGGCGGCAGCGACTGGTCGCAGGCGAAGAACAAGGCCCGCAAGGCGGTGCGCGACATCGCCGTCGAGCTCGTGAAGCTCTACTCGGCGCGCATGGCCGCGAAGGGGCACGCCTTCGGCCCCGACACCCCGTGGCAGCAGGAGCTCGAGGAGGCGTTCCCGTTCGTCGAGACGAACGACCAGCTGCAGACCATCGACGAGGTGAAGGCCGACATGGAGCGGCCCATCCCGATGGACCGCCTGCTCGCCGGCGACGTCGGCTTCGGCAAGACCGAGGTCGCGGTGCGTGCCGCGTTCAAGGCCATCCAGGACGGCAAGCAGGCCGCGATGCTCGTCCCGACGACCCTGCTCGCGAAGCAGCACCTCGAGACGTTCAGCGAGCGCTTCGCCGGGTTCCCGGTGCGGGTGCGCCCGCTCAGCCGGTTCCAGACCGACAAGGAGGTGCGCGAAACGCTCGCGGGTCTCGCCGACGGCACCGTCGACATGGTCATCGGAACCCACCGCATCCTCACCGAGAAGGTGCAGTTCAAAGACCTCGGCCTCATGATCATCGACGAAGAGCAGCGGTTCGGCGTCGAGCACAAGGACGCGCTGAAGAAGCTGAAGACGAACGTCGACATCCTCGCGATGAGCGCGACGCCCATTCCGCGCACCCTCGAGATGGCCGTCACCGGGATCCGCGAGATGTCGACCCTCGCGACGCCCCCCGAGGACCGCCACCCGATCCTCACCTTCGTGGGGCCGTACTCCGAGCAGCAGGTGGGTGCCGCGATCCGTCGCGAGATGCTGCGCGAAGGCCAGGTCTTCTTCGTGCACAACCGGGTCTCGTCGATCAACCGGGTCGCCGCGCAGCTCGCGGAGCTCGTGCCCGAGGCGCGCATCGCCGTCGCTCACGGCCAGCTCAACGAGCACGTGCTCGAGCAGATCGTGAACGACTTCTGGGAGCGCAAGTTCGACGTGCTCGTCTCGACGACGATCATCGAGACGGGCCTCGACATCTCGAACGCGAACACGATCATCATCGACAAGGCCGACAAGTACGGGCTCAGCCAGCTGCACCAGCTGCGCGGGCGCGTCGGTCGCGGTCGCGAGCGGGCGTACGCGTACTTCCTCTACGACCCGGCGAAGCCGCTCTCCGAGACGGCGCACGACCGGCTCTCCACGATCGCCGCGAACAACGAGCTCGGCGGCGGCATGCAGATCGCCTTGAAGGACCTCGAGATCCGCGGCGCGGGCAACCTGCTCGGCGCCGAGCAGGCCGGGCACATCGCGGGCGTCGGGTTCGACCTGTACCTGCGGATGATCGGCGAGGCGGTGTCCGCGTTCCGCGGCGACGTCGCCGAGGGGCAGACCGAGCTGCGCCTCGAGCTCCCGGTGGATGCGCACATCCCCGAGGAGTACGTCGACAGCGAGCGGCTGCGCCTCGAGGCGTACCAGAAGCTCTCGGCCGCGAGTGCGCCGTCGGCGAAGCCGGAGCAGATCGACACGGTGATCGAGGAGCTCGTCGACCGCTACGGCACCCCGCCCGAACAGGTACAGCACCTCATCGCCGTCTCGCGCCTGCGCCGGCAGGCGCAGCTCGCGGGGCTCAGCGACCTGCTCGCGACCGGGTCGAAGCTGCGCATCGCGCCCGCGAAGATCCCCGATTCGCGTCGCGTGCGTCTCGAGCGCATGTACCAGGGTGCCAAGCACTTCGCGCAGAACGACGTCATCCTCGTGCCGTTCCCGATGCCGGGCGGCGAGATGCTGCCCGACGCCGAGCTCATCGAGTGGGTGTCGCGGCTCGTCACGAACATCTTCGAGCCGAGCGACGGGACGGCGGCGCCGCCGGTCTCGGCGGTCTGAGCTCCGCCACGACCTCGGAGATCACCACCGGTTCGGACCGATCGGTGCCGATGCGACCGAGGTTGCGGCGATCTCCGATGGTGTGGCGGGCCTCAGGGCTTCAGGTGCCCCCACTCGGCGAGGAACTCCTCGACGGTGAGCGCCTCGAGGTCGTCGTTGATCTGCCGGAGCAGCGCATCGGCCTCCTCGAGGCTGCCTGCGCTCGTGCGGATGACGGGGGCTCCGGTGTCGGTGCGCGTCACGATGAGGTCGGCGATGGAGGGCCCGCCGAGACCGGTCGCCTCGCCGCCGACGAGGAGCATCAGGTGCACGGCCTTGCGGATGCCACGGAGTCGCCGTTCGTGCAGCGCCGCAGTGAGATGACGGGCGGCGGGGTCGAATCCCTCGGCGTGCTCGCCGCCGGGCGTCTGCTGCCCGCTCATCGCGAGAACGCCCCGCCCGGCCCGGCCTGCGCCCCGCTTCGTCGGTACTGCGCCGAACGGACGCTGACGAGCACGCCGGACACGACGATCGCAATGCCCGAGCCGAGCAGCACGGCGAGGGTGCCCTCGTCGGCGACCTCGGGGAGCCCGGCGAAGGCGAGCTCGTTCATCAGCAGTGACACGGTGAAGCCGATGCCGCCGAGCGCGCCGACGATGAGCAGGTCGCCCATCGTGAGCGGGGTGCCCGAGCGGCGTCGCGCGATGAGCCCGCCGATGCCGCCGGCGAGCATGATGCCGATGATCTTGCCGACGGGCAGGCCCACGAGGATGCCCCAGAACGCCGGGTCGAGCTCGCTCGGCTGCACCTGCGGGATGGCGACCATCGCCGCCGAGAACGCGAACAGCGGCAGGATCACGCCGTTCGACCAGGGCTCGAGGGCGTGCACCGCGCGGCCGCCGGGGCGCCGGGCCATGACGAGGCCGAGGGCGACGCCCGCGATGGTCGCGTGCACGCCCGAACGGTAGGTGAAGTACCAGGCGAGCACGCCGAGCACCACGAGCAGCAGCATGATCGGCCACTGCGCGCGACGCGAGAGGATCCAGTTCGAGCGCGGCTTCAGGAGCTTGCTCACCGCCCCGAACAGGGCGATCGCGATGCCCGCGAAGCCGATCGAGGCGAGGTCGGCGTCGCTCGTGAAGAAGAACGCGATGATGAGGATCGCGATGAGGTCGTCGAGCACCGCGAGCGCGAGGAGGAACACGCGCACGCGCGTCGGGATCCACGTGCCGAACACGGCGAGCACGCCGAGCGCGAAGGCGATGTCGGTCGCCGTGGGGATGGGCCAGCCGTCGACCGTCGGCGTGCCGGCGGTGAAGCCGATGAAGATGAGCGCGGGCACGACGACCCCGCCGACGGCGGCGATCGCGGGCAGCAGTGCCTTCGAGAGGCTGTTGAGCTCGCCGATGACGAGTTCGCGCTTCAGCTCGACGGCGACGATGAAGAAGAAGATCGCGAGGAGGCCGTCGCTGATCCAGTGCCCGATCGACAGGTCGAGCCCGATCCACGACAGGTCGAGGTGCGTGTCGTTCAGCTCGATGAGCGCGGGGCCGGCGGCGGTGTTCGCGAGGAGCAGGCCGAGCGCCGCGGCGATGAGGAGCAGGCCCGCGGACCAGCGCTCGGATCGGAGGAAGTTCATGGGACCCCAGTTCGGGAAGTCGCGTGCACGTACGGACCGAGGCCGTGAGGTGACGCCGAAGGACGATGACGACGGTCTCCCGCCGGCCGACCAGACTTCCCGGCACTCCGCGATCGAGTCTATCGGGCGGCCGCCGGGCACATCGGGCGGCGCGCGCCGGGCGCGCACGGGGCGGCACGCGCACCTCTTCGCCGCGCCTACGCTTGAGCGGTGACCCTCTCGCTCTGGGCGACGCTCCTCGCCGCCTGCTTCGTCATCAGCTTCACGCCGGGCGCGGGGGCGATCAACACGATGGGCAACTCGCTCGCGCACGGGTTCCGGCGTTCCATCTGGGGCATCCTCGGGCAGCAGGCTGCGCTCGTCGTGCACATCCTCATCGTCGCCGCGGGCGTCGGCGTCCTCGTCGCGAGCTCGCCGATCGCGTTCGAGGTGATCCGCTATGCGGGCGCGGCCTACCTCGTCTACCTCGGCATCCGGCAGTTGATCGCGAAGCCCCGCCCGGTCGACGAGCCCGACGTCGCAGGCGGCGATGAAGCGGGCGGGGCGGATGCCTCGGTGCAGGCGCCGGCCGCGGCCCCCGAGTCGCGCTGGTCGATGTTCCGCAGGGGCCTCTGGGTGAACCTCCTGAACCCGAAGGCGATCGTGTTCTTCCTCGCCTTCCTCCCGCAGTTCATCCGCCCGAACGAGCCGCTGCTGCCGCAGTACCTCGTGGTCGCGGCGACGGTGATCGCGGTCGACGTGATCGTCATGTGGGGCTTCTTCGCGCTCGCCGCGCACGGCATGCGCCGCTTCACCCGATCCGTGCGGGGGCAGCGCGTCATGAACACCGTCTTCGGCGTGCTGTTCATCGGCGTGGGCCTGTTGCTCGCCCTCGTGCACTGAACCGACGAGAGCCGAGCCACCGAGCACTGCGGCTTCGTGCGGCGGTCGGGGCCGCCGCCTAGGCTGCCGGTATGAGCGCACCGCAGCCAGCACCCCACCCCGGCCTCGACGAGCTCGTCGCCACCGTCGCCCTGCTGCGCGCCCCCGGCGGGTGCCCGTGGGACGCCGACCAGACCCACGAGTCGCTCGTGCAGTACCTCGTCGAGGAGTGCTGGGAGCTCATCGACGCGATCGAGGCGGGTGACCGCGCCGAGATGCTCGAAGAGCTCGGCGACGTGCTCTACCAGGTGCTCTTCCACGCCGACATCGCCGCGCACACAGGCGACGAGCGCTTCGACATCGACGACGTCGCCCGGCACATGACGGCCAAGATGGTGTCGCGGCATCCGCACGTCTTCGGCGACCGCGAGGCCGAGACCGCCGACGACGTCGTCGCCTTCTGGGAGGACCTGAAGGCCGACGAGAAGCCGCATCGCACGAGCGTGCTCGACGGGGTCCCGCGCGGCATGCCGGCGCTCGCGCTCGCGCGCAAGGTGCTCGGCAAGGCCGAGAACGCGGGGGTGGCGGCGTCGGATGCCCCGTGGCCGACGCCCGCGGAACACGCCGTCGTCGCACCCGCCACGGAGGAGGAGCTCGGCCGGCAGCTGTTCGGGCTCGTGGCATCCGCCCGTGCACAGGGCCTCGACGCCGAGCGCGCGCTGCGCGCCGCCGTGCGCGAGTTCGAGGCCGAGGTGCGCCGCACCGAGCAGCCCTCGCCGGTCGAGTAGCGCAGCGTATCGAGACCCTGTCGCCGTGGTCTCGATACGGTCGCTTCGCTCCCTACTCGACCGACTTGTCCCTCGCTCGGCTCAGGCGATGCGGCTCCCTGCCGCGAGCCGCCGCGCGGGAACCTCGGTGCGCCGCCACGCCCACGCGAGCGCACCCGCGCCGAGCAGCACGTGGATGGCGAGGCCGACGAACCACGACGGCACCGAGCGGTCGTAGATCTCCTGGGTGGTCTCGTAGTCCACGTCGCCGGTGTAGCCGTACGCGCCGTACTCGCGCCACTCCGTGCACTCGTCGTACACGGTCTCGAGCTCGGGGGCGTGCTGCGCCTGGCGCACTCCCACCGCGATCCAGCCGAACAGGTCGCGCGGCGAGCCGTGCTCGTCGAAGGCTCCCGGCGCGGCGTCAGCGACGACGACGTACGGGTTCGCCGCGAGGACGCCCCACACGTAGTCGAACCGCGGCGTCCGGGACTCGGAGACCTCGGGCGGCAGGCACGGCACCTCCTCGCCCTCGGGCACCGTGCCGTCCTCGTCGAGCCGGTCGTAGTCGACCCTGATGTAGGTGTGCGTCGTCGGCGACTGCATCGCGAAACCGCCGAGCGCGAACGCGATGACCGTGCCGATCGAGAGCGCCGCGACGACGAGGTATGTGACGACCACCGAGAACAGCGGGCGCGTCAGCACACCCGACAGGCCGACGCCGATCGCCGCGATCACGCCGACCTCGATCGCCAGCACGAGCAGCGACACTGCGATCGTCGAGGCCTCCACCTGCCCGAGCACGACCCCGAACACGAGGAACGGCACCGAGGCCGCGAGGAACGCGAGCGCCGTCATCCACGCCGCCAACCACTTGCCGACGACGAGCTGCGCCGTCGTGACGAGGGTGACCTGCGTCGTCGCGAGGGTGCCCGCCTCGCGCTCGCCGTTGATCGCGTTGCCGCTCAGCGCGGGGGAGACGAGCGTGCCAAGCAGCAGCACGAAGAACACGACCGTCGAGAACACGCCGCCGCCGCCCGTGTCCCACGCGTTCGTCGCGACGACGACGAGCGCCGTGACCGCCGTGACGAGCAGCACGAACACGCCGAGCAGCACGTACCAGGCGACGCCCCGTACCCGCTGCCTGAGGTCGAGCACGACGATGAGCCACATGCCCTGCAGGAACCCGCTCATGCCCCGCCTCCCTCGCGGCCGGGATCGTGCTCGTCGCCGTCGGGCGCCCGCGCCTCGCGGTTGAGGTCGTGGAAGACGTGCTCGAGGTCGCCGACCGCCGGGGCGAACGAGGAGATCGGCACCCCCGAGCCGACGAGGTGCGCGACGAGCTGCGCCGCATCCTCCTCGCTCGCGAGCGGCACGACGGTGCCCGCGCGGTCGGCGACGGCGACCTCCCCGAAGCCCGCGGCCGCGAGCGCCGCGGCGAGGCGTTCTGCGTCGAGCGATCGGATGCGCCAGCTTCGCGCGGTCCGGCCCGCGCGGGCGACCTCCTCGGGGGCGGCGGTCGTGCCCGCCGCGAGATAGACCGCGGTGTCGGCCATCTCCTCGAGCTCGGCGAGCACGTGGCTCGACACGAGGATCGTCTTGCCCTCGCCGGCGAGCCGGCGCACGAGTTCGCGCAGCTGCGTGCGCGCGCCGGGGTCGAGCCCCGAGGCCGGTTCGTCGAGGAGGAGCACCTCGGGGTCGTGCACGAGCGCACGGGCGAGGCTCAGACGCTGCTTCTGCCCTCGCGAGAGCACCCGGGTGGGCTGTTCGGCGAGCGGGGCGAGGTCGACGAGGTCGATGAGCTGCTGCGCACGGCGGGATGCCTCGTCGACACCCATCCCGTACATGCGGCCGCTCGTGGCGAGTGCGGTGCGCACCGACAGCGTCGGCCAGGAGCCGAGCACGTCGGGCATCCAGCCCATGCGTCGCCGCACCTGGTGGGGTTCGGTGACGGGGTCGTACCCCGCGACGCGGATCGTCCCGGTGTCGGGGGCGAGCAGGGTCGCGAGCATCAGGAGCAGCGTCGTCTTCCCGGCGCCGTTCGGGCCGATGAGCCCGGCGACCGTGCCGGGCGCGACCTCGAAGCTCGCCCGCCTGACCGCGTGCACCTCGCCGAACGAACGTGCGGCCTGCTGCACCGTGATGCCCGCCATCGTGCCCCTTCCCCGGGTGAGACGGGGCCTCGCACCGAGGCGACCCGCACAACTGGAAGAATGGCACGCATGGCCGCTTCCGTCACTCCTCCGCGCGGCATGCGCGACTTCCTCCCCGCCGAGAAGGCCCGCCGCGAGCACGCCCTCGGCGTGATCCGCGGCGTCTACGCGGCGCACGGCTTCGACGAGATCGAAACCCCCGTGATGGAGGACTCGAGCCGCCTGCACGCCGGCCTCGGCGGCGACAACGAGAAGCTCGCCTTCGCGGTGATGAAGCGCGGCCTCACGTCCGACGACCTCGCGGCGGCCGCGGCATCCGGCGATGCCCTCGCCCTCGCCGACCTCGGCCTGCGCTACGACCTGACCGTGCCGCTCGCCCGCTTCTACGCGACGCACCGTGCGGCGCTGCCGCCCGTGTTCCGCTCGATCCAGATCGCACCCGTGTGGCGCGCCGAGCGCCCGCAGAAGGGCCGCTACCGCCAGTTCGTGCAGTGCGACATCGACATCATCGGCGAGGCGGGGCAGCTCGCCGAGCTCGAACTGCTCACCGCGACCGTCGCGACGCTCGACGCGCTCGGGCTCACGGGCACGACGATCCGCATCAACGACCGGCGCATCCTGCAGGGCATCCTCGCCTCGTGGGGCGTCGACGAGGCGCTGCGCGAGCGCGCCCTCATCACGGTCGACAAGCTCGACAAGATCGGCGTCGCGGGCGTCGCCGCCGAACTCGCCGAGACGGGCGCCGTCTCGGCCGACGTCGACGTGGCGACCGCGCTCGGGGGGCTCACGACCGCCGACTGGCACCTCCACGACGGCATCGCTCCGCCGCCCGCGTGGCTCGACCAGGCCGCGTACGCCGACCTCCTCGCGCTCCGCGCCGCGCTGCCCGAGGCGTCGATCGAGTTCGACCCGACGCTCGTGCGCGGCATGGGCTACTACACCGGCACGATCTTCGAGATCGCGCACCCCGGGTTCGGCTACTCGCTCGGCGGCGGCGGCCGCTACGACGGCATGATCGGCCGATTCCTCGGGCAGGACGTCCCGGCCTGCGGCTTCTCGATCGGCTTCGAGCGCATCGTCGACCTCCTCGAGATCGACGACGACGCGCGCCCGCGCGCGATCGTGCTCGTCTACGACGGGGATGTCCCGCAGGGGCGCCTGCTCGCCCTCAAGGCCGAGCTCGTGGCATCCGGAACCCGCGTTCGTCTCGAACGCCGCGTGAAGAACTTCCGGGCGCTGCTCGACCGGGTGACCGCCGACGGCTTCGACGCCTTCGCGACGGTGACCGCGGCGACCGAGGGCGCGGCGTCGCTCGAGTTCCGCGAGCTCCGCGCGTAGCGGCGCTCGTCGAGGGGTGATCCGGCGTCAATCTGCGCATGGATCGCGCCAACTTCGCCCACCCGGTCGCGGTCGGGATCGGGCGCAAGCGCGAGACATCCTCGACCTCTAGACTTGTCCGCGGATCACGACGGAGTCTTCCACCCAGTCACCCCACCACACGAGGAGTCCACTGTGGCATTCATCGAAGCTGTAGGCGCGCGCGAGATTCTCGATTCGCGCGGCAACCCGACCGTCGAGGTGGAGGTGCTGCTCGACGACGGCACCCTGGCCCGCGCGGCGGTGCCCTCGGGCGCCTCGACCGGCGCATTCGAGGCCTACGAGCTGCGCGACGGCGACGCCGACCGCTACCTCGGCAAGGGCGTGCAGAAGGCCGTCGACGCCGTGCTCGACCAGCTCGGCCCGGCCATCGAAGACCTCGACGCGAGCGACCAGCGCCTCGTCGACGCCGCGCTCATCGAGGCCGACGGCACCGACAACAAGAGCGCGCTCGGCGCGAACGCCATCCTCGGCGTCTCGCTCGCCGTCGCGAAGGCGGCCGCCGACGCCGCCGACCTGCCGCTCTTCCGCTACCTCGGCGGCCCGAACGCGCACGTGCTGCCCGTGCCGATGATGAACATCATCAACGGCGGCGCGCACGCCGACACCGGCGTCGACATCCAGGAGTTCATGGTGCTGCCGATCGGCGCGCCGACGTACTCCGAGGGCCTCCGCTGGGGCGTCGAGACCTACCACTCGCTGAAGAGCCTGCTGAAGTCGAAGGGCCTCTCGACGGGCCTCGGCGACGAGGGCGGCTTCGCCCCCGACTTCGAGCACAACCGCGCCGCGCTCGACTTCATCTCGGAGGCCGTTGAGAAGGCCGGCTTCACGCTCGGCACCGACATCGCGCTCGGCCTCGACGTCGCCGCATCCGAGTTCTTCGAGAACGGCGTCTACCGCTTCGAGGGCAAGGACCGCACCTCGGCCGAGATGAGCGCGTACTACGCCGAGCTCGCCGCCGCGTACCCCCTCATCTCGATCGAGGACCCCCTGGACGAGGCCGACTGGGAGGGCTGGACGGCCCTCACCGCCGAGCTCGGGCAGAAGCTCCAGCTCGTCGGCGACGACCTGTTCGTCACGAACCCGAAGCGCCTCGCCGACGGCATCGCGAAGCACGCGGGCAACTCGATCCTCGTGAAGGTCAACCAGATCGGCACCCTGACCGAGACCCTCGACGCCGTGTCGCTCGCGCAGCGCTCGGGCTACACCGCGGTGCTCTCGCACCGTTCGGGCGAGACCGAGGACACCACGATCGCCGACCTCGCGGTCGCGACCAACTGCGGTCAGATCAAGACGGGCGCGCCCGCCCGCTCGGAGCGCGTCGCGAAGTACAATCAGCTTCTGAGGATCGAAGAAGAGCTCGGTGAGGCCGCGGTGTACGCCGGTCGCACGGCGTTCCCGCGCTTCACGGCGTGACAGCGTAGCTGATCAGCAGCGACGGGGGCGGCCGGGTGGCCGCCCCCGTCGTCGTCCGCCGGGCATGTCGGAGGAGGGGCGATGAACGACGATTCCCCCCGCAACCCCCGGCGACCGGCGAATCCGGCGGGCGCGCGCACGCCGCGTTCGCGCGCACCGCAGGGCTCACGGCCGGATGCCTCGGCGCCGACCTCGCCGGCGAAGCCCGCGAAGTCTGCGAAGCCCGCGAAGTCCGCGAAGGCGAAGAACACCGCGAAGGCGAAGGCGAGCACGGCTTCAGCGAAGCCCCGCAGCTCGGCGAAGCCGGTCGTCGGCGAATCGACGGCGGCCGTGCGCGCGGGGTGGCTCAGTGGCATCCGATTCTCAGGTTTCTCGCTCATCATGCTGGGAGTGCTCGTGCTCGCCGTCGTCGTGCTCGCGCCGACGGTCGCGGCCTACGCGCAGCAGCGGGCGCAGCTCGCCGAGCTGCGCGCCGCGGTCGCCGCGCAGGAGACCGAGGTGCAGCGTCTGCGCGACGAGCGCGAACGCTGGAATGATGAGACCTTCATCGTCACGCAGGCGCGCGAGCGCCTGTACTACGTGATGCCGGGCGAGGTCAGCTACCTCGTCATCGACGACCGCAGCCAGGCTGCGAAGACGGAGGAGACCCGCGAGGTCTCCGCCGAAGTGACCGAATCGAAGGGCGATTGGATGCGCACCCTGCTCGACTCCGTGATGACCGCGGGGCTCGCCCCCGAGGCGGGCGACCCGGCGGCTCCGGCCCCCGAAGCGGAGGGCGCGCGATGACCCGGCCCCCGTTCGACGAGGTCACCGAGCGCGACCTCGCCATCGTCTCCGCCCAGCTCGGCCGACCCGCCCGCAACGTCGTCGGCATCGCGGCGCGCTGCGTCTGCGGCGCCCCGACCGTCGTCGCGACCTCGCCGCGCCTGGCCGACGGCACGCCGTTCCCGACCTTCTACTACCTCTCGCACCCGGGTGCGACGGCCGCGATGTCGTTCCTCGAGGCCGCGCAGCTCATGGTCGAGTGCACCGAGCTGCTCGCGAGCGACGACGAGGTGCGCGCCGCCTACGAGCAGGCGCACCGCGAGTACCTCGCCGACCGCGCGCAGTTCGGCGACGTCGCCGAGGTCGAGGGCATCTCGGCCGGCGGCATGCCGACCCGGGTGAAGTGCCTGCACGCGCTCGCCGCCCAGTCGCTCGCCGCGGGCCCGGGCCTCAACCCGATCGGCGACCTCGCGCTCGAACGCTCGAGCTGGTCGCCGAACGTCTGCCGCTGCCCCGACTACGGAGTCGACGCAGAGTGACCCGCCGCCGGGGCAGGCTCGCCACGACGCTCGCGAAGACCGCGACCGCCGCGGTCGCGGCTGCCGCGGTGCTGCTCGCGGGCGCGGCTCCGGCCCACGCCGACACGGTGCGCGACTACGAGTACTGGCTCGGCGACTACGGCTTCACGACCGCGTGGAACTCGACCAAGGGCAAGGGCGTCACGGTCGCGATCATCGACACGGGCGTCAACGGCAACGTCACCGAACTGCGCGGCGCCGTCACCGGCGGCACGGATGTCTCGGGCCTCGGCACCCCCGACGGGCAGACCCCGGTCGGCGACCCCGACGAGAGCGGGCACGGCACGATGGTCGCCTCGCTCCTCGCCGGGCGCGGCACGGGCGAGGGCAACGGCGTGATCGGCGTCGCGCCCGAGGCATCCCTGCTGACCGTGTCGGTCGCCTTCGGACAGGAGACGGGCGCCGCGAAGACGAACGACGAGCAGATCGCCGAGGGCGTGCGGTGGGCCGTCGACAACGGCGCCGATGTCATCAACATGTCGCTCACCCGCAACACCCGCGACTGGCCCGAGAGCTGGGACGACGCGTTCATGTACGCCTTCGAGCACGACGTCGTCGTCGTCGCCGCAGCGGGCAATCGGGGCAGCGGGACGACCGAGGTGGGGGCTCCCGCGACGATCCCAGGGGTGCTCGCCGTCGCCGGTGTCGACAAGGAGGGGAACGCGAGCCTCGACGCGAGCTCGCAGGGCATCACCCTCGGCGTCGCCGCGCCGAGCGAAGACCTCGTCGGGGTCCGACCCGACGGCCGCGTCGTCATCTGGGACGGCACGAGCGCGGCGACCCCGATCGTGTCGGGCCTCGTCGCACTGGTCCGTGCGGAGTACCCCGACCTCGACGCGGCGAACGTCATCAACCGGGTCATCCGCACCGCCGACCCGAACGGGCACGAGGTGCCGAGCCCGCTCTACGGGTTCGGGCTCATCGACCCGGTGCCGGCGCTCAACGCCGACGTGGAGGAGATCGACGCGAATCCGCTCGGCAGCCTCGCCGAATGGATCACCCTGCATCGACGGGCCTCGTCGACGGAACCGCCCACCGAACCCTCCGAATCCGAGATCGTGCCGATCGCCGATCCGCCGCCGCCGGCCGACGAGGGCACGGCGACCCTGCTCCCGACCCCGTGGACGCTGGCCTACATCACGGTGCCGCTCTCGCTCGTCGCAGGATTTGGTACGCTAGCAACGCTGTTGGGCATCGGCGCCACTCGGCATACCAGGCGGACTGTGCGCATTCGCGAGCAGTGATCGCACGAATCAATCCGCATCACCAGATACTGAGGAGTCCATTCACCGTGCCCAAGATTCTCATCGTCGGCGGTGGTTATGCGGGGTTCTACACGGCGTGGAAGCTCGAGAAGTGGCTGCGCGCCGGCGAGGCCGAGGTGACGGTCGTCGACCCGCTGCCCTACATGACCTACCAGCCGTTCCTTCCCGAGGTCGCCGCCGGTTCGATCGAGGCCCGCCACGCGGTCACCTCGCAGCGCCGCCACCTGAAGAAGACCAACGTCATCACGGCGAAGGTCACGAAGATCGACCACGCCGCCAAGACCGCGACGATCACCCCCGAGCTCGGCGAGCCGTGGGAGTTCGACTACGACGTGGTCGTCGTCACCGGCGGCGCCGTGTCGCGCACCTTCCCGATCCCCGGCATCGCCGACAACGCGATCGGCCTGAAGACGATCGAAGAGGCCGTGGCGATCCGCGACCGACTCGTCTCGAACTTCGACAAGGCGGCCACGCTGCCCGCCGGCCCCGAGCGCGAGCGCCTGCTCACCGTCACCGTCGTCGGCGGCGGTTTCGCCGGCATCGAGGTGTTCGCCGAGCTCCGCTCCTTCGCGAGCTCGCTGCTCGAGTACTACCCGCAGCTCTCGTTCGAAGAGACCCACTTCCACCTCATCGAGGCGATGGGCCGCATCATGCCCGAGGTGTCGCTCGAGACGAGCCACTGGGTCATCAAGCACCTCGCGCAGCGCGGTGCCGAGATCCACCTCGACACGCAGCTCACGAGCGCGCAGGACGGCAAGATCGAGCTGTCGACGGGTGAGAGCTTCGAGTCCGACCTCATCGTCTGGACGGCCGGCGTCATGGCGAACCCCGCCATCGTGCGCACGAGCGACCTGCCGGTCGAGGAGCGCGGCCGCATCAAGACCCGCGCCGACCTCCGCGTCGGCGACGACGAGGAGATCATCGCCGACGCCTGGGCGGCCGGCGACATCTCGGCCGTGCCCGACCTCTCTGGCGGCGGCGTCGGCGGTTACTGCGTGCCGAACGCACAGCACGCGGTGCGTCAGGGCAAGCTCCTCGCGAAGAACATCGTCGCGGTGCTCCGCGGCGAGGAGCCGAAGGACTACTTCCACAAGAACCTCGGTGCGGTCGCCGGTCTCGGCATCGGCTCGGGTGTGTTCCAGTCGGGCAAGATCGCGATCAAGGGCCTCATCGCCTGGTTCGCGCACCGCGGCTACCACGGCCTCGCGATGCCCAGCTGGGAGCGCAAGTTCCGCGTGTTCTGGGGCTGGTGGAACAACTTCTGGCTCGGCCGCGACATCGTCTCGCTCGAGGCGGTCCAGAACCCGCGCGCCCAGTTCGAGCTGTTCGCCGCGCGCCCGAAGCCTCCGGCAGCCGAGGCGCCTGCGCCGGCGAAGGCCGCCAAGCCCGCGGCGAAGGAGCCCGTCGCCGCCAAGTAGCGGTCGGCCGCTGACTAAGCTGAAACGCGGCGTCGCCCCTCGGGGCGCGCCGCGTTTCCGCGTCTCACGACGTGCGCTCCCGTAGCCCAACCGGCAGAGGCAGGCGGCTTAAACCCGCTCGAGTCTGGGTTCGAATCCCAGCGGGAGCACCGGATGAGCACCGGACGAGTGTCGGGCGAGAATCGGGTGTCGGCAGACTCCGTGGGCGAACTCCGAGAAATGTGCTGCGCCCCGGGCGCTCGCGGGTCTAGTCTCGGCCACAACGGCGCGATGGCCGTGTCGTGGAGGGAAGGACACCGCAGTGAACAACAGCTTCTGGGACTTCTTGGTCTGGCTCTTCTGGTTCTACGTGATGGTCGCGTGCATCTGGATCTTCATCACGGTGATCATCGACATCTTCCGCGACCACACCCTGAACGGGTGGGCGAAGGCGCTGTGGGTGATCTTCCTCGTGTTCCTGCCGTTCCTGGCGGCGTTCATCTACCTGATCGCGCGTGGCAAGTCCATGTCGGAGCGCCGCATGCAGGAGGTGCAGCAGATGCAGGCCCAGAACGCCGACTACATCAGGACGGTGGCGGGCACGGGCGGCGGAGCGTCCTCGGCGAGCGAGATCGAGACAGCGAAGCGCCTGCTCGACTCGGGCGCGATCAACCAAGCCGAGTACGAGCAGCTGAAGGCGAAGGCGATCGCGGGGTAGGCGGCAGCCGACGAGAACCGACGGCGGCCGTGCAGTGGGGGCTGTGCGGCCGCCGTTTCGCGCGTGAGCAGATGCCTCGCGCTCGCCTCGCTCAGTCCATGTGGTCGAGCCGCCGGAGGATGATCCCTTCGCGGAGCGCCCACGGGGACACCTCGAGTTCGCGCACGTCGAAGGCGCGCATGGCCTCGGAGAGCACGACGGCGCCCGCCACGATCTGGAAGGTTCGGTCGGCGGTGATGCCCGGTAGCGCCGGGCGGGCGTCGGCTGGGATCTTCGCGAGCCTCGGCGTCCAGTCGTCGAGGCCGCGGCGGGTGAGCACGTAGCGGTCGCTCGAGCCGACCCCGTCGGCGACGTGTCCGGCGAGCCGGGCGAGCGAGCGGATCGTCTTCGACGAGCCGACGACGTGGTCGGGGGAGGCGAGCCCGCGGAACGCGCCGACCTCGCCCGCGAGGAGCTCCCTGGCGTGCGCGCGGAGCCGGGCGACCTGCGCCTCGGTGGGCGGGTCGTCGGGGAGGAATTCGACGGTCGAGCGTCCGGCGCCGAGCGGCACCGACCTCGCGACCTCGGGGATCTCGTCGACGCCCTGGGTGAGTTCGAGCGAACCGCCGCCGATGTCGAAGAGGAGGAGGTTGTCGGCCGACCAGCCGTACCAGCGCCGTACCGCGAGGAAGGTGAGGTTCGCCTCGTCCTCCCCGGGGAGGACCTGGAGCTCGACGCCGGTCTCGCGGGCGACGCGGGCGAGGACCTCCTCGCCGTTCGCGGCCTCGCGGATCGCGGACGTCGCGAAGGGGAGGAACTCGTCGATGTCGGCCTCACGTGCGGCGGCGGCCGCTGAGCCGACGGCGTCGATGATGGCCCGGACGCCCTCCTCGCTGATGGCGCCGTCCGCGTCGAGATAGCGCATGAGGCGCAGCACCGACTTGTGCGAGGTCATCGGGATGGGGCGCGCGCCGCGGTGCGCGTCGACCACCAGGAGGTGCACCGTATTGGATCCGACATCGAGAACACCGAGACGCATGTTGCGAGCGTACTGGCTGCCGCGCATGCATGTCGTAGCGTTTTCATGCATACTGATGCGACTGGGACGATCGTCCCACTTCGTCGGCATCGGAGTCGAGAGGACATCGTGGCCCGCATTTCCGCTTCGGAGCGCCGCGCAGCGCTCATCGCTGCCGCGCTCACCGTCGTCTCGCGCAAGGGCCTCGCCCAGGCGACCACCCGGGCGATCGTCGCCGAGGCCGGTATGAGCCTCGCGAGCTTCCACTACGCGTTCGAGTCGCGCGACGAGCTCATCGACGAACTCATCGCCACCGTCGTCGCGCGCGAGCAGCAGGCCGTCACCCCGGACGAGGTCCAGGGGCTCAGCCTCCACGAACTCATCGAGGCCGGCATCCTGCGCTATTTCGAACACCTCAAGGCCGACCCTGAGCACGAGCAGGCGATGCTCGAGCTCACCCAGTACGCGCTGCGTTCGCCCGAACGCCAGCCGCTGGCCGCCGCCCAGTACGCGAAGTACATCGCCCTCGCGGCGGAGACCCTCGAGCTCGGCGCCGAACTCGCCGGCGCCCGGTGGACGGTGCCCGTCGAACGCGTCGCCCGCGTGCTCGTCGCGTTCACCGACGGCCTCACCATGACCTGGCTCGTCGATCGCGACGATGCCGCCGCCCGGGCGGTCGCACACGCGGCCGCCGACGCCCTCACGAGAATGGCCGACACCCGATGACGCGTGCCGACGTCCCAGACGCCCCCGGCGCCTCCGCGACCACCACCACGGCCGGCACACCGGCCGCCTACGCCGAACCGACCCGCCGCATCGGCGCCGGGTGGATCGCCTCGTTCGCCACGGTGTGGCTCGGCATCTGGATGGCCCAGCTCACCCCGGTGCAGCTGCTCCTGCCCGCACAGATCGACGCGGAGCTGCAGCCCGAGCACTGGGTCGACTCCGTCGTCGCGTTCGGCACGATCTCGGGTATCGCCGCGATCGCGACGATCATCGCCTACCCGCTGACGGGCGCGCTCTCCGACCGCACGACCTCGCGCTTCGGCCGACGTCGCCCGTGGATCCTCGTCGGCGCGCTCGTCTTCGCCGGTGCGCTCGTCGCGCTCGGCCAGCAGACCGAGATGTGGGCGATCGGCACGGCATGGGTCGTGGCATCCATCGGCTTCTGCATCATGACCGCGGCGCTCACCGCGACGATCTCCGACCAGGTTCCGGTGAACCAGCGCGGTTTCGTGTCGGGGTGGATGTCTGCGCCGCAGGCGGTCGGCATCATCGTCGGGCTCGTGCTCGTGACCGAGCTCGTCACCGACGCGGCGCTCGGCTACGTGCTGCTCGCCGTCATCCTCGTCGTGCTCGCCGTGCCGTTCCTCACCCGGCACGACGAACCCCTCGCGCCCGCGCTGCGCACCCCGATGACGCTGCGCACGATCATCTCGGGCTTCTGGATCAGCCCCCGCAAGCACCCCGACTTCGGGTGGACGCTGCTCAGCCGGGTGCTCGTCTCCACGGGCAACGCGCTCGGCACGAGCCTCCTGCTGTACTTCCTCATGTTCCAGCTGAACGACGAGAACGCCGAGGCCGACCTCATCGTGCTGACGCTCGTCTACATGGTGTTCGTGATCCTCGCCTCGCTCATCGGCGGCCGGCTCTCCGACAAGCTCGGCCGCCGCAAGCAGTTCGTGTTCGTCGCCTCGGCGCTGCAGGGCGTCGCCGCGCTCATGCTCGGCCTCTTCCCCGACCTCACCGTCGCGATGATCGGCGCCGGCCTCCTCGGGCTCGGCTACGGCTGCTTCCTCTCGGTCGACCAGGCGCTCGCGACGCAGGTGCTGCCCGACGCCGCGTCGCGCGGAAAGGACCTCGGCATCATGAACATCGCCTCCGCCGTGCCGCAGGCCATCGCACCGATGATCGGGGCGGCCGCGGTCGTCGTGTCGGGATCGTTCGTGCTCGTGTTCCTGCTCGGTGCGGCGCTCTCGACCGCCGGGGCGTTCGCCGTCGCGCGGGTGCGGAGCGTGCGATGAACCTCCTCGAACTGCGCATGACCGGCAGCGTCGAGCGCGACGCGAAGACGTGGAGCACACCCGCCGAGTACTGGCCGCGCCTCACCGCCGCGACCACGCACCTCGACGCCCCCGTCGGCGCGCTGCACCTCGGCGCCCTGCGGCACAACGCGCTCGACATGCTCCAGCGCGCGAACGGCACTCCGATCCGCGTGGCCTCGAAGTCGGTGCGGGTGCGCAGCGTCATCGAGTCGCTGCTCGCGATGCCCGGGTACCGCGGCGTGCTCGCCTACACGCTCGCCGAGGCGCTGTGGCTCGCCGACACGGTCGACGACGTCGTCGTCGGCTACCCGACGGCCGAGAAGGCGAGCCTCCGCCGCCTCGCGACCGACCCCGACTTCGCGGCGCGCGTCACGCTCATGGTCGACTCGCCCGCGCAGCTCGACCTCATCGATTCGGTGCTCCCGCCCGGCAAGCGCGAGACGATCCGCGTCTGCCTCGAACTGGATGCCTCGTGGGACGCCCCGGTGCTCGGCCATCTCGGCGTCCGGCGCTCCCCGGTGCACGCCCCGGCCGACGCGGGCGCGCTCGCCGCGTACATCGTGCGGCGCCCCGGGTTCGAACTGGTCGGCATGATGTCGTACGAGGCGCAGATCGCGGGCGTCGTGAACCGGCCGGCCGGACGCCCCGTCGACGGCGCCGTGAACCGGTGGATGCAGTCGCGGTCGATGCCCGAGCTCCTCGAACGCCGCGCCCGCGCGGTCGCTGCGGTGCGCGAGCACGCCGAACTCGAGTTCGTCAACGGCGGCGGCACCGGTTCGCTCGAACGCACCTCGGCCGACCCCGCGATCACCGAGATCGCGGCGGGTTCGGGGCTGTTCGGCGGGCACCTCTTCGACGGCTACGAGCACTTCACCCCGGCGCCGGCCGCGGCCTTCGCCCTCGACGTGGTGCGCCGCCCGAGCGCGGCGCACGCCACGATCCTCGGCGGCGGCTGGATCGCCTCCGGCCCGCCCGCGCCCGACCGGCTGCCGCGCATCGTCTGGCCCGAGGGGCTCACGATGGAACCGCGCGAGATGGCCGGCGAGGTGCAGACCCCCGTCTCGGGGCGCGCAGCGCGACGCATGGGCGTCGGCGACCGGGTGTGGTTCCGGCACACGAAGTCGGGTGAGCTCGCCGAGCACCTGAACGAGTTCGCCGTCGTCGACGGCGACGAGACCGTGGCGATGATCCCGACGTATCGGGGAGAAGGGCAGGCGTTCCTGTGACCGCGACCGGAGCAACGTGGCGCAACTGGGGCCGCACCGAACAGGTGCGCCCGATTCGGGTCGAGCGACCCGATTCGCCCGAGGCCGTGCAGCGCGCGGTCGCCGCGGCCGCCGCGAGCGATCTCCGCATCAAGCCGGTCGGTTCGGGCCACAGCTTCACGGGCATCGCGGTGGCGCCGGGCGTGCAGCTCGACCTCACCTCGCTCTCGGGCGTCATCCACGCCGACGTCGAGACCGGCCGGGTCACGCTCGCGGCCGGCACCCGCCTGCACCAGTTGCCCGGGCTGCTCGCACCCTACGGTCTCGCGCTGCCGAACATGGGCGACATCGACCGGCAGACGATCTCGGGCGCGACCTCGACGGGCACCCACGGCACCGGCCTCGGATTCGGCGGACTCGCGACCCAGATCGTCGCGGCGAAGCTCGTGACCGGCACGGGGGAGCTCATCACCGTGAGCGAGACCGAACGGCCCGAACTGCTCCCGGCCGTGCGCCTCGGCCTCGGCGCCCTCGGCGTCATCGTCGAGCTCACGCTGCAGCTCGTGCCGCGCTACGTGCTGCACGCGGTCGAGAAGCCCGAACCGCTCGACAAGGTGCTCGACGACTGGATGGGCCGGGTGCGCGGCGCCGACCACTTCGAGTTCTACTGGTTCCCGCACACCGAGCAGGCGCTCACGAAGACGAACACCCGCCTGCCGGGCGATGCCCCGCGAAACCCCCTCGGCCGGATCTCGCGCTGGGTCGACGACGAAGTGCTCGCGAACGGCCTGTACCGGGGCATCTGCGCCCTGGGCCGGCTGGCGCCCGCCACCACGCCCTTCTTCGCCAGGCAGGTCGACAAGTTCACGGGCGACCGCGACTTCGCCGACTTCTCGCCGTCGGTCTTCATCACGAACCGCACCGTGCGGTTCCGCGAGATGGAGTACGCGATCCCGCTTGCGGCGGTGCCCGAGGCGTTCCGCGAGGTGCGCGCCCTCATCGAGCGCAAGGGCTGGCGGGTGAGCTTCCCGATCGAGGTGCGCGCCGCGGCCGCCGACGACAACTGGCTCTCGACCGCGCACGGCCGCGAGTCGGGCTACATCGCCGTGCACCGCTACTTCCGCGAGGACGAGCGCGAGTACTTCTCCGCCGTCGAGGACATCATGCGCGCCCACGAGGGCCGCCCGCACTGGGGCAAGATGCACACGCAGACCGCGGAGTCGCTCAGCCGGGTGTACCCGCGCTTCGACGACTTCCTCGCCGTGCGGGACGAGCTCGACCCAGAGCGTCGCTTCCAGAACCCCTACCTCGAGCGGGTGCTCGACGGGGTGCGCGTCACGGCCTGACGAGCACGAGCGGGTCGCACGGCACGGGCGGGGCGGAGCCCGTGGCATCCGCCCCTGCTCGTCTCAGGGCGTGCGACGCCGCAGCGTGATCGAGCCGAGCACGATGCACCCGACGATCCACGCCGCGATCACGAGGAGCTTCGCCGTGATCCACGCGGCCGACTCGCTGTCGGCGGCGACCGCCTGCAGCGCATCGATCGCGAAGGTGAGCGGGAGCCAGGAGCTGATCGCCTCGAGCGCCTCGGGCAGTTGATCGGTCGGGATGAAGATGCCGCCGAGCAGGATCTGCGGGAAGACGAGCAAGGGCATGAACTGCACGACCTGGAACTCGGTGCGCGCGAACGCGCTCGCGAGGAGCCCGAGCGCGGTGCCGAGCAGGGCGTCGGCGACCGCCACGGCGAAGAGCAGCCAGATGGAGCCCTCGATCTCGAGGCCGCACACCCACACCGCGAACGACACGGCGATCGCGGTCTGCGCGACCGCGAGCAACCCGAACGCGAGCGCGTAGCCGAGGATGAAGTCGCCCTTGCCGAGCGGCATCGACAGCAGCCGTTCGAGGGTGCCGCTGCGACGTTCGCGCAGGGTCGCGATGCTCGTGACGAGGAACATCACGATGAACGGGAACAGCGCGATCATCGCCGGGCCGATGTCGGCGAACACGTCGGTGTCGACGAAGATCCACGCGACGAGGCCGATCAGGAGGCTCGGGACGACGAGCAGGAGCGCGATGGTGCGGTGATCGTGCCTGATCTGCCCGAGCACGCGGCCTGCGGTGGCGAAGGTCCGGGTGAGGTTCATCGGGATGCCTCCTCGTCGGCGTCGCGCGGACGGAGATCGGGCTCGCCGCGCTCGATGAGCCGGAGGAACGCCGTCTCGACGTCGTCGGTGCCGGTCACCTCGAGCACGCCGCGCACGGTGTCGTCGGCGAGCAGTGCCCCGTCGCGCATGAGCAGGAGGCGATCGCAGCGCTTCGCCTCGTCCATCACATGGCTCGACACGAGGAGGGTGACCCCCTCGTCGGCGAGGGTGCGGAACATGTTCCAGAGCTCGACCCGCAGCACGGGGTCGAGGCCGACCGTCGGCTCGTCGAGCACGAGCAGCTCGGGGCTGCCGAGCAGCGCCGCCGCGAGTGAGACCCTGCTGCGCTGGCCGCCCGAGAGCGCGCCCACGAGGCGATGCTCGACCGATCCGAGGTCGGTCCGCTCGATGACGCGATCGACGTCGCTGGCCGGTGCGCCCAGCACCCGACGGAAGTAGCTCAGGTTCTGCCGGACTGTGAGGTCGTCGTAGACGCTCGCCTGCTGGGTGACGTACGACACCCGGTGGCGGAGCTCCCTGCTGCCGGCGGGTCGACCGAGCACGTCGATGGTGCCCGACTTCACGACCTGCACGCCCACGATGGAGCGCATTAGCGTGGTCTTGCCGCTGCCGCTCGGGCCGAGCAGCCCGACGATCATGCCGCTCGGCACCGCGAGCGAGAGCCCCTCGAGCACGGGCGTTCCCCCGCGATCGACATGGAGGTCCTCCGCGATGATCGCGGCGGTCGCGCCCGGCTGAGGTGCCGGAGCATCCGGAGTATTCAGCATGTGCTGAATATCTCGCTGCGCCAGAGGCCTGTCAAGCCCCCGGGGGACGACCGGTCAGGTGCCACTGCACGGCCGGCCCGACGCGTGCGACGAGTTCGTCGACCGGGAGCGAAGCGAGGGGTTCGAACTCGAGCACGTACCGCACCATGATCACCCCGACGAGTTGGGATGCCGCGAGCTCGGCGCGAAGCTCGGCGTCGGCGGCGGCCGCCTCGTCGAGGTCGCCGTCGGCGAGCCGCACGGCGATCCGGTGCATGATCTCGCCGCGCAGGAACTCCCGCAGCATGCGGGCGACCGGGCCGTGCCCGATCGCCGAGCGGAGGGCCGCGACGGCGGCCGGGCGGACGGCGGGCGAGTCCCATGCGGTGAGGACGGCGCGCACCAGCCGCGCGCCGAGTTCGTCGATCGGTCCGTCGAGCGCGGTGCGCACCAGCCGGTCGGGCCGGAGCGGGACCTCGACGACCTCGGCGACGAGCCGCTGCTTGTCGTCGAAGTAGTGGTGGACGAGCGCCGGGTCGACGCCCGCTCGGCGCGCGATCGCCCGCATCGAGGCGGCTTCGTAGCCGCGCTCGCCGAACTCGGCCGTCGCCGCGGCGAGGATCCGTGCCCGCAGGTCGCCCTGCTCCGCGCCGCGCGGACGACCGGGGCGTCGCGGGGTGGAGCGCTCCGTCACAGTCTGAGCCTAACCCCGGAGCATCCACCGCGGTTCCTCCGAGTCTCATGGGAACGGACGCCGCGGAGAAGGGCGCTCGGTAGGATTGCAGAGCCTCAGAATCACAGCCGAACGCACTAGGAGTCCGCGCCATGGAATGGCTCATTCCCGTCCTCATCGTCGTCGCACTCGTGCTCATCATCGGCATCTACCTGTGGGCCACCTACAACTCGCTCGTCACGCTGAACGTTCGCGTCGATGAGGCGTGGAGCGACATCACGGTGCAGCTGAAGCGCCGTGCCGACCTGATCCCGAACCTCATCGAGGCCGTCAAGGGCTACGCCGCGCACGAGAAGAGCGTCTTCGAGTCGGTCACCCAGGCGCGCGCCGAGACCCTGCAGGCGCAGGGCCCCGCGCAGGCCGGTGCCGCCGAGAACCACATGCAGCAGGCGCTGAAGTCGATCTTCGCCGTCGCCGAGGCGTACCCGCAGCTGCAGGCCAGCCAGAACTTCCTGCAGCTGCAGTCCGAGCTGGTCGACACCGAAGACAAGATCCAGGCGTCGCGCCGCTTCTACAACGGCGGGGTGCGCGAGCTCAACACGAAGATCAAGGTGTTCCCGAACACGCTGTTCGTGCGCGGCCTCGGGTTCCACGAGCGCGACTTCTTCGAGGTCACCGAGCCGGCGGCGATCGCCGAGCCGCCGCGCGTCCAGTTCTGATCTAAGGGACGTCGTTGTACCGCGCGATCGCCAAGAACAAACGCAACACCGTCTTCATCATCCTGTTCTTCCTCGCCATCATCGGCGGGCTCGGCTGGCTCGCCGCCGCCATCTACAACGACCTGACGATCGTGATCGTGACGCTCGTCGTCGCGACCGGCTACGCCCTCATCCAGTACTTCACGGCCGACCGGCAGGCGCTGTCGATGTCGGGCGCCGTCGAGATCACCTCGAAGGCCGAGCACCCGCGCCTCTGGCGCACCGTCGAGAACCTCTCGATCGCGACCGGCACGCCGATGCCTCGCGTCTTCGTCGTCTCCGACCCGGCGCCGAACGCCTTCGCCACCGGGCGCGACCCCGAGCACGCCGTCGTCGCCGCGACCACCGGCCTCCTCGAGATCATGGACGACGCCGAACTCGAGGGCGTCATGGCGCACGAGCTCGGGCACGTGCGCAACTACGACATCCGGCTCTCGATGGTCGTGTTCGGCCTCGTGGTGGCCGTCGGGTTCATCTCCGACATGCTCGTGCGCATGGCGTTCTTCGGCCGGAACAACAACAACGGCAACCCCATCGTCATGATCTTCGGGCTCGTCGCGATGCTCATCGCCCCGCTCGTCGCGAGCCTCGTGCAACTCGCGGTGTCGCGACAGCGCGAATACCTGGCGGATGCCACGGGCGCGATGACCACCCGTCACCCCGACGCGCTGGCCCGAGCCCTCGCGAAGCTCGACGCCTACGGCCGGCCCATGCAACGCCAGAACTCGTCGATGGCGCACCTCTGGATCGCCGACCCGCTGAAGCCCGGCGTCATGGACCGCCTCTTCGCCACCCACCCGCCGATCGCCGACCGCATCGAGCGGCTCGAGAAGATGGGCGGCAGCTTCTAAGCTGCGGCCAGCTCGCTCGCAAGCGCGGGGGAGAGGTCGCCCCGGCCCGCCACGACCACCTCGTCGAGCCCCTGCCACGCCGCCGCGCGCCGCAGCACCGGCACGAGGCGCGCCGCCGTCTCGGCGGGCGCACCTGGCTCGGCCCACGCGGACTGCACCCGCAGGGTGCGCGCCTTGCGGTCGCTCTTGAGGTCGATGCGGCCCACGACGCGGTCGTCGAGGAGCACCGGCAGCGAGTAGTAGCCGAACTTGCGGTCGGGCTCGGGCGTGTAGATCTCGATGCGGTAGTGGAAGTCGAAGAGCCGCTCGGTGCGCGGGCGGAACCACACGACCGGGTCGAACGGCGAGAGCAGCGCCGTGGCATCGATGCGACGGGGCTTGCGCGCGTCGCGGTGCAGCCAGGCGGGTGTCGGGCGCGAGCCCGTCTGCCAGCCCGGGACCTCGACGGGCAGCAGCACGCCGGCGTCGACGAGTTCGGCGACGGCCTGCCGCACCGGCGCACGCTTCATCCGCCAGTAGTCGGCGAGGTCGGCCTCGGTCGCGATGCCCTGCGCTGCGGCCGCACGTTCGACGAGCTCGCGCACCGCGTCGGCCTCGGCCGGGGCGGTGCCGAGGAGGTCGGCGGGCAGCGCCTGCTCGGGCAGGGCGTACACCCGCTCGAAGCGCACCCGGTCGACGCACACGACGTCGCCCGTGCGGAACATCATCTCGAGCGTGCGCTTGACGTCGGACCAGCCCCACCAGGGGCCGCGCCGCTCGTTCGCGTCGTGCTCGATCTCGCTCGCCCGCATCGGCCCGTTCTCCGCGAGCTCGGCCCGAAGCCACACCGCGAGGTCGCGCTGCTCGGCGACCCAGCCGCCCCAGTCGTGCCCCGCGCGCCGGTACTCCTCGCGACGGAACTCGAACAGCGGCCACAGCTCGCGCGGGATGTACGCCGCCTGGTGCGCCCAGTACTCGACCATGCGGCCCCGATGACCGGTGGTGATGCGGTCGAGCGCGGCCCGATCGTAGTGCCCGACGCGGCTGAACGCGGGCAGGTAGTGGCTGCGCTCGAACACGTTGACCGAGTCGATCTGCAGGAGGCCGAGCCGGTCGACCACCCCGTTCAGGGCGCGGGTGCCCGCCGCCGAGGGATGCGGCCGGGCGAAACCCTGCGCTGCGAGGGCGATGCGGCGGGCGAGAGCGGGACTGACGACGTCGACCATGATGCATCCGACGCTATCGCTGACGACCGACACTGCGCTCGCCGTTCACGAGCTCGTCGCAGTCGACATGCCGAACCGCGCATACGCGGTGCCTAGACTGGTGCAATGGCGGACTCGACTGGTGGGGCGGGGAAGCGCGGCCGATGGTCGCGACGGTGGGCCGAGCGTGCGGCCGAGCCCTCGCCGAAGCCCGCCGAGCCCGTGCGCGACCCGGTCGAGTCGATCCCCTTCGGCATGCGGCTCGCGGGCGCGTGGTCGTGGCGCCTGCTCCTCGTCGGCGGCGTGCTCGCGGTCGTGGTCTTCCTCATCATCCAGCTCCGGCTGATCGTCATCCCGATCCTCGTGGCCGTGCTGCTCAGCGCCCTCCTGGTCCCGTTCTCGGGCTTCCTCCAGCGCCACCGCTGGCCCAAGTGGCTCGCCGTCGCGACGGCGATGCTCTCGGCCCTCGCCGTCGTCGGGGGCCTGCTCACGCTCGGCATCTGGCAGATCGCCCGCGGCGCCGACGAGCTCGCCGCGCAGTCGCTCGTCGCCTGGGAGAAGTTCCGCGAGTGGCTCCTCGAAGGGCCGTTGCACATCACCGAGGCCCAGCTCAACGACCTGGTCGATCGCGCGGTCTCGGCCGTGCAGCAGGACCTGGGCATCGTCTGGAGCGGCGCGCTGTCGGTCGGCTCGAGCCTCGGCCACTTCCTCGCCGGTATGCTGCTCGCCCTCTTCGCGACGCTCTTCATGCTCATCGACGGCCGCGGCATCTGGAACTGGATCGTCGGGATCTTCCCGCGACGCGCCCGCGCCGCCGTCGACGGCGCCGGAGGGGCCGGCTGGACGACCCTGCAGAACTTCGTCAAGGTGCAGATCCTCGTCGCGACGATCGATGCCATCGGCATCGGACTCGGCGCCCTGCTGCTCGGGGTGCCCCTCGCCGTCCCGATCGCGATCCTCGTCTTCCTCGGCTCGTTCATCCCGATCGTCGGCGCGGTCGTCACGGGCGCGCTCGCGGTGTTCGTCGCGCTCGTCTACAACGGACTCTGGCCCGCCGTCATCATGCTCGGCATCGTGCTGCTCGTGCAGCAGGTCGAGGGCCATGTGCTGCAGCCCCTCATCATGGGGACCGCGGTCAAGGTGCACCCGCTCGGCGTCGTGCTCGCGGTGGCGACGGGGTCGCTGCTCGCCGGCATCCCCGGTGCGCTCTTCGCTGTGCCCGTCGCCGCCGTCGTCAACGTCATGATCCTCTACGTCTCCGGCGGGGCGTGGAAGGACGACGCGCCACCGTCCACCGCCGACGTGCGATCTCCGCTCTGGCGCACCGTGCCCCAGCGGCCCGGATTCCGAGGAGAACCAACGAGTTGAGCACCACCGTCGCGGGGCCGAGCCTCGCCGAGTTCGAAGCCGCGCGCGCGGTCGTCGCGCGAGTCGCCCGGCAGACGCCGATGGAGTCGTCGAGGCACCTCGAGCGCCTCTTCGGCGCGCCGGTGCGCCTCAAGTGCGAGAACCTGCAGCGCACCGGCTCCTACAAGCTCCGCGGGGCCTACAACCGCCTCTCCGCACTGAGCGAGGAGGAGCGGGGCAGGGGAGTCGTGGCCGCCTCGGCCGGCAACCACGCCCAGGGCGTCGCGTTCGCCGCGCGCGAGCTCGGCATCCGCGCGACGATCTTCATGCCCGTCGGCGTCGCCCTCCCGAAGCTCGAGGCGACCCGCGCGTACGGCGCCGACGTCGTGCTCGCGGGCGCCTCCATCGGCGAGACGCTCGATGCGGCGGCCGCGTTCGCCGACGAGACGGGCGCCGTCATCATCCCGCCGTTCGACCACCACGACGTCGTCGCGGGCCAGGGCACGCTCGGCCTCGAACTCCTCGAGCAGGCGCCCGACGCGACGACCATCGTCGTGCCGATCGGCGGCGGCGGTCTCGCGGCCGGCATCGCGAGCGCCGTGAAGCAGCGCGCCGCGGCCGAAGGCCGCACGATCCGGGTGATCGGCGTGCAGGCCCAGAACGCGGCCCCCTACGTGGCATCCCTCGCGGCCGGATCGCCGCAGCAGGTGCCCGTCGTGCCGACCATCGCCGACGGCATCGCGGTGTACCGCCCCGGCGAGCTGAACTTCGAGATCATCCGCGAGACGATCGACGAGGTCGTCACGGTCGGCGAGGACGACATCGCCCGCGCACTGCTCGTGCTGCTCGAGCGCGCGAAGCTCGTGGTCGAGCCGGCCGGCGCGGTCGCCGTCGCGGCGATCATGACGGGCGCCGTGCCGAACGACGGCCCCGCGGTCGCGGTGCTCTCGGGCGGCAACATCGACCCGCTGCTCATGCAGCGCGTCATCGCGCACGGCCTCGCGGCCTCCGGCCGCTATCTCACGGTGCGGCTGGGCCTGCCCGACCGCCCGGGGCAGCTCGTGCGCGTCGCCGAACTCGTCGCGGGCACGCACGCGAACGTCGTCGAGGTCATGCACACGCGGCACGGTCGCGGCATGCAGATCTCCGAGGTCGAGATCGACATCTCGGTCGAGACGCGCGGCCCCGCGCACCGCGCGGAGGTCGTCGAGACGCTGCGCCGTGCCGGCTACGACCCCGTCGTCCTCGACGACTGACCGCGCGCGGTTGCCGGGGGTCGCACGCGGTCTCCTGAACGACGAAGAGCGGATGCCGGTGGCATCCGCTCTTCGCGTACTCGGGGTGAGGCGCCGCCTACTGGCCGCCCCAGGTGTCGACGGCCGTGATCTCGACCGCGATCTCGCGCCCGTTCGGGGCGGTGTAGCTCGTCTTCGCACCGACCGCGAGGCCGAGGATCGCCGCGCCGAGCGGCGACTGCTCGCTCCACACGTCGAGCTCGGAGTCGCCCGCGATCTCGCGGCTGCCGATGAGGAAGGTCTCTTCGTCGCCCGCGATGATCGCGGTGATGACGGTGCCCGACTCGACGATGCCCTTCGACGCGGGAGCGTCGCCGACCTCGGCGGTCTTCAGCAGCCCCTTGAGCTGGCGGATGCGGGCCTCGATCTTGCCCTGCTCGTCCTTCGCGGCGTGGTAGCCGCCGTTCTCCTTGAGGTCGCCCTCTTCGCGTGCCGCTTCGATGCGCTTCGCGATCTCTTCACGACCCGAGGTCGAGAGCTGCTCGAGTTCCGCCGCGAGGCGGTCGTGGGCCTCCTGGGTGAGCCAGGTGACGGTGGCGTCCTGCGCCATGATGCACACTCCTGTGTAGGGATAGCCCGATTCGGGCGTCGGCACGCCGGATAGACGTGTCGCCCCGAACAACGTTCAGGGCGAATGACCCATGTTAGGTGAGCCAGCAGCGGTAAATCAAACCCGTGTTCGCCTCCTGAGCGGTGCGCACGGTCTCGGTGAGCGCACGGATGTGCTGATCGGAGGCCGGAACCTCGATCACCCGCCAGCCGACGACCGTGAAATCCTCGTTGAGCGCCTGCACGATGCAGGCCGTCTCGTTGCCGGGCGGCACCGAGAGGTTCCAGCTCACCTCGACGAGGCGTTCGTCGTTCATGAGGCGGTGGCCGGTGTCGGTGACCTCGACCTGCGGCTTCTGCCCGTCGAGGCCGGCCCAGACGACCCACGCGATGAGCACGATCGCGCACGCGATCGCACCGCCGATGAGCAGGAAGCGGTCGCGGGAGCGGTTGCGACGGTTGCGTCCGTAGCGATCGTCGAGCTGCGCACTCGCGGGTGCGTCGGTCTGGGTGGGCACCCGGGCTCCTTCAGAGGTGGATCGACTAGGCTGCATCAAGCCTAACGCCGCCCCCTGAAAGCCGTGTCCGTCCTTGAAAGGCTCCCGATGCTCGTCGATTCCGTCCGCTCTGCGCTCCTCCCGATGAGCGCTCTCGCCTCCGAGAAGGACGAGTTCGACCCGAACACGGTCACCCCCGGCGTGTGGGGCTTCGTCGTGACGTTCGTCATCATGGTCGTGGTGCTGCTGCTCATCCTCGACATGGTGCGGCGCATCCGGCGCACCAACTACCGTGCGCAGGTGCGGGCCGAGCTCGAGGCCGAGGCGGCCGCCGAGGCTGCCGCCGCAGACGAAGCGGCGTTCGGCGGCGCCGACGGCCAGGCGACGGATGCCTCGGGCGAGCTGCCGGGCGAGGGCGACGGACCCGAGCGGGGCTGACCCGGCCGAGGGTCGCGAAAGACCCGGCAAGGGCCGATCGAACCTCAGCCGAGGTGGTACGCCGGTGCCATCGCGATGAGCAGCGTCGCCGTCCAGTGGCACATGAACGCCAGCACCGTGCAGGTGTGGAAGATCTCGTGGAACCCGAAGACGCCGGGCCACGGGTTCGGCTTCTTGAGGGCGTACACGATCGCGCCGCCGGTGTAGAAGAGTCCGCCGACGATGACGAGCACCATCATCGCGAGGTTCGCCGCGAGCAGGTCGCCCATGTACATCACGGCCGCCCAGCCGAGCAGCAGGTACAGCGCGACGTAGAGCCAGCGCGGCGCCGTGATCCAGAACACGCGGAAGCAGATGCCCGCGAGCGCCCCGGCCCAGACGACGGCGAGCAGCAGCCACCCCTTCTCGGGCGGCAGCGCCAGCACCGCGAGGGGCGTGTACGTGCCGGCGATGAGCAGGAAGATGTTGGCGTGGTCGACGCGCTTGAGCGCGAGCTTCGTCTTCGGCTTCCAGTTGATGCGGTGGTAGAGCGCCGAGTTGCCGAAGAGGAGCATCGAGGAGAGCACGAAGACCGCGGAGGCCCACTTCGCCGGGGCGCCTTCGGCGAGCACGATGAGCACGATGCCGGCGACGATCGTCACCGGGAACGTCCCGGCGTGGATCCAGCCGCGCCAGGTCGGCTTGACCTCTTCGGCGGCGTGGGTGAGCGAGTCGTCGAGCAGCGGGATGTTCGGCAGATCGGGGCCGTGCTGCTCGGGGTCGAGGGCCGCGTCGGCGGGGTCGTCGGGGGCGACCGGGCGCGTCAACCCTTCGACGAAGTCGGCGGGTTCGCGGCGGCGCTCGGGGGTCATGGTCACAGCGTAGAGCCTCGCCGGTCACGGCCGGCTGTGAGTTCGGCGCCGGGCGTAAGGGGGTAGCGTAGTCCCGTGCAGACGAGCGATCAGCCCCTCGGTCGCGGGATCCTCTACCGGCTCTATCAGAACCGGCTCCGTCGCGGACTCGACCCCGCAGCCCTCCCGCGCCACGTCGCGATGATCATCGACGGCAATCGCCGCTGGGCGAAGCAGCTCGGCTTCGACAGCGCCGCGCACGGGCACCGCGCCGGTGCGGCGAAGATGCGCGAGTTCCTCGAGTGGTGCGACGATCTCGGCGTCAAGGTCGTCACCCTCTACCTGCTCTCGAGCGACAACCTCGGCAACCGCCCGAGCGACGAGCTCGCCGATCTCATCGAGATCATCGCCGAACTCGCCGAAGAGCTCAGCCACTACCGCGACTGGCGGGTGCAGCACGTCGGCAGCGACGCCGGGCTCCCCGAACCGCTCGTGGCCGCGCTCGACGCCGCCGAGCACCGCACCGACGACAAGCACGGCCTCCACGTCAACCTCGCGGTCGGGTACGGCGGCCGCACCGAGATCACCGACGCGATGCGGTCGATCGTCGCCGCCCACCACGCCGAGGGGCGCAGCCTGGAAGACCTGGCCGAGCGGCTCACCCCCGACCTCATCGGCGAGCACCTCTACACGGGCGGCCAGCCCGACCCCGACCTCGTCATCCGCACCTCGGGCGAGCAGCGGCTCAGCGACTTCATGCTGTGGCAGTCGGCGCACAGCGAGTTCTACTTCGTCGAGGCGCTCGGGCCCGATCTGCGCAAGGTCGACTTCCTTCGCGCGCTCCGCGACTACACCAAGCGCCACCGTCGATTCGGCGGGTGACCCGGCGATCCTTCGACGGGCGATGCTGCGGGGCATCCCCCTGTTCTGCAAGGATGTTCGACGGAGAAGGGGGCACCTCACGTGACCATCGAAGCTTTCAACGACGGGTTCACCGAAGAACCCGGCTACCTCGACTACGGCCGGGTGGGGCCGATGTCGACGGCCGCCGCCGAAGAGGTGCTCGCGTTCACGCAGGTGCTCCAGCGCGCCCGGCACGGCAGCCTGGACGCCTTCACCGAGCAGGACGACCGGGTGCGCGCCGCGGCCGCCGCGGTGACCGGCTTCACCACCGAGCAGATCGTCTTCGAGCCGAACACCACCACGGGCGTCATGCACGCCATGTTCGGCCTCACCGGGGGAGTGCTGCTCTCGGCCGAGGAGTTCCCGAGCCTGCCCATCGGCGCCGTGCGCGCGCAGGAAGCGCTGCACACCGTGCAGCCCGTGTGGCTCGAGACCGACCACGGCAAGGTCACGCCCGGGCAGATCCGCGAACAGCTCGAGCAGAACGTCGCCGCCGTCGCGGTGAGCCTCGTCGACTCGCGCACCGGCTACCTCTGCGACATCGAGGGCATCCGCCAGGTGATCGGCGACCGGCTGCTCATCGTCGACGCGATCCAGGGCTTCGGCGTCGTGGATGCTCCATGGCAGGTCGCCGACGTCGTCGTCACCGGCGGGCAGAAGTGGTGCCGCGCCGGGTGGGGCACCGGCCTCCTCGCCCTCTCCGACCGGGCGCTCGAACGGCTCGTGCCCGTGTTCTCGGGCTTCAGCGGGACGGACGAGCCGATGCCGTGGGGCCATGTGCCGCCGCCTGCGCCCGACGCGCGCGCCTACCGCATCTCGAACCCCGACCCCCTCGCGCAGGCCCGCTTCGCCGCGGCGCTCGAAGAGATCCACGCCACCGGCGTCGGTGAAATCAACGCCGCGATGGCCGAGCGGGTGAGCCGGGCGATCGAACTCGCCGACGAGTACGCGATCGCCGTCGTCTCCTCGCGCGACGAGCAGGAGCGCGCCGGAATCGTCGTGCTCGAGCCGCCCGCCGAGCAGGTCACCCTGCTCTCGGCGTCGCTGCACAACCACGGCGTGACCGCGACGACCCGCCTCGGGCAGGTTCGCCTCTCGATCCACGCCGCGACCAGCGACGAGACCTTCGAGATGCTGCGCGCCGCGTTCGTCTCGTACTCGACGGCCGCCAGCTACTGAGCCGCGAAACCGACGGGCGGATGCCACGGGGCCGGCCCCGTGGCATCCGCCCGTGCGCTTCGCGCCGAATGTGAACTGCAGATGACGTTCCGCGTGTCGCTTCCGCGGTTCGGGCGCCGCAGACGTAGGTTCGGCTCAACGGGCAGATCGCCCGTTCGAGTCGGCCTCGAAACCGACTACGGAGGAATCGCCGGTCGACTTGTGAACCGGGCTGAGGCTCGGGGCGGGAGCGGTTGTGGCGTCATCGGTTTCTCCTGAATCGGTCGGTCGTTCCGAGGCGCGCGAGCGCGTCGCACAGGCCGAGCGCACGTACGTCCTCGACACCTCTGTGCTGTTGAGCGATCCGCGTGCACTCTTCAACTTCGCCGAGCACGCGGTGGTGCTGCCCGTGGTGGTCATCACCGAGCTCGAGGCGAAGCGCAACGACCCCGAGATCGGCTACTTCGCGCGGCAGTCGCTGCGGATCCTCGACGAGCTGCGCGTCGCGCACGAGCGGCTCGACTTCCCGATCCCCGTCGGCGACGGCGGCTCGCTCCGCGTCGAGCTCAACCACTCGAGCCCGAAGGTGCTGCCGAGCGGGCTCCAGCTCGGCGACAACGACTCCCGGATCCTCGCCTGCGCGGCGAACCTCCAGCAGGACGGCGTGCCCGTCACGGTCGTCTCGAAGGACCTGCCGCTCCGCGTCAAGGCCGCCTCGATCGGCCTCGACGCGCAGGAGTACCGGCATGAGCTCGCCCTCGACTCCGGCTGGACGGGCATGGCCGAGCTCTCCCTCGGCTCGAACGAGATGGCCTCGCTGTACGAGCACGAGTCGATGACCACGAAGGAGGTCGAGGGGATGCCCGTGAACACGGGCCTCGTCATCCACTCCGACCGGGGGTCGGCGCTCGGCCGCGTCGTCGGCGAACGCGAGGTGAAGCTCGTGCGCGGCGACCGCGACGTGTTCGGGGTGCACGGCCGCTCGGCCGAGCAGCGGCTCGCGATCGACCTGCTGCTCGACCCCGAGGTCGGCATCCTCTCCCTCGGCGGGCGGGCAGGCACCGGAAAGTCGGCGCTTGCACTGTGCGCGGGGCTCGAGATGGTGCTCGAACGGCAGCAGCACAAGAAGATCATGGTGTTCCGCCCGCTCTACGCGGTCGGCGGCCAGGAGCTCGGCTACCTGCCCGGCGACCAGGGCGAGAAGATGAACCCCTGGGGGCAGGCGGTGTTCGACACCCTCGGCTCGGTCGTCAGCGACAACGTGCTCGACGAGGTGGTCGACCGCGGCATCCTCGAGGTGCTGCCGCTCACGCACATCCGCGGGCGGTCGCTGCACGACGCCTTCGTGATCGTCGACGAGGCGCAGTCGCTCGAACGCAACGTGCTCCTCACCGTGCTCAGCCGCATCGGCCAGAACTCGCGGGTCGTGCTCACCCACGACGTCGCCCAGCGCGACAACCTGCGGGTCGGTCGCCACGACGGCATCGCGAGCGTCATCGAGACGCTGAAGGGGCATCCCCTCTTCGCCCACATCACGCTCACGAGAAGCGAGCGCTCCGCGATCGCGGCCCTCGTGGCCGAGGTGCTCGACGGGGCCGAGCTGACGTAGGGGCGGGGCCTCACGGCGCGCGGTTCGGAGGAGTTCGCACGATCGTGAGGAGCGGTTCGCCGATCGGGCCCTCCCGATCGTGCGAACTCCTCCCGGGCGGGTTGGTACGGTGAGGCATGCCGGATGCCTCGCGCCAGCCCCGTTCGCCGTTCGCCGTGCCGCTCGCCGTGATCGTCGGCGTGCTGCTGGCGGCGGGGCTCATCGCGATCTACCTCGTCGAGCCGGCCGAGACGGTCACCGCCGATCTCGGGCGCCTCTATGCCGACGGGGCGGGCGAGATCCTGGGCGGCTCCCTGTTCGTGCTGCTCTGGGTCGCCGGCGCGATCGCGCTCACGGTCGTCGCGGTTCGTGCGCTCGGCCGGTCGCCGGGCCCAGCACGTGCCGTGGCGATCATCGCCGGACTCCTCGGGTTCGTCGCGCTCGGTGCGTTCGTCGCCGCGTTCCCGCTCGGCTTCACCTTCTACTTCATCGCCGAGGACGGCGGGTACGCGCCGCTCGCCGGCTCGCGGGGCACCACCATCGGCGTGTTCGCAGGGGCCGGTGTCGCACTGCTGGTCGTCGCGGGGTGCGCGGCGCTCGTCGCGCTCGCGCGTCGTCGTGCGGCGACCGCCTGAGCCCGACGCCCGGGTCGCGGCGGTCGACGCGCGCGCGCAACGGTCGTCGGCGCGATGTCGGCGGGGCGCGACAGGATGGGAGCATGGAGCCCGACCCGATACCCGCCGACGTGATCGAGGCCTTCTGGACGAGGATGCAGGCCCGCGACTGGCTCGGCGTGCGCGCCCTGCTCTCCGACGAACTCGTGGTCGACTGGTATGCCTCGCTCGAGCGCATCGCAGGCGCCGAGAACTTCGTCGCCGTCAACGCCGAGTACCCCGAGGGCTGGTCGATCCGCATCCTGTCGATCGTCGCCGACGGCGACCGGGTGGTCTCCGAGGTCGAGGTGCCGCACGAGGGCGTGGGCGTGTTCCGCGCCGCCTCCTTCTGGCGGGTGCGCGACGGGCTCATCACCGAGGGCCGCGAGTACTGGACGACGCGGGGCGGTGACCCGGCGCCGGAGTGGCGGCGCCCGTGGGTCGAGCCGATGATCGACGCCGAGTGAGCGAGCGTCACCACGAGGCGGGCACCAGGGGTCCCGCGCGGGCGGTGCTGTTCGACGTCGACGGCACCCTGCTCGACGCGCTCGACGGGCAGCGCCGCATCTGGCGGGCCTGGGCCGAGCAGCGCGGTCTCGACCCCGATCGGGTCTACGACGTCGCCCTCCGTACCCGGCCGCTCGAGACGGCGTCCGAGTTCCTGCCGGCGTCCGAGGTCGCGGCGAGCATCGCCGAGTTCGACTCGCTCGAAGACGCCGAGGCCGAACACGGCGAGCTCTGCGGCATCCCGGGGGCCGACGAACTGCTCACCGCGCTGCCGCGGGGAGCCTGGGCCGTCGTCACGTCGAACGCCGAGGGCCGGGTCGTGCGGCGCTTCGCCCGGCTCGGGCTGCCCGCGCCGACGGTCGTCGTCGACAACGCCGCGACCGGGCGAGGCAAGCCCGCGCCCGACCCGTACCTCCTGGCCGCCGAGCGGCTCGACGCGCGCCCGGTCGACTGCCTCGTCGTCGAGGACTCGCCGTCGGGCGTCGCGGCCGGTCTCGCGGCCCGAATGACCGTCTGGAGCGTGAATCGCGCCGTCCCGATCGAGGGCGCGCACCGTCACTTCGCGACGCTCGCCGATGCGGCCCCTGAGATCCTCCGGTTCGTCGACGGTGACCTCGATGCCATCGGTGTCGGTTGAGGCGGAGGTCGCCGACGACACCCCGAGACGACGGATGCCCCGTGCCGAGACCGGCACGGGGCATCCGAGATGCTGCGAAGGCTACTTCGCCTGCGGCGGGCGCGTCATCGACAGGAGGTCGAGGGCGCTGTCGAGCTGCGCTTCGGTGAGGTCGCCGCGCTCGACGTAACCGAGGTCGATGACGGCCTCGCGCACGGTGATGCCCTTGGCGACCGAGTGCTTCGCGATCTTCGCGGCGGCCTCGTACCCGATGAGCTTGTTGAGCGGGGTCACGATCGAGGGCGACATGCCGGCGAGGGCGGTCGCACGCTCGACGTTGGCCTCGAGGCCGTCGATCGTCTTGTCGGCGAGCACGCGCACCGAGTTGGCGAGCAGGCGGATCGACTCGAGGAGCGCGGTGCCCATGACGGGGATCTGCACGTTGAGCTCGAACGCACCGGAGGCGCCGCCCCAGGCGATGGTCGCGTCGTTGCCGATGACGCGCGCGCACACCATGAGCACGGCCTCGGGGACGACGGGGTTGACCTTGCCCGGCATGATCGACGATCCCGGCTGCAGGTCGGGGATGTGGAGCTCGCCGAGACCGGTGTTCGGGCCGGAGCCCATCCAGCGGAGGTCGTTGGCGATCTTCGTGAGGCTCACGGCGATCGTGCGCAGCGCGCCCGACGCGTCGACGAGGCCGTCGCGGTTGGCCTGCGCCTCGAAGTGGTCGGCCGCCTCGGTGATGGGCAGCTCGGTGTCGCGCTGCAGCAGCTCGATGACGAGCTGCGGGAAGCCCGCGGGGGTGTTGATGCCGGTGCCGACGGCGGTGCCGCCGAGCGGGACCTCTGCGACGCGGGGGAGCGCCGTGCGCACGCGCTCGATGCCGAGGCGCACCTGGCGGGCGTAGCCGCCGAACTCCTGGCCGAGGGTGACGGGCGTCGCGTCCATCAGGTGGGTGCGGCCGGCCTTGACGACGTCGGCCCAGAGCACGGCCTTCGCCTCGAGGGCGACGGCGAGGTGGTCGAGCGCGGGGATGAGGTCGTCGATGAGGGCGGCCGTCACGGCGATGTGCACCGAGGTGGGGAACACGTCGTTCGACGACTGCGAGGCGTTGACGTGGTCGTTCGGGTGCACCGGGTTGCCGAGCTTGGTGGTCGCGAGGGTCGCGAGCACCTCGTTCATGTTCATGTTCGAGCTCGTGCCCGAACCGGTCTGGTACACGTCGACCGGGAAGTGCTCGGTGAAGCCGTGCGCACCCGAGATGACCTCGTCGGCCGCAGCCGCGATCGCCTGGGCGATGCCCGCGTCGAGCACGCCGAGCTGCGCGTTCGCCTGTGCGGCGGCCTTCTTGATGCGCGCGAGCGCCTGGATCTGCTGCGGCTCGAGACCGGCCCCCGAGATGGGGAAGTTCTCGACGGCGCGCTGCGTCTGCGCGCGGTACAGGGCGCGGGCGGGAACCCGCACCTCGCCCATCGTGTCGTGCTCGATGCGGTAGTCGGCGGCGTTGTCCACCACGGTGTGTTCCCTTTCGGTTGCGATGCTTCGGTAGCTGCAGTGCTTCGGAGGCTTCGGTGCCGGCCGCGCCGGCGGGGAGACGCTCGAAGCGGCGTCAGATACGACCGAGGACGATGTCGGTCTCGACGCGACCCTCGAACAGGCGGTAGTTCGCGCCGACGATAGCCAGCGTACCCGCTGCGATCGCGTCGCTGATCATCTCGGAGCTCTCCACCAGCTCGGTCACGGTGTTGCGCAGATGCTCGCGGCCGACGTAGCCGGCGTCGACGTGCGCGGGGTCGATCGCGCCGTCGGCGTCGGTGCTGCTGCCTGCGACCTTGCGCACGGCGGGAACGATCTTCTCGACGAGGCCGCCGATGAACGAGGGCAGCGGCGCCGCGTCGGGCGCCTGGGAGTCGATCGCTGCGCGCACCGCGCCGCACTCGTCGTGGGCGAGCACGACGACGACGGGCACGTGCAGGATGCCGACGGCGTACTCGAGCGAGCCGAGCGCCGACGGCGAGACGACCTGCCCGGCGTTGCGCACGACGAAGGCGTCGCCGAGGCCGACGTCGAAGATGATCTCGGCCGAGAGGCGCGAGTCGCTGCACCCGAAGATCGCGACCATCGGGCGCTGGGTGTGCGCGAGCGAGGTGCGCCGGTCGATGTCCTGACGGGGGTGCTCGGGCTTGCCCGAGATGAAGCGCTCGTTGCCGAGACGCAGTTCGCGCCACGTGGCCGCCGGGGTGTCGGGCCGCTGGGCGGTCGGGACGTTCTGCTGCTCGGTCACGTGGCTCCTCGTCGTGGTGCGGGCTAGTCCTGCGCGTCGACCGTCGGGGCGATGGCCGTCGCGAGTTCGGTGAACTCGTCGGGGGTGGCCGTGCCGAGCAGCACGAAGGTGCTGCCGCCCGACTCGGTGGTGAGTGCGTACCGCGCGTTGCCGACGTCGTCGTCGGTGTCGCGGTTGTCGTAGATCGTCCACTCGATGCCGTCGATCGTCGTCGTGCCGGTCGCGAGCGTGCGGGCGAGGAGCTCGGAGACCCACGTCGGGTTCGCGTCGAAGCCCTGGTAGACGCCGAGGTACTCGTCGCTCGGGGTGAGGTAGCCGATGTACCAGGCGGTCACGCCGTCGGTCTGGCTGGTGCGCAGCTCGGCGGCGTTCGCCCGCCAGCCCTCGGAGAGCTCGGGCACGACGATGGGGTCGTCGGTGGCGATCTGCGCCTGCTCGGCGACCTGCGCGACGTCGACGTCTCGTTCGAGCGGGGTGTCGCTGCGGGGCACGAGCAGCACGATCACGACGACGAGCGCGAGGCTCGCGCCGAGCGCGAGCACGAGGTTCTTCGTCGTCTGCCGCTGGCGGTGCTTGATCGAGTTCTCGGCCTTGCGGGCCGCGGTCTCTTCAGGCGTCTCGGGCCGGCCGAGTTCGGCGACGACGCGGGGGGCGCGTTCGCGGGCGGCCATCAGGCGGCGCCGCCGTCGACGGGCGCGTCGGATGCCACGGCGCCCGCGCGGGCCGCGTCGAGGCGTGCTTTCGCGCCGATGAGCCACTCCTCGCAGCGGGCGGCGAGCGCTTCGCCGCGCTCCCACAGGGCGAGCGACTGCTCGAGCGTCGCCGAACCCTGTTCGAGTTCGCCGACGACGCGCACCAGTTCGTCGCGGGCCTGCTCGTAGCTCAGCGCGGCCACGTCGAGTTCGGTGGGGGAGGGCATGGCCCCCATCTTATTCGGCGTCGCCTGTGGAGCCGATCGGAGCTGCTTCGCCCTCGGAGCGGGCGGCGAGACGGCCCTCGGGGAGGGTGAGCAGGAGCGCCGCGCCCTCGGGGGCGCCCGCGGGGCCGCGCAGCACGTGGCCGTCGGGGCCTTGCACGATCGCGTAGCCGCGGTCGAGGGTCGCCTGCGGCGAGAGCGCCCGCAGGTGGCCGCGGAGCTCGCCCAAGCGGAGCGTCTGCCGTTCGATGTGACGTTCGACGAGTTCGGCGCCGCGGGCGACCCAGCGGGTGAGGTCCTCGGAGCGGCGGTCGACGATCCACGAGGTGTCGGCGAGGGCCGGGCGGGTGCGCAGGTGCCCGATGCGGTCGATCTCGTGCGCGACGAGCGTGCGCAGGCGCAGCGCGATGCGAGCGCGCGCCTGCTCGACCCGCAGCAGCTCTTCGCCGACGTCGGGCACGACGCGCTTCGCCGCGTCGGTGGGCGTCGAGGCGCGGAGGTCGGCGACCTCGTCGAGCAGGGGGCGGTCGGCTTCGTGGCCGATCGCCGAGACGATGGGGGTGGATGCCGCGGCCGCGGCCCGCACGACGCGCTCGTCGCTGAAGCCGAGGAGGTTCTGGAAGTCGCCGCCGCCGCGGGCCACGATGATGACCTCGACCTCGGGGTCGGCGTCGAGTCGCTCGATCGCGGCGACGACCTCGCCGGGCGTGCGGTCGCCCTGCACGGCGGCGTGCACGACCCGGAACTCGACCGCGGGCCAGCGCAGGCGGGCGTTGCGCAGCACGTCCTTCTCGGCATCGCTGTCTTTGCCGGTGATGAGGCCGACGACGCCGGGCAGGAACGGCAGCCGGCGCTTGCGCGCGACGTCGAAGAGGCCCTCGGCGGCGAGCTGCGCGCGGAGGCGCTCGAGCCGTTCGAGGAGGTCGCCGAGGCCGACGTGCTTGAGCTCGAACACCTGCATCGAGAGCGAACCGCCCTTGACCCACCAGTTCGGCTTCACGAGCGCCACGACGCGGTCGCCCTGCTTGAAGTCGCCGCCGAGCCGGGATTTCACCGACGACCAGATCTGGAACGACACCGTCGCGTCGGCGTCGAGGTCTTTCAGCTTGCCGTAGACGTTGCCGCCCGAGACGCCCCACTGCGTGATCTCGCCCTCGACCCAGACGGTGCCGAGCCGGTCGATGTACCCCTTGAGCTTCGCCGAGAGCTGGCCGACGGGCCAGGGTGCTTCGCGCGTCGCGGGGCCGTCGTGCGGTGCCGGTGCGTCGCTCACGCTGGCCTCCCGACCGCCCGCCCAGGTTGCGCCGCGTAGGATTGGCATCGTGACGAGCTTGACTGATGCCCCGCGGATCGACCTCGGCATGCCCAGAATCCCGAGCGTGCGAGGCCGGCTCAAGGATAACCCGGTGGACGGTGCCAAGCGGGTGCTGCTCGCGGCCCCTCGCGGCTACTGCGCGGGCGTCGACCGCGCGGTGATCGCCGTCGAGAAGGCGCTCGAGCACTACGGCGCCCCGGTGTACGTGCGCAAGCAGATCGTGCACAACATCCACGTCGTCACCGAGCTCGAGAAGCAGGGCGCGATCTTCGTCGACGAGGTCGACGAGGTGCCCGAGGGCGCCCACATCGTGTTCAGCGCGCACGGCGTCTCGCCGGCGGTCGTGAACGCGGCATCCGACCGCGGACTGCACGCGATCGACGCGACCTGCCCGCTCGTCACGAAGGTGCACCGCGAGGCCGTGCGCTTCGCACGCGACGACTTCGAGATCCTGCTCATCGGCCACGAGGGGCACGAAGAGGTCGAGGGCACCGCGGGCGAGGCGCCCGACCACGTGACCCTCGTGAACAGCCCCGACGACGTGCCGAACATCGAGGTCCGCGACCCCGACAAGGTCGTGTGGCTCTCGCAGACGACCCTCTCGGTCGACGAGACGATGGAGACGGTGCGGCGGCTCCGCGAGCGGTTCCCGAACCTGCAGGACCCGCCCAGCGACGACATCTGCTACGCCACGCAGAACCGCCAGGTCGCGATCAAGAAGGTCGCCCAGGAGGCCGAGCTCGTGATCGTCGTCGGGTCGGCGAACTCGTCGAACAGCGTGCGCCTCGTCGAGGTCGCGCTCGAGAACGGGGCGAAGGCCGCGTACCGGGTCGACTACTCGAGCGAGATCCGTCAGGAGTGGCTCGACGGCATCTCGACCGTCGGCGTCACGAGCGGCGCCTCCGTGCCCGAGGGCCTCGTGAAAGAGGTGCTGCTCGAGCTCGCCGACGCCGGCTACGGCGAGGTCGCCGAGGTGAAGACCGCTGAGGAGGACCTCATGTTCTCCCTCCCGAAGGAGCTCCGCAAAGACCTCCAGGGCAACCGCGACGCGCGGGCGCTCGGCGGTCGGCGCTCCGCCGACGCCTGACCGCTCGCGCTCGCCGGGTCAGGCGAGTGATGCGGCGGGACGCCGCAGCGACGCGCTCTCGACGGCGAGGGCGGCGGCGACGATCACGATGACTGCGGCGAGCTGCGCGGCGCCCGAGAGCGCCGTGCCGAGCGGCACGGTCGCGAGGGCGACGGCCGCCCCGGCGAGGCGCCACGTGACCGGTCCGAGCGAGAGGGTGCGTCGGTAGCTCGCGTCGGCGACGAGGTAGACGGCGGTGCCGCCGGCCACGAGCCAGGCGCCGGATGCCTCGACCGGCGCGAACGCGTGGCCGAGCACCTCGTGCAGGCCTGCGGCCAGCAGCACGAGGCCGAAGATCATGGCGAGGTGCTCGAGGTAGTAGGCGACGAGCGCGAGGCGGGTGCGCGCCTCCGCCGGAGCCTCGGCGATCGCCCGCTCCGCGCGCTCGTCGTCGCCCGAGAAGTAGCACCACCAGAGCGCCGCCACGAGCCCGACCGCGAGCACCGCCCCGGCGATGAGCGCGGGCTCGATCTCGTGCCCGGTGGCGCCGACGCCCACCGAGACGATGGACTCGCCGAAGGCGATGATCATGACGAGCCCGTGGCGCTCGACGAAGTGCGTCGCGCCGGGGTCGAAGCCGCCGCGCGCGCTCAGCGCCGCCGAGATGAAGAAGGCGACGAAGGGCAGCGCGAAGAACACCCAGTCGACGGGGCCTTCGACGAATCCCGAGCAGACGAGCAGCACGCCGACGAGCACGTTCGACGGCCCGACGACGAGCATGCGCCGGGCGGCGGCGCGACCACCTCGATGGATGAACAGGGCCGCGTGGATCGCCGCGACGACGATGTAGCTCGCCCCGAAGAGCACCCCGGTCGCGCCGAACGCCTCGGGGATCGCGAGCGACATCACGAGGAAGGCGGCCATCGCCCCGATGAGCGCGATGCGCACGAACGTCGTGTCGGGGGCGGCCTGGTTCGTGAGCCACGCGAACGCGTCGTACATCCACCACACGAGGCCGAGCACGAGCGCGGCCTGCGCGATGCCGGTCGCATCGGGACGGTGCACGACGATCTCGGCGACGCGGCTGATGGTGAACACGAACACGAGATCGAACAGCAGTTCGACCGTCGAGACCCGCGAGGCGATGCGGGCGATGCGGTCGGCGGGGAGGTCGCGGCTCGGCACGATCGCCACCGTAGCGCAGCAGGGGCGGCAGGGTCGCTCGCCCTCGGCGAACAGCCGATGAGTGAGTGCTCACTCAGTGCTACGCTCACGCGCATGACCACCACGACGCCGACCCCGGCCGCGGCCTCCGCGCCGCCCAGGCAGGGGCGCGCGAAGCCGATGTCGGTCGAGGCCCGCCGGGCCGCGATCGCCGCAGCGACCGTGCCGCTGCTCTCGATCCACGGGCGCGAGGTCACCACCCGGCAGATCGCCGAGGCGGCGGGCGTCGCCGAGGGCACGCTCTTCCGCGTCTTCGACAGCAAGGATGCGATCATCGACGCCGCCGTCGAGGTGTTCCTCGACCCCGAGCCGTTCCGCGACGCCCTGCGGCGGATCGACCCGAGCCTGCCGCTCGAGCTCAAGATGCAGCTCGTCATCGACCGCTTCCAGGACCGCTTCAGCGGCATCTTCGGCGTGTTCGCCGCGCTCGGCGCCCGGCCGCGGCCGCCGCAGACCATCGACCCCGGTGCCGTCGTCGCCATCTTCGAGCACCTGCTCGCCCCCGAACTCGAGCGGCTGCGGGTGCCGCCGGCCGAGGTGTTCGCGTTCGTGCGCATCATCGCGTTCTCGTCGGCCATGCCGCAGTTCGCCCAGACCACCGGCCTCGACTCCGATCGGCTCGCCGACCTCATCGTGCACGGCATCATCGGCCGACGCGGCACCGCCGCCGAGGCATCCGCCCAGTCAACCGCCCCGAGGGGAACCGAACCATGCTGCTGAAACTGCTGCGGACGTACCTGCGCCCGTACCGGTGGCTCGTCGTCGCCGTCATCTTCTTCCAGCTCGTGCAGTCGATCGCGTCCCTGTACCTGCCGAGCCTCAACGCCGACATCATCGACGACGGCGTCGCCACCGGCGACACCGGCTTCATCCTGTCGACGGGCGGGCTCATGCTCGGCATCACGCTGCTGCAGGTGGCCGCCTCGATCACCGCCGTCTACTTCGGCGCGAAGACGGCGATGGGCCTCGGCCGCGACGTGCGGCGCTCGGTGTTCCGCCGGGTCGCCGACTTCTCCGAGCAGGAGGTGTCGCGGTTCGGCGCGCCGAGCCTCATCACCCGGTCGACGAACGACGTGCAGCAGGTGCAGATGCTCGTGCTCATGAGCTGCACCATCCTGGTCTCCGCGCCGATCCTCGCGATCGGCGGCGTCATCATGGCGCTCCGGGAGGACCTGGCCCTCTCGTGGATCATGGTCGTCGCGGTGCCCGTGCTGCTCATCTCGGTCGGGCTCATCATCAGCCGCATGGTGCCGCTCTTCCAGTCGATGCAGCGCAAGATCGACAGCGTCAACCGGGTGCTGCGCGAGCAGCTCACCGGCATCCGCGTCATCCGCGCGTTCGTGCGCGAGGGGGTCGAGTCCGCACGCTTCGACGACGCCAACGACGCCCTCACCGACACCGCGCTCAAGGCCGGCCGGCTCTTCGCGCTCGTGTTCCCGATCGTGATGCTCGTGCTCAACCTCTCGAGCATCGCCGTGCTGTGGTTCGGCGCCTTCCGCGTCGAGGACGGCTCGATGCAGGTCGGCTCGCTCACGGCGTTCCTCAGCTACCTCATCCAGATCCTCATGGCGGTCATGATGGCGACGATGATCGCGTTCCTGCTGCCGCGCGCCGTCGTCTCGGCCGGACGCATCGGCGAGGTGCTCGAGACCGAGTCGACCGTGCACGACCCCGTGCAGCCGGTCGAGCGGCTCACGGCGCCCGGCACGGTCGAGTTCCGCAACGTGAGCTTCGCGTACCCCGGCGCAGAGGACCCGGTGCTGCACGAGCTCAGCTTCACGGCCCGACCGGGCGAGGTGACCGCGATCATCGGCTCGACCGGCGCCGGCAAGACGACGATCGTGAACCTCGCGGCCCGTCTCTTCGACGCGACCTCGGGCAGCGTGCTCGTCGGCGGCGTCGACGTGCGCGACCTCGATCCCGAGGTGCTCAACGCGCAGTTCGGCCTCGTGCCGCAGCGGCCCTACCTGTTCGCCGGCACTGTCGCGTCGACGCTGAGGTACGGCGACCCGGATGCCTCCGACGACGAGCTGTGGGCCGCGCTCGAGACCGCGCAGGGCCGTGACTTCGTCGAGGCGATGCCCGACGGGCTCGACGCCCCCATCGCGCAGGGCGGCACCAACGTCTCGGGCGGCCAGCGCCAGCGACTCTCGATCGCGCGGGCGCTCGTGAAACGGCCCCCCATCTACCTCTTCGACGACTCGTTCTCGGCGCTCGACACGGCGACCGACCAGCGGCTGCGGGCCGCGCTCGACCGCGACGTCGCCGACGCGACGATGATCGTCGTCGCGCAGCGCGTGGCCACGATCACCGGGGCCGACCTGATCCTCGTCGTCGAGGACGGCCGGATCACGGCACGCGGCACCCATGAGGAACTGCTCGAGACGTCGCAGGCGTACGCCGAGATCGTCGAGAGCCAGCTGAGCGCGGAGGAGGCGGCAGCATGAGCGAGCAGAAGACCGAGACGGCGGCGACCCCCGCCGCGACGCCCCGCCCGCCGGTGCGGCGCGGACCGATGGGCGGCGGCCCGATGGGCGGCATGGGCATGCCCGCCGAGAAGTCGATGAACTTCGGACCGAGCGCGAAGCGCCTCATCGGCCGGCTGAAGCCCGAGCGCCCGCTCGTCGTGTTCGTGTTCCTGCTCGGCATCGTCAGCGTGGTGTTCAGCGTCCTCGGCCCGAAGATCCTCGGCGAGGCGACCAACATCATCTTCGAGGGCTTCATCTCGTCGCAGATGCCGTCGGGCGTCACCCAGCAGCAGGTCGTCGACCAGCTGCGCGCCTCCGGCGACACCCAGCAGGCCGACATGGTCGCCTCGATGCAGGGCATCGTGCCCGGGCAGGGCATCGACTTCGGCGCGCTCGCCGCGGTGCTCGGGCTCGTGCTGCTGCTCTACGTGCTCGCCTCGCTGTTCGGCTGGGCCCAGGCGTACGTGCTCAACGGGGTGACCCAGCGCACCGTCTACCGGCTGCGCCGCGAGGTCGAGGAGAAGATCCACCGGCTGCCCCTGTCGTACTTCGACAAGATGCAGCGCGGCGAGCTGCTGTCACGCGTGACGAACGACATCGACAACATCTCGCAGACGCTGCAGCAGACGATGAGCCAGCTGCTCACCTCGCTCCTCACCGTCGTCGGCGTGCTCGTCATGATGTTCGTCATCTCGCCCGTGCTCGCGCTCATCGCGCTCGTCACCATCCCGCTGACGCTCCTCATCACCGCGGTCATCGCGAAGCGCTCGCAGAAGCAGTTCGTCGCCCAGTGGACCCACACGGGCACGCTCAACGCACGCATCGAGGAGGCCTACTCGGGCCACGCCCTCGTGCGCGTGTTCGGACGCCGCCGCGAGGTCGAGCAGGGCTTCGACGAGAAGAACGAGGAGCTCTACGCCGCGAGCTTCGGCGCCCAGTTCGTGAGCGGCATCATCATGCCCGCGATGATGTTCGTCGGCAACCTCGTCTACGTCGCGATCGCCGTCGTCGGCGGCCTCATGGTCGCCGGCGGGTCGATCTCGCTCGGCGACGTGCAGGCGTTCATCCAGTATTCGCGCCAGTTCACGCAGCCGCTCAGCCAGCTCGGCTCCATGGCGAACCTGCTGCAGTCCGGCGTCGCGAGCGCGGAGCGCGTGTTCGAGCTCCTCGACGCCGACGAGCAGGTGCCCGACCCCGTCGAGCCCGAGGCGCCCGAACGGGGCGCGGGCGAGGCATCCGGCCGTCTCGTCTTCGACGACGTCTCGTTCAGCTACGACCCCGAGAAGCCGCTCATCGAGCACCTCTCGCTGACCGCCGAGCCCGGCCAGTCGATCGCGATCGTCGGCCCGACGGGCGCCGGCAAGACGACGCTCGTGAACCTCATCATGCGGTTCTACGAGCTCGATGCGGGCCGCATCACGCTCGACGGCGTCGACATCACGAAGATGACGCGCGACGAGCTGCGCGGCCGCATGGGCATGGTGCTGCAGGACACCTGGCTGTTCGCGGGCACCATCCGCGAGAACATCGCCTACGGCAGGCCGGATGCCACGGAGGAGGAGATCCTCGAGGCGGCCCGCGCGACCTACGTCGACCGCTTCGTGCGCACGCTGCCCGACGGCTACGACACCGTGCTCGACGACGAGGCCTCGAACCTCTCGGCGGGCGAGCGGCAGCTCGTGACGATCGCGCGGGCGTTCCTCGCGCAGCCGTCGGTGCTGATCCTCGACGAGGCGACGAGCTCCGTCGACACCCGCACCGAGCTGCTGCTGCAGCACGCGATGAACGCGCTGCGGGCCGACCGCACCTCGTTCGTCATCGCGCACCGCCTCTCGACGATCCGCGACGCCGACCTCATCCTCGTGATGGAGGCGGGGCACATCGTCGAGCAGGGCACGCACACGGCGCTGCTCGCCGCGGGCGGCGCGTACGCGCGCCTCTACGAGGCGCAGTTCGCAGCGCCGGCGGACGGCGAGGAGGAGACGGCGCGGGAGGACGAACGCGACGCCGAGGCCGTGGAGTCGGCGACGGCCGAGCCGCAGACGGGGGCGATCGAGGCGATCGGGTGAGGACCGGGTCGCCGGCCCGGTCGGCCGCTCAGAGCGTCGGCGGCGTCTGCAGGAACTCGACGATCGCGGGGTCGCTCGTGAGTACCACGGAGGCGACGATCATCACGACGATGAAGGCGGCGACGCCCGCCAGCAGGGGTATCCACCACGAGCTCGCACCCGCGCGCATGCGGGCGCGCGACCAGAGCAGGGCGCCGACCCAGAGCGCGAGCTGCGCGATCACGCCGACCGCGACGGCCACGGGCACGGCAGGGCCGGGGGTGAACTCGGTCGGCGGCGTCGTGCCGAGCATCGACGCGGACAGCTTCAGCGACTCGATCACGCTCGACGGCAGGCCGATGATCGACAGCACGTTGTAGACGGCGCCCATCGCGCCGAAGACGAGGAGCGCGACCGTCCAGGCGCGGTCGGCGGGGCGGGTCGTGGTGCCGGGCAACGCGGAGTTCGGAGCGAGGGGTCCGGCGACGCCGGCGCCGTACGCGCCTGCGGATGCGGCGCCCGCCTGAGCGCCGGCGTCGGGCGTCGACGCCGCGTTCGGGTCGACGGGCGGCTGCCAGGTCCACCCCTCGGGGGCGTACTCGCCGTACCTCGGACGAGGCCGCTCGTCGGCGGGCGGCGCCGCGGGCCCTGCGGGCGGCTGCGGGGCAGCCGTGGCGGGCGTTGCGTCGTCAGCCGAGTTGCCGTCGAGCGGCCGAGCGGCCTCGTCACGAGTCATCCGATGCTGCCTTACGCCGAGGTGATCGACTGGCCGGCCGAACCCAGCTGACGGGTCGACTCGCCGACGCGCACGGCCATCGCCGACTCGGCGACCTTGCCCCACGCGCGCGGGTCGTACTGCTTCTTGTTGCCGACCGAACCGTCGACCTTCAGCACGCCGTCGTAGTTCTGGAACATGTAGCCCGCGACCGAACGCGTGAAGGCGTACTGCGTGTCGGTGTCGATGTTCATCTTCACGACGCCGTTCGCGACGGCCTCGGCGATCTCGGCGTCGGTCGAGCCCGAGCCGCCGTGGAAGACGAGGTCGAGCGGCTTCGCGCCGGTGCCGTACTTCGCCGCGAGGCCGTCCTGGATCTCCTTGAGGAGCGCAGGGCGCAGCTTCACGTTGCCGGGCGCGTAGACGCCGTGCACGTTGCCGAAGGTGAGGGCGGCCATGTAGCGGCCCTGCTCGCCGAGGCCGAGCGCCTCGACGGTGGCGATCGCGTCATCGAGGGTCGTGTAGAGCGCTTCGTTCGAGCCCTCGTGCTTCACGCCGTCCTCTTCGCCGCCGACGACGCCGATCTCGACCTCGAGAATGGCGTTGATCGCCTTCATGCGGGGGAGGATCTCCTTCGCGATCTCGAGGTTCTCGTCGAGGGGAACGGCCGAACCGTCCCACATGTGCGACTGGAAGATGGGGTTGCGGCCGGCCTTGACCTCGGCCTCGGAGGCCTCGATCAGCGGGAGCACGAAGTCGGCGAGGGCCGGCTTCGGGCAGTGGTCGGTGTGCAGCGCGACGGTGATCGGGTACGACTTCGCGACCTCGTGCGCGAAGCGGGCGAACGCGAGGGCGCCCGTCGAGCGAGCCTTCACGGTGTGGCCGGCGAAGTAGTCGGCGCCACCAGTGGTGACCTGGATGATGCCGTCGGAACCCGCCTCGGTGAGGCCCTGGAGAACCGAGTTCAGGGTCTGCGAGCTCGAGACGTTGAAGGCGGGGAACGCGAAGCCCTTGGCCTTCGCGGTGTCCAGCATCTCGGCGTACTGCTCGGGGGTTGCGATGGGCATGGTGCTCCTTCGGTGACGACAGCGTGGGTTCGCCACGAGTCTATCGACTTGTCGAGCACGGCTCAGGTGTCGTGACGCGCACGCGCCGCACTGCCCATTCCACTCCCGCTTCATCGCGCCTCGCCCCCTCCTCTCTCCCGCCTGATGGCCGCGAGATGACAGAAATGGTCGCTGTCGCCCGCGCAGAGCGACCACTTGTGTCATCTCGGATGCTGCGGGGCGGGTGAGTGGGTGGGTGGGGGCAGGTGGGCTGGGCGTGTTGGGTGTGTTGGGCGTGGGGTGTGTGGACGGGTGACAGCGCGCGCGAGCGGCAGGATAGGGGGATGCACGGAGCCATCGAACCCGCCGCCCTCGCTTCGATGCTGCGCCCTGCGGTGGTCGCCGCGGCGGCCGCGTGCCTGCCGCTCGTCGGCGGCGGTGACGGCGACGCGCTCGACGGTGCCGCGGTCGCCGCCATGCGGGCCGCGCTCGCCGATCTCGCGCTGGACGGCCGTGTCGTCGTCGGCGAGGGGGAGAAGGACGAGGCGCCGATGCTGCACCTCGGCGAACCCTTCGGGCGCGCCGCCGCGGGCGACCCGGCGATCGACGTCGCCGTGGATCCCGTCGACGGCACCCGGCTCGCTGCGGCCGGTCGACCCGGCGCGATGGCCGTGATCGCGGCGGCGCCCCGTGGGGCGTTCTTCGACCTCGGACCAGCGCACTACCTCGAGAAGCTCGTGACCTGGGTGCCTGGGTTCGGGGTCGGCGGCGCCGGCGACCGGGTCGCGGGGCGGCCTCTGCTCGAACTCGTCCCTTCGCTGGTCGCCGAGGCTGCGCTCGCGCGCGGGGTCGCACCGGGTGAGATCCGCATCGCCGTGCAGGATCGCCCGCGCAACCGCCCCTACGTCGACGCAGTGCGCGCGGCGGGCGCCCAGGCCGAGCTCTTCGAGCACGGCGACATCGAGCGCAGCCTGCAGGCGCTGCCGGGCGCCGCGGCCGACCCTCGCCCCGTGCCGCCGCGACTCGACGCCGTCGTCGGCATCGGTGGGGCGCCCGAGGGGGTCATCGTGTCGGGCGCCGTGCGGGCGCTCGGCGGCTCGATGCTCGCGCGCTTCGCGCCGCAGTCCGAGGGTGAACGGGGGCGGGTACTTGCGCACCTCGCCTCGTCGGGAGCGCACCCGCTCGAGGCGGTCGATGCGCTCGTCGATCTCGACATGCTCTGCGCCGGACCAGCTGCGCTCGTGCTCGCCGCGGTGACCCCGTGCGAGTTGGGGCTTGCGCTGCCCGGTGCCGAGCTGAAAGCCGCCGGAACCCGGGTGCACTGGTGGTCCGCGCCGGGCGGGCACGGCTGGGCAGATCTGCTCGACGGGTGAACGCGGCTTAAGAATGCACATTCTTTCACCGGCTGAGGGTTGAAAACCCGGTCTCCTCCGTCGCATCCTGCCTAGGCTGGAGGCGGACGATCGTCCGCATACCGTCGGCTTCCGATTGAGGCCGACCGCCTGAACCCCGGAGGACCCCTCGATGGTGAGCACCGATACCGCCAGCCTGTTCCTGCACCCCGACCGCAACATCGCACTCGAGCTCGTGCGTGCGACGGAGGCGGCGGCGATCCGCTCGTACCCCTGGATCGGGCGCGGCGACAAGCTCGCCGCCGACGGTGCGGCGGTCGACGCGATGCGCGCGTTCCTCGGCACGGTGAACTTCGACGGCGTCGTCGTGATCGGCGAGGGCGAGAAGGACGAAGCGCCCATGCTCTTCAACGGCGAGCGCGTCGGCAACGGTCGCGGCCCCGCCTGCGACATCGCCGTCGACCCGATCGACGGCACCTCGCTCACCGCCGCCGGGCGCCAGAACGCCCTCTCGGTCATCGCGGTCTCGGACCGGGGCAGCATGCTCGATGCGTCGAGCGTCTTCTACATGGACAAGATCGTCACGGATGCCGCGGGCATCGGCGTCGTCGACATCCGCAAGCCGATCGGTGAGAACCTGCGTGCGCTCGCCGCCGCGAAGGGCAAGGAGGTCGGCGAGCTCCGCGTGGCCGTGCTCAACCGCCCCCGCCACGAGCAGCTCATCGCCGACATCCGCGCCGCGGGCGCGGGTACCCGCCTCATCAGCGACGGCGACGTCGCCGGCGGCATCAACGCCGCCCGCTACGAGTCGCGCATCGACATGTGCGTCGGCATCGGCGGCAGCCCCGAGGGCATCACGACCGCGTGCGCGATCAAGGCGCTCGGCGGCTTCATGCAGGGGCGCCTCGCCCCGAAGGACGACGCGGAGCGCGCCCGCGGCGAGGCCGCCGGCCTCGACTGCGACAAGGTGTACGAGCTCGACGACCTCGTGCGCGGCGACAACACCTTCTTCGTCGCGACGGGTGTGACCGACGGCGAACTCGTCGACGGCGTGCGCAAGAAGGGCCCGATCATCCGCACCGAGTCGATCGTGCTCCGCGGCAAGTCGGGCACCGCCCGCCGCATCGTCGCCGATCACCTCATCGAGAAGTGGCTGCCCGACGCCGACATCTGAGCCGAGCAACGCGAAGCGGGCTCTGCACCGACCCCGGGTCGGTGCGGAGCCCGCTTTCGTCGTTCTGGAGCGACGGGCCGTCGTCGGCTGCTGAGGAGCGCCGACGCCGCCGTCAGAGGCTGTTGCGGATCTCGGGGTCGATGTCAGCGAGGAGTCCGTCGTGCGGCTCCTCGATCTCGGCCTCGATCTCGGCGTCGACCGCGCCCGCCTCGTCGAGCAGGGGCTGCTCGGCCGTGGCGGCGGTGGTGAACTCGTACGCGGTGAGCTCACGAGGGCTCTCTTCGATGCCCTCGAGCGTGGCGAGCACCTTCGTCTCGTCGAGCGCCTTCAGCTTGCGGGCCGTCGGCAGCACGCGCGTCTCGAGCGAGCCGACGAAGGTGTTGTAGTCCTTCACGGTGCGTTCGATCGTGCGGCCGAGCTTCTCGATCTGCCCGGCCGTGGTCGAGAGGCGCGCGTAGAGTTCGCGGCTGAGGTCGAAGAGCGTCTTCGCCTCTTTGGTGAGCACGTCCTGCTGCCAGCTGAACGCGACCGTCTTGAGCACCGACCACAGGGTGACGGGGGAGGCGAGTGCGACGCGCTTCGAGAAGGCGAACTCGAGCAGCGACGGGTCGGCCTCGAGTGCGCTCGAGATGAGCGACTCGCTCGGGATGAACGCGATCACCATCTCGGGGGAGGCGCCGAGCCCCTCCCAGTAGGTCTTGCCGCCGAGCGCGGTGATGTGGTCGCGCACGGCCTTGACGTGCCCCTTGAGCAGGCTCTCGCGCTTGGCGCCCTCGGCCCCGGACGCCGTCGCGGGGATCTGGCTCGCCTCGAGGTACGCGTTGAACGGCACCTTCGCGTCGACGGCGATGTGCTTGCCGCCGGGGAGGTGGATGACCATGTCGGGGCGGCCCGCGCCCGCGTCGGTCGTGACCGAGTGCTGGGTGTCGAAGTCGACGCGTTCGATGAGGCCTGCGGCTTCGACGACGCTGCGCAGCTGGGTCTCGCCCCAGACGCCGCGGGTGCTGTTCGAGCGCAGCGCCGAGGCCAGGGTCTCGGCCGTCGAACGCAGTCGCTCCTCGTTCTCGGCGGCCGTCTTCAGCTGCTGGCTGAGTTCGCCGTGCTGACGGTGCCGCTGCGTCTCGAGCTCGGCGACCTTCGACTGCATGTCGGTGAGGGTCTGCTTGACCGGCGCGAGCGCCTGCAGGACCTTGCTGTCGGCCGTCTCGCGGGCCTCGCGCTCGCGCTGTTCGTGACGCTGGCGTTCGACGAGTTCGAGATACTGGGTGCGCGCCGCTTCGATCTGCTCGCGCAGGCCCGCGGCGGTCGCCTCGACGGCGGCGAGTTCGGCGCCGAGCGACGCCTGCTTCGATCGCTCGTCGGCGAGGGCGAGCGCGAGCTGCGACTCGGATGCCGCCCTCAGCTCGGTGAGCGCCTGCTGGTGACGTGCTTCGACGAGAGCCGGGTCTTCGAGGACGACCGTCTCGTCGGCGCCCGTCGATGCGCGGCGCTGGGCGAGGAACCAGGCGCCGAGCGCGCCGAGCAGTACGCCCACGATGAGGCCGATGACGAGCAGCAGGATCTCCATGCTTCGAGTGTCGCAGGAGCCGCCGACATCGGGCCGCGGGCGGGGCGGCGGGGCGGCGGAGCGGGGTCTCGATACGCTTCGCTACTCGACCGGCTGGGGGCTTCGCTACTCGACCGGCTGGGGCGGCGGGGCGCCTACTGCAGCGCCATCGGGCCGTTCGCCGAGCGGTCGGCGGCGACCGCGACCGGCCCGATCGAGCCGAGCTTCACCCGGGTGATGTGCGCGAGCCGCTCGACGTCGTCGGCACCGTGCCGTTCGGCCGCGTGCACGATGATCGCGGCGCACGCCTCGGCGTCGGCGAGGGCGTCGTGGTGCGAGAAGCCCTCGAAGCCCGCGGCCGTCGCCGCGACCGGAAGCCGGTACGAGTCGAGGTGGTAGGTGCGCCGCGCGACCTGCAGGCTGCAGAGCGATCGGTAGTCGGGCACCTCGAGCCCCCACGCGGTCGAGGTCTTCGCGATGACGCCCATGTCGAAGCCGGCGTTGTGCGCGACGAGCACGTCGCTGCCGGCGAACTCCCGCAGCGCGGGCAGGTGCGTACGCCAGTCGGGGGCGTCGTCGACCATGTCGCGCGTGATGCCGTGCACGCGCACGTTCCACTCCGAGAACTCGTCGTGCGGGAACGGCGGTCGGATGTACCAGTGCACCCGGTCGACGACCCGACCGTCGCGCACTTTCACCAGCCCGACCGAGCAGGCGGACGCGCCCGAGGAGTTGGCGGTTTCGAAATCGATCGCGGTGAAGTCCACAGGCACGCAGACATGTTGCCACGGGCCGGCGACGTCGCCCGTCGTCGATGCGGGCGGGTCACGAGATCGCTGCGAAGACGGCGACGGTTGACGGATGCCCCGGCGCGGGCTGGAATGGACGCGCGACCCGCGCGACGAGAGGACGAGCCCATGACCGAGGCACCCGATCGAGGTGCGGGCGAGCTCGTCGCCGACCCCGGCGACCCCGAGACGCAGCGCGCCGCGAGATCGTTCGGCTCCGTGGCATCCGTCTATCGCCAGGTGCGACCCGGGTACCCGCACGACGCCGTCGAATGGCTCGTCGGCGATGCGCGCCGCGTGCTCGACCTCGGGGCGGGCACCGGCAAGCTGAGCGAGGCGCTCGTCGCCCTCGACCGTTCGGTGATCGCCGTCGACCCCGTCGAGGAGATGCTCGAGGAGCTCGAGATCGCGGTGCCCGGCGTGCCGCGGATCCTGGGCACCGCCGAGGACATCCCCATCGAGGACGCCTCGGTCGACGCCGTCGTCGTGGGGCAGGCGTGGCACTGGTTCATGCCCGAGCGCGCCGTGCCCGAGATCGCGCGCGTGCTTCGGCCCGGCGGGGTGCTCGGACTCGTCTGGAACTCGCGCGACACGAGCGTCGACTGGCTGCGGGAGGCCGGCGAGATCATGCACGAGCGGCACGACGCGAGCGCCACGTTCGAGACGTACGTGAAGGTCGGGAGCCCGTTCGGCCCGATCGAGGAGCACACGGTCGCGTGGACGAATCCGATGTCGCACGAGGGGTTCCTCGACCTGGTGCGCTCGCGCAGCTACTTCATCGAGGCGGGGGAGGCCGAGCAGGCGGCGACGATCGCGGCGCTCGAGACGCTGTTCGCGACGCACCCCGAGCTCGCGGGCGCCGAGACCCTCGAGGTGCCGTACCTCACCCGCTGCTTCCGCACCCGGCTCGACTGAGGCATCCCTGAGCACGCCGACGATGCGCGCAGGCGCGCCCCGGTAGACTGTGCCCCCGTGGCTCTCACTATCGGTATCGTCGGTCTGCCCAACGTCGGCAAGTCCACCCTCTTCAACGCCCTGACCAAGAACCAGGTGCTCGCGGCGAACTACCCGTTCGCGACGATCGAGCCCAACGTCGGCGTGGTGAACCTGCCCGACCCGCGGCTCGCGAAGCTCGCCGAGATCTTCGGGTCCGAGCGCATCCTGCCGGCTGCGGTGTCGTTCGTCGACATCGCCGGCATTGTGCGCGGCGCCTCCGAGGGCGAAGGCCTCGGCAACAAGTTCCTCGCGAACATCCGCGAGGCCGACGCGATCGCGCAAGTCGTGCGCGGTTTCGAGGACGGCGATGTCGTGCACGTCGACGGCAAGGTCGACCCGAAGTCCGACATGGAGACGATCAACACCGAGCTGATCCTCGCCGACCTCGAGACCCTCGAGCGCGCGATCCCGCGCTACGAGAAGGAGATCAAGGGCAAGAAGCTCGACCCCTCGGTGCTCGCCGCCGCCGTCGAGGCCCGCGACGTGCTCCAGACCGGCGTGCCGCTGTCGGCGTCGAAGGTCGACCTCACGCCCGTCAAGGAGCTCGGCCTCCTTACCGCGAAGCCCTTCATCTACGTCTTCAACGTCGACGAGTCGGTGCTCACGGATGACACCAAGAAGGCCGAACTCGCGGCGCTCGTCGCCCCCGCCGAAGCGGTGTTCCTCGACGCGAAGATCGAGTCGGAGCTCATCGACCTCGACCCCGAGGACGCCGCAGAGCTGCTCGCCTCGACCGGTCAGGACGAGTCGGGCCTCGACCAGCTCGCCCGCATCGGCTTCGACACCCTGGGCCTCCAGACCTACCTCACGGCAGGCCCCAAGGAGTCGCGCGCGTGGACGATCCACAAGGGCGACAAGGCCCCGCAGGCGGCCGGCGTGATCCACACCGACTTCGAGCGAGGCTTCATCAAGGCCGAGGTCATCTCCTTCGCCGACCTCGTGGAGACCGGCTCGGTCGCCGAGGCCCGCGCGAAGGGCAAGGCCCGCATGGAGGGCAAGGACTACGTCATGCAGGACGGCGACGTGGTCGAGTTCCGCTTCAACGTCTAGCGCTCCATCGCCCTTCCACTTACACAATCCTGATCGGCGGCGTCTTCCACGCCGCATAATGGTGCGATGGGTGGCGGCAAGAAGCAGGCGGCGTCGGCGTATGTGCTTCCCGATCCCGAGCTTCGGTCTTACGATCGCGGGTTGGGGACGCTGCGCGTTGACGGAGAACTCGAGGGCTATCTCGCAAGCATCGTCGGCAAGATGTGTTTCCCATCAGCTCGGTTATGGCCGTGGTTCGTCGTTGTGTGGGTCGACGGGGTCAAGGAGAGTTCGTTCGAAGATTACGGGCCCGACTGGTGGAAAGTTCGTGAGCTCGATGCTGGCTACCTCCAGCATCACGGGCCGAGTGTCACGAGCGAGCAGCGGTTCTTAGGTAAGCGATTTGCGGGTTCTGTTCCTGGGCCGCCGCGTAGGTTCGAATTCGAATGGCTGCCGCCAGCTGAGGCGGCATCCAAGTGGCAGGAGCTGGGTCTCGTCGACGCCGACTTCTGATGTCTACCGATGACGGAACGTGGTGGAGTTCCGCTTCAACGTGCGAGCCTCTGGGGCTCCGCGAGACCCGTGCAGCCTGACCTCGCGTACGACCGCCGGGGATTCCCCGGGGGCGCCGTTCCCGACAGAATCGACGTATGACTGCCGAGCCATTCCTCGGCGACGTGGTCCCCGACGTGATCGCCGAGCTCATCGGGCTGGAGCCCGAGGTTCGACGGAATGCCGACGATGCCGTCCACCGGGCGCGCACGCTCACGCGCCGGCTGCGCGCGTTCCTTCCGCTCGTCCCGGGCCGCGACGCCGAGAAGGCGATGGCCGGCCTCGAGCGCTACGGAGACGTGCTCGGTGCGGTTCGGGACCTCGAAGTGCGCCAGGGGTTGCTGGAGCGGCTGCTGGCGGAGCTCGGCGACGACGGAGGGTCGGACGCAGCGCCCCGACAGTTGGTGAAGACGGTCAAGCGAGCGCGACGACGCGCCCATCGCGATGTGGTCGACTACCTCGACGGGTCGAAGTACCGCAAGCTCGTCGACCGACTCGAAGCCGTACGCGGGGCCGTCGACGGGCTCGACGTGTGGGAGGTTCGGCACGAGGTCCGCAAGCACGCGCGGGCGCTGCGATACCTCGCCGAAGCGATCGGCGACGAACAGGCCGCCGCCGCAGGCGCGGCGCTGCAGGACGCCATCGGCGACCAACGCGATCGCCTGCTGTTGGCTCGGTGGCTCGACGCCGAGGCCGAGGAGGACGAATCGATCCGCGGAGTCCGAGATGCCGCGCGACGGCAAGCGGAGGAGATGTCGGGAGTTCCGTCTCAGCGCGGCCCACTTGGACGGTCATGATGCCGTAGCATTCCGACGTGACCGAAGACCAGATCGCAACTCTCGTAGGGGGTCTGTTCGCCGTCCCGTTCGGCGTGATGTTCATCGTGAAGCGGGAGGCCATCTCTGCGGCAGCGCGGAAGCAGCGTGAGCAGCAGGGGATCAAGCTCACCGAACGCACGCAGTCGCCGGCGCTGATGGCGTTCGGCGGCGCGGTCATCGTCTGCGCAGGCGTCGCCATGGTCATCGCCTCGCTCACGGGAGCGACTCGGTGAGTCGACTCGACTCCGCGATCGGCTGGGTCACGACCGGCCGCGGCCGACGCGTTCAGGCATGGTGGAACATCATCATCTGCGCGTGCATCCTCCTCGGCGCTGCGAGCGCCGGCATCGCGAAGGATCCCATGTTCTTCGTCGTCGCGATCGGCGCGGCGGCGATGGAGGTGCAGTTCATCCGGCAGCTCATCCGCGTCAGGCGCACACCCGAGCTCGACTCTGATTTCGAGGCTGAGTAGCAGGCGGCTCCGCCGTCAGGCGACGCGACTGCGTTCTGCAGGACGGGGGCCCGGATGCCCTTCGGCACGGTCGCGGTCGACGGGGGTGCGAACCCGGTGGCGGCGAGCGCTCAGTCAGACGCCGGCAACGCCGGATAGTCGGTGGGGTAGACGCCGATCGCGAAGCCGTAGACGGTTTCGCCAGAGCGGGGCAGCCGGTCGAACTCCTCTACGAGTGCAGCCATGCGAGCCCAGAACTCGGAGGCCTGATCCTCTGAGATGCGGGCGTGCCGGATGAAGCCCCAGAGGCGCCCCTGCTCGAACGCCGCCGCCGACTCGCGCGCGGCGACCTCGAAGTCGTTGAAGTCGCCGGTGACTTCGCCGCCGGTGGATGCCGTCTCGGCGGCCACGTAGAACAGGCGAGCGGTGCGCCCGTAGAAGCGCTCCTCGATCGCCCGCACCTTCCGCGTGCGCACGACCCGGAGCAGCCCGTTGCGGGCGAGCACGTCGACGTGGTGCGCGACCGTGCTCTTGGGCCGTTCGACGGCGGCAGCCAGTTCGGTGACGGTCGCGGCCCGCTCGTGGAGGAGTTGCAGGATCGTGGTGCGGAGCGGGTGGCCGACGGCCTTCACCTGGCCGGGCTCGGTCAGCGCCATCCGATCGGCGAGTTCGTAGCCGGGAGGGTTGTCCGCCATGACCGAACAGACTAGCATCGTCGAATGATCCAGAATAGTCGATCAATCGGAGAGGGACGCCGCTGACATGGCCGAAGTTCTGCTGTTCCACCACATCCAGGGGCTGACCGACGGCGTGCGCGCCTTCGCCGACGAGCTGCGGCAGGCCGGCCACACCGTGCACGCGCCCGACCTGTTCGACGGCCGCACCTTCGACAGCATCGAGGAGGGCTTCGCGTTCGCCCGCGAGACCGGGTTCGAGGCGATCCGCGAGCGCGGCGCGGCCGCGGCGGAGGAACTCGGGCCGGGGTTCGTCTACGCCGGGTTCTCGTTCGGGGTCACGATCGCACAGCGCCTCGCACAGACCCGGCCGGGTGCTCGCGGGGCGCTGCTGATCTACTCCTGCATTCCGGTCGAGGAGTTCGGGGGAGCGTGGCCGGAGGGGGTGCCGGTGCAGATCCACGGCAAGGAGGGCGACGAGTTCTTCGACGAAGACCTGCCGGCCGCGCGCGAACTCGTCGCATCGACGAGCGACGCCGAACTGTTCGTCTACCCCGGCGACCAGCACCTCTTCGCCGACTCCTCGCTCGACGCCTACGACCCCGAGTCGGCGGCGCTGCTGATGGAGCGGGTGAAGGCGTTCCTCGCCGAGGTCTGAACGAGGGCGGGCGCCTGCGGCGCGTGGCATCCGACCGTGCGAACGACACCACCTGCAAGGATGGCCGGATGGCCCTGCCCACACCCACCCTGGAAACCGATCGCCTGCGCCTTCGCCCGTTCACGGCCGACGACGCCGAACCGCTCTTCGCGCTGAACAGCGACGCCGACGTGCTGCGCTACTGGGACTCGCCGCCGTGGACCGACCGCGCGTCGATCGCGCGCTTCATGGACGGCTGCCGCCGGATGGAGGAGGAGGGCAGCGGCGCGCGTGTCGCGATCGAACGCACCGACGACGGGACGTTCATCGGCTGGGCCACCTTCAACAGCTGGAACCCCGACTTCCGGAGCGCCTCCCTCGGCTACTGCCTGAACCAGGAGGCGTGGGGTCACGGCTACGCGACGGAGTCGGCGCGCGCCATCCTCGGGTGGGCCTTCGACGCGCTCGACCTCAATCGGGTGCAGTCCGAGACCGACACCCGCAACGTGGCGTCGGCCCGGGTGCTCGAGAAGCTCGGCTTCCTTCGCGAGGGCACCCTGCGGGAGGACTGCATCGTGAACGGCGACGTCTCCGACTCGTGGGTGTACGGCCTGCTGCGGCGCGACTGGGAGGGCTGAGCGCGCGTCAGACGGCCGCGAGCACGGCTGCTTCGTCGAGCGCGACGGCCGCGGCGCGTCGGCCTTCGGCGATGAGGCGCGGCGCGTCCGACATCGTCCACTGCGCCATGCCCTCCATCTCGGGCTGGACGAGCACGATCGAGGGGTCGCGCACGAGGTCGGCGGTGCGGTTGACGGTGCGCATCATGCGCACGTTCTCGAACTTCGCGTGCAGGCGTACGACGACGACCCGGTCGGCGCCGAGCTCGCGCGCGGCGTTGACGGGCACGTTGTCGAGCATGCCGCCGTCGGCGAGCAGTGCACCCTCGCGGCGCACGGGTGCGAGGAGGCCCGGGATCGCGATCGTCGATCGCAGCGCGACGCTCAGCGGCCCGCGGTCGATCGTCACCACCTTGCGGGTGCGGAGGTCGGTCGCGACCGCGCCGAAGCGACGGGGGAGGTCTTCGATCAGGGGGTCGCAGCCGAACACGCGCTGCACGGCGTCCTCGATCGCACGCGAGTCGAGGAGGGCGAGCCGCGGGGCGAACGACCAGCGGGCGATCTCGCGCCACTTGAACGCGAGGGCGACGCGCTCGATCTCCGCCGCGTCGAAACCGGCGGCGTAGGCCGCGGCGATGAGCGCGCCCGAGCTCGTTCCGACGGCGATATCGGGGCGGATGCCACGGTCCTCGAGTTCGTGGAGGACACCGACGTGTGCGGCACCGAAGGCGGCGCCGCCGCTCAGGGTGAGGCCGAGGGCGGGGTCGTCGCTCGCAATCACGTCCGGGTTCTCCGATCTGTCTTGCCTGACGGTATCGGGGCCGCGTGGGGTGATGCTGTGCGGATGCGGTGAGAAAGCTGAATGCGCGGTGCCGGGTGAAGGCCTGAGCTCAGCGCCCCTGACGCTTCTTGTAGGGCTTCGGCTGCCCCTTCACGATGGGCGCGCGCCCCTTGCCCTTCGACGCCTTCGCCTTGCCGCCCGTCTTCACGGCCGACTTCTCGACCGGCGGGGGCGCCGCGGCGATCTGCGCCTCCGCTTCGGGGAGGAGGGCAGCGCCCACGGCGGTGAGCTTCGTCGGGCTCTTCGTGAACAGCGGATGCCCGATCTCGGCCTCGAGCTTGTCGATCGAGGTGTAGAGCGAGGCGAGCGGGATGCCGAGGCGTTCGGCTGCGCGCGGGAAGTGCAGCTCCTCGGCGACGGCGACGAATCGTCGGAGATCGGCGATCTTCACGGGGAGCCCTTCGTCAGTCCGCGCGACTCGCGGTCACCTCAGGTTACGCGTTCTCCGTCGAGGACGCGGGCGAGTCGCCCGCACGCCGGGCTACGCTCGCAGAATGAGCGGCACCCTGTTCGAGAAGGCGAGCGGCGGGATGACGGGCACCCGCGGCACCCCGCGACCCGAGCGATGACGGTGCAGACGGTGCGCGAGCGCTACGCGGCGCGTGCGGCCGAGTACACGGCGCTGCTCGGCGCGGTCGACCTGTTGGCCGAGCAGGATCGCGAGCTGATCGCGCAGTGGGCGGCCACGGTCGACGGCCCGGTCGTCGACGCCGGGTGCGGGCCCGGCCACTGGACGCAGTTCCTGCACGAACGAGGCGCCGAGGTCATCGGCATCGACCTCGTCCCGGAGTTCGTCGACGATGCGACGCGGCGATTTCCCGAGGTCGGGTTCCGCGTCGGTGAACTCGCCTCGCTGCCGGTCGCGGATGCTTCGCTCGGTGGCCTGCTCGCATGGTTCTCGGTGATCCACACCGAACCCGACGGCGTCCCGGCGATCCTCGACGAATTCGCCCGGTGCCTGCGCCCAGGGGCGACGCTGCTGCTCGGATTCTTCGAGGGAGCGCTCGTCGAACCCTTCGACCACGCGGTGGTCACCGCGTGGTTCTGGCCCGTCGACCAGATGCAGGCTGCGCTGCGGGCGGCGGGTTTCGAGATCGTCGAGACCCGCACGCGCATCGATCCCGGCGTCCGCCCGCTCGCGTCGATCCTCGCCCGCCGCCGCGACGCCTGAGCTACCGCAGGTCGCCGAGCCGCGCCGCGATGCCCTGCTGCGCGCCCGTGCGGCGCTCGGTGGTGACGGCGATGATGAGCAGCACCGCGCCCACGACGGCGAGCGTGATCCACCACGGCATCGACTCGATGCCGCGGCCGATCTGCACGGCGAAGACGACGACGTTCTCGATCGGCAGCACGACGATGCCGATGAGGAACGGCGCCGCGAGCTTCCGTGCCGAGCCGACGAGGATCGCGGTGAGCGCGAACAGGATCACGAGGATCGCCCGCCAGGTCTGCGGGTCGGTGAACGTCGCCGCGATCGACGCGGAGAGCAGCACCACGAGGCCGGGCGCGAGCAGCGCCCACGATCCGCGGGACGCGGCGGGCCACGCCGTCAGCCGGGTCCAGAAGGACACTGCGGCATCCGAAGTGCCGGCACCGGAGTCGCCGGTCGCGGGGCTCTCGCCGCTCCGCCGCAGCGCGACCGCCCCCGCCGCGAGCAGCAGCACCCCGAGCGGCACCGAGAACCATTCGACGCGCAGCTCGCGCGGGCTCCACGCGACGACCGCGGTGACGAAGGCGAGCGCGAACAGGAACCATACGGGCGGCAGCGTCGTGCGGGCGAGCACCGAGCGCACGGCCGCGAGCAGCATGACCGCGAGCAGTGCCAGCATGAGCGCCCACATCGACCAGATCTCGGGCCACTCGGCGCGGATCGCCGGCCACGCCGCGAACGCGAGGATCGCGAACGCGGGCGCCGTCAGCCAGCGAGAGCGGGAGGGCAGCGCCCGCCCCGCGATGAACGCGGCCGCGCCGCCGAGCAGGCCCACGCCGGCGCAGACGAGCGCAAGCGGAACGCCCGGCAGTGGCGACGAGGGCATCCCGTCGATGCCGAGTCGAGCGCCCTGCAGGGCTGCGCCCACCGCGGCGACGATCGCGGTCGCGAAGAGCGTCGGCCGCAGCATCCCGAGCCGCGCAGCGCGAGCCGCCCGCCCGCCCGCGCCCGCGAGCGCGGCCGCACCGCCCGCATCGCCGCGCCCGAGCAGCAGGCCGAGACCGACGAGCAGCCAGGCCGCGCCGATGAGCGCCCAGCCGCGCACGTCGGCGGCGAGCGAGGCGCCGTCGCCCTCGGCGATCGAGAGCACCGAGATGGCGAGCACCGCGAGCGTCGGCACGATCGCGACGAGCAGGCCGGATGCCACGAGCGCGACCCCGCGCGCACCGCGCACCGTGAGCCACGCGCCCACGAGCGCGGCGGCGAGCCCGGGCGGCACGAGGTACGCCTCCACCTCGGTGACGCCCGCGAGCCCCCACACGCTCCACAGCGCCCCGGTGAAGCTCGCACCGGCGAGCCACCAACCGAGCCGGCGGTGCTGCACGACGGCGAGCGCCGTCGCACCGAGCCCGAGCAGCACGAAGACGATGAACGTCGTCTCGAGTCCGGCGGCGCTGCGCACGAGCGAGAGCAGCACCGCGATCGCCGCGGTCGCGAGGCTCGAGACCTCGATGGCGATGCGGGCGGCGCGGGATGCCACGGCGCCGACGCCGTGACGCGCGAGCGCGCGCCCGATCGCGGCGGTCGCGGGCAGCACGACGGCGACGAGTGCGGCGATGACGGGCAGCACGACCGGCGAGGCGCTCGCCGAGAGCACCTCGGCCCCGAGGCAGACCGCGACCACTGCGGCGCTCGGCACGACGAGCGCGGCCGCCGCCGTGCGCAGCGCGATCCCGAGCCCGGGGCGGCGCGTGATGACGAGCGTGATCGCGAGCAGCAGCATGAGTCCGGTCGACAGCGCCGTCCAGCCGCTGCGTTCGAACACGACCTGCACGATGCCGATCCCGAACGGCACGGCGGCGACCGCGAGCAGCGCCCACCACGAGCGTGCGCCGACCCGCGGGAGGAAGGTGGCGACGATCGCGACGAGGAGGCCGACGGCGGTCGTGAGGCACCACTGCGCGATCCCGGCGAGCTCCGTGGTGCCGAGCACGGTCGCGACCACCGTGAGCGCGTAGGCGAACCCCGCGCCGACGTAGAGGAACCGCAGGCGCGGCGACGCGACGAGTGCGAGGGCGGCGACCCCGACGAGCAGGGCGAGGCCGGCCCAGGGTTGCGTGGTGGCATCCGTGCCGGCCAGGAGCGCCCCGAGGACGAGCGCCAGATGCGCGCCGCCGAACAGCGCGCCGCCGACCGCGGTGCCCGGTCGCAGCACCGCGACGAATCGCTCGAGTGCGGCGACCGCGAGCGCGAGGGCCAGCACGAGCCCGATGCGCGCACCGAGCGTGAGCGTCGGGAGGCACGCCAGCAGCAGCCACGCGAGCACGGCGAGCACTGCGGCGATGGTGCCGAACGGGCCGTCGACGACGAGGCGCGCGAGCGACACCGGCGCGGCTGCCGACGGGGCGCGCAGACGTCGCCGGGCGACGACCGCCGAGAGGACCGCCTGACCGGCGGCTGCGGCCGCGCAGGCCACCGCAGCACCGAGCATGTCGTCGCTGGTGCCGAGCACCGTGACGGTGGCAGGTGTATCGACCACGGTGCCGACGATCGTGCTGAACACGGTGAGGGTCGCGGCGACCACCGGGATCATGAGCGAGCCGGCCGCCGCGAACAGCGCGCCCACGCTCCACTGGGCCGCGGCGACCGCACGCAGCCGGGGCGCGAGCACCCACGCCCCGACGAGGCCGAGCTGGGCCGCCGCGACGAGCACCGCGAACATCCAGAAGTCGGGCAGGCGCTCGCCGATGCCCGTGGCGAACGGCAGCACCGCGAGCGCGACGACCCCGGTGAATCCGGCCGCGAGACTCCAGAAGCGGCGTGCCGGGTGGCGCGCCGAGAGCACGCCGAGCACCGTGACGGCCGCGAACGTGCCCGAGGCGAGGAGCCAGCGCAGCGCCTCCGTCGGGACCGCGACGAACGGCAGCACGAGCACCGCGAGCGCCGCAGCGGTGATCTGCACGGCGGTCAGCGTGCGCTGCTCGGCGGTGAGCGCGCCGTCGAACCGGCCGGCGGCACGGCGGGCGAACACGATGAGCGCGAAGGCGGCGAATGCTGCGGAGAGGTGGCCGACGAGCGCCCAACCGGCGGTCTCACCCGCGTAGCCGAACATGGCCGGCACGGTCGCGAGCGCCGTGAGCGATGCCCACACCCAGATGCGGATGCGGGCGAACAGCCCGAGGGCGGCCATCGTGACCGCGCCGACGGCCGTGCCGATCGCCACCGGGAGCCAGGCGTTCGGCACTGCGGCGGTGAGCTCCACGAATGAGGCGATGTCGAGCGCCACGAAGACGAGCCCGAGCCCGCCGACCGACTCGGCCGAGAAGCGCAGCCGCTTGCGCGCCAGCCACCAGGCGCCGCCGAGGAACACGAGCGTCGCCGCCCCCATGATCGCGCTGCGCGCACCGACGTCGCGGAGGTCGGGATTGAAGAACGCGAACACGACCGCCGCGACCGCGAGGAGCCCGGCGCCCGCGACCGCGAGCACCGACTGCACCGTGGCGGTCGACTCGGGTCGTGCGGCGGTCGCGGTGGCGGGGGCGGGTCGAGCGGCGCTCGACGCGGGCGTCGCGACCGGTGCGGATGCCACGGCGCCGACCCCTGCGGTCGGCAGCGCCGCCGGGGCATCCGCCGTCGTCAGCGTGGCGGCCACCGGGACGGGAACCCGCTCGACGACCGCCTGCCGATCGCGGATCGCTGCGGCGGCGTGCGATGACGCGGACGCGAGCTCGGCGCCGAGCGCCGCGTCGATCGTCGCCCCGCAGTTCGGGCACCGCCCGTCGCGCAGCCGGTCGCGGGCGCAGACCGGGCACGCCGACGCGTCGAGCAGGTAGTCGACGGCGGCATCGCTCCACGCGCGGGTCGCGGAAGGCAGGGGGAGCGTCATGCCGAGACCTCCGATTCGGGAGCCGATGCGGTCTCGGCCGTGTCGGGCACCCAGCGCAGGATGTCGCCCGGCTGGCATTCGAGCACACGGCAGATGGCGTCGAGCGTCGAGAAGCGCACCGCCTTCGCGCGCCCGTTCTTCAGCACCGAGACGTTCACCGGGGTGATGTCGATCGCGGCCGCGAGGTCGGCGACCGACATCTTGCGCTTCGCGAGCTGCACGTCGAGATCGATGACGATCGCCATCAGACCACCTCGGAGAGGTCGTGCTGCAACTGGGCGGCGTTCTTCAGCAGGCCGCGCATCACGCCGACGAGCAGGGCCAGGCCCGAGCCGACGACCACGCCGAGCGCGCAGAGCAGTTGCACGGAGGGGTTCGCGACCTCGGCCGTGAACAGCAGCACCCATGCGGCGGCGATGAGCAGCGTCGCGACGATGATCGCGCCGAGGATGACGTCGACCCAGCGGAACGCGTCGGTGGTGAAGATGTTCTGCGCGCCGACCATCGAGAGCAGGCGCCACACGCAGAGCATCACGACCTCGACGCACACGAGGAAGAGCACGGCCACGACGATGCCGGGCACCTCGAGCTTCGCGAGCTCGGGGTAGTCGCTCGCGAGCCGGCGGGCAGCGCCTGGCACGAGGAAAAGCTGGCACGAGACGAGCAGGACGAGCATCAGTGCGATGAGCGCCTTGAGCGCGAGGATGGTGGGCCGTTGCATGGCGTTCCTATCGATAAACGGTAGTCATCTATCGAGAAACGATACACAGTGGGCGCAAAGAATGGAACGGGCTGGGCGGCCCGGGTGCCGCGTCAGTCGGTGGTGCGCTGCTCCTCGCGGAGGCGCGGCTCGACGCGCTGCTCGGGTCGAACGCCCGCCTTGTCGGCGTAGAACGCCCTGATCACATCCATATCGGCGGCGACATCGCCCGTGAGCTCGATGGTCGGGCCGAGGCCCGTCGTCATCGTCGTGCGGTCGACGTAGCCGAGCGTGACCGGCATGCCGGTCTCGCGGGCGATGCGGTAGAAGCCCGACTTCCAGTACTCGTGCGCGCCGCGCGTGCCGTCGGGGGTGACGACGAGTCCGAAGACCTCGCCGGCGCGGATCCGCTCGACGACCTCGCCGACGACGCGGCTCGGGTCGGAGCGGTCGACCGCGATGCCGCCGAGACCGCGCATGATCGGGCCGCGCCAACCCGTGAACAGGCTCTTCTTGCCGAGCCAGCGCACATCGATGCCCTTCCGCCACGCGATGGCGAGCATGAGCACGAAGTCCCAGTTGGAGGTGTGCGGGGCGCCGACGAGCACCGTGGGGCGGGTGGGGGCCGGCTCGCCCGCGAGGGTCCACCGGCTGAGAGCCCAGTAGACACTGGAGACGAGACGACGCAGCATCCGGCAACCGTATGCGATCGCATATGTCTGTGTCGGTATGCGTAGCGGCGCTCGCGAGCGGCGCCTTGCATGCAGCAGGATGTCTCGGATGAGCAACCCTGTCACCGTGCACCTGCGCTACGAGATCGACCCCGACAAGCTCGCCGAGTTCCGCGAGTACGGCGAACGCTGGATCCGGCTCGTCAACCGTCTCGGGGGCACGCACCACGGCTACTTCCTGCCGAGCGAGGGCGACAGCGACGAGGCGTTCGCCCTGTTCACGTTCCCGTCGCTCGCGGACTACGAGCAGTACCGTCTCGCGTCGGCCGACGACGCCGAGTGCATCGAGGCGTACAGCTTCGCCGTCGAGACGAAGTGCATCCGCCGGTACGAGCGCCGCTTCCTCGCGCCCGTGTTCGCATGACCGTCGACACGACGGCCGACCGAGCGCGCCTGCTGCAGGCGTACGACGACCAGTTGCGCACGGATGCCGAGACTCCGAGCGCGATCGCGGTCGAACGTCTCGGGCCGCTTCGGCTCGTGACCTTCGCGGGCGGCCGCGGGTTCGTCACGTATCGCGACCTCGGAGGGGCGGATGCCGGCGCCATCGCCGAGCTCGTCGCCGGTGCGGTGGCCCATTACGCGAGCTCACCCGAGATCACCCGGTTCGAGTGGAAGACCCGCGGCCACGACCGGGCGCCCGGCCTGCACGACGCGCTGTCGGCGAACGGGCTCGAGGCCGACGAGCCCGAGTCGATCATGCTCGGCGAGGCGTCCGCCCTGATCGCCGACGTCCCCCTGCCCGCCGGAGTGACCGTGCGACGCGTCACCGACGAGCCCGACGTGCGCGCGATGAGCGCCATGCAGGACGAGGCATTCGGCGACCCCGTCTCGGAGCACATGGCCGACGCGCTCCTCCGCAGGCTCGCGCTCGACGACGGCATGGAGCTCTGGGTCGCCGAGACGGCCGACGGCGAGATCGTGAGCGCCGGACGCCTCGAGCCGGTCGCGGGCACCGACTTCGCCGGTATCTGGGGCGGTGCGACGCTCGAGCCCTGGCGTGGAAAGGGCATCTACCGTGCACTCACCGCGGCACGTGCGCGGTCGGCGCTCGAACGGGGCAAGACGCTGATCCACAGCGACTCGACGGAGTTCTCCCGTCCCATCCTCGAACGCTCCGGACTCGTCAAGGTCTCGACGACGACGCCGTACCTCTGGCGCAGGCCGGCACCGCCGCGATAATGGAGCCGTGCAGCAGCACATCGATCGTCCGACGATGGCCGACGGCACCGAACTCGCGGTCGCGACCATCGGTGCAGGCCGACCGATCGTGTACGTGGGCGGATGGCTCAGCCACCTCGCGCTGAGCTGGGAGCTGCCCGAGGAGCGGGCCTACCTCGAGAGCCTCGCCGAGGGCGGGCGACTCGTGCGGTACGACCGGGCAGGATGCGGACTCTCGGGCCCGGCGTCGCGGCCGCCGTCGATGGAATGCGAGCTCGAGCAGCTCGACGTCGTCGTCGGCTCGCTCGGCCCTGAGCCGTTCGACCTCGTGGGCGTGTCGATGGGGGCACCGGTGGCCGTCGCGTGGGCGGCCGCCCGTCCGAGCACCGTCCGACGCCTCGTGCTCTACGGGGGATGGGCGACCGGCGCCGAGGTCTCGTCGCCCGCGGTGCAGGCGCACGTGCTCGGACTCATCGACGCCCACTGGGGCCTCGCCTCCGACGTGCTCACCGACATCTTCGCCCCGGATGCACCCAGCGCCTCGCGCGAGCGGTTCGCCGCGTACCAGCGCGCGAGTTCCGACGCCGCCACGGCCAGGGCCCTGCTCGCGATGGGTTACCGGATCGACGTCGCCGACCTGCTGCCACGGGTCGCGGCTCCGACGCTCGTCATCCACCGTCGCCAGGACCGTGCAGCGCCCCTCGCCCAGGGCGAGGCGCTCGCCCGCGGCATCCCTGACTCCCGGCTCGTCGTGCTGGAGGGGCGGTCGCACCTGCCCTACGAGGGAGACTCGGCGAGCGTCGTCGCGCAGGTCCGACGGTTCCTGGGCCTGCGCGCATCGCGCCGGGCCGCCCGGGTGCTCACCCCGCGGCAGGTCGAGGTCGCCGCACTCGTCAGCGAGGGACTGACGAACCGGCAGGTCGCGGCACGACTCGGCATCGACGAGCGATCTGCCGAGGGGCACGTCGAACGCATCCTGCTCCGGCTCGGATTCCGCTCGCGGGCCCAGATCGCGGCGTGGTTCTCGACGCGGGCGAAGGGATGAACAGGGGTGGTTCCACGCCTGCGTCCACGGGCCGGTCCGACGAGTCTGGGGCCATGACCGACACCGACACCCACACCCACACCCACACCGAGGGCGAGGCTCCGCCCGACGGCGAGTTCGAGCAACACCCCGTTCGCGGGCGGTTCAACGCCGCGTTCTTCCGAGTGATGGACCCGACCCTCGAGCGCAGCCTCGGCTCGCACAAGCGCGCGGCGTACGCCGACCTTCCGCACGAGGTCGTCGAACTCGGCTCGGGCGCGGGCGCCAACCTCCGTTACCTGCCCGCCGGCGGCACCCTCGTCGCGATCGAGCCGAACCACGCCATGCACGCGCCGCTGCGCCGTGCCGCACTCCGCCACGGCGTGCAGCTCGATCTCCGCGACCGCACCGCCGAGCACACCGGCCTGCCCGACGCGAGCGTCGACACCGTGATCTCGTCGCTCGTGCTTTGCACCGTCGCCGACCCGGCCGTCGTGCTCGCCGAGATCCGCCGGATCCTCCGGCCCGGCGGCGGCTATCGCTTCGTCGAGCACGTCGCGGCCGAGGAGGGCACGCCGACGCGCGCGGCGCAGCGCTTGCTCCGTCGTCCATGGGCCTGGACGTTCGAGGGCTGCTCGTGCGAGCGCGACCTCGAGCGCTCGCTCCGCGACGCGGGGTTCGCCGACCTCCAGGTCGAGCGCTACCGCGTGCACACGCCGTTCCTGCCCTTCAACACCCACATCGCCGGCGTCGCCCGCGCGTAGGCGGGACCGTCCTCCCAGCCCGCGCTGGCTAGGGTTGTCCGGTGACTGCAACACTCGTGGCCCAGGGCCTCGCCGGCGGATACGCCCATCGCACGCTGTTCGACGAGCTCGACCTCACGGTCGCACCGGGCGACGTGGTCGGCGTCGTCGGCGCGAACGGGGCGGGCAAGTCGACGCTCCTCGGCATCCTCGGCGGGGCGGTCACACCGCTCGCCGGCACCGTCTCCCTTGCGCCGTCGGACGCCTTCGTCGGCTGGCTGCCGCAGGAGCACGAGCGCGTCGAGGGCGAGACGATCGCGCAGTACGTCGCTCGGCGCACCGGCTGCGCCGAGGCATCCGCCCGTCTGGATGCCGCGGCCGAACTGCTCGCGCTCGCCGAACCGCCCGCCGGGGTGGACCCGGGCGAGGAGTACTCGGTCGCCCTCGAACGCTGGCTCGCCTCGGGCGCGGCCGATCTCGACGAGCGGCTGCCCGCCGTGCTCGCCGAACTCGGGCTCGCGGTCGGCGACGGCGAGGGCGACGCGCATGCCGTCACCCCCGACTCCCTCATGACCGGCCTCTCGGGCGGGCAGGCCGCCCGGGTGGGGCTCGCCGCCCTCATCTCCTCGCGGTTCGACATCGTGCTGCTCGACGAGCCCACGAACGACCTCGACCTCGACGGGCTCGCCCGGCTCGAGTCCTTCGTGGCAGGCCTCCGGGGCGGCGTCGTGCTCGTGAGCCACGACCGCGAGTTCCTCGCCCGCACCGTGACGAAGGTGCTCGAGCTCGACCTCGCCCAGCACTCGAACCGGATCTACGGCGGCGGTTACGACGCCTATCTCGAGGAGCGCGCGACGGTGCGCCGCCACGCCCGCGAGGACTACGAGGAGTTCGCCGCCAAGAAGGCCGACCTCGTCTCGCGTGCCCGCGTGCAGCGCGAATGGTCGAGCCAGGGCGTGCGCAACGCCATGAAGAAGTCGCCCGACAACGACAAGATCCGCCGCAAGGCCGCGACCGAGTCGAGCGAGAAGCAGGCGCAGAAGGTGCGCCAGATGGAGAGCCGCATCGCCCGCCTCGAGGAGGTCGAGGAGCCGCGCAAGGAGTGGAAGCTCGAGTTCACCATCGGGCAGGCGCCCCGCTCGTCGGCGGTCGTCGCGACCCTCGACGCCGCCACGGTCACCCGCGGCGACTTCACGCTCGGGCCGGTCACCCTGCAGGTGCAGGCGGGCGACCGGATCGGCATCACCGGGCCGAACGGCGCCGGCAAGTCGACGCTCCTCGGGCTCCTCCTCGGTCGCATCGCCCCCGACGGCGGGCGGGCGAGCCTCGGCTCCTCGGTCGCGATCGGCGAGATCGACCAGGCGCGTTCGCAGCTGGCCGGGCGCGCGCCCCTCGCCGACGCGTTCGAGCTGCTCGTGCCCGAGCTCAGCTCGGGCGAGGTGCGCACCCTGCTCGCGAAGTTCGGCCTCAAGGCCGACCACGTGCTGCGCCCGGTCGACGAGCTCTCGCCGGGTGAGCGCACGCGTGCGGGAATGGCGCTGCTGCAGGCGCGCGGCGTCAACGTGCTCGTGCTCGACGAACCGACGAACCACCTCGACCTGCCCGCGATCGAGCAGCTCGAGCAGGCGCTCGAGGGCTACGAGGGCACGCTGCTCCTCGTCACCCACGACCGCCGCATGCTCGAGCACGTGCAGCTCGATCGGCGCTGGCACGTCGAGGGCGGACGGGTGGCGGAGGCATGAGCGGGGCACTCGGGCTCCGGGAGGAGTTCCTCGCCCTCGGTGACGCGCACTACGTGCGGCTCACGACGTTCCGTCGCAGCGGCGACGCGGTGCACACCCCGGTCTGGATCGTGCGGGACGGCGAACGCCTGCTCGTGACCACGGTCGCCGGTTCGGGCAAGGTCAAGCGGCTCGCGCACACCGAGCGGGTCGCGCTCGTAGCCTCGGATGTGCGTGGGGCGTTCGCCGAGGACGCGTCGCACCTCGACGCGATCGCCCGCGTCGACGACGCCGAGGAGGTGCGCACCGTGCTGGACGCCGCGCTGACCGCCAAGTACGGCGACCGTTACCGCGAGATCCGCTCCGCCCGCGAGGCGCGCGACCCGGGTTCGCGCTCGACGGCGCTCGTGATCTCTTTCGCGGGCTGACGCCGTCGGCGGGGTGTGCGAACATGTGCGCATGCCCGAGTCTCCCGAAGTGCAGGCACTGGCCGACGAACTCGACACCCGGCTCCGCGGTCGGGCGCTGACGGGCGTCGACGTCGTCGAGTTCCGTGTCGAGAAGACGCGGGCGAGACCGCCCGAGTCACTCGTCGGCGAGGCCGTCACGGGCGTCGCCCGCCACGGCAAACTGCTCGACCTCGCGTTCGGCGCAGCCGGGCACCTGGTCGTCTCGCTCGGTCGCCACGGCTGGGCGCGGTGGGTCGCGGGCGGGCCGGATGCCGCGGGCGCACCGCCGCCCGAGTCATCCGCGCCGCCCGTGCCGGGCGACGATCAGGCCCCGCCGCCCGCCGTGCTCGCGACGCTCGATTTCGACGGGCTCGCCCTCGAACTCACCGATGCGGGCGACTGGGTGTCGCTCGGCGTGTGGGTCGTCGACGAACCGCGCGAGGTGCCTGCGGTGGCGAAGCTCGGGCCCGATCCGGCCGACCCGACGTTCACCAGGGCCGACTTCGATGCGGCGGTCGTCGGGCGCCGCAAGCAGCTGAAGGCGATCCTGCAGGAGCAGGAGTCGCTCGCGGGCATCGGCAACGCCTACTCCGACGAGATCCTGCACACGGCGAAGCTCTCGCCCGTCGTGCACGCCTCGACGCTCGATGCGGCGGAGCTCGACCGGTTCTTCACCGCGACGACGGGGGTCGTCCGCGACGCGGTCGCCGCACGGCGCGGGGTGCCGATCGACCGGCTCAAGGCCGAGAAGGTCGCGGCGATGCGCGTGCACGGCCGCGCGGGCGAGACCTGCCCCGTGTGCGGCGGCACCGTGCGCGAGTTCTCGTTCGCGAGCACGACCGCCGAGTACTGCCCGACGTGTCAGACGGCCGGCGAGGTGCTGCCGCTGAAGGAGCGCGCCTGACCGGTCTGCGTGCTCGCATTCGAGTCGGCCGGGCGCAGGTCGAGGCACACGACGTCGTCGATCCACGCCTCGTAGTAGTCGTCGCCGCCGAACACGAGGAGCGTGCGCTCGCCCGCGGTGAGCTCGTATTCGTGTTCTTCGGTGTCCACCAGCTCACCGTCCTCGTCCATGAAGCTCAAGCTCACCCAGCCGCGAGTGCAGCTCTCTTCGGGGAGGAGCGCCATCTGCCAGCAGCCGTACTCGAACTCGCTCGGGCACTCGGCCGCGTATCGGTCGTCGTAGTAGACCTCGAGCGCGGCGGGGAAGTTGAAGCCCATCTCCTCGGCGGTGTAGGTCTGGGAGTCCGGCAGCTCCTCCGAGGCGAACTCCTCGCCCTCGGCGGCGAGCCGCTCGCCGAGGGCGACCACCCCGAAGCCGATGCCGACGACGAGACCGATGAGCAGCACGCAGGCTCCGGCGATGCCGGCGATCCACGCGCCGCGGTGGCTGCGGTTCGGCACCGGTGCGGCCTGCGGCATCGCGACGGGGCCGGCCGTCGGGGCGCCGGGGGCGGCGGAGCCCGCGGGCGAGCCGGTGCCGGCGGCCACCGCGGTCGCCCACCCCGAGGGCGGCGTCCAGACGGTCGTCGCCGAGCCCGCTGAAGTCGCCGACACCTCGTTCGCCGGAGCCTCCGCCGTCGCGCCGGCGGACTCGGCGAGCAGCACCGCCCGGGCGGCGTCGAGCTGATGCACCCAGTTCACTGCGGCCGCGCGTTCGGCGCGGTCGACGTAGCGCGAGGGATGGTGCGCCCAGACGGCGGCATGGTGGGCGGCGTCGACCTGCGCGGCGGTCAGCTTCGCAGCGGGATCGAGGCGCAGGGCGGCGCGGGCGGTGATCGGGTCCACGTCGCGATCATAGGGCCGCGCGGGGACGTTCGGGAGGTCGGGCGCCGCGCCGTCAGGCGGCCGCGAGCGGCACGCCGCCGACGCGCACACGGCTGATCGCCTCGGGTGCCGCGGTGAACCGGCCGGCGTGGCCCTCGGGCGTGAGGTACTGCACGCGGATGCCACGGCCCACCCGGGTGAGCTTCGTCACCTCGTAGGTGCGGTCGCTTGCGCTCACGAGCGTGTCACCGACCCGCAGCTCGCGGGTCTGTCGCAGTTCGACGACCTCCATGCTGAGAGTGTCTCAGCACCCACCGACATCCGCTCGGCGCGGCCGCAGCGGATCCGCCGAACCGCCCGAGCACGGTCGCCCGCGGCGCTCCGATGGCTGAACCCCGAATCTGTGACTGAACTCAGTCCGGGCCGACTTCAGTCGCAGAACCGGGGTTCAGTCTGGGTCGTTAGCCGAGCTTCGCGGCGAGCGACGCCTCGTCGGGCACGAACCACACCTGCGTGCCGCGGTTCGACTCCCACACGAAGTCGCGCAGCGAGCGGCTCGCCTCGACGTGCTCGGCGATGTCGCCGACGATCGCGAGCCGCAGTCGGTAGTTGACGAGCTTCTGCGTGATCCCGCCCGCCACGCCGCTCGCGAGGTCGAAGAACGCGGGGTCGAGCCGTTCGACGGGCACCGCGACGACCGTCGCGGCGTGCGCCCACGCGTCGCCGACGAGGTCGGCCGCATCGTCGGGAGTGGAGACGGCGGGCCCCTCGCCCGCCAGGATCAGCACCCGGGTTCCGTTCCGCTCGTCGATACGCATGGCACGACCCTAACCCGGCGGCCCCGCCGTTGCATCCAAGTTGCGGAAAACCGCGATGATCGGCCGTTCGCTGCGGGCGGCATGGGCGCGCGCCGCGCGCGCGAGGCATCCCGACCGCGACCTTGTCAACCCGTTGAGGGGCGCGGAACGCCCTGCCTACCGTTGAGGCATGACGCGATGCGACCGCATCGCGCTGAGCGACATCGACCCACGAGGAGGACCCGATGGGAACCGAAGACCTGGGAAACGCCGCCGAACGGATGACCGGCAAGGTGAAGGAAGGCGTCGGAAAGCTCACCGACAACGAGAAGCTCGAAGCCGAGGGCAAGGCCGATCAGATGAAGGCCGACGTCAAGCAAGCCGCCGAGAAGGTCAAGGACGCCGTCGACGACGCACGCTGATCGCGTGATCGTCGTGCGAACGAGGAAGGAGACCCCATGAGCATCGGCTTCGGAATCCTGCTCATCGCGATCGGGGCCGTACTCGCGTACGCCCTGAACATCACGGTCGAGTGGATCGATCTCGGCCTCGTCGGAATCATCCTGATGGTGGCTGGGGCGATCGTCACGGTGCTCGGCATCGTGTTCGCCGTGCGCCGCCGGCGCAGCGTCATGGAGACCCGCTCGGTCGCCGACCCCGTCGCGGGCGAGCGCGTTACCCGCACCGAAGGGAGCGTCGCACCTCCCGAGGTGTGATGGGGGAACAGGGGAGACGGGCGGATGTCACGGGGAGTCCCCGTGGCATCCGTCTCGTCGTGGCGCTCGCGAAGAAATCGGACGCGCGTGCAAGACTCGCCCCATCGGCGACACAGGCAGGGTGTGACGATCGCGAGAGCCAGTGCCGCCGCCGACGACGAGGCGAGCGAGGAGGTGGCGATGGGCGCGCCGTCCGACGAGCCCGCCGCAGACGAGCCCGCCACCGCCGGCGAGCACGACGAGCACGTGTGGTTCACGGCGATCGTGCACGAGCACTCGAGGGCGCTCGTGCGCTACTTCGCCCGACGCGGCCCCCGGCAGGACGCCGAGGACCTCGCGGCCGAGGTGTTCACGACCGCGTGGCGCCGCCGCGACGACGTGCCCCGCGAGGCCGTGCTGCCATGGCTCTACCGCACGGCCGGGTTCACGCTCGCGAACCATCGTCGCAAGCACGTCGACCTCCCGGTGGAGGAGGTGCCCGAAGACGGCCGCACCGCCCGCGTCGCCGCGGACCCCGAGCTCAGCGCGCTCTTCGACGCCGAACTGCGCGGGGCGCTCGAGAGCGTCGGCGAGCGCGACCGTCGAATCCTGCTGCTGCACGCGTGGGAGGGGCTCGACGGCGAAGAGCTCGCAGCCGTGCTCGGCATCTCCCGCTCGGGCGCCGACGCCGCCCTCTCGCGCGCCCGTAAGCGGCTGCGCGAGGCGTGGGGCGAGCGACTCACCTTCTGATCGGTCGGTCGGTGCAAGGTTCCGGATGCTCCGCACACATCCATCTCAGAGGCACGCGTCATCCGCAGCGTGCAGCTGACACCGCATCACGGAGGCGATCGAGATGAACCGCGAACACGACGACGTCGAGCCGCACGAGCGTGCCGACGGGCGCGAGACCGACCCCGTCGAGCTGCTGCGCGCCGCCGACCCCGCCGACGGCGTCGAACCGCGCGCCGGGTTCGCCGACGAGGTGGTGGCGCGGGCGACGGGCGAGGTCCAGCCCGTGGCATCCGAGAGCTCGACCGCATCGCCCGTCGCCGCAGAGACCGCGGCCCCGGTCGCCGACCTCGGCGCCGAGCGCGCCCGCCGACGGCCGCGCTGGCTGCCGATCGCGGCGGCCGCCGCATCGGTCGCGATCGTCGGCGCCGTCGGGTTCTGGGCCGGGAGCTCGACGAGCGCCTCGAACCTCGCCTCGAGCGCGGCGCCGCCGATCTCGCTGCAGGGGGTCAACGGGGCGAACGGTGCCGCGAACGGCGCCGCGATCGACGCCTCGGCCGGCGCGCCCGAGATGGCGACCGGGTTCGACCAGAAGATGATGGGCGGCGCGATGGACTCGATGATCGCCCCGTACGGCTGGGGGCGCAACGTCTTCAGCGCATCGGGGCTCTCGAGCCAGGCGGGCACCGCCGGCGGCTACGCCTACGACTCGAGCGCATCGGGCACCGAGGCGCGGATCGCCGCGCTCGCCGCGGAGCTCGGCGTCGAGGGCGAGCCCGTGCTGCGCGACGGCAACTGGGTCGTCGGCCCGCAGGACGGCACTGCGCCGTCGCTCTCGGTGAGCCTCGACGGCACGCTCGGATTCTGGTTCAACGACCCGGCCGCGAACCCGTGGAACTGCGAGGTGGTGCCCTTCGTCGGCGAGGCGACCACCGAGGGCACCGAGCCCGTCGCACCCGTCGACCCGATCGAACCGTGCGAGCCGAGCGGCACGGCGCCGGGCGAGGCGGCCGCGGTCGACGCCCTGCGTTCGCTCATCGCCGCCACCGGTGCCGACCCCGCCGCGTTCGAGTTCTCCTCCGAGACCTGGGAGGGCTCGCCGACCCGCTACGCGCAGGCGTGGCCGGTCATCGACGGGCAGCGCCTCGACCGGGGCTGGTCGCTCGAGCTCGCCGAGGGCGGCGTCGTCAGCGCATCCGGGCAGCTCGCCGAGATCATCGGGATCGGCGACTACCCGATCGTGAGCGAGCAGGAGGGCTTCGAACGGCTCTCCGACCCGCGGTTCGGCGCGCAGATGACGGCGATGCCGTTCGCGGCGCGCGAGGGCGGCGACGCCGTCGTCGAGGAGTGGGTGCCGCCGACCGCGCCGCCCGCGACCCCCGGCAACGGCGCGAAGGTGTCCTGGCCGGTCAACGAGGTCGAGATCGTCGAGGCGCGGCTCGGGCTCACGACGCAGTGGCAGCCCGACGGCAGCGTGCTCGTCGTGCCGGCCTACGAGTTCACCGACGCCGAGGGCGGCACCTGGTCGGTCATCGCCGTCGCCGACTCCGCCCTCGACTTCGCGGCCGAGTAAGCGAGGAGGGCGGCACGCGCCGGGTGCGGGGGCACCCGGCGCGTGCGCTTGTCGGCCGTCGGTGACAGGATGCCACTGTGCCCGAGCTTCCCGAAGTGCAGGCGCTCGCCGCATTCCTCGACGAGCGGCTGACGGGCCGCGCCTTCGCCTCGCTCAGGGTCGCCGCGATCTCGGCGCTCAAGACCTTCGACCCGCCGCTCGCCTCGCTCGAGGGCGAGCGCATCGAGGCGGTGCGGCGCCACGGCAAGTTCGTCGACCTCGACACGGGCGGGCTGCACCTCGTGTTCCACCTCGCCCGCGCGGGGTGGCTGCGCTGGTACGACGCGGTGCCGACCACCCCGGTGAAGCCCGGCCGTTCGCCGCTCGCGCTGCGGGTGCGCTTCGACGACGACTCGGGCTTCGACCTCACCGAGGCCGGCACGAAGAAGTCGCTCGCCGTGTACGTCGTCCGCAGCGTCGACGAGGTGCCCGGCATCGCCCGCCTCGGGCCCGACCCGACCGCCGACGACTTCACCCTCGACGACTTCGCCCGCATCCTCGAGGGGCGCCGCACGCAGATCAAGGGGGTGCTGCGCGACCAGTCGGTGTTCGCGGGCATCGGCAACGCCTACTCCGACGAGATCCTGCACGCGGCGAAGCTCTCGCCGTACCTCCTGGCCGCGAAGCTCGACCCCGCACAGCTCGAGGGGCTGTACCGCGCGATGCGCGACACCCTCGCCGAGGCGGTCGCCGTGGCATCCGGCCGCCCGCCCGCCGAGCTGAAGGACGCCAAGCGGCGCGCGATGCGCGTGCACGGGCGCAACGGCGAGACGTGCGAGGTGTGCGGCGACACGATCCGGCAGGTGGTGTTCGCCGATTCGACGTTCCAGTACTGCCCGGGCTGCCAGACGGGCGGCAAGCCGCTCGCCGACCGGCTGCGCTCGCGACTCGTGAAGTGACGACGACCTGACGGCGACCTGACGCCGACGTGACGGCGACGGCATGTGACGGCGCCCGCGGTGGCGCGCGTTCTGACAGGCTGGGGCGATGACGACTCCCGAGGTGACGTGGCCCCGCCCTGCCGGCCCGCTCGAACTCCGGCTGCCGACGCGCGAACTGCTCGACGAGGTGCTGGTCTGGCGCAACCGGCCCGAGGTGACGAGATGGCTCCTCCGCACCGTCGTCGAGCCCGAGGCGTTCACGAACACGTGGCTCGGCGGCATCGACGACCCGCGCGACCACTCCGCGATCGCGGTGCTCGGCGACGAGGTCGTCGGCACCGGCTCGCTGTGGGTGACCGACGCGATGGGGCAGACCCACGGCGACCCCGCGAACTACACCGGGGTCGAGGCGGGCATCGGCTACGGCATCGCTCCGGCGCACGCCGGCCGAGGCTACGCGACCGTCATCGCCCGCGCCCTCCTCGACCTCGCCTTCGGCGAGCTCGGCGTGCACCGGGTCACCGCGGGCTGCTACGCCGACAACACCGCCTCGTGGAAGGTGATGGAGAAGCTCGGCATGCGGCGCGAGCAGCACGGGGTGCGCGACTCGTGGCACGCCGAACTCGGCTGGATCGACGGGTACACCTACGCGATCCTCGCCGAGGAGTGGGCGGAACTCGGCGGGCGGGTCGCTCCGGCTCACGCAGCGGCATCGTGATCGCGGCGAGCGCCGGACCGATCGACACCGAGCGGCTCCGACTCGAACCGCTCGTCGAGCGTGATCTCGCCGAAGTGCACGCCATCTACGCCGACCCCGACACGTGGCGGCATCTGCCGAGCGGGCGCCACCTCGACGCGGCGACGACGGCCGCCATGCTCGAACGGTCGGCGCGGAGCTGGCGCGCGGCGGGCGTCGGGACCTGGGTCGTGCGTCGCAACGACGCCGAGGCGCGGCGCCTCGGCGCGTCCGCCGCCACGGTGCTCGGTACCGCCGCCGCCACCGCGATCGACGGCGGCATGCTGAACCTCGGCTACCGCTTCGCGCCCGCGGCCTGGGGCTCGGGGTACGCGAGCGAGGCCGCCGCAGCCGTGCTCGCCGCGGCGGGTGAGGCGGCGCCGGCTCGCACGCTCACCGCGCGGGTGCTCGTCGGCAACCCCGCCTCGATCCGTGTGCTCGAGCGGCTCGGACTCGAGCTGCGGTGGAGCGGGGGCGGCACCGGTGGGGGAAGCACCGGCGCCGCCGCACTCGAACGGCGCATCTACGCCGACCGCGCGCTCGACGACGAGCAGTTGCGCGCGCTCATCGCGCTCGGCTGAGCGACGGTCCCGAGCACCCCGTCGACGAGCCGTTCGAGCGTCGCGAGCCCGTCGATCGAGAGCACCGACTCGAGGTGCCCCTGCACCGAGGCGACGCCCGGCCCGCGCAGGGCGTGCACCGCGCCGGTGCGTTGCTCCGCGGCGATCTCGAAGCCGTGGCGCGGCGTCGCGGTGAGGCCCGCGTCGAACGCCGAGAAGGTGTTGTAGTAGCCGATCGTCGCGTCCTCGCCGAACACGTCGACCCGGCGCTGCACGCCCTGACGCGGCGTCGCGAGCGGCGCGACCGCGAGCCCCGCGAGACGGGCGAGCACCTGATGGCTGAGGCACACCGCGAGGAGCGGGGCGCCCTGCTCGAGCCGCGCGGCGATGAGCTCGTGCAGGCGTGCCATGCGCGGGTCGGTGCGGTCGCGCGGGTCGCCGGGGCCGGGGCCGAAGACGACGAGCTCCGCCTCGGTGACCGTCGGGGCCGCGGGCCACGGCACGATGCGCGCGTCGAGCCCGAGGTGGCGCAGCTGGTGGGCCAGCATCGTCGTGAAGTCGTCGCCCGCGTCGACCACGAGGGCCCGCGCCCCGCGCGGCGCGGCGGCCGGCTGCGGGGTGCTCCAGAAGGCGGCGAGCTGCGCGTTGCGGGCGGTGAGCAGCGGGTGCGTCGCGGATGCCCCTGAGCCGTCGCCTGCCGTCTCGCCATCGTGCGGCGCCCGCCGCGAGGCATCCTGGCGGGGGAGCGCGCCGATCGCGGTGAGCACCCCGGCCGCCTTCGCGTGCGTCTCGGCCACCTCGCCGTCGGGGTCGGAGTGACGCACGAGCGTCGCACCGACTGGCACCCGCACCGTGCCTGCGGCGTCGAGGTAGGCGGTGCGGATGAGGATCGGCGCGTCGAGGTCGTAGCCCCGCGCGGTCGGCGTGAAGCGGGCGAGGACGCCCGCGTAGTAGCCGCGCGCGCTCGTCTCGTGGCGGGCGATCACCGCGCAGGCGTTGCCCATCGGCGAGCCCGTGACGGTCGGGGCGAACATCGTGAGCCGCAGCACCTCGCGCGGGTCGAGGGCGCTCCGCCCCTCGAGGAGGTACTCGGTGTGGGTGAGCCGCGACATGCGCTTGAGGAACGGCCCGCGGATGCGACCGCCGCCCGGGCAGACGGCAGCCATCATCTTGAGCTCCTCGTCGACGACCATGACGAGCTCCTCGCGCTCCTTCACGTCGCCGAGGAACGCCTCGAGCGCCGCGTCGTCGGGCGGTCCGTCGAGGTGGCGGAACGTGCCGCTGATCGGGTTCATCGACACGACCCCGCCGACCTGGCTGACGTGGCGTTCGGGCGTCGCTCCCACGGCCGAGAGGCCGGGGGTGTGCACCGCGAACGTCCAGTAGGCGCCGCGCTCGTGCTCGAGCAGGGCGCGCAACCATCCGAGCACCGCGCGGGCCGCGGGCGCCGTCGTCGACCCCGTGAACTCGCGGCGGATGACGAAGTTCGCACCCTCGCCGTGCCCGATCTCCTCGTCGATCACCCGGCGCACGGTCGCCGCGTAGTCGGCGTCGGCGATATCGACCGAGAGATCGTCGATGACGACCGGATGCTCCGGCAGGAGGCCGATCGCGGTGTCGACCGCGAGCTGCTCGCGCGCGCGGACCACGAGGCAGCGGAGCGGCGCCCCGTCGTCGAGGGCGTCGAAGCCGCGCTCGCGCACCTGGCGGAAGGGGACGAGCGCGAGCACCTCGGCGCCGTCGAGCGGGAGGTCGGCGAGATGCTCGACGTCGACGACCTCGCCGACGAGCACGTCGAGCACGGGCTCGCGCTCACGGCGGATCAGGGCGAAGGGCGGCGGCTCGCTCGCGGCGAGCAGCGTCTGAAGCAGCGGCATGTGTCATCTCCGGTCGGGCCCTCGGAGGGACACCCCGCACATGCGAGACGACCGCCCTCGGGCGGTCGTCGTACGTCGAAACGCGTGGCCGCCTAGGAGGCGGGCCACCAGTTGCGGTTCGACGCGGTCATGCGGAGGAGACTACGGCATGCCCGGCGCCGATGCCAATCGCCTCGGATGCCTCGCCTCGGAGCGATACGCTCGGGGCGATGCCCGATACCGATGCCCCCGTGCTCGTCGCCCGACTCCGCGCCGCGGGCTGCGTCTTCGCCGAGGAGGAGGCGGCGCTCCTCCTCGCCGCGACCGACGACCCCGAGCGCATCGACACGCTCGTCGCACGCCGGGTCGCGGGCGAACCGCTCGAGGCGCTGCTCGGCTGGGCCGAGTTCGCGGGGCTCCGGCTCGACGTCGAGCCGGGCGCGTTCGTGCCGCGGCACCGCACCGAGGTGCTCGCCGCCGAGGCCGCCCGCCGCGCGCGGCTCGCGACCGCCCGCCACGGCCGGCCCGCCGTGGTCGTCGACCTCTGCTGCGGGGTCGGGGCGATCGGTGCGGTCGTCCTCGACACCGCGGCCCCGGTCGACCTCGTCGCCGCCGACCTCGATCCCGCCGCCGTCCGGGCGGCCCGGCGCAACCTCGAACCCCGCGGCGCCCGCGTCTTCGAGGGCGATCTCTACGACGCGCTGCCGCAGGGCCTCGCCGGGCGCATCGACGTGCTCGCCGTCAACGCGCCCTACGTGCCGAGCGCCGAGATCGCGTTCATGCCGCCCGAGGCGCGCGACCACGAGGCACGCATCGCCCTCGACGGCGGCGCGGACGGGCTCGACGTGCATCGTCTCGTCGTGGCATCCGCGGCCCGCTGGCTCGCCCCCGGCGGCAGTCTCGTCATCGAGACGAGCGAGGCGCAGTCGGCGACGGCCGCCGCGCTCATGCGCGAGGGCGGGCTCGACGCGTCCGTCGTCGACGACGACGAGGACGCGACGCTCGTCATCGGCGTTCGCCCGGTGCCCGAGCCCGAGCCTCGGCGCGTGCCCGAGCCTCGCTGAGGAGCCGCGCGACCTCCTCGTCGGCGGTCTGGCGGAAGTCGAGGTAGTGCATGCCGACCGCCATGAATCCCGGCGGCGCATCGAGGCAGACGACGTCGTCGACCTCGGAGAGCGCCGCGATCTCGGCGAGGGTGTCGGGCGCAGCGACCGGCGTCGCGACGACGAGCCGTGCCGCGCCCCGTGCGTGGGCCACCCGGCAGGCGACCCGCATCGTCGCGCCCGTCGCGATGCCGTCGTCGACGATCACGGCCGTCCGGCCGTCGAGCGCGATCGGCGGGGCACCGCCGCGGAACCGTGCGACCCGCGCCTCGAGCTCGGCGCGCTCACGCTGTTCGACGGCGGCGAGCTCCGCCCGTGAGATGCGCCCCTGCGCGAGCACGTCGTCGTTCAGCACGCGCGCGCCCGCCTCCCCGATCGCACCCATCGCGAGCTCGGGCCGCCGGGGGAGTCCGAGCTTGCGCACGACGAGCACGTCGAGCGGTGCCCCGAGGGCGGCCGCCACGGGCGCCGCCACCGGGACCCCGCCGCGCGGCAGGCCGAGCACGACGGGCGGTGCGCCCGGGGCGTGCAGCTCGCGTCCGGCGAGCAGGCGATCGGCGAGTGCGATGCCCGCTTCATGACGATTCGTGAACGCGTTCATGACGGGTCGTCGGGATGTCCCGTGGTCCCGACTCCTCTCTCCTGAATAGCCCCGCAGCGGGGCCGCGTCAAGCGGTCTGCGGATGCGGAATCCCTGATGAGAAGTCGAGCGGAGTTCGCGTTCGTGAACTCGTCGCTTACACTGAGGCAAATCCTTCCCCCGTTCGGGGAACCCGAACAAGGATTCAGCGGGCCCCCGATCCCGCTTGCTTGGAGAGCCCGTGGGACGTCATACCGTCGCGGCGCCGGTGAAGAAGCCGCGCCGAAATCTCGTCTTGTCCATCATCGGCGCGGTCGCCGTCGTCGGCGTCGTCGGTTCAGGGGTGTTCCTCTGGGTGGGCGGCCACCTCGACCCGCTGCTCGCCAACGCCGAGGCCGGCTGCAGCGAACCGCAGCAGCTCGTCGTCGTCGCCGACCGCTCGATCGCCCCCGCGCTCGCCGACATCGCCGACACCTTCGACCGCAAGTCGGGCGAGTGCGTCACCACCGAGATCACCGCGCAGGACGCCGCCGACACGGCCGCCGTGCTCGCCTCCGGCGGCGTCGACGCCGACGTGTGGGTGCCCGATTCGAGCGTCTGGCTCGACCGCATGAACGCGACCGCCACCTCGCTCGGGCAGACCGCCCCCGAGATCGACGCGCGCGCCTCGATCGCCTCCACGCCGATCGTCTTCGCCGCGGCCGCCACCGACGCCACCGCGCTCGCCAGCGAACCCGTGAGCTGGTCGCGGGTGCTGGGCGGCGCGCTGCCGACGATCCTGCCCGACCCCGAGGCATCCGCTGCGAGCCTCGCGGGGCTGCTCGCGCTTCGCGCGCGCTCCTCGGCGGAGGACCCCAGGCAGTTCGCCGGTGCGATGATCGCGCTCGGCAAGTCGATCCCCGCCTCGACGAGCGCCGCGTTCAGCGCGCTCGGCGCCGGCGACACCCCCTCCGTCGTCATCACCACCGAGGCGCAGGTCGCCGCGTACAACGGCGACTCGCCCGCCGAACCGCTCGTCGCCGCCTACCCCGCCGACGGCACCCTCGCGCTCGATTACCCGTTCGTCAGGCTCGCGACCGCTGACGCCGCCGACGCCGCCGAAGCTCCGGCCGACGACTCGGGCGAGTCCGCCGACGGCGAGGGCGTCACCACCAAGGCCGAACTCCTCGACGCCTTCGAGGCCGCCGTGCGCGATTCCGCGAAGCCGCTCGCCAAGGCCGGGTTCCGCGCCGCCGACGGCAGCGGCTCGCTCGACCTGCCCGGCGTCGGCACCGAAGGCCCCGCCACCCAGCCCGCCGCCGATGCGGCGACGCAGCTCGAGATCCTGCGCGCCTGGGGCGTGCTGACGCTGCGCTCGCGCATGCTCGCCGTCATCGACGTGTCGGGCTCGATGGAGGAGCCCGCCGAGAACGGCCTGCGCCGCATCGACATCTTCCAGCAGGCAGCCCTCGGCGCCATGCAGAAGTTCTCGGGCGAGGTCGAGCTCGGCGTCTGGGTGTTCTCGACGGCCCGCAACGGCGAACTCGACTACGAGGACCTCGCGCCCATCGCGCCGCTCGCCGATGCCGCGCACACGCAGCAGATCGCGGGCGTCATCCAGTCGCTGCCCGCCCGCCTCGGCGGTGCGACCGGGCTCTACGACACCACGCTCGCCGCCGTGCAGCGGGTGCGCGAGACCTACGACCCCGAGAAGGTCAACTCGGTGCTGCTCATCACCGACGGCCGGAACGAGGACGAGAACGGCATCGCGCTCGACGCGCTGCTCGCCGAGCTCAAGAAGATGGACGACCCGACGAAGCCGGTGCCGGTCATCATGGTCGGCTTCGGCCCCGACACCGACCTCGCCGCCATGCAGCAGATCGCGCAGGTCACCCAGGGCGCCGCGTACTCGGCCTCCAAGCCCGAAGACCTCGGCGTCGTGCTCGTCGACGCGCTGTCGCAGCGGAGCTGCCGCCCGAACTGCGGCTGACGCCGCGAGCGCCCGCTGCCGGGTGCACCGAGAAAGACGCTCTGTGCGCCAGTTCGACTGGCGCACAGGGCGTCTTCTCGGTGCGGCGAGCGGAGCAGGCTCCGCTCGCCGCGTCAGTGCCCGACGGGCGCGCCGTGCTCCATGTCGGCCGGCTTGCGCACGAAGAACGCGCCCACGATCGCGAGGATCGAGATGATCGCGCCGACGAGGAACGCCGCCCGGATGCCGGCCGCCTCGGCCGCGAGAGCCGGGGCGCCGCCCGCTGCGGCCGTCGCCGTGCGCGAGGTCATCACGGTGATGAACAGCGCAGTGCCCGCCGCGCCGGCGACCTGCTGGATCGTGCCGAGGATCGCCGAACCGTGCGAGTAGAAGCGCGGCTCGACCGAGCCGAGCGCCGAGGTGAAGAGCGGGGTGAAGGTGAACGCGAGCGACGTCGACATGACGATGTGCGCGATGAGCACGAGCCACGGCGGCGTCGACTCGGTGACCATGGTGAGGCTCCACAGCACCACCGAGACGCCGATCGTGCCGGGGACGAGCAGCGGGGTCGGGCCCACCCGGTCGTACAGTCGGCCCACCGTCGGCCCGAAGAGACCCATGATGAGCCCGCCGGGCAGCAGCAGGAGCCCCGTCATGAGCGGCTCGAGGCCGAGCACGTTCTGCAGGTAGATCGGCAGCAGGATGATCGTGCCGAACAGCGCCGCCATCATCACGGTCATGAGGCCGATCGAGATCGCGAAGTTGCGCGAGGTGAAGGTGCGCAGGTCGAGCAGCGCGCGGTCGGTGCGCTGCAGCACGAGCTGGCGCAGGATGAACGCGGCGATGCCGACGACGCCGACCGCGATCGAGATCCACATGGCGGTCTCGTCGCCGGTCGAGCGGCCGCTGACGACCCCGCCGACGAGGCTCAGGCCGTAGACGAGCCCGCCGAAGCCGAAGGCGGAGAGCACGACCGAGAAGGCGTCGATCGGCAGCACGCGGGTCTCGCTGATGTTCTCGACCCGGCGGATGCCGATGACGAGCATCGCCAGCGCGATCGGCAGCACGAGCCAGAACATGAACCGCCACGACAGGAACGTCAGGATGACGCCTGAGATGGTCGGCCCGATCGCGGGTGCGACCGACATGACGATCGACACGCGACCCATGAACCGACCGCGGTCGGCGGGCGCGACGACCGTCATGAGCGTCGTCATGAGCAGCGGCATCATGATCGCGGTGCCCGTCGCCTGCACGACGCGGGCGCCGAGCAGCACCTCGAAGCCGGGGGCGAGCGCGGCGAGCAGCGTGCCCGCCGAGAACAGGCTCATCGCGAGGATGAACACCGGCCGCGTCGGGATGCGCTGCAGCAGGAAGCCCGTGATCGGGATGACGACCGCCATCGTGAGCATGAACGCGGTGGTGAGCCACTGCGCCTGCGAGAGGGTGATGTCGAGGTCGGTGACGAGGTGCGGGATCGCGACGCCCATGATCGTCTCGTTGAGGAAGACGACGAAGGTCGCGGCGAGGAGCAGCCAGATGACGCGCGAGTTGCGGGCGCCGTGGGCGGGTTGGTGGGCGACGACGGCCGCGTCCTGGGCGGCGGCCTCGGCGCTGATCGCCGGGGTGGATGCGGTCGAGGGAGTGAGGTCGGATACGGCGCGTTCGGTCACAGCAGTGAGTCCAATCGAGATCGGCGCGGGCGCGCCGGAGTCAGGCGTCGAAACGTGAGAAAGATCGAATAGGTGGGTCAACCCGCGAGAGGCGACGCGCTATTCCCAGATGCCGAGATCGATCGGAATGCATGGAACGCGGTCGCCGCGGCGGCCGCGTTCATGAGAATGCGGGGTCGCAGGTTACGGGGCCGGCGCCGGGCCGTCGGTCGGCGTCGGACGAGGCAGCCAGCCCTCGAGCAGCTGCTCTTCGGGGGCCAGCTCGTTCTCGAGACGGCGTTCGCGTTCGGCGTCGTCGGCGGCGGATGCGGGAGTGGAATCGCTCATGGCGTCACGATACCGCGCACCGCCGACACGGCGCGTACGACGGCGGTCGCGGCATCCTCGATCTCGGGCGCCGTCGTCGACGAACCGAGCGTGAACCGCACGGCCGTCTGCGCGAGCTCGCCCGGCACGCCGATCGCCGTGAGCACGTGCGAGGGCTCGTCGCTGCCCGCGGCGCAGGCCGAACCGCTCGAGCAGACGACGCCGTCGCGCTCGAGCTCGAGCAGCACCGCCTCGCCGGCCGTGCCCGGGAAGACGAACGACACCGTGCCGGGCAGCCGACGCGTCACGTCGCCCGTGAGTCGCGATTCGGGCACCTCGGCGAGCACGCGGGCGGCGAGGCGGGCGCCGAGCGCGCCCACGCGGGCGGCGGCCGCGGCCCGCTCCGCCTCGGCGAGCCGCAGCGCCGTCGCGAACGCGACCGCACCCGCGACGTTCTCGGTGCCCGAACGGCGTCCGCGTTCCTGTCCGCCGCCGTGCAGCACGGCCTCGAGCGGCAGCCGGCCGCGCACGACGAGCGCACCGGTGCCCTTCGGGGCGCCGACCTTGTGCCCGGCGAGCGAGAGCGCGTCGACGCCGAGCGCGTCGAGCGAGAGGGGCAGCCATCCGGCGGCCTGCACCGCGTCGCTGTGCATCAGTGCGCCATGCGCGTGCGCGAGCGCCGAGAGCTCCGCGATGGGCTGCACGGTGCCGATCTCGTTGTTCGCGAGCTGCACGGAGACGAGGGTCGTGTCGGGGCGCAGCACGGCGGCGAGCGCCTCGGGCGCGACCAGCCCCGCGGCATCCACCGCGACCTCGGAGACCTCGAAGCCGTGATGGCGCGCGAGGTACGCCGCCGACTCGAGCACGGCCTCGTGCTCGATGGGGGAGACGACCACATGGCGCCCACGGGGCGAGGCGAGGGCGAGGCCCTTCACGGCGAGGTTGTCGGCCTCGGTGCCGCCGCTCGTGAAGACCACGTCGCCGGGGCGGGCACCGACGACCCCGGCGACCGCGAGGCGTGCCGCTGCGAGCGCGCGTGCGGCCTCGTCGCCCAGTCCGTGCCGGCTCGACGGGTTGCCGAACGCGCCCGTCAGGTACGGCCACATCGCCTCGAGCGCCTCGCGGCGCACGGGCGTGGTCGCCGCGTGGTCGAGGAAGATCACGGATGCCCCGTAGCGGAGGCGGCAGCGCCGGCGCTAGCGCCTGGAGCGTGAGCGGCAGCGCCGGCCGGCGCCTCGACGACGACGTCGAGCCCGAGGTCGAGCGAGCGCACCGAGTGGGTGAGCGCGCCGACCGAGATGACGTCGACCCCGGTCGCGGCGATCGCGGCGACCGTGTCGAGGTTCACGCCGCCCGAGGCCTCGACGACCGCGCGACCCGCGATGCGGGCGACGCCCTCGCGGAGCTCGTCGGTCGTGAAGTTGTCGAGCATGATCGTGTCGGCCCCGCCCGCGAGTACCGCGTCGATCTGCTCGACGCGGTCGACCTCGACCTCGAGGTGCGCGGTGTGCGGCATCCGCTCGCGTGCCTCGCGGAGCGCTGAGGCGAGGTCGGCGCCGCCCGCGGTGAGCACGGCGAGGTGGTTGTCCTTCGCCATGATCGCGTCGGAGAGGGAACGCCGGTGGTTCCGCCCGCCGCCGTCGCGGACGGCCTGCCGTTCGAGGCTGCGGAGCCCCGGCGTGGTCTTGCGGGTGTCGACGATGCGCGCCCGGGTGCCCGAGGCTTCGGCGACGTAGCGCGCCGTCAGGGTCGCGATGCCCGACATGCGCTGCAGCAGGTTGAGGCCCACGCGTTCGGCGCGCAGGATGCCGCGGGCCGACCCCGACACGCGGGCGAGCGTCTGGCCCGCGGCGAACGGCTCGCCGTCGGCGGCGAGCGGCTCGACCACGATGGCCGGGTCGACGAGGCGGAACGCCGCCGCGAACACCTCGATCCCGCTGAGCACGCCCGGCTCGCGGGCGACGAGTTCGGCGGTCGCCGTCGCGTGCTTCGGAATGAGCGTCTCGCTCGTGAGGTCGCCCCAGGGGGCGTCCTCATCGAGGGCCATCGTCACGATGCGGTCGATCTCACGGGCTTCGGTCATCAGGCGGCCTCCAGTTCGGGCGCGGGGGAGTGCGCGGCGGCGATCGGTGCTGCGGGGTCATCGGTTCGGAAGTGCGCGCCGACGCTCGCGCGCCGTGCGAGCGCGGCCGCGACGGTGAGCCGCGCGAGGTCGAGCAGGTTGCGATCCTCGGCCGAGCGGCGGTCGACGGGGGGCGCGGCGCGCCAGGTCTCGAGCAGGGCGGATGCCTCGCGCAGCCCCCGCTCGTCGCGCTCGAGCCCGACGTGCCGCCACATGAGCTCCTGCAGCGCCGCGCGGTCGACGGTCGGGTGCGCTCCGTCGGCGCCGCGGCGTGACACACCGGGGCGCGCGGGGGGCGGCTCGGCGTGTCGCCCCAGACTGCCGACGGACGGAACGGGACCGGCCGGCGGCAGTTCGCCGGCCGCAGCCGGCTCGCCGGCGATGGCGCGGGCGACCCGCTCGGCGAAGACGGCGGCCTCGAGCAGCGAGTTGGAGGCGAGCCGGTTGGCGCCGTGCACGCCGGTGCGGGCGCACTCGCCGACGGCGAAGAGCCCGGCGAGGCTCGTGCGGCCCTCGAGGTCGGTCGTGATGCCGCCCATCGCGTAGTGCGCGGCGGGCGTCACGGGCACGGGCTCGTGCGCCCAGTCGAAGCCGGCGTCGCGCACGACCCGGTCGAGCCCCGGAAACCGCTCGGCGAGGAACATGCCGCCGAGCGCGGTCGCGTCGAGCAGCACGGGGGCGCCGCCCTGCTCGGCCATCCGCCGCCACACGGCCCGGGCGACGACGTCGCGCGGGGCGAGCTCGGCGTCGGGGTGCACCTCGGGCATGAATCGGATGCCACGCGCATCGCGCAGCACGGCGCCCTCGCCCCGCACGGCCTCGGAGATGAGCGGCGTGCCGGGGGCGGCGAGCGCCGTCGGATGGAACTGGGTGAACTCGAGGTCGGCGACCTCGGCGCCGGCGCGCCAGGCAGCGGCGACGCCGTCGCCCGTGGCGACGTCGGGGTTCGTGGTGTGCGTGTACAGTCGGCCGCTGCCGCCCGTCGCGAGCACGACGGCGTCGGCCCGGCGTTCGACGAGCCGGCCGTGCTCGTCGAGCAGGAGCGCGCCGACGACGGTCGGCACGCCCGCGCCGTTCGGCCCCGGTGCCGGCTCGACGAGGAGGTCGACGAGCATCGTGCGCTCGTCGATGCGGACGGCGCGCCGCCGCACGGTGCCGACGAGGGCGGCTTCGATCGCGGCGCCGGTCGCGTCGCCGCCGGCGTGCACGATGCGGGCGCGCGAGTGCGCCGCCTCGAGGCCCCGCGAGAGGCCCGACTCGCCCCGGTCGAAGGCGACGCCGAAGCGGATGAGGTCGCGCACGCGCGCGGGCCCCTCGTCGCAGAGCACCCGCACGGCCTCGGCGTCGGAGAGCCCGGCGCCCGCGGTCATCGTGTCGGCGAAGTGCCGGTCGGCCGAGTCGTCGGGGAACAGCGCCGCGGCGATGCCGCCCTGCGCGTACCTCGTGTTCGTCTCGGCGAGCTCGGTCTTCGTGACGAGCTCGACGGTGCAGCCCGCATCGGCGGCCCGCACCGCGGCCCAGAGGCCCGCGATGCCGCCGCCGATGACGAGGACGCGGGTCATGTCAGGCTCCGGGGGTGGCTGCCGGCGGCTTCGCCGCGAGCATCCGCTCGAGCGCGACCCGTGCGGGCTCGGCGACGTCGGAGGGCACCTGGATGCGGTTCACGATGCGCCCCTCGACGAGCTCCTCGAGCACCCAGGCGAGGTAGCCGGGGTGGATGCGGTACATGGTCGAGCACGGGCAGACGACGGGGTCGAGGCAGAAGATCTCGTGCTCGGGGTGCTCGGCCGCGAGACGCTGCACGAGGTTGATCTCGGTGCCGATCGCGAACGTCGAGCCGGCGGGCGCGGCCTGGATGGCCTTCACGATGAAGTCGGTCGAGCCGGCAGCGTCGGCCGCGTCGACGACGGGCATCGGGCACTCGGGGTGCACGATGACCTGGACGCCGGGGCGCGATGCGCGCGCGGCGGCGATCTGGTCGACCGTGAAGCGCTTGTGCACCGAGCAGAAGCCGTGCCAGAGGATGACCTTCGCCTCGACGAGCTCGTCGGACGAGGACCCGCCGAGGGGCTTTCGGGGGTTCCACATCGGCATCTGCTCGAGCGGCACGCCCATCGCCTTCGCGGTGTTGCGGCCGAGGTGCTGGTCGGGGAAGAACAGCACCCGCTGCCCGCGTTCGAATGCCTGCTCGAGCACGACGCGCGCGTTCGAGGAGGTGCAGACGATGCCGCCGTGGCGCCCGACGAAGCCCTTGAGGGCGGCCGAGGAGTTCATGTAGGTCACCGGGATGACCGGCACCCGCCCCGTGGCATCCACCGCGTCGAGCGGGCCGTAGACCGACTCGAGCTGCTCCCAGCACTCCTCGACCGAGCTCTCGTCGGCCATGTCGGCCATCGAGCACCCGGCGGCGAGGTTCGGCAGGATGACGGCCTGTTCGGGCTTGGAGAGGAGGTCGGCGGTCTCGGCCATGAAGTGCACGCCGCAGAACACGATCGCCTCGGCGTCGGGCCGGGTGAGCGCCGCGTTCGCGAGCTGGAACGAGTCGCCCACGAAGTCGGCGTGCTCGACGACTTCGTCGCGCTGGTAGAAGTGGCCGAGCACGACGACGCGGTCGCCGAGGGTCGCCTTCGCGGCGCGGATCCGGGCGTGCAGCTCCTCGTCGCTCGCGAGCCGGTACGCCTCGGGGAGGGCGCCCTGGCGGGGGGAGCCGGTCGGGATCACATCGCCCATCGAAGCGCCGGGGCCGTAGCCGGCGGGGCCCTGGTCGAACTCCCAGGGGCCGGCCGCGAGTTCGGGCGCGCAGCTCGCGCCCTCGGCGCCCGCGGCGATGAGCTGCAGGGTGCGGTCGACGGATGCCGCGTGGCGGACGTCGGGGTTCGTGATGGTCATGAGGCGGGCCTCTCGATCTGGAACGGTTCTCGGGGATCGGCCGTGCGTGGGGCCGTGGGGTCGTAGCGGTAGAGCTTCGGGGGGCGGTGGGCGGTGCCCGCCTGGAAGCCGCCGGTCTCGCGGAGGCGGCCGGACGCGATCATCGTGCGGCGGAAGTTCGCGGGGTCGAGGCTGCGCTGCAGCACGGCCTCGTAGATCTCGCGGAGCTCGGCGAGCGTGAACTCCTCGCCGAGGAACGCGTGGGCGATCTCGGTGTACTCGACCTTGGTGCGCAGCCGCCAGAGCGCGTACTCGACGATGTCGTTGTGGTCGAAGGCGAGCCCGGGCAGCGTGTCGGCGGGCACCCAGCGGACGTTCGGCCCGGCGACGGCGCGCGCGGCCTCGTCGCTCTGCACGAGCGCCCAGTAGACGACCGAGATGACGCGGGCGTCGGGGGATCGGTCGACGCCGCCGAAGGTGTAGAGCTGCTCGAGGTACTTCGGGGCGAGGCCCGTGGTGGCGCGCAGGGTGCGGGCGGCGGCGACCTCGAGCTCCTCGTTGACGGGCAGCCAGCCGCCGGGGAGCGCCCAGAGGCCGAGCTGGGGTTCGCGGGTGCGGCGCACGAGCGGGGTCCAGAGGACGGGGCGGCCGGCGGCGTCGGGGCGCAGCGCGAAGATGACGGTCGAGACGGCGAGCCGAGTCGGTGCGTCGAGCTGGTGCGGCATCTCGGTCCTTCCGGTCGTGGGTCTGCGACGGTGCGGATGCTTCGAGTCAATCTGACTCGAAGGGGGAATGACGTCAGCTTACAGTCACGATGACCAGAAGGCGAATCTCGGGGTTGGCCCGGAGTCGATCAGGGGGTTCCGCTGACCTTCGATTCCGTGCCGCCACTGATGCCGCGCCGATCGGACGGCGCGCAGCATGAGACGTCCTGACCACGGCAATCCGCCAGAGAGGAGGCACGCCATGAAGAAGGCGTTCCTCGTGACCACCGTTCTGTTCGTCATCGACTCGATGCTGCAGGTCTACTTCGCCGCCTTCGGCTCGTTCGGCATGGAGACCGGCGACGAAGAGGCCTGGAGCCTGCACGCGATCAACGGGCAGATCGTGCTCCGCGTGCTCGCCCTCGCGCTCATCGTCTTCGCGGCGCTCGCCCGGGCCGGCAAGCGCACCATCTGGATGGCGGTCACCGTCTTCCTGCTGACCGTGCTGCAGCTGCTGATCTTCATCCTCACCGGGGTGATCTTCGGCGTCGGACCCGAGACGACCGTCGTGCCGCTGCCCGCGATGCTCTGGGTGAGCCTGCACGGGCTCAACGGCGCACTCATCCTCGTGCTCGGCGTCGCCCTCTTCTTCCGCGCGCGCAGGCTCGTCCGCGAAGGCTCGGCGCCGTCGAAGCCCGCCGTCGAGACGCAGCCCGCATCCGAGTCGTCGGGCGTCGCCTGAACGGCCGACCCACCACGGCGAGGAGGGCACAGCGATGAGCACGGTCGCCCTCCTCGCCGTGTACGGCGTCGTGATCATCGCGGCGGCGTGCCTGTGGGCCGCCGCGGCGTCGACCGGCGGTCGCGGCTCGCGATGGTTCGCGATCGGCGGATGCGTCGGCGTCGCCGTCGCGACGGTCGCCGCCGTCGCGCTCGCTGCCCGCGACCTCGCGTTCGCCGACGAGAAGCTCGTCCTCGGCGTTCCGCTCGCCGTGGCGGGCTGCGTCGCCGGGCTCGTCGGACTGCACCGGCGACGCTCCGACGCCGACGCCGACGACCTCGCCGCGCGGGTGCTGCTGCTCGCCGCGGCCATCGCGGTCGCGGCCGCCGCCGTCGCGACCTGGCTCATCGGCGGCCCGGTGCGGCCGGTGCCGACCGCGGTGCTGCTCATGCTCGTCGCCCTCGCGATCGGCGCGAGCTGGGCCGTGCTCGCGCATCGCGGCCGCCGCGCGATCGTCGGCTTCGCGGGCATCGCCGCCGTCGTGCTCGCCGGTTCGCTCGGCTGGGTGTGGCTCGCCGACACGGCGCCGCCCTCGATCGAGGCCTCCGCCGCGCACGCGCACGCGGGCCTCGGCGCTGGGGTCGAGGGCGACGCCGCGGACGACGCGGGCGCCGAGGCATCCGCCGCGACCTCGGTCGACGAGCTGCGCACCCCCGACGAGGTCGACGCCCCGGTGCGCCGCGTCGAACTCGTCGCCGCGCAGCGCGACGTGACGCTTCAGAGCGGCACCGAACTCGCGGTGTGGTCGTTCGGCGATCGTCTGCCGGGCCCCGAGATCCGCGTCGTCGAGGGTGAGCTCGTCGAGGCGACCCTGCGCAACCGCGACATCGACGACGGCGTCACGCTGCACTGGCACGGCGTCGACGTGCCGAACGGCGAGGACGGGGTCGCCGGCGTCACCCAGGACGCGGTGCGGCCGGGCGGCGAGTTCGTCTCGCGCTTCGTCGCCGACACCCCGGGCACCTACTGGTACCACACGCACCAGGTCTCCTCAGAGGGGGTGCGCCGCGGCCTCTACGGCATGCTCGTCGTCGAACCGCGCGGCGGCATCGCCGAGGCGGTCGACCTCGCGGTGCCCGTGCACTCGATCGGCGGTGCCGTGCTGCTCGGCGGCGACGACGGCGAACAGGTGCACGACGTCGAACCCGGCACCGCGGTGCGGCTGCGCGTCGCGAACACCGACCGCACGCCGCTCCGCGTCGCCATCGGCGGTGCGGCCTTCCGCGTGGTCGCGCTCGACGGCCGCGACGTCGCGGGCGGCCGGAAGGTCACCGGCGAGGCGGTGCGCCTCGGGGCCGGGGCCCGCGCCGACCTCGTCTTCGAGATGCCGGCGGGCGAGGTGCGCCTCGGCGTCGACACGGCGGCTGACTCGGTGCTCGTGTTCCGACCGGCCGCAGGCGCCGTGCCGGTGGCGGACGTCGGCAAGACCGTGCCGGGCACGCCGACCGCGACGGCCGGCCCCGAGGCATCCGCCCTCGACTTCACCCGGCTGCCCGAACTCGACCTGCTCGCCTACGGCGCCCCCGAGGGCGAACCAGGGGAGGTGCCGGCCCGTTTCGGCGAGGTCACCGCGACCGCCGAACTCGTGCTCGACCGCCTGCCGCGCTTCGTCGGCGGCGCACCGGGCTACGCCTACACGGTGAACGGGCGCGTCTTCCCCCATATCGAGCCGATCGAGGTCGACGAGGGCGACGTCGTGCGCATCCGAATCGTGAACCGCGGCTTCGACACCCACCCCATGCACGTGCACGGCCATCATGTGCTCGTGCTCTCGCGCGACGGCGAGCCCGCGAGCGGTGCGCCGCTCTGGCTCGACACCGTCGACGTGCGCCCGGGGGAGGTGTGGGAGGTCCTCCTTGTCGCCGACAACCCCGGCATCTGGATGGACCACTGCCACGATCTCGAGCACGCCTCGGCGGGCATGATGATGACCCTCGCCTACCGCGGCGTCACGACCCCGTTCGAGCACGACGCGCACGGCAACCGGCCCGAGTGAACGCGCCGGGCCTCAGTCGGCGCCCGCGAGCTGCGCGTCGATGCGCTGGCACATCCGCTCGCGCTGCCGCTCCTGCTCGGCGTCGCTGAAGAGCTTCGGCACGGCATCGAGCCCGGGGTAGTGGTGGCTCGCGGCCGCCCGCTCCTCTTCGGTGGCCCGCGCCCCGTCGGCCGGGCAGTTCGCCGCGGTGTGCAGCGCGGCGCTGAAGCGGGCCTGGCTCGCCTGCGAGAGCGCCCAGCCGAGCGGCGGCACCACCGCGGGCTCCGAGGCCGGTGCCACGACGATCACTCCGCCCGCGGCGGGGGCGCCGTCGCCGATGAGCCGATCGAACGCGTCCAGACACGTCGATGCCGGGGCCTCCTCGCTCCCGCTCGAGTTCTCGCCTTCGCCCGTGTTCTCGACTTCGCCCTCGCCCTGCTCGTCGGGGCACGCGTCGGGCATGGTGAGCGCGATGCGCTGGATCCAGGCGTCCTGCCCGGTGAGGCGCACCCGCGCGGCATTGCCGGTGATCGGGGCGAGCGGTTCGGCCTCGGCGCGGGCGATGTCGGTGACGAGGTCGTAGCCCTGCGAGTTGCGGAGGTAGAGGAGCACCGGGACGAGCGTGACGTCCGAGCCGGGTTGCGCGTTCACCTCGGCGAACCGGTCCATGAGCTCGGGGGCGATGTCGGCGATCGTCGCGAGCGAGGTGGGTTCGACGTAGCCGCCGTCGACGAACTGCGCGCCGTCGACCGCGGTGCAGGGCTCCCGACCCGGCAGGCTGCCCGTCGGCGTGATCACCGCGAAGCGGGCCGAGAGCATCGACGCCGTCGACCAGTCGAGGCCGGCGAGGCAGTCGGACGCCTGCTGCGCGTCGGCGAGCCCCGGCAGTTCGTCGAACTGCAGCATCGAGGGCAGGCCGCCCGTGCCGTCGCACGGTCCGATCGTGCCGGCGCCGCGGGAGGCGGGGTCGTCGCGTTCGGCGATGATCGGCGCCTGCTGCACGAGCAGCCGGCACTTCGTCACGACGTCGGCCGAGTTCATGAGCAGCGCCCCGGTCAGCGGGTCGATCTCGTTCGTGAACGGCGCGTCGAGGGAGGTGCCGTCCTCCCACCAGGACTCGATGAGGGCGGCCCGGTCGCGCCAGCGCCAGCCGTGGTCGTCACCGCTCGCGGGGTCGAGGTAGGAGGGCACGTGCACGCCCCAGCCGCCTGCGACCGCGTCGCCCACGACGAGCCCGAGCGCCGCGGTCGAGACCGCCTCGGGGCCCGACAGGCTGCGGGCCTCGGCCACGAGCTTCTCGGCGTCGCCCTGCTCGCCGTCGGCGATCGAGCTCGCGAGGGCGAGTCCGACCGAGCCGCCGCTGATGCCGCTCGCGACGAATCCCGATCGGGCGGCGCAGCCGTCGAGCGCCCCGAGCACGGAGGCCGTCCAGTACGCGGCACGGATGCCGCCGCCCTCCGAGGCGATGAGGAACACGGGGCGGGCGGCGGGGCCGCCCTCCTCCGCGTCGCCGCCCTCGAGCGGCACCGCGCACTCGGTGTCGGCGCGGAGCGCCTCGAGGTGCTCGCGGAGCGCATCGGGTTCGACCGGGTTCGCCGCAGGCGTGGTATTCGACACGTGCACCTCGTGCAGCGCGGTGTCGGAGGCGCCGTCCCACGGCATCGCGGAGAGCGCCACGTTGATCACGAGCGGCACGACGAGACCGAGGGTGAGCACCGGGGCGGCGCGCATGTTCATCCAGCGGAACGGTGCGATGAGCTCGCGGGCCTGCACGAGGAGCGTGAACGCGCCGAACACGGCCACCCAGGCGCCGAGCGAGACGAGCATGACCGCGACGGCGCCGAACGTCTCGGCGATCTGCGCCGGGTAGAGGAGGCCGCCGAGCAGCACCGCTGCGCCGAGCACGAGCGCGAGCAGCTCGACCCAGCCCGACTTCGAGACGTGCACGCCGTCGGGATGCGTCGCCGTCGTCGGATCGAGGCGCGCCCCACGGAGGAACCGGATGACCGGCTCGCGGAGGTTCGCGGTGGTGAGCACCCCCCACGGCGCGAAGACGACGACGCCGACGGAGAGCGGCACGAGCACCCAGCCGAGGACGCCCGCGTCGGATCCGCCGAGGACCACCGGCACGAGGAACGAGCGCACGACCCCGATGGCGCCGACCACGAGTGCGATCGCCGCGAGCGAATCGCCGACGATCCAGCTGTCCGCGGCCCGTTCGACGTCGGCCTCCCGCGGTGTCTCGGGGTGGGCGTGCGACCACGGCCAGGTCGCCGCCGCGAGCCCGGCGACGAGGAGTTCGACGCCGAGGAGGGCGAAGAAGGTCGGCAGGTGGATCGCCGCCTTCGCGCCCGTGATGCCCCCGATGACGAGCGTGATCAGGGCGAGGAGCAGTTGCGCGGCCGGCGCGATGAGCCACGGCCCCGCAGCGTGCAGCCAGTTCGGGGAGGGGCGTCCGACCCAGCCGTGCACGCGCGTCTGGATCATGTACTTCGTCCGCCGACGGTTGAGCGCGAAGGTGAGGAGCCCGGTGATGAGCAGCGCCGCGATCCCGAAGAACGCGTGCCAGCCGCCGCGCGGTCCGTCGGCCCACTGCCGCTCCACATCGGGCAGCTGGTCGAGCAGGTCGGCCGCGGGGATGCACGCGAGCACGAAGAGGGCGAGGATGACGAGTGCCGCCAGCCGGTGCACCCAGATCGCCCGGCCGAGGCGGCGCAGGCGCCCGCCGATCCAGGAGCGGTACTCGGGGATCCGCAGCACGGCCACCGCGAACACGACGAAACCGAGCACCTTCGCGAGGGTGACGAAGGCCATGATCCGGCCGATCGAATGCGCGACCTCCGCAGCGCCGATCGACACGGCGGCGCCCGCGCCGAGCTGCAGGGCGCCCTCGAGCACCTCGCTCGCGATGATGGTGGCGAAGGCGATCGACGGCACGAGCTGCGCCGGGCGGGGCGCGATCGCGATGAGCCGGTGCAGGAGGATCGCGTACGCGAGCACCATGACGGCGTCGAGCACCGCGGAGAGGATGATCCACTGCCCGATCTGCTCGTGCCACGGCATGTTCGCCCAGGCGCTCCAGCTCGTCCGCTGCAGGAGGGAGAGCGGGCTCAGGGCGAGGTTGAGCGAGTGGCTCTGGCCGTCGGCGTCGGGCACGCTCGCGATGAGCCGGTCGAGCTCGGCGAGGGCGACGGCGATGAGGAGCACCACCGATGCGAGCGAGAGGGTCTGCCCGAGACTGCGCCAGGTCGCCGCCGGGATCGGGGTCCAGTCGGGGCGATCGAGCTCCCCGGAGGGCGAGACGTCATGCGGTCCCGTGCGCGACTGCGATACCTGCGACATCAGCTTCCACCCGCTCTGGCTCGACCGTGCCGACGCGATGAGGGTACCGCCCGACAAGCGCGCTCGGCATACCTCGATGTGGGGGTGGCGGACGCCGCCGTCCGGCGCATCCGGGCGCTGCTAGGATCACGGTACAACCTCATACCGGGCCATCGACGCGTCGCGGGAGAGCCGGCAGCACCGTTCGCACGGGCGGGCCGGCACCGAAGGAGCAAGCCTCCCTGCCAATCTCTCAGGTCACCAACACCGCGATGACGAGGCCGCTCTGAAAAGTGCTCCGCGCGATCACGCGCGAAGCCGCCCACGGTGAAAGCGCGTCGACGCGTGAAACTCTCAGGCTCATGACAGAGGGGGAGTTCTCATGCGGCATCCGCCGCACGAATCGCGACCGCGCATGCTGCTCCTGCAGCAGCCAGTCCAAGGAGAACTCGTGACGAACGACCCCGGTACCACCGCCCCCGCCGATGAGCGCCTGAGCCCGCTCGACGCCGTGCACCGCGCAGCGGGCGCGAGCTTCACCGACTTCGCCGGCTGGCAGATGCCGGTGCGCTACTCCTCCGACCTGGCCGAGCACCACGCGGTGCGCACCTCCTCGGGCATCTTCGACCTCTCCCACATGGGCGAGATCGTGCTGATCGGCCCGCAGGCGGCCGCTGCACTCGACTTCGCGCTCGCCGGCAAGCTCTCGGCGATCGAGATCGGCCAGGCGAAGTACTCGCTGCTGCTCGCCGAGGACGGCGGCATCATCGACGACCTCGTCGTGTACCGCACCGGCGAGGACCGCTACATGGTCGTCGCGAACGCCTCGAACGCGGCCGTCGTCGCCGACGAGCTGCGCGCCCGCGCCGAGGGCTTCGACGTGTTCGTCTCCGACGAGAGCGACGACGTCGCGCTCGTCGCGCTGCAGGGCCCAGACGCCCGCGCCGTGCTGCTCGAGACGCCGGGCTTCGGCGTCGAGGGCCCCGGCAACGACGAGGACGACTTCGACGCCCGCATCGCGGCGCTCAAGTACTACCGCTCGTTCCCCGCGACGTTCGAGGGCCAGCCGGTCCTCATCGCACGCACGGGCTACACGGGCGAGGACGGCTTCGAGCTCTACGTCGCCCCCGAGCGCGCCACCCGCCTCTGGGAGGCCCTCGTCGAGACGGGCGGCCCGCGCGTCGTGCCCTGCGGGCTCGCCAGCCGCGACACGCTCCGACTCGAGGCGGGCATGCCGCTCTACGGCCACGAGCTCGGCCGCGACATCCTGCCCGTGCAGGCCGGCCTCGGCCGCGTCGTCGCCCTCGCGAAGGAGGGGGACTTCGTCGGTCGCGCCGCGATCGAGCAGGGCCCCGCCGCGGATGCCCCGGTGCTCGTCGGCCTCGCGGCAGAGGGGCGTCGCGCGCCCCGCGCCGACTACGAGGTCTACGACGGCGACGCGGCCGACGCGGCGCGCGTCGGCATCGTCACGAGCGGCGCGCTCTCGCCGACGCTCGGCCACCCGGTCGCGATGGCCTTCGTGAGCCCCGCGCTCGCCGAGGCCGGCACCTCCCTGTTCGTCGACGTGCGCGGCACCCGCATCCCCGCCGCCGTCGTGGCGCTGCCGTTCTACAAGCGCGCCTCCTGATCCCGGCGCCGCGCGCCGACCTGGCGTGCGACGCGAACCCCGAGTCGTCCGAAACCTCAAGGAGCACCCCATGACCGACCTCAACGCCCTGCACTACACCGAAGAGCACGAGTGGATCTCGATCGACGGCGACGTCGCGACGATCGGCATCACCGACTACGCCGCCGAGAAGCTCGGCGACGTCGTCTACGTCGACCTGCCCGCTGCGGGCACCACGCTCACCGAGGGCACCGTCGTCGGCGAGATCGAGTCGACCAAGTCGGTCGGCGAGCTCTTCGCCCCCGTGAACGGCGAGGTCGTCGAGGCCAACCAGGCCGTCATCGACGCGCCCGAGCTCGTGAACAGCGACCCCTTCGGCGAGGGCTGGCTCATCAAGGTCCAGGCCTCGAACCTGCCGAAGATGCTCACGCGCGACGAGTACACCGCCCTCACCGGCGAGTAAGGAACACCCCCGATGACCTCCCCCTCCTCGGCCTTCGACCTCGACGCCTTCGGGCGCCGCCACATCGGCACCACCCCGAGCGACCACTCCGTCATGCTCGCCGAACTCGGCTACGACTCGCTCGAGGCGCTCATGTCGGCGGCCGTGCCGTCGTCGATCCGCATGGGGGAGGTGCTGAACTCCGCGATCCCCGCTGCCGCGACCGAGCGCGAGGCGCTCGCCGAGCTCGCCGCGCTCGCCTCGCAGAACACCGTGCGCACGCCCATGATCGGCCTCGGCTACTACGGCACGATCACCCCCGCGGTGATCCAGCGCAACGTGCTCGAGAACCCGAGCTGGTACACCGCCTACACGCCCTACCAGCCCGAGATCAGCCAGGGCCGCCTCGAGGCGCTCATCAACTTCCAGACGATGGTCGAGAACCTCACCGGCCTCGACATCGCGAACGCGTCGATGCTCGACGAGGGCACCGCAGTGGTCGAGGCGATGCTGCTCGCGCGTCGCGGCTCGAAGTCGACGTCGAACCGCTTCGTCGTCGACGCCGACGCGCTGCCGCAGACGAAGGCGCTGCTCGTCTCGCGCGCCGAGGCGGTCGGCATCGAGCTCGTCGAGGCCCCGCTGTCCGAGGGCACGGATGTCTCCGCCTTCGGCGAGCACTTCGGTGTCTTCGTGCAGTACCCCGGTGCCTCGGGGCGGGTCTGGAACCCGGCGGAGGTCATCGCGGCGTCGAAGGCGCAGGGCGCCCTCGCCGTGGTCGCGGCCGACCTCCTGGCGCTCGCGCTCATCACGAGCCCGGGCGAGCTCGGTGCCGACGTCGCCGTGGGCACCTCGCAGCGCTTCGGCGTGCCGATGGGCTTCGGCGGCCCGCACGCCGGCTACATGGCGGTGCGCAAGGGCCTCGAACGGCAGATGCCGGGCCGCCTGGTGGGCGTCTCGCAGGACGCCGCAGGCCACCCCGCGTACCGGCTCAGCCTGCAGGCGCGCGAGCAGCACATCCGTCGCGAGAAGGCGACGTCGAACATCTGCACCGCGCAGGTGCTCCTCGCCGTGATGGCGTCGATGTACGCCGTGTACCACGGGCCCCGTGGCATCCGCGCCATCGCCACCCAGACCGCCGGCAAGGCGAAGCTGCTCGCCGGCTGGCTCGAAGACCTCGGTCAGCACGTCGCGCACGACGCGCACTTCGACACGCTGACCGTGCACGTGCCCGGCCTCGCGAAGAACGTCGTGGCCCGCGGCCGCGAGCTCGGCGTGCTCCTGTGGGAGGCCGACGAGGCGACCGTCCAGGTCTCGGTCGACGAGACGACGACGCTCGACGACCTGCACAAGGTCGCGCAGGCATTCGGCGGACCGGAGGAGCGCGAGCTCGACGGCCCGACCACCGAGACCGCGATCCCCGAGGCGCTCCGTCGCACGAGCGCGTACCTCGAGCACCCCGTGTTCAACACGCACCACTCCGAGACGCAGATGATGCGCTACCTCAAGCAGCTCGCCGACCGCGACTACGCGCTCGACCGCGGCATGATCCCGCTCGGCTCGTGCACGATGAAGCTCAACGCGGCCACCGAGATGCAGGCCGTCACGTGGCCCGCCTTCGCGAACCTGCACCCGTTCGCGCCCGAGGCCGACGTCGTCGGCTCGCTCGGCCTCGTCGAGCAGCTCGAATCGTGGCTCGCCGAGGTCACCGGCTACGACACCGTCTCGCTGCAGCCGAACGCGGGCAGCCAGGGCGAGCTCGCCGGCCTCCTCGCGATCCGCGGCTACCACCTCGCCAACGGCGAGGGCGAGCGCGACGTGTGCCTCATCCCGTCGAGCGCGCACGGCACGAACGCGGCCTCGGCCGTGCTCGCCGGCATGCGCGTCGTGGTCGTCGCGACCGACGAGCTCGGCAACGTCGACCTCGACGACCTGCGAGCGAAGATCGCCGAGCACGCGGCATCCATCTCGGCCCTCATGATCACCTACCCGTCGACGCACGGCGTGTACGAGCACGAGGTGAAGCAGATCACGCAGGCGGTGCACGACGCCGGCGGCCAGGTGTACGTCGACGGCGCGAACCTCAACGCGCTCCTCGGCTACTCCCGCTTCGGCGACTTCGGCGGCGACGTCTCGCACCTGAACCTGCACAAGACGTTCTGCATCCCGCACGGCGGCGGCGGCCCCGGCGTGGGCCCCGTCGCGGCGAAGGCGCACCTCGCGCCCTACCTGCCCGGCCACCCGATGGCGCAGCGCGCCGACCACGCCGGCGGCTTCGTGCACGGCGGCGGCCCGGTCTCGGCGGCGCCGTACGGCAGCCCGTCGATCCTGCCGATCTCGTGGGCGTACGTGCGCATGATGGGCTCCGAGGGCCTCAAGCAGTCGACCGCCTCGGCGGTGCTCGCGGCGAACTTCGTCGCCTCGCGCCTGCGCGAGCACTTCCCGGTGCTCTACACGGGCGACAACGGGCTGGTCGCGCACGAGTGCATCCTCGACCTGCGCCCGCTGACGGCCGAGACCGGCGTGAGCGTCGACGACGTGGCCAAGCGCCTCATCGACTACGGCTTCCACGCGCCCACCATGTCGTTCCCGGTCGCGGGCACGCTCATGGTCGAGCCGACCGAGTCGGAGGACCTGGCGGAGCTCGAGCGCTTCGTCGAGGCGATGATCGCGATCAAGGCCGAGGCCGACGCCGTCGGCCGCGGCGAGTGGCCCGCAGAGGACAACCCGCTCCGCAACGCCCCGCACACGGCAGAGTCGGTCATCGCGGGCGAGTGGGAGCACCCCTACACCCGCGAGCAGGCCGTCTACCCGGTCCGTTCGCTCGTGCGCAACAAGTACTGGGCGCCGGTGCGTCGCATCGACCAGGCCTACGGCGACCGCAACCTCGTGTGCGCCTGCCCGCCCGTCGAGGCGTTCGCGTAGGCCCTCGGCCCACGTCGCAGGTCAGCTCGGGAGCCCGCCCCACACGGCGCGGGCTCCCGAGTCGCCGATGAGCACGAGCAGCACCATCGTGCCCGCCCCCACGGCGACGGCGGCCGCGGCGAGGCCGATCCGCACCGCCCGGGCGATGCCAGGGGAGCTCCGCCGCATCCGTTCGTCGGCGAACCGGAACCACGCCCACTGGCCCGCGGCGACGACGAAGAGCGCGATCGCCCACGGCAGGAGCATCTCGCCGAACTGCTGATGCCGCGCGACGGCGGGAAGCGGCCCGAGACGCTCGGCGAGCGAGCGACCCGCCGCCACCGTGATCGGGACGAGCGCGAGCACGACGGCCGCGCCCAGTGCGGTCACGATGCCGAGACGGGTCCTCGCCCGCGGCCAGAACGCGCCGAGCAGCAGTGCGAGTACCGTGAGCGGGGTGAGCACGACCACCGCGTGCACGATGAGCGGGTGCAGGGGCAAGCCCGCGACCTGGAGGAGGTCATCCGCCGCGAGCGGTGCGAGTTTCGAGGGATCCATGCCGAGAACACGACGCGCGGCGCCGCACGGTTCACCGTCGACGCGAGATGAACCATTCCCCGCTCCTTCTCGTTCTCTCTGCAGAGGACAGGAGGTGGCGGATGCCGCTCGATGACGACCGTCGGCTCGACGCGCTCTACGAGGCGCACGGACCGTCGGTCTGGAGGTACGTCGTGCATCTCACCGGCGACGCCGCCGGCGCCGACGACATCGTGCAGGAGACCCTGCTGCGTGCCTGGCGGAGCCCGCGGATCATGGCGCAGGAGCCGGCGTCCGCGAGGTCCTGGATGATCACGGTGGCGCGTAACCTCGTGATCGACGAGGCGCGCAGCGCCCGGCGGCGCCACGAGATCGGGGTCGCCGAGACGCCCGAACGGCTCGCCGACGACGCCACGGACGCCCTGTTCGAGAGCCTGCTGGTCGAGGAGGCGCTCGTGACGTTGAGCGAGGAGCATCGGGCGGTGATCGTCCACGCGTACTACGGCGGATGCAGCGTGGCCGAGGTCGCCCGTCGGCTCGGCATCCCGGAGGGTACGGTGAAGTCCCGACTGCATTACGGGCTTCGGGCGTTGCGGCTCGCGCTGCAGGAGAGAGGGGTGACGCGATGAACCCGGATCACGCGCGCTTCGCGGACTGGGACTCGGCCTACGTGCTCGGTGCGCTGTCGCCGGCCGAGCGCGCCGAGTACGAACATCACCTGGAGGCCTGCGAGCGGTGCCGACGGTCGGTCGCCGAGCTCGCCCCCATGCCGGGCCTGCTCACGCGGCTCGCGCCGGAGCGCGCCTTCGCGCTCCTCGACGACGGCGACGCCGAACCGCTCGGCGCCCCGCGCGAGCGCCTCCTCGACGCGGTCCGGCTGGAGGACCGCCGTCGGCGCCGTCGGGCCCGCACCTGGTGGATCGCGTCCGCTGCGGCGGCCCTGGTCGTCGTCGCCGCGATCGCCGTGCCGCTCGGCATCGGCACGGCTCCGAGCCCGGGGGAGTCGGTGGCGTTCGAGGCCGTCGCCGAGGTCCCGCTCACCGCGACCGCCACGCTCACCCAGGTCGCGTGGGGCACGAAGATCGAGCTCGACTGCCGGTACGCCGACGCCGAGGCATCCGACGCCCCCGCCGACGGCTGGCCGTACGCGCTCGTGGTCGTCGGTCGCGACGGCGAGCGCACGGATGTCTCGAGCTGGCGCGCGAGCCCCGGCGCCGCCGCCCGCCTCTCGGCGGGTGCCGCGCTCGACCTCGACGAGATCGCGTCGCTCGAGATCCGTGCGATCGGCAGCGGCGACGTGCTCATGCGCAGCACCGTCGACTGAACCGCCCGCGGGCGGGATCGGTTCGGCCGCACGGTGAACGATCCGGGGCTCCCTCTCGTGCTCTCTGCAGAGCCGCGATCGCGGCCGATCGGATGAGAGAAGGACTTCGCATGAAGCTGCGCATCACCACAGGACTGGCCGCACTGGGGCTGCTCGTCGCATTGACGGGCTGCTCGGCGTCGGGTTCGGGCGACTCGGGCGACACCGGGTACGGCGGGGGGACCTCGACCGAGACCGAGGCGCCCGACACCGGGGCAGCGTCGTCGGGCGCGCTCCTCACCACGGCGGACTCGGAGCTCGGCGAGATCGTCGTCGACGGCGAGGGCATGACCGTCTACATGTTCGACACCGACACCCAGGGCGGCGACGCGAGCAGCTGCGAGGGGCAGTGCGCCGCGAACTGGCCCGCCGTGACGACGGACTCCGACACTCCCGAGGTCGAGGGCGTGACGGGTGAGGTCGGCACCATCACGGGCGTCGACGGCAAGACCCAGCTGACACTCGACGGCTGGCCGCTCTACACCTTCGCCGGCGACAGCGCCGCAGGCGACACGAACGGCCAGGGCGTCAACGGCGTCTGGTGGGTGCTGAGCCCCGCCGGGGAGAAGATCGGCGGCTGACGACGTTCGCGACTACGCGGGGCGCGGTGCCGCATGGCGACCGCGCTCCGTGTAGTCGCGCGGCGCGCGCACCGGGGCTGCGGGCGAGGCGGCGAGGACGCGTGCTTCGCGCCGGGTGACGACGCGTTCGTGTGCCTCGCGGATCTCGTGCTCGGTCGCGCGGAAGCGGCGGTCGGTCGCACGGGCGGCGAGGTGGCCTGCGGCGAAGGCGGCTGCGAGGTGCATGGTTCCGTTCCGTCCTGGGAGGTGCCCTCGGATCGAGGGTGGTTCCATGCTCGTGACCGGCGCGGGTCGGCGGATCAGGGCCTGCCCGCCGGGCATCCCCGGGAGTACACTGAGATTCTCTCGGGAAGCAATCTCCGGAAGCGCCCGGGAGACTGCACGGGGAGGTGCGGCATGCCGGGCATCGATGTCATCGCAGGCGTCGCGTTCATCGCGACCTTCATCGTCGTGAGCATCGCCACGGCCGACTCGGCCGGTCTCGAGCAGCGACTGCGCCGCCGCGGCAGCGTCGCCGAGTCCGCGCAGGCGATCCGCCATGCGCAGGAGGTCGTCGACTTCGCCCGAAGCGGCTACCTCGGCGTGGTGTGCACGCCGAGCCGTCGGGCGATGCTGCACCTCGGCGGCGACCTCGACGAGGCCGACTCGCCGCCTGCACCGCCCGCGCGACCCGTCGAGGTCGTCGAGGTCGTCGAGGTGGTGCCGCTCGGCCCCGCGCCGGGGGTCCGTCACCTCGCCCCGCGGAGGTTCCGCCCGCGCCGCACGCGGCTCGCCCGTGGCATCCGCGCCATGTGGCACGCCGCCCCGCTCAGCCCGCCGGGGGAGCGAAGAGCGCCGGCCACCACGCGACCGCCAGCGGATACCCGATGAACGACACCATGTCGAGCACCCAGTGCGCGACGACGAGCGGCATCGTGCGACCCCAGCGCCGGTAGCACCAGCCGAACACGACGCCCATCGCGACGTTGCCGACGAAGGGGCCGAAGCCCTGGTACAGGTGATAGGTGCCGCGGAGCAGCGCGCTCGAGACGATGGTCGCCCACGGGCCGACGCCGAGTTCGCGCAACCGCGTGAACAGGTAGCCGACGACGATCACCTCCTCGACGAGCGCCGCCTTCAGGGCCGCGAGCACGAGGATCGGGATCGTCCACCAGTGCGTGTCGAGGGGTGACGGGACGACGGCGACGGTCACGCCCGCGGCGCGACCGATGGCGTAGAGGGCGAGCCCCGGCACACCGATCGCGGCGACGAGGGCGAGACCGGATGCCACGTCGCGACCCGGTCTCGTGAGGTCGAGGCCGATTCGCCGGAAAGGGTTTCCGCCGGGCGTCCAGAGCAGGTACAGCGCGAGCGCCACGACGAACAGCCCGAAGAACACGTCGAGGAACTGGTAGGTGAAGTCGAGCCATTCGCGGCTCGCGCGCGACTGGTTGATCGCCGCCGACTGCTCGGCCAGCGGGCGCTCGTCCGTGATCCGGGCGATGATCGACACGATCGAATACACCGCCGACGCGCCGAGCGAGAGGCCGAGCACGATCGCCACTTCGATCCGCAGTCGTCGTGCATCGGGCATGCAGCAATACTCGCATGCGAAGCCCAAACGCAAATATCGTGCGCGAACGCGACGCAATGCGTCGAACGAGCGCTCGCTAGGTTGCGCATCGGTAACGGTTTCCGTCTCGACTTTGCATCTTCAGGAACGATTCGTAGTCTGGCACCACGAAGCGCACAGATGCGGTCACAATCCGATCTGCCCCCGCGCACATCTCACAGGAGGAACATTGAAGATCAAGAGAATCGGCGTTGCAGCCATTGCTCTTGCTGCATCCGGCGCATTGGTGCTGACCGGCTGCACGAGCGGCGGCACCGAGTCGACCGAGTCCGCCGGTGACGCGACCGCGATCATCACGACGAACGGCTCCGAGCCCCAGAACCCGCTGGTCCCGACCAACACCACCGAGACCGGTGGCGGCAAGATCGTGACCTCGATGTTCGCCGGCCTCGTGTCCTACACGGCCGAGGGTGAGATCGAGAACGACGTCGCCGAGTCGATCGAGTCCGACGACTCGCAGCACTGGACCGTCACCCTCAAGGAGGGCCAGAAGTTCTCCGACGGCACCGACGTCACCGCGAACTCGTTCGTCGACGCCTGGAACTACGGTGCGCTCTTCAGCAACGCGCAGAGCTCGTCCTACTTCTTCGACAACATCGAGGGCTTCAGCTACGAGGCTGACTCGGAGCTCACGGGCCTCAAGGTCGTCGACGACCTGACCTTCACGGTCGACCTGGTCGCGCCCGAGGCCGACTGGCCGCTGCGCCTCGGCTACTCGGCGTACTCGCCGCTGCCCGAGTCCGCGTTCGAGGACATGGAAGCCTTCGGTCAGAACCCGATCGGCAACGGCCCGTACATGTTCGCCAGCGAAGACGCGTGGACCCACGAAGAGAAGATCGACCTCGTGGTCAACCCCGAGTACGACGGCGTTCGCAAGGCCCAGAACGGCGGTCTGACGATCGTCTTCTACGCCTCGCAGGACACCGCCTACGCCGACGTTCAGGCCGGCAACCTCGACGTGCTCGACGCCGTGCCCGACTCGGCGTTCGAGACCTACGAGGACGAGTTCGGCGACCGTGCGGTCAACCAGCCGGCTGCCATCTTCCAGGGCTTCAACATGCCGTACTACCTCGAGCACTGGAGCGGCGAAGAGGGCAAGCTCCGTCGCGCCGCCATCTCGATGGCGATCAACCGCGACGAGATCACCGACGTGATCTTCCAGGGCACCCGCACCCCGGCGACCGACTACACCTCGCCGGTCATCGCGGGCTGGACCGACAAGCTCGAGGGCGCTGAGGTCCTCGCGTACAACCCCGACGAGGCCAAGAAGCTCTGGGCCGAGGCCGACGCGATCGCCCCGTACGGCGACACCGTCTTCGACCTCGCGTACAACGCCGACGGCGGCCACCAGGCCTGGGTCGACGCAGTCGTGAACTCGATCGCCAACACCCTCGGCATCCAGGCCGTGGGCAAGCCCTACCCGACGTTCGCTGCGGCCCTCGACGACCGCAAGAACGACAAGCTGACCGGTGGCACGCGCGCCGGCTGGCAGGGCGACTACCCCTCGATGTACAACTTCCTCGCTCCGCTGTACCAGACCGGTGCCGGCTCGAACTACGAGGACTACTCGAGCGAAGAGTTCGACAACCTCCTCAAGGAGGGTGCTGTCGCTCCCTCCGTCGAGGACGCGACCGCCAAGTTCCAGCAGGCGCAGGAAGTCCTCCTGAAGGACCTCCCCGCGATCCCGCTGTGGTACTCGAACGTGACCGGCGTTTCGGCCGACACGGTCGACAACGTGGTGTTCGGCTGGGACTCGGTGCCGCTGTACCACCAGATCACCAAGGGCTGATGGCGTAACACTCGCCTATAATCCCGTCTAGCATGATGTCCGGGGCGGCAACGCCCCGGACATCATGCTGATATCTGTTTGTTCGACTTTTGTGATTGCGGCCCAAAATGCTCTCAGCACTAAACCCTGAGGAGCGCTGATGCTCTGGTACACCGGAAAGCGTCTTCTCCAAATCATCCCCGTGCTCCTCGGAGCCACCTTCCTCATCTACTTCATGGTGTTCGCCATGCCGGGCGACCCGATTGCGGCGCTCTACGGCGACCGCCCGCCCGCCCCCGGCGTGATCGACCAGATCCGCGAGCAGTACCACCTGAACGACCCGTTCATCGTGCAGTACTTCTACTACCTCGCCGGGATCTTCCAGGGCGACTTCGGCGTCACGTACTCGGGCCAGCCGGTCAGTGAAGTCCTCGCCCGTACGTTCCCCGTCACGCTCCGACTCGCCGTGCTCGCGATCTTCTTCGAGATGGTCGCCGGCATCACCGTGGGTCTCATCAGCGGCCTGCGCAAGGGCGGCATCTTCGATGCGACCGGTCTCGCGGTGAGCCTCGTGCTCATCTCGCTGCCGGTCTTCGTCATCGGCTTCGTCGCGCAGTACTTCATGGCCATCCAGTGGGGCTGGTTCAGCCCGACGGTCGGCGCGGGTGCTCCGCTCGAAGACCTCGTCCTGCCCGCCATCGTGCTGGCGACGATCAGCTTCGCGCAGATCGTGCGACTGACTCGAGCCTCGGTCATCGAGACCAGCGGCCTCGACTTCGTGCGCACGGCCTACAGCAAGGGCCTCACGCGACGGCGCGTGGTTCCCGTGCACATCCTGCGCAACTCGCTGATCCCGGTCGTCACCTACCTCGGCACCGACTTCGGCACGCTGCTCGTCGGCGCGACCGTGACCGAGGGCATCTTCAACGTGCCCGGCGTCGGTCGCACGCTGTACCAGGCGGTGCTCAAGGGCGAGGGGCCGACGGTCGTGTCCTTCGTCACGATCATGGTGCTGATGTACCTCGTCGTGAACCTCCTCATCGACCTTCTCTACGCCGTGCTCGACCCGAGGATCCGCTATGCCTGACACGTCTTCATCGAAGCCCCGCATCGAGCACTACGTCGCTCCGCTGGAGGAGACGCCGCTCGCAGCGATCGACAGCGTCAAGACCGACGGCAAGCCGTCGAACCTGTGGATCGACGCCTGGCACGACCTGCGTCGTCGCCCGATGTTCTGGATCTCGTCCGCGATGATCCTCATCATCGTGTTCGTCGCGCTGTTCCCCGGCCTGTTCACGAACGAGCCGCCGAACTCCGACTGCCAGCTCGCCAACAGCAACGGCGGCCCCCAGCCGGGCCACCCGCTCGGGTTCACCCGCCAGGGCTGCGACGTGTTCGCGCGCATCGTGTACGGCGCGGGCACCTCGCTCTCGGTCGGCATCATCGTGACGATCCTGGTGTTCACCCTCGGCGTGCTCTTCGGCGCGTTCGCGGGCTACTACGGCGGTGCCGTCGACAGCGTGCTCTCGCGCCTCGGCGACATCTTCTTCTCGATCCCCTACATCCTCGCGGCCGTCGTGATCATGTCGGTGCTCGCGGACTACCGCAACGTGTGGGTCATCTCCCTCGCGATCGGTATCTTCGCGTGGCCGGCCACAGCCCGAGTGCTGAGATCCGAGATCCTCAGGGTCAAGAACGCCGACTTCGTCACCGCCGCCACGGCGATCGGCGTCTCGCGCTTCAAGATCCTGTGGGCGCACGTCGTGCCGAACGCGATCGCCCCGGTCATCGTGATCGCGACGATCTCGCTCGCCGGTGCGATCGTCGCCGAGGCGACGCTCTCGTTCCTCGGCGTCGGCCTGCCCTCGCAGTTCATGTCGTGGGGCAACGACATCGCCCAGGCGCAGACGACGCTCCGCACCGCTCCGCAGGTGCTGATCTACCCGTCGATCGCGCTTTCCCTGACCGTGTTCTCGTTCATCATGCTCGGTGAAGTCGTGCGAGACGCACTCGACCCGAAGGCGAGGGCACAGCGATGAGCACCCCCCTGCTCCAAGTCAAAGACCTCGAGGTCGCATTCCGCACCCAGACCGGCCTCGTGCAGGCGGTCCGCGGGGTGAGCTTCACCCTCGAGCGCGGCTCCAGCCTCGCCATCGTGGGCGAGTCGGGCTCGGGCAAGTCGACGACCGCTCACGCGATCATCAACCTGCTGCCCGGCACCGGTCACATCTCCGGCGGCCAGGTGCTGCTCGACGGCCAGGACCTCGCGAAGTCCTCGCAGCGCGAGATGGAACAGATCCGCGGTCGCAAGATCGGCTTCGTCCCCCAGGACCCGATGTCGAACCTCAACCCCGTGTGGTCGATCGGCTTCCAGGTCGAGGAGGCGATCCGTGCGAACGGCATCGCGAAGGGCCGCAAAGAGGTCAAGCAGCGCGCGATCCAGGTGCTGAAGGAGGCCGGTCTGCAGGACGCCGACCGCCGCCTGAAGCAGTTCCCGCACCAGTTCTCGGGCGGTATGCGTCAGCGCGTGCTCATCGGCATGGGCCTCGCGGCGAACCCGCAGCTCCTGATCGCCGACGAGCCCACGTCGGCGCTCGACGTCACGGTGCAGCGGGTCATCCTCGACCACCTCGAGTCGCTCACCCGCGAACTCGGCACGACGCTGCTGTTCATCACGCACGACCTCGGCCTCGCGGCCGAGCGCGCCGAGCAGCTCCTCGTCATGTACAAGGGCCAGGTCGTCGAGTCGGGCCCCTCGGCCCAGATCCTGCAGAACCCGCAGCACCCGTACACGCAGCGCCTCGTGGCTGCGGCGCCGAGCCTCGCCTCGCGTCGCATCCAGGCGACCGGCAGCATCGCAGCGGCCGAGTCGTCGATCGCGGCCGACGCGTCGTCGGCTGCGGGCGAGGCGATCGACCTGCTCGCGACCGCCGAGGCCCGTGCCGAGGCGCTCGAGGCCGCTGCGTCGCAGCCGCCGGCGATCGTGGTCGAGAACCTGACCAAGGTGTTCAAGATCCGCGGATCCGGCGACTTCACCGCGGTCGACGACGTCTCGTTCCAGATCGCGAAGGGCACCACCACGGCGCTCGTCGGCGAGTCGGGCTCGGGCAAGTCGACCGTCGCGAAGATGCTGCTGAAGCTGGAGGACGCGACGAGCGGCAAGATCGTCGTCGGCGGCCACGACCTCGCGAGCGTGAAGGGCAAGGAGCTGTTCTCGCTCCGCAGCCGCATGCAGCCGGTCTTCCAGGACCCGTACGGTTCGCTGAACCCGCTCCGCAACATCGGCAACACGATCGCCGAGCCGCTCACGACGCACAAGATCGGCACGGCCAAGTCGCGTCGCGACCGCGTGTTCGAGCTGCTCGACCAGGTGTCGCTGCCGCGCACCCTGGTGAGCCGCTACCCGAACGAGCTCTCGGGCGGTCAGCGTCAGCGCATCGCCATCGCGCGTGCGCTCGCGTTGAAGCCCGAGATCGTCATCCTCGATGAGGCGGTCTCGGCGCTCGACGTGCTCGTGCAGGCGCAGATCCTGCGTCTGCTCGCCGAGCTGCAGGCCGAGCTCAACCTGACGTACCTCTTCATCACCCACGACCTCGCGGTCGTGCGCGTCATCGCCGACAACGTCTGCGTGATGCAGAAGGGGCGCATCGTCGAGGCGGCGACCACCGACGAGGTGTTCGACCACCCGAAGGAGCAGTACACCCGAGACCTGCTCGCGGCCATCCCGGGCGCGAACATCAAGCTCGGCGCGTAGCCTCCGCAGTCCCGAACGCCCGGCATCCGCCCTCGGATGCCGGGCGTTCGGCGTTCCCACGGCGGCGCATCGGGTGTTCCGCGACGGCGCGTTCGGCGCTCCGATGGGGCCCGTTCGGCAGACGCACGGCCGGGCACGGTACGATTGGTGGGCGCGAACCGTCGATCCACGGTCGTCCGCGCTCCCACAGACTCCCATCCAGCGCATCCGCGGCGCCCGGCCGAGCCCGTTTCCGGGTGGTCGATCAGACCGGATGCCTCACCGCGAGGAACCCATCCATGGCGAACGCCACCCGCAACTCCCTGCGCAACGTCGCGATCGTCGCGCACGTCGACCACGGCAAGACGACGCTCGTCGACGCGATGCTCAACCAGACCAACTCCTTCGACGCGCACGCGCACGTCGAGGAGCGCGCGATGGACTCGAACGAGCTCGAGCGCGAGAAGGGCATCACGATCCTCGCCAAGAACACGGCGATCACGTACAACGGCCTGCACGCCAACGGCGAGCCCATCACGATCAACGTGATCGACACCCCGGGCCACGCCGACTTCGGCGGCGAGGTCGAGCGCGGTCTCTCGATGGTCGACGGCGTCGTGCTCCTCGTCGACTCGAGCGAGGGCCCGCTGCCGCAGACCCGCTTCGTGCTGCGCAAGGCGCTCGAGGCCCGCATGCCGGTCATCCTGCTCGTGAACAAGACCGACCGTCCCGATGCGCGCATCGACGAGGTCGTGGCCGAGAGCCAGGACCTCCTGCTCGGTCTCGCCTCCGACCTGGCGGACGACGTGCCCGACCTCGACCTCGACGCGATCCTCGACGTGCCCGTCGTGTACGCCTCGGGCCGCAACGGCGCTGCGAGCCACAACAAGCCCGAGAACGGCGAGCTGCCCGACAACGGCGACCTCGAGCCGCTCTTCGAGGCGATCCTCAAGCACATCCCGGCTCCGACGTACGACGACGAGCACCCCCTGCAGGCGCACGTCACGAACCTCGACGCCTCGCCGTTCCTCGGTCGCCTGGCGCTCCTCCGCGTCTTCCAGGGCACCATCAAGAAGGGCCAGACCGTCGCGTGGGTCAAGCACGACGGTTCGGTGCAGAACGTGCGCGTGACCGAGCTCTTCCTCACGAAGGCGCTCGACCGCTACCCGGCCGAGAGCGCCGGCCCCGGTGACATCGCGGTCGTCGCCGGCTTCGAAGACATCATGATCGGCGACACCCTCGCCGACCCCGAGGACGTCCGTCCGCTTCCGGTCATCGCGGTCGACGAGCCCGCCATCTCGATGACGATCGGCACGAACACCTCGCCGCTCGTCGGCAAGGTGAAGGGCCACAAGCTCACCGCCCGCATGGTGAAGGACCGCCTCGACCGCGAGCTCGTCGGCAACGTGTCGCTGAAGATCGTCGACATCGGCCGCCCCGACGCATGGGAGGTGCAGGGTCGTGGCGAGCTCGCGCTCGCGATCCTCGTCGAGCAGATGCGCCGCGAGGGCTACGAGCTCACCGTCGGCAAGCCGCAGGTGGTCACGAAGCAGGTCGACGGCAAGACGCACGAGCCGTTCGAGCACCTCACGATCGACGCCCCCGAGGAGTACCTCGGCGCGATCACGCAGCTGCTCGCCGCCCGCAAGGGCCGCATGGACAACATGTCGAACCACGGCACCGGCTGGGTCCGCATGGAGTTCATCGTCCCGAGCCGCGGCCTCATCGGCTTCCGCACCGAGTTCATGACCACGACCCGCGGCACCGGCATCGCGAACGCGATCTCGCACGGCTACGACGCGTGGGCGGGCTCGATCACGACCCGCAACAACGGTTCGATCGTCGCCGACCGTTCGGGCGTCGTCACGCCGTTCGCGATCATCGCCCTGCAGGAGCGCATGACCTTCTTCGTGAACCCGACCGAAGAGGTCTACGAGGGCATGGTCATCGGCGAGAACTCGCGCGCCGACGACATGGACGTCAACATCACGAAGGAGAAGAAGCTCACGAACATGCGTTCGTCGACGGCCGACACCTTCGAGTCGATGACCCCGTCGCGCCAGCTCTCGCTGGAGGAGTGCCTCGAGTTCGCCCGCGAGGACGAGTGCGTCGAGGTCACCCCGACCGCGGTGCGCATCCGCAAGGTCGAGCTCGATGCGACGGCGCGTGCGCGCATCACCTCGCGTCTGAAGAAGCAGGGCTGATCGACAGCTCGGCTCACTGAACGCGGATGCCACGGGGTCGCCCCCGTGGCATCCGCGTTTCGCGTCTCGGCGGTGCACTGGGCATTCATGCATGTGCATCGGAGGTTTCTCCCAGAATCGCTGCGTACGTTACCTGAGATCGTCTCGACATCGAGACGTTTTCCGTTTCTGCCACGAAACCCGACCCCCACATACGTAACGCTTCATGACTAATTCCCCCACACGCGGCCGCCGCGCGGCCACCAGCAAGCCCGCCCGAACGACGGCGACCCGCCCTGAGCGCAGCCGCCCCCGCTTCCAGCCCCGTCAGGCGTTCTCCGTGATCGCGATGGCCTTCACCGGCGGCATGCTCGTCGCGACGAGCGTTCCCGCCCTCGCGGTGACCGCGACCGACGTCGAGAACCGGGCCTCCGTGTACGCACCCGTCGAGGACACGATCAGCTTCACGCCGCAGACCGTCGAGGTCGGCCCCGACGCCGTCGAGTCGACGCTCGCCGCCGAGGCCTACGACGTGCACGTGGCCCCGCCGCCCATCGTCTCGCAGGTCGCCAGCGTCGGCGCCGTCTCGCTCGTCGAGACCGGCGCCATCGTCTGGCCGGTGCAGAACCCCGAGAAGCGCAGCTCGGGCTTCGGCCCCCGCAGCGCACCGTGCGCGGGCTGCTCGACGAACCACGACGGGATCGACTTCAACCCCGGCAACGGCACCCCGGTGATGTCGATCGCCGACGGCGTCGTCGTGCTCGCCACCGAGAGCGGCGGCGGACTCGGCGTGAACGTCGAGGTGCAGCACAACGTCGGCGGCGAGGTCGTCACGAGCTCGTACGCGCACATGCAGTACGGCTCCATCGCCGTCTCGGAGGGGCAGCGCGTGACCGCCGGGCAGCAGCTCGGACTCGTCGGCACCACCGGTCAGTCGACCGGCCCGCACCTGCACCTCGAGATGTTCGGCACCGACGGAGTGCGCTTCGACGGGTTCGCCTGGCTCTCGGCCCGGATCGGCTGAGTCGGCACCGAATCGGCACGGACGACGAACGCCCGTCGTGATCCTGCGAGGATCGCGGCGGGCGTTCGTCCGTTGCCGTGCGATGCGCCGGGCTACACGCCCGTGAAGCGCGGCTCCCGCTTCTCGAGGAACGCCGCGACCCCTTCGCGCATGTCATCGGTGCGGAACGCATCGCCGAAGCCGTCGATCTCGAGCAGGGTCGCCGTCGCGGTGGGCTGCCCCGTGGCATCCACGAGCACACGCTTCGCGAGCCCGACCGCGGGCGCCGCGTTCTGCGCGACGAGTTCGAGCGTCTCGCGTGCACCCGCGAAGAGGGCGTCGCGATCTGCGAAGCGGCGTGCGACGAGGCCCGATGCGACGGCCTCGTCGATGCCGATGCGCCGCCCGGTGTAGATGAGCTCCTTCGCGCGGGCGAGGCCGACCGCACGGGGCAGCCGCACCGTGCCGCCGAAGCCGGGGATGAGGCCGAGCTTCACCTCGGGCTGACCGAAGCTCGAGGCCTCCGTCGCGTAGATCAGGTCGCAGGCGAGCGCGAGCTCGAGGCCGCCGCCGAGCGCGAAGCCGTCGACGCAGGCGATCACCGGCGCCGGGAGCGCCTCGATCATGGCGGCGACGCGATGCCCGGCCTCGGCCTCCGCCTCGCCCTCCTCGGGGCTGAGGTCGGCGAGGGCGCGCAGGTCGGCGCCCGCGACGAACGCGCGCCCGCCGGCGCCGGTCAGCAGCACGCCGCGCACGGCGGGGCCCTCGTCGGCGAGGTCGGCGAAGACCTGGGCGAGGGCGGCGAGCACGGCGGGGGAGAGGGCGTTGAGGGCTGCCGGGCGGTCGATCGTGACGATCGCGAACGGCCCGTCGCGCTCGACGCGCACCTCGGGCTGCTCGGTCGTCGCGGGGCTCGTGGCATCGGTCATCGTCGTCGATCCTCTCCGTCGGGCGGTGTCGGCTCCACGCTACGGCACCCGCCCGGCGCGTGGTGCGCCCCGGTAGACTCGCTGCCATGTCTCCGACCCATGCCACCGCACGCCGGGCTGCCGCCGCGCTCGCGATCGCCGCGCTCTCGACCGCGCTGTTCGCCGGCTGCGCGAACCCCATCGAGGACCTCGTCAACCAGGGCGTCGAAGGCGCGATCGAAGACGCCACCGGCGGCGAGGTCAGCCTCGACGGCGAACTGCCTTCCGACTTCCCCGCCGAAATCCCGCTCGTCGACGGCGAGGTCGCGCTCAGCGCCGGCACCGGCGGCGCCGACGGCTGGATGGTCATGATCACGGCGAGCGCCGCCGATCCGATCGCCGACGCCGTCGCGAAGCTCGAGAGCGCCGGCTTCACCAAGAACACCGAACTCTCGGGCAGCGGCGCCGAGGCGCTCGTGTACTCGAACGGCACCTACCTCGTGCTCGTCGCCGCCGACGGCGAGACGGTCTCGTACACGGTCACCACCGCGACGCCATGAGCGGCGCCTACTCGGAGGCCGGCGAGACGAGTCTCGCCGGGCGCATCGGCGCGCTGCTGCTCGCGGCGCTCGTCGGCGTCGTCTTCGGCGCGGTGGCGACCGTCGGGCATCGGCACGTGCTGCGCATCGGCGAGGTCGCGATCCCGTGGGGGCTCGTCGCGGCGCTCGTCGGCGTCGCCGCGCTCCTCCTCGGCATCCGCCTGCTGACCCACGGGCGCGCGGTTACCGCCGCCGCGGCCGCGGGCCTCGTCATCATCGTCGCCGTGCTCACGCTGCCCGGTCCGGGCGGCTCGGTGCTCGTGGCGGGCGATCTCGCCGGCACCGTCTGGGCGGTGGCGCCCGCGCTCATCGCGGTCCTCATCGTCGCGTGGCCCGAACTGCCGTCGCACGCACGCGCGCGCGCCGCAGCGACTGCCGAACCGCCCGCCGAAGCACGCGCCGACGCGTAACGCGCGCAGGCGCAGACCGCGCCCGGGCGCATAGACTGAAACCCCCGCCACTCCGAAGGAGCACGAACCACCGTGACCTATGTCATCGCCCTCCCGTGCGTCGATGTGAAAGACCGCGCCTGCATCGACGAATGCCCGGTCGACTGCATCTACGAGGGTGAGCGTTCGCTCTACATCCACCCCGACGAGTGCGTCGACTGCGGTGCATGCGAGCCGGTGTGCCCCGTCGAGGCGATCTACTACGAGGACGACCTGCCCGACGAGTGGGCCGACTACTACAAGGCCAACGTCGAGTTCTTCGAGATCTCGACCGCGACCGTCGACGCCGTGGGTTCGCCCGGTGGCGCCGCGAAGGTCGGCGTCATCGCGATGGACCACCCCATCGTCGCCGCCCTCCCGCCGCAGGGGCACTGACCGTGGCGGGGCGCGAGCTGCCCGACTACCCGTGGGACCTGATGGTCCCGTACCGCGAGCGCGCGGCCGCGCACCCGGGCGGTGCCGTCGACCTGTCGATCGGTTCGCCGGTCGATGAGACGCCTGCGATCGTGCGCGAGGCGCTGGCCGCGGCGAGCGACGCCCACGCCTACCCGCAGACGGTCGGCACCGACGTGCTGCGCGACGAGATCATCGCCTGGTTCGCCCGGCGCCGCGGCGTGCCTGGCCTCACCCGCGAGCACGTCCTCCCGACGGTCGGCTCGAAGGAGCTCGTGGCCCTGCTGCCGTTCCTGCTCGGTCTCGGCGCGGGCGACGTCGTCGTGCACCCGAAGGCGGCCTACCCGAGCTACGAGATGGGTGCGGTGCTCGTCGGCGCGACCGCCATGGCGAGCGACGACCCGGCCGAGTGGCCCGCCGAGACGAAGCTCGTGTGGCTCAACAGCCCCGGCAACCCCGACGGGCGGGTGCTCACGATCGACGAGCTGCGGGCGGCGCGCGAACGCGCGCTCGAGCTCGACGCGGTCATCGTCGGCGACGAGTGCTATGCCGAGCTCGGCTGGCAGGGCGAATGGGCGGATGCCCCGGTGCCGAGCCTGCTCGACCCCCGGGTCGTCGGCGACAGCCGGCGCAACACGATCGTCGCGTACTCGCTCTCGAAGCAGTCGAACATGGCCGGGTACCGCACGGCGTTCATCGCCGGATGCCGCACCGTCGTCGGCCGGCTCACGAACGTGCGCAAGCACGCGGGGCTCATGCTCGCCCAGCCGCTGCAGCAGGCGATGATCGCCGCCCTCCGCGACGACGCCCACGTCGCCGAGCAGAAGGAGCGCTACCGGGCACGCCGCGACGTGCTCCTGCCCGCGCTCGAGTCGGCGGGGTTCCGCATCGACCGCAGCGAGGCGGGGCTCTACCTCTGGGCGACCGAGGGCCGCGACGCCTGGGAGTCGATCGGCCGGCTCGCCGAGCTCGGCATCATCGGCGGGCCGGGGCACTTCTACGGGGTGCATCACCCCGAGCACATCCGGCTCTCGCTCACCGCGAGCGACGAGCGCATCGCCGCCGCGGCCGAGCGGCTGCGAGCGGGCGCGGGCTCGTAGCCTCCGGTCACCACGAGGCATCCGGTCGCTGTGACGACCAACCAATGAATACAAGGTTCTCTTGGCGGATGCGACAGTGTGCCTTCAGCACGTCTAGGCTGTAGGACGGGCCGCAGCCGACCCTAACGCCGACGGCCCTGAAAGCAGGTGACCGCGCAAGTGACGATCACAGGAGGCGCCGTGAGCGACGTCGTGAACCCCGCGGTGGGGCAGAACCCCGAGACCGCAACCCTCAGCTTCCCCGGCGGCACCGCCGAGTTCCCGGTCCAGCGAGCCGTCGAGGGTGCTTCGAGCCTCGACCTCTCGACGCTGACCAGGCAGACGGGCCTCACCGGCCTCGACTACGGATTCGTCAACACCGCATCGACTCGGTCGGCGATCACGTACATCGACGGCGCGCAGGGCATCCTCCGCTACCGCGGCTACCCGATCGAAGAGCTCGCCGAGCACTCGACGTTCCTCGAGGTCGCGTGGCTCCTCATCTACGGCGAGCTGCCGACCGCCGACCAGCTCGGCGAGTTCGACGAGAAGGTGCGCCGCCACACGCTCCTCCACGAGGATCTCAAGCGCTTCTTCTCGGCGCTGCCGCACACGGCGCACCCGATGTCGGTGCTCTCGAGCGCGGTCGCGGCACTGTCGACGTACTACGAGGACTCGTCCGACCCGCACGACCCCGACCACGTCGAGCTGACGACGCTGCGCCTCCTCGCGAAGCTCCCCGTCATCGCGGCGTACGCGCACAAGAAGAGCGTCGGCCAGGCGTTCCTCTACCCCGACAACTCGCTCGACTTCGTGCCGAACTTCCTGCGGTTGAACTTCGGCAACATGGCCGAGCCGTACCACATCGACCCGACGCTCGCGAAGGCGCTCGACCGCCTCCTCATCCTCCACGAGGACCACGAGCAGAACGCGTCGACCTCGACCGTGCGCCTCGTCGGTTCGACCGGTGCGAACCTCTACTCCTCGATCTCCGCCGGCATCCAGGCGCTCTCGGGCCCGCTGCACGGCGGTGCCAACGAGGCCGTGCTGCAGATGCTCGCCCGCATCCAGGACTCGGGCGAGGGCGTCGGCCGCTTCGTCGAGCGCGTGAAGAACAAGGAAGACGGCGTGAAGCTCATGGGCTTCGGGCACCGCGTCTACAAGAACTACGACCCGCGCGCGAAGATCGTGAAGCAGTCGGCCGACGCCGTGCTCGAGAGCCTCGGGGTCAACGACCCGCTGCTCGACATCGCGAAGGAGCTCGAGCAGTTCGCCCTGGAGGACGACTACTTCAAGGAGCGTCGCCTGTACCCGAACGTCGACTTCTACACCGGCGTCATCTACAAGGCGATGGGCTTCCCGACGCGCATGTTCACCGTGCTCTTCGCGATCGGCCGTCTGCCCGGCTGGATCGCCCACTGGCGCGAGATGAACCTCGACCCGCAGACGAAGATCGGTCGCCCGCAGCAGCTGTACACGGGCGAGCCCGAGCGGCACTACCCGGGCGTCTGACCCGGTCCGAGCCCGACGACGAACGGCCCCGATTCCCTCCACAGGGAATCGGGGCCGTTCGCGTAGGCCGCGCGCCGCCGCTCAGCCCACTGCCCGCAGTACGAGCGTGTCCTTCGCGGCCGCGGTGACGGCGCCGAGGGTGAACGGCCACGCCCGCGTCTCGCCCCGCTGCCAGAGCGGCGCCTGGTCGTCGTAGTGCGGGTTGAAGGCGTGGCCGGAGGCGCCGGTCAGGTTGATCCAGCGCGACCCGTCGAGATCGTCGAGGTCGATCACCATGCGCATCGACGGCACCCAGTCGACGCCGTACCCGGCGTTCGCGTCCCAGCCGATCGCGTTGACGACGGCCGAGCCGCCGCCGAGCTCGTACGGCCCGCGGTTGAAGAGCCACTCGATGGCGCCGATGCCCGACTCGCCGAAGCTCTGGTTGGTGAGGGTGAGGGTGTGCAGTTCGCCCCACTCCCACGAGGTCGCGTCGTCGCCCATGAGGCCGGATGCCTCGCCCCACGCCTCGGCGAGCGCCCCGGTGATCGCGGCGTCGCGGCCGCCCTCGCCCCACCACGCGTTGTCGGGCTCGCCGAGCAGCGTGCCCACGACGTCGAACCAGCGGTCGCCGCCCTGAGGACGGGTCTCCTCGGGGAGCTCGCCGAAGAGGTCGTCGAGCAGGGTGCGCCAGAACACGGCGAAGTAGGCGGCTTCGGCGCTGTCGGCGTCGGCCTTGGTGTTCCACCCGTCGAGGAGCGCCGCACCGCGCGCCGCGTCGCCGTCGAGGCCGGCGGCGAGTTCGGCGACGACCGGCAGGAACTGCTGCGCGTTCAGGTCGCTCGTGTCGAGCTGCATCTCGAGGAGGTCGTCGGCGGTGAGCTTCTCACCGGCGTCGAGCCGCTCGCGGATGAGCCGATCGATCCCGGCGGCGCGGTAGCCGTAGTCCCAGTCCTTCGTGAGCAGCGGGCCGTCGGGGCCGGCGGGCGCCGGGTTGTTCGCCGTCACGATGTAGCCGGCCGGCGGGTTCTGCACGCTCGGCAGCCGGTCGAACGGCAGCATGCCCGACCAGCCGGTCGCGCTCGTCCAGCCGGGCAGCGGCACGGTGCCGTCGCCGGTCTTCCGCACCGGGATCTTGCCGGGGGCCTGATACCCGATGTTGCCGGCGTCGTCGGCGTAGACGAGGTTCTGCGAAGGCACGTCGAAGAGGGATGCCGCGTGGCGGAACCCCTCCCAGTCGCGGGCGCGATCCAGGGCGAAGATGGCCTGCGCCGTCGTGCCGGGGGTGAGCGCCGTCCACTGCAGCGAGACCTGGTACTCGCCCTCCGGCGCACCCGACGCGGCCGGGTACGACCCCGCGACGGCACCGAAGTCGGAACCGATGCCCGTGACGATCGGACCGCGCCCGGTCGATCGCACGGTGATCGTCACCGGGGAGCCGCCCGCGACCTCGATGACCTCTTCGCGGAGGATGAGCGGCATCATCTGGCCGTCGAGTTCGTAGCTGTCGCCCTCGACGCGCTCGAGGTAGAGGTCGGCGACGTCGGGCCCGAGGTTCGTGAAGCCCCACGCGATACGGTCGTTGTGGCCGATCACGATGCCCGGCAGGCCCGAGAAGGAGTACCCGGTCACGTCGAACGGACAGGCGTCGTTCACCTCGGCGCACTTGAGGCTCATCTGCGCCCAGATCGACGGCATCGCCGGGCCCAGGTGCGGGTCGTTCGCGAGGAGCGGCTTGCCGCTCTCGGTCAGCGCACCCGAGACGACCCACGAGTTCGAACCGAGGTCGCCGCCCTCGGGGCCGAGCAGCTCGGGGATGCCGTCGATCGTCTCCGCGAGCGAGGCCAGCGCTGCGAGGTGCTCGGGCGCCGCGGCATCCGTCTCGGTCGTCGCCTGGGCCGACGCGGGCGCGACCGCCGCAGCCGCCGGGGCGGCGAGGGGGCCGCCCATGATCGTCGGCATCTCGCCCCACGCGAAGTCGGGGTGGAGGCGCGCGACCTCCTCCGAGGGGAGCGCCGAGGCGAGCAGGGCGCGGTCGATCTCGTCGCCGAGGTTCGAACGGAGGTCCCACGCCATCGCCTTGAGCCACGCGATCGAGTCGACCGGGGTCCACGGTTCGGGGGAGTAGGCGCCGTTCTGCAGGCCCAGGACCGCGTACTCGAGCGAGAGGTCGGCGCCGCTGCGCTCACCGAGGTAGGCGTTCACCCCGGCGGCGTACGCCTCGTAGTAGGCGCGCGACGCCTCGTCGAGCTGCGCGTACTCCTGCTCGGCGATGCCTCGCCAGTCGAGCGTGCGGATGAAGGTGTCGGTGGCGATCTGCGATTCACCGAACATCTCGGACAGGCGGCCAGCCGTCACGTGGCGGCGGAAGTCCATCTCCCAGAAGCGGTCCTGCGCGTGCACGTAGCCCTGCGCGAAGAAGAGGTCGTCGCTCGTCTCGGCGACGAGCTGCGGCACCCCGGCGTCGTCGCGGTACACGGTGACGTTCGCGGTGAGGCCGGGGACGTCGATCCGGCCGCTCGTCGTCGGGAAGGAGCGCTGCACCGTCCACCAGCCGAACCCCGCTCCGGCGACGCCGAGCACCAGCACGGTGATCAGCAGGCCGATGAGGAACTTCAGACCGCGATGGCGGCGGGTCCTGGGGGCGTCGGTACCCACGTCACTCCTTCGTGAGGTGCAGGGGAGGCCGCCACGCTGCGGCCTCGGTTGCACCACACTAGCCGAGCACGGCGTCGCCGATCGCGGGATCTCGACGAGAAGTGCCGAGCTGCATCCGAACCGTTACGCGTGCGGCCTGTTACGCGTGCGCCCCGCCTACGCGTGCAGCGCGGCGTTCAGCGTGACGCCCTCGCCCGTGCGGCTCAGCGCCTCGACCTGGCCGTTCAGCGAGTTGCGCCGGAACAGCAGGTTCGGCACTCCCGACAGCTCGACGGCCTTGACCGCCCGCGGACGACCGTCGGGCCCGCCGAGCAGCACGACCTTCGTGCCCGCGGTGACGTAGAGACCGGCCTCGACGACCGAGTCGTCGCCGATCGAGATGCCGATGCCCGAGTTCGCCCCGAGGAGGGCCCGCTCGCCGATCTCGACGCGCTGCGTGCCGCCGCCCGAGAGGGTGCCCATGATGGAGGCGCCGCCTCCGATGTCGCTGCCGTCGCCGACGACGACGCCCTGCGAGATGCGGCCCTCGACCATCGAGGTGCCGAGCGTGCCGGCGTTGAAATTGACGAAGCCCTCGTGCATCACCGTGGTGCCCGGCGCGAGGTGCGCGCCGAGGCGCACGCGCGAGGCATCCGCGATGCGCACCCGCTCGGGCGTGACGTAGTCGAGCAGGCGCGGGAACTTGTCGAGCCCGGTCGCATGGATGCCGGCGCGCTGCAGCGCCGGGCGCAGCCGGTCGAAGTCGGCGGGGTGCACGGGGCCGGCGTTCGTCCACACGACGGCGGGCAGGTGCCCGAAGACACCGTCGAGGTTCACGGTGTTGGGAGCGGCGAGCAGGTGCGAGAGCACGTGCAGGCGCAGGTAGGCGTCGGCGGTGCCCGCGGGCGCGGCGTCGAGGTCGATCGTGAGCTCGATCGCTTCGACGCGCACGTTGCGGCGCGCGTCGTCGCCCGCGAGGTCGGCGTGCTCGGCGGCGAGCGGCTCGGCGGACTCGCCGAGCACCGGCTTCGGGAACCAGGCGTCGAGCACCGTGCCGTCGCCGGCGATCGTCGTGAGACCCGCCGCGGAGGCGAGACGGGCAGGGGCGATGGCGGTGTCGTTCGCGGGCATGCTCCAAGGGTACCGAGCGGCGGCCGGGTGTGACGCGGTCGGTCGACCGCGCGCGCACCTCGGCGTTCGGGGCTCGGCTCCTTCGGGTTGGACTCTCCTCGTCGCGTCTGCTACTTTCCACGTATGACAGCGTTGTCCTACGGGGATTCCGGCATGCATGCGACCTGATCGTTGAAGGGACCGGGCGTCCGCACCCCCGGGCCCTCGAGCCCGAACCGGTCGCCCCGCCGACCGGTTCGAGCACGCTGAGACCAGTGAGTCCATCGAACCGTCGACGGGCCCCGACAGAAGGAGCATCGTGACCGGCAACCGGGTAGCGACCATCGAACTCGGCGGGACCCACGTCGCCGTCGCCCTCATCGACGCCACCGCCCGCTCGATCGTCGACGGCACCTACCTGTCCCGACCGCTGAATTCGGGCGGATCCGCCGAGGACATCGTCGAGGGGATCGCGGAGGCCGCGCGCACCCTCGGGTCCGAGCACGGGGGGCGCTGGGCCGTCGCCGTGCCCGGGCCGTTCGACTTTGAGGCGGGCATCGCCGAGTACACCGGTGTCGGGAAGTTCGACGCGCTGCACGGAGTCGACCTGCGTGCGCGACTCGCCGAGGCCCTCGACGCCGACCAGGGCTCGTTCACGTTCGTCAACGACGCGGACGCGTTCGCGCTCGGCGAGTACGCGGCCGGCGCGGCGCGCGGACTGTCGAGGTTCTGCTGCATCACGCTCGGCACCGGTGTCGGCTCGGGGTGGGTGGTCGCGGGCGAACGCACCGACGGCGCCGCGCCGGGTGGCGAGGTGCATCTGCTCGAGTTCGAGGGGCAGCGCATCGAGGCTCGGATGTCTCGCCGGGCGATCCGGGCCGCCTATTCGCAGCGCACGGACCGCGCGGCGGCCGTGCCCGACGTCAAGGAGATCGCCGAGCTCGCCCGCAGCGGCGACTCTGTTGCGAGCGAGGTGCTCGAGGACGCGTTCTCGTTCCTCGGGCGAGCGCTCGCCGGCCCGCTCGCCCGCTTCGACGCGGACGCGCTCGTCATCGGTGGAACGATCGCGCGCTCCTGGGACCTCCTCGAACCGCCGCTCGCCGATGGGCTCGGGCGGCCGCGGTTTCCCATCATCCGGGCGGAACTGTCTCACGAGGCACCGATGATCGGTGCTGCGTACGCCGCCGATGCGGCACTACTCGGCGCCCAGGGGGTCTGACTCCGAGCCCCCCTTCGCAGTCGATCGTCGCGGAACGAGGCGCATCGGGAGGACGACGTGCTCGACGGGGCGTGCGCGGTCGGAGAGCCGCGCGAGCGCCAGTCGTGCCGCGTGACGCCCGACCGCCTCGACATCGCCGGCGACGGTGCTGATGCCCATGACGCGCGCCCATTCGGGTTCGTCGATACCGATGACGGCCGGGATGTCCCCCTGGCTTCGCCCGGACAGCTCGTCGAGGACGCCGAGGAGGATCCGGTTGTTGCCGGCGACGATCGCCGTCGGCGGTTCGGCGAGCGAGAGCAGTTCGCGGGTCAGTTCACGGGACGACGCGACATCGTGCGCATCGACCCGCAGGAGTTCCCGCCATGAGGGTGCGGCGCCGTCGAGCACGGCGGCCATGCCTTCGAGCCGCTCCCGGTAGGTGGGCAGCCACACGTAGTCGCCGACGAAGGCGATCCGCGTGTGGCCGTTGTCGAGGAGGTGCTGGGCGGCGAGGCGACCGCCCATCCGGTTGTCGAAGACGACCGAATCCGCCTCGAGACCGATCGCCGGGCGGTCGACGAAGACCACCGGGACTCCGCGTGCCTGCACCCGCGCGTACTCTGCGTGCTCCGACATGGCCGAGACGACGACGAGCGCCTTGGTCTGACGGCTCGCGAGGTCGTCGACGATGCGTCGCTCGCGCTCGGCGGACTCCCACGAGGTCGCGACCGAGAGGTGCATGCCCTGGTCGCGGATTTCGTCTTCCACGCTCTGCGCGAGTGCCGAGTAGAAGGGGTTGGTGAAGTCGCCGCCGATGAGGCCGATCGACTCGGCGAGATGTCCGCTCGCCAGCAGGCTCGCCGCGGCATTCCGTCGGTAGCCGAGGGCGGTCGCCGCGGCGAGGACGTTCGCGAGGGTCTCATCGCTCACGTACTGCTCGCCTCCGAGCGCCCGTGACGCCGTCTTCAGGCTCACCCCCGCGCGCTCGGCGACCTGGGCGAGCGTCACCCGCGGTGCGTTCTCGTATGCGTCCTGCATTGATCCTCCTCGACGTGCGTGGGAGCTACGACACGATATCGGGTGCGGCCGTCACCCGGTCGGCGCCCCGCGAGCGGTCGACGTGATTCCTGCAATTCATCGAGGTGCTTGCGGTCGATATCCCGCACTGCTAGCCTCTCCACGTTATGACAGCGATGTCAGAAACGTGAGATGGTCCCATTTTTCAGCCACAAGGCCGTGGACTCTGAGGAGCAAGCACATGACCAGTCCAACTCGGATGAAACATCCGACACCCTCATCGCGCCGATACACGGCGTCGATCGCACTCGCCGGCCTCGTGTCGATGCTGCTCGTCCCTGCGGGAACGGCCTTCGCTGCCACGTCGGCCGAGGCACCCGCCGACGGCGCAGGTCTCGTTCGCTACGTCGACACGCTGATCGGGCCGACCACCAGCGCGACGATGGCGGGCCCGACCATGCCGAACGGCGCGATCTACCCCAGTCCCGAGACGACGTCGCCGAAGAACGGCGGCTACACCAGCGGGAAGCCGGTCGTCGGTTTCGGGCAGCTCTACGCCCAGGGAACGGGCGGAACCCAGTCCTACGGCAACTTCCTGCTCTCGCCGCAGACGGGCGGAGTGGCGACCGCCGAGTCCGCGCACGCCTCGCCGGTGACCGGCGAATCGGGCAGCGCCGACTACTACACCGCCACGCTGACGAAGTACGGCATCACGACGGAGGTGACGCCGGCAGAGAACGCCGCCTTCTACCGTTTCACCTACCCCGAGGGGTCCGACTCCTCCATCGTGCTCGACGTCAGCCGCAAGATCGGCGGCAGCGTCGCGCTCAAGAGCGGCGGCCAGGTCACGATCGACGAGGGCGGCAAGCTCATCACCGGCGGCGGCCGTTACGGCGGCAACTGGAATCCCGCCCAGTGGGACATGTACTTCGCGATGCGATACGACAAGGCCCCGCGCGAGGTCGGCACCTGGGACGCGAACGGCACGCATGCCGGCACCACGACCCAGACGGCGACGAACACCCGACTCGGGGCGTACCTGAAGTTCGACACCCAGCCGAACGAAGCGGTCAATGTCAAGGTCGCGATCTCCTTCGTCTCCGTCGAGAAGGCGGTGCAGTCGCTCGACGCCGAGATCCCCGAGTGGGACTTCGACGCGACCCGGGCTGGCGCGAGCGACGCCTGGAACTCGGTGCTCGGCGACGTGGAACTCGGCGGCGACGTCAGCGACGCCCAGAAGACGAAGTTCTACACGGCGATGTTCCACACCAACGTGCAGCCCCGCGACCGGGTCGCCGACACCGGCTACTGGGACGACTACTACACGCTCTGGGACTCCTGGAAGACGGTGTTCCCCTTCCTCTCGCTGACCCGCCCCGAGGTCGTCGGCGCCAATGTCAACTCCTTCATCAAGCGCTATGAGGCCAACGGCTATCTCGCGGAGACCTTCACCTCGGGCAAGGAGTTCCTGTCGGGCCAGGGCGGCAACGAGGCGGAGAACGTGATCGCCGACGCATACCTCAAGCAGGTGCCCGGCGTGGACTGGGAGCAGGCGTACGCCGTCGCGAAGGGCGACTCCGAGGCGCTGCGCACGCCGCAGTACGTCAACGACGGATACCACTGGGGCGGGACGACGGCGCAGAACGGACTGCAGTACGCGAGCCGTATCAAGCCCGCCTCGGCGACCATCGGCTTCGCGATCAACGACCACGGGCTCTCCGCGATGGCGGACGGCCTGGGCAAGACCGAGGAGGCCGAGGCCTTCCGCGAGCGTGCGCAGAACTGGAAGAACGTGTGGGACCCGAATCTCACCGGCGACGGCTTTGCGGGGTTCGCCCACAATCGCAAGCAGGACGGCACCTTCCCGACGACCACGCCGACGTCCGGGTACAACACCGACTACTACGAGGCCTCGATCTGGGAAGGCTCCTACAACGCGATCTTCGACGTCCCGGGCATGGTCGAGCTGATGGGCGGCAAGGACGTCTTCACCTCGCGCCTCTCGAACGCGTTCAGCAAGGGCTACATCAACTACGGCAATGAGCCGTCCTTCCAGACGATCTGGCTCTTCAGCACGCCCGAGGTGGGTCGCCCCGACCTCGCCTCGAAGTGGGTCGACCAGTACGTCAAGCGCTTCCCCGCGAACGGGTACCCGGGCGACGAGGACAACGGCGCGATGAGCAGCATCTACATGTTCATGATGTCGGGGCTGTTCCCCTTCTCGGGCACGAACACGTACTACCTCCACGGCCCGAAGCTGCCCGAGGTCACCTACAACCTCGCGAACGGCAAGGAGTTCGTCATCACCGGTGAGCACGCCTCCGCGGAGAACATCTACGTGCAGTCGGCGACGCTCAACGGGGAGCCGCTGAACGAATCCTCGATCACCTACGAGCAGATCATGGCGGGCGGCGAGCTCGCCTTCGTGATGGGGCCCGAGCCCAGCGACTGGGCACGCGGTTCGTGGACCGCTCCGACGGACGTCGCGAACCTGGCGGCCGCCGTCGACCCGGCAGCGGGAACGGTCCAGCTGAACTGGGACGCATCCGAGCACCCGGCGGGCATCCGCGCGTACCGCGTGCATCGGGGAACGACGGAGGACTTCACGCCCTCCGACGCGAACCTGATCTCCACGGCGACCGCCACGTCGTCCACCGACAAGCCAGGCCCCGGGGTCTTCTACTACAAGGTCGTCGCTCTGAGCATGGGCGAGCACCTCTCGGCCCACGCCGCGGCCGCATACGCCGTGGTCGGCGACGGAGCCGTGCCGGCGAAGTACAAGGGCAGCCTCATGGCGGGTGCCAGCGGCCGGGTGAACGCGCAAGCGGCGGCCGCGGAAGGCGCGTCGGCGGCGTTCGACATGAACACGGGCACGAAGTGGAGCGCGCGCGTCACCGACAGCAGCCAGGACATGAGCGAGAAGGACCGCTACCCGCTCGGCACGATGTGGGTGGAGACCGACCTGGGTGCGCCGAGCGAGGTGAGCCGCTGGCTCGTGCAGCCCGATTCGGTGTCGCCCACCTCGTCGTTCAAGTTGCCCGAGTTCCTGCTGCAGGTGAAGCGCGACGGGACCTGGGAGGACGTGAGCCACATCACCGGCTTCCAAGGCCCCGAGCACGATCAGACACTCGACGCACCCGTCACCGGTCAGGTGTTCCGGCTCCTGATCCCCGTGCAGAACACGACGAGCGGAAACTACAACGCCCGCATCCAGGAGTTCCACCTCTTCGGTGAACGCGAGGCGAAGACGTACCCGATCACGGTCGTCGGGGGCGAGGGCGTCACGGTGGCCGCTGACACGACCGCGGCGGCATTCGGGCAGACCGTGACCGTGGACGTCACCGGCGGTGCCGGCGGATGGACGCTGCAGTCGCTCGACGTCACCCACGCCTACGGTTCGACGCCGGTCACCGAGGTGACCGACTCGGTGCCGCCGGGCGTCCGCCGGTTCACGTTCCAGACGGAGCCGCTGGCGACGACCGTCACCGCGACGACGGTGGCCGACCCGCCCTTCGACGGCACGATCGCGGTCGCCGACGACGGCAAGGTCGCGGCCGGTCGCACGCTCGCGATCTCGGGCACGGGCTTCACCCCGTACGCGTCCCCGACGGTCGAGCTGCGCGGCAAGAAGGGCGCGGTCGTCTCGCTCGGCAGCGTCGTCGTCGACCCCGACGGGACGTTCAGCGTGGCGCCCACCGTGCCGCGCGACACCGCGGCCGGCAAGTGGACGCTCGCGGTGGTGCAGGCCGACGGCGAGGCCACGGCGACGGCCAAGGTGAACAAGGGCAGGTGATCGGTCCACGCAGGCCGTCGGCATCCGGGCGCAGCTCGGAGGCCGGCGGCCTGCGGCATGCGGTGCGCACAAGCGCGAACCTCTTCGCGGAGGTGAAGGCGAGCGGCGCTCCCTACCGGTCGCGAGTCGACGAACTCCCCGGCTCGTCCGCCCGACGCCCCAACCCCGCATCGCGCGCCGCGATGACCGCTTCGGCGCGCCCCGAGACCTGCAGCTTCGTGAAGATGTTCGACACGTTGTTGCGCACGGTCTTCGGGGAGAGGAAGAGATGCTCGGCGATGTCGCCGTTCGAGCGGCCCGAGGCGACGAGCTCGAGGATCTCGCGCTCGCGGCCGGTCAACTGCGGGAATGCGACGGGGTCGGCGGCGACGGGCGGGCGGGCGAAGAACTCGGCGACGCGTGCGGCGATGCGCGGGCCGAAGATCGCGTCGCCGCCGGCGACGGCGCGGATCGCCCGCGAGATGTCGTCCTGGCCCGACCCCTTGAGCAGGTAACCGCGGGCGCCGGCGCGCATCGCGTCGAACACGGTCTCGTCGGCCTCCGACATGGTGAGCACGATGATGCCGACGGCCGGATGCTTCGCGGTGATGCGGCGCGTGGCCTCGATGCCGTCCATCCGCGGCATCTGAACATCCATCACGATCACGTCGGGGGAGTCCGCGTCGGCGGCGGCGACCGCTTCGAGTCCGTCGGCGGCGGTGCCGACCACGTCGAGGCCGTCGATCGAGCGCAGCAGCACGGCGAGGCCGTCGCGGTAGACCGGGTGATCGTCGACGAGCAGCACGCGGATGGCGGGCGAGGCGGCGGGTTCAGGCATCGGCGGTGACCTCGTTCTCGACGACGGGGCTGGGCAGGGGCAGGGCGGCGCGCACCACGGTGCCGCCGCGGTCGCGGTCGGTGACGTCGAGGGTACCGCCGAGCTCGACGGCGCGCTCGCGCATCGAGAGGAGGCCGACGCCGGCGGGCGCGTCGGCCGCGACCCCGCGGCCGTCGTCGGCGACCTCGACGAGGAGGCGGCCGTGCGCGTGCGCGAGGCGCACCCAGGCGCGACGGGCCTGCGCGTGGCGCTGCACGTTCACGAGCGCCTCGGTGACGATGCGGTAGGCCGCGACCTCGACGGCGGCGGGCAGCCGCTGGGGCAGCTCGCACGTCGCGGTGACCTCGAACTCGCCGCCGAAGCGGCGGCACAGCTGCTCGACGGCCCCCGCGAGCCCGACGTCGTCGAGCGACGGCGGCCGCAGGTCGTGCGCGAGCCGGCGGATCTCGCCCACCGCGAGCTGCAGGTCTTCGGCGGCCGAGGCGAGCAGCCGGTCGGCTTCAGCGGGGTCAGCCGCGCCGACGTTGCGGGCCGCCTCGATGCGCAACTGCACTCCGGCCAGTTCGGGGCCGAGCCCGTCGTGCAGCTCGCGGCGCATGCGCCGGCGCTCGTCCTCGCGGGTGTTCACGAGTTCGACGCGGATCCGCTGCAGTTCGTCGCTCAGCGTGCTCGCCCGAACCGAGGACGCCGCGTGGCGCACGAGGTCGGTGAGCAGCCGCTCGTCGCCGGGGGAGAGGCGGGCCCGCCGGCCGGGCGTCATCTCGAGATGCCCGATGCGCTCGTCGCGGTACACGAGCGGAATCGACTCGATCCGCTCGCCCGGTGTGCCGTGCCGTGCGCTCAGCGTGCCGCCGTCGGGCGTCTCGACCGCGACCTCGACGTACGGCGCGGCGAACGCGGCCGCGATCGACGCGGCGAGCGACTGCAGCTGGTCGCCCGGCTCAGCGGCCGCCTCGAGGCGCGCCGCGAGCGACGACACGACCCCGTACGGGTCGCCGCGCCGACCGTTCACGAGCCGGTTCGCGAAGCCCAGAACGCGGTCGCGCAGCGGCAGGTACGCGAAGAGCACGATGAGCATCGCGGCGCCCGCGAGGGCCTGCTCCTCGACGAGTCCGCCGATCAGCGTGACGAGCAGCACGTCGACGACGACCACCGACAGTGCGACGAGCCCGTACACGACCGTCCAGCTGAGCAGCCGGTCGATGCGGTAGAGCCCGCGCCGGGTGACGGCGACGATGATCGACGCGCAGATCACGGCGGTGCCGACGATGATCGTCGCCTGCCCGAGGTGGTAGGGCAGCAGGGTCGCGGCGATCACGAAGAGCGCGGCGTAGACGATGCCGGCCCACACGATCCACTTCAGCTGGCGCCGCAGCTCGGGCCCCGCGCCGATCATGCGCCCGAGCAGCACGACCGCGGTGAGCACCACGCTCGTGATGATGAGCGGCATCCAGAACAGGCCCGTCCACCGCCAGAACGCGGCGGGAAGGTCGAGCCCCCACTCGCCCTGCGACCACCCGAGCAGCCGCGGGTCGGGGCTCCCGAACACCGCGCGCGCCACCCGCCACGGCATCGCCACGTCGACCGCGACGATGAAGGCGTTGAGCGCCGCGGCGACGATCGCGACGATGCGCAGCGGCCCTCGCGGAAACCGGCCGTCGGGGAAGAGCAGCAGCGCGAACGGCAGCGCGAGGAACGACACGACCGAGAGCCGCTGCGTGAACACGAACGCCTCGGCGAGCAGGGGCGCATCCGGCTGGAGGAGCACGCCGTGGTTGAGCCATGCGAGCGCGAGCCCGTCGATCGCGGCGAGCAGCCCGCCGGCGGTGAGCACGACGGGCACCGGATGCCACGACAGCCGCGCGAGCAGCAGCGCCCCCGTGGCGCCCAGGACGAGCCCGCGCCACGCACCGACCCAGCCGGGCGCCGAGGGGATCTCCTGCCCGGTGCGGGCCGTCACGACGTCGAGCACGAGCGCCGCGACCGCGCACACGAGCACCACGGCGAACGCGGCGACCGCAGTCGCGCGTGCCGCGGGCAGTGCACGGGGCGGGCGCATGGCTCCATCGTGGCAGCGCACGGCGCGTCTGTCTCGGGTCGGATGTCCCGGATCGCCCGGGACATCGACGGGTCGAACCGGGGCGCCCCGGCTCTGGGCGCCCGGGACGACGCGCCGCGAGGCTCGGAGAGCGCCGGAACCGGCGCGCCGCGAAGCATCCGAGAGGAACCGAACCATGACCGTGCAGACCCCGCCCACCGCGCGTACCGACGCGCCCCCGATGCCCGCCCGACCGGTCGCAGCCGCGGCCGTCGAACAGCGGGTGACCCCGCTGCAGTTCCGGCTCGCCGGCGTCGCGGCATTCGTGCTGCTCGGCGTCGCCGCGCTGTTCACCGCACTGCCCTGGCCGATCGACGCCGACGGATACCTCGGTGACGACGTCGCCGCCGTCACCAGTGCGGCGAGCCTCGCGGTGGTCATCGGCATCGCCCTGCGCGGCGGCGCCTTCGGCACGGGCCGCGGCTGGCGGGCGACCGGAGCGGTCGCACTCGCCGCCCTGCTCGGGTCGACCGCGTTCCTCGCGATCGGGCCGTTGCTGCCCGAGGCGCTGCTCGAACGCATCGAGCTCGTCACCTCGCCGCTCGTGCTCGGCGCGTTCTGGCTCGCCGCCGTCGGCATCCTCACCGTCGGCCGGTGGCGCGGGCCGGCGCGTGCACTGCCGTTCCTCACTGCGAGCTGGCCGATGAGCGTCGTCGGCGTCGTGCTCTTCGGCGGCGCCGAGGTCGGCGAAGCCGCGTGGCTCGCCTACGTCATCCACCTCGGTGTCGGGCAGGCGCTCACTGCCATCGCCCTCATCGTCGACGCGCGCCGCCTCGCCGCTGCGAGCCGAGCCGCATGACGACACCGACCGCGTCGGCGGGCACCCGGATGAATAGACTCGGGGAATGCCCGCCGACGCAACCGCCCCGCTCGACCTGACCGCAGACTCCGTCGCCATCACCCAGGCGATCTGCGACATCCCGAGCGAGTCGGGCGATGAGGCGCACCTGGCCGATCTCATCGAGCGGGCGCTCGCCGGGGCATCCCACCTCGAGATCATTCGCGACGGCGACACGATCGTCGCCCGCACGAACCTCGGGCGCGACCGCCGCGTCGTCATCGCCGGCCACATCGACACCGTGCCGATCAACGGCAACGTGCCGACCCGCTTCGAGACGATCGACGGCATCGAGTACCTGTGGGGGCGCGGCACCGTCGACATGAAGGCCGGCGTCGCGGTGCAGTTGAAGCTCGCACTCGAGCTCACCGACCCCGTCGTCGACCTCACCTGGATGTGGTACGACAACGAAGAGGTCGCCGCCGACCTCAACGGCCTCGGGCGCCTCTCGCGCAATCGGCCCGAACTCTTCACCGGCGACTTCGCCATCCTCGGTGAACCCTCGAACGGGCAGGTCGAGGGCGGCTGCAACGGCACCCTCCGCGCCGAGGTGCGCACGCGCGGGCTGCGGGCGCACTCGGCGCGCAGCTGGGTGGGCGACAACGCCATCCACAAGCTCGCCCCCGCCCTCACCCGCCTCGCCGCGTACGAGGCCGCCACCGTCGAGGTCGACGGGCTCGCCTACCGCGAGGGCCTCAACGCGGTGCTCGTGCACGGCGGTGTCGCGGGCAACGTCATCCCCGACGAGGCCGTGCTCACCGTGAACTACCGTTTCGCGCCGAGCCGCAGCGTCGACGAGGCATCCGCCCATGTCCGCGAGGTCTTCGACGGCTTCGACGTCGAGATCGTCGACAGCGCAGAAGGGGCGAGGCCCGGCCTCGACGCACCGCTCGCGCAGCAGTTCGTCGCCGCCGTCGGCGCCGAGGCGAAACCCAAGTACGGGTGGACGGACGTCGCCCGCTTCAGCGCCCTCGGCATCCCCGCCGTGAACTTCGGCCCCGGCGACCCGCTCAAGGCGCACGCCGACGATGAGCGCGTCGCGCTCAGCCAGATCGTCGACGGCGAGCGCGCCCTGCGGGCGTGGCTCACGGGCGCCCCGGCCGCCGACGCCTGACCCCGTGAGCTCGCCGAGCGCCGTGCGCGCGCCCGACCCGCACCGGGCGACCCGCCGCTCGCCGCGCGTGCGCTGGCGGCTCGCACCCTGGTGGGCGAAGGTGACCGCGGTCTACCTCGCCGCGCGCGTGCTGACGACGCTCATGGTGCTCGAGGTCGCCACCCGGCAAGGCCCCAACTCGTGGACGGACGCCGCGCCCGACTACCTCTCCTTCGCGAACACGTGGGACGCCCGCTGGTACCAGATCATCTGGATCGCCGGCTACCCGAACGAGCTCCCCATCGGCGACGACGGCCACATCGGCGAGAACGCGTGGGCGTTCCTGCCGGTCTACCCGATGCTGACGGGCCTGTTGACGTGGCTCGGGCTGCCGTGGAACGCGGCATCCGTCGCCGTCGCCGTGCTCGCCGGCCTCGGCGCCGCGCTCGTCCTCCACCGGCTCATGTCGCGGTTCCTCGAGCCCGACCGTGCGATCTTCGCCGTCGTGCTCTTCGCGATCGCGCCCGTCTCACCGATCATGCAGTTCGGCTACGCCGAATCGCTCGGGTTCCTCTGGATCGCGCTCGCACTGCTCCTCCTCGTCGATCGACGGTACGGATGGCTCGTGCCCGTCGTCGCGGCGTGGGCGTTCACGCGCCCCGGGGCGCTCGCATTCGCGCTCACGCTCGCCCTCCACTTCTGCTGGCGGTGGTGGCACCGCGCCGACGACCCGTTCCCGCTGCGGACGCAGCTCGCGGTGATCGGGCTCGGGCTCTTCACCGCCGCCGTCGGCTTCGCGTGGCCGCTCATCGTCTGGGCCGTCACGGGGGTGCCCGACGGCTACACCGCCACCGAACTCGCGTGGCGTGCCGGCTACATCGGGCATCAGGAGCTCGTGCCGTTCACCGCCTGGTTCCAGGGCGGGGTGTGGTGGGCGAACTGGATCGGGATGCCCGCGTGGTTCGGCATCGGGGCGGTCGTGCTGCTCGTGGTGGCGTTCGGGGCGGTGCTGTTCCTGCCGGCCGTACGCCGGCTCGGCGTCGACCTCCGCTTCTGGCTCGCGAGCTACGCGCTGTACCTGCTCGCGGTGTTCTTCCCGCAGTCGTCGACGTTCCGCATCGTGTCGCCGCTGTTCCCGATCGTCGGCGCGCTCGCCGTGCCGCGGGCGCGCTGGTACCGCTGGTCGATCGTGTTGCTCTTCATTGCGCTGCAATACGCGTGGATCGCGCTCGTCTGGCGCATCGACGCCTACGACTGGTCCCCGCCCTGATTCAGGCAGGAAACCTGACGTTTCGCGGGGGAGCGCGCGGATGAACAGGCGCTGAATACCCCCGACGGGTTATCCACAATCTCGGGGTGATTTCCCAGCACCGCGACAAATGTCCGATAATGGAATCTCAGCCACGAAAGGGGAGCTCAATGGCGGCCATGAAGCCACGCACCGGAGACGGGCCTATGGAGGCTGTGAAGGAGGGTCGACTCATCATCGTGCGCGTGCCGCTCGAAGGCGGCGGTCGACTCGTCGTCTCGGTGAACGACGCTGAGGCCAAGGAGCTCTACGACGTCCTCGCCGGCGTCGTGAACCCTGCCTGAGTCACGCACCACGATCGCGAGCCCCGAGAACGATCTCGGGGCTCGAGTCGTTAACCGGCGGAATCGGTGGTCGAGCAGCGCAGTGCATCGAGAGCGGACGTGTCGGTCTCGAGACGCTTCGCTGCTCGACCGACCGCGGGTGCGCTCAGGCGCCGAGCTTGACGATCTGCAGGAGGCCCTCGCCCGCGGGCGAGATCGCCGTCGCGACGGCCGTCGAGGGGGCGAGCTCGGCGATGAGCGTGCGGAACGCGCTCGCCGCCTCGTCGCGCTTGGCCGGGTCGGCGACGCGGCCCTTCCACAGGGCTCGCGCCACGAGCACGCTGCCGCCGGGCTTCGCGAGCCGCAACCCGTGCTCGGCGTACTCGATCACCGAGGGTGCATCCGCGTCGATGAAGACGATGTCGTACGAGCTCTCGTTCATGCGCGGCAGCACCTCGCTCGCGCGCCCCGCGATGAGTCGCACGCGGGCCGCCGCGATGCCCGCGTCGGCGAAATGCTGGCGGGCGTGCTGCTGGTACTCGTTCTCGGTGTCGATCGAGGTGAGCAGCGCGTGGCGGGCCGCCTGCAGCATCCAGAGGCCCGAGACGCCGACGCCGGTGCCGACCTCGATGATCGAACTCGCGCGCGACGCGGCCGCGATGACGGCGAGCTGGGCGCCCATCGCGGGGGAGACCGGGTCGACGCCGAGCTCGAGCGACTGCTGACGCGCCTTGACGACGGCATCGGACTCGACGACCGACTCGTCGACGTACTTCCAGTTCAGGTCGTGATCGGACACGTGGCGGCTCCCGGGGTCTCTCAGCACCCCAGCCTAGAGGGCGTCACGCGTGGCGTTCGCATGCCTCGCCGCCGACTATCCTGTAGGCATGTTCGGTCTGACGTTCGAGAAGCTCCTCATCATCGGGGTGATCGCCGTCTTCCTGCTCGGTCCCGAGCGTCTTCCGCACTACGCGGCGCAGCTCGGTCGACTCGTGCGCTCGCTGCGCGACATGGCGAACGGTGCGAAAGACCGCATGCGCGAAGAGATGGGCCCCGACTTCGACGACGTCGACTGGCAGAAGCTCGACCCTCGCCAGTACGACCCGCGCCGCATCATCCGCGAGGCGCTGAGCGATGCCGACCCGTTCGCCGACGCGCCGGCCGCCGCCGCCCCCGTCGTCGCCCGCGCCGGCGTCAACGAGAACTCCGCCTACCTGCAGCGCAAGCGCAAGCGCGAGGCCCTCGGAGCGGGCGAGCCCGCGCCGTTCGACTCAGAAGCCACCTGAGCGCGCCACGCGGCGCCTGAGCGCGGAGCGCGGCGCCCAGTGGCCACGTGCGGGCGCCCGCAGTGCGGCGCCCGCAGCGCACCGCTCAGGCGCGGCCGATGGCCTTCAGCGCCCGGGCGAGCAGGAGCAGCAGCGGAGCCTTCGCCTCGTACTCCTCGGACGTGCGGGGCAGCTGCAGGAGCCCCGTCGTCTGCGAGATCGTGATCGGCTCGACGAAGCGCAGCAGGCCGGCCTCGCCGTTGCGGCGGCCGACGCCCGACTGCTTGACCCCGCCCATGGGCGCGGCGACCGAGGAGAACGCGCCCCGGTAGCCCTCGTTGACGTTGACGCTGCCGGCCGCGAGGGCGTCGGCGATGCGCTGCCCGCGGCGGGGCGAGGAGGTGAACACGGCCGCGTTGAGGCCGTATTCGCTCGCGTTCGCGGCGAGCACCGCCTCGTCGTCGCTCGAGACGAGGTAGAGCGAGGCGATGGCGCCGAAGGTCTCCTCCGCGTAGACGCTCATCTCGGGGGTGACGCCCGTGAGGATCGTCGGCTCGAACACCCACGGCCCGAGGTCGGGGCGGTGCTTGCCGCCGACGAGCACGGTCGCGCCCTTCGCGACGGCGTCGGCGAGGTGCGCCTCGACGCGGGCGAGCTGCGCGGCGCTCGCGAGCGAGCCGAAGTCGGCGCCGAACCCGAGCGCGGTGCCGAGCTTCGCGGTGCGGAGGCGTTCGACGAGGACGCGTTCGAACGGGCCTGCGATCTTGCGGTCGACGTAGATGCGCTCGATGGAGACGCAGAGCTGGCCCATGGCCGAGAAGCAGGCGTGGGCGGCGTTCGCGGCGGCCGTGGCGGGGTCGGCGTCGTCGAGCACGAGCAGCGCGTTCTTGCCGCCGAGCTCGAGGGAGGCGCCGACGAGGCGGCGGCCGGCCTTCTCGGCGATCCGGCGCCCGGTCGCGGTCGAGCCGGTGAAGCAGATGTAGTCGGCCTCGTCGGTGAGGGCTTCGCCGACCTCGGCGGCGTCGCCCGTGACGACCGCCCAGAGCGACTCGGGCACTCCCGCGTCGATGAAGGCGCGGCGGAGCGCGAGGATCGACAGCGCACCCTGGTCGTCGGCCTTCTGCACGACGGCGCAGCCGGCGGCGAGGGCGGGCACCACGTCCATCGCGGCGAGGCTCAGCGCGTAGTTCCAGGGCGTGATGACGCCGACGACGCCCTTCGGGGCGAAGCGCACGCGCGTGGTCGCGACGGTCGGGAGGCCGGCGCGCACGGCGCGGCCGTGCAGCACCTTGCGGGCGGCGATCGCGTTGTAGCGCGTCACCGACACGGCCTGGAAGATCTCCTCGAAGCCCTGGCCGCGGGTCTTGCCGCTCTCGAGCTGGATGAGGTCGAGCAGCTCGTCGCGCCGTTCGAGGATGAGGTCGTGGGCCGCGAGCAGGATGCGCTTGCGGGCGGCGAAGCCGGCCCGCGCCCAGGACAGCTGGGCGAGGCGGGCACGGGCGATCGCGTCGCGCACGTCGTCGGCGCTCGATCGGGGCAGTTCGTGCAGTGTGTCGCCGGTCGAGGGGGTCGGCACGGCGAGCGTCTCTGAGCCCGAGGCGACGACATCGTCGGTGAGGCTGCGGGCGAGGTCGGAGAAGCCGGCGGGGGCGGTCTGGGCGCGCATTGGCACATTCTAGGACAGTTGTCCCAGTGTTCAGCAGTGTGAGTACACTTCCTCCATGACCGCAGCGGAGCGCCCTCTGTCCCGTGGCGTCGTGGCCCGCTATGCGATCGGATCGCTCGGCACCGGAGGCTTCGCGACGCTCCCCGGACTCGTCCTCGTCTACTACCTGACCGACACGCTCGGCGTGAGCGCCCTCATCGCGGGCCTCGTCGTCACCGCGGCGAAGGTCTGGGACGTCGTCATCGACCCGTGGATCGGCGCCCGCAGCGACCGCGCACTGCATCGTCGCGGCACGCGCCGGGTCGGCATGCTGGTCGGCGCGCTCGCGCTGCCCGTCGGTTTCGCGCTCACCTTCGCGGTGCCGCCGGGCGTGGGCCCCGTGGCATCCGGCAGTTGGGTCTTCATCGCCTTCCTCGCCACGGCGACGGCGTTCAGCCTCTTCCAGGTGCCGTACATCGCGCTGCCCGCCGAGCTCACTCCCGACTACGACGAGCGCACGCGCCTGCTGACGTGGCGCGTCGTGGTGCTCACCCTCGCGATCCTGCTGTTCGGCGCGGGCGGCCCCGAGATCCGTCGTGCGTTCGACGACGAGGTCACCGGCTACCTCGTGATGGCGGTCGTCGCGGGCCTCGTCATCGGGGTCGGCATGCTGATCGCCGCGAGCACGGCGAAACGGTCGGATGCCACGGCCGCAGGCCGCACGCCGCGCGACGAGCCGCACGCGGGCGAGGGGTACCGCGAGGGCTTCCGCGCGCTGGCGCGCAGCCTGCCGTTCCGGGTGCTGCTCGCGGTGTTCGTGCTGCAGGGGCTCGCGACGGGGCTCATGCTGGCCGGGGCGCAGTTCGTGGCGACCTGGGTGCTCGAGTCCGAGGCGGCGGTGACGCTGCTGTTCGTCGCGCTCATCGCACCCGCACTGCTCGTCGCACCCGCGTGGGGCGTGCTCGCCCGCCGGATCGGCAAGGAGCGCGCGTTCCGCATCGCAAGCGTCGTGTTCGCGGCGGCCACCCTCAGCATGGTGCTGCTCGTCTGGGTGCCGGGGCCGTGGGTGTACGCGCCCGTCGCGGTCGCGGGTGCCGCCTACGCGGGCATGCAGTCGCTGCCGATGGCGATGCTGCCCGACGTCATCTCGCACGACGCCCGCCTCACCGGGCGCGAGCGGGCCGGCAGCTTCGGCGGCGTGTGGACGGCGGGGGAGACCGCCGGCATGGCGCTCGGCGCGACGCTGCTCACCCTCATGCTCGCGGCGACCGGCTACCTCGAGTCGACGGGCGCCGAGACGGTCGAACAGGCCCCCGCCGCGGTCGCGGGCATCGCGCTGTCGTTCAGCCTCGTGCCCGCACTGCTCGTCGCGGTGAGCGTCGTCGTGCTGCGCCGCTACCCCCTGCGGCGGAGCGACGTGAACGTCGACGCGGGCCCCGCGGAGGCCGGGGACGCCGGAACGACCGGCACCGCCAGCACCACCAGCACCACCAGCACCACCGATGGGAGCACCCGATGAGCGGGTTCCGCCGCGAGGCATCCGACATTCTGCATGAGCTCGACGCGATGCGCGCCGCCGACGCCCCGACGCACGGCGGGCGCGTGCTCTCGTACGTCTACGACTCGGGGCTCGCCGAGCTCGACGAGCTCGCCGCCGAGGCGGCCCGGCGGGTGCAGCCCGTGAACGGGCTCGATCCGACGACGTTCGTCTCGGTCGCGGCGATGGAGCGCGGCGTGGTCGGGTTCGCGCGCCGGGTGCTCGGCGGGGCTCCCTCGGCCGACACGGCCGACACGGCCGACGGGGCCGAGCCCGCCGACGGCGGCGACGTCGTCGTCGGTTCGGTGACCTCGGGCGGCACCGAGAGCTGCCTGCTCGCCGTGAAGTCGGCGCGCGACGCGTGGCGCGCGGCCCGTCTCGGTTCGCCGCGGGTTCCGCGGCTCGTGGCGCCGGTGACGGTGCATGCGGCGTTCCACAAGGCGGCGCACTACTTCGGCCTCGAGCTCGACCTCGTGCCCGTCGACCCGTCGACCGGCACCCTCGCGCCCGCTGCGATCGAGGAGCGGCTCGGCGACGACGTCGCCCTCGTCGTGCTGAGCGCCCCGTCGTACCCGTTCGCGAGTCTCGACCCGATCGCCGACGTCGCGGCGATCACGGCCGCGCGCGGCATCGCACTGCACGTCGACGCCTGCATCGGCGGTTTCGCGCTCGCGTTCTGGCCCGGAGCGCTGCCCGCGTGGGATCTCTCGGTGCCGGGCGTCACGAGCCTGTCGGCCGATCTGCACAAGTACGGGTACGCGCCGAAGGGCGCCTCGGTGCTGCTGACCCGCGGGCGCGACCGCCAGCGCCACCAGTACTTCGCCACCACCGGATGGCCCGGTTACCCCGTCGTGAACCCGACCATGACGGGCTCGAAGCCCGCCGGTCCGCTCGCCGCGGCGTGGGCGATCATCGAGGCGCTCGGCGAACCCGGGTTCGCCGAGCTCACCGCGCAGGCGGCGCGGGCGACCGCGGCCCTCCGCGCGACGATCGACGGCATCGAGGGGCTCCGGGTGGTCGGCTCGCCGACCGGTCCGCTGCTCGCGGTCGCCACCGACGAGGATGTCCCGGTCGCGTCGCGCGTCGACCCCCATCATTGGGCGGATGCCGCGCGCTCGGCCGGTTGGCAGCTGCAGCTGCAGCCCGGGCTCACCCAGCCCGACGGCACCCGGCTGCCGCACACGACGCACCTCACGGTGACGCCCGTCACCGAGCGGGTGGTGTCCGAGCTGACCGCGGCGCTCGTGGTCGCGGCCGACGCGGTGCGGGGCATCCCGCAGATCGACGGTGCGGTCGCGCTCGCCGGACTCGCCGAGGCGCTGCCGGGCTTCGGCGGCGACGGCGGCGGGGCCGACGGCGGGCTCGGCGCGCTCTCGAGCTCCGACGCGCTCGGGAGCCTCGCCGCGGGTCTCGACTCCGACACGGCCGCGGCGATCCTCGAGGCCGCCGGGCTCCTCGGCGGCGCAGGCGCCCTGCCCGATCAGCTCGCCCCGGTGCTCGCGCTCGTCGAGGCGCTGCCCGGGCCGCTCACCGAGCGGCTGCTCGTCGAGCTCCTCGCGCGCGTCGTCGAGCCGCCCGTTGCGGTCTGACGCGCCGCCGCGTGGCGCGCACCGAACCGGATTCCGGCGACTGAGGCAGAAACGCTCGGCATTCGGACGCCGGAACGGGGTTCAGCCGTGGACGGGCCCTACTGCAACCCGCAGCGCTCGGTGACGTAGTCGTAGAGCTCCGCCTTCAGCGCGTCGGACGACGGACGGTCGATCAGGCCCGTCCGCCCGTCGCCCGTGGCGACGACGAACGCGAGGATGGTGCCGCGCTTGTCGTCGGCGAGCACGTGCGGGTCGCAGCGCGCCGGCCGCACGGCGAGCGGCACGACCACGGGTGCATCGCCGGGGGCGAAGGCGAGGTCGAGCGGCCAGTCGGTGCCCGCCTCGTTGCCGAGCAGCGTCGAGCCGCGTACGAGCGAGATCGTGAGCGAGCCCGCTCCCGACGGTGCAGGGTCGACGGTGACGTCGATCCACGCGCGCTGGGCGGCCCCCTCGCCCTCGACGCGGAGGTGCTCGGGCATCGCGATCGTCGCGACCTCGTCGACCGAGGACTCGAGGCAGTCGCCGGCGACGATTCGGGGGAGCGTGTCGAAGGGGTCGTCGGGCGTCAGTTCGCCGGCGAAGTCGCCCGGGTCGGTCTCGACGCGGCCCCGCAGGCGCACGAGCGGTTCGTCGGCATCGGCGTCCGCGTCGGCCGCGGCGTCGCCGACCGCCGCGCAGCCGGGCGGCGGCAGCTCGAGCCGCAGGTCGATCGCGTCGTCGGCCGACAGCTCGACCCGGTCGTCGTACTCGAGCACGGCGCCGAGCGCCGGCACCTCGAGCTGCACCCAGGTGATCGACACGGGGGCGGGGCCGGCGTTCTCGAGGTGCACCACGATCCGTCGCGCCTCGACGTCGAGCCGACCCTGCTGCACGCCCGCGCTGAGGCCCGCAGGCAGCGGCAGCGGGTCGGGGTCGTCGATCACCGGCGCGCTGCACGCCGCGAGCGCGCCGAGCATGGCGAACGCCGCCACCAGTGCGGGCCACGCACGCCGCCGAGCGGCAGCAGCACGTGGCATCCGGCTCACCTCACCGAGACGTCGAGCCGCCGGCCGGCGAGCGAACGCGGCATCGCCGAGAGCTGCGCGGCCACCTGCTCGATCGCGCGCGCCGCGGGGTCGTCGGGCGCGGCGACGACGACGGGCACGCCCGAGTCGCCGCCCTGCCGCAGCGCCATGCTGAGCGGCACGCTCGCGAGGAGCGGCACCGCCGCCGCCTCGGTCGAGAGCCGGGATGCCACGAGCTCGCCGCCGCCCGAACCGAAGAGCTCGAGCAGGGTGCCGTCGGGCTGCACGAGCGCCGCCATGTTCTCGACCACTCCGACGATGCGCTGGCCCGTCTGGCGGGCGACGACGCCCGACCGCTCGGCGACGTCGGCGGCAGCAGCCTGCGGGGTCGTCACGACGACGACCTCGGCGTTCGGCAGCAGCTGCCCCAGGGAGATCGCGATGTCGCCGGTGCCGGGCGGCAGGTCGACGAGCAGCACGTCGAGGTCGCCGAAGTACACGTCGGTGAGGAACTGCGAGAGCGTGCGGTGCAGCATCGGCCCGCGCCACGCGACCGCCGTGGAGGAGGCGCGTTCGCCGGGGGCCGCGGGCTCGACGAACATGCCGATCGAGATGACCTTCACGCCGTGCGCGACGGGCGGCAGGATCATGTCGTTCACCTGCGTCGGCCGCGCGGCGAGCCCCTCGTCGTCGACGAGCCCGAGCAGGCCCGGGATCGAGAAGCCGTGCACATCGGCGTCGACGAGCCCGACCGAGAGCCCGCGTGCGGCGAGCGCCACCGCGAGGTTCGCCGTGATCGTCGACTTGCCGACGCCGCCCTTGCCGCTCGTCACCGCGATCACGCGCGTGAGCGAGCCCGGGCCGAACGGGTTCGTGCGGGCACGGCCGCCGCGCAGGCGTTCGGTGAGCGCGGTGCGCTGCTCGGGCGTCATCACCGAGAGCTCGACGTCGGCATTGCCCGCCCCGGCCACCGTCTCGGCGGCCTGCCGCACGTCGCGTTCGATGCGGTCGCTCGCGGGGCATCCGACGATCGTCAGGCGAATGCCGACCTCGACGCGGCCGCCCTCGCCCTCGACGACGCGGTCGACCATGTCGAGCTCGGTGATGGGCTTGCGGATCTCGGGGTCGATGACCGACTCGAGGGCGCGCAGGACGGCCTGTTCGAGCGGCGAAGCGGCGGGTGCGCCCTCAGCCGGCATGCTCGGCCTCCTCCTCGTCGCGGCGGTCGAGCTCGTCGAGGATCGACCGCAGCTCGGCGCGGATGAACTCCTTCGACGCGAGGTCCTTCACGGCGAGGCGGAGCGCCACGACCTCCCGAGCGAGGTACTCGGTGTCGGCGAGGTTGCGCTCCGCGCGCTGACGGTCCTGCTCGATCTGCACGCGGTCGCGGTCGTCCTGCCGGTTCTGCGCGAGCAGGATGAGCGGCGCCGCATACGACGCCTGCAGCGAGAGCGCGAGCGTCAGCGCGGTGAAGCCGATCGCGACCGAGTCGAAGCGCAGGGGCTCGGGCGCGAAGGTGTTCCACGCCATCCACACGACGGCGAACACGGTGAGCCCGAGGAGGAACCCGGGGGTGCCCATGCCGCGCGCCACCCACTCGGTGAAGCGGCCGAAACGGTCGTTGTCGCCCGACCCTCCGCGGAAGGGGGCATTGCGGCGGGTGCCCTTCGGTGTGTCGAACCGGCGGTCTTCAGACTCAGCGCGTGCCATCTGCTCCCCTCCTTCCGTATGGGATCGGGATGCTTCCCGTCGTCAGCTGCGCCCGCGCGGTACTGCGCTTGGCCAGCTCGCCTTCTTCTGGGTGACTTCGCCAGTCATCGGGCAACAGGTAGTCGAGCACGTCGTCAATCGTCACCACCCCGACGAGTCGATGTTTCTCGTCGACGACCGGCACCGAGACCAGGTCGTAGCTCGCGAGGATGCGGCTGACCTCGGCGGCCGAGGTGTCGGCCGTCACCGGTTCGAGCCCCTGGTCGATGAGGGTGCCGAGGCGTTCGTGCGGCGGGTAGCGGAGCATGCGCTGGAAGTGCACGATGCCGAGGAACCGGCCCGTCGGCGGCTCGTACGGCGGCAGCGTCACGCAGACCGCGGCGCCGAGCGCCGGCGGCAGGTCGTGGCGGCGGATGAGCGCGAGCCCCTCGGCGACGGTCGCGTCGGCCGAGACGATGATCGGCTCGGTCGTCATGAGACCGCCGGCCGTGTCGGGGCCGTAGGAGAGGAGGAAACGGACGTCCTCGGCCTCCTCGGGTTCCATGAGCTCGAGGAGGTGCTCGCCGCGCTCTTCGGGAAGCTGTGCGATGAGGTCGGCGGCGTCGTCGGGCTGCATGTGGTCGAGCACGTCGGCGGCGCGGTCGTCGCCGAGGCCCGCGAGGATGATCACCTGGTCGGACTCGGGCATCTCCTCGAGCACGTCGGCGAGGCGGTCGTCGGGCAGCTCTTCGGCGACCTCCTGGCGCCGCTGCGCGGGCAGGTCGAGCAGGGTCGAGGCGAGGTCGGCGGGCTTCAGCTCGGAATACGTCGCGATGAGCTGCTCGGCCGACTGGGCCTCGCCCTTCGACGTCTGCTCGCGCACCTCGCGCCACGTGACGTAGGCCGACTGCCCCTTCGAGAACGGGGAGGCGCCCTTGGGTCGACGCACGAAGAGCTGGTCGACCTCCCACTCGCCGGGCTCCTGCTCCTCGATCGCGACGTCTTCGATCGTGGCCGTGCCGGAGCCGTCGTTGAAGAGCACCTTGCGGCCGAGCATCTCGGCGATGACGCGCACCTCGCCGCCGCGCTGCTCGAAGCGGCGCAGGTTGATGAGACCGGTCGTGATGATCTGGCCGCCGCCGATCGAGGTGACGCGACCGATCGAGACGAACACGCGGCGCTTGCCGGGGATCTCGACGATGAGCCCCACGACCCGCGGAGGGTCGCTCTTCCGGTACACGACGAGGACGTCGCGCACCTTGCCGACCCGATCCCCGTTGGGGTCGAAGACGGCGCACCCGGCCAGTCGGGCGACGAAGACTCTCGTGGCGCTCACGAATCCAACTTAGTCCCCGGATGCGACGTGGCGGGCCGACGAAGACGCTCGTGGCGCTCACGAATCCAACTCAGACCCGGGATGCCCCGGCGCGGGCCTCTTCCGGCCGTGCTGCACCGCGACGTGGGAGAATGGGCCGGTGAGCAACCAGACGCAGTTCGGCGGCCGTGGCGGCCGCGAGATCCCGACCCTGCCGAAGGGCGAGACCGTCGCGAGCTTCGAGACCTACGCCGAGGCGCAGGCCGCGGTCGACCGGCTCTCGAAGGCCGAGTTCCCCGTGAAGGAGCTGGCGATCGTCGGCACCGACCTCACGAGCGTCGAGCGCATCACGGGCAAGCTCACCTGGAGCCGCGCGGCGGGCGCAGGTGCCCTGTCGGGGGCGTGGTTCGGTCTCTTCCTCGGCCTGCTGTTCTTCATCTTCGCGCCGAGCGGCGCCTCGCTCGGCATCCTCGGGGCGGCCGTCCTCATCGGTGCCGGTTTCGGCATGATCTTCAGCGTCGTGTCGTACTCGCTCAACCGTCGCCGTCGCGACTTCACCTCCGTCATGCAGGTGCTCGCCACCCGCTACGCGATCATCGCCGAGCCCGCGCACGTCGCGCGTGCGCGCACCGTGCTCGGCACGACGGGCGAGACGTTCGCCCCGGCGCCGGGCCACGCCCCGGCCGCCCCGCCCGCGCCGCCGGTCGTCCCGGCTGCGACCGGGTCGGGTCCGGATGCCACGGCGGCAACGCCGCCCGAGGGTGCCGACGAGGCATCCGCCCCCGTCGAGACGCCGCGCGGGCTGACGTACGGCGAGGCGCAGGACGCGGCCCGCCGCGCAGCGCGCGAGGCCCGCGAGGCCGAGCGCCGCGCGGCCGACGCCGGCGACGGCGGGGCCTGAGCCGTCAGCCGCGGCTGATCCCGGGCCTGACGCGCCGGTCGGCGCCGCTCACGCGCGGCGTACCCGGGGCTCGCGTCAGCCATCGCTGACCGCGCATCATCGAGGTCGACGCGGGAGGCCCCGGGTAGGTTCCCAGACTCGCGATATATCGTGTCGCCATGACGACCGGAGACGCGAACGAACGGCAGGGCCTCGAGGTCGAGATCGCCCGCGAGATCGCCGAGGGCGAGCGGGCCGATCGTCCGATCCAGCGCCTGCTCCGGGGCATCCGGGCGCGCCTCGAACAGCAGCCCGTGCTGCGCCGCGTCTACCGGGTGCTCGTCGCCGTGCTCGGCGGGGCGATCGCCGTCGGCGGCCTGCTGCTCGTCCCGCTGCCGGGGCCGGGCTGGCTCGTCGTCTTCCTCGGACTCGCCATCCTCGGCACCGAGTTCGCCTGGGCCAAGCGCCTCGCGGCGTTCATCAAGCGGCTGCTCGCCCGATTCTGGGCGTGGTGGCGGGCCCGCCGCGCAGCGCGCGCGGCGAACCCGACCGGGTGAGGCCGAGCCTCAGCGCTGCGCGCCCCGCACCCACGCCTCGACGGCGTCGACCGTGCGCGGGATGCGCACCGAGAGGTTCTCGGCGCCGTCGGCGGTGACGAGGATGTCGTCCTCGATGCGGACGCCGATGCCGCGGAACTCCTCGGGCACCGTGAGGTCGTCGGGCTGGAAGTACAGGCCCGGCTCGATCGTGAAGATCATGCCCGCCTCGATCACGCCGTCCATGTAGAGCTCGCGACGCGCCTGCGCGCAGTCGTGCACGTCGAGGCCGAGGTGGTGGCTCGTGCCGTGCACCATGTAGCGGCGGTGGAACTGGTTGTCGGGCTGGAGCGACTCTTCGGCCGACACCGGCAGGAAGCCCCACTCGGCCGTCTTCCGGGCGATGACCGCCATCGCCGCGGCGTGCACCTCGCGGAACACGATGCCCGGCTTCACGATCGCGAACGCCGCGTCGGCCGCCTCGAGCACGGCCTCGTACACCTGGCGCTGCACCGGCGAGAAGGTGCCGTTCACCGGGAAGGTGCGGGTGATGTCGGCCGTGTAGTACGAGTCCATCTCGACACCGGCGTCGAGGAGCACGAGGTCGCCGGGGACGACGGGGCCGTCGTTGCGGGTCCAGTGCAGGATCGTCGCGTGCGGGCCGGCCGCCGCGATCGAGCCGTAGCCGACGTCGTTGCCGTCGAGGCGGGCGCGGGTGGCGAAGACGCCCTCGATGACGCGTTCGCCGCGCACCTCGGCCGTGATGCGGGGGAGTTCGGCGAGCACCTCGCCGAAACCGCGTTCGGTCGCGTCGATCGCGGCGCGCATCTCGGCGATCTCGGCCGCGTCCTTCACGAGGCGGAGCTCGCTCGCGACGCGTGCGAGCTCGCCGTCGGGCGCGTGGTCGCCGCCCACCTCGAACGAGAACGCCGCGTCCTGCGCGTTCTCACTGAGCACGCGCTCGGCGGCGAAACGGATGCGGGCGTGGTCGACGCGCTCGGTGATCGCGGCGTCGGCCTCGCGGATGACGAGGGTCGCCGTGTCGACGGCGTCGATCACTCCGTCGAACTCGCGGATGTCACGGGTGGCGACCGCGAGGTCGGCCGCGACGTGCGCGAGCGAGGGCCGGGGGCCGATCCAGAACTCGCCGATCGCGGCGTTCGCGTAGAACTCCTCGGAGTCGCGGCCCGCTCGCTCGCGGAAGTAGATCGTCGCCTCGTGGCCGGCGTCGCCCGTCGGCTCGAGGACGAGGATCGCGCCCGGCTCGGAGTCCGAACCCCAAGCGGTGAGGTGCGCGAACGCCGAGTGCGCCCGGTACGGGTAGTCGGTGTCGTTCGCACGCTGCTTCATGTCGCCCGCGGGGATCACGAGGCGCTGCCCAGGGAACTCGGCCGAGACCTTCGCGCGGCGGGCTGCGGCGTTCGCCGCGTGCGGGCGCGCCTCGGGCAGCGCCTCCTCGCGCTCGGCCCAACCGGTGGAGATGAAGTCCTTGAAACCCTCCGAGCCCGGCGTCGTCGACCGGTTCGCGTTGCGGCCGGCTTCGTCGCCGTTCGTGGTGGCCGGAGCCGCGGTCTCGGTGGTGGAGGTGTCGCTGGTGTTCGCCATGCATCCATTCTCGCACCGGCGGTTGGAGGTCCGCTGGTCGAGGAGCGAGCGACAAGGCTGGGTCACCGGGTTTCGAGACGCGTCGCCGCTGCGCGTCGGCGCTCCTCAACCAGCGGAGCGGAAGTGGGGTCCGCTGGTTGAGGAGCGAGCGACGAAGGAGCACGCGTCTCGAAACCGGGCGACGCGTCGGCGCTCCTCAACCGGCGGAGGGCCTCAACCGGCGGAGCCGCGAACGAGCGTCGACACGACCGGTCGGTGATCGCTGCCCGCATCGTCGAGCGAACCGACGACCTCGAACCGCTCGACCTCCCAGTCGGGCGTCGCGAGCACATGGTCGATGGGGCTGCCGAGCAACTCGGGTACATCGGCCGGCCAGGTGCCCAGCGCGGCGGACCGCGCCTGCACCGCGGCATCCGCGCACCGCCCCAGATCGCCGCCGTCGACGCCGCGACCCGCGAAGTGATCGACCGTCGCGTTGAAGTCGCCAGCCATGATGACGTTCTCGCCCGTGCACTGCTCGGCCAGCCAGTCGAGGTCGCTGCGCCAGTTGCGCAGCTCCCAGCGGATGGGCGCGACCGCGTGCACCGCGACGATGCGCGGCCCGTCGCCGGAGACCGGGTCGGCGACGACGCTCGGCAGGGTGTTCGTGTTGCCGGGCGGGCCCGGCGCCTCGGCCGAGACGACCTCGTAGTCGCCGAGCTCGGGGCTGATGAGCAGCGTCGTGGACCGCGCCTTCGCGATGTCGTCGTACGCGAGCGTGTGCACCCACATCGGCGAACCGCCCTCGCGCATCGCGATCGCGACCTCCTCGCCGAGCGGGTCGGTCGTCTCGGGGAGCACGACGACATCGGCCCCCTCCTCGAGCGCGAGCCCCGCGATCGTCGAGGCCTCCGGCACCTCGCCGAGCGTGTTCCACGCCAGTACGGTCACCGAATCGGGCGGCGTCGCGCCCACGGCATCCACGCTGCCAGCGCCGCGCACCGCGAGCACCGCGACGTTGCCGCCCGCGAAGAGGGCGAACACGACGGCCATCGCGACCGCGAAGCGCCGCGTGCGACGAGGGATCGCGAGGAGTGCGAACACCACCGCGACGATCGCTCCGCAGACCGCGGCCACCCCGCGGAGGGCGACGACGTGCGTCGCGATCCACTGGTTCTGCAGGCCGAACGCCTGCGGCCAGACGAGCACGAGGGCGACGGCGGCGGTGGCGGCGACGACGATCCAGCCGAGGATGCGGGGGAGCATCCCATAACCCTAGGGGCAGGCGCATCGGGAACCCCGGGAGAGTCCTGCGAAGCGGCCGGGTGCGCGGCGCGTCGATACGATTGGGGGATGCCTCATGCCCCCGTCGCTCCCGGCGAAGCCGACCTGCACACCCACTCGACGGTGTCCGACGGCACCGAGGCGCCGGCCGAGCTCCTGCGACAGGCCGCACGCGCCGGGCTCTGGGGCGTGGCCCTCACCGACCACGACTCGACCGCGGGCTGGGCCGAGGCCGCCGCCACTGTGCCCGAGACGGGCGTCGCGCTCATCCCCGGCATGGAGCTCTCGACCCGCGAGGGATTCTCGAGCGTGCACCTGCTCGGCTACCTCATCGACCCGCTCGACGAGGCCCTCCTCGCCGAGACGGCGCGCATCCGCGAATCGCGCCTCACCCGCGCCGAGCAGATCGTGCGCCGCATCTCACGCGACTACGACCTGTCCTGGGCCGACGTGCTCGCCCAGACCGCCGAAGGCGCCACCATCGGGCGACCCCACATCGCCGACGCGCTCGTCGCCCGCGGGCTCGTCTCCGATCGTTCGGCGGCCTTCTCCGGCATCCTGCACCCGAGCGCCGGCTACGCCGAACCCCACTACGCACCCGACCCCCTCACCGGCGTCCGCCTCATCCGCGAGGCCGGCGGAGTGCCCGTGCTCGCCCACCCCGGCACCCGCGGCGCCGAACGCATCGTGCCGCCCGCACGCCTGAAGCAGCTCGTCGACGCCGGACTCTTCGGCCTCGAGATCGACCACCCCGAGAACCAGGCGAGCGCGAAGCCGCGCCTGCGCGAACTGGCCGAGCGGTTCGGGCTCGCCGTCACCGGGTCGAGCGACTACCACGGCGACGGCAAGCCGAACCGCTTGGGCGAGTGCCGCACGGCGCCCGACGTCGTCGCCCGCCTCATCGCCGAAGGGCGCGGCGCGGCGCCGGTGTTACCTGTTCGCGACTGAACGCCGAATCGGCGATTGAACCCCGAACGTCTCGACTTCCGACGCGGAATCGGGGTTCAGACTGGAGAGGACTCGTCCTCCACAGCGTGCGCGACGCAGGAGTTGCTGCGCTGCACGTCGTGACGGACCGGTGCAATGCGATGGCGGGCAGGCTCGGAGAATGGAATCTCCATTCTCACTCCGCGCCGACCCGCATGGCTTCGTGCTCACCCGTGATGCGGTTGCGATGGGGTGCGAGAGCGAGCTGAGAGCCGAGCTCGCGGCAGGTCGGCTCGAGCGGGTTCGCGTCGGCGTCTACCGCCGTGCCGGCACCGCCGCACGGTACCCGAACGAGCAACATGCCGAACTCGCGCGCGCCGCGGCGCACTCGCTTGCGAAGCCGATCTTCACCGCCCACTCGGCGGCGGCTCTGCTCGGCCTGCCGATCCTGTCGTCACAATGGCCCGACGAGGTCGACCTGCTCTCGCCACGGCGCACGGGGTCGAAGCGGCGAGGGGTCCGTGAGATCGCCCGCCTCGCCGAGACGGAGCTCATCGAGGTCGAGGGGGTGACGCTCACCTCGGTCGAGCTGACGCTCGTGCAGTTGTGCAGGGTCGCCCCGTTCCTGGATTCGCTCGCTGCCGTGGATGCTGCGCTCCGCGTTCCGCAGCATCCGAGCGATCCGCCCGCACTCACCTCGCGTGACCGGTTGCTCTCGCTGCACGAGCGGCTTCTGCCGTATCGCGGATCGAGAAAGGTCGCGGCGGTGCTCGAGCACGCAACCGAACTCAGCGGAAGCCCGCTCGAGACGGGGAGCCGGATGCTCATCGTCATGAATGGATTCGAGGCGCCGGTGCTGCAGCATCGTTTCGAGTTGCGCGAGCTGGGGTGCTCGGCGCATCTCGATTTCTACTGGCCCTCGGTGAACGCAGGTGCCGAAGCTGACGGACGCGGCAAGTATCTCGGCGCCACCGCAGAAGCCTCTGCGGCCACGGTGATCCGCGAGAAGGACCGCGAGAATGCGCTGCGGCGCCGCTTGAGCGCCTTCGATCGTTGGGACTGGTCCGACTTCCGCGCGCGCACACCGGTTCTGCGCCGCCTCGAGTCGCTCGGCATTCCACGGCGTGCGGAAACGACTGAACCCCGCTTGCGCAAGTGAGGTCGAAAGGTTCGAGCCTCAGTCGCGGAAACGGGGTTCAGTCGTCGGAGTGCGGCGGGGGCTGGGCGCGGCGGGCTACGCCTGCGGGGCGGCCGGGGCCGTGCCCGCGGCACCGCTGCGGCCCGAACCGCCGCGGCGACGACGACGGCGCGGAGCCGGCTTGCCGTCGTGGTGCTCGTGGCCCTTGCCGTCGTGGGTGCCGGTGCCCGGCTCCTTCACGGGCGCCGCGTCCGCGCCGTCGGTGCTCGCCGAGGCGGTGTCGGCCGTCGCGCCGGCCTCGCCGTTCGCCGACTGCCCGTTGCGGGTGCGGCGACGGTTGCGGGTGCGCGGGGCGCGCTCGCCGTCGCCCTCGCGACGTTCGCCGCCTTCACGACGCTCGCCGCGCTCGCTGCGGCCCGCGGTGCTCGAACGCGTCGCGCTCGCGGCGGGGGCGGCGGGCTTCAGGCGGCCCTTCGTGCCGGCGGGGATGTCGAGGTCCGTGAACAGGTGCGGGCTCGACGAGTAGGTCTCGGTCGGCTCGGGCTGGCCGAACTCGAGGGCACGGTTGATGAGCGCCCACTTGTGCAGGTCGTCCCAGTCGACGAACGTCACCGCGATGCCGGTCTTGCCCGCACGGCCCGTGCGGCCCGCGCGGTGCAGGTAGGTCTTGTCGTCGTCGGGGATGGTGTGGTTGATGACGTGCGTCACGTCGTCGACGTCGATGCCGCGCGCCGCGACATCCGTCGCGATGAGCACGTCCTTCTTGCCGGCCTTGAACGCCGCCATCGCGCGCTCGCGCTGGTCCTGGTTGAGGTCGCCGTGCACCGCGGCCGCGTTGAAGCCGCGGTCGTTGAGCTCTTCGACGAGCTTCGCCGCCGCGCGCTTCGTGCGCGTGAAGATGACGGTCTTGCCGCGACCCTCGGCCTGCAGGATGCGGGCGATCACCTCGTCCTTGTCGAGCGAGTGCGCGCGGTAGACGAGGTGCTTGATGTTCGCCTGCGTGAGGCCCTCGTCGGGGTCGTTCGCGCGGATGTGGATGGGCTTCGACATGAATCGGCGCGCGAGGGCGACGATCGGGCCGGGCATGGTCGCCGAGAACAGCATGGTGTGGCGCACGGCGGGCACCTTCGAGAAGATCTTCTCGATGTCGGCGAGGAAGCCGAGGTCGAGCATCTTGTCGGCCTCGTCGAGCACGATCTCCTGCACCTCGCCGAGGCTCAGCAGACGCTGGTTCGCGAGGTCGAGGAGACGGCCGGGGGTGCCGACGACGATCTGCGCGCCGGCCTTGAGCTGCTCGATCTGGCCCTCGTACGCCTTGCCGCCGTAGATCGAGACGACCTTCGTCGGCCGGTTCTTCGTCGCGAGCTCGAGGTCTTCGGTCACCTGCACCGCGAGTTCGCGGGTCGGCACCACGACGAGCGCCTTGACGCCGTGCTCGGGGTCGTCGCCGAGGCGCTGGATCAGCGGCAGGCCGAAGCCGAAGGTCTTGCCGGTGCCGGTCTTCGCCTGGCCGATGATGTCCTGGCCGGAGAGGGCCAGCGGAATGGTCTGCTCCTGGATGGGGAAGGCATCGATGATGCCCTTCTCAGCGAGTGCGTCGACGATGTCGGACGCGATGCCGAGGTCGGTGAATGTGGTCACAAATCTGCCTGTCGGTCGTGCTTCGAGAATGAAGGTCGTGAGGTGCGCCTCGACTTCAACCCCGGGCGCACGGCCGCGGATCCAGCGTCCGCATGCCCTTACACCCTATCGGAGTGTGCCCGCGCGCCTCGGATAGGCTGTCTGCGTGGTGTTCTGGTCCAGCAGACGCGGTACGCGTCCCGAGCTTCCGCGGCTGCGCCCGAGGGTCGCCCCGACGGAGGTCACGAAGGTCGACTTCACCGAGCTCGTGCCCGAACCGGTGCCGTTCCTCGGTCAGGCCGCCTACATCCAGCTCGAGTTCTTCGAGAGCCTCGCGAAGGCCGTCATCGGTGCGCCGGCGATGGGCTCGAAGGAGGGTCTCAGCGCCGCGGCCGGCATCGCCCTGCGCCGCCACCACGAACTCATCGCCGAACTCCGCCACCTCGGCGTCGAGCCCGAAGCGGTCATGGTGCCGTTCGCGCCCGCGACCGACCGGCTCGGCGAATCGACGGCCGGTGCCGACTGGCACGAGCTCCTGCTCGGCGTGCACGTGACCTCGGGCATGCTCGACGACTACTTCGCGCGGCTCGCCGACGGCCTGCCGGCCGTGCTCGGCGCACGTGTCCGCGGCATCCTCTCGCACGAGGCGGGCGGCATCGGCGGGGTGCTCGACGCCGAGCTGCGCGCGGCGATCGAGGCCGAGCCCGGGCTCGCCGACCGGCTCGCCCTGTGGGGGCGCAGCATCGTCGGCGACACGCTGCTCATCGCGCGCTCGGCGCTGCGCGCCTCCGACTCCGAGGGTCGCACCGCCGACGACCGGGTCGAGCCGGTGTTCACCGAGCTGATCGCCGAGCACACGCGCCGCATGGACGCGCTCGGGCTCACGGCGTAGCCGAGGTCTTCAGTTCGGATGCCACGGGCTCGTCGCCCCGGCGCGCGAAAGCCCGGACTCGCGGTGATGCTGCGAGCCCGGGCTGAGAACGCGGTTCAGGCGCGCGAGGCGCCCGGACGGGAGAGGCGCTCGAAGAGCGCGGCATCCGCCTTCTGACGACCGGGGCCGATGAGGTACGCCGCAGCCGCCGAGGCGAGTGCCGAGGCGGCCAGCGAGACGACCCAGATCCAGCCGCCGTCCCACGCCCAGCCGAGCCAGGTGAGGCCCACCCAGACGATCGCGGCGACGGCCGCGCCGATCGACGGCACGAGCGCGACGCCGCGCATCTGCCGAAGCGGGAGCGCGAAGTGCGCGGCGATGCCGAGGATGGCTCCGCCGAGGGTGACGAAGAGGAGCTCCATCGTCAGGCGACGAAACCGACGCGACGCGACTCCTCCGAGCCGATCTCGACGTAGGCGAGCGCCGACGCGGGCACGACGTAGACGGTGCCCTTGTCGTCGGCGAGCTTCAGCAGGGCGGACTGCCCGGCAAGGGCCGCCGCGACCGCCTGCTCGACCTCTGCGGCCGACTGCGAGGTCTCGAACCCGAGTTCACGGGGGGAGTTCTGAATGCCGATGCGAACGTCCACGGTGCGCCTTTCTGCTGGTGTCTCAAACCCTACACATCGGGGCGGGCCGAGCCGTTCGCGTTCACTGTCGGCGGAACGGGTTAACGTTGCCGACATGCAGGGCACCCGAACCGTTCCAGACCTCCTCCGCGCGCTCTCCGGGGGCGGTCACGCGGCGGTCTTCGGCGCACCCGGCAGCGGCAAGACGAGCCTCGCGGTCGAGCTCGTCGCCGACCGCATCGAACGGCTCGGGCACTCGAGCGACGAGGTGCTCGTCGTCTCGGCGACGCGCACCGCGGCCACGGCCCTCCGCGACGCCCTCGCGGTGCGGCTCGGCCTCACCACGCGCGGTCCGCTCGCCCGCACCGCGAACTCCATCGCCTTCCAGCTCGTGCGCGCGTACACGGGCGCCTCGGTGACCCTGCTGACGGGCGCCGAGCACGACCACATCGTGGGCGAGCTCCTCGACGGCGGCATCCGCGACGGCTTCGGGCCCGAGTGGCCCGACCCGCTGACCGCCGAGGTGCGGGTGCTGCGCGGCTTCCGCACCGAGCTGCGCGACCTGATGATGCGGGCGGTCGAGCACGGCGTCGACGCCGAGGCGCTCGCCGAGCTCGGGCGGCGCTGCGAGCGCCCCGAGTGGGTGGCGGCCGCCGACTTCCTCGCCGAGTACGACGAGGTGAAGGCCCAGCTGCGGCCGAACCAGTTCGACTCGGCCGAGCTCGCGGCGTTCGCGGCGGCGGTCGTGCGGCAGAGCGTCGACGACCCCGAGGCGGCCGCCGCGCTCGGGCTGCTCGCGCGACTCAGGCTCGTGGTCGTCGACGACGCGCAGGAGGCGACCGAGGCGACCGCGGCGCTGCTCGGCGCGTTCGCGGCGCGGGGCGTGCAGGTCATCGCGATCGGCGACCCCGACGTCGCGAGCAACGGGTTCCGCGGCGGGCGGCCCGAGCTGCTCGGCGCACTCTCGAACGTGCTCGACGGCGCCGCGGTCGAACGCCACGCCCTGCCGGTGGTGCATCGCGGCACGGCCGAGCTGCGCGCGGTCGTGCAGTCGGCGACCGCGCACATCGGTGCGGCGCTCGGCGGCGCGCATCGCGTCGCGACGGTCGAGGCGGCGGCGGATGCCTCGGCGATGCCTGCGGGGGCCGGCGCCCGCGTCCCCGTCCCGGTCGAGGGTGTCTCGGGGCTTCACACGGTCCGTCCCGCCCTCGCGCCGGTCGTCGGGATCGAGGCGCCGTCGCACGCGGCCGAGTGCCGCGCCGTCGCCGCTGTGCTCCGCGAGCGGCATCTCCTCGACGGGGTGCCCTGGTCGCAGATGGCCGTCGTGCTGCGCTCGGGCGGTGATGTGCCCGCCTTCGAGCGAGGGCTCGCGCTCGCCGAGGTGCCCACCGCCGGCAGCGCGGCGCGGACCGCCCTGCGCGACGCCCCCGCCGCAGCAGCCCTGCTCACCGTCGCCTCCCTCGTGCTCGAACGCGAACCGCTCACCGCCGAACTGGCGGTGGCACTGCTGACCGGCCCGATCGGCCGGCTCGACGGGGTCGGCCTGCGGCGGCTGCGCCTCGCGCTGCGGCACGAGGAGCTGGCCAACGGCGGCGACCGCACGGGCGACGAACTGCTCGTCGAGGCGCTCGGCGCCCCCGGCGGCTTCGACTCGATCGACGCGGCGCCCGCACGGCGTGCGGCGCGGCTCGCGAAGCTCATCACCACGGCCCGCGGCGAGGCGGTACGCGGTCGCACCGTCGAGGAGATCCTCTGGTCGCTCTGGGAGGGCAGCGGCCTCGCCGCCGAATGGGGCGCGCAGGCGGCCGGCACCGGCGTGCTCGCCGACGAGGCCAACCGCTCGCTCGACGCCGCGGTGGCGCTGTTCGCGGCCGCGCAGCGCTTCGTCGAACGCGAACCCGACGCGCCGGCCGTGCGCTTCGTCGACGAGGTGCTCGCGAGCGAACTGCCCGAAGACTCGCTTGCACCGCAGCGCAGCGCCGAGACGGTCCTCGTGACGACCCCGCCCGCGCTCATCGGCCGATCGTTCGAGATCGTCGTCGTGGCGGGCCTGCAAGACGGGGTCTGGCCGAACCTGCGGCCCCGCGGCACCCTGCTGCACGCGGGCCTCCTCGCGCGCACCGCATCCGCCGTGCGCGCCGGAACCCCGTTGCCGCAGGTCGAGTCCGTCTCCGAGGCGCGCGTCTCGGTGCGCAGCGACGAGCTGCGGCTCTTCGCGCTCGCCGCCTCGCGCGCCGAACGGCAGCTCGTGCTCAGCTGCACCGCGAACGACGACGAGCAGCCCTCGATGCTCATGGGCTACGCGCCCGATCGGCTGCGCACGCCGAGGGGGCGCCCGTTGCACCTGCGGGGGCTCGTCGGCGCGCTCCGCCGCGAGACGGTCGCCTCACCCATGGGCGAGGCACCGGCCGCGCTCGCTCTCCTCGCAGAGGCCGGGGTTCCCGGCGCGCAGCCCGACGACTGGTACGGCCTCGCCGCACCGTCGACCACCGCGCCGCTGGTCGACCTCGCAGGCGACCCCGAGGCCGTCGTCGCCGTCTCGCCCTCGCAGATCGACCGCGTCGAAGAGTCGCCGCTCGGCTGGTTCATCGACCACGTGGCATCCCCGCCCTCGGGCATCGCCGCCTCGATCGGCACGATCGTCCACGCCGTCGTGGAGGAGGCGGGAGCGCGGGAAGACGGCGACACGAGCATCGAGACGCTGTGGGCGGGCGTCGAGGAGCGACTCCGGGAGGTGCGCTTCGAGGCGGGCTGGGTCGCCGAGCGCGAACGCCGCGGCGCCCGTCGCATGGCCGAGGGCGCCTCCGACTACCTCGCCGGCTTCGCCGACGACGGCAAGGTGCTGCTCGAGGCCGAGGGGCGATTCACCCTCGAGCTCGGCCGCGTGCGCATCACGGGCACGATCGACCGCGTCGAGGCCTCGCCCGACGGCACCACGGTGATCGTCGACCTCAAGACGGGGCGAACCCCGCCGACGGCGGCGCAGACCGCCGCGCATCCGCAGCTGGCCGCCTACCAGCTCGCCGCGCGGGCCGGCGCCGTGCCGAACCGCGGCACGCTCGGCGGCGCGAAGCTCGTCTACCTCGCGAAGCCGACTTCGGGCAACGGCTACACCGAGCGGGCGCAGCAACCGTTCGACGACGACGCCGAGGCGGCCTTCAGGGAGCGGCTCGAGCAGGTCGCGCAGACGATGGCCGGGGGAGTGTTCGACGGGCCGGCCGAACTCGGGTTCGGGTCGCGCTTCGGCGCCTGGCAGTACCGCGTGCACCTCGTTCCGGCGGTGTCGGCATGAGCGCCGCGCAGAGCACTGGCGCTGGAGCGGTCGGTCTGAGCGCCCTCGAGATCGCCACCCGTCTCGGCCTGCACGCCCCGACCCCCGAGCAGCGGGCAGTGATCGAGGCCGACCCGCACGGGCAGAGCATCGTGGTCGCGGGCGCCGGCAGCGGCAAGACCGAGACCATGGCGAACCGCGTGGTGTGGCTGCTCGCGAACGGGCACGTCGAGGTGCCCGAGGTGCTCGGGCTCACCTTCACCCGAAAGGCCGCCGGCGAGCTCGCCGAGCGCGTGCGCGAGCGGGTGGGGCAACTCGTCGACGAGGGCATCGCCGCCGTGGCGCTCGACCCGATCGAGTCGGCGGCGGTCGGCACGTACAACGCCTTCGCGAGCTCGATCTACCGCGAGCATGCGATGCTCATCGGCCGCGAACCCGACGCCTCGGTGCTCGGCGAGGCGGCCGCGTGGCAACTCGCCCGCCAGGTCGTCGCGGCCTCGGCCGATCCGCGGCTCGTCGAGCTCGACGCCTCGCTCGAGAAGGTCACGGGGGCGGTGCTCGGCCTGAGCCGCGCACTCGCCGAGAACGTCGCCGACAGCCGCGACGTGCGCGCCATGGTGCGCGACTTCCTGCAGATGGAAGGGCTGCCGATCGAGGCGCCGCGCAAGCGCACCGATTTCGCCTCCTTCGTCGACGCGCTCGGCGTGGTCGGGGCGCTGCCGCCGCTCCTCGAGCTCGCCGATGCGTACGCGACCGTCAAGCAGCAGCGCGGATTCGTCGAGTTCTCCGACCAGGTCGCGCTGGCACTCGCCATCTGCGAGCGCCACCCAGAAGTCGTCGCCGCCCATCGTGAGCGCTACCGCACGGTGCTGCTCGACGAGTATCAAGACACGAGCGTCGTCCAGACCCGACTGCTCTCGGCCCTCTTCGGCGGGCACGCGGTGATGGCGGTCGGCGACCCCGACCAGTCGATCTACGGCTGGCGCGGGGCGAGCTCCGCGAATCTCGCGCGTTTCGGGCGCGACTTCGCCGCGGCCGGTGAGGCTGCGGTCTACGACCTGTCCACGAGCTGGCGCAATCCGCGCATCGTGCTCGACGCCGCGAACACGCTCATCGCCCCGCTCGACGCCGGGATCCCGAAGGCGCCGCTCGGCGCCTCGCCGTTCGCCGGGCCGGGCCGACTCGACGTGAGCTGGAGCGAGACGATCGACGGCGAAGCGGTGGCGGTGGCCGACTGGTTCGCGAAGCGGCTCGGTCGCGGCGCCGAGGGGGCGAGCGGGGCGCTGCTCTGCCGCACCTTCGCGAACGTCGACGTCTTCACCGAAGCGCTCCGGGCACGCGGCGTGCCGGTGCACGTGCTCGGCATGGCCGGGCTCCTCGACCAGCCGGTCATCGCCGACCTCGTCTGCGTGCTCCGGGTCGTCCACGACCCCTCCGCGGGCTCCGAGCTCGTGCGGGTGCTGGGCGGGGCGCGCTGGCGCATCGGCCCGGCCGACCTCGACGCGCTGCGTTCGCTCGCGAAGTGGCTCGCCGATCGCGACCTCGCGAGCCGTCGGCTCGCCGACGAGGTGCGGCGCGGGCTCCGCACCTCGATCGCGGTCGACGAGTCGCCCTCGATCGTCGACGCCCTCGACTTCCTCCTCACCGCTCCCGACGAGCATTCCGCGCTCAGCCGGTTCAGCGAGACGGGCCTTGCACGCATGCGCCGCGCGGGCGCCCAGTTGCAGGCGCTCCGGCGGCGGGCCGGCCTGGGGCTCATCGACTTCGTGAGCCTCGTGCAGCAGGAGCTCATGCTCGACCTCGAGGTCGCCGCGAACGCCGCCCAAACGCTCGGCGCCCCCAGCCTCGAAGCGTTCGACGAACTGCTCATCGGCTTCGTCGAGATGAGCGAGCAGCCGACGCTCGGCGCGTTCCTCGGCTGGCTCACCGAGGCCGAGCAGCGCGACCGGCTCTCACCGCGTCAAGACGAACCCGAACCGGGGGCCGTGCAGGTCCTGTCGATCCACGGCTCGAAGGGCCTCGAATGGGACGTGGTGGCGATTCCGCGCATGGTCGACGCCGAGGTGCCCTCCAAGCCGCGGTCGACGAAGGGATGGCTCGCCTTCGGCGAGCTGCCGTACGAGTTCAAGGGTGACGCCGACGAACTGCCCGAACTGCAGTGGCGCGGTGTGCAGAGCCAGTCCGAGTTCGACACCGCCGTGTCGGCGTTCGCGGAGGAGAACCGCGAGCGGCACGCCGAGGAGGAGCGCCGCCTCGCCTACGTAGCGCTGACCCGGGCGCGCACCGAGCTGCTGCTCAGCGGCTCGTGGTGGTCGACGCAGAAGGCGCCGCGGCAGCCGAGCCCGTTCCTCCGTGAACTGGTGGTCGCGGGCATCGTGCCCGTCGACGCGTTGCCTGGCGCTCCCGCCGACGACGAGAACCCCCGCACCGGTACCGCCGAACGCGTGAGCTGGCCGCTCGACCCGCTCGGGCACCGGCGGGCGGCCGTCGAGGCCGCCGCCGAGGCGGTGCGAGAGGCCGGTGAGCGGCCGAGCGGGGCCGGCATCGGGCCGCGTCTCGCCGACGAGCTCCGTCTGCTCCTCGAAGAGCGCCGCCGCAGGCACGAACCCGCCGAAGCGCCCGAGATCCCGGTGCGCGTTCCCGCCTCGCGCTTCAAGGACTACGTCGACGACCCGCTCGCGGTCGCCGCCGCACTCCGGCGTCCGATGCCGCAACGGCCGTTCCGGGCGACGCGCATCGGCACGCTGTTCCACGAGTGGGTCGAGCAGCGCTCGCTCGGCGCCGCGGCAGGCGGCGGGGCTCCGGCCGTCGATCCGGGGCGCGACACCCTCGACGAGATCCGCGATCGCGTGAGCGGCTCGGGTGCCGCGGGCACCGCGACCCCGCCGCTGTTCGACGGGTTCGACGGGTTCGACGGGTTCGACGAGCTCGACGCGCTCGACGAGTTCGGCCGAAGCGAGTTCGACGGCGACGAACTGATCGAGCTCGATGCCGGAGGGCCCGGTGACGGCACCGGCCCCGGCGCCGACTCCGAGCGCCTCCGTGAGCTGCAGGCCACCTTCGCCGCCTCCGAGTGGGGCGACCGCCGGCCGAAGGCGGTCGAACTCGAACTGCACCTTCCGATCGGCGGCAACGTCTTCGTCTGCAAGCTCGACGCGGTCTACGACGTCGACCCCGGGTCCGAGCTCGGCGCCCGTGGCATCCGGGTGCAGGTCGTCGACTGGAAGACAGGCAAGGCCCCGCGCGACGCGCGCGACCTCGAGCTCAAGCAGACGCAGCTCGCCCTCTACCGGCTCGCCTACGCGAGCTGGGCGGGGGTCGACCCGGCGGTCGTCGACGCCGTCTTCTACTTCGTCGAGGACGACCGGGTGATCAGACCCGACGAGATCTACGACGAGGCGGCGTTGCGGCGGGCCTGGTCGTCGGTCGCGTCGCCCGAGTCGGGCGAACCCGCGTCGCGCGTCTGACGCGAGTCGTCGTCACCCGACTGGGGCGCCGCGTCGCCCCAGTCGCTGAGGTCGAGCGGGATCGGCGCCGTGGCATCCATGGGCGGAGCACCGGCCGAACCCGGCGAGCCGGCGGCGCCGGGCGCGAGCCGGTCGAGCTCCGAGAAGTCGTAGCTGTCGGTGAGCATCGTGCCGCTGCGCTCGACCGGGACGCGGCCCCGCGGCGTCTCGTCGAGCAGGCGTTCGACGTCGCCGACCGCGAGGATCGGCCCGGTCTCGGGCGAGAGCGGTTCGCTCGAGTGGTCGTGGACGCTCTCGACGAGCCCGTCGAGGAGGCCGACGGCGTCGGCGATGATCGTGTCGTCGCGCTCGTCGACCCCGTGCAGCAGCCACCGGGCGAGCTCGAGCTCGCCGTAGAGCAGCGCCCGCTGCGGCAGGTGCGCGTCGGCGCCGCCCTCGCGGGCCGCGATGTAGGCGCCGAGCGCTCGTTCGGCGGCGGCGCCCCGCGAGGTGAGCAGCCAGTGCAGGTCGCGGGCGGGGTCGCCCTCGGCGAGACCGGACCAGCCGAGCACGCCGGTCACCGTCTCACCGTCGCCCAGGATCGAGTCGGCCGTCAGCGTGCCGTGCACGACCGTCGGGCGGAACCGCCAGAGCGTGTCGTCGTCGGTCGCCTCCTCCCAGCGGCGCAGCAGCGCCGCAGGCAGGTGCCCGGTGTCGGCGGCACGGCCGATGAGGGTGACGACCGACTCACGGGTCTCCGTGGCATCCTGCCGGGGGAGGCCGGCGTCGCCGACGAAACCGGCGGGCAGCGAGTGGATCGCGGCGATCGCGAGGCCCACCGACTCGGCGAGCCGGTCGTGCGCGGTGAGCTCGTCGGCGGTCGAGACGACGCCCGGGACGAAGTCGGTGACGACGGCGCGGGTGCCGTCGATGGGCGCCTGGCCGACGAACGACGGCACCGCGAAGGGCAGCCGACTGCGCACGCCCGGCGTGAGGGCGCGCAGCGCGACGAGGTCTGCGGACTGCTCGGACTCGGCGGCCTGCGAGCGGGGAACCCGGATGATGAGGTGGCGGTCGTCGGTGGTGCGGAACTCGACGGCGTCGAAGGCCCCGTGGCTGCGCCGCGTGTGCGCCCGGGCGGCGCGGACCTCGAGTCCGGGCACCGCCGCCGTGGCCAACGCGGCTAGAGTGAGAGGGGGTCTGGCCATGGCATTCAGCTTAAGCAGGCTTGTCGCGGCAGCGGGCGACCGCCACACCTTCCCGCCGACTCCGCAGCCAGCAGCGAGAGGGGCGAAGTGACCGACGAAGGCCCGACTCCGCCGTTCGCGCGGGCCGTGATCGATCGCGACGCCGAGCGGCGCGCCGATCCGGCGCTCTTCGACGTGTTCGACGCCGACCCGGCCTCGCGGGTCCTGCTCGTGCACGGCGACCGTGCGCTCCTCGCCGAGCAGGTCGACGGTTCGGCACCTGCGCTCGAACTGTTCGAGCCCTCGGCTGCGCCCGGCGGGATGCTGCGCGCCTACCTCGGCCGCGGCGGCGACCGCGCGCTCGCCTACGAGTTCAGGGCGGTCGACGACGAGACGGCGGCGGCCGTCGAACCCGAGGCGGCGCGGTGGGCGACGCTGCGCGCGGCCGCGACGCAGCTCGGCGAGCTCGACACCGGTCTCTTCGTCGAGGCGCTCGCGCTCGCCAACTGGCACGCGACGCACGCGTTCTGCCCCCGCTGCGGCTCCACCACGACGCCGGTGCAGGCCGGCTGGACGCGCCGGTGCGACCGCGACGGCGCGATGCTGTTCCCGCGCACCGACCCGGCTGTGATCGTGCTCGTCACCGATGACGACGACCGCCTCCTGCTCGGCTCGAACGCGCTGTGGGAGCAGCGCCGCTTCTCGCTGCTCGCGGGCTTCGTCGAGCCTGGCGAGTCGCTCGAAGACGCCGTCGTGCGAGAGATCGCCGAGGAGGCGGGCCTCGCGGTCGACCGGGTCGAGTACCTCGGTTCGCAGCCGTGGCCGTTCCCGGCGAGCCTCATGCTGGGGTTCTCGGCACGGCTCGCCCCCGGCGTCGATCCCGAGCTCGCGCGGCCCGACGGCGAGGAGATCCTCGAACTGCGCTGGTTCACGCGCGACGAGCTCGCTGAATCTTGGGGCGGAGTGACCCTGCCCGGCGAGACCTCGATCGCCCGATGGATCATCGAACGCTGGTACGGCGGGCCGGTCGACGCCGCAGGGCGGATGGCCGAATGGTCGAGCTCGTGACGACGGCGAGCGGAGGCGTGCCGGCCGACGGTGCCCTCGACGACGGCCCCCGAACCGGCGATCCGCTCCTCGACGCACTCGACGCCGAGCAGCGCGTCGTCGCCGAAGCCCTGCACGGTCCGGTGTGCGTGCTCGCGGGCGCCGGCACCGGCAAGACCCGGGCGATCACGCACCGCATCGCCTACGGGGTCGCCTCGGGGGCGTACGACCCTGCGCGGGTGATGGCGCTCACCTTCACCTCGCGCGCCGCCGCCGAACTGCGCGCACGCCTCGGCGCGCTCGGCGCGGGGGCGGTGCGCGCACGCACCTTCCACGCGGCGGCGCTCGCGCAGCTCAACCACTTCTGGCCGCTCGTCGCGGGCGGACCCGCGCCGCGGGTGCTCGACTACAAGGGGCGACTCCTCGGGCAGGCCGCCGAACGGGTGAAGCTCAAGGTCGACGTGGCGACGCTGCGCGACGTCGCCGCCGAGATCGAGTGGCGCAAGGTCAGCGTGCTCGGGCCCGAGTCGTACGCGTCGCGGCTCGCGATGCGCGGAGCTCCCGGGCGGCTCACCGCCGAGCAGTTCCTCGAACTCGTCGAGTCCTACGAGCAGGTGAAGGACGAGCGCCGCATGCTCGACTTCGAGGACGTGCTGCTCGCCACCGCCGGAATGATCGAGTCCGAGCCATCCGTCGCCATGCAGGTGCGCGAGAGCTACCGCCACTTCATCGTCGACGAGTACCAAGACGTCTCGCCCGCCCAGCAGCAGCTGCTCGAGCTCTGGCTCGGCGACCGAAGCGAGCTCTGCGTCGTCGGCGACGCGAGCCAGACCATCTACTCCTTCGCGGGCGCGAGCTCGCGATACCTGCTCGGCTTCGAGCGCCGGTACACCGAGTCGACGGTCGTGCGCCTCGAGCGCAACTACCGTTCGACGGGCCGCATCGTGGCCACGGCGAACCAGCTGATGCGCGGCCGCGAAGGGGCGCTGCGGCTCGCCGCCGTCGACCGCGACGAGCGGGCGCCCGAGCCGATCGTCACCGAGTACGCCTCCGACCTCGCCGAGGCGCGCGGGGTGGCGACCCGGATCCGCGACCGGATCGACGCGGGGGTTCCGCCCGAGTCGATCGCGGTGCTCATGCGCGTGAACTCGCAGTCCGCGATCCTCGAGCGCGCGCTCGACGAGGTCGGCGTCGGCTCGCGGGTGCGCGGCGCAGCTCGCTTCTTCGACCAGCCCGAGGTGCGCGAAGCGGTGCACGCGCTGCGCGCCGCCGCGCTCACGATCACGGGCGAACCGCTGTTCAAGTCGGTGAGCGACGTGCTGCGCTCGATCGGCTGGAGCGTGCAGGCGCCCGAGGGCCCCGGTGCCGTGCGCACCCGGTGGGAGTCCCTCAACGCGATCGCCCGCCTCGTCGACGACGCGCCCGAGGGCACCACCTTCCGTCAGTTCGCCGACGACCTCCGGGCGCGCGCCGAGGCGCAGCACGAACCCGCACTCGCCGTGGTGACCCTCGCGACCCTGCACTCGGCGAAGGGCCTCGAATGGGACGAGGTGTTCGTCGTCGGCGTGAGCGAGGGCATGCTGCCGATCAGCTACGCGAAGGGGTTCGACGCGATCGAGGAGGAGCGTCGCCTCCTCTACGTCGGCCTCACGCGGGCACGGCGACGGCTCGAACTGAGCTGGGCGCGGCTCGGCGACGGTCAGCGCGGCGAGCGGGAGCCGTCGCGGTTCCTGCAGGAGCTCGACACCCGCACTCGGGGTGCGCCGGGTGCTCCGTTGCCTGCGGATCGCCCGCAGCGAGTCTGACGCTGCGCCCGGCGAGGGCGGTCGCACCCGATCGCAGGTGGTCATCGACGGCGCCCGCCGCGATCGCGGCTGCGTCGACGAGGGTGCGGATGCCACGGGGTGCGGGCGGCGCGGGGCGCCCCGCGAGTTGCGCGGCGATGACGGGCCACGCCGGGTCGCGGTCGCGCCGTTCGAGCTCGAGGCAGCGCAGGCACGAGCCGTGGCCCGGGACGACGAGCGGGCCGATGCGCCAGCCGGCCTCGTCGTCGACGACCGCGAGGTGCGGCACGTCGGCGCGCAGCCAGGGCAGGTGACGGCCGGGGGCGACGACCCAGTGCGCGGCGATCACGACGAGCGCGGGCGGGGCCGTGCCGGGCGCGGCACCGGCGGCGGGATCGGCGGCGCCGCCGGCGACGACCTCGTACCCGAGCTCGGTGAGGCGGCGCTCGAGCAGCACGCCGAAGGCGGCGTCGACGTCGAGCAGCACCCGCGGGGCGGGTTCGTCGGGCGCGCCGGCATCGGCGCCTGTTGCGGTGCCTGCCGTCTCGACGGCACTCTCGTCGTCGTGCTCGAACGCGGGTGCGAGCCGCGCGAGCAGCCGGTCGACCTCGGCCGGTGTGCCGTCGAACCCCGCACCGATCGTGTGCAGCGTCGCGCGACTCGCCCCGTGCCGGAGCGCCGCGAGGAGCCCGGTCTCGAGCGCGCCGGGGTCGGCGAGCACGACGCGCGGCACCTCGCCGCCAAGCTGGAGCTCGTGCGGCGAACGCCACACGAGGGGGAGTGCCGGATCGATGCGCGGTGACATGCCGAGAGCATGGCGCACCGGCGGGTCGACCGACGGAATCCATCCACAGGCGCCCGGTCGGGCTCCGCGGTGAAGCAGAAGCCGCGCGTCAGCTCGCGGGCGGCTCCTCGCCGTCTTCGCCGGGGCCCGCAGGGGTCTCGCCGCGCAGCAGCTGCTCGAGCGCCTGGTCGAACTCGTCGTCGGCCTCGTTCTCGGCCGCGTCGCTGCCGGTCAGTCGGGCGACGAGCGCGCTCGGGTCGTCGAGGTCGGCGGCGGTGGGCAGGAGATCGGGGTGCGCCCACAGGGCGTCGCGCGCCTCGACGCCGACGGCCTCGGTCACCGCACGCCACATCGCGGCCGCCTCGCGCAGGCGGCGCGGCCGCAGCTCGAGGCCGACGAGGGTGGCGAACGCCGACTCGGCCGGCCCGCCCGAGGCGCGACGGCGGCGGATCGACTCGGCGATGGCCTCGGTGCGCGGCAGGCGGCCCGTGGCATCCGCGGTGACCTGATCGACCCAGCCCTCGACGAGCGCGAGCATCGTCTCGAGCCGGTCGAGCGCCGACTGCTGCGCCTCGCTCTTCGGGCGGATCAGCGTGCCGCCGACGACCGCCTGCCGCAGCTCCTCGGTGTTCGCGGGGTCGAAGCCCTCGGCGAGCTCCTCGAGTCGGTCGGTGTCGATGTCGATGCCGTGCGCGAACGCCGTGATCGCCGTGATGAGGTGCAGCCGGAGCCAGCGCGCGTGCCGGAACAGCCGCGCATGGGCGAGCTCGCGGACCGCGAGGTACAGCTCGACCTGGTCGGCCGGGATGTCGAGCCCGTCGCCGAACGCGGCCGCGTTCTGGGGCAGGATCGCCGCACGCGAGTCGTCGAGCAGGGGAATGCCGATGTCGCCGCCCGAGACGACCTCGGTGGAGAGCTGCCCGACGACCTGGCCGAGCTGCATGGCGAACAGCGTGCCGCCGATGCCGCGGAGCATCCGGCTCGCGTTCTCGATCATCGGCTGCATCTCCTCGGGCGCCTGCTCCCGCATGACGCGGGTGAGGGCCTCGGAGATGGAGAGCGCGACGGGCTCGGCGAGCTGGGTCCAGAGGGGCATCGTCGCCGCGGCCCACGCGCGGCGCGTCAGGAGCTCGGGCGTCTGCGGGGGAGCGGAGAAGTCGACGGCCTCGTCGAGCCAGAGCGACGCGACCTGGAACGCCTGGTCGAACCTGGCCCGGTCGGCGTCGGAGATCTGGGTCTGGCCCTGCGACGCGCGCTCCTCGCCCTGGCGGGCGGCGATGCTCCAGTCGATGCCGTCGCCGCTGCGGTTCATCGCCTGCTGCAGCTGGCTGAACAGCGCGGCGACGCTCGCCGGGTCGTTCGGCAGGCCGGCCGCGCCCGCGAGGCTCGACGGGTCGATGCCGCCGGCACCCGACAGCAGTTCGCGCAGCATGTCGCGGAACTCGTCCTCGGGGTTCCGGTCGCCGGAACCACCATCTTGATCGGCCACGTTCGCCACCTCCAGCTCTCGTCGGTTCCACCGTAACGCGGGCTTCCGGCGCTGCGACTGGGAAATGGCCTAGGCTGGCTTTCCGGGTGTCCGCCCTTCGCGAACAGCGCGGCTCGGCCAGCCCGCTTCACCGGCCCGTCGCCGCGTACGACCGGCCGACGCCGCGAACGGTGCGAAAGGACTGCCCGATGGCCCTCTTCTCCGACGAGCCGTCGGCGCCCTCCGAGCACGGTCGGCGATCGCGGCGCGAACGCATCGGCTGGGCCGCCGTCACCGTCGCGACGGTCATCGCGATCGTGTTCGGCCTGCTCCCGTCGCCGTACGTCATCGAGAAGCCGGGCCCCGTGTACGACACCCTCGGCACCGCCGAGAACGCCGACGGCGACGAGGTCGCGCTCATCTCGATCCCCGACGAGACGACCTACCCGACCGAAGGCGAGCTGAACCTCCTGACGGTCTCGGTCGTCGGGCGCCCGGGCAACACCCCGAACTGGCTCGAGGTGCTCTGGGCCTGGGGCGACAAGACCCGCACCGTCATCCCGGTCGAGGCCGTCTTCCCGCCCGGCGTCAGCAATGAGGACCGCGACGCCCAGAACGAGGCGGCCATGGTCGACTCGCAGCAGGATGCGATCGCCGCGGCCCTCGTCGAGCTCGGCTACGACTTCCCGCGCGAGGTGACGATCGTCGGGCTGCTCGAGGGGTCGCCCGCCGACGGCGTGCTCGAGGAGGACGACGTGGTCGTCTCCCTCGACGGCACCCCGGTGAACTCGATCGGCGAGCTGCAGTCCGCGGTCCGCGAACACGGCACGGATGCCCCGGCGTCGATCGAGATCGAACGCGACGGCGTGCGCGAGACCGTCGAGGTCACCCCGGTCGACCGCAACGGCGTCGCCGTGCTCGGGGTCGGGGTGCGCATGCACTACGAGTTCCCGATCGACGTCGAGCTGCAACTCGACAACGTGGGCGGCCCGAGCGCCGGCATGATGTTCGCGCTCGGCATCGTCGACGAGCTGACGCCCGGTGCGATGACCGGCGGCGAGATCGTCGCCGGCACCGGCACGATCGACTCGGCGGGTGCCGTCGGGGCGATCGGCGGCATCCGGCAGAAGCTGTGGGGGGCGCACGACGCCGACGCCGAGTGGTTCCTGGCACCCGAGTCGAACTGCGACGAGGTCGTGGGCAACGTCCCAGACGGACTGACCGTGTTCGCGGTCTCGACGCTCGACCAGGCCCGCACGATCGTCGAAGACCTGGGTGACGGCGAACTGACGGGCTCCTACCCGTCATGCGACGCCTCCTGACCAGCAGCAGATTCCAAGCATCGCGACTCTAGGATGGAGTCTCGATCCCATCCCGACCGAAGCAAGAGGCCGAGAGTGTCAGCACAGCCGCAAGAACCGAGGATCCAGCGCCGTCGCGCGCCGATCGCGATCACGATCGGGGTGGTGGCCGTTCTCGTGATCGCGTTCTTCATGTTCGCGGGCGTCTACGCCGACGTGCTGTGGTTCCAGCAGCTCGGCTACCTCGACGTGCTGACCACCGAGTGGATCGCGCGCATCTCGCTGTTCCTCATCGGCTTCTTCGCGATGGCGCTGCCGATCTGGGGGTCGATCCAGATCGCGTACCGCACGCGCCCCGTCTACGCGAAGCTCAACTCGCAGCTCGACCGCTACCAGGAGGTGTTCGAGCCGCTGCGCCGCCTCGCGATGTACGGCATCCCCGCGGTGCTCGGCATCTTCGCCGGCGTCTCGGCGTCGAGCCGCTGGGAGGTCACCCTCGCGTGGCTCAACCGCACGCCGTTCGGTCAGACCGACCCGCAGTTCGGCTTCGACATCGGCTTCTACGTCTTCGAGCTGCCCTTCTACCGCAGCGTCGTCGGCTTCGCCTCGGCGGTCGTGCTGCTGTCGGTGCTGCTCGTCATCGCGACGAACTACCTCTACGGCGCCATCCGCGTGAGCGGTCGCGAGGTCGTCATCTCGAAGTCGGCCCGCATCCAGATCGCCGTGACCGCGGGGCTCTACCTGCTGCTCCAGGGCGTCAGCATCTGGCTCGACCAGTACGCGACCGTCACCGAGACGGGCGACCTCATCACGGGTGCCGCCTACACCGACGTCAATGCCACCATCCCGGGCCGCGGCATCCTCGCGGGCATCGCGGTCGTCGTCGCGATCCTCTTCTTCGTGACGGCGATCATGGGCCGCTGGCGGCTGCCGCTCATCGGCACGGCGCTCCTCGTCGTCACCGCGCTGCTCGTGGGCTCGCTCTACCCGTGGGTGGTGCAGCGCTTCCAGGTCGACCCGAACGCGAAGTCGCTCGAGGCGCCGTTCATCCAGCGCAACATCGATCTCACCCGTGACGCGTACAACGTCGCCGACGTCGAGGAGATCCCGTTCGCGGCGAAGACCGACGCCGAGCCCGGCGCGCTCCGCTCCGACGCCGAGACGACGGCGAACATCCGTCTGATGGACCCGCTCGTCATCGCACCGGCCTTCCAGCAGCTCGAGCAGTTCCGCCAGTACTACCAGTTCCCGAAGCAGCTCGACGTCGACCGCTACGAGATCGACGGCCAGACGCAGGACACGGTGGTCGCGGTGCGCGACGTCAAGCTCTCGGGCCTCGGCGACGCCGAGACCTGGTACAACTCGCACCTCGTCTACACGCACGGCTACGGCCTCGTCGCCGCAGCCGGCAACCAGCGCTCGGTCGACGGGCAGCCGGTGTTCCTCGAGTCGGGCATCCCGCAGGCGGGCTCGCTCGGCGACTTCGAGCCGCGCGTCTACTTCGGCGAGAGCTCGCCGCAGTACTCGATCGTCGGCGCCCCGAAAGACAGCGAGCCGATCGAGCTCGACTACCCGGCGGGCAGCGACAACGACGAGCAGACTCAGACGACCTTCTCTGGCGACGGCGGGCCGAAGCTCGACAACGTCTTCACGAAGCTCATCTACGCGCTGAAGTTCCAGTCCGAGCAGATCTTCCTCTCCGACCAGGTCACCGAGGACTCGCAGATCCTCTACGACCGCGACCCGATCCAGCGCGTGCAGAAGGTCGCCCCGTACCTGACGCTCGACTCCGAGACGTACCCGTCGATCGTCGACGGCAAGCTCGTGTGGATCGTCGACGGCTACACGCTCTCCGACCAGTACCCGTACTCGAACAAGGTCAGCATGAGCGAGGCGATCGCCGACAACGAGGGCGTCACCCCGGCGCTCGCGTTCGACGAGATCAACTACATCCGCAACTCGGTGAAGGCCACGGTCGACGCCTACGACGGTTCGGTCACGCTCTACGCGTGGGACGAGGAGGACCCGATCCTCCAGACCTGGCAGAAGGTCTTCCCGACCACGATCCAGCCGATGAGCGAGATGTCGGGCGAGCTGATGTCGCACGTCCGCTACCCGTCCGACCTGTTCAAGGTGCAGCGCTCCGTGCTCGGCCGCTACCACGTCACCGAGGCGAGCCCGTTCTACTCGCGCGAAGACGCGTGGACGACGCCGAAGGAGCCGACGGCCGGCGCGAACACGGCACTGCTGCAGCCGCCGTACTACCTGACCATGCAGATGCCCGGCCAGGAGGCGCCCGCCTACTCGCTGTACTCGACCTTCATCCCCGAGGCGCGCGGCGACGAGAGCCGCAACGTGCTGCGCGGGTACCTCGCGGTCGACTCCGATGCGGGTGCGTCCGACGGTGAACGTTCCGACGGCTACGGCAAGCTCCGGCTGCTGACCCTGCCCGAAGACGACAACGTGCCCGGCCCCGGTCAGGTGCAGGCGAAGTTCGACTCCGACCCGAGCGTGTCGCAGTCGCTCAACCTGCTGAAGCAGGGCCAGTCCGACGTGATCAACGGCAACCTGCTGACCGTGCCGGTCGGCGGAGGCCTGCTGTACGTGCAGCCGGTCTACGTGAAGTCGACGGGTGACACGAGCTACCCGCTGCTCCAGAAGGTGCTCGTTGCCTTCGGTGACCAGATCGCCTTCCAGGACACCCTCGACCAGGCGCTCGACGTGCTGTTCGGCGGCGACTCGGGTGCGACGGCCGGAGACAACGAGGTGGAGCCCGGCGCGACGCCGACGCCCGAGGAGGGCGGCACGCCGACCTCGCCCGAGACCCCGAGCGACGAGATGCAGGCGCTCCTCAACCAGGCCGCACAGGCCCTGAAGGACAAGCAGGCCGCACTCGCCGCGGGCGACTGGGTGGCATACGGCGCCGCCGACGCGAAGCTCGCCGACACGATCTCGAAGATGATCGCGCTGTCGAACGCGGAGCAGAGCGGCGACGGCTCGACCGAGGGTTCCGGCAACTGATCGTGGGACTCGACCTGCGCGACGGCGAGTGGCTCGACGACAACCGGGCCAACTGGGACGAACGCGTCGGCGTGCACGTCGCGAGCGACTTCTACGACCAGTCACCGCTCCGCGAGGGCGGCAGCGTGCTCGACCCGATCTCCGCTGCCGGCATCGCCGAGCTCTTCCCCGAGGGGCTCGACGGCGTGCGGGTGCTGCACCTGCAGTGCCACTTCGGCTCCGACTCGCTCTCGCTCGTGAACCTCGGGGCGAGCGTCGTCGGCATCGACTTCTCGCCGTCGGCGGTCGCCGAGGCACGCCGCATGGCGGCCGAGCTGGGCGTGACGGGCCGTGCCCGGTTCATCGAGTCGAATGTGTACGACGCCCGCCACATGCTGCCCGAGCCCGAGTCGTTCGACCTCGTGTTCGTGACGTGGGGCACCATCAACTGGCTGCCCGACATCGCCGAGTGGGCGCGGATCGTCGCCTGGTTCCTCAAGCCGGGCGGCCGGGTCTACTTCGCCGAGGGGCATCCGGCTGCAATGGTGCTCGACGGGGCCGACGGCCCCGGCGGGCTGCCCACCGTGCAGTACGCCTACGGCAGCGGCAAGCCCGACGTGATCGACGACCCGAGCGACTACGCCGACCCCGAGGCGCGGCTCGAGCACGGTCGCACCTGGGAGTGGCTGCACCCGCTGAGCGAGGTGCTCGGTGCGATGCGCGCGGCCGGGCTCGTGGTCGACCGGTTCGACGAGCACTACTCGGTGCCGTGGCAGGTCTACCCGGCGACGACTTCGCAGGGGCAGGGCATGTATGGCTGGCCCGAGGAGCGGTGGCTGCCGTTGTCGTACGAGATCGTCGCGACGAACCGGGCCTGAACGAGCACGACCGCGGCCGACCGGGAGAAGGTCGGCCGCGGCCGCAGGCTCGCTCTGGTGACGGTCAGTCGAGCGGACCCTCGGCGGCGGCGCGCAGCGTGTGGCCGAGCGTGCCGCCGAGTTCGTTGCGGTAGTCGCCCGAGAGGTCCCACCACATGGCGCCGCCGTAGCCCTGCTCGGCGAGCCATTCGGCCTTCTGCTGCACCGACTTCGGGTCGTCGAGGCTCCACCACTGGCCGGTGACGGCGTCGTAGCGCCACGAGGCGCCGAGCGCCGGGTCGTAGTACCCCTCGCCGATCGAGCGGATCTCGTAGTAGGGCTTCGTGCCGATCGAGGTCACCGAGGCGTCGGGCGTCCACACGGCGCGGTCGCCGACGGTGACGTTCGTCCAGCCTTGGCCGTAGGCGGGGATGCCGATGTTGAGCTGCTCGGGGCTGGCTCCGGCGGCCGTGTAGAGGCCAACAGCGTTGTCGAGGGCGAGGCCCCAGTTGTTCGACCCGTCGGGGTGCAGGTTGCCCTGGTGGCCGGTGTTGCCGGTCCATCCGCCGGCGTAGTCGTAGCCCTGGATGTTCAGGAAGTCGACGACCTCGAAGAGGCGCGGGTCGGTCCATCCGCCGGCGTTCGTGTTCCATCCGCCGGCCGGGGCGAACGCGGTGAGCAGGTAGTCCTCGTCGGTCTCGTCGCCGTAGGCGTCGAGCTGGCTGCGGAACTCCTCCATGAGCGCGAGGAAGTTCTCGCGGTCGGCGGGGCTCGCGTTGGAGGTCTCGCCGCCGTTGACGGGCCACTCCCAGTCGACGTCGATGCCGTCGAAGATGCCCGCGGCGACCCCCTCGCCGCCGAGCCCGCCGACCTTCGGCAGGTTGCCCTTCAGGTAGATGTCGAGGCAGGAGGAGACGAGCTTCTCGCGGCTCTCGGGAGTGGCTGCCGCCGCCGAGAAGTGGTCGGACCAGGTCCAGCCGCCGAGCGAGACGAGGATCTTCGTCTCGGGGCTCACGGCCTTGAGCTTCTTCAGCTGGTTGAAGTTGCCGGCGAGCCGCTGGTGCTTGTTCGTCTTGTCGCGCTTGCCGTCGACCGAGTCCTGGGCGGTGACGAGCCGCAGGTAGTCGTTGTACGCGTCGCCCTCGCCGGGCACGTCGGTGATCTCGCAGACGAGGTTCTCGGTGACGTTGCCGAAGGCGTAGTTGATGTGGGTGACGTCTTCGATCGCGCCGTTCTTCAGCAGGTCGGCGATCTGGAAGTCGCGGGTGACCGGGGTGTCGGCCATGAGGTAGCCGACGCTGCGGTAGCCGTTGATGTCGCTCGGGCCTTCGGGCTGGTGGCGCTGGTGCGCCGCGGCCGGTGCGGCCGCGGCGGTGGCGATGAGCGCGGTGGCGGCGACGGCGGCGGCCGCCCCGCGCAGCAGGGGGAGTGGTGACATGGGATCCTCGTCGATCGTGGCCTCGGCCGCCGTGATCACGGCGGTTGCGAGACGGTACCAAGTCGCCGCCCTGAAAAGAAAGAGTCCTAACAAAGCTTCGCGGATGCCACGGGCGAACGCGTGCGGTCGCTGTGGAGATCTCCAATGGAATCGGCGAGGTGTGCACCCGCTGCACACTCGGCGGGCCGTTCGGCGGGCGAGGTTCGTTCGCGGCGTTCAGTCGATGGAGGTGGGGGCCGATTGGACGAGTGCGAGATCCCGTGATAGTGTTTTCTCTTGTGCCGCGGGGTGGAGCAGTTCGGTAGCTCGCTGGGCTCATAACCCAGAGGTCGCAGGTTCAAATCCTGTCCCCGCAACAAAGAAAAGGCTCCTGATCAGGCGTTTCGCCAGGTCAGGAGCCTTTTGTCTTGCCCGGCGGCGGCCCTGCCCTCCGTGACGCGTGCGCGCGATTCCCCGCGTTTCGCTCGCACTCGATCCCCTGGAGCGCCATGCGGTCCGAGCGGCCCCCGCGGCCGTGTAGACTCTTCCTTGTGACGCGGGGTGGAGCAGCTCGGTAGCTCGCTGGGCTCATAACCCAGAGGTCGTAGGTTCAAATCCTGCCCCCGCAACAGATGAAGGCCCGGAATCGTTCGCGATTCCGGGCCTTCGGCATTCTCTGAGCCTTGTCCTTCAGCTGCTATGCGTCATGAGTTGGCACGGGATGCCCTCGAACGCACGGTGTGGCGAAGCCTGGTCGCTCGGACGCGCCGAGATTCTGCACTTCCACGCCGAAACCCCCGTCCCCGGTAGCGTGATTTCGGAACCTTTCCCGCCCTTTCGTTCGGAGGAGTGACCGATGTCGGTTCGCAGTACGCAGTTCGTTCAGGACGCCGCGAGCGGTAGGCGGGTGACGCCGTGGTGGTTGGCGTACATCCTCGTGTTCCTGGGCGGCATCTTCATCGTGCAGTCCGCGGTGCTCGGCGTGCTCATCAACGTCTGGAAGGTGCCGACGGGCTCGCCGGAGGCGCAGCTGCAGCAGTCGATCTCGTTCGCCGCGGCCGGGCTGTTCATCATCCTGTGGGTCGTGTTGTTCGAACGGCGTGCGGTCCGCACGCTGGGCTTCCGCCGCCCGGGCCGCGGCGTGGTCACGATGCTGCTCGGCTTCGTCGGCGGCATCGTGCTGCTCTCGATCCCGGCGCTGTTCCTCTGGGCGATCGGCGCCTACGAGCAGGTCGCGGCCCCCGCGGAAACGACCTCCGGCTGGGCCGCGACCGGGCTGCTCGTGCTGCTCGCGCTGACCTTCTTCGTGCAGGGCGGCTCCGAGGAGCTGCTCGTTCGCGGCTTCCTGCTGCAGAACGGTGCGCTGAAGCTGCCGGGGTGGCTCGCGGTGCTGCTGCCGGCCGTCGTCTTCACACTGATCCACGGGGTGCTGCTGCACCCGCTGCCGTTCTCGATGATCCTGCTCTACGCACTGTTCGCGACGTTCATCGTGCTTCGCCAGGGCGCGCTGTGGATCGTGATCGGGTTCCACGCCGGCTGGAACTTCGCGATGGGCAACCTCTACGGCATCCCCGTGAGCGGCCTTCCGCCGCTCACGACTTCGGCGATCTACCTGCAGCCGACCGAAGGTTCGCCCGACTGGCTGACCGGCGGAGACTTCGGCACCGAGGCGAGTGTTCCGGCCGTCGTCGTGCTGCTGATCGCGACCGCGGTGGCATTCCTCGTGTTCCGGCGTTGGGATGCCTCGCGCAGCCCTGAATCGCAGGCACCAGCGCTCGCGACGCCCGCACCCGACGCTGCGGCCTCCGAAAGCTGACCCCGAGACCGAGCGTCGCCGCCCATGATCAGCCTGATCCTCAACGTCGTCAGACTCCTGTCCGGCATCTTCGTCATCATCTGGTATCGCCGGAACCACCGCCCCGTGTGGCGCAGCCTCGGGCTGACCGTGAACCGGTGGACCCTGCCCGACATCGCGGTGGGCCTTGCCATCCCGTTCATCGCGATCTCGCTGGTGTTCGTCGTCGAGCGGGCCCTCGGTGCGATCGAGGTGACCGGCGGCGCCGACGACTGGTCGGGCATCGCGGGCGTGATCGGCCAGGTAATCGGGTTCGCCTTGATCCTACGTCGACCGTCATGGGCGCGGGGTAGTGCGAGCCTGGACGCGCCATTCTCCGGACTTGTCGTCGCGTCGGCGGCCTTGACGCATATTTGATTTTGTTGCAAAACTATCCTTGTGGATCGCTCGGCGATCGCACGTGACCAGCACGTGACAAGGAGGACATGTGAAGATCGTCATCGCGGGCGCCGGCATCGGCGGGCTCGCCACCGCGCTCAGCCTGCACCGGGCCGGATTCAGCGACATCGTCGTCTACGAGCGGGTCGCCGAACTGCGCCCGCTCGGCGTCGGCATCAACCTGCTGCCGCATGCCGTGCGTGAGCTCACCGAGCTCGGCCTCGCCGCCGAGGTCGAGGCGATCGCGGTGAAGCCCGGTCGGCTCTCGTACTTCAACCGCCACGGCCAGCCCATCTGGTCGGAGCCGCGCGGCACCGAGGCGGGCTACGACTGGCCGCAGCTCTCGGTGCACCGCGGCGAGTTCCAGATGCTCCTCGTCGACGAGGTGCGCCGTCGACTCGGCAACGATGCGATCCGCCTCGACAGCCGCCTCGCGGTGGTCGAGCACGGCGAGCGCCACGAGTTCGCCCGCTTCGCCCGGGCGGACGGCGAGGAGTTCGAGGTCGCGGCCGACGTCCTCGTCGCGGCCGACGGCATCCACTCGGCCCTGCGCGCGCAGGAGTACCCAGAGGACGGCGCCCCCGTCTGGTCGGGCCTCGTGCTGTGGCGCGGCACCGCGACCGTGCCCGCGTACCTCGACGGTCGCACGATGATCATGGCGGGCGACGGCGAGCAGAAGTTCGTCGCGTACCCGCTCGAAGGCGAAGGCGAAGGCGAAGGCGAAGGCGAAGGCGAAGGCGAGGGGATGCTCCGCCTCAACTTCATCGCAGAACGCCGCGCCCCGGAGGGCACGCGAGAGCGGGCCGACTGGAACCGGCCCGTCGACCCCGCCCCGATCGTCGAGCTCTTCGACGCGTGGACATTCGACTGGCTCGACGTGCCGGCGACGATCGCCGCAGCCGACGAGATCCTCGAGTACCCCATGGTCGACCGCGAGGCGCTGCCCGCGTGGCGGTTCGGCGGTTCGGTCCTCCTCGGCGACGCCGCGCACGCCATGTACCCGAATGGTTCGAACGGGGCGTCCCAGGCGATCCTCGACGCGCGCACCCTCGCGTTCCACCTCGCGAACCGGGTCGTCGAACTCGAGAAGACGGCCGGCACCACGGCGGCCGACCCCGCCGCGACCACCGCGGCGATCCGCGCGGCGCTCGACGCCTACGACGCCGACCGCCGGCCCGCGACCGCGCGCCTGCTCGAGATGACCCGTCGGCTCGGCCCCGAGCGGGTCATGCAGCTCGCCTACGACCGCGCGCCCGAGGGGTTCGCCGACATCCACGACGTCATCCCCGCCGAGGAGCTGCAGCAGATCGCCGACGACTACAAGCGCACGGCCGGGTTCCACCCGTCGACGCTCAACGAGCGCTCCTCGTTGTCGGCGAGGCTGGGGCCGCGCGAGCAGATGGCAGACTGACCGGATGCCGCTGACACGCCCCGAGGCATCCGCGACCGCCGTGACGACCGACCCGTCGCTCGCGCGACTCAACCTCGTCGTCGCGCCCCTGCGGCGCACGCTGCTCAGGGCCGCGCGCACCGCTGAGGGCCTGCCCGACCTCCCCGACGCGCAGATCGAGGTGCTGCGCGCACTCCCAGACGGCGCGCTCGTCTCTCCGGGCGAGCTCGCGCAGGAGCTCGCGCTCAGCCGCCCGACGGTGAGCAACCTCCTGAAGACGATGGAGGCCGCCGACCTCGTCGAGCGGCTCGCCGAGGCGGGCGACGGGCGGCGGGTGCGGGTTCGCGCGACGGCGAAGGCACTCGACCTGCTCGCCCGCTTCGACGAGGCGAGCGCGGCGATCGTGGGCGACGCGCTCGCCGAACTCGACCCGGCCGAGCGCGACGCCCTCGCCGCGGCGGTGCCGGTGCTCGAACGGCTGCGCGAGGTCGTCGAGCGTCGGACGCGCCCGGCGGGCTGAACCGGACGTTCGGTCCGGGCCCGACCGAGACCGCCCGGCCGCCGCACGAGCGGCCTACGCTGGAGGCATGAGCGACGCGCACGAGGCATCCGACCGTGACGAACTCGCGATCGCGATCGCACAGTTCGCACCCGTCGCGGACGCAGCGGCGAACCTCGACGAGATCGAGCGCCTTGCACGCATCGCGGTGGGGCGAGGAGCGCGGCTCGTCGTGTTCCCCGAGTACTCGATGTTCTTCACGCCCGAACTCGGACAGGAGATGGCCGACGCGGCCGAGCCGCTCGACGGCGGGTTCGTACGGGCGCTCGGCGCGCTCGCGGGCGAACTCGGCGTGCACCTCGTCGCTGGGGTGCTCGAGCAGATCCCGGGCGACGCTTCGCGGTTCTCGAACACGCTCGTCGCGCTCGGCGACGACGGGCGCCTCATCGCCCGCTACCGCAAGCAGCACCTGTACGACGCGTTCGGGCAGCGCGAGTCCGACCGGGTCGTCGCGGGCGCGCTCGACGAGCCCGAGATCTTCACGGTCGACGGGCTCGCGGTCGGCATGCAGACCTGTTACGACCTGCGGTTCCCCGAGGTGACCCGGGTCGTCGTCGACGCGGGCGCCGACCTCGTGCTCGTGCCCGCCGAGTGGGTGCGCGGGCCCCTGAAAGAGCACCATTGGCGCACGCTCGCGCTCGCCCGGGCGATCGAGAACACCGTCTACCTCGCCGCCGCCGACCAGACGCCGCCCGTCGCGGTGGGCCGCAGTGTCGTCGTCGACCCGATGGGGGTCGAGATCGCCGCGCTCGGCGAGCAGCCCGACGTCGCCGTCGCCTGGATCTCGCGGGAGCGGATCGCCGCGGTGCGCCGTACGAACCCGGCGCTCGCGCTCAGGCGGTACGGGGTCGTCCCGCGCTGAGGAGGGCGGCCTCGAGACGCTTCGCTACTCGACCGGCGGCAGTGCGGAGAGGCGCGCCGCCGCCTCCTCGAGCACCTCGAGGCGCTTGCAGAACGCGAATCGCACGAGGCTGCCGTACGCGTCGTGCCGGTCGGCGTGCACGAACGCCGACACGGGCACCCCGACGACGCCCGCGAGCTCGGGCAGGCGACGGCACAGCTCGGCCGCGTCGGAGAAGCCGAGCGCCGAGGCATCCGCGACGACGAAGTAGCCCGCCTGCGGGCGCGCGACCGTGAACCCGGCCGCCTCGAGGCCCGCGGTGAGCACGTCGCGTTTCGCCGCGAGCGTCGCCGCGGCTCCGGCGAAGAAGGCGTCGGGCAGGCCGAGCCCCGTCGCGATCGCCGGCTGGAACGGCGCGCCGTTGACGTACGTGAGGTATTGCTTGACCGCGAGCACCGCGGTGACGAGCGGTGCGGGCGCGGTGATCCAGCCGACCTTCCAGCCGGTGACCGAGAACGTCTTGCCGCCCGAGGAGATCGAGATCGTGCGATCGCGGGCGCCGGGCAGCGTCGCGATCGGGCGGTGCGGTGCGTCGAACGCGAGATGCTCGTACACCTCGTCGGTCACGACGAGCGCGTCGTGGCGCTCGGCGAGCGCCACGATCTCGCGCAGCACCTCGTCGTCGAACACGGCACCGGTCGGGTTGTGCGGCGAGTTCACGACGATGAGCCGGGTGCGGTCGGTCACAGCGCGGCGCAGCTCGTCGAGATCGACCCGCCAGGATGCCACGGCGCCGCCCCGCCCGTCGGACCCGCCGCCGGCCGTCCAGTGCATGGGTACCGTGCGGTGCACGCCGCCCGCCCGCGCGATGAGCGCGGCGTAGGCGTCGTAATAGGGCTCGAAGGTGACGACCTCGTCGCCCGTGTCGACGAACGCGAGGATCGTCGCGGCGAGCGCCTCGGTCGCCCCTGCCGTGACGAGCACCTCGGAGGCCGGGTCGAACCCGAGCCCGTACCAGTGCGCCTGGTGCGCGGCGATCGCCTCGCGGAGCACCGCATGACCGGTGCCCGGCGGGTACTGGTTGACGCCCGCGGCGATCGCGTCGCGCGCCGCCTCGAGCACCGCGGCGGGGCCGTCCTCGTCGGGGAAGCCCTGCCCGAGGTTGATCGCCCCGGTGCGGTTCGCGAGCGCGCTCATCTCGGCGAAGATCGTCGCGGCGACCCGTCCGTCGGCGGCGAGCAGGCCCGCGCCCGACGCCGTGCGCTGCCAGGGGAGGAGGCCCGAAGCGGGGGAGAAGTCGCTCATGCTCACACCGTACGCGAAGGCCCGCGCGGGTACGCTGGCGCAGGGCGTCGAGCCCGATTCGGGTCGTTCGGGGGAATCCCTGCTCGGTGATAGCAAGGTCATAGGAACCGCCGACCCGGTGCACAGCTTCGCGCGGGATGCTGGCATGGCTTTGGAAGGAGCAGACATGACCGACACGACTGACGGCGCACAGGGTGAGGCTCGCGAGGGCGAGAACACTCCCGAGGTGAACGCCGCCGAGACGAACGCCGCCGAGAGCACCGCCGCTGAGACGAACGCGACCGAGGTCATCCCCGAGGCGAGCGCACCCGCAGCACCTGCGGCCCCCGCCGCGCCCGCGGCCCCCGTTCCCGCGTCGGCGGCGCAGGCCGCCTCCGCTCCGACGGTTCCGGCGCCCGTCGCGCCGGCCGCGCCCGCAGCCGCAGCGCCCGCCGCCCCGGCCGCACCCGCAGCTGAAGCGCCCGCCGCGCCTGTTGCACCCACCGCACCTGCGGCCCCGGCCGCACCCGCTCAGGCCACCGGCACCGTGTACGAGCCCGGCCAGGCCCCGCAGCCGTACCACGCCCCCCAGTACCAGAAGCAGAGCACGGGCCCCGTGCCGCCCGTCGCCGCACCCGCCCAGGGCCAGGTGCCTCCGGCGTTCGGCGGCCAGCAGGCCACCGCGACCCAGCCGACCGTGCCGCTCGCGGGCGTGCCGCCGTACGGCTCCGGCCCCGAGGCATCCGCTGCACCGGCGGCGCAGAAGCCGCGGCGCGCCGGGCTCGGCATCGCCGCCGCGATCGTGGCGGCCGCCCTCATCGGCGGCGCGTCGGGTGCGGGCATCACCGCGCTCGTGACGAGCAACCAGCAGTCGAGCTCCACCGCGAGCCCGAACAGCGCGCAGAACATCGTCGTGAACGACACCGACCAGGTGACGGCCGTGACCGCGGTCGCCGCGAAGGCGAGCCCGAGCGTCGTGACCATCTCGGTCGCGGGCAACGAGGGCGCGGGCACCGGTTCGGGCATCATCCTCTCGGACGACGGCTACGTGCTCACGAACACCCACGTCGTGACGCTCGACGGCGCGACGGGCGACCCGACGATCCAGGTGAAGACGAACGACGGGCACCTCTACGAGGCCGAGCTCGTCGGCACCGACCCGCTCTCCGACCTCGCCGTGATCAAGCTCGTCGACGCGTCGGGCCTCACCCCGCTCGAGTTCGCCGACTCCGACAAGCTCAACGTCGGCGACACGGCGATCGCGATCGGCGCCCCGCTCGGCCTCTCGGGCACGGTGACCAACGGCATCGTGAGCGCGCTCAACCGTTCGATCGACGTCGCCTCCTCGGCGGCGCCCGCGACCCCCGACGACGCCCAGAGCGACGAGGGATCGGGCGAGGGCGACGGCGGCCAGCAGGGCCAGGGCGACAGCCCGTTCGACTTCTTCTTCGACATCCCCGAAGAGGGTGGCAACGGCCAGGCTCAGCAGCCTGCCGCGAACGCGGGCCGCGTGTCGCTGCCGGTCATCCAGACCGACGCGGCGATCAACCCCGGCAACTCGGGTGGCGCGCTGCTCAACGCCGAGGGCGAGCTCATCGGCGTGAACGTCGCGATCCTCTCCGCGGGCGACTCCGCAGAGGCCGGCAACATCGGCGTCGGATTCGCGGTGCCCTCGAACCTCGCGAAGCGCATCGCGAACGAGATCATCGAAGACGGTTCGGCCTCGCACGGCCTGCTCGGCGCGACGGTCACCTCGGCCGAGTCCGCCGAAGACAGCACGACCACCGGCGCCCTCATCACCGAGGTGTCGGCGGGCGGCGCGGCCGAGAAGGCGGGCCTTGCGGCCGGCGACGTCGTCACCGCCTTCAACGGCACCCCGATCACCGACCAGACCGACCTCACCGCGCAGGTGCGCGCGCTCGCGGGCGGCGCGGAGGCCGAGCTCACGGTGATCCGCGACGGCAAGACCCAGACGGTGAAGGTCACCCTCGACACCTACGAGGGCTGAGCCTGTCGGCACGGGTGCCACGGAGCGGGGCCGGATCGGGAGATCCGGCCCCGTTCGGCGTTCACGGGTGCGGCCTCCGCGCGGATGCCGTCTCCCGGCGCGCGGCTGCTAGGCTCGATCGACCCCAGCACGAGTGAGGAACATGCCCGAGCACCACCCCGAGACGACCCCGTCGTCGCTCGTCGGCGTCTCGTACGTCATGCCCGTGCTGAACGACGTCGCGCACGTGCGCCAGGCCGTCGAGTCGATCCTCGCGCAAGACTATTCGGACCCCGTCGAGGTGCTCATCGCGCTGGGCCCGTCGATCGACGGCACGAACGAGCTCGTCACCGACCTCGCGTCGCGCGACGACCGCATCCGGGTGCTCGAGAACGAGGTCGGGTCGACGCCCGCCGGCTTGAACATCGGCATCCGCGCGGCACGGTACCCCGTCGTCGTGCGGGTCGACTCGCACTCGATGCTCCCCATCGACTACGCCCGCATCGCCGTCGAGACGCTCGAGCGCACCGGTGCCGACAACGTCGGCGGCATCATGGACGCCCGGGGCGAGACCCCCTTCGAACGCGCCGTCGCCCTCGCGTACACGACCAAGGTCGGGCTCGGCGGTTCGGCCTTCCACGTCGGCGGTGCCGAGGGGCCCGCCGAGACGGTCTACCTCGGCGTGTTCCGGCGCGATGCGCTCGAACGCGTCGGCCTCTTCGACGAGACCATCAAGCGCGGCCAGGACTGGGAGCTCAACCGGCGCCTCCGCGAGACGGGCGGCACGGTGTGGTTCACGCCCGAGCTCGCCGTCACCTACCGGCCGCGTTCGAGCCTCGACCGGCTCGCCCGGCAGATGTTCTCGACCGGGCTCTGGCGCGGCGAACTCGCCCGGCGTTTCCCGGCTTCGAACGGCATCCGCTACTTCATCCCGCCCGCGATGGTCGTGGGTGTGGCGCTCGGGCTGCTGCTCGGCCTCGGCGGCATCGTGCAGGCCGCGCTCGGTGCGACGCCGTGGCTGCTCGTCGGATTCGCCGCCCCGCTCGTCTACCTGCTCTTCGTCGTCGTCGCCACGGTCGTCGCCGCGCGTGGGCGCGGCGCGAGCACCGCGGCATGGTTTCTCGTAGTGTTGCCCTGCATCCACGTCACCTGGGGGATCGGCTTCGTGCTCGGCTACCTCTCGTTGACGAGCAACATCGCACGGCACACGGGAAGGTGAGCACGCATGTCTGAGGCCCGACCGGTGACGACGCGCCCGGCGAGCATCGCCGAGCTGCGCGCGGTCGCGCAACCGCCCGAGGTACGCGGTCGCCGCAACGCCGAGCACTGGACGGCATCGCTGTACCTGCGCCGCTTCTCGATCTACCTGACCTGGCTGCTGCTGAAGACCCCGATCTCCGCGAACGGCGTGACGGGGCTCATGATCCTCGTCGGCTGGTCGACGGCCGCCGCCCTCCTCATCCCGGGCATCTGGGGCGCACTCCTCGCCGTCGTGCTCGGCCAGCTGCAGATGCTCGTCGACTGCTGCGACGGCGAGGTCGCCCGCTGGCGGCGCACCTCCTCGCCCGCGGGCGTGTTCCTCGACAAGGTCGGGCACTACACGACCGAGGCGCTCATCCCGATCGCGCTCGGCATCCGTGCGGCCGCATACCCGCTCGAGTTCCCGGCCGACTTCCTCTGGACGACGATCGGCGCCCTGCTCGCGCTCGTCATCGTGCTGAACAAGGCGCTCAACGACATGGTGCACGTGGCCCGCGCGAACGCCGGGCTCGCGAAGCTCGCCGACACGCACGGCGAGACCGCCCCGCGCGGCGGCCTCATCGCGAAGCTGCGCAAGGCGGCGAAGTTCCTGCCGTTCCACCGCCTCTACCACTCGGTCGAGCTCACCCTCATCGCGTTCGCCGCGGCGCTCGTCGGGCTCGCCTTCGGGCAGCCGCTCGTCGACCGCGTCGTCGTTTCGGCGCTGCTGCCGCTCGCGGTGCTCGCGGTGATCGGCCACTTCGTCGCGATCATGGCGAGCCGTCGTGTCCGTTCCTGACGTGCATCCGCGCGTCGGCGTCGTGGTGCTCACGATGGGCAAGCGACCCGACGACCTCGCGCGAGGCATCCGCAGCGTGCTCGACCAGCGCGACGTCGACGTCGACGTCGTGGTGGTGGGCAACGGCTGGGACCCGGCGACCGCCGAACCCGCCCTGCCTGCCGGGGTGAAGACCCGCCACCTGCCCGAGAACCTCGGCATCCCCGCAGGGCGCAACGCGGGCGTGCCCGACGTCACCGGGGAGGTGCTGTTCTTCCTCGACGACGACGCCTACCTGCCGAGCGAGACCTTCCTCGCCGACGGGTGCCGGCTGCTCGCGGCACGCCCCGAACTCGGGCTCGTGCAGCCGCGCGTCGTCGACCCGACGGGTCTCGTCTCGCCGCGCCGCTGGACCCCGCGCATCCGCAAGGGAGACCCCGCCCACTCGAGCCCCGTCTTCTCCTGCTGGGAGGGCGCCGTGCTCATGCCGCGCGACGTGTTCGCGCAGACGGGCGGCTGGGCCGATCCGTTCTTCTACGCGCACGAGGGCATCGAACTCGCCTGGCGGGTCTGGGACGCGGGGCGCGTCGCTTGGTACGAGGGTTCCCTCGAGGCCGCGCACCCCGTCATCGACCCGGCCCGGCACTCGTACTACTTCCGGCTCAACGCACGCAACCGGGTGTGGCTCGCCCGCCGCAACCTGCCCGCGGTGCTCGTGCCGTTCTACGTCGGCTCCTGGACGGGCATCCAGATCCTGCGCTGGGCCCGCCAGCCCGCCGCGCTGAAGGCGTGGTTCGGCGGCTGGCGCGCCGGGTGGCGCGAGTCGCCCGGGGAGCGTCGCCCGATGAGCTGGCGCACCGTCTGGCGGATGACCCGGGCCGGGCGCCCGCCCGTCATCTGAGGCCCGACCGCCGGTCGAGGAGCGCGCGACGCAGGAGCACGCGTCTCGAAAGCGCGACACGAACGTCGAGCGGGTTGAGGAGCGCGCGACGCAGGAGCACGCGTCTCGAAACCCCACCCCGTAACGATCGGCTCTCGGTCCGCGGTCCGCGCGGCCTCGCGGCATCCGCTCGGCCAGACCTCGCTACCCTTGTCAGGTGGGATTGAGGAAAGACGCGCGACGCGCGGTGAAGCTCGCCAAAGACATCATGTGGTCGCGGCGTGCGCAGCGCACCCTGCGCGTGAAGCTCGCCGAGCGGCCGCCGCTCGAGCCGCACAAGTACCGGATCGGCGTGTACTTCGCCGACGGCAAGGTCAACCTGTACCAGCTGCGGCAGTGGTACGCGCCGCTCGCAGAGCTCGCCGAGACCCACCCGGTGCTGCTGCTCAGCCGTGCCTCGGGCGCCGCGCTGAAGCTGTTCGACGAGTCGCCGCTGCCGGTCGCGTACGTCCGCCGTGTCGCCGACCTCGAACGCGTCATCCACGAGCAGGACCTGCACGTCATCCTCTACGTGAACCAGAACGCGAAGAACTTCCAGATGATGCGCTACGGGCGCCGCTGGCACGTGTTCATCAACCACGGCGAGTCCGACAAGATGTACATGACCACGAACCAGTTCAAGGCGTACGACTACGCCCTGATCGCGGGTGACGCGGCGCGTGCGCGTCTCGACAAGGTGCTGTGGGACTACGACTTCGACAAGCGGGCGATCCCGATCGGGCGGCCTCAGGCCGACCACTACCTCGACGGCACGCCGCTGCCGTACACGCCCGATGAACGCGAGGTCGTGCTCTACGCGCCCACCTGGGAGGGCGACCGTGCGGCCGCCGCCTACGGGTCGATCGCGTCGCACGGCGTCGACCTCGTCGAGGGGCTGCTCGCCACCGGGCGCCACCGCGTCATCTACCGGCCGCACCCGCGCTCGGGCGTCGTCGACGAGGCGTACGGCGCCGCGAACAAGCGCATCATCGCCGCCATCGAGCAGGCGAACGCCGCCGACCCGCAGGCGAAGCACTTCTACGACGACGGGCCCAAGCTCGGGTGGCAGCTCGCCGCCGCCGACGTCGCGATCGTCGACATCTCGGCCATGGTCTACGACCGGCTCGCCGCGGGCAAGCCGCTGCTCGTCACTCGCCCGGCGAACCCGGCCGCCGAGGTCGACACCACCGGCTACCTGCAGGCGTGCGAGTGGCTCGTCACAGGCTCGGGCGAATCCCTGGTCGCGAGGGTCGACGAGGTCGCCCACGACGACTCCGCCCTCGAACGGTTGAAGTTCTGGGTCGAGCGCTACTTCGGCGACACGACGCCCGGCGCGACGACGGCGCGGTTTCACGCGGCGATCGACCACCTCATGGCCGAGTGGGAGCGCTTCGCCGCACTGCACGCCGAAGACGGCGAGGTCGACGACCACGACGTCGAGGGCGAGAAGGCCGAGGCGCGCGGGGGCGACGAGTCCGAGCTCGGCTGAGCCCGCCTCAAGGAGCGGCGACGCGTCTCGACACCACCCCTCCCGCTGGTTGAGGAGCGCGGACGCGGAGCGGCGACGCGTCTCGAAACCTGGTGAGTCGCGGGGTATCGACACGCGTCCGACTTCGTCGGGCGCTCCTCAACCCACGGACTGGTGCACCGAGACCCGCTCAGTGAGGCTGCGGCCCCGTGGCATCCGGCTCGTCGACGACGGCTGCTGAGATCTCGTCACCGACCTCGCCGGCAGCGCTGCGCGCCTCGGCGAGCCGGCGGAAGGGCCGCTTCGCGGCTCGGCCGACGGCGCCGCCGACGAGCCCTGCCCCGCGCACGAGCCGCTTGCCCGTCGAGGTGAGCATGGTCTCGTCGCCGCGCGGTTCGAGCTCGGCGGGCAGCACCGGGGGAGCGGCGCCGAAGGCGAGCCGCGACTGGGTGAGCACCCGCCGCCCGAGCACGTGGTTGCCGACGCCGCCGATCGCGGCGCCGATGCCGAACGGGATCGCCTTGCCGATGATGCCCGCGCCACCGCGCACGGCGAACTGCTTGATGAACACCTTGCGAAGGCGGTCGACGACCGTTCCCATGACGGCCTTCGGCAGGCTGTTCGTGATGAGCTCGCCCCAATAGGCGTTGCGGGCGACGCCCGAACCGCTCGCCTGGCCGGCGAACTGGCGCACGAGGTCGCTGCCCTCCTGGCCGAGCATGAGCGTCATCACGAGTGCGCGGGCGCGTTCGGGGTTCTCGACGTGGATGCCGTGGACCTCGGCGACGGACTGCGCGAACAGCGCCGTCGCCTCGAGGAACCCGGCGGTCTCCACTCCCGACAGGGCGAGGGTGACGCCGGTGCCGATGCCCGGCACGACGGCGGTCGCGCCGACGGCCGCGCCGCCCGTCGTGACCGCGGCGAGATAGCGGCGTTCGAGGATGCGCACCAGCTGCTCGGGGGTCGCGCCCGGCGAGCGACGGCGGATGCTGCGCAGATGCGCCACGACGACCGGACGCTGGATCGCGAGGGCGCGGTCGATCGCGCGCTCGACGCCGTGGGCGCGGCCCTCGTCGACGCGGGGCGCGGCGCCCGGTTGCCCGGCGCCTGGTTGCCCGGTGCCCTCGCGCGGGGCATCCCCTTGCATCGAGGTGATCGTGTGCACGCGCTCGGACATGCGCCGATTCTAAGCGGCCCACCCCGAGCGCCACCCGTGACCGAACCCCGATTCAGCGAGTGAGGCTCATTCGTTACGACCTCGAACGCGGAAACGGGGTTCACTCGCGCAGCGAGGCTACTTTCCGGTGCCGTACTCGCGGTTGTAGCGGTCGAGGACCTCGTCGATGGGGCCGTCGAGTGCGAGGGCGCCCTTGTCGAGGTAGAGGCCGCGGGTGCAGAAGCGGCGCAGGTCGCGCTCGTTGTGCGACACGAAGAAGAGGGTGCGGCCGCCGTCGAGCAGTTCGTCGATGCGGGCGTAGCACTTCTCGCGGAACGCCTTGTCGCCGACGGCGAGCACCTCGTCGACGAGCATGATCGGCTCTTCGAGCTGCGAGATCACGGCGAACGCGATGCGCACCTTCATGCCGCTCGAGAGGTGCTTGTAGGGCGTGTCGAGGAAGTCGCCGATCTCGGCGAAGTCGATGATGTCGTCGAATCGCGCATCGATCTGCGCCCGCGACATGCCGTGCAGGCCCGCCGTGAGGTACACGTTGTCGCGCACGGTGAGGTCGTCGACGAAGCCGCCCGTGATCTCGATGAGGGGGGCCACTCCGCCCGCGACGGTCACCGAGCCCTCGTCGGGCAGCATGACGCCCGCGACGAGCTTCAGGAGCGTCGACTTGCCCTGGCCGTTGCGGCCGACCACGCCGATCGCCTCGCCGGGGAGCACGTCGAACGACACGTCGCGCAGCGCCCAGAACTCGCCGGGCCGGGTGCGCCTGCGGCGCCCGGCGAGCAGGTCCTTGAAGGAGCGCCGGCCGCGGCGATTGCGGCGGAAGCGCACGCCGAGCCCCTCGACGCGGATGGCGAACCGATCGGCGCCGGGGGAGACGACGTCGTCGCGAACGGATGCCTCGGTCATCAGATCTCCTTCAGCACCTGTCGCTCGGACAGACGGAAGACCCAGAGCCCGAGGGCGAGGAACGCGAGCGACATCGCCGCGGCGACGCCCACCTCGAACCAGATCAGCTGCTCGGGGAAGAACGCGGCCCGGTACAGCGAGAAGATGCCCGACAGCGGGTTGAACGCCGCCCAGAACTGCATGTTCTCGGGGAGGTCGGTCGTCGCGTAGATGATGGGCGTCGCGTAGAACAGGAAGCGGAGCACGAGCTTCACCGCCCGCTCGAGGTCGCGGAAGAACACGACGAGCGGCGCGACGATGAGACAGATGCCGGCCGTGAGCACCGCCTGCAGCAGCACCGCGAGCGGGAAGAACACGACCTGCCAGCTGAGCGGCGCCTGGAACAGGAGCGCGAAGAGCGCGAGCACGGGCAGGGCGAAGAGGTACTCGATGCCCTTCGAGAGCACGATGCGGTTCACCCAGATCGTGCGCGGGATCATCGTCGAGCGCACGAGCTTCGCGTCCTTCAGGAAGGCGCGGGTCGAGTCGGAGACGGCGCCGTTGAACCACATCCACGGCAGCAGCGCGGTGAGCAGGAACACGATGTACGGGTCCTGGCCGACGCCCTTGTTGAAGACCTGCGTGAAGACGAACCAGTAGATGCCCGCCATGACGAGCGGGTCGAGCACCGACCAGACGTAGCCGAGCGCCGAGGTCGAGTAGCGGACCTTGAGATCGCGGGTGGTGAGCAGCCAGAGCGCATGGCGGTACCGCGCGAAGGGCGTCCGCTGCAGCGGATGCGCGTCGCGGTACGACAGCGATGCAGTGCTCATCACGTCTCTCATCGTAGATGCCCGGGCGGGGTAGATTTGATGCAGACGGGTGGCGACGTGCCGAGCCCGACCCCGAAGGAGCCGAGCGCGCCGTGCACCGCACCAGTACCCGTGTCATCCTCAGCTGCGCCGCGATCGGCGTCGGCGGCGGTCTCGTCGCGGCGGGTTCCGGCTATTTCGCCGGTCTCGTCGCCGGCATCGCGCCCATGCTCTACGGCATCACGATCGGCACGCACTTCCTGCCGAGCGCGGTCGCGCTGGCCCTGTTGAAGCGTCCGGGCGTCGGCATCCTCACCGGATTCATCGCGGGCCTCGTCGGCGCGGCGTTCGCCCCCCACTGGATCCTCCGCTTCCTCGGCACCGGCCTCCTCGTCGGCGCGCTCCTCGAACTGCCGTTCTTCCTCACCCGGTACAAGAACTGGTCGCCGTGGCTGTACTACGCGGCCGCCGGCGGCTCCGGCCTCGTGCTCGCGGCGGGCACGTTCATCGCCCTCGGCCCCGAGCACTACGCCCCCTGGTTCTGGGCGATCTACCTCGCGATGTTCGCGCTGAGCCCCGTCCTGTTCACCTGGCTCGGCCGCGTCATCGCCGCCTCGCTGTCGCGGGCGGGCGTCGCGCGCAGCCTGCGCTGAGCGCACGCCCGCCGCGGTCGCGGCCGGGCATGACGAAGGGCGGATGCCTCCGGCATCCGCCCTTCGTGTCTTGCGCTGTGTGTGGAGCAGGTCACACGAAGTGGTTCGCGCGCTCCAGGTCTTCGGCGAAGTCGATCTCGACCGCGTAGAGGTCGGAGACGTCCATCGGCTCGACGAGGAGGCCGTTCTGCTCGATCGCGAGCTCGAGGCCGCGCTCGAAGTAGTCCTGGTCGCCGACGCGCTGCAGGTGGGCGAGGAACGTCGCCTTGTCGCGGCTCGAGATGTAGTTGATGCCGACGGCCTCGCCGAGCCCGCCGCGGACGGTCTTCGAGAGCGCCTTGATGTAGCCCTCGGCGCTCGTCGTGTACTTCACCTCTTCGTCGGAGACCTTCGCCGTGTTGACGGTGACGAACGACTGGTCGCGTGCGATGAGCGGGAGCGCCCGGTCGAGGATGGCGGGGTCGAAGACGACGTCGCCGTTCATCCACAGCACGCCGCCCTGCTGCGAGGCCGCGAGGGCGCGCATGAGCGACTTCGACGTGTTCGTCTGGTCGTACTCCTCGTTGTAGACGAACGACGCCTGCGGGAACGCCTCGATGATGTGCTCGAGCTTGTAGCCGACGACGATCGTCACGTCGACGTTCTTGCCGAACGCGTGCTCGACGTTGTCGAACTGCTGGCGCATGATGGTACGCCCGTCGCTGAGCTCGGTCAGCGGCTTGGGGAGGGATCGGCCGAGCCGGCTTCCCATGCCGGCCGCGAGAATCACGATCTGGGTGGTCACTACTGCATCTCCTTCGGTGGGTCGGATGCCCCCACCGGACGCCCCCGCAGCGCGGAGTTCGCCCGGAGTTCATCCGGAAGTTCACATGTGGACACGCCGTTATGCCGCATCCCAGAGTATCCGGGGGCCCTCTCGGCCCGCCATTCGAGAGGTGGTGTCGTAGTGGGATCGTGATATGACGCACAGGGAATCCACAGTCAGACTGATCGAGCTCCAAGGCGCGCTCGGCGGGCCGTCGTTGGTAGGTTGGCTGGGTGACTTCTGTTTCGCGCTCTGATCACGACGACGAAGCTGGCGAAGACACCGGTGCGGGGGCGCCTCGAAAGAGCGAAACCGAACCGGGTGCGACCGGCGGTGATGCGTCGAGCGCTCGCACGGCGAGCGCACGCGGCGCGAGCGCGAAAGCGGGCACGGCCGCTGCGAAGACCGGCGGCAAGTCCGCCGCGAAGACGATGACCCCCGCCGAACGTTCGGCGGCGCGCTCGGCCGCGGCCAAGAAGGCCGCCGCGACCCGCAAGGCGAACAAGGCGGCCGCTGCCGCCGCCGCGGAGGGCGAGGTCGCCGCGAGCGTCGACTCGAAGCGGACGGGCGCCTCGAACGCGGCCTCCACGGCCGCGAGCGCCGCCCGCGGAACCGGGGCGAAGTCCGCACGCACGCCGCGCGACTCCGCCGCACGGAGCACCGCGAGCACCGCGGGCGTCCGCAGCCGAGCGGCCGCCGCGGCCAGTGCGCAGCGCCAGGCGCAGCAGCGCGTCGCCGCCGCCGTCACGACCGAGACCACCGCGGCCGAGCGGGCTCCCCGCCGGCCGAGCGACCTGACGATGCCCGCGATCGCGAACGACCCGCCCGTCGTCGCCGGGCACGACGACGACTACGGGATCGACGACGACCTCGAGATGACGACCGAGCGTCGTACGCCCGTCGCCGAGGTGCGGGCCGCGGTCGCGGCCGTCGCGGCGAGCGAGGCCGCCCTGGCCGCTGCCGACACGCGCGAGGTCTCGGTCGTCGCCGAGCCGGAGACGGTCGCAGAGGCAGAGCCGGCCGCCGAGCCTGAGCCGGTCGTGGAGGCCCAGACGGTCGCAGAAGCCGAGCCAGTCGCAGAACCCGAGCCAGTCGTGGAGGCCGAGCCCGTCGTGGAGGCCGAGCCCCTCGCCGACGCAGAGATCACCGAGACCTCCGCGCCGCTCATCGCGGCGCAGTCGGTCGCGGTGATCCCCGCGAAGAAGAACGCCGCACCGCGCAAGAAGCGCACGCTGCGCGTCGCCCGGCCGGCGCCGCCCGAGGGCACGCCGAACGTCCTCTCGATCACCGGGCTCATCAAGCGGTTCGGCGAGAACACCGCCGTCGACGGCATCAGCCTCGACGTGCGCGCAGGCTCGTTCTTCGGCATCGTCGGGCCGAACGGCGCCGGCAAGACGACGACGCTCTCCATGGTCACCGGCCTCCTCCGCCCCGACTCTGGCACCGTGCGCATCCACGGCATCGACGCGTGGGCCGACCCGCACGCCGCGAAGCGCGCGACCGGGGTCCTGCCCGACCGGCTGCGGCTCTTCGACCGGCTGACGGGTGCGCAGCTCCTCTACTACTCGGGCGTGCTGCGCGGGCTCGACGACCGCACCGTGCGCGAGCGCAGCGGCGACCTCATCGCGGCCTTCGGCCTCGACGACGCCGTCGACCGCCTCGTCGCCGACTACTCGGCCGGCATGACGAAGAAGATCGCACTCGCCTGCGCCATGATCCACTCGCCGCGCCTGCTCGTGCTCGATGAGCCGTTCGAGTCGGTCGACCCGGTGTCGGCGGCGAACCTCACCGAGATCCTCGAGCGCTACGTCGCCGGCGGCGGCACCGTCGTGCTGTCGAGCCACGGCATGGACCTGATCGAGCGCGTCTGCGACTCGGCCGCGATCATCGTCGCGGGCCGGGTGCTCGCGGCGGGCAGCCTCGACGAGGTGCGTGCGGGTCAGACCCTCGAAGACCGATTCGTCGAGCTCGCGGGCGGACGCAAGGCAGCGGAAGGCATGGAATGGTTGCACAGTTTCTCCGACTGAAACTGCGCCTGCTGGCGAACATCTTCCGCCGCAGCACCTGGCAAGTGGTCGGCATCGTGCTCGGCCTCGTCTACGGGCTCGGGCTCGCTGCGCTGCTGTTCTTCTCGCTGGTCGGGCTGCGCTTCGTCGACGACGTCGAACCCATCCGCGACATCCTCGTGGTGGCCGGGGCGGCGACCGTGCTCGGCTTCATCGTCTTCCCGCTCGTGTTCGGCACCGACGACACGATGGATCCGCGCAAGTTCGCCTTCTTCGCCCTGCCCGATCGCACCCTGGCCCTGAGCCTCGCGGTCGCGGGGCTCGTCGGCATCCCGGCCCTCGTCCTCGGCATCATCCTCCTCGGCACGGTCGTCACCTGGTCGCGCGGGGTCGCCGAGACGCTCCTCGCCCTCATCTCCGCGGCGCTCGCCTTCGCGACGTGCCTGCTGCTCGCCCGGGTCACGACCGCGCTCGCGTCGTTCCTCCTCTCGACGCGGCGTTCGCGCGAGCTGATGGGCGTCATCGGGCTGCTCCTCATCGTCATGCTGTCGCCCATCATCGTGGTGCTCGTCACGCTCGACTGGGCGAACTCGGGGCGTGACATCCTCGAGGTGCTCGCCGGGGTCCTCGGATGGACGCCGTTCGGCGCCGCCTTCGCCGTGCCCGGCGATGCCTCGGCCGGCGCATGGGGCCCGGCGATCCTCGAACTGCTCATCGCGGTCGCGACGCTCGGAGCGATCTGGCTCGCGTGGCAGGCGCTCGTCGCGAAGATGCTCGTCACGCCCGGCCGCGAGGCGTCGGCGAAGAGCTACCGCGGGCTCGGCTGGTTCGACCGCATGCCGCACAACGCCACCGGCGTGGTCGCCGCTCGCAGCTTCACCTACTGGTTCCGCGACGCGCGCTACTGGGTGTCGATCGTCATGGTGCCGATCGTTCCCGTCCTCGTGATGGTGCCGCTCGGCGTCGCCGGCGTGCCGATGGAGTACCTCTGGCTCGTGCCGGTGCCGCTCGTGTGCCTCTTCCTCGGGTGGAGCCTGCACAACGACACCTCCGCCGACTCGACCGCGATCTGGCTGCACATCACCTCGGGCGTGCGCGGCAGCGCCGACCGCCTCGGGCGTCTCGTTCCGGTGCTCGTCGCCGGCGTGCTCGTGATCGGGCTCGGCAGCGCCCTCACCGTGTTCGTGCTCAACGACTGGCGCCTGCTGCCGTCGCTCCTCGGCGTGAGCACGGCGCTGCTGCTCGCGGGCCTCGGCGTCGGCTCGGTCACGTCCGCGCGGTTCCCGTACCCCTCGGTGAAGCCCGGCGACAGCCCCTTCCAGCAGCCGCAGTCGACGGGCGGCATCACGGCGCTCGTGCAGTCGCTCACGATGCTCGCCTCCGTGCTCGTCGCGGCGCCCGCGGCGTTCTTCGCCACGCTCGGGATCCTCGTCGACCCGAGCTGGCACGCGGCGGCCCTGGGCTCGGGTGTCGGGCTCGGAATCCTTGTGCTCGCTGTCGGCGTCTGGTGGGGCGGGCGCGTGTTCGACGCCCGCGGGCCCGAGATGATCGCGGCCGCGATCCGCGCCTGAGCCGCCGCGCGATCGTGCCGGCAACCGCGCCGCCGGGTCGCCGAGCGGCCGTGCGGGGCGCGGTCGTGGCATCCACGCGTAGAATCGAGCGCATGATCCACACCGTGCGCGCGAGCATCGCCGACCCCGGACAGCCCGGCGGCGGCACCGACGTCCTCGACCGCGAACTCGAGAAGCTCCTCAACGAAGAGGCGATCGAGCCGGGCGACCACGAGCGCTTCTCGCACTACGTGCAGAAGGACAAGATCCTCGAGTCGGCGCTCACCGGCAAGCCCGTGAAGGCGCTGTGCGGCAAGAAGTGGACCCCGGGTCGCGATCCCGAGAAGTTCCCGGTCTGCCCGAGCTGCAAAGAGATCTACGAGAAGATGAAGTCGGCCTAGCCGGCCCGCACGGGCGGTCGCCGGCGGCTCAGCGGTAGCTGGTCGGGATGACCGGCTCGCCGCGGCCGAGCCGGAACGCCTCGATCGGCAGCTCCTGCATCACCTCGGCGCGGTGCGCCCGCGCTGCCGTGGTGCCTTCGGCGCCGAGGAACGCCGGGTCGACCTCGCCGTTCGAGACGAGCTGCACCATGAGCGGGCGCAGCTGGTCGTCGGCGTCGAACTCGGCCTCGCCGTCGGGGCCGTCACCGACGAACACGAGCTCTTCGCGTGCGGTGCGGGTGCCGTCGAGACGGCGGGCCGCGTTCTTGCGCCCGCCGACGCTCGCCTTCTGCGTGGAGGCCTTGGCGACGGGGATCCACTCGCCGGCGTCGTCGCGTCGGGCGACGAGCTTGTAGACCATGCCGGCGGCGGGGAACCCCGAGCCGGTGACGACGGCCGTACCGACGCCGTAGCCGTCGACGGGGGCGCCCGAGAGGCCTGCGATGGTGAACTCGTCGAGGTCGCTCGTGACGGTGATCTTCGTGTCGACGGCGCCGAGCCCGTCGAGCTGCTCGCGCACCGCGGCGACCACGGTCGGCAGGTCGCCCGAGTCGATGCGAACGGCGCCGAGCTCGGGCCCGGCGACCTTGACCGCGAGTTCGACCCCGCGGTGGATGTCGTAGGTGTCGACGAGCAGCGTCGTCTTCGGGCCGAACGCCTCGACCTGCGCGCGGAACGCGCCCTCTTCGGTGTCGTGCAGGAGGGTGAAGGCGTGGGCGGCGGTGCCCATCGTCGGGATGCCCCAGGTGCGCCCCGCCTCGAGGTTCGAGGTGGCGTCGAAGCCCGCGATGTACGCGGCACGGGCGGCGGCGATCGCCGCACGCTCGCTCGTGCGGCGCGACCCCATCTCGGAGATCGGTCGGCCGAGCGCGACCGAGACCATGCGCGCCGCGGCGCTCGCGACGGAGGAGTCGTAGTTGAGGGTCGAGAGCACGATCGTCTCGAGCATGACGGCCTCGGCGAAGCTCGCCTGGATGGTGAGCAGCGGCGAACCCGGGAAGTACGCCTCGCCCTCGCGATACCCCCAGATGTCGCCGGTGAAGCGGTAGTCGGCGAGCCAGTCGATGGTCGCGGGGCGCACGACCTCGTGCTCGCGCAACCACTCGAGCTCGGGGTCGTCGAAGCGGAACCGCTGCACGAGCTCGAGGAGGCGCCCGGTGCCCGCGACGACGCCGTAGCGTCGCCCGTCGGGCAGGCGTCTCGCGAAGGCCTCGAAGAGGCTCTCGCGGTGGGCGGTGCCGTCGAGGAGGGCGGCATCGACCATCGTGAGTTCGTAGCGGTCGGTGAAGAGGGCAGCTGAGCCGGTCACGCATCAGAGCCTACTGGGGCGTCGACGGCGAGGGCGGGCGGGCCGCGCCGCGTGAGCCTCGACTCGCCTAAGCTTGATCCTCGTGACGGATGCACCGATCGGAATCTTCGACTCGGGTGTCGGTGGACTCACCGTGGCCCGCGCCGTCAAAGACCAGCTGCCGAACGAGTCGATCCTCTACATCGGCGATCTCGAGCACTCGCCCTACGGGCCGAAGAAGATCGCCGACGTGCGCGGCTACGCGCTCGCCGTCCTCGACGACCTCGTCGCGCAGGGCGTCAAGATGCTCGTCATCGCCTGCAACACCGCGTCGGCGGCGATGCTGCGCGACGCCCGCGAACGCTACGACGTGCCCGTCGTCGAGGTGATCCAGCCGGCGGTGCGCCGTGCGGTCGCCGCGACGAAGACGGGGCGGGTCGGCGTGATCGGCACCCAGGGCACGATCTCCTCGCGCGCCTACGACGACGCCTTCGCGGCGGCCCCGCACCTCGAGCTGTTCTCGCAGGCGTGCCCGCGATTCGTCGAGTTCGTCGAGGCGGGCGTCACGACGGGCGACGAACTGCTCGCCGTCGCCGAGGAGTACCTGGCGCCGCTGCGCCGCGCCGACATCGACACCCTCGTGCTGGGCTGCACGCACTATCCGTTCCTCAAGGGCGCGATCTCGTACGTCATGGGCGAGGACGTCACCCTCGTCTCGAGCGACGTCGAGACCGCGAACGACGTGTACCGCGTGCTCGTGAGCGGCGGCATCGAGCGCCGTGCGCCCGAGCCGCCGAGCTACCGCTACGAGGCCACCGGGCAGTCGACGAGCGCGTTCCTCGACCTCGCCCACCGACTCATCGCCCCCGAGATCCCGAGCGTCGAGCTCGTGCAGACGGGAGCGGTCACCATCCCAGACCGAGAACAGCTTCGACAGGAGAACCTATGACCGAGGCATCCGCCCCTGCGATCGTGCGCGCCGACGGGCGCACCCCCGACCAGCTGCGCGAAGTGACCATCGAACGCGGCTGGAGCGCGCACGCCGAAGGCAGCGCGCTCATCTCCTTCGGCGGCACGAAGGTGCTGTGCACGGCGAGCTTCACGAACGGCGTGCCCCGCTGGCTGAACGGCAAGGGCAAGGGCTGGGTCACCGCCGAGTACGCGATGCTGCCCCGTGCGACGAACACGCGCAACGACCGTGAGAGCGTGAAGGGCCGCATCGGCGGCCGCACGCACGAGATCAGCCGGCTCATCGGCCGCAGCCTCCGCGCCGTCGTCGACATGAAGGCGCTCGGCGAGAACACGCTGCAGATCGACTGCGACGTGCTGCAGGCCGACGGCGGTACCCGCACCGCGGCGATCACGGGCGCGTACGTGGCCATGGCCGACGCCATCGAGTGGGCGCGCGGACAGAAGTTCATCGCGCAGCGCGCGACGCCGCTCATCGACACCGTCTCGGCCGTGTCCGTCGGCATCATCGACGGCACCCCCATGCTCGACCTCGCCTACACCGAGGACGTGCGCGCCGAGACCGACATGAACGTCGTCGCCACCGGCCGGGGCCTCTTCGTCGAGGTGCAGGGCACCGCGGAGGGCGCGCCGTTCGACCGTCGCGAGCTCGACTCGCTGCTCGACCTCGCGCTCGCCGGCACCGCGTCCCTCACCGAGCTGCAGCGCGCCGCGCTCGCCGCGTCGCTCGAGGCGGGGGAGTGAGCGTGGCCGAGCCCCGCCCCCTCGAGGTCGTGCTCGCCACCCACAACGCGCACAAGGTCGCCGAGTTCCAGCGCATCCTGGGCGAGCGGATGCCTGGCCTCACCGTGCTGCCGTACGACGGGCCCTCGCCCGTCGAAGACGGCACGAGCTTCGCCGCGAACGCACTCATCAAGGCGCGCGCGGCCGCCGCGCACACCGGGCGCATCGCGCTCGCCGACGACTCGGGCATCGCGGTCGACGTCATGGGCGGCGCCCCCGGCATCTTCTCGGCGCGCTGGGCGGGCCACTCGGCGGGCGACGTCGAGAACGTGAAGCTGCTGCTCGCGCAGCTCGGCGACGTGCGGCGGCCGAACCGCGGTGCGGCGTTCCACTGCACGATCGCGCTCGTCGTGCCGGCGGGGCTCACCGGCGACGCGGGTGACGCGGACGCCGTGGCATCCGAGTTCGTCGCAGAGGGCCTGTGGCGCGGTGCCGTGACCTACGAACCGCGCGGCTCGCACGGGTTCGGCTACGACCCCGTGTTCGAACCCGAGGGGCACGAGATCACCGCGGCCGAGCTGCTGCCCGAGCAGAAGAACGCGATCAGCCACCGGGCGCGCGCATTCGAGGCGCTCATTCCCGAGCTCGAGCGGGTCGCGGCCCGCGTCGCCGCGCGCGACTGAGCGGTTCGCCCCGTCGCGACTGAGAACGCGACTCATTCCGGCTGTGTGAGCGCGGTGCGGAACGGCCTGCCGCGTGACTGAGAACGCGACTCATTCCTGATTGGGCCGAATGGCCCCAGAGCACCGTGAACCCGACCTACGCTGGAAGGGACATGGCGCACGATCACTCACACGACCACGCGGCGACCGCGAACCGCACCCGACTCTGGGTCGCGATCGCGATCATCGGTGCGTTCGTCATCGTGCAGGTGGTCGGCGGGCTCCTGAGCGGGTCGCTCGCGCTGCTCGCCGATGCCGGGCACATGGCGAGCGATCTCATCGGCCTCGTGGTCGCGCTCGTCGCCGCGTTCGTCGCGGCCCGGCCGGCGACCGACCGGCAGACCTACGGGTTCCGCCGGGCGGAGGTGTTCGGGGCGCTCATCAACGGCGTGATCCTCATCGTCGTGGCCGTGAGCGTGACGATCGGAGCGATCGGCCGGCTCATCAGCGGCGCCGAGGGCGAGGCGCACGAGGTGCAGGGCGGCATGATGCTCGTCATCGCCCTCGTGGGGCTCGCAGCGAACATCGCCGCGATGCTCGTGCTGCGCGGCGGTGCGAAGGACTCGATCAACCTGCGCGGCGCCTACCTCGAGGTGCTCGGCGACACGATCGGTTCGGCACTCGTCATCGTCGCCGCGATCGTGATCATCTTCACCGGGTGGAGCGCCGCCGACCCCATCGCCTCGCTCGGCATCGCGGTGCTCATCGTGCCGCGCGCGCTGTCGCTGCTGCGTGACGTCGTCAGGGTGCTCAGCGAGGGCGCGCCCGCCGAGACGGATGTCGCGGAGATCCGCGAGCACATCCTGCGCACCCCCGGAGTGGTCGCCGTGCACGACGTGCACGTGTGGCAGATCACCTCGGGTCAGCCGGTGTTCACCGCGCACGTCGAGGTCGAGCCCGAGGTCTTCGAGACGGGCCGCACGGGCGCGCTGCTCGACGAGCTCGGCGGATGCCTCAGCGAGCACTTCGACGTCGCGCACTCGACCTTCCAGCTCGAGCCCGGCGGCCGCGCCGAACAGGAGCAGGGCTCGCACTGCTAGGACGTGTCCCGATGGAATGCGGACCGTGTCGGCCCGATGTTCCGTCGGAGACACCGCCTCTCGGCCACCCGCCGATGGATCCATCCACTCGTTCCCGTTGGTGATTGACTGGGTCGGTGCCCGACATCCCTCCCTCTCTGGACCTCGCCGGAACCTCGTTCACTCGCATCGACTCGCCCGATTCGATCGCCTGCTGGACGGCGAGCGTCGATTCCGCAGACGGCCCTCGAGCGGTGAGCATCGTCATCGACCCGGCTGCCCCGCCCGGGGAGAGCGTGTTGCAGCTCGCCGCGGTCGTGGCGGACCGATTCGACGAGTTCACCGAGGTCGCCGCCGGGTATCTGCAGCAGCGCCTCGATGAACCGCAGTTCGGGCTGAGCGAAGCCGAACTCCTGGGTCTGCAGGGAGCTGAACCGCCCTTCGGTGAACCCGAGGCGGTGATCTGGGCCGATGGGAGCTGGATGCTCCGATTCGCGGAGTCGCGGCTCGAGATGGCGGACCCGTACGGAATCGGGGTGCTCTTCGAGGGGACGACTCCGAGCGGTGTCGAGGACCTGTCCGACGTCGACGAGGTCTAGCTCCGGCTGTCGGAGTCGGTGGAGCGCCGGCGCCCGAGACGAAGAATGCCCCGGGGCCGCACGCGGCGGCCCCGGGGCATCCTGAATCGTGAACGTCAGTTCTGGTCGTCGTGCTTGGGGCCGCGCTCGAACACCTCGGCGTCGAGCACGAGCTGCTCGGCCTCGGCCTCGTCGGTGATGACGTCTTCGCCCGCGGCGGCGGCCTTCTTCGCCTTGTGGCGCTCGCTGAGGTAGTGCCACAGCGTGACGAGCGCCGTGCCGCCGACGGCGGCGAGCAGGATGAGGTCGATGTACTCCTTCACGAGGTCGGCGATGAACGGGATGAACCCGATCGCATAGCCGAACATCGTGAGACCGAAGCCCCAGAGCACCGCGCCGATGAAGTTGTAGAGGGTGTACTTGCCCTTGTGCATGTGGCCCACGCCTGCGGCGACGGGGGCGAAGGTGCGCACGATCGGTACGAAGCGGGCGAGGATGATCGTGAGGCCGCCGAAACGATCGAAGAAGGCGTTGGTGCGTTCGACGTTCTTGACGCTGAACAGCCCCGACTCTTTTCGCTCGAAGATCGCAGGGCCCGCCTTGTGGCCGATGTAGTACCCGGCTTCACCGCCGAGGAAGGCCGCGAGGCCGATGAGCAGCGCCACCCACCACACCGAGATGCCGAAGACGCCGTCGGGCGATCCGGGCAGCGGGTGCGAGAGCAGGCCCGAGATGACGAGCAGCGTGTCGCCCGGCAGCAGGAAGCCGACGAGCAGGCCCGTCTCGGCGAACACGATGCCGCACACGACGAGCAGCGCCCATGGGCCGGCCCCGGCGATGATCGTCTCGGGGTCGAGCCAGGGGATGAGCGCGGTATGGACCATGTGCGGTGGCTCCAGTCGTCGGACCGAGCCGCGTCGTCGGACGCAGCGCGATCGGGAGGCGGCGGGGTGTCGTTGCAGTCTACCCAGCGGCTTCGCGGCGCGGCATCCGTCTGCAGGATGACGAAGCCCTCACCCCGTGGGGTGAGGGCTTCGCTCGACGTGACGACCGATCAGGCCGCGAGCGCGTCGAAGATCGCGCCGTTCAGGCGGAACGAGTTGCGCACCTCGGAGATGAGCGCGTCGACCTGCTCGGGCTCGAGCGCGAGCGCGTTCATCGCCTCGCGGTAGCCGCGCTTGTAGCGCACGACGCCCTCTTCTGCGGCGATGTCGAAGTGGTAGAACGCGAGCTGCTCGGGCGTCGCGCCGTAGTGGCGCGCGACGAGGCGGGCGATCGCCTGGCCGCCCGAGAGGTCGCCGAGGTAGCGGGTGTAGTGGTGCGCGAGGTAGCGCACGTCGTCGTCGGCGAGGCTGCGCAGGTGCGCCGCGTACTCGGCGGTGGCGGGCAGTGCCGGGTGCGTCTCGCGCCAGTCGGCGGCGCCGAGCGCCGCGAGGTCGGACTCGATGGCCGCGAGGCGGGCGAGCTCGGGGTCGAAGACGATCGGGTCGCCCTCGCGGATGCCACGTGCCTCGAGCGCCTCGTAGACCCACGCGAACTGCGCGAGGTAGCGGGTGTAGTCGTCGAGCGAGAGCTTGCCGCCCATGAGCTCGGTGATGAAGCCGCGCGACTCGGTGGCCTTGTGGTCGTCGGCCGAGGCCGCGCGCACGAGGGCGGCGACGTCGAGGGGCTCGTCGTTCGATGCGGTGCTCGACGAGGTGCTGGTCGCGGCGGCGACAGGGGAGACGGTCGACATGTCGGCCCTTCGGGTGGTGACGGCAGGGAAACTTAGGCTTACCTTACCGTGCGTGGCTCGGCTTTGCATCACGGGATCGTCCGCAGCGCCGATGTCGGACGCGCGGCGTAACCTCGCCGCATGCGCTACGGATTCATCTACCCGGGCAGCGACCCCGTCGTCGCGGTCGAGCTGGCCGAACTCGCCGAGCGGCACGGCTGGCACGGCTTCTTCGTGTGGGAGGGCGTCTGGGCGACCGACCCGTGGTCGGTGCTCGCCGCGGCGGCGATGCGGACCTCGCAGATCAGGCTCGGCACGATGCTCACCCCGGTTCCGCGCCGCCGCCCGTGGGAGCTCGCCGGCCAGACGATGACGGTCGACCGGCTCTCGGGCGGGCGAGTGGTGCTCTCGGCCGGGCTCGGCGTGCCCGAAGACGTCGAAGACCGCTTCTGGATCTTCGAGCACGACCCCGGTCGGCGGGTCCGTGCCGAGATGCTCGACGAATCGCTCGAACTGCTGCCGCAGCTCTGGCGCGGCGAACCGTTCGAACACGAGGGCGAGCACTACACGGTGCGGCGCACCGAGACGATGCTGCCGCCGGCGCCCGTGCAGTCGCGCATCCCGATCTGGGCGGTCGGGGTCTGGCCGCGGCCGAAGTCGATGCGTCGCGTCGCGCGGCTCGACGGCTGGCTGCCGAACTTCGCCCCGCCCGGCGGGGGAGCGGTCGACCCCGACGCGCAGCGCGAGTTCTTCAGGCCCGAGATCGGCGCCGAGGCGATGGCGTGGCTCCATGCCGAGCGCGAGCGGGTCGGCGTCGCCGACCAGCCGTTCGACTGGGTGCAGGAGGGCACGACGGCGGGAGTCGACCCGGTCGCCGACGCCGCAGTGGTGCGTCCGTGGGCCGAAGCCGGTGCGACGTGGTGGCTCGACACCGACTGGTCGGTGCCCGGCGAGCGCGTCGAGCAGTACGCGCGCGAACGGGTGGCGGCGGGGCCGCCGCGCATCGACTGAGATCGGCTGCGGTCGGCCGATATCGCGGGTTCCGACTCAGGGTCTCGGGCTCGCGCGGTGCTCGAGCGCTTCGATGACGGTCTCGGCGACGTCGATGTCGTAGAGCCGCTCAACGCTCTGGAACCCGCCCGGGCTCTCCGCGTTGATCTCCACCACCTGGCTGCCGATCACGTCGATGCCCACGAGGAACATGCCGTCGGCGACGAGCTTGTCGCCCATCGCCTCGACGATGCCGAGCTCGGCCTCGCCGACCTCGAGGGGCACCGACCGGCCGCCGGTGCTGATGTTGGCGCGCGGGTCGTTGCCGGTCGGCACGCGTCGGAAGGCGGCCGGCCTGCCGTCGCGCTCGAGGATGCGGCCGTCCATGAGGAAGATCCGGGCATCGCCGTCCTTGGCTCCGTCGATGAACTCCTGGATGATGGCGTAGCCGTCCTGCAGCACCGCCTCCGTCATCTGCGCGAGGTTGGTCTCTCCGGGGCCGTCGATCATGAAGACGTTGCGGCCCTTGGCCCCGTACAGCGGTTTGACGACGCAGTGCCCGACCTCGTCGACGAACCGTTCGATCGCCTCCGGATCTCGCGTCACGAGCGACCGTGGGCGGATCTGCTCGGGGAACTCCTCCAGGTAGAGCTTGCTGGTCGCCCGATGGAGGGTGTCCGGATCGTTGACCACCGTCACACCGCGGGCCGCGAGCATCTGTCCGAACACCACGCCCATCGGGCTGGCCCATGGGCGCTCCTGCAGGTCGTCGATCGACTCGTTGCGCAGGACGAGCGCATCCAGCTCGTCCAAGACGATCCGCTCGATGTCGCGCGCCTTGATCCGCTCCATGAAGCTCGCGAGGGTGTCATCGCGCCTCCACTTCGCGGCGCGAGCCGTGGCCCCGAACAGCCCGTCGTTGCTGCCGTGCTCGACGTCCCCGACGCCGACGTACCAGGTCTCGTGACCGACCCTCGCCGCGGCCCTCGCGAGTCGAGTGGTCGTGTACTCGTCGATCTCGGTGTCGACGTCGTTGACGAGGAATGCGAGCTTCATGCTGCGACGTCTCCTTCGTAGAGGTCGGTGACCGTCGCGCCCGCGCGCAACCGCTCCAGGCGTTCGTGCGCGCCGGGCACGTCCAGCCAGCGCGGCCGGATCCACGGCGGGTGGAGCACCTCGCGGTCGAGCAGGTCCTGCACGAGGGAGATGTGGTCCAACGCGAGCTTGCCGACGAGCAGGACCTCGAGGCGGCGGCCCTCGGCGAGTGCCTCGAGGATGCGCGTGATCCCGCGGAGGTAGATCGCGTCCTTCACCGAACCGCCGCCGACGACGACCCGGATGGCGATGGACCATGCCGTCCGTGCCGGGATGCGGTGGTCGGTCCTCAGCGATTCGAAGATGTCGAGGAATCCGGCACCGTCGAGCATCTTGCCGACCGCGACGACTCGTGCCGCGAGCACGCGCAGCCGCCGCGGGTCCAATCCGCCGGTCAGGTACTCGGCGAGCACGGCGAGGCCCTCCTGGGTCTCGTCGTAGCCGGGCAGGCCGATGGTCAGCAGCGTCAACGGCTGCCGGGCGCCGTTCTGATAGGTGACCACGTGGGTGCCGACCTCGTGGTGCAGCAACGGCTCGACCCGGTCGGCTCGGAAGGCGGCGGACTCGGGGATGAGCAGGCGGCCGAACGACACCATCAGCTCGGAGATGTCGTCGCGGACCTCGACGCGGACCGGGAACTCCGGGTACGCGGCGCGGTAGCGCCCGAACTCCGCGCGGGCTGCGTCGGCGAACGCCCCGGCGGTGACGGTCTGGGTGCTGGGCGCCTGCGGGGGAATGGTCTCGAGCAGTTCCTCCGCCGCCGCGGCCAGCGGAGGGTTCACCGTTCCGTAGAGCTGGAGCGATCCGTACAGGAACCGCGACGTGTCGCGGTCCTCGAGTGCGGTGATCTGGCGGGCGATCTCGTCCCGCTTCGCCCTGAAGAGCGTGTGCAGCGCCGGGTCGTCCACGTTCTCGACCTCGAGGTCGTAGAGCTCGCGTTGCGTCAGGTCGGGGTCGAAGTCCAGCGGACGCAGCCGCAGCGTCGGAGCCGTGCCGAAGTCGCTCCGTTCGAAGTCAGTCCACGCCTCTGCCGCGTTGACCGGCGTGACGTTGACGAGCAGGTCGACGCGGCGCTCGATCTCGGTGAGCCTGGCGTCGATGTCGAGCGTGGGCGCCAGCTGCTCGGTAGCTGAGGACATCTCATCAACATACCCACGCGTGTGCGGGCCGGCCCACCCCTTGACTCAGGCCCCGGCTTCGTGTGGGGATCTCGTCCAGAGGGCCGAGGACGGGCCTCGACGTCCTCGGGTCTCCGGGGAGGTCGAGGCCCCTGCTGCGTCGTCGTGCGGAAGGAGGGACTTGAACCCTCACGCCCGAAGGCACAGGAACCTAAATCCTGCGTGTCTGCCGATTTCACCACTCCCGCGAGTGCCCGAACAGTCTATGCGCGCGGCGCCGCGCGCCGTGGCCGGAGCAGCAGGAGCACCACGACGAGCGACGCCGTGCCGACGAGGGCGATCGGCAGATCGAGGAACCACTGCATCACGAGGAAGGGCGGCACGATCGCGAGTACGGCGGCGGATGCCGTCGCCACCGGCGATGGCGCACGGAACCCTGCGGGGATCGCGGTCGGCAGGCGCTCGAAGCGCACGAGGAGCGGCGCGATCGCGAAGACGATGCCGAGCACGACGATGAGCGCGAGGGGCCTGCTCACCCACCATCCGGCGCTGCCGGGTTCGGGTGCCGCGCCGGGGATGAGGAGCGAGAGGCCCTCGACGATGATGATCACGGGCAGGTGCCAGAGGTAGACCGTCATCGCGCGGCTGCCGACGAGATGAACGACCGCCTGCGCCGGGCGGCGACGCATGAGCGCGCTGAGCGGGCGGTGGAGGGCGCTCATCAGGCTGATCTGCGCGATGCCGAGCAACATGAGCGGCACGGTCGGCGGGTTGAGGTTCACGAGCATGTCGGGGGAGTACCAGCCCATCGCGACGAGCGGCCAGATCACGAGGTACGCCACGGCGGCGAGTCCGACCAGCGTGACCGGGCGCCGACGCCGGAACCATCCGTCGGAGTACCAGAACCCGAGCTGCTGCACGAAGAGCCAGATGAAGAAGAGGTTCGCGAGGCCGATCTCGGCGATGCCCGTCGCGATGCGCACGACGTCGACGACGACGGCCCCGACGGCGAGCACCGCGAGCGTCATGCGCGGGGCCTGCTCGTGCAGCCGTGACATCCACGGCACCGCGCACTGCGCGATGAGGAACGCCGCGAGGAACCAGAGCGGCGACCCCGCGCCCGTCGCGATCGTGTCGAGGAGCGCCGGGTCGACGCCGATCAGCGTCGCGACGCAGAGCACGACCGAGAAGAAGACGAAGAGCGGCAGCGCGGGCCCGGCGAGGCGCAGCACCCGTCCGCGCACGAACGCGGTCGCGTCGCCGCCCCGCCTGGCGAGGCTGCGCCACGCGGCGAGGGCGGTGAACCCGCCGACGGCGAAGAAGAGCGGCATGATCTGCCCGAACCAGGTCGCCGCGGCGAACCACGGCTGCGCCTCGAGGGGGCGTGAGACGACGAGCGATCCGTCGGGCGCGTAGCCGACACCGATCATGAGCAGGTGGATGACGACGACGAGCAGGATGCACGCGACCCTCGCGAGGTCGACGACGAGGTCGCGTGAGGCGAGGGCGGCGGCAAGCCCGGGCTCGACCGCGGCAGCGGGTGCGGTCGTGGGTGCTGGTTCGGGCGCCGAGGGCGTCGATCGCGGCTCTGCGGTCATGGTTCTCCGGGTACGAGCGGTTCGGGTGTGCCGAGCCTAGCAACGCGCACGGCGCCCCTCCACGGTTCTGCGGAGGGGCGCCGTGCGCGTGTCGCGTCGCTCAGTTCGTGGAGCGCGACGACTCGTGGCCGAAGAGCATGCGGGCGAGCACGAGCATCATGGCGATGAAGGCGCCGACGACCGGCAGCGGCGCCCACCACCAGCCCACGGTGAAGCCGAGCACCGGCACGAGTGCGAAGGCGGTGAGCCAGATCACGGCCGAGTAGATGCCGAAGCGGGCGGCGGCGGCCGGGTCCTCCTCGAATCGGTTGCCCGCCCGGGCGGCGTCGCGGTGCATGGCGACCACCCAGGGCTTGTGCCGGTTGGTCTGGGTGGCGCCGAGCGCGCTGAGCACGGCGATCGCGACGATCACGAGCACCGCGGCGAGCACGAGCCACACGAGGTCGAGCCGCACCGCGACGACGGCGGCGAAGCCGAGGCCCGCGAGGAGCAGGCCCGTGGCGGTGCCGAAGAGCACGGCCCGGCCGACCGGCAGCGGGAAGTTCGTCGTCGTCTCCTGGTGGAGCGCGTCGCCCGTGATCACCCCGATCGCGAGGCCGAGCACCGCGGCGATCGCGATGAGCGCCCCGGTGGCGAGCGGCAGCACGGGCGTGAGCCCGAGCACGAGGGCGACGAGGGCGGCGGCTGCCACGATCGCGAGCACCACGGTGCGCACCACGAAGGCGGGCTTCGGTCGCACCCGGTTGCGTTCGGCGAGTTCGGCGGCGGATGCCACGGGCCGGGTGCTGCGCGGCGCAGGGGCATGCTCCGTGGCATCCGTGTCGCCCGTCGCCGCGGCGACGAGCTCGCGCACGTCGCCGAGCTCGTCGACGGCGCGGCGGGCCGCCTCGGCGGGGGAGGCGCCGGCGACTTCGAGCTCGGCGACCCGCGAGAGCAGGTTGTCTCGGATCTCCTCTTTCAGGTCTTGCGCCTCGGGGGTGGGGTCGATGCCCGCGAAGGCCTCATCGAGGAGGCGGTGCACCTCGGTCGAGGTGCGGGGGCTGCGGTTGTCGCTCATCGCAGGGAGCCTTTCGTGTTCGCCGGCGCCGGTTGGCTGCCGAGCAGGGAGTCGATGATGGTGCGGGTCGCGACCCAGCTCGCCACGTTCTGGCGGAAGGCGGCGCGGCCCGCGTCGGTGATGCGGTAGTACTTGCGGCGGCCGCCCTGCGACTCGTCGCCCCAGTAGGCCTCGGCGAGGCCGTCGCGCACGAGCCGGCGGTAGCTGGCGTAGAGGGTGGCCTCTTTGATCTCGTAGCCCCCGCCCGTCGCGTCGCGGATGTGCTTGTAGATCTCGAAGCCGTAGCTGTCGTGCTCGCGCAGCACGCCGAGCACGATCGTGTCGGTGTGCCCGCGCAGCAGGTCGGCCGCGAAGGCGTCGCCGGATGCCGCTGAATCTTGGATCATGTTGAGTACTGTAACAGATCAAGTACCTAATGTGAACAATCGATCTGGTGCGTGCTGTGGATAACTTCGCGTCGAGACATCCGACCCGCTCCATGATGGGAGCCATGTCCGACGCCGTCCGCACCATCGCCGAGCGCGTGCGCACCCGAGTGCTGCGCGACGGCGTCGACCTCGCGGCCGACGGCGAGCTCGCCGCCCGCTATGCGCACGACGAGGTTCGCCGCTACAGCGAGCGGGCGCTCGGAGGTGCGCACGCCGGTCTCGGCGACGAGCACGGCACCGCCCGCGAGGTCGTCGCCTCGCTCACCGGGTACGGCCCACTGCAGCCGTTCTTCGACGACGAGGAGATCGAGGAGATCTGGATCAACGGGCCGACGCGCGTGTTCGTCGCCCGCGGCGGCGTCGCCGAACTGACGACCGTGGTGCTGAGCGACCGCGAGGTGCGCGAACTCGTCGAGCGCATGCTCGCGCACACCGGGCGCCGCGTCGATCTCAGCTCCCCGTTCGTCGACGCGTCCCTGCCCGACGGTTCGCGGCTGCACGTCGCCATCCCAGACGTCGCGCGCTCGCACTGGGCCGTGAACGTGCGCAAGTTCCAGCGGCGCATCCGTTCGCTCCACTCGCTCGTCGAGCTCGACTCGCTCACCGTGCAGGCGGCCGAGTTCCTCCGCATGTCGGTGCTCGCGGGCGCGAACATCCTCGTCTCGGGGGCGACGCACACCGGCAAGACGACGATGCTCAACGCGCTCATGTCGAGCGCTCGCGTCGGCGACCGCGTCGTCACGGTCGAGGAGACCTTCGAGCTCGACCTCGACGTGCGCGACCTCGTCGCGCTGCAGTGCCGCCAGCCGAATCTCGAGGGCAGCGGCGAGATCACCCTGCGACGCCTCATCAAAGAGGCCCTACGCATGCGGCCCGACCGGCTGATCGTCGGCGAGGTGCGCGAAGCCGAGAGCCTCGATCTGCTCATCGCGCTCAACTCGGGCCTGCCGGGCATGTGCACGATCCACGCGAACACAGGCCGCGACGCGCTTGTGAAGCTCTGCACCCTGCCACTGCTCGCGGGCCGCAACATCGACGCCTCCTTCGTCGTGCCGACGGTCGCGAGCTGCATCGACCTCGTCGTGCACCTCACCATCGATCGCGAGGGGCGGCGTCGCGTCGCCGAGATCCTCGCCCCGACCGGCGGATGCTCCGGGGCCGACGTCGAGGCCGACGTGATCTTCTCGCGCCGCGACGGAGAGCTCGTCGCGACCGGGCAGCGGCCGGCCCGCCTCGAGAAGTACCGCGACCGCGGATTCGATCCCGAGCATGTGCTCGGGGGTCCCCGATGAGTCTCGTGCTGGGCGCCGCCCTCGGGCTCGGCCTGCTGCTCGTCGCGGCGCCCTTTCTCTGGCCTCAGCGCGGCGAGTCGCGGCCCTCCTCGCCGGCGCTCGAGACGGTGCGCGGCGAGCTCGCACTCGCGGGCCTCGGGGGTGTGCCGATGCCCGTGGTCGTCGCGGTCTGCCTGATGCTGTCCGCCGTGGGCGGAGCCATCGTGCACGCGGTCTTCGCCATCCCCTTCCTCACCGCGATCGGCGCCGTGCTCGGGGCGTTGCTCGTCCCGTTCGTCGTGCGTGGTCGGGCCGCGCGGCGCCGCGCGGCGAATCGTGCGGTCTGGCCCGACGTCGTCGACCACCTCGTCGCCTCGGTGCGGGCCGGCATGTCGCTGCCCGAGAGCGTCGGCGCGCTCGCCGAGCTCGGCCCGGCTCCGACCCGCGCCGCCTTCGCCGCGTTCGAACGCGAGTACCGGCGCACCGGCAATTTCTCCGCCTGCCTCGACACGCTGAAGGCCGAGCTCGCCGATCCGGTCGCCGACCGCATCATCGAAACGCTGCGCATGGCGCGCGAGGTCGGCGGCAGCGACGTGACGGCGGTGCTGCGCGGTCTGTCGGGGTATCTGCGCGAAGACGCGGCGCTCCGTGCCGAGATCGTCGCCCGGCAATCGTGGATCCGCAACGCCGCCCGTCTCGGCGTCGCCGCGCCGTGGCTGCTGCTCGTCGTGCTCGCCTCCCGGCACGAGGCGATCGTCGCCTACGACTCGCCGGCCGGTGCCGCGCTCGTCCTCGTCGGCCTGGGAGTCACCCTCATCGCCTACCGCAGCATGATCGCGCTCGGTCGACTGCCCGAGGAGCGCCGATGGTTCAACTGAATGCAACCGCACTGAGCCTCGTCTTCGGCGTGCTCGCCGGGCTCGGGCTGTGGCTGATGCTCTCGGCGGTCCCGCGCATCGGGCGACCGAAGCTCGACGAACGCGTCGCGCCGTACGTCGCCGACCTCTTGGCCGAGGCGCGCGCGATCCTCGCACGGCGGCCCGCCGACCCGAGCCCGGTGCTCGGTGCGATCGTCGCACCCGCATTGCACTGGTTGCGCGGGGTCATGGCGGCGTGGCTCGGCGGCAACGAGATCGTTGCGAAGCGCTTGAGGCAGGCGGGGTCGGCCAAGAGCGTCGAACGGTTCAGGGGCGAACAGTTGGCCTGGGCGGCGGTCGGCTTCGCGCTCGGGGCCGCGCTCGCGATCGCCGCCCCGGGGGCGGTCGGCCTGCCGACCGTCGTCCGGCTGGCCGCTCCGTTCATCGCGGCCGCGCTCGGCGCCGTCGCCTGCGACTGGATGCTGCAGCGCGCAGCGCGACGTCGTCTCGCGCGCATCTCCTCGGAGCTCGCAACGGTGCTCGAGTTCCTCACGCTCAGCCTGACGGCGGGTGAGGGCATGCTCGACGCGCTCCGCCGCGTCGGCGCGGCCGGCAACGGCGAACTGCCGCGCGAGTTCGCGGCCGTCGTCGCGACCGTCGGCACCGGCGTGCCGCTCGCGACGGCCCTCGCCGAACTCCGCGACGGCGTCGACCACGCTGCGCTCTCGCGGGCGCTCGATCAGGTGCTCGGAGCGTTGGAACGCGGTGCCCCGCTCGCCGCGGTGCTGCGCTCCCAGGCGGGCGACGCGCGCGAGGCGGCGAAGCGCACGATCATCGAGCTCGCCGGTCGCAAGGAGATCACGATGCTCGTTCCCCTCATCTTCCTCATCCTCCCGGTGACGATCGCCTTCGCTCTCTTCCCCGGATATCTCGTGCTGCAGACGGGCTTCTGATGCCCGACGACGAAAGGAACCCCCATGCGACGACTCGACGAGGTACGGCGACGAGTGCAGCTGCGGCTGCGCGACGAGCGCGGCGACGTCCCGGGTTGGGTGCTCATCACCCTCATGACCGCCGGGCTGGTGATCGTCATCTGGGGTCTCGCCGGGCCCGCGCTGAGCGAGGTCTTCGACCAGGCCATCGATCGGGTGCTCGGGTTCTGAGGCGGCTGCTCGCCGATGAACAGGGCTCGGCGGTCGCCGAGTTCACCCTCGTCGGCATCCTGCTCACGGCGCTCGTGCTCGCGGTCGTGCAACTCGGGCTCGCACTCCACGTGCGCAACACCGTGCTCGACGCGGCCGCCGAGGGTGCGCGGTACGCCGCGCTCGCCGGGTCCGACGACGCCGACGGGGTGCAGCGCACCCGCGACCTCATCAGCACAGCGATCTCGGCCGAGTACGCCCGCGACGTGAGCGCTGCGCGCACGACCGTCGGCGGGGTTCCGGTCGTGGCGGTGACGGTGCGTGCCACGGTGCCGATCGTCGGGCTCCTCGGCGTCGACAAGGGTCTGGAGGTGACCGGTCATGCTGCGGTCGAACGACTCGACTGATCGCGACGGCGAGCGCGACCTCGACGGCGACCGCGACCTTGACACCGGCGAACGCGGCTCTGCGTCGCTCGAGTTCCTCACCGTGGGCATGCTGCTCCTCGTGCCGCTCGTCTACCTCGTGCTCGCGCTCTCGGGGTTGCAGGGCGGCACGCTCGCCGTCGAGGGCGCGGCGCGGCAGGCGGCGCGCGTCGCCGTGCAGGCGGGCGACCGTGCCTCTGCTGAGGCCGCCGTCCAACGCTCGGTGCAGGTCGCGCTCGCCGACTACGGCGTCGACGCGGGGGCGGCCTCGGTGACCCTCGACTGCCAGGCCGCCGACTGCGCGCAGCCGGGCAGCCGCATCCGCGTCTCGGTGCGGGCGAGCATCGCGCTGCCGCTCGTGCCCGACGTGCTCTCGCTCGATCGGGTCGGGAGCGTGCCGCTCGAGGCGAGTGCGACCCAGACCGTCTCGCGCTTCGCGGCGGTCGTGCCGTGACCGGGTGGCTCCTTGCCGGATGCCGGCGGCGTGTCGCGTCGTTGCGGCGGCGCCGGTCCGACGATGAGGGGTCGACCATGCTCCTCACGATCTTCTTCTGCGTGCTCGCCCTCGCGCTCATCCTCGTGGTCGCGTCGGCGACCTCGCTCTATCTCGAGCGCAAGCGCCTGTTCACGCTCGCCGACGGGGCCGCGCTCGCCGCGGCCGAGGCGTGGGGCCTCGACGAGGTGCGCGTCGACGGCGACGAGTTCACCTTCGAACTCGATGACGCCGAGGCCGCGCAGGCGGCGAACGACTACCTCGACGACGCCGTGCATCAGCTCGACGGGCTCGAACTCGTCGACGCCGAGGCACTCGACGGCCGCACTGCGACCGTGACCCTGCGAGCAGTGTGGAATGCGCCGATCGACACCGAGCTCATCCCCGTCGAGGTGCCGATCGAGGTCACGGTGACGGCACGATCGGTGTTCCACTGAGGCGAATCACGCGTGCCGACGCGATCGCGATGCCCCACCGGGAATGCGCGGGCCCCGCGACTGCTTGACTGAAGACATGACGATCGAGATCAACGACCACTTCGCCCGCATCCTCCACGCGCCCGTGTTCGCCTTCCTCGGCACCACCCGCCCGAACGGCGAGGTGCAGATCAACCCGATGTGGTTCGAGTTCGACGCCGACTCGCAGACCATCCGCTTCACGCACACGACGAAGCGTGCGAAGTTCCGCAACCTGCAGCAGAACCCGTCGATGACGCTCGCGATGACCGACCCCGAGAACGCGCACAAGTACGTCGAGGTGCGCGGCACCCTCAGCGAGGTCATCCCCGACCCCGACGGCGACTTCTACGTGCGGCTCGGCCAGCGCTACGGCGACCCCGAGACCGAGTCGCCCGACGACCGCGCCGACCGGGTCATCCTCGTCATGCAGCTCGAGAAGGTCAACGGGCGCTGATCGCAGCCCGGCGCCGGTGAACGCACCTCGATGCGCTCGCCGGCGCTAGGCTCGCGCACATGACCGAAGCCACGTGCGCGGTGCTCAGCGCGGTCTACCCGCTCGTGCTCATCACCGTGGTGCTCGAGCAGCGTTCGATCGACCTGAGCATCCGGCGCCGACGCTGGTTCCGAGCGGTCACGTTCACGATCGTGGCCGGCTCGCTCGTCGGGCTCGTGCTCAGCGTCATCGGCGTGCAATTCCACGGGCTCGGGCCCGTCGCTGGCGCAGCGAACTGGCTGGTCGGCCTCATCGCGGTCGGCGGACTCGGCTTCCTGCTGCTCAGCGTGCTTGCAACGCTCCAGGCCGAAGAGGACTCGGAAACCGACCCCGAAGGGCGGTGACCCGGCACCGCGTGCGGCGCACTGCCTCAGCGGCGCTTGCGCGGCACATACCGCGGCACCCAGCGCAGCAGCATCGCCGCGCCGATGAGGCCGACGACGCCCATCGTCGCGGCCGCCGCCATGATCGACACGAGCGAGGTCACGCCCGCGACGACGAGGGGCGCGACCGCCTGCCCGGCGTCGCCGATCGTGCGGTACGCCCCGAGGAACGGCGCCGGGTTCGCCTTCGGCGCGAGATCGGCGCCGAGCGTCAAGATGACGCCGCTCGACAGCCCGTTCGCGACCCCGAACAGCAGGGCGACGCCCGTGAACCAGGCGACGGCGGAGGGCACGTCGTGGGTGAACGCGAGCACGAGGTGCCCGACCGCGAGCCCGGTGATGCCGGGGATCGCGCTCCACAGCCGCCCGAACCGGTCCATCACCTGCCCGCTCACGTAGAACAGGGCGAAGTCGACGGCCGCCGAGACGCCGATCACGAGCGCCGCCTGCTCGGGCGGCACCCCGATCGACACCGCCCACAGCGGCAGGATCATCGTGCGGCTCGCGCGGATCGCGGCGAGCAGCCCGACCCCGGTGCCGATGCGCGCGAGCACCGCCCGGTGCACGACGATCGCACGGAACACGCCGTGCTCCGTGGCATCCGCCCGGGTGGTCGCCTCGCCGAGGGCGAGTGCGCCCTCGTTGCCCGACGACGCCGATGCCTCGCGCGCGAGCCGTGCCGCCCCGAACACCCGCTCGGGGTCGGGCAGGAGCACGAGCACGACGACGACGGCGAAGCAGCTCGCGACGAGCACCCAGAACACGGGCTCGGAGCTGCCGGCGAGGGCGATGATCGTGGCGGCGACGAACGGGCCGATCGCCCAGCCCGCGCGGAACACGCCCGCGAGGGTCGAGAGCGCGCGGGCGCGCACGCGCTCGGGCACGTAGCTCGTGAGGAAGGCGTGGCGGGCGAGCCCGAACACCGCCGTCGCGAGCCCGAGCAGGAACACCCCGATGCCGAGCGCCCAGTTCGTGGGGGACGCGAGGGCGACGAGCACCCCGGTCACCGCGAGCAGGGCGGCCCCGATCATCGCGTTCCGTTCGCCGATGCGGGCCACGAGCCAACCGGCGGGCAGGTCGCCCGCGAGCTCGCCGACCATGAGCATCGCCGCGATGAGGCCCGCGAGGGCGAGCGAGGCGCCGCGCTCGGTCGCGACCACGGGGATGACGGGGATGATCGCGCCCTCGCCGAGCGAGAACAGCAGCGTCGGGAGGTAGGCCGGGAGGATGATGCCGCGCCATGAGAACGGGGGCGCGGCGGTGGTCATCGTCTCGACGGTACACCCGGGGGTCTCGAGACGCGTGCTCCTTCGTCGCGCGCTCCTCGACCAGCGGGGTGTGCTCCTTCGTCGCGCGCTCCTCGACCAGCGAATGGGCTGCGGCGCGACTAGGCTGGGGGGCGCCATGCTCGAACTTGACCTTGCGCCCGAGATCTCCGCGCTCCGCGCCACCTTCAACGACATCCGCGCCGTCGTCGACGTCGAGGCCCTCGAGGCCGACATCGCCCGCCTCTCCGAGGAGGCCGGCGCCCCCGACCTGTGGGACGACACGGCCAACGCCCAGAAGGTGACGAGCGCGCTCAGCCACCGCCAGGCCGAGCTCAAGCGCATCACCGACGTCGAGCGCCGTCTCGACGACCTCGACGTGCTCATCGAGCTCGCCCTCGAGATGGAGGACGAGGACTCGGCCGCCGAGGCGCGCACCGAACTCGCCGCCCTGCAGAAGACGGTCGGCGACCTCGAGGTGCAGACCCTGCTCGACGGCGAGTACGACGAGCGCGGCGCGGTCGTCACGATCCGTTCGGGTGCCGGCGGCGACGACGCCACCGACTTCGCCGAGATGCTCATGCGCATGTACCTGCGCTGGGCCGAGCGCCACAACTACCCGGTGAAGGTGCTCGACACCTCCTACGCCGAGGGCGCCGGCATCAAGTCGGCGACGTTCGAGATCGACGCCCCCTACATCTACGGCACCCTCTCGGTCGAGGCCGGCACGCACCGCCTCGCCCGCATCAGCCCCTTCGGCGGCGCCGACAAGCGGCAGACGAGCTTCGCCGCGGTCGAGGTCATCCCGATCATGGAGGAGGCGAAGGAGGTCGAGATCCCCGAGAACGACATCCGCGTCGACGTCTTCCGCTCCTCGGGCCCCGGCGGCCAGTCGGTCAACACGACCGACTCGGCGGTGCGCATCACGCACATCCCGACCGGCATCGTCGTGTCGATGCAGAACGAGAAGTCGCAGATCCAGAACCGCGCGGCCGCCATGCGCGTCCTCCAGACCCGACTCCTGCTCGCGAAGCGCGAAGAGGAGGCGGCGCAGAAGAAGGAGCTCGCCGGCACCATCACGGCGAGCTGGGGCGACCAGATGCGCTCCTACTTCCTCTACGGGCAGCAGCTCGTGAAAGACCTCCGCACGGGTTACGAGGTCGGCAACCCGGCGATCGTGTTCGACGGCGACCTCGACGGCCTCATCGCCGCCGGCATCAAGTGGCGCAAGCGCAAGGACGACGACTGAGCGCAGCCGGCTGACCGGTCACAGCCGGTTCCCGGGTTCTGCTGCCACGCTCTGGGCCAGCGCTGCAGGGTGTCCGCCCGCAGGCGACGGTCGCGAAGGAGACCTCAGTGGACTTCACCCAGCCGGTGACGGAGTTCGTCAGCTTCAACGTCGGCCGCGTGCTCCGAGCCGCGCGCGAGCGACACGGCGAGGACCTCGCGGACGCCGACGAGGCCGAGCTCCGCAGTGCGCTCCGGGCGGCCGGGTACGACGACGCCGCGATCGACGACGCCATCGCCTCCACCCGCGAGCAGGCCTAGCGGCCAGCAGGTCACCGGCGACGCAAGGTCCGCTACCGCCGCGACCCCTCGCCCGGTTCCGTCGTCCGGATATCGGTGATGAGCTGCACGAGCTCGAGCGCAATGCGAAGCACCGTCGCGTCGACGAGTTCAAGATCTTCTGCCGCGGCAGGTACGGCCTGCCAGTCCTCGCCCAGTAAGTGGGACCTCGGCGCCCTCGAACTCGCCCGCAACGTGCACACGCACCCGACCCTGTCGGAGGCGCTGCAGGACGCGTTCCACAGCCTCGCGGGCATATGATCACCATGTAGTCCGGCATGGACGACGGCAGCCATAGACCTCGAGCACGCTGGTGTGCTGCGATAGGACGAATCGACCGATCAAGACAACAGGGGAAACATGAAGCTGAAGAACCAACTCACCACGGGCGTCCTGGCGCTTGCGCTGCTCGCCGGCGCGGGCATTGCCACTGCGGCTCCGGCGCAAGCGCTCAGCTACAAGTCTGTCACCGCGAGCACGCTGAGTGAATGCAAGTCAGCGCTCTGGAACACCATGCGTGAGTACTCGCGTGGCGGCGCGACGATCTCCAGCATCGCTGGCTGTACGAAAACGCCGACAGGGAAGTACCAGGGCTCGTTCGCGTTCGGCTACTACTGAGTTGTTCGCGCTGATGCAAACGGCCATCCCCGACCAGGGATGGCCGTTTGCATGCTGACTGCTTCAACCGAGCGGGCGATGTTGAACGACTCGGGACACTTCTGCCAGACCACGATGAGACCGGGCGGGCGTCGAGCGCAGCTCCGCACGCCGAACGAGCCGCGTAACGGCGAAACGGCCGGCAACCCGAGGGTTGCCGGCCGTTCGCCGTAGCGCGCTCCGGGCGGCCGGGTACGACGACGCCGCGATCGACGACGCCATCGCCTCCACCCGCGAGCAGGCCTAGCGGGCCAGGAGTCCCGGAGGGGCGCCCCGGTCAGCTCCGCTCGGCCTCGTCGGCCGCCGCGAGCGAAGCGGGCAGCCCGGCCAGCAGGGCGAGCAGTCCGATCTCGAATGAGCGGTCGGTCAGCCGGATGCCGCGTGCCGCGGCCCGCACGCTGCGTCGCGCCTCGGCGCGGCTGAACTCGGGCGCGACGCCCGCGGCCGAGCCCGGTGACATGATGTCGGCCGGTGCCAGCGCGTCGAGCGCCGAGCCGATGATGAACGACTCGAGCGCGACGATCGCGTCGATGACGCCGCTCGAGGGCCAGCCCTCGGCGAGCAGTCGCCGGGTGATCGACTCGTAGTTCAGCACCGAGCGCTCCTGGCCGTCGATCGCCGTCGTGGCGAGGAGGGCGATGCCGGCGGGGTGCGCGGCGAACGCGGTGCGGTACGAGTGCGCCCAGCGCAGCACGGCGTCGTCGAGCCGCGTCGCCGGGTCGTCGAAGCCGGTGACGTCGAGCATCTCGGCGACGCGGCCGCGCATCGCGCGCACGACATCGGCCTTGCCGCGGAAGTAGTGGTAGAGCGCCGGCGGGTGCACCGACAGCGAACGGGCGAGCGCCGCCATCGTGAACCCCTCTGGGCCCGCCGTCTTCGCGAGCGTGAACGCGGCGTCGACGATCTGCTCGGCGCTCAGCACGGGGGTGCGCGGGCGTCCGGCGGTGCGCTTCGCGGGGGTCGGGCTCACCTGGCTCCTTCGGTGGGTTGGTCGCGGCTCGGGGGTCGATTTTGCGGCGCGGCGCGCGCGGAGTAACGTGTGCCCGAATTTAATCACGTTAAATTGCGCAGCCGGCCAACGAGGGCGACGGCGCGGGAACGAGCATCATGCAGCGCAGCTTCGCCGACACCATTCTCGTGGGTGCCCGGGTGATCACCATGAATCCCCGGCAGCCCGTCGCGGAGGCGATCGCCATCCGCGCCGGACGCATCCTCGCGGTGGGCGACGCCGCCACCCTCGCCGAGTTCCGCGGTCCGCGCACCGTCGTCGAGGACCTCCACGGGGCATCCGTTACGCCCGGCCTCATCGACGCCCACATGCACCCCATCCAGGGCGTCGAGCTGGCCGTCGGCGTCGACTTCGGGGGAGTGCGCGACCCCGAGGTCTTCCTCGGGATGCTCCGCGCCGAGGCCGTTCGCGTGCAGGGCGCCGCCGCAGGCGGCTGGGTGCGCGGCTGGAACATCGACTACGACGTGTTCACCGCGCTGCCCATGACCGCCGCCGCGATCGACGACGCGACCGCGGGCGCGCCCGCGTTCCTCCTCTTCTTCGACGGCCACACCGCGCTCGCGAACACCGAGGCGCTGCGGCGCTCGGGCATCACGGGCGCCCGCACCTTCGGCGACACCTCAGAGATCGTCGTCGACGACGAGGGCCGCCCGACCGGGGCCCTCCGCGAGGACTCGGCCTTCGACATCGTGCTCCGCACCGCCCCCGAGTACACCCGCGAGGAGACGCTCGAGCGCGTGCGCGAGATCCTCGGCACGCTCACCGCCTCGGGCATCACGGGCGGCTGCATCATGGACGGCAACCCCGGAACGCTCGACCTCCTCGAGGAGCTCGACGGCGGGGCATCCGACGACCCCGAGGCGCCGGGCCTGCTGCCCGTGCGCATCGTCTCGGCGATGGCGCACAACCCCGGCTACGACGAGGAGCGCACCCAGCGCTACCTCGCCCAGCGCGACCGCCGCGGACGCCGCTGGCGCGGCGGGCTCGTGAAGCTCTTCAACGACGGCGTCATCGACACCGGCACCGGCTGGCTCTACGAGCCCGACACCCACGGCGAGGGCCTGCACTCGTTCTGGGCCGACCCCGACGAGTTCGAGCGCGTCGTCGCCCGCTACAGCGAGGCCGGATTCCAGATCGCGACGCACGCGATCGGCGACCGTGCCATCGGCACGACGATCGACGCCTACCTCAAGGCCGGCGTGCAGTCGGCGCAGGGCGCACCGCACCGCATCGAGCACCTCGAGCTGCTCGCCGACCGCGACCTCGCCCGACTCGCGCAGTCCGGCATCACCGCCTCGGTGCAACCGCTGCACATGCAGTGGCGCAAGGCCGACGGCTCCGACTTCTGGGCCGAGCGACTCGGCCCCGAACGCGCCGCGCTCGGCTGGCGCGTGCGCGACATGATCGACGCCGGCGCGCCCGTCGCGCTCGGCTCCGACTGGCCAGTGGCGCAGACTGACGCGCGCATCGGCCTCGCCTGGGCGCGGCTCCGCCGCGAACCCGGCAACCCGGATGCCCCGGTGTTCGAGCCCGACCAGGTGCTCACGCCGTACGAGGCCCTACAGGGCTACACCGTGTGGGCGGCGCTCGCCCAGGGCGACCGCGACCTCGGCGTCATCGCGCCGGGGTGCCGCGCCGACCTCGTCGTGTGGGCCGACAGCCCGCTCGCCGTCGGCGCGGACGAACTGCTCGACCTCCCCGTGCTGACGACGATCGTCGACGGGCGACCCCTGACCGCGGCATCCGCCGCCTGACCCCTTTTCGAATCAGAGGCAACCATGCAAGACGTCGGCGCGCTCGCGCTCCTCCCCGTCGTCATCATCCTCGTCGTCGCGGTGCTCACCCGACGCACCCTCTTCGCCATGCTCTGCGGCACCCTCGTCGGTGCCGTGCTGCTCGGCGGCTGGGGCTTCTTCGACTCCTGGATCGGCTACTTCGGCTCGGCCATGGCCGACGAGACGCTGCAGTGGCTCATGCTCGTCGTCGTGCTCTTCGGCATCCTGATCACGCTCTTCGAGCGCTCGGGCGCCGTGCGCGAGTTCGCCGCGTGGGCCGAGCGCTTCGTCAACTCCCGGCGCAAGTCGACCGTGCTGAGCTTCCTGCTCGCGATCGTGCTGTTCGTCGACGACTACCTGAACGTGCTCACCGTCGGCACCTCGATGAAGGCCGTCACCGACAACTACAAGGTGCCCCGCACCGAGCTCGGCACCATCATGAAGCTCACGGCCGCCCCCATCGCCGTCATCGTGCCGTTCTCGACGTGGGCGCTGTTCTTCGCCGGTCTCCTCGAGGCGCAGGGCGTGACGGCCAACGGCTCGGGCTTCGGCGCCTACCTGCAGTCGATCCCGTACATCTTCTTCGGCTGGATCGCGCTCGTGATCGCGGCCCTCGTCGCGTTCGGCGTCTTCCCGAAGCTCGGCGTGCTGAAGAAGGACCTCGCGCGCGCCGAGGCGACCGGCGACGTGTTCCCCCTCGGCACGACCGACGAGGAGCGCGCCGCCGAGGGTGCCCTGCCCGTCGACGCCGAGGTGGGCGAGTTCGCCGTCGCAGGCGACGGGGGCGCCCGTGCCGTCGCGGCGCCGACCGTCGAAGCCGCACCCGCACCCGCCGCCGTCGCGACCCGCGCCCCCGAGCTCACGAAGCCTCGCCCGTGGAACTTCCTCGTGCCGATCGCGGTCATGATCGCCGTCACGATCCTCACCGAGGTCGACGTGCTGAAGGGCACCGTCGCCGCGCTCCTCGTCGCGATCGTCATGTACACGGTGCAGCGGCGCCTCAAGGTGAAGACCGTCTTCGAGGCGGCGTTCGACGGCGTCGGCAGCATGCTCTTCGTCATCGTGCTCACCGCGCTCGCGTTCATGGTGCAGCACATGAACATCGACCTGAAGCTCGCCGACTTCGTCATCGCCTCGACCGAGCCCGTCATGATCGGCGCGCTCCTGCCCGCCATGGTGTTCCTCGTCTGCGGCGTCTACGCCTACGCGACCGGCTCCTTCTGGGACCTCGCCGCGGTCATCACCCCCATCGTGATCCCGCTCGCGCTCGCGATGGACGTGAACCCGATCATCGCCGGCGCCGCCGTGTTCTCGGGCGCCGCGCTCGGCTCGACCACGTGCCTCTACGGCGACGGCATCATCCTCGCGTCGCGCTCCATCGGCATCAAGCCGCTCAACCTGATGTCGGCGATCCTGCCGTACGCGGGCATCGCGGCGGCCCTGAGCCTCATCGGCTATCTCGTCGTCGGGTTCCTCGGCATCTGAGCGCACGTCGGGCGCAGCCCGCACGCCGAACGAGCCGCGCAACGGCGAAACGGCCGGCAACCCGAGGGTTGCCGGCCGTTCGCCGTCTCCTGCGGCTCGGACTCAGTCGAGCAGGTGCTCGAGCGCCCGGCCCATCCAGTCGGCCCGCACCGAGGCATCCGTGATGCCCTCGAAGCCGAAGCCCGCGAGGAGCGAGCCCGGCGTCGAGATGACCGCGCCCTCGGGGAACCCGCCAGCGGTCGTGCGGATGAAGGTGTTCGGGTTGGGCGCGCTGCCCGCGGGCGGACCCGTGAGCTCCCACCCGCCGAGGTCCGACTCGAACGAGGTCGAGCCTTCGCCCGTCGAGACCTCGATGTCATCGAAGAACACGCCGAGACCCTGCGTCGACCAGTCGCTCGCGTACGAGAGCGAGACCTCGACCTGGCCGCCGGCGAAGTCGCCGAGGTCGACCTCCCACTCCTGCCAGCCACCCGAGTTGCCGGATGCCGCGTTCCACTCGCCGGTCGTACCGGTCGGGCTGCACGCGCCGCCGTTCAGCGTCTGGTAGTGGTCGAGCTGCGGGTGCAGCTCGTTCCAACCCGAGAGGCAGCTCTCGCCGGTGTTCTGCGAGGTGTTGCCGTTCAGGTCGGGCAGGGTCGTCCAGTCGTCCTGGCCCGGGGTGTGCGCCTCGACGAACGTGAAGTCCCAGTCCGCCTCGGTGTCGTACGACGTCCAGAACGAGAGGGTCGCCCCGCCCGCCGGAACGTCGATGGTGCGCTTCACCTGCTTGTACGAGACGTCGCCGAGCTGCGAGTACACGTAGTACTCGCCGGTGTGCGGCTCGAACGGTCCGCCCTCGCGATCCCAGCGCGCCGCCACCGCACTCGCGAACTGCGGGTACGTCGCGGGGTCGAGCACGCCGCTCGTCGAGATGAACGAGTTCGTGTGGTCCTGGTTCTGGGCGCTGTCGGCGCCGTTGAAGCCCCACGCGAGGCCGCCGAGCGGCTCGCCGACGCCGAACGCGTCGAGCACGTTGCCGTCGGCGTCGAGACCGCCCTCGCCGACCGCCACGTAGCCGCCGAACCAGTACTGCAGCACGTCGTTCGTCGAGTCGCCCGAACCGCCGATCGGCTTGCAGCGCGCCGCGATCGCCGGGTCGGTGGTGCACGGCGCATTCGCCGACGTCGGGTCGAAGAGCTGCGTGCCGACGATGGGCGTGTACTGCGCCGGCCCCCAGTCGCCCGTGTAGAGCACCTTGCCGCCCTCGTTCATGAAGTCGCGCACGTTCAGGAGGTTGTCCATCGCGAGGCGCGAGGCGTTGCCGCCCGGCCATCCGGCCTCACGGGTGACGATGTCGTCGCCCGTGTACCAGATCACCCCGTCGTAGTGCGAGAGCACGCCGAGCGCGTCGGCCGCGACACGGCCCTGCGCGTCGACGTCGTACACGTCGTACGAGGTGCCGTTCGCGTCGAGCGCGTCGGTGTACGAGTCGAGGTAGTGCGGCCCGGGGGTCTGCACCGGCGAGGCGCCGCTGTAGTCCTCCGCGGCGAGCACGAGCACGTCGGCACCCGACTCGGAGACGGCCTCGTACGTGAACGAGTCGCTCGTCGCACCGCCGCCCTCGAACCAGACCTTCACCGTGTCACCGGGGTCGGTGCCCGTCACTACGCCGCTCATCACCCGGTAGTACACATCGGTGCCGCCGCCGTAGCGATCGCCGCCGTCCCACTCCGAGGTCGGTGCGCTCTGCGTCGGGCCGCCGTCGATGGAGTACTTCACGGTGACGTCGCCGAGGCTGCGCTTGGCGAGCACGCGCACCTCCTGCGGGTCGCCGTAGGAGACGTCGAAGGTGAAGTTCGCCTGCGGCAGCCCCACCTTGTAGTCGTCGTCGCTCTGCAGGTAGAACGGCTTCGTCGTGTTGCCGAGGTGCGACACCGGGTTCGCCGGGTCCTTCGCCGACTTCGCGACGTCGGTCGAGAACGGCAGGATGCGTTCGAACTCGGCCTGCACCTGCGCCTCGTCGTCGGGGAACACGAATCCGCCGCCGCCGTCGCCCTCGCCGAGCTCTGGCGTCCACGCGAGCGTGCCGTGCGAGACGTGGGCGAAGTCGGTCGTCTCGCCGTTCGTCACGTAGAGCACGTCGGAGGAGAGGCCGGGCTCGAAGTCGTCGACCGCGGGTGCGTCGAGGTTGCCCGACAGCGCGGTGTAGATCGGGTCGTCGGCGCTCGGCGTGCCGATCTGCCACCCCTCGGGGTAGAGCAGCCACTGTCCGAAGGAGTGGTAGTTGACCTGGAACTCGGGCTTGGCGCGGTCGAACAGCGCCATCATCGCCTGCGTCTCGGGCTCGGAGGCCGCCGACGGTCCGCGGTACGTCTCACTCGCGCTCTGCGACGAAGAACCCTCTTCGTCGTAGCCGAAGTGCTCGGCGTAGTTGCGGTTCGGGTCGACGCCGTCGCCGCGGTTGACCTCGCCGTTGCCGTCGTTGTCGCGCAGGTTCTTGCGCCAGAGTCGCTCGTGGTCGAACGTGTACTGGTAGCCGTCGGGGTTGGCGACGACGAGGAACCACAGCTCGGTCGACTTCAGGAGGTTCTTGACTTCTTTGTCGTTCGCCCTCCACGCGTCGATGTACGAGTTGAGCAGGCGCCGGTTGACCTCGGTGCCGATCCACTCGCGGGCGTGCTGGGTCGAGCTGTAGAGGGCCGCCGGGCGGCTGCCGTCGGCGATGCCGCGGGCGCCCTGGGTGAGCTTCAGCGCGATGATCTCGCGCCCCTCGTAGGTGTGGCCGAGCACGACGAGCTTGACGAGCTGCGGGTTCTGCTTCGCGAGCCGGTAGAGCTCGTCGCGGATCCCGCCCTTCTCGTCCCATGAGCGCCAGACGTTGTAGCCCGACGCGGCCTGCGCCTCGGCCTGCTGGCGCGCGGACTTGCCGTCCTTGCCCTTCTTGACCTTCACGTCGACCCCGCGCTTCGCGAGACCCTTCGCCTCCTCCTCGGTGAGGATGAGGTCCATCGCGACGCCGTCGGGGGTGGCGGTGGTGGCGGCGACGTCGTAGCCGGCGCCGGCGAGCTCGGCCGCCTGCGCGGCGTCGACCTCTGCGGTGTACATGTCGAGCGCGTCACCGTCGGGTGGTGCGGCGTTCGCGCTCATCGGTGCGAGCAGCGCTGCGCCGACGGCGAGAGCCACCGTCCCGATGGCGATTCGTTGCATGGTGGAGCGGATTGCGGTCATGACGACTCCTCCGGTCCGCCGAAGACGGCAGCCAGCGGGTGTCGGTGGCGAGGTTGTTGCTCGTTCACTGTCTCGCCACGCTTCTGGCGCTCTGCGGACCCTAGGCGCAAGACTGCTGCGGGCGCGATCGGCTGTCAAGGGGGAGTCGAGAGTTCTTCGATTTCCATGCGGGTGACCGCCCGTTCGCAGTGCCTCGAAATCCGGTGTCGCTGCACCGAATCCGGCGGTTGCTGCTTAGGCTCGATCACGATGATCCGCTTCGACTCCGTCACCAAGTCCTACTCCGGCCAGTCCAGGCCGGCCCTGAACGACATCGGGGTCGAGATCCTGCGCGGCGAGTTCGTGTTCCTCGTGGGCGCCTCGGGCTCGGGCAAGTCGAGCTTCCTCCGGCTGATCCTCAAGGAGGAGAAGCCGACCAAGGGGCGGATCCACGTGCTCGGCCAGGACCTGGGCAAGATCTCGACGCGCAAGGTGCCGTACTTCCGGCGCGACCTCGGCGTCGTCTTCCAGGACTTCCGGCTCCTCCCGAACAAGTCCGTCTTCGAGAACGTCGCGTTCACGCTGCGGGTCATCGGCAAGTCGCGGGGATTCATCCAGTCGGCGGTTCCCGAGACGCTGAAGCTCGTGGGCCTCGACGGCAAGGCGAAGCGCATGCCGCACGAGCTCTCGGGCGGTGAGCAGCAGCGCGTCGCGATCGCGCGCGCCATCGTCAACAAGCCGCAGATCCTCCTCGCCGACGAGCCCACCGGCAACCTCGACCCGGTCACGAGCGCCGGCATCATGACCCTCCTCGAGCGCATCAACGCGGGCGGCACGACCGTCGTCATGGCCACCCACGAGGCGGGCATCGTCGACCAGATGCGCCGCCGCGTCATCGAGCTCTCGGCGGGCGACATCGTGCGCGACGAGCGCAGCGCCGGCTACGACGGTCAGACGGTCCGCGACGTCGACTACGTTCCCGAGGCGGCGGGCGACGTCGCCGAGGGCGACGGCGCAGCGAGCACCGCACCGGATGCCACGGAGCGCGACGAGCCCGCAGCGGCGGGCGTCGCGGCGGCCGCGGGCACCATGAGCGCCACGATCCCCGTCGCCCCGAAGGTCACGCAGGAGATCATGCGCGACGCCGAGCCGCTCTACGTCGAGCCCGAGGCGACCGACGAGGTCACCGATGCCGCCGCCGAAATCACGAAGGCCGCGACGGGGGCGATCGAGGTCGACCCCGAGAAGCTCGCACCGAAGACCGGCGCCAAGCCCGCGGCATCCGAGCATCTGACCCTTGCCGAACGACTCGGCCTCAGGGCACCGGGGGGCCCCCGGGAAGGCGATGACGACCAGGAAGTGGGGCCGACGAAATGAGGCTCGGTCTCGTGCTCGGCGAGGCGGCCAACGGCCTGCGTCGCAACGCCTCGATGGTGGTGTCGGTCGTGCTCGTCACGTTCATCTCGCTCACCTTCGTCGGCACGGCGGCGCTGCTGCAGCTGCAGATCGCGCAGATGAAGGGCTTCTGGTACGACCGCGCCCAGGTCGCCGTGTACCTCTGCACCGCCATGTCGACCGCGGGCACCTGCGTCGGCGGCGAGGCGACCGAGGAGCAGAAGGCGGCGGTCGAGGCGCAGCTCGAGAGCGACACGCTCTCGCCGTTCATCGACGAGTTCTACTTCGAAGACCACGAGCAGGCGTACGAGAACTTCCAGAAGCAGTTCGAGGGCACCCCGTCGGCCGACTACGTGACGCCCGACGTGCTGCCCGAGACCTTCTGGGTGAACCTCGTCGACCCCTCGCAGTCCGACGTCATCGTCGAGAGCCTCGCGGGCAAGGAGGGCGTCGAGCAGGTCGTCGACCAGCGTCGCTACCTCGACCCCATCTTCGACGCGCTGAACACGGCGAGCTACACGGCGATCGCGGTCGCGGTCGTGATGCTCATCGCGGCGGCCCTGCTCATCGCGACGACCATCAGGCTGTCGGCGTTCTCGCGGCGACGCGAACTCGGCATCATGCGGCTCGTCGGTGCGTCGAACCGGTTCATCCAGACGCCGTTCGTGCTCGAGGGCGTCTTCGCGGGGCTCATCGGTTCGCTCCTCGCGGGTGGGGCGGTCGTCGCGATCGTGCACTTCTTCGTTCAGGGGTATCTCGCGCAGAACCTGTCGTTCACCTTCGTGAGCCTCGCCGACGCCCTGCTCGTGGTGCCGTTGCTCGTGCTCGTCGGCGTGCTGCTCGCGGCGGCCTCCGCGGGCATCGCGATCACCCGCTACCTGAAGGTCTGACGCTCGCCGGTCGCGAACCGGCTAGACTGAACGGCTGCCTCGGATGCCCCGGGGCGACGTGATTCAAACGAAGGAGCCCGCCGTGCCCAGGGAAAGCGGTCAGAAGGTGGTGGCGACCAACCGCAAGGCGCGCCACGACTACACGATCGAGGACACCTACGAGGCGGGCATCGTGCTCTCTGGCACCGAGGTGAAGTCGCTGCGGCAGGGCCGTGCGTCGCTCGTCGACGGGTACGCCTTCGTCGATGGCGGCGAGCTGTGGCTCGACGCGGTGCACATCCCCGAGTACACCGAGGGCACGTGGAACAACCACGCGCCGCGCCGCAAGCGCAAGCTCCTGCTGCACAAGCAGGAGATCGTGAAGATCAGCCACAAGACGAAGGAGGGCGGCTACACGCTCGTCCCGCTGTCGCTGTACTTCAAGGACGGCCGTGCGAAGGTCGAGCTCGCGGTCGCGAAGGGCAAGCGCGAGTACGACAAGCGCCAGGCGCTGCGCGAGCGCCAGGACAAGCGCGAGGCCGACCGGGCGATCTCGAGCCGCAAGAACCTCGGCGAATAGGCAGGTTCCGCGGGGTAGGCTCGGCCTCGATGAAGACCTCGATGCGCATCCCCGTTCCCGGTACCTTCAACTTCCGCGACGTCGGCGGGCTGCCGGCACGCAACGGCGTCGTACGCGAGGGCGTGCTGTTCCGCTCCGACGGCCTGCACCGCCTCGGCGACGCGGGCAAGGCCGAGCTCCGCGAGCTCGGGGTCGGCATCGTCATCGACCTGCGCGACGAGAACGAGGCGCAGCGCATGCCCGACGATCTCGACGGGCTCGAGGTCGAGGTGCTCCGGCTCCCGGTGTTCGAGGGTTCGGGCGCATCGCAGGGCATGGCCGGCATCTCGCTCGAAGCGCTCTACGAGCGCATCGTCACCCAGCACGCGAGCGTCGTCGTCGACGCGCTCCGAGAGATCTCGAGCGCGGGGGAGCGATCGGTGATCGTGCACTGCACCGCCGGCAAGGACCGCACGGGCGTGGTCGTCGCGCTCGCGCTCATGGCCGTCGGCGTCGACCGCGAGTCGGTCGTCGACGACTACGCGCGCACCGAGGCGAACCTCGCGGGCGAGTGGCTGGAGGAGATGGTCGAGCTGATCGGCCGCTACGGCGTGCCCGACACCCCCGAGCTGCGCACGCTCATGGGCGGCAGCCCGCGCGAGGCGATCGAGGGCGTGCTCGACTCGGTCGAGCGGGCGCACGGGTCGACGCGCGAGTACCTGCTCGCCTCGGGCCTCGACCTCGCCGATCTCGCGGCGCTCGAGACGCTCCTCGTCGAGGTGCGCTGAGCGGTCGCGATCAGGCCTCGAATCGGGCCTCGACGGACGCTTCGATCACGAGCTTCGCGGGTGCGAACTCGGCACCCGAGCCGCCGCCCGCCATGTCGGAGGACGCCGCCATCGCGAACATCCGTGCGCCGCGGGGCTGCGGCGCCGGGTGTGCGGCGAGCAGGCCGGTGTCGGCGAGTTCGACGGGCACCGGCGTGCCGAGCCCGAGTGCGGAGGCGTAGACGCGCGCCTTCTCGACGGCGTCGGCGACGGCGTTCCGCTGGGCGAGCTCCTGCACGCGTCGGCGCGTGGCATCCGTGAGGCGCCAATCGATGCCGCCGATCGCGAGGTGCTCGGCGACGCTCGCGCCGCTCACCCACTCGCCGAGCCGCTCGAGGTCGGTGAAGACGACCTCGACCTCGGCGCTCGTCTGGTGCACGAGGGGCAGCTGCTTGCCCTCGTTGTTCCACGGGCGGTGCGACCAGACCCGGAGCTGCCCGGCCGACCAGGTGTCGAGGGCACCCGCCCCTTCGAGTGCGCGCACCTCGGCGATGAGTCGCTCGCGCGCCTCGGTGGTGCGGGCGAGCGCGGTGTCGCGATCGGGGGCCGAGGTGCCCACGGTGACGGCGACGGCGCCGAGTTCGGGCTCGATGCGTTCTTCGGCGGTGCCGCGCACGGCGATGACGGTTGCCACAGATTCCTCCAGATGCCCGCTCGGGAATGGCGGAGCGGACGCGCCTGTTCTAGACTGTAGGGCCGGGCAGTCATCGACAGGTGAATGCTCGCCGTGAATCGGGTTCGTCCCGATCTTGAGAACTCCACAGCGTGCGACAACGGCCCGTCGAATTCGTTCGACGTCACCATGGGGATGATCGGTTTCGACATCGTCTGCGTACCCACGAGAAGCGGGCCGAGGATGCAGGGTTATCTCGTAAACGATCTCTGCAAAACAATAACTGCCAATAAGAAGCAGTCTGACTTCGCCCTCGCTGCCTAAGCGAGCCCGATAGTCCGTCAGCCCGGGGGTGTTCCCGCCCCGGTCGCTGGCGTCATCTAGGGAACTTGCTGCGCGTCGTCGCCTGAGCGACGTGCGGGACTTTTTCAGGCTGGGCCCGTCGACCTAGGTGCCTGTGGCAAAGGTCGGGGCCGAGTAGAACGCCTTCACAGGATGCGCCCGGAGAAGGCGTGGAAACTCAGCGATGGACGGGGGTTCAATTCCCCCCATCTCCACCCAGAAGGTCGTTGTCGCACGCTGCGGAGCCTCGAGCACCGAGCCCACTCGGGCTGCGCTGGAGCGCGCCGCGTCCGAGTGCCCGCGCCTCAGTCCGTGCCCGTGCCTCAGTCCGTGAACGCTCCGCCGCAGTAGTCGCAGTCGCCGTCGGGGCAGTACCACTGGCTGTTCTGGTCGTCCATCATCGGATCCTTCGTCGGGCCTTCGCGTCGCTCGGGGGTGCGCCGCGATGGTTGACGATCCTGCCAGCACCGAGTACCGCTCGGGAATGGCCGCACGGGTGAATTCGAGCGCGTCACATCGCCACCGTGTCGAGGCGCGGCCGAGGCATCCGATCGCGTCGTTAACATGGGGCGCATGCCCTACCTCGCCGACGCCGCCCGCTACGACCGCATGACCTACCGCCGCACCGGCCGATCGGGGCTGCAGCTGCCGCTGCTCTCGCTGGGTCTCTGGCAGAACTTCGGCGACGACCGGCCCCTCGACGCGCAGCGCGCGATCGTGCGTCGCGCGTTCGACCTCGGCATCACCCACTTCGACCTGGCGAACAACTACGGGCCGCCGTACGGCGCCTCCGAGGCGAACTTCGGCCGCCTGCTCGCGAGCGACCTCGCCCCGTACCGCGACGAGATCGTCGTGTCGACGAAGGCCGGCTGGGACATGTGGCCCGGCCCGTACGGGGCCGGCGCGAGCCGCAAGTACCTCATTTCGAGCCTCGACCGCTCGCTCGAACGTCTCGGCCTCGACTACGTCGACATCTTCTACTCGCACCGACCCGACCCGGGTACCCCGCTCGACGAGACCGCCGCCGCGCTCGACCACATCGTGCGCTCGGGCAAGGCGCTCTACGTCGGCATCTCCTCGTACGGGGCGGAGGCCTCCCGCGAGCTCGCCCGGCTGCTCGCCGAGCGCGGCACGCCCCTCACGATCCACCAGCCCTCGTACTCGATGCTCAACCGCTGGATCGAGACCGACGGGCTGCTCGACGCTGCCGGCGACGACGGCTACGGCGTGATCGGTTTCACCGCGCTCGCCCAGGGCCTGCTCACCGGCAAGTACCTCGGCGGGATCCCTGAGGGGTCGCGCGCGGCGGGCGAGGGCTCGCTCGGCCGAGACATGCTCTCGGAGGAGACGCTCGAACGGCTCCGCGGGCTCGCGGCGATCGCCGAACGGCGCGGCCAGTCGCTCGCGCAGCTCGCGCTCGCGTGGGCGCTGCGCGACGAGCGCGTCACGAGCCTCGTGATCGGCGCCTCGAGCGTCGCGCAGCTGGAGGAGAACGTCGCCGCACTCGACCGCCTCAACTTCACCGCCGAGGAGCTCGCCGAGATCGACCGGTTCGCGGGCGACGCGGGCGTCGACCTGTGGGCGGATGCCCGCGGCGGCGGCCCGCTGCCGGTGCTGCGGCCCTGAGCGGGCGCGTGCCCGAGGCCCGATGAACGGTCGCCTCCGGGCGAACCAGCCGCTGCGTGGCGCGTGACGCTCGTCAGCCGCCCGCGGCGACCGCTCGGAGGCGCCTGGCGGCGAGTTCGACCGCAGGGTGGGTGCGCATCGACCGTTTCACGCGCAGCATGATGCGCCGGCGGGCGGCCTCGTCGGCGATCGGCCGCATCACCACTCCCGCGGGCAGGTCGATCGCCCCGAGCCTCGGAAGCACCGTGATGCCGACGCCGTGCGCGACGTAGTCGAATGCGCTCGTGTAGTCGGGGGCGTGCAGGCGGAACCGCGGGGCGAAGCCGAGCCCGGCGCAGGCCGAGACGATGATCTCGCGGCAGGTCCCGTGGCTGTCGTCGTTGTCGATCCACCGCTCGTCGGCGAGCTCGGCGAGCCCGACTGACGGCCGGTCGGCGAGCCGGTGCCCGTCGGGCATGACGACGACGTAGCCCTCGGTGCGGAGCTCGTCGAGGTCGTAGCCGTCGGGCGAGCCGTCGGCGACGGCGGGGTCGCGGTCGCCGCGCACCGACTCGGCCACGTAGAGCTCGAGGTCGGGGTCGCCGGAGAGCTGCCCGCGTCGTTCGATCATGCTGAGCTCGAGGCGGAGCAGCGGGAACTCGTGCGTCAGTTCGGCGACGATCGCCGGAAGCCAGGCGCGATTGGCCGACATGAACGAGCTGATGCGGAGCGTGCCGCTGCGGCCCGCGCGAAGGTCGTCGAGTGCGCCGTCGAAGTCGGCCAGGTGGTCGAGCACCCGGCCGGCGCGATCGGCGACGGCGATGCCTGCCGACGTCGGGGCGATGCCGCGCCCGCGCCGCTCGAGCAGTGTGAGGCCGGTTTCGCGCTGCAGGGCGCTGACGTGCTGGCTCACCGCGGAGGCCGTGTAGCCGAGTCGTTCGGCGGCGCCGTTGATCGAGCCGGTCTGCACGACGGCACGGAAGATCTGGAGGCGATGCGGGTCGACCACGGCTCGATCGTACAGTTCTACTGAAGAGAAGCCAAGTATCGTTCACTTGTGCTGTCGTGAGGGTGCCGTCAGGCTGAGAGGATGCCACGCACCGCCCGCGATCCCGACACGATGCCGAACCCGAACCCGACCCCGATCCCGATCCCCGACCGCGCCGCCGGGCGCCCGCTTCCGGCCGCCGCGCCCGCCGCCGTCGCCGAGCCGGCGGCGCGCTGGAAGGTGCTCACCGCGATGCTCGTCGTCCTCGTGCTGTGGGCGTCGGCCTTCATCGCGATCCGCTTCGTCGGAGACGCGATCTCGCCCGGCCCCCTCGCCCTCGGGCGCCAGCTCGTCGGCACCGCGGCCCTCGTCGCCGTCGCGGTCATCCGGCGGCCTCCGCTGCCGCGCGGCCGCACGCTCGCGCTCGTGGCCGTCTACGGCGTGCTCTGGTTCGCCGGCTACACCCTCGTGCTGAACCTCGCGGAGCGGCACCTCGACGCCGGCACCGCCGCGATGCTCGTGAACATCGCACCGCTCCTCGTTGCAATCGCGGCGGGCGTGTTCCTCAAGGAGGGGTTCCCGCGTCCGCTCGTCGTCGGCCTGCTCATCGCGCTCGCCGGGGTCGTGATCATCGCGACCGGCGGAGTGGGTGCGCACGCCGACGGGCTCGGGATCGTGCTCGGGATGCTCGCCGCCGTGCTCTACGCGCTCGGCGTGCTCGTGCAGAAGGTCGCGCTCCGCGACGCGGACGCCTTGAGCGCCACCTGGGTGGGGTGCGCCGTCGGGGCGCTCGTGCTGCTGCCGTTCCTGCCGCAGACCGTCGTCGAGGTCGGCACGGCGCCGGCACCCGCGGTCTGGGCGATGGTGTACCTCGGTGTCTTCCCGTCGGCGATCGCGTTCCTACTGTGGGCGTACGTGCTGAAACGGAGCCCCGCCGGCGTCACCGCCTCGGCGACCCTTGCGGTGCCGGCCATCGTCGTGCTGCTCAGCTGGGCCCTGCTCGGAGAGCTGCCGACCGTGCTCGGCATGGTGGGCGGCGCGCTCTGCCTCATCGGAGTCGCCCTGAGCCGCCGCGCCTCGCGACCGCGGTCGTGACCGGGCGCCGATGAGACGAGGATGCCGCGTGGCCGACCCTCGGTCGACCACGCGGCATCATCGGCCGATCAGCGGGCTGCGCCCGCGAGCGTGCCCGTGACCTGCCCGGCCGGGTCGTAGATCATGCACGAGACGGTGCGGTCGCCGATCGCATCCCAGCCCTCGGCCGTCGGGCTGTAGGGGTAGAAGTCGAGCGTCGACGACTCGTAGGCGACCCCCACGAAGGCCTCGAACTGCGCGAGGCAGCCCTCGTTGGCCTGGGTCTGCACGGCCTCTTCGCCCGGGAACTCGTCGCCCGTGAGGGTGAAGTCGTAGAACACCTCTTCGTCGTGGGGGGCGTCGCACGGCACGACCGGCACCGCGCTGACGGTCTCGGCGCTCGCCTCGTTCATGCAGTCGCCGACGCGGATCGCGAACACGTCGGCGTCGCCCTCCGACACGATCTCTTGAGTGGTCTCGTCGCGCTCGGGCTGGGGCGCGGGAGCGCCGAGGACGTCGCGGACGATGCTGCAGCCCGTGAGGGGGACGGCGACGGCGATCGCGGTGATGGCGACGGCGATGCGGGTGAGCGCGCGGCGCGAGGTTGAGTTCACGTGTTGGCCTTTCGGTCGTTCGGGTCGATTCGGGTCTGATCCGCAGCGTCCCGTGGGCACCGAGCGGGCCGCCGGGCGCTGACGATCGCGGGCGGTCAGTGCCCGGTCAGCGAGGGGATCGCGGTCAGCCTATCGATCGGCACCGACACTCGAGCGGCACCGACACGCGGCATTCGCTTCGTCGTAGCCTGCACCCTGCTGCGGCTCGGTGAAGATGCAGAGCTGCACCCCGGTCAGGCCCGCTCGGCGACCGCGGCGAGCACCGCGTCGTGCAGCACGCCGTTCGTCGCGAGCGCGTCGCCGTGCCATGGCCCCGGCTCGCCCGAGATCGAGGTGAACCGGCCGCCCGCCTCCTCGACGATCGGGACGAGCGCGGCGAGGTCGTACGGCTTCACGTCGAACTCGGCCGTGATGTCGAGAAGCCCCTCGGCGAGCAGCATGTACGACCACAGGTCGCCGTAGGCGCGATCGCGCCACACCTGCTCGGCGAGGCCCAGCAGCGCGTCGAGACGGCCCGCCTCGCGCCACTGGGCGATGCTCTGGAAGCTCAGCGAGGCATCGCCGAGTTCGGCCACGGATGACACGGAGATCGAGCGCGGCGCAGCGCCCGGGGCATCCGTGGTGAATGCACCGCCACCCGTGGCAGCCCACCAGCGCCGGCCGAGCGCGGGCGCGGAGGCGACGCCGACGACCGGCACGCCGTCGACCGCGAGCGAGATGAGCGCGCCCCAGACAGGCACGCCGCGCATGAAGTTCGAGGTGCCGTCGATCGGGTCGATGATCCACTGGCGGGTCGCGTCGCCCTCCGTGCCGAACTCCTCGCCGAGGATGCCGTCGGCGGGGCGGGCCTCGGCGAGCCGCTCGCGGATCGCCCGCTCGACGGCGAGGTCGGCCTCGGTCACGAAGGTGCGGTCGGGCTTCGTCGACACCGTGAGGTCGGCGGCGCGGAAGCGGGCCAGTGCGACGGTGTCGGCGAGGTCGGCGAGTTCGAGGGCGAGGGCGAGATCATCGGCGTAGGCGGTCACCGGAACAGGCTATCTCTGGCGCTCGCCGACACGCCGTGAGAGACTCGATTGGCGCAACGCTCGAATGGCTGGTAACGTTGTCGCTCGGTTCGGGTTGTGAAAAACAGCCGAGAATCACGCACCTCTAGCTCAATCGGCAGAGCAACTGACTCTTAATCAGTGGGTTCAGGGTTCAAGTCCCTGGGGGTGCACCGAAAGCCCCGATCCTCTCGCCAGGATCGGGGCTTTTTCATTTCCCGGGGTCGCAATGCCCGGGGTCAGGTGGTGCCGGGTATCACGCGAACTGTCGGATGGGGCTCCCTCCGACGAGCTCCTTGGCGGATCTCGTGTGCCGGGCGATGAGCTCGTCGAGGTCGAGGCCGCCCTCGATCGCCCCGTCGACGACGCGCCAACGCCCGCCGACCATGACGTGGTCGGCGCGGTCGGCGCCGCAGAGCAGCAGTGCCGCGAGCGGATCGTGGCTGCCCGAGAACCGCAGTGCGTTGGTCGTGAAGCAGGCCAGGTCGGCCTGCGCGCCGACTCGGATCGTGCCGATGTCGGAACGGCCGAGGACGCCCGCCGACCCGGCGGTGGCCCAGCCGAGGGCGCGGCGCACGGGGACGTCGGCGCCGTAGCGGAGTCGCTGCAGGTAGAGCGCCTGCCGCGCCTCGAGGATCATGTTCGAGCCGTCGTTCGACGCCGATCCGTCGACGCCGAGTCCGACGGGCACCCCGGCCGCCTCGAGTTCGAGCACCCGGGCGATGCCCGAGGCCAGCCGCATGTTCGACGTCGCGCAGTGGGCGACGGCGGTGCCGGCTGCGCCGAGCTGCGCGATCTCCGCGTCGGTGAAGTGGATGCCGTGTCCGAGCCAGGTCTGCGGCCCGAGCCATCCGACGCTCTCGAGGTAGTCGAGCGGGCGGAGGCCGAAGCGGTCGAGGCAGAACTCCTCCTCGTCCAGGGTCTCCGCGAGGTGGGTGTGCAGGCGCACGCCGTGGCGCGCCGCGAGCAGCGCGCTCTCCTGCATCGCCTCGCGCGTCACCGAGAACGGTGAGCAGGGGGCGAGGGCGATCTGGATCACGGCGCCGTCGCCGCGCTCGTGGTAGGTCTCGATGAGTCGCTCGCTGTCGGCGAGCACGACGTCGAGCGACTGCACGGTCGACTGCGGCGGAAGTCCGCCGTCGTCTTCGCCGAGGGTCATCGAGCCGCGGGTCAGGGTCGCCCGCATGCCGAAGTCGCGCACCGCGGCGACCTCGATGTCGATCGCCTCGTCGAGCCCGGCGGGGAAGACGTAGTGGTGGTCGGCGGCCGTCGTGCAGCCCGAGAGCAGCAGTTCCGCGAGCGCGACCCGCACGGCGGCGTCGAGCGCCTCGGGGGTCAGCCTCGCCCAGAGCGGGTAGAGGTTCTGCAACCAGGGGAACAGCTCGGCGTCGGCGGCCGGCCCCCAGGCCCGCGTGAGCGTCTGGTAGAAGTGGTGGTGCGTGTTGATCAGGCCCGGGATGACGACGTGGTCGTGCGCGTCGAACACCGTGTCGTAGGCGGTGACCGGCGCCTGGCCCGAGGGCACGAGCTCGGCGATCACCCCGTCGCGGACGACGAGGCCGCCACCGGCGTCGCCGTCGGCCAGGATGGCCTGCGGGTTCTTGATCCAGAGGGATTCGGGGAGCGTCTTCACTGACATTCCTTCCGTTCGGGGATGGGAGATGTCAGCTCAGTTATGCCCTGTCTGCTGATCCAGGGTGGTGAGCATGGACTCTAGTGGCGCGTCATCGCGAAACGCAAGAGTTCGGAAGGAGTTTTCCTCAGCGCGAGAATCAGTGAGGGTGGTTCAGTCGTCGAAGCCGCGGGCGATGAGCGCCTCGCCGAGGTGATCGGCGGTCTGCAGGGCGCGTACGATCACCGGCACGGCGAGGGCGACGACCGAGCCCTCTGCGCCGCGCGCCTTGCGGGCCTCCATCACCTCGCGCACGATGTCGGCGAGGAGGGGCACGCAGCGGATCGCGAGGGCGAGGGCGAGGCCGACGCGGTCGGCGTCGATCCAGCGGCGGAACGGACGCAGCAGCGTCTGCATCGCGTCGAGCGTCTCGGTGACGGGCGTCGTGAGCGTGTAGAGCGCCGCGAGGGCGACCGCGATGAGCAGGCGTACCGCCATCGTCGCAGCGGCCTCCCAGCCGGCGAAGAGCCACTGCACGGGCACCGCGAACGCGAGGATCCAGAGGATGGGCGCGATCTGCCCCCAGACAGCCCTGAACGGCAGCCGCGCGGGCAGGAAGAGCAGCACCGTCACCGCGGCGGCGACGCCGAGCGCCGCGAGCGAACCCTGCAGCGCGACGACGGTGACGAACACCGCGAGCAGACCGAGCTTCAGCAGCGCGGGCGCGCGATGCACGAGCGAATCGCCCGGGTGGTAGACGCCGATCACCAGGTCACCTCAGCCGATCAGCGCCCGGTAGGCGGCCAACGCGGGTGCGGGCTCGTCGTCGGCGACGACCCGGCCGCCCTCCATCACGATCACGCGGTCGAAGCCGTCGAGCAGTTCGAGCTGGTGGCTCACCACGACGAGCTGCTGCTCGAGGCCCCCGAAGTGCTCGGCCACGAGCCGCGCGTTGCGCGCATCGAGCAGGGTCGTCGGCTCGTCGGCGACGACGATTGACGGCGCGGCGACGAGCACCGAGGCGAGCGCGAGCAGCTGCTTCTGCCCGCCCGAGAGGCGGTGCGCCGGGCGGTCGGCGAGCGCCGTCAGCCCGAAGCGCTCGAGGGTCGCCTCGACGCGCGCCGCGGCATCCTCGGGGGGAAGCTTGTGGCGGCGCAGGGTGAAGGCGACGTCCTCGCGGACGGTGGGCATCACGATCTGGTTGTCGGCGTTCGTGAACACGAACCCGACCCGGCGGCGCACCTCTCGGCCGCGGCGGGCGACGTCGAGGCCGTCGACGGCGACCGTGCCCGACTTCGGGGTGACGAGGCCGTTGATCATGCGCGCGAGCGTCGACTTGCCCGAACCGTTCGCGCCGACGACGCCGACGCGATGTTCGGCGAGGGTGAGCGACACCTCCTGCACGATCGGTTCGGCGCCGAAGTCGTGCGAGACGCGGTCGAAGACGATCTCGCTCATGCGGCGCGCTCCACGATCATCGCGATGCCCTGGCCGCCGCCGATCGAACAGGCGGCGAGGCCCGGTCGGTCGTCGTCGGCGCTCAGCATGCGGGCGGCGAGGCGCACCAGCAGCACCGCGCCGGATGCCCCCCACGGGTGTCCGAGCGCGATGGCGCCGCCCTCCGTGTTGATGACGGACTCGTCGAGCGCGAGGGCGTCGCTCACGGCGAGGAGCTGCGCGGCGAACGCCTCGGTGATCTCGACGAAGCCGAGTTCGCGCGCGTCGAGGCCGGCACGGGCGAGGGCCGAGGCCGCAGCCGGGGCTGCGCCGAGGCCGGGCAGGGCCGGGTCGCCCGCGGCGACCGCGACGGCCCGCACCCGCAGCGCGGGGAGGCCGAGTTCACGGGCGATCTCTGGAAGGGTGACGGCCATCGCGGCGGCGCCGTCGGAGAAGCCGCAGGAGTTGCCGGCGGTGACGGTGCCGGGGGCCGCAGCGGCATCGCCGAGCGCGCCCGAGGGCGAGCCCGGGGCCGAGCCCGACGCGAAGGCCGGCGCGAAGCGCGCGAGCACCGCCGCGCTCATCGCCCGCGGCCGGTCGTCACGGGCGACGCCGCCGACCGGCACGAGTTCGGCGTCGAAGCGGCCGGCGGCCTGTGCGGCGAGGGCGAGCCGGTGCGATCGTCCGGCCCACGCGTCCTGCCGTTCGCGGGAGATGCCGCGCACCGCGGCGAGGTGCTCGGCAGCGGGGCCCATGTCGGGGTCGGCGAAGCCGGCCGGGGCGAAGGGCGCCCGCGAGTAGCGTTCACCGGTGTCGGGCCACACGCGGTGCGGCGCGGTCGACGCCGACTCGGCCCCGCCCGCGAGCACGAGCCGCGCGTCGCCGGCGCGCACGCGTGAGGCGGCCTGCATCACCGCGTCGAGCCCCGACCCGCACTGGCGGTCGACCGTGACACCGGGGACCGTCGGTCCGAGGCCGGCGCGAAGGGAGGCCACCCGCGCGAGATCTCCGCCCGGCCCCATGCAGTTGCCGAGCACGACGTCGTCGATCGGCAGTCCGGCGGGTGCGAGTTCGGCCGCGACGGCGGCGAGCACGGGCGCGGCGAGCGCGTCGACGGCGTGCTCCGCGAATCCGCGGCCGGCGGTGCCGATCGGGGTGCGGCGCGCGGCGACGATCACGGGGGAGGCGTTCATGCGGTGGGGCTCTCGACGGGGCGGACGAAGGACGAGGCAGAGGAGGAAGATGAGGCAGCGGCCGTCGCGAGCAGCGCCCGCGCGGCACCGCGGGCGACCTTGCCCGAGTCGGTGCGCGGCACGGCCGCGAAGATCCAGCGGCGGGGGAGTTCGGCAGGATCGAGCAGCGCACGCGCCTGCGAGACGAGCTCATCTCGAGCGGCGTCGACATCGACGTCGGCGTCGACATCGACGTCGACGGAGCCCGCGAGCTCCACGACCGCCGCGACGCGCTCGCCGAGCAGCTCGTGCGGCTCACCGACGACGGCCGCTGCTGCGACCCCCGGCAGCGAGCACAGCACGGCCTCGATGCGTTCGGCGAGCACCGTGGCCCCGGCGGTCGTGATCGCGGCGTCGCCGCGCCCGAGGATGCGGAGCCCGCCGTCGGCGCGCTCCTCGGCGAGGTCGCCGACGCTCGCGAATCCCGCGGCGTCGCGGCGGAGCATCCCGCCGCCGATCGCGCCGAGCGCGAGGTACGGCGAGCGCACCCAGAGTTCACGCCCGGCCGGAGCGTCGCGCAATGCGATCTCGACGCCCGGGAAGGGGGCGAGCCCGTCGCCGTCGCCGACCGCGACGAAGGAGAGCTCGGCTGCGCCGTAGTACTCGGTGAGCTCGAGGCGAGCGGACGCGGACGAGCGGAGTTCGACGCTCGACGCCGCGCCGGCGACGACCGCGGCGCGCACCCCGCGCAGCGGATCGCTCGGATCGTCGAGCAGCCGCGCGAGCCTCGTCGGCGTCGCATGCACGACGCTCGCGCCGCGCACCTCGTCGGTGACGCACGCACCCGCCCACAGCGCATGCAGCGCCGCGTAGAGGTGCATCGAGACGTGCAGGGGGCCGGTCGCGGCCACCCGGTCGGATGCCTCGAGCCCGACGATCTCCGCGAGCGGAGCCGCCGAGGCGAGCCACGAGGCCTCGGTGCGGGCGACCACCGTCGGCGCGCCGCCGGAGGAGCCCGAGGTGCGGAGCGCGAGCGCCGTGCCTGCGGGCAGCAGCCCGTCGAGGCGGGCCGCGTCGGCGGCGTCACCGCCGACGAGCACCGGGCGCCCGCGTTCGAGCGCGGCGAGCACGGTGACGATCAACCGAGCGGGCGGCATGCCCGCAGGGCATCCGATGAGCCCCTCACCCGGCGGAAGCGCGGCCGCGGAGACCGCCGCGGCGAGCTCGCCCACGCGCACGACGTCGCCGCCGAACGCGAGGGCGGGCGCACCGGGCGCTCCCCGCAGCCATTCGCTCATGCGGCGTCGACCGCCGAACCGCCGGTCGTGCCCGCGGCGTCGCGGCGAGCCCACGGCCAGGTGCGCGGCTCGATGAGGCCGGGCCAGGCACGGTGCACGCTCTTCGCGACGAGCACGGTGACGACGACCTTCAGGATGTCGCCCGGCAGGAAGATCGCCGAACCGGCGATCGCGACGCCGAGCGGGGTGCCCGTGATCGCCGCGAACACCGGAACGCCGACGAGGTAGATCGCGACGATGCCGCCGAGCGCCGTCCACAGCAGGGCGGGCACGATGCGGTATCGCGGCAGGAGGCGGGCGGTCGCCCAACCGATCACCGCGGCGCCGAGGAGCCACCCGATGAGGTACCCGACCGACGGGCCGACGAACACGCCGAGACCGCCGCGGCCGCCCGAGAGGAGCGGCAGGCCCGCCGCGACGAGCACGAGCAGCAGCGCCACCGAGAGGAAGCCCTTGCGGGCACCGAGGATGGCGCCCGCGAGCATCACGCCGAGCGTCTGGAACGTGATCGGCACCGCGCCGCCGCCGATCGTGAGCGCGCCCGGCAGGCCCAGCGCGGCGATGAGGCCGGTGAAGACGGCGATCTGGGCGAGGTCGCGCGCGGTGCCGCGACGCTTCGGCGCGGGCGCGGATGCCTCGTCGGCGATCGCTGCGGACGGGGTGCTGCTGGGTGCGGTGCTCATCGAATCCCCTCGGAGGCGTGGCGGGCGGATTGCCCGTGATTTCACGCTAGGAGGGCGGGGGAGGGCCGCGTCGGCTCAGCCGTACAAGAATGCACGGTCGATTTTGGAACGGCCCCGATTCGCCGGGCTCAGGCGGCGGTGCGCGTCTCGACTTCGGTCATCGGGCCGATCATGCGGACGGCGGCGAACTCGGACGCCTCGACCTCGATGGTCTCGGACACCGCGGCCTCGGCCGCCTCGACGACGTCGGTGACGACCGGGTCGGCCCAGAGCACGAGCGGTGCGGGCTCCCAGCCGAGCGCCATCGACTCTTCGCCGGCGGGCACGACGACCGCGACCGAGTCGCGCTCCTCGAGGATGGCGCGGGTGAGCTCGGCGGCGATCTGATGGGTCAGCATCGCGTGGAAGATGCGGTCGGTGTCGCCGTCGGCGCGGCGCTCCAGCGACCAGCCGCCGCCCGGGCCGATGAACTCGGAGAGGCGAGCGTTGAGGAGCTCGAAGATGTGTTCACCGCGCAGGTCGGCCGCGGTCGGGCGCGGCGGAGTGGCGGCAGGAGCGGCAGCGTGTGCGGATGCCTGTGCGGCAAGCCGTGCGCGGCGCCAGCGGCGGAACATCGGTGGCCCCTCTCGGTCGTGGTGCAGCGGGTACTGCGTCAACTCGGGTCTTTCGTCCCAGTTTCGGGCACTCGGGCGCGGAATACGAATGACACGCCGGGCAGTCGGCGCGCGAGGGTGCGATTCGCGGAGCCAGGGGCGCTATTCGCCGAGTTCGGGGCGCTTCGTCTCTTCTGCGACGGTGCCGATCGCGATCGCGAGGCTCGCCGCCCACGACACCCACATCAGCAGCAGGCGCCAGTCGCGCGGGCCGTCGGCCGTGGCCTTGACGACGCCGAAGCCGCTGATGATCGCGCCGAGGACGGCACCGCTGAAGAGGTACTTGCGCATGTCGGCCACGCTACCGTGCGGTGAACGCGGGCTGGGAGTCATCCGTGAATCTGACCGATCGTGCAGGATCTGACCGATCGGTCAATTAGCGTGATTCCATGCCCACCGACTCGACCGTCCATTCGCGTGCCCGAGCGAGCGACGAACTGCTGCAGGTCGCCCTGACCCAGTTCGCGACCGCCGGGTTCACCGCGACCTCGTTGCAGCAGATCGCCGACGCGGCCGGGTACTCGAAGTCGAGCGTGCTCTACCACTACGCCTCGAAGGAGGCGCTGCTCGAGGCGGCGATCACGCCGACGATCGAGCGCCTCGAGGTGCTCGTCGGCGAGTTCGCCGAGAGCCGCCGCTCCGAGGCGGCGCGGGGGGCGTTCATCGAGCGATTCGTCGACCTGCTGCTCGGCGAGCGCCTCGCGGTGCACCTCTTCGTGAGCCAGGGGCATTCGCTCGGCGGCATCCCGATCGTCGAACGCGGCAACGCCGCCATCCGCGTGCTCGCCGATGCGATCTGCGCCGACGCGAGCCTCGTCGAGCAGATGCGCTTCGGCGTCGCCCTCGCCGGCGCCACCTACGTGCTCGTCGCCGGCGCCACCTTCTTCGACGAAGAGACGATGGCCGAGCTCACGAACACCCACTCCGATGACGAGATGCGCGAAGCGCTCGTCGAGGTCGTCTCAGAACTGCTGCTCCCGGCCGACGGCCGCCAGACCCGATAGGCCCCGCCCATGGCTCTCCTCCTGCACCGCATCGGCCGGTTCGCGTACCGCCGCGCCTGGCTCGTCATCGTCACCTGGGTGCTCGCGCTCGGCGCCCTCCTCGGCGCCGGCCTCGGCCTCGGCGGCCAGCTGCAAGACTCCTTCGCCATCCCCGGCACCGAGTCGCAGACCGCGATCGACCAGCTCGCCGCCGTGTTCCCGCAGACGGCGGGCGCCTCGGCGAAGGCCGTCGTCGAAGCCCCCGACGGCGAGACCGTCGACTCGCCCGACGCCCGCGCCGCCATCGAGGAGATGGAGGCCGAGCTCGAAGACCTCGACGGCGTCGCGAGCGTGCTCGGCCCGTTCGACGAGTACGCCGGCGACCAGATCTCGGGCGACGAGCGCACCGCGTACATCCAGATCCAGTTCGACGGGCAGGTCACCGACGTGACGCCCGAGATGCTCGACGCCGTCACCGCGACGGGCGAGATCGGCGAGGAGGCGGGGCTCGACGTCGCGTTCGGCGGCGACGTCTTCCAGGAGACGAGCTTCGGCCTCACGGTCACCGAGATCTTCGGCGTGTTGTTCGCCGCCGTCGTGCTCATCATCACCTTCGGCTCGCTGCTCTCGGCCGGGATGCCGCTGCTCACCGCGCTCGTCGGGGTCGGCGCCGCCTCGGGCGGCATCCTGATGGTCGCGGCGTTCGCGACGGTCTCCTCGACCGCGCCGATGCTCGCCGTCATGATCGGCCTCGCCGTCGGCATCGACTACGCCCTGTTCATCCTGTCGCGGCACCGAAACCAGCTGGCCCGCGGTGCCGACCCCGAAGACAGCGCCGCAGAGGCCGTCGCGACCGCGGGCGGGGCGGTCGTGTTCGCGGGCCTCACCGTGATCATCGCGCTCCTCGGCCTCCTCGTCGTCGGCATCCCCTTCCTCAGCGTCATGGGCGTCGCCGCCGCGTTCGCCGTGCTCATCGCCGTGATCGGCGCCGTCACGCTGCTGCCGGCCCTCCTCGGCGTGTTCGGCCGCAAGCTCGCGCCCAAGCCGGGCAGCCGGGCGCACCGTCGGGCCAACGCCGCCGACGACGGCGGCAAGCCCACCATGGGCCGTCGCTGGGTCGACCTCGTGCTGAAGGCGCCCGTCGTCTTCGTGGTGCTCGTCGTCGGGCTCCTCGGCGCCGCCGCGATCCCGGCCGCGAGCCTCGACCTGAACCTGCCGAACAACGCGGGGGAGCCCGGCTCCACCCAGCGCGAGGCGTACGAGATGATCGAGAACGGCTTCGGCCCGGGCTACAACGGCCCGCTCATCATCACCGTCGACATCACGCAGACGACCGACATCTTCGACGACCTCGACGCGATCGGCGCGCAGCTCGCCGAACTCGACGACGTCGCCTACGTCGGCGATGGCCTGCCGAATGAGACCGTCGACACCGCGATCATCCAGGTGGTGCCAGAGAGCGCCCCCGACACCCCCGAGACGAAGGCGCTCGTCGAGGAGATCCGCGAACTCGCCCCCTCCATCGAGGAGGAGTTCGGCACGCCGATTGCCGTCACCGGCTACACGGCCGTCGCGATCGACATCTCGAACCGGCTCGCCGATGCCCTCATCCCGTTCGCGCTCATCGTCGTCGGGCTCTCGATCGTGCTGCTGCTGATGGTGTTCCGCTCGGTGTTCGTGCCGATCAAGGCGGCCCTCGGGTTCCTGCTCTCGGCGTTCGGCGCCATCGGCGTGACCGTCGCGATCTTCCAGTGGGGCTGGTTCGCCGACCTCCTCCACATCGAGCCCGGGCCGATCCTGAGCTTCCTGCCGATCCTGCTCATGGCGGTGCTCTTCGGCCTCGCCATGGACTACGAGGTGTTCCTCGTCTCGGGCATGCGCGAGGAGTTCGTGAAGACGAAGGAGCCGCGCTCCTCGATCGTGCACGGGTTCCAGCACGCGGCCCGCGTCGTCACCGCCGCGGCCCTCATCATGTTCTTCGTCTTCTTCGCCTTCGTGCCCGAAGGGTCGGGAGTGATCAAGGGCATCGCCTTCGCGCTCGCCGTGGGCGTCGTGTTCGACGCGTTCCTCGTGCGCATGACGCTCGTGCCCGCCGCGATGGCACTCGCGGGCAAGGCCGCCTGGTGGCTGCCCGCCTGGCTCGCGAAGCGCCTCCCCGACGTCGACATCGAGGGCGAGGGCCTCCGCGCCCACCTCGAGCAGGAGGAGTGGGCGGCCGCCCGTCCCGCCGCGATCAACGTCGACGAGGCCGTGTTCGGGCTCGCCGAGCGCCCCATCGGCCCCCTCGAGGTCGAGGTGCCCGCGGGCGGCGTGCTCGCCGTGCGCGGCGAACCCGTCGACCGGCGCGTCGTCGCCGCGACCCTCGCCGGGCGCCTCGCGCCCGTCTCTGGCCGCGTCGCTGTGCAGGGCACCCCGCTGCCCTCGGGGCAGGGTCGCGTGATGCGTCAGGTCGCGATGGCCGAGGTCGCCTCGGATGCCCCGACGGGAACCACCGTCGGAGAGCTCATCGCCGCACGCCTCGATGCGACGCGCCCCTGGTACCGGCTCGGCGTCTCGGGCGGGCAGGTGCGCGACTGGACGGAGGGCGCCGCCCGCGCACTCGCGGCCGGCGCCCCCGCCGGGGCCGAGCCCGTCGCCCGCTTCGACGTGGACACCCCGCTCGCCGCCCTCGGCGCCGAGGCACGCACCGTCGTCGCCGTCGCCGCCGCGCTCGCCGAACGCCCGAAGCTCGTCGTGCTCGACCTCGACGACGAACCGAGCGGCGCGAGCCCCGCGCTCTGGGCGGCGCTCGCCGCCCTCGTGCCCGCAACGGTCACCCTGATCGTCGGTCTCGGCATCGCCTCGTCGACCCCCGACGCCTCGCCCGCGCTCGCCGCCCGTGGCATCCGCACCCTCGAACCCGTCTCTCGCAGCCTGGAGGCCCGCCGATGAGCACTCGACTCTCACGCCTGTTCGGTTCGACGCCGGCGCAGCGCCGCACCCGCTTCGGCGTGCTCATCGCCGCAGTGATCGCGGTGCCGCTCGCCGTCGCGGGCCTCGTGTCCGGCGCCCTCGGCGGCGCGACCGACAACCTCGCCGAGATCCCGGCGGTCGTCGTGAACAACGACGAGATGGTCACGATGACGCTGCCCGACGGCACCGAGCAGCCCGTGCTCGCGGGCCGCCAGCTCGTCACCGAACTCACGGGCGCCGACACCGCCGGCTTCGCCTGGACGATCTCGAACGACGAGGAGGCCGACGAGCTCCTCGCCTCGGGCGACGCGTACGCCGTGCTCACGATCCCGTCCGACTTCTCCGAGTCGGTCACGTCGATCTCGGGCCAGTCGCCGACGCAGGCGAACCTCGACATCCGCACCGACGACGCGCACGGCTACCTCGCCGGCTCGGTCGCGCAGTCGGTCGGCGACGCGATGTCGACCGCGTTCGGCCGTGAGCTCACGGCCCAGTACCTCGAGGGCTTCTACACGAACCTCGCCGAGATGGGGTCGTCGCTCGGCGACGCCGCCGACGGTGCGACGCAGCTCTCGAGCGGCATCGGCACGCTCTCGGGCGGGCTCGGCCAGCTCTCCGACGGGGTCGCGCAGGCGGCCTCCGGCGCATCGGATGCCGCGACCGGCGCCTCGGCGTACGCCGACGGCGTGTCGCAGTACACCGACGGCGTCGACGGCATCGCGAGCGGGCTCGGCGCCTACTCGACCGGCGTGAACCAGTACACGCAGGGCGTCGACGGCATGGCCGGCGGCCTCGCCGCCCTCAACGCGGGCGCGCAGCCCCTCGACCGCCTCGCGACCGGGGTCACCGACTACGTCAACGGGGTGAACGGCTTCGTCGGCATGGTCGACTTGGGCATCGACCCGATCATCGACGAGCTCACGAAGTTCGCCGAGGCGAACCCCCAGTTCAAGCCCCAGATCGATGAGATCATCGCCGACCTCGAAGCGGCGAAGGCCCCGCTCGGCGAGTTCCAGGCGGATGGCACTCGCCTCGAGCAGGGCAACCGCGCGGCCGTGAACGGCGTGCTCGGCGGGCTCGGGCAGTCGGCGGCCGGCGCGGCGCAGCTCTCGGCCGGTTCGGCCGGCCTCCGCGACGGGGCGGCGGGGCTCGCCTCGGGCGCCGCGCAGCTCTCGGCCGGCTCGTCGAGCCTCGCCAACGGCGCCGACGGCCTCGCCTCGGGGGTCGGCGCGCTCGCCGGGGGCCTCGGCGAACTGCAGTCGGGCGCCTCGGGTGCCGCGTCGGGCGCCTCGCAGCTCGCGAGCGGCGCCGGCGAGCTCGCCACCGGCCTCACCGAGGGCGCCGACGCGGCGAAGCAGCTCGGCGACATCGACGCCGAGCAGACCGCCGACGTCGTCGCCGAACCGGTGACCGTCGACGCGACCCGCGACAACGAGATCGCCTCGACCGGGGGAGTGATCGGCATGCTCTTCGTGCCGATCGGCCTCTGGCTCGGCGCGATGGCGATGTTCCTCGTGTTCCGCCCGTTCGGGCGCGAAGCGCTGCGCAGCACCGCCTCGACCGGCGGACTCGTGTGGCGGGCGCTCGCCCGCGCGGGCCTCCTCGCCCTCGCGCAGGCCGTCGCGGTCGTGCTGCTCCTGCACGGTTCCATGGGTGTCGCGTGGAGCCTGCTGCCGCAGACCCTCGCATTCGCCGCGCTGCTCGCGCTCGTGTTCACCGCGCTGCACGCCTTCCTGACGGTGTGGCTCGGCCGCGCGGGCCTGCTCGTCTCGCTCGTGCTCGTCGCCCTGCAGCTCACCGCAGCAGGCGGACTCGTGCCGATCGAGGTGCTCGCAGGTCCCTACCAGGCGATCAGCCCGTTCCTGCCGCTCACCTGGGCGGTGCAGGGCATGCAGACGATCATCTCGGGTGCGGGCGGCGCGAGCGTCGCCGCGGCCGCCGGCGTGCTGGCCCTCTTCGGGGTGCTCGGCGTCGTGGGCACCGCGTTCGTGGTGGGTCGGCGCCGTGGCATCCGCTCGATCGGATTCGCGGCGACCGCGCTCGGCTGAGGCCGCGCATCACCGACAGAACCCCGTTCGCGCGTCTGAACACCGCGCGAACGGGGTTCGTGGTCTCGATACGCTTCGCTACTCGACCGACCGACCGACGGACGGGGTCCGCTCCGCTACTCGACCGACGGGGCCGGCGGCAGCGCCGCGATCGCGCTCACCTCGATGAGCGCGCCCGGCACCCCGAGCGCGCGCACCACCGCGGCCGTCACGAGCGGCGGCGCACCCCTGCCGGCGAGGCGCGGCGCGATCGCGCCGTAGGCCGCCCCGAGGTCGGCGCCCTCGGCGATGAGCACCGTCCACTGCACGACGTCGGCGAGACTCGCGCCCGCCGCCTCGAGGGCGATGCTCGCGTTGTCGATCGCGCGGACCGACTGCGCGGCGACGTCGTCGGACACGACGGCGCCCGTCTCGTCGACGCCGTTCTGGCCGCCGAGGTAGACGGTCGTCGCGCCGGGCGGCACGACGGCGACATGGCTGAATGCGGGACTCACGACGAGCCCCGCGGGTTGCAAGCGTGTGATCTCCATGCCTCGACCATCCCACCGACCGCCGACACGGCACTGTTAGCCTGAGGGCAGCGCGAGGAGGGACATCCGCTCATATGAACGCCCCCGAACCAGCACGCCCCGAACCGACCGACGAACTCTACGTCGACGCCGCCTACGACATGATCGTCGTCTCGAACCGACTGCCCGTCGACTACCAGGCCGGGCCCGACGGCGAGACGCAGTGGCGGAGCTCGCCCGGCGGCCTCGTCACCGCCCTCGAACCCGTCATGCGCGCCGCCGACGGCGCCTGGATCGGCTGGGCCGGCGTCGCCGACCGCGAGTTCGACCCCTTCGAGCACGACGGCATCTCGATCATCCCCGTGCCGCTCAGCGAGAGCGAGCTCGAGGAGTACTACGAGGGCTTCTCGAACGACACCCTCTGGCCGCTGTACCACGACGTGATCGCGCCGCCGACCTTCCACCGCGAGTGGTGGGACGCGTACGTGCGCGTCAACCGCCGCTTCGCCGAGGCGGCGGCGCGCGCCGCCTCGCCCGGCGCCGTCGTCTGGGTGCAGGACTACCAGCTGCAGCTCGTGCCGCGGATGCTCCGAGAGCGTCGCCCCGACCTGGTGATCGGCTTCTTCAACCACATCCCCTTCCCCGCCTACGGCATCTACTCGCAGCTGCCGTGGCGACGCCAGGTCATCGACGGCCTGCTCGGCGCCGACGTCATCGGGTTCCAGCGCGCCGCCGACGCCGGCAACTTCACGCGTGCCGTGCGCCGCCTCTTCGGGTATGCGACGCGGGGCAGCGTCATGGACGTGCCGGATGCCACGGGGGAGGTGCGGCACGTCGTCGCGAGGCACTTCCCGATCTCGATCGATGCGGCCGGGTTCGAGGAGATCGCCCGCCGGCCCGAGGTGCAGGCACGGGCGCGCGAGATCCGCGAGAGTCTCGGCAACCCCGAGACGGTCATGCTCGGCGTCGACCGGCTCGACTACACGAAGGGGATCCGCCACCGCCTGAAGGCGTTCGGCGAGCTCCTGCGCGACGGGCGTCTCTCGGTCGAGCAGGCGACGCTCGTGCAGGTCGCGAGCCCGTCGCGCGAGCGCGTGGAGACGTACCGGCAGCTGCGCGACGAGATCGAGCTCATGGTGGGCCGCCTGAACGGCGACCACTCCACGCTCGGGCACCAGGCCATCGCGTACCTCCACCACGGCTACCCTCGCGAGGAGATGGTGGCGCTCTACCTCGCCGCCGACGTGATGCTCGTCACCGCCCTCCGCGACGGCATGAACCTCGTCGCGAAGGAGTACGCGGCCTGCCGCTTCGATGAAGACGGCGTGCTGCTGCTCAGCGAGTTCACCGGGGCCTCCGACGAACTGCGCCAGGCGGTGCTCGTCAATCCGCATGACATCGAGGGCCTGAAGGACGCGATGGTCGAGGCCGCGTCGATGCCGAAGCGCGAACGCACCCGGCGCATGCGGGCGCTCCGCAAGCGCGTGCGCGAGAACGACGTGGCGAACTGGTCGGCGACGTTCCTGAAGACCCTCACCGGCGCCGGGATCATCGCCCCGGGCATCCCCGAGCAGCTCGACTCCGCGGTGCGACGCATCGCCGGCACCGAGCGGCTGCTCGTCGCGCTCGACTTCGACGGCACGCTCGCTCCGCTCGTCGACCGCCCTGAGGATGCGCGCGGCACGCAGCGCGCGCTCGCCGCCGTCGAGCGGCTCGCCGCCACCGACGACACGCGGGTGGCGATCGTGTCGGGGCGGGCGCTCGGGAGCCTCAGGGAGGTCGCCCAGGCGCCCCACGGGGCGTTGCTCAGCGGTTCGCACGGCGTCGAGCTGCAGCTCGACGGCGGCGACGTCATGATCGAGCTGCGCGACAGCGAACTCGGTGAACTCCGCCGGCTCGAGGTCGTCCTCGACGAGATCGCCGCGAGCGAGGACGGCGCGTGGGTCGAGCGGAAGCCCGCAGGGTTCGCCCTGCACACCCGCAAGGTCGCGCAGGCCGCCCGCGCGAGCGAACTGCAGATGACCGCGCGTGATCGCGTGGGCGCCGATCTTCCCGAGTTGACCGTGCGCGGCGGCAAGGGCGTCGTCGAGTTCTCGGTGCGCCCGAGCGACAAGGGGGAGGCGCTCACCCGACTGCGTCAGCACGCGGGCGCGAGCGCCGTCGTGTACGTCGGCGACGACGTGACCGACGAAGACGCGTTCGCCGCCCTCGAGGGCGATGACCTCGGCGTGAAGGTCGGGCAGGGCAAGTCGCTCGCCGCGTTCCGGGTGCGGAGCCCCGAGGACGTCGCACTGCTGCTCGAGCGCCTCGCCGACGAACGTGACACACAGCGCGGGGGGCCTTCGCGCTGGCCATAGACTCGTCCCATGTCGGAGTTCGATCCCAAACCGCGTAGTCGTACTGTCACCGATGGCATCGAGGCCATGACGAGCCGGGGCATGCTCCGCGCCGTCGGCATGGGCGATGCCGACTGGGACAAGCCCCAGATCGGCATCGCGAGCTCGTGGAACGAGATCACCCCCTGCAACCTCTCGCTCGGCCGCCTCGCGCAGGCCGCGAAGGAGGGCGTGCACGGCGGCGGCGGGTACCCGCTGCAGTTCGGCACCGTCTCCGTCTCCGACGGCATCTCGATGGGCCACGAGGGCATGCACTTCTCGCTCGTGTCGCGCGAGGTCATCGCCGACTCGGTCGAGGTCGTCATGCAGGCCGAGCGCCTCGACGGCTCGGTACTGCTCGCCGGTTGCGACAAGTCGATCCCGGGCATGCTCATGGCGGCGGCCCGCCTCGACCTCGCGAGCGTCTTCCTCTACGCCGGCTCGATCGCGCCCGGCTGGGTCCGTCTCTCCGACGGCACCGAGAAGGACATCACGATCATCGACTCCTTCGAGGCGGTCGGCGCAGTGAAGGCCGGCACCATGTCCGCGGAGGACGCGAAGCGCATCGAGTGCGCCTTCGCCCCGGGCGAGGGCGCCTGCGGCGGCATGTACACCGCGAACACGATGGCCTCCGTCGCCGAGGCGCTCGGCCTCTCGCTGCCGGGTTCGGCGTCGCCCGCGTCGGCCGACCGCCGACGCGACTACTACGCGCACCGCTCGGGCGAGGCCGTCGTGAACCTCCTCAACAAGGGCATCACGGCCCGCCAGATCCTCACCAAGAAGGCCTTCGAGAACGCGATCGCCGTCGGCATGGCGCTCGGCGGCTCGACGAACATCGTGCTGCACCTGCTCGCCATCGCCCGCGAGGCCGAGGTCGAGCTGACCCTCGACGACTTCAACCGCATCGGTTCGAAGGTTCCGCACATCGGCGACCTCAAGCCCTTCGGCAAGTACGTCATGAACGACGTCGACCGCCGCGGCGGCGTGCCGGTGCTCATGAAGGCGCTCCTCGACGCGGGCCTGCTGCACGGCGACGTCCTCACCGTCACGGGCAAGACGATGGCCGAGAACCTGGAGGAGATGAACCTCCCGCCGCTCGACGGCGAGGTGCTGCACACCCTCGACGACCCGATCCACGAGACGGGCGGCCTGACGATCCTCCACGGCACGCTCGCTCCCGAGGGCGCCGTCGTGAAGACGGCCGGCTTCGACGCGGCCGTGTTCGAGGGCCCCGCACGGGTGTTCGAACGCGAGCGCGGCGCCATGGACGCCCTGACCGCGGGCGAGATCAAGCACGGCGATGTCGTCGTGATCCGCTACGAGGGGCCCAAGGGCGGCCCCGGCATGCGCGAGATGCTCGCCATCACGGCGGCCATCAAGGGCGCCGGCCTCGGAAAAGATGTACTACTCTTGACGGACGGTCGATTCTCAGGCGGCACAACCGGCCTGTGCATCGGCCATCTGGCACCCGAAGCAGTCGACGCAGGTCCGATTGCTCTCGTGCGCGATGGTGATCTGATTCGGGTCGATATCGCAGCCCGGTCCATCGACCTACTTGTCGACGAGGCCGAGCTGGCTGCCCGCCGTGAAGGCTGGGCTCCGCTTCCCCCGCGCTACACCCGAGGCGTTCTCGCGAAGTACTCCAAGCTCGTGCGTTCCGCCGCCGAAGGCGCCACGACGGGCTGAGCGCTGCGCTTCCCGCATCCATCGCACCAGAACAGGAATCGAATGACCACGGAATCGACCCCCGTGCCATCGCCCGCTGCAGTGCCGCCCGGCGCACCCGTGGAGATCACGGGCGCCGAGGCGGTCGTCCGTTCGCTCGAGATGCTCGGCATCACCGACGTGTTCGGACTCCCGGGCGGCGCCATCCTCCCCGTCTACGACCCGCTCTTCGAGAGCAAGAAGCTCCGGCACATCCTCGTGCGTCACGAGCAGGGCGGCGGTCACGCCGCCCAGGGTTACGCGTCCTCGAGCGGCAAGCTCGGCGTGACCATCGCGACGTCGGGCCCCGGCGCGACGAACCTCGTCACCGCCATCGCCGACGCCCACATGGACTCGGTGCCGCTGCTCGCGATCACCGGCCAGGTGTTCTCGACGCTCATGGGCACCGACGCGTTCCAGGAGGCCGACATCGTCGGCATCACGATGCCGATCACGAAGCACTCCTTCCTCGTGAAGTCCGCTGACGAGATCCCGGCGACGATCGCCGCCGCGGTGCACATCGCGACGACCGGTCGCCCCGGCCCCGTGCTCGTCGACATCACGAAGGACGCGCAGCAGGCGAAGTTCTCGTTCCGCTGGCCGCCGAAGGTCGAACTGCCGGGGTACCGGCCGATCACGAAGGCGCACGGCAAGCAGGTCGCCGCGGCGGCCCAGCTCATCGCCGAGGCGAAGCGTCCCGTGCTGTACGTGGGCGGCGGCGTCGTCCGCGGACGCGCGTCCGAGGAGCTGCTGACGCTCGCCGAGACGACGAAGGCCCCCGTCGTGACGACGCTCATGGCGCGCGGCGCGTTCCCCGACTCGCACCAGCAGCACCTCGGCATGCCCGGCATGCACGGCACGGTGCCTGCGGTCCTCGCCCTCCAGGAGTCCGACCTCATCGTCGCCCTCGGCGCCCGCTTCGACGACCGCGTGACCGGCAAGGCGGCGCTCTTCGCGCCGAACGCGAAGGTCGTGCACGTCGACATCGACCCCGCCGAGATCTCGAAGATCCGCACGGCCGACGTGCCGATCGTGGGCGACCTGAAAGACGTCCTGGTCGACCTGACCGCGGCGTACCGCGAGGCGACCGGCGGCGAGGCCCCTGAGCTCGACGAGTGGTGGGCGACGCTCGACGGTCTCCGCAGCGAGTTCCCGCTCGGCTACACCGAGCCGCGCGACGGGCTGCTCGCCCCGCAGTACGTCATCGAGCGCATCGGCGAGCTCACCGGCCCCGAGGGCGTGTACGCCGCGGGCGTCGGCCAGCACCAGATGTGGGCGGCGCAGTTCATCAAGTACGAGCGCCCCAACGCGTGGCTGAACTCGGGCGGTGCGGGCACCATGGGCTACGCGGTCCCCGCGGCCATGGGCGCCAAGGTCGCCCAGCCCGACCGCGTGGTCTGGGCGATCGACGGCGACGGCTGCTTCCAGATGACGAACCAAGAGCTCGCGACGTGCACGCTCAACGACATCCCGATCAAGGTCGCGGTCATCAACAACTCGTCCCTCGGCATGGTGCGCCAGTGGCAGACCCTGTTCTACGACGGCCGGTACTCGAACACCGACCTGAACACGGGCCACGACACGGTGCGCGTGCCCGACTTCGTGAAGCTCGCCGAGGCGTACGGCGCCCTCGGCATCCGCGTCACGAAGCCCGAGGAGGTGGACGCGGCGATCAAGCTCGCCCTCGAGACGAACGACCGCCCGGTCGTCATCGACTTCGTCGTCTCGGCCGACGCGATGGTGTGGCCGATGGTGCCGCAGGGCGTGTCGAACAGCTACATCCAGTACGCGCGCGACCACGCGCCGGCGTTCAGCGAGGAGGACTGACCATGTCGACCCACGTGCTCTCACTCCTCGTCGAGGACAAGCCCGGTCTGCTCACCCGTGTCGCGGGGCTGTTCGCCCGGCGCGGCTTCAACATCGAGTCGCTCGCGGTGGGCCACTCCGAGATCGACGGGCTCAGCCGCATCACGGTCGTCGTCGACGTCGACGAGCTCCCGCTCGAGCAGGTGACGAAGCAGCTGAACAAGCTCATCAACGTCATCAAGATCGTCGAGCTCGACCCGGCGCAGTCGGTGCAGCGCGAACACCTGCTCATCAAGGTGCGCGTCGACAACACGACCCGTTCGCAGGTTCTCGAGGCCGTCAACCTCTTCCGCGCCCGCGTCGTCGACGTGTCGACCGACGCGCTCGTGATCGAGGTCACCGGCGACTCGGGCAAGACCCAGGCGCTGCTCAAGGTGCTCGAGCCCTACGGCATCAAGGAGATCGCCCAGTCGGGCCTCCTCGCGATCGGTCGCGGCGGCAAGTCGATCACCGAGCGCGTCTTCAAGAACTGAAACGGATGCCACGGCGCCAGCGCCGTGACATCCCTGCATGAAACCCACACCAAGGAGAAACAGCAATGGCTGAGATGTACTACGACCAGGACGCCGACCTCTCGATCATCCAGGGCCGCAAGGTCGCCGTCATCGGGTACGGCTCGCAGGGCCACGCCCACGCGCAGAACCTGCGCGACTCGGGCGTCGAGGTCGTCATCGGACTCAAGGACGGCTCCAAGTCGATCCAGAAGGCCGAAGAGGCCGGCTTCGAGGTCAAGAACGTCGCCGACGCGGCCGCCTGGGCCGATGTCGTCGTGATCCTCGCGCCCGACCAGTACCAGCGCCACATCTTCGCCGAGTCGGTGAAGGACAACCTCAACGAGGGCGACGTGCTCGTCTTCGGCCACGGCTTCAACATCCGCTTCGGCTACATCGAGGCGCCCGCGGGCGTCGACGTGATCCTCGTCGCGCCGAAGGCGCCCGGCCACACGGTGCGTCGCGAGTTCGTCGCCGGTCGCGGCATCCCCGACATCATCGCCGTCGAGCAGGACGCCTCGGGCACCGCCTGGGACATCGCGAAGTCGTACGCCAAGGGCATCGGCGGCACCCGCGCCGGCGTCATCAAGACGACCTTCACCGAAGAGACCGAGACCGACCTGTTCGGCGAGCAGGCCGTGCTCTGCGGCGGCACCTCGCAGCTCGTGCAGTACGGCTTCGAGACCCTCGTCGAGGCGGGCTACCAGCCCGAGATCGCCTACTTCGAGGTGCTCCACGAGCTGAAGCTCATCGTCGACCTCATGTGGGAGGGCGGCATCGCCAAGCAGCGCTGGTCGGTCTCCGACACGGCCGAGTACGGCGACTACGTCTCGGGCCCGCGCGTCATCGACCCGTCGGTCAAGGAGAACATGAAGGCGGTGCTCTCCGACATCCAGGACGGCACCTTCGCGAAGCGCTTCATCGCCGACCAGGACAACGGGCAGCAGGAGTTCCTCGAGCTGCGCGCCAAGGGCGAGCAGCACCCCATCGAGACCACCGGTCGCGACCTCCGCAAGCTCTTCGCGTGGAACTCCTCGGACGACGACGACTACGTCGACGGCGAGGTCGCCCGCTGACGCGCCCCGCTGGTTGAGGAGCGCCGGGCGAAGCCCGACGCGTCTCGAAACCTCGAACGGCCCGCACCCGATCCTCGGGGGCGGGCCGTTTCGCGTGCCGTCACTCGACGGCGTCGAGCGCGCGTCGAAGGGCGGCGTCCAGGGCCTCGGCAGCGGGCACGGCGACGTCGGGGACGACTCCGGTGCCCTCCCAGTTCGCACCGGTCACCGGGTTGACCGGCCGCGCCCACGGGATCGTGACCTCGACGCTCGGCGAGATCGGCACGAATCGGGTCGGATGCGCCCCGCCGCGGGTGGTCTCGCCCATGATCGTCGCGCGGCCGAGCGCCTGCAGGTCGTACGCGAGCTGCTCGCCGCCCGAGAAGGTCTCACCGCTCGTGAGCACGAACACGGGCCGGTCGAGGTACCGCTCGCCGTCGAGATGCGCAAGGGTCCAGTACTGGCGGACGCCGTCGGGGCCGACGACGTCCTCGAGGTGCACCGAGTCGTCGGCGAAGAGGTGACTCGCCCAGAACTGCACGCCGTTCGGCGACCCGCCGCGGCGGCGCCGCAGGTCGAGGATCAACGCGTCGGTTCGCGACACGAACTCCATCGCGGCCGACGCGGTGCGGCCCGCGAGCGAGACGTCGAGCACGAGCCGCAGCTCGATGCAGCCGATGTTGCCGTCGAGCACCTCCGCACGCGCGATGCCGAAGTTCTCGCGCCGGAAGCCGGCGATCATCGCCGCCATCACCTCCTCGGACGTGCGGGCGTCGAGCGTCTCCGTCGCACGCGGCCGCACCCGCAGGTGGCGGTCGCCGGTCTCGGCCTGGAGATCCTCGGTGAGGCGCGCGCAGAGCGTCTCCTCGTCGAGACCGTCGTACCGCCCGGCCTCCAGGTGCGAACGGATCGAGGCGGCGGCGCGCGTCGCGACCTCGGGGAGCACGTACTGCGCGGTGAGGGCGTCGAGCACGTTCTCGATGAGGTCCGTCATGGCTCTCATCATGGCGGAAGGGTGCGGGGGAGCGGCGTGCGCGAATGAGCACGGCGAATTCACCTCCAACCCCTTGTGCCGAGGTCGGTCCGAGTGGTCGCATGAGGTTCCATGAGCGAACACTCGAACCACGAACCCGTTCCCCGCTGGTGCTCGTGCGCGGTGCCCGACGACGAAGTCGGCCCCGCGGCATCCGGATTCACCCGACGAAACGTGCTGATCGGCGCAACCGCGGCGACCGCCCTCGCCGCGGCCGGCTGGTCGGGCCCGGCGATGGCCGCGCCCGGCGGCCGCAGCGACAAGTCGGTCACCGTCACGATCATGGGCACATCCGACCTGCACACGAACGTCGTCAACTGGGACTACTACAAGGACGCCGCGTACAGCGACAGCGCCGGCAACGTCGTCGGGCTCGCCCGGGTCGCGAGCGTCGTGAAGCAGATCCGCGCCGACCGCGGCGCCGACCGCACCCTGCTGTTCGATGCGGGCGACACGATCCAGGGCACTCCGCTCGGCTACTACTACGCCACCGTCGAACCCGTCACCGAGACGGGCGCGACCCACCCGATGGCGGCGCAGATGAACGCCCTCGGCTACGACGCCGTCGCGCTCGGCAATCACGAGTTCAACTACGGGCTCGAGTTCCTCGACCACTGGATTTCGCAGCTCGACGCCCCCGCGCTCGCGGCGAACGCGGTCCACGCGGGCACCAAGGTGCCGCGATTCCAGCCGTACACGATCACGACGCTGAAGGTGAAGGGCCGCCCGCCGATCAGGGTCGGCGTGCTCGGGCTCACCAACCCCGGCGTCGTCATCTGGGACAAGGCCAACGTCGAGGGACGCGTCGAAGTGCAGGGGCTCGTCGAAGCGGCCGCCCGCTGGGTGCCCGTCATGCGCTCCGAGGGCGCCGACCTCGTCGTCGTGAGCGCCCACTCGGGCGACAGCGGCACCTCCTCGTACTCGGGCGATCTCCCCGTCGAGAACGCCGCAGCGCTGATTGCCGAGCAGGTGCCCGGCATCGACGCCATCCTCTTCGGTCACGCCCACCGCGAGGTGCCCGAGCGTTTCGTCACGAACCTCGAGACCGGCAAGCAGGTCATCATGAGCGAACCGAAGAACTGGGGGCAGCGGGTCAGCGTCTTCGACCTCGGGCTCGAGTTCGAGCGAGGCCGCTGGCGGGTCGCGACGAGCAAGGCGATGACGGTCAACACGAACACCGTCGTCGACGACCCCGAGTTCGTCGCCCTGGTGCGTGCGCAGCACGACGCGGTCGTCGCCTACATGAACTCGCCCGTCGCGACCTCGAGCGCCGAGATGCTCGCGGCCGAGTCCTGCTGGAAGGACACCGCGATCCTCGACTACGTCAACGTGGTGCAGACCGCGACCGTCGCGGCAGCGGTGGCGGGCACCCCCGAGGCGTCCCTGCCGATCATCTCGATCGCGGCGCCGTTCAACCGGGCCGCGCGCTTCCCGGCGGGGTCAGTGACCATCAAGGATGTCGCGGGGCTCTACATCTACGACAACACCCTCATGGCGTCGGTGCTGACCGGCAAGCAGATCAGGGAGTACCTCGAGTTCTCGGCGGAGTACTTCAAGACGGTCTCGCCCGCGGCTCCGGTCGACCCGCCCTCGTGGACGAACGCCCCGACGCCGCGGGCCGCGTCGACCCCAGACTACAACTACGACCAGTTCTCGGGCGTCGAGTACACGATCGACATCTCGAAGCCCGTCGGACAGCGCATCTCGCCCTTGACGTACGGCGGGTCGCCGGTGGCCGACGACCAGAAGTTCGTCGTGGCCGTCAACAACTACCGGCAGTCGGGCGGCGGCGGGTTCCCGCACATCGCGACCGCGCCGGTCGTGTACAACGCGCAGGTCGCGATCCGCGAGGCGATCGTCGCCTACGCCTCGGCGCAGGGCACGATCGACCCGGCGAGCTTCCACGTCGAGAACTGGCGGCTCGTGCGCGAGGGAGTGCCGGTGTTCTGAGCCGCGTCGCGGCACGCAGCTGCGACCGACGGGACGACGACGGCCCGCACCGGATTGCTCCGGGCGGGCCGTCGTTCGTCTGCGTGCGTGCGGTCGCGCGCGGGGGCTACTCCGCGGAGGGGGTCTCCTCCGTGGCATCCTCATCGGCGGGAGCGTCGCCCTCGGCCGGCGCCTCTTCTGCGGGGGCCTCGAGGCCGGCGACGACCGCATCGACCTCGTCCTGCGAGTAGCCGCAGTACTTGACGGCCTCGCGCTGCCAGTAGCTCACCAGGCGGTCCTTGCCGGCGGCGTGCGCCTCGGCGACGGTGCCCTCGTAGATCTGGCCGTCCTTCGACTCCTTGTTTACGTCGGGCACCTCGGCGCAGACGTGGAAGACGCTGCCCGACTTCGTCCAGTAGACGAGGTCCTCACCGGTCAGCTGCGCGACGATGTTCGACTCTTCGGTGTACTGCTCGACCGACGGCGGGTTGAAGTCCGCCCCGAGTGCGACGGCGGCGCCGCCGATGACGATCGCGATGATGCCCGCGAGCGCCTTCTGCCCACCGCTCATGTCCTTGTTCGTGAACACGAGGATGATGAGCGGCAGGAAGGCGATGATCGCGATGATCGCACCCAGCTGGTTCTGCACGAAGAAACGGACCTTGTCGTCCTTCGAGGCGGGGTCGAGGCGGTTCGCCTGCTTCCACAGCAGCGAGCCGCCGATCGCGAGGGCGCCGATCACGACGATGAGCGTGATCAGGAGCCACATGATCACGGGCACCTGCCGCAGCACCCAGAAGATCGCGAACGCCTCGCCGGCGATGGCGAGGAGCCACAGCCCGCCCGCGATGAGTCGGAAGCGCAGCGCCTTCTGCTTCGCCTCGGGCGTCGCCGTCCACGTGGGCGCCGCGGGCGCATCGTCGGTCGCGGTGCCGGTCGACGCGGTGCCCGCCGCAGCGGACCCCGTCGCGCCCTCGGGCGTCTCGACCCGGACGATCTTCTTCTTGCGCTGCTCTGCCACGTTGTCCCCTCTTGGTTGTGTACCGCGATGAGCATATTGGACGGGAGGGTGCGGGGGACAGCATGCGGCGAGGCGCGAGGAGGCGGGGGATGGTGAGGAACCTTTCCACTACCATGTCGAGCATGGTCGCCTCCCCGCTCCCCGTCGAGATCGCCGTTCAGGATGCCGCGGGCACGCGCATCGCCCTCGAGGCCGGTGCCGCACGCATCGAGCTCTGCCAGGCCCTCGGCCTCGGCGGGCTGACGCCCTCGCTCGGGCTCGTCGAAGCGGCGGTCGCCGCTGCACGGGACGCCGGGGCCGCGGGCTTCGTGCACGTGCTCGTGCGGCCCCGCGGCGGCGGCTTCGTGTACGACGCCGACGAACTCGACACGGTGCTCCGGGACATCCGCGCGGTCGTCGCCGCCGGGGCCGACGGCGTCGTCGTCGGCGCCCTCACCGACGCGGGCGCCCTCGACCTCGACGCGATCGCCCGCTTCGTCGATGCGGCGGGCGACGCCGACGTCACGGTGCACCGGGCGGTGGATGCCTCGGGCGACCCCCTCGGCTCGGTCGCCGCGCTCGCCGCAGAGGGCCGGGGCGTCCGCCGCGTGCTCACCTCGGGCGGGGCACCCGACTGCCGTGCCGGGCTCGGCGTGCTCGCCGAGATGACGGCGATCGCCGCGGGGCGCCTCGAGATCATGGCCGGCGGCGGGGTGAAGATCGACGACATCGCCGCGCTGGTCGGCGCGGGCGTCGACGCCGTGCACCTCTCGGCCCGCGGGCGCGCGCTGCGCGGCGGGGCGAGCGGGCCCGGCGGTGGCGTCGACGGCTTCGACGAGACCGATGCGGTGCTCGCGGAGGCGGCCGTCGCCGCTGCCCGCGCGGTGCCCCCGGCGACCCCGCTTGGCTAGGCTGGAGGCATGCGCCCCGATCCCGATGCCGACGACGACGCCCTGCGCTGGGAGGGCGACGACGACGCGACCCTCGCCCCCGGGTGGAAGACCGTGGGGGCCGCCGTTCCGCTGAAGGGCGACGCGAAGCGCGGTATCGGCGACGGAGCCGGAGCCGCCGGAGCGGACGGCACCGAGGGCGACGCAGCCGGCAGTGCCTTGACCGGCGACGACCTCGACTCCGACGAGCCCAATGAGCCCGCCGCGCCTGCGCAGACGGGTTCGGTCGAGCTCGTCGTGCTGGGCGTGCTCGGCGGCGTCTACCTGCTCTACACGATCGGCTGGATCATCACGGCGCTCCGCACCGCGGTGCCCGGCATGAGCGTCGTGGGCGACTTCATGTACAGCCTCGGCCTGTGGCTCGCGGTGCTCGCCGCCCCCGTCTGGTTCGCACTCGCGCTGCGCGGCGCCCGCACGCCGCGGTCGCGGCTCGTCTGGCTGGTGGTCGGCGCCGTCGTTCTCGCACCCCTGCCCTTCATCTTCGGAGTCACCGCATGACCGCCGTCCCCGCGGGTGCCGAGCCCGAGGCATCCACCACCGCCTCGACCCACACCCTGCCGCTCTGGCTCGACGTGACCCTCGCCGTCGTCTTCGGGCTCTTCTACGCCTTCGACGTGTGGGAGGTCGTCGAGAGCATCGTGCAACTGCTCGGCATCGGCCTCTCGTTCACCGCAGCGGGCTGGGCCGTCATGATCGTCGCCCTCCTGGCGCCGCTCGGCTGCTTCGCGGCGGCGTTCGTGCTGGGGCGGCACCGTGGCATCCTCGCTCGCATCGCCCTGTACTTCGGCGGACTCTGCGTCTCGGCCGCCCTGTTCCTCAGCCTCACCGTGCTGCTCGGGCAGCTCGGCGGCGTCGTCGTCTGAGCGGTTCGCCCGCTCGGCGAACCCCGTTCGCCCGCTCGGCGACGTCGCGAGCCGTCACAGTACGTGATGGCGCGCAACACTCCACTAGGGTGGTCGGGGTAACGGCGCCCCCACTGGCGTAGGCGCTTCCCCTCGTGCGCCTTGTCGCGCGCGCCGCTCCGAAGGAACCGTTCGTGTCAAAGCCGGTCGTGCTGATCGCCGAAGAACTCTCGCCCGCCACCGTCGATGCCCTCGGGCCCGACTTCGAGATCCGTCAGGTCGACGGCACCGATCGACCGGCGCTGCTGTCGTCGCTCGCCGATGCCGACGCCATCCTCATCCGCTCGGCCACGCAGGTCGACGCCGAGGCGCTCGCCGCGGCTCCCAAGCTGAAGGTCGTCGCCCGCGCGGGCGTCGGTCTCGACAACGTCGACGTGAAGTCGGCGACGACGGCCGGCGTCATGGTCGTCAACGCGCCGACGTCGAACATCATCTCGGCCGCCGAGCTCACGATCGGCCACATCCTGAGCCTCGCCCGCCACATCCCCGCCGGGCACGTCTCGCTCTCGGCCGGGCAGTGGAAGCGGTCGTCGTACACCGGCACCGAGCTGTACGAGAAGACCGTCGGCATCATCGGCCTCGGCCGAATCGGCGCGCTCATCACCGCCCGCCTGCAGGCCTTCGGCATGGAGGTCATCGCCTACGACCCCTACATCACTGCGGCCCGCGCGCAGCAGCTCGGCGTGCAGACCGTGTCGCTCGACGAACTGCTCGAGCGCAGCGACTTCGTGACGATCCACATGCCGCGCACGCCCGAGACGCTCGGCATGATCGGCACCGAGCAGCTGCAGAAGATGAAGAAGACCGCCTACGTCGTGAACGTCGCCCGCGGCGGCCTCATCGACGAGGCGGCGCTCCACGACGCGCTCGTCGCCGGCGAGATCGCCGGTGCCGCCCTCGACGTCTTCGTGCAGGAGCCGCCGAAGGAGTCGCCGCTCATCGGCCTGCCGAACCTCATCGTCACCCCGCACCTCGGCGCCTCGACCGACGACGCGCAGGAGAAGGCGGGCATCTCGGTCGCGAAGTCGGTGCGCCTCGCGCTCGCCGGCGAGCTCGTGCCCGACGCGGTCAACGTCGCCGGCGGCGTCATCGACCCGTACGTGCGCCCCGGCATCCCGCTCGTCGAGAAGCTCGGCCAGCTGTTCTCGGGCCTCGCGCACGGCGAGCACGGCGGCCTCACGAGCCTCGACGTCGAGGTGCGCGGCGAACTCGTCGACTACGACGTCAGCGTGCTGAAGCTCGCGGCGCTGAAGGGCGTGTTCACGAACGTCGTCTCCGAGTCGGTGTCGTACGTCAACGCGCCGCTCCTCGCCGAGCAGCGCGGCGTGCAGGTGCGGCTCATCACCGAGGCCGACAGCCCCGAGTACCGCAACGTCATCACCCTCCGCGGTGCGCTCGCCGACGGCACCCAGGTGTCGGTGTCGGGCACGCTGACCGGCCCGAAGCAGACCGAGAAGCTCGTCGGCATCGACGGCTACGACCTCGAGGTGCCGATCGCGAAGCACCACATCGTCATGAGCTACACCGACCGCCCCGGCATCGTCGCGGTCTACGGCCAGGAGTTCGGTGAGGCCGGCATCAACATCGCCGGCATGCAGATCGCCCGTCGTGAGGCCGGCGGCACCGCGCTCAGCGTGCTCACCGTCGACTCGCCGGTGCCCGCCGAGGTGCTCGAGCGGGTGCGCACGGCCATCGACGCGCAGGTCTTCGTCGAGATCGACATCACCGAGTAACGATCGTTCCCGCTCGGATGCCCCGGGGTGACGCCGCATGCGGCGCCGCCCCGGGGCATCCGTCGTTGTGGAGCATCTCGCGCTGCCTCACCGGCCTCCGCCGTGCCTCTGACGACTCCTGCCCCGCAGAATGCCCACCCAAGTGACACGAATGGTCGTGTCGATGAGGTCAGAGCGACCACTTGTGTCACCTCGAACGGTCGGATGCCCCGGTGCGGCGCCCTTCGCTGGGTGCGCGCCGGGGTAACCGTCGTCTCAGCGGCCGTCGGCGACGAGTCGTTCGAGCAGTGCGACGAGCGCGTCCATCTGCTCGGGCGTGAAGTCGCCCGTCGTGGCGGTGTCGTCGACCGCCTCGGCCCGCAGGGCGGAGTGGTAGTAGAGGCCGTCGCCGATGAGCGTGATGGCGATGGCCAGGGCCGGATCAGCGACGTACCGGCCCAGTTCGACGAGCCAGCGTTCGCGGACCTCCTCGATGGCCTGCCCCGCCTCGCGATCGCCGCCCTGGGCGAGTCGCACGGTCGCGATGAAGCTGCGGTCGAGGGCCGTCTCGATCTCGAGCGAGGAGCGCACGAAGTATGCGATCGGCCCCTCGGGCGCCTCTTCGATGCGGGTGACGTCCTCGTCGACGAGGCGGTGCAGTCGCTCGATGAGCCCGCCGATGAGGGCGTTGCGCGAGCCGAAGTGGTAGAGCAGCCCGCCCTTCGACACTCCGGCCTCGCGGGCGGTCGCGTCGAGGGTGGCTGCGCGCTCGCCGTCGGCGATGATGAGGCGCTCGAACGCATCGAGCACCGCTTCGCGAGCGGCTGGGGGACGGGCCATGAGTCGATTCTCCCTGAACGGCGGCGATCGCGTGCCGCGTCCTTGACGTGGCGCGGTCCGCTTCTGTTACTATACCAACTAGACGGTATAGAAACTGAGTGAAACCATGACCGAGTACACGGCCACCACGACCCCGACGATCGATTCGTCGGCCACCCCCACGACCGGCACCACGAGCCGCGCCGCTGCGAAGCGCACCCGCGCCGCGGGCCCCGCTGCCGCCGGCCGCGCCCCGCGCCGCGCCTGGGTCGCGCTCGCGGTGCTCATGCTGCCCGCACTCCTCGTGTCGATCGACAACACGGTGCTGAGCTTCGCGCTGCCCGCGATCTCGAGCGACCTCGCGCCCACTGCGGCGCAGCAGCTGTGGATCATCGACGCCTACCCGCTCGTGCTCGCCGCACTCCTCGTCGCGATGGGCAGCGCGGGCGACCGCTGGGGCCGCCGTCGCATGCTCATGATCGGCTCGATCGGCTTCGCCGCCGTGTCGGTCGCGGCCGCGTTCGCGCCGACCGCCGAACTCCTCATCGCCGCGCGCGCCGCGCTCGGCTTCTTCGGGGCGATGCTCATGCCCTCGACGCTCTCGCTCCTGCGTTCGATCTTCGCCGACCGCGAGCAGCGGCGCCTCGCGATCGCGATCTGGGCCTCGGCGTTCGCCGCGGGCAGCGCCCTCGGCCCGCTCGTCGGCGGCATCCTGCTCGAGCACTTCCACTGGGGTTCGGTGTTCCTGCTCGCGGTGCCGGTGCTCGTGCCGATGCTGATCCTCGTGCCGCTCCTCATCACCGAGAGCCGCGACCCGAAGCCGGGTCGCATCGACCCTTGGAGCATCCTGCTCTCGCTCGCGACGATGGCGCCGATCGTGTTCGGCATCAAGCACATCGCCACCGAGGGCCTCGACGTGGCCGGGCCGCTCTTCATCCTCGTCGGCCTCGCGGCGGGCTACCTGTTCGTGCGCCGCCAGCTCGCGAGCGAGGCACCGATGCTCGACGTGCGCCTGTTCCTGGTCGGCCCGTTCGGCGGCGCCGTGCTCGTGAACCTGCTGAGCGTCGTCTCCCTCGTGGGCTTCCTCTTCTTCGTATCGCAGCACCTGCAGATCATCGCGGGCCTCTCACCGGTCCAGGCCGGGCTCGCCCTCCTGCCCGGGCTCGTCGCGATGATCGTCGCCGGGCTCGTCGTCGTGCCGATCTCCCGGCGCTTGGCCCCGCGGGTCCTCGTGCCGTCGGCGCTGACGCTCTCGGCCGGCGGCTACCTCGTCGTCGCCTTCGGCGCCTCGGAGGGATCGCTCGGCGCGGTCGTCCTCGCGTTCACGATGCTCGGCATCGGCATCGGCATGGCCGAGACGGTGTCGAACGAGCTCATCCTCTCGAGCGCGCCGCCGTCGAAGGCGGGCGCGGCCTCCGCGGTCTCCGAGACGGCGTACGAGCTCGGTGCGGTGCTCGGCACCGCGGGCCTCGGCAGCATCATCGCCGCGCACTACGCGAGCGCCATCGAACTGCCCGCCTCGCTCACCGCGGCACAGATGGATGCCTCGCGCGAGACCCTCGCGGGCGCCGCCGCCGTGGCATCCGAACTGCCCGCGGCCCAGGCCGAGGAGCTCATGCACGCCGCGGCGGTCGCGTTCGACGGTGGAGTGCTGGTGACCTCCCTCATCGGCGTCGGCCTGATGGTCGCCGCCGCGACGATCGCGGCCCTCACCCTGCGCAACCCCTCGCACCACGACTGATCGCCCGCCCGTGCCCCTGTCGCCCCTGTCACGAATCGGGGCGCGGCCGGCGACCGCAGTACGCTGGAGGGGTTGTCGACGAAGGAGTGTTCATGGGTCAGACGGTCAAGCTCGCGGTGATTCCCGGTGACGGGATCGGTCCCGAGGTCGTCGGCGAGGCGCTGAAGGTGCTCGGCGCGGCCACGGCCGGCGGCGACACCGTGTTCGAGCAGACCCCGTTCTCGCTGGGTGCCGCGCGCTACCTCGAGACGGGCGACGTGCTGACCGACGCCGACCTCGACGCGATCAAGTCGCACGACGCGATCCTGCTCGGCGCCGTCGGGGGAGTGCCCGGCGACCCGCGCCTCGCGGGCGCGAACATCGAGCGCGGGCTGCTGCTGAAGCTGCGCTTCGAGCTCGACCACTACGTGAACCTGCGCCCGTCGGTGCTGTACCCGGGCGTCGTGAGCCCGCTCGCGAACCCCGGCGAGGTCGACTTCGTCGTCGTGCGCGAGGGCACCGAGGGGCCGTACGTCGGCAACGGCGGCGCGATCCGCACAGGCACCCCGCACGAGGTCGCCAACGAGGTGTCGGTGAACACCGGGTACGGCGTCGAGCGGGTCGTGCGCTATGCGTTCGCCGCGGCGAACGCCCGCCCCCGCAAGAAGCTGACCCTCGTGCACAAGACCAACGTGCTCGTGTTCGCCGGCTCGTTGTGGAAGCGCACGGTCGACGCCGTGGCATCCGAGTACCCCGACGTGACCGTCGACTACCTGCACGTCGACGCGGCGACGATCTTCCTCGTCACCGACCCTGCTAGATTCGATGTCATCGTCACAGACAACCTCTTCGGCGACATCCTCACCGACCTGGCCGGCGCGATCAGCGGCGGCATCGGCCTCGCAGCCTCGGGCAACATCAACCCCGACGGCGCATTCCCGAGCATGTTCGAGCCGGTGCACGGTTCGGCTCCCGACATCGCAGGGAAGGGCATCGCCGACCCCACCGCGGCGATCCTCTCGGTCGCGCTCCTGCTCCGCCACCTCGGCGAGGCGGCCGCCGCCGAACGGGTCGAGCGGGCGGTCGCCGCCGACATCGCCGAACGCGGCGGCGCTTCGCGCACGACCTCCGAGGTCGGCGACGCGATCGTCGCCCGAATCGGCGCACACGACTGATCACGCCACTCGCACGAAAGGCACGTCTCATGACGATCAACCTCCCGCTCCAGGCCCCGTCCGCCGCCGGCCTCATCTGGCAGACCGTCCGCAATGACGCGGCGAAGTCGCCCGAAGAACGCGACGCGATCCTCGCCGACCCCGGCTTCGGCAACCACTTCACCGACCACATGGTCGACGTGTGCTGGTCGGAGAAGGGCGGCTGGCACCGCCCCCGCGTCACGCCCTACGGCCCGATCGCGCTCGACCCGGCCGCCGCGGTGCTGCACTACGCGCAGGAGATCTTCGAGGGCATGAAGGCGTACCGTCACGCCGACGGCTCGATCTGGACCTTCCGCCCCGACCAGAACGCGGCCCGCATGCAGCGCTCGGCGAAGCGTCTCGCGCTGCCCGAACTGCCGAGCAACATCTTCATCGAGTCGCTGAAGAAGCTCATCGAGGTCGACGCCGAGTGGGTGCCGAGCGCCCCCGAGACGAGCCTCTACATCCGCCCGTTCATGTTCGCCAAGGAGGCGTTCCTCGGCGTGCGGCCCGCGAAGAAGGTCGCCTTCTACGTCATCGCGAGCCCCGCCGGCGCCTACTTCCACGGCGGCGTGCAGCCCGTGTCGATCTGGCTGTCGACGAACTACGCACGCGCGGGCAAGGGCGGCACGGGCGCGGCGAAGACCGGCGGCAACTACGCGTCGAGCCTGCTGCCCCAGGCCGAGGCGGCCGAGCACGGCTGCCAGCAGGTCCTGTTCCTCGACGAGGGCAAGTACCTCGAGGAGCTCGGCGGCATGAACGTGATCCTCGTCTACAAGGACGGCACGCTCGTCACCCCCGAGTCGGACTCGATCCTCGAGGGCATCACCCGTGACTCGGTGCTGCAGCTCGCGAAGGACCGCGGCCACACGGTCGAGAGCCGCAGGGTGACGATCGACGAGTGGCGCGAGGGCGCGGCATCCGGCGAGATCGTGGGCGCCTTCGCCTGCGGCACCGCCGCCGTGGTGACGCCCATCGGGCGCCTCCTCGCCGAGGACTTCGAGATCGTGCACGAGGGCGACGCGGCCGCCGAGCTCGCGCTCTCGCTCCGCGAGGAGCTCACGGGCATCCAGTACGGGCGCGTCGAAGACCGCCACGGCTGGATGCTCCGCCTCGACGCGTGAGCGACGTACTCCACGACGACGCGGCGGCCGGATCGACCTCGATCCGGCCGTTCGCCGTCGCCGACACCGAGGCCGTCGTCGCGCTCTGGCGCGCCGCGGGCCTCGTGAAGCCGTGGAACGACCCGTACCTCGACATCTCGCGGAAGCTGGCGGTGCAGCCCGAGCTGTTCCTCGTCGCGGTCGCGAGTGACGCGACCCTCGTCGGCACGGCGATGATCGGCTACGAGGGGCACCGCGGCTGGGTGAACTACCTCGCGGTCGCCGACCCGGCGCGCGGCACCGGGCTCGGGCGTCGGCTCATGGCCGAGGCAGAGCGCCTGCTCGTCGAGCGCGGGTGCCCCAAGCTCAACCTGCAGGTGCGCACCTCGAACACCGAGGTGATCGCGTTCTACGAGCGGCTCGGCTACGCGGTCGACGACGCGGTGAGTCTCGGCAAGCGGCTGATCCCCGACGCGCCGGGCGCCTGACGCGCTCACGCGCCCCGCACGGGCGGCGCCGATAGGCTTGATCGCATGAAGATCGCGCGGTTCGCACACGGTGAGACCATCTCGTTCGGCATCATCGACGAGGAGGAGCACGAGCTCGTCGTGCTGAAGGCCGACCCCATGTTCGCGGGCTACGAGCCGACCGGCGAGCGGGTGCCGCTCGCCGAGGCGAAGCTGCTGGCCCCGGTGATCCCGCGATCGAAGGTCATCGCGGTCGGCAAGAACTACCACGACCACGCCGCCGAGATGGGCGGCGCCGCTCCGACCGAGCCGCTGCTGTTCCTGAAGCCGAACACGAGCGTGATCGGCCCCGGCGACCCGATCGTGCTGCCCCCGCAGAGCGAGCGCGTCGAGCACGAGGGCGAGCTCGCGGTCGTGATCGGCAGCATCGCGAAGAACGTGCGCGAAGAGGACGCCGACCAGGTGATCTTCGGCTACACGATCGCGAACGACGTGACGGCCCGCGACCTGCAGCAGCGCGACGGCCAGTGGACCCGTGCGAAGGGCTTCGACTCGTTCTGCCCGCTCGGCCCGGTCATCTCGACCGAGGTCGACCTCGAGCGCGGCACGATCGAGACGAGCGTGAACGGCGTCCGCAAGCAGGAGGGGCGCCTCGCCGACCTCGTGCACTCGGTGCCGGCGATCATCGCGCACGCGTCGAGCGTGTTCACGCTGCTGCCTGGCGACGTCATCCTCACGGGCACCCCGGCGGGCGTCGGCCCGATCGTCGACGGCGACACCGTCGAGGTCACCGTCTCGGGTCTCGGCACGCTCTCGAACCCGGTTCGCGCGGCGAAGTAGGTCGGTCGCATGGGCGAGCTGGGCGAGGCGAGCGGCATGGAGGTCACCGGCGGCGCCGGCGACCCGCTGACGATCGACCCGGCCCCGGGCGACGGCCGCCACGACCTGCGCGATCGCGCCGATCTGGCCGCGCTCATCGAGGAGTTCTACATGCGGGCGTTCGCCGACCCGCTGATCGGCCCGATCTTCACCGGGGTCGCTCGCATGGACCTCGCCCACCACCTGCCGATCATGTGCGACTTCTGGGAGTCGGTGCTGTTCGACGCGGGCACGTACCGCCGCAACGCGCTCGCGTTGCACGTCGCGCTCGATGCGAAGCATCCCCTGACGGAGGCCCATTTCGATCGCTGGCTGGTGCTGTGGCGGCACACGATCGACGACGGGTACACCGGTGAGGTGGCCGAGCGGGCGAAGGTGCAGGGTGAGCGCATTGCGGCGTCGATCCGGCGACGGCTGGCGGGCGGCTCCGGATCGTCGTTCGAGACGATCACGACGCGCGAGCGGCTCGAGGCCGAGGGCGCGATCGACCCGATCAGCCCCGAGGGCTGAGCGGCGCGGCAGCCGCGCCCGCGGTGACCGCGTCCGCGGCGCGCACGACGTCCTCCTCGGTGTTCCAGAGGTGGAACGCGACGCGCGCCCGGCCCGCCCGACCCGAGGCGACGATTCCGGCGGCGGTGAGTGCGCCGAGGTCGCAGCCGGTGCGGTCGGGCCACGTGACGATGGCCGAGTCGGAGGGCTCGAGCCCGAGCCGCGCGCGGAACGCATTCGCGAGGTCGAGGTCGTGGCGACGCACCGCCTCCATGTCGAGCGAGGCGGCGAACCCGAGGGCGGCGTCGGCGCCGACCCAGGCGTGCCAGGCGGGGGAGACCTCGAAGCGGCGGGCGCCCGCCGCGAGGTGCAGCTCGGGCCCGTAGCAGGAGGCCCACGGGTCGTCGCCCGAGTACCACCCGGCGGTGTGCGGCGTGAGCTCGGCGATCGCCCGGTCGGAGAAGGCGGTGAAGGCCGCGCCGCGCGGGGCGCCGATCCACTTGTAGGGGTGGCAGACGACGAGGTCGCCGGTGACGCGGTCGGTGGGCATCCACCCCGTCGCCTGGGTGGTGTCGACGAGGGTGAGTGCACCGGCGTCGCGCGCTGCGGCGGTGACGGATGCCTCGTCGGCGACCTCGCCCGTCGCCGACTGCACGAGCGAGTAGGAGACGAGCCAGGTCGACGGGGTGATCTCGTCGGCGAGTGCGTCGAGCGGCACGTGCCGCACGCGGAGGTCGCCGCGCGCGAGGAACGGCGCCACGACCGAGGAGAAGTCGCCGTCGACGCAGAGCACCTCGGCGCCGGCCGGAGCCGAGGCCGCGGCGAGCCCGGTGAACACCGAGACCTGGGATCCGGTGGCGATCCGGTCGGGCGTCGTGCCGAGGAGGGTCGCCGCGTGACCGCGGGCGCCTTCGACGGCGGCGGAGTAGTCGGCGGCGGTCGCGGTGCCCGAGGCCCAGCGCTCGAGGTCGCGGGCGACGGCGTCGCGGGTGACGTCGGCGGGCAGGCCGAGGGTGCAGGCGGCGAGGTAGCCGGCGCCGGCGGCGTAGCGGTCGCGGAGGTGGTGCATGCTTCCAGCGTGCTCCGCGTCGATTCATTCGACAAGAGCAGGTGATCTATGACATGCATAACGAGTGCTTATGATGAGGTCATGTCGGATGCCTCGATCGAAGCCCTCGCGGCCGCCCTCGACCTGCAGACCGTGCGCGTCGTGCGGCGCATCGCCGAGCACGGCTCGCTCACCGCGGCCGCGGAATCGCTCGGCTACAGCCAGCCCGCGGTGAGCCAGCAGCTGCGCCGCTTCGAGGAGCGCACGGGCATCGCCCTCGTCGAACGCGTCGGCCGCGGCATCCGCCTCACCGAATCGGGGCGCGTGCTCGCCCGCCATGCGAACGCCGTCGCGACCGCCCTCGAGGCGGCCGCCGGCGAACTCGCCGAACTCCGGGGGCTGCGGGCGGGGCGCGTGCGCCTCGTCGCGTTCCCGTCGGCCTCGGCGACGCTCGTGCCGCGGCTCATCGCCGCGCTCGCGGCGGAGCATCCGGGCGTCACCGTCACCTACGTCGAGGCCGAACCCCCCGAGGCGGTTGCCGCGGTGCGCGCCGACCGGGCCGACGTCGCCATCACCTTCAGCTACCCGGGCGACCGCGACGACCCGCACCGGGCGAGCGCCCGGGGCCTCGACGTGCGCGCCTACGGCGAGGAGCCGATGCGGCTCGTGCTGCCGGCCGGGCATCCGGCCGCGGCATCCGACCGCATCGAGCTCGGCGCCCTCGGCGACGAGCCGTGGATCGCGGGCTGCCCGCGCTGCCGCGGCCACCTCCTCGAACTGGCGGATGCCGCGGGGTTCACGCCGCGCATCGCCTTCGAGACCGACAACTTCGTGGCCGTCGAGGGAATGGTCGCGCAGGGACTCGGTGTGGCGCTGCTGCCTGCGCTCGCCCTCGCGGCGTCGCCGAGGCATCCCGACGTGGTCACGCGACCCACCGCGCGCGCCGATGTGCGCTCGCTGCACCTCGTGACCGCGAAGGGCGCCGAGCGGGTGCCCGCCGTCGCGGCCACCCTCGCCGCGCTGGCAGGCCTCGGCGGCGGCCCCGCCGGGCGCGTCGCTCGATAGCATTGAGGCGATGTCCGACTCAGCTCACCCCTTCACCCAGGCCACCGGCAGCGATGTCCGTGTGCGCTTCTGCCCCTCACCGACCGGCACGCCGCACGTCGGTCTCGTGCGCACCGCCCTGTTCAACTGGGCCTACGCGCGTCACACCGGCGGCACCTTCGTGTTCCGCATCGAAGACACCGACGCCGCGCGCGACAGCGAAGAGAGCTACGAGATGATCCTCGACGCGCTCACGTGGCTCGGCCTCGACTGGGACGAGGGCATCGGCATCGGCGGTCCCCACGAGCCCTACCGGCAGTCGCAGCGCGGCGAAATCTACCAGGACGTGATCGCGCGCCTCAAGGACTCGGGCCACGTGTACGAGAGCTTCTCGACCGCTGAAGAGATCGACGCCCGCAACGAGGCGAACGGCCGCCCGAAGCAGCTCGGCTACGACAACTACGACCGCGACCTCACCGACGAGCAGAAGGCCGCGTTCCGTGCCGAGGGCCGCGAGCCCGCACTGCGCCTGCGCGTGCCCGAGGTCGAGCTCGGCTTCGACGACCTCGTGCGCGGCGAGATCAGCTTCCCGGTCGGCAACACGATCGACTTCGTCGTCGTGCGCCCGAACGGCGCGCCGCTCTACACGCTCGTGAACCCCGTCGACGACGCCCTCATGGGCATCACCCACGTGCTGCGCGGCGAGGACCTGCTCTCGTCGACGCCCCGCCAGATTGCGCTCTACCACGCGCTCATCGACATCGGCGTGACGACCTTCGTGCCCCGCTTCGGCCACCTGCCCTACGTCATGGGCGAGGGCAACAAGAAGCTCTCGAAGCGCGACCCCGAGTCGAACCTGTTCCACCACCGCGACCGCGGCTTCATCCCCGAGGGTCTGCTCAACTACCTCGCGCTCCTCGGCTGGGGCTTCTCGGCCGACCGCGACGTGTTCAGCCGCGACGAGCTCGTCGCCGCCTTCGACGTCGAGAACGTCAACCCGAACCCGGCCCGCTTCGACCTGAAGAAGGCCGAGGCGATCAACGGCGACCACGTCCGTCAGCTCGACGTCGCCGACTTCGCCGCGCGCACCGTGCCATACCTGCAGGCCGCCGGCGCCGTCGAGACGCCGATCTCGCCCGCGCACGAGGCGATCCTCGCCGAGGCCGCACCCCTCGTTCAGGAGCGCATCAACCTGCTCGGCGAAGCGCCCGGCATGCTCGGGTTCCTCTTCACCGACGCCGCCTCGCTCGAGTACGACGAGGCCGCCGTCGGCGCGCTGCCGGCCGACACGGGCGCCGTGCTCGCCGCCGCCCGCAACGCCCTCGACGCGCTGCCCGCCGACGCATGGGGCACCGCCGAGATCGAGGAGGCCCTGCGCGCCGCCCTCATCGACGGACTCGGGCTCAAGCCCCGCGTAGCCTTCGGCCCCGTGCGCACCGCCGTGTCGGGCCGCCGCATCTCGCCGCCCCTCTTCGAGTCGATGCAGATCCTCGGCAAGATCGACTCGCTCGCGCGCATCGACCGGCTCGCCGAGCTCATCGGCTAGCGGTCGCGTTTCGCGTTCTCGAATGACGGATGCCACGGGGTTCGCCCCGTGGCATCCGTCGTCTCGCCGCCCCGCTGGTCGAGGAGCGAGCGAGGCACGCGTCTCGGGGCCCGGATTCCGGTGGTCGAGGAGCGCGCGAAGCACGCGTCTCGAGGCCCGCTCTCCGGTGGTCGAGGAGCGAGCGAAGCACGCGTCTCGAGACCCCTGACCTCCTCCCGCCCACCTGAGCCCCGCTCGGATTGGGACTTCTCCAGATAATCGGCTACAGTTGATTCTCGGCACGGAGCGCAGGCTTCAGGCCATTGGGGTATGGTGTAATTGGCAACACGGCGGTTTCTGGTTCCGTTGTTCTTGGTTCGAGTCCAGGTACCCCAGCAGTGAAAAACCCCCGGCTCGCCGGGGGTTTTCGCGTTTCGGGGGCTCGGCAGCGTCTTCTCGCGATCGCCCGCCACCGCAGTTCACTCCGTGGCCGGCGTGCTGGGCGTCTCGACGCGTGCGCCCACGATTCTGAGCGCGAGCTCGACGTACGTGTCCGCGATCTCGTCAGCGGTGTACGGCACCTCCGGTCCGAACCAGGTCGCCACGCGCATCCCGATCGCGGAGATCGCCGTCGCGGTCAGCACGGTGTCGGGGATCGCGAACGCGCCTCGTTCGGCCCCGTTCATGAGCACCTGGAGGAGGAGCTGCCGCGACTGCTCCCGGAGCGTCACCGCTGGGAGCCCGAGCTCGGGCGACAGTGCGTGCAGCTCGGTGTTCGTCACGACGGCCAGCATCGGGAAGTCGGTGTGGATCGACACGTGCGCGCGCACGACCGCGGCGAGCTGATCGGCAGGTTCGACGCCCGCCCGCACGAGCGCTTCTTGAAGCCGGCGGTGCAACTCGACATGACCGTGCAGGATCAGCGCAGCGAGAATGTGCTCCTTCGACGGGTAGTGCGCGTAGAGCGTCGCGGAGTTCACTCCGGCGATCGCGGCGATGTCCCGGATCGACGCACCGTAGAAGCCCACCTCCGCGAATCTCGCGAGGCCCGCCCGGAGGATCTGGCCGGATGTCCCGCTCGAGGCGACCCCTTCGGGGAGGCGGACCTCGGTCGCGATCAGGCGCCGAGCGCTCCAGTTCATCGTCATGGTGATCACCGTAGTCCCAATCGATCGATTGGGCGTGATGATGTCCCAGATCGTTGGAAGTCAAAGGTATGAGGACCAAAACCAATCGATCGATTGACAGCGGGAGATCCGACGCCCTAGCGTGTCCCGCACCTGCATTCGGTCACTTTCCGATTTCGCCCATCGAAGGAGAGACACATGACACACGACGGCAATGGCGCCGCCGCGTCCCCCCGCCGCGCGACGGCCGCGAGCTTCATCGGCACCGCGCTCGAACACTACGACTTCCTGCTCTACGGCTACGTCGCCGCGCTCGCATTCGGCCAGCTCTTCTTCCCGGCCGGCGATCAGGCGGTCTCCACGATCGCGTCGTTCGCGGTGTTCGCCGTCGGGTTCGTCGCCCGCCCGCTCGGCGCCATCGTCGCCGGACACTTCGGCGACCGGGTCGGCCGTCGATCCGTGCTCATCGCCACGCTCCTGATGGCCGGTATCGCCACTGCCCTCATGGGTCTCCTCCCGACGTACGCCGCGATCGGCATCTGGGCGCCGATCGCGCTCGTGACGCTGCGCCTGGTCCAGGGATTCGCCTACGGCGGTGAAGTCGCCGGAGCCGTGCTCATGGCGACGGAGCACGCACCGCGCAACCGCCGGGGGCTCTACGGCGCGTTCGTTCCGGCGGCCGCTCCCGCCGGACTGCTGCTCGCGACGATCGCCGTGCTCGTCGTCTCCATGCTCGACCCCGACGCATTCATGTCGTGGGGCTGGCGCATTCCCTTCCTGCTGTCGCTCGTGCTCGTGATCGTGGGCCTGTACATGCGGGTCAACGTGGCGGAGACGCCGTCGTTCACCCACCTCCAGACCGAGCGAGGATCGGTGAACCGGCCGCTGGTGGAGCTGTTCCGGCGGCACACCAAGGTGCTGCTGCTCGCGTCCGGTGTCGGATTCGGCTTCTACGTGATCTTCTACGTGCTGCTCGTGTTCATCGCGTCGTACACGACCGCGGAACTGGGAATGCCGGCATCGGTGACGCTCACGGGCATCGCGGTCGGATCGGTGATCACCTTCGTCGGGGCCCCGATCGTCGGAGCGCTCTCGGACCGGATCGGGCGCCGCCTGCCGATCATCACCGGTGCGGGGTTGCTCGCGCTCTACGTCTTCCCGTTCTTCGCCCTGATCAACACGGCCGTGCCCGGACTGGTGATCCTCGCGTACGCGATCGCATTCCTCCTGCTCGCGATCTACTTCGGACCGATCACCACGTTCGCGGCCGAGCTGTTCCCGACGCAGGTGCGGTACAGCGCCGGCGCACTCGCGGCGCAGATCGGCGCGGTTCTCGGCGGTGGCCTCGCTCCGCTGATCAGCACCCTCATCATGACGGCAGCCGGAGGGGAGTGGTGGCCCGTCGCCGTCTACATCTCGCTCAGCCTGCTGCTGTCGGTCGTCTGCACCCTCGTGCTCCGTGAGACCAACGGAACCGACATGGACTCCGCATCGGAGGCTCGGGTCGAGAGCGCCGAGGCTGCCGAGACTTCGCAGACTTCCGAGACCTCCTCGACGAACGCATGAGCCGTGCTCCGGCGACGGAGCGGCGTGCGTGGCGGAATCCCGGAGCTCCTCGCGCCCGTCGTGGTACTGCGTCGCAATCAACAAGCCTCAGTTTCACCAGGAATCCGGAATTCGCTCGGTCGGACTCGCGCTCGCTGCTGAGCGTCGGACCACTCCGGCGATGTGACCGAGAGGGAGCCATGACGCTCGCCGTCCACAACATCGAAGTCGTCTACGAGGACGTCATGCTCGTCGTCAAAGGGGCGAGCATCCGCGTGCCCCGCGACGGGATCGTCGCGCTGCTCGGAGCCAACGGCGCAGGCAAGACGTCGCTCCTCCGCGCGATGACGGGCCTGCTCGACGTCCACCGCGGAAGAGTCACGCGCGGCCACGTCTCGGTCGACGACCAGCCGATCGACGTCACCCGCGCCCCAGAGGTCGTGCGCGCGGGGGTCAGCCAGGTGATGGAGGGCCGACGCATCTTCGTGGAGTTCAGCGTCGAGGAGAATCTGCGGATCGGCGCGTACACGCGGAGCCGTGCGGGCGTCGCCGACAATCTCGATCGCGTCTACCAGATGTTCCCGATCCTCGGCACCCGCCGAGGACAGCGCGCGGGCTATCTCTCGGGCGGCGAGCAGCAGATGCTCGCCATCGGGCGGGCGCTCATGGCCGAGCCGCGGTACATCCTGCTCGACGAGCCGAGCCTCGGACTCGCACCGCAGGTCGTCGAGCGGATCCGCGACCTCATCGTGACGATCCGCGACTCCGGCACCGGCGTGCTGCTCGTCGAGCAGAACGCGGCGATGGCCCTGTCGATCGCCGATCACGGATACGTCATGGAGAACGGGCGGATCGTGATGGATGCCTCGGCCGAAGCGCTGCGCGACGACGAGGACATCCGCGAGTTCTACCTCGGGGCGGGAACCTCGGCCGGGAGCCTGCGCGAAGTGAAACACTACAAGCGGCGGAAGCGGTGGCTGTCATGACGCCGCTCCTCGAGGTCGACGGCGTCACACTCAGCTTCGGCGGCGCGACGACGCTCGATGCGGTGTCGTTCGATGTCCGTGCGGGCGAGCTGTTCGCGATAATCGGTCCGAACGGCGCCGGCAAGACGTCGACGTTCAACTGCATCTCCGGCGTCTACCGCCCGGAGGAGGGCTCGATCGCGCTCGACGGCGAGCCGCTGATCGGGCAGGCTCCCGACCGGATCGCCCGCCGTGGGATCGCACGCACGTTCCAGAACGTCGAACTGTTCGACAACCTGTCGGTGCTCGACAACCTCCTGCTCGGACGCCATCAGGCGACGTCCTACTCGTGGCCCGAGGCGATGCTCTGGCTGGGCCGGGCGCGCCGGCAGGAGCTCATCGCCCGGGCGTTCATCGAGGACCTGATCGAGTTCCTCGACCTCGCAGGGGTGCGTCACGCTCCGGTCGGCACCCTGCCCTACGGCATCCGCAAGCGCATCGAACTCGGTCGCGCACTCGCGATGGAACCGCGACTGCTCCTGCTCGACGAACCCGTCGCCGGCATGAACTCGGAGGAGACCGAGGACATGGCGCGATTCATCCTCGACATCCGCAGTGAGCTCGGCACCTCGATGATCATGGTCGAGCACGACATGCGTCTGGTCATGGACCTCGCCGACCGCGTCATGGTGATCGACTTCGGCAAGCGCATCGCGCTCGGCACGCCGGATGAGGTGCAGCGCGACCCCGCCGTCATCGACGCCTATCTCGGCGGCGCGTCGAGCGCCGTCGCTCACGCCGCGCTCGCCGGAGAGGAGGTCGGGTCGTGACCGCCGTCGGCGAACCGCCCCTCGACTCACTGCCCGGCCTGCTGCGCGACGCCGCGGCCGCGATTCCCGATCGCACGTCGTTGCGGGTCAAGCAGTCGGGCATCTGGCAGGACATCACCTGGCGCGAGTATCTCGACGCGGTCGAGCGGATCGCGTACGGCCTCGCCGCGCTGGGCGTGACGGCCGGCGATCGGGTCGCCATCCAATCCGAGAACCGACCCGAGTGGCTCTTCACCGACGTCGCGTCGGTCGCCCTGCGCGCCGCGGTCGTGGGCTTCTACCCGACGAATCCGGTCGCCGAAGTCGCCTACCTCCTGCGTGACAGCGGTGCGCGGGTGCTCATCGCCGAGGATCAGGAACAGGTCGACAAGGCGATCGGAGCCGAGCCCGAGTGCCCCGACCTCGAGTGGATCGTCTTCCTGAACGGGCGCGGCCTGGTCGGCTACGAGCATCCGAAGCTCATCTCCATCGACGAGCTGATCGAGCGCGGCGAGGCGATGCGGGCGGAGTACCCGGGCCTGCTCGACGGGCACGAGGCGGAGCGCACCCCCGATGACCTCGCGACGCTCATCTACACCTCGGGAACCACCGGGCCTCCGAAGGGGGCGATGCTGACCGTTCGGAACGTCTCGTTCGCCTCGCACGTGTTCACGATGGCCGGCGGGGTGCTCGGGCGGAAGGCGATGGGGCCGGATTCGGTGCTGCTCTCCTATCTGCCCCTGTCGCACGTCGTGGAACGTGCCATCTCGGTGTGGGCGCATCTGCGCACGCACTCGGTCGTGCACTTCGCCGAGTCGATCGACACCGTCACCGCGGACCTGGTCGAGGTGCAGCCGACGATCCTCTTCGCCGTCCCGCGGATCTGGGAGAAGATCCAGGCGACCGTCGTGATCAAGACGGCGAACGCGTCCTGGCTCAAGCGCACCGCGTATCGCGTCGGGGAGCGGTGGAGCCGCGTGATCGCCGCCGAACGCATCGCGAACGGGGGAGCGTTCACGCCGGCCGCCCGGGTGCGGTACGCGATCGGGTACCTCCCGCTCTACCGGCCGCTGCGCAAGCGCCTCGGGTTGCTTCGCGTGCGGCACGCGCTCTCGGGCGCCGCGCCGATCTCGCCCGACGTGCTCGCCTTCCACCTGGGGCTCGGCGTGCCGCTGTACGAGGCGTACGGCATGACCGAGAACTCCGCGATCACGACGAGCAACTTCGTCGGTCGTCTGAAGCTCGGGACCGTCGGCGAACCGCAACCGTTCGCCGAGGTGTCGCTCGCCGACGGCACGAACGAGATCCTGACGAGGCATCCGGGCAATTTCGCCGGCTACTGGGGGCGGCCGGATGCCTCCGCCGACGTCATCGACGAGCACGGCTGGTTGCACACCGGCGACGTCGGCGAATGGGTCGACGGCACCCACCTGCGAATCGTCGACCGAATGAAGGACATCATCATCACCGCCGGCGGCAAGAACATCTCTCCGAGCGAGATCGAGAATGCGCTCAAGGCGTCGCCGTTCGTCAAGGAGGCGGTCGTCATCGGAGACCGACGCCCGTACCTCACTGCGCTGATCGGCGTCGAGTTCGACACGGTCGCCGATTGGGCGGCGCGTCGTCGCATCGAATTCACGACGTACCGCGATCTCTCGTCCAAGCCCGAGGTCGTCGAACTCATCTCGGGGGCGGTGCGGGACGTGAACCAACGTTTCGCACGGGTCGAAGCCGTGCGGAAGTTCCGCATGCTGACCAAGGAGCTCGATCACGCCGACGGCGATCTGACCGCGACGCAGAAGCTCAAGCGCCACTCGTTCGCTCGGACGGTGCCGCACCTCATCGACGACATGTACTCCGACGGGTTCGAGTACGTCGGCGCAGACCTCGGGAGGAACGGATGAACCTGCTGCTCTCATCGCTCGCGGCCGGTGTCGGCCAAGGGGCGGTCTACGCCCTGATCGCCGTGAGCTTCGTGATCATCTACCGTGCGACCGGGGTGCTCAACTTCGCCCAGCCGGCCCTGCTCATCCTCGGCACCTTCGCCGCCAGCGTGTTCGCGACGCAGCTGGGATGGGGCTTCTGGCTCGCCGCCCCGCTGGCGATGCTCGTCATCGCCCTGCTGTCGGTCGGCATCGAACGCGTCGCCATCCGTCCGTTGGTTGGGCGGCCGCAGTTCTCGGCCGCGATCGTCACCGTCGGGCTCTTCATCGCCCTGCTCGTCGTCGCCTTCCGCCTGTTCGACTCGCAGCCGCGGACCGTCGACGACCCCTGGCAACTGCGATCGGTCTGTCTGGGCGGCACTGCGACCGAGTCGTTCGGCGTGACCGGTTGCGATGGGGGTGTGCAGATCTACGAGAACGCGATCGCCCGCTTCGTCATCGCGCTCGCGGTCATCGGCCTCCTCGGCTGGTGGCTGACACGCTCGCGGCTCGGTCTCGCCATGCGCGCCACCTCGCTCGATCAGGAGACCGCGCTCGCACAGGGCATCTCGGTCGGGCGCATGTTCTCGATCTCCTGGGCGATCGGCGGCGCGCTCGCGGCGCTCGCCGGCGTGCTGCTCGCCGCCAACGGGTCGGTGGTGCAGGCGACCGACGCGCTCTTCGCCCTCGTGGCGCTGCCCGCCATCATCATCGGCGGCCTGGACTCGCTCAAGGGAGCCGTGCTCGGGGGACTGATCGTCGGGCTCGCGATGGCGCTCACGAAGACGTATCAGACCGTCTACGCACCATGGCTCGGCACGAACTTCGAGAACGTCGTCCCGTATCTCCTGATGATTCTGGTGCTCCTCGTCAGGCCCTACGGCATTTTCGGTACCCGGGAGGTTCAACGAGTATGACTCGCACGATCGAATCCATCGACGCCTCGAGACGCCTCACCGGCGACTCGGCGCTCCTCGACTTCCGCGACGGGCGCGGACGCGTCAGTCCTGCCGTCAGGCGCGGCCGACCGGGCCTCTACACGAGCTACGCAGCCGATCGCGCCCTGCTCAACACGTCCGCGAAACGCTGGTGGGTGCTCGGCCTGCTCGTCCTGACGGTGGTCGCACCGTTCGTCATCGCGGCCGACCTCACGTACCTGCTCACCCTCGCGGCGATCTACGCGATCGGCGGGATCGGGCTCAACCTGCTCACGGGCTACGCCGGCCAGGTCTCACTCGGTCACGCCTTCTTCCTCGGCGTCGGCGCCTACACCGCAGCGGTGTTCGGCGGAGCACCGGGGAGCACCACGTGGGGCCTGCAATGGGATCTCGCCCTCGTGCTGCCCCTGTCGGCCGTCATCCCCGCCCTCCTCGGCTTGATCGTCGCACCGCTCGCCACCAGGGTGCGCGGCCTGTACCTGGCGGTGCTGACCCTCGGCCTCCTCATCATCGGCGAGCACCTCTTCAAGATCCTCGTGCCGATCACGGGCGGGCAGGGCATCGGGCGCGGCGTCGCGGAGCGCACCCTGTTCGGCGTCGACATGACCGCGACCTACGCGATCGGGCCGATCGTGCTGCGCCCCGAAGTGAGCTTCTTCCTGCTCTCGTTCGTGCTGCTGGTGGCGCTCGGCGTCGCGGGCCGCAATTTCACGCGCGGGCGCTTCGGGAGGGCCTTCGCGGCGGTTCGAGACCGCGACATCGCGGCCGAGGTGATGGGAGTGAACCTCCTGCGCACCAAGACGCTCGCCTTCGTGCTGTCGTCGGCGTACGCGGGCGTCGCCGGCGCACTCTTCTCGATGCTCATCGGCAGGATCGCGCCCGAGCAGTGGAATCTCTTCCTGTCGGTCGACTTCCTCGCGGTCATCGTGATCGGCGGGATCGCGACGATCTCGGGAACCGTCATCGGCGCGTGCTTCGTCGTACTGATGCCCCGCCTGCTCGAGGAACTGACCGGCAGCATCCCGTGGATCACGGTGTCGAGCGGCGGCGTCCTCAACGTCTTCCAACTGCAGACGATCATCTTCGGCGTGCTGATCGTCGTGTTCATCACGCTCGAACCGCGGGGCCTCTTCGGCCTGTGGGTTCGCGTTCGCAACTACTTCGCATCCTGGCCGTTCTCGTATTGAGCACGTGCTCTCGTCTCGAGCACGCGCACCGAAGAGCCGACAACTGAATACGGCAATCACCTCAGTCAAAGGAGCACAGCATGAACAGACGGCAACGAAGCCGAGCGGCGTTCGCGCTCGCCGCGGTCGGGGCGCTCGCCCTCACCGCGTGTACGCAGGTGTCACCCGAGGCCGGCGGCTCCGGCGGATCCGGCGACGGTGGGATCGCGACCGGCGCCGGCGTCACCAGCGAGCCGTGCCCGGACGCGGTCAACCCCGACAACGGCTGCATCTACCTCGGCGTCCTGTCCGACCTCACGGAGGGCCCCTTCGCCGCGCTCGCCGTCCCGATCACCGATGCCCAGCGCGCCTTCTGGAAGCAGGTCAACACGGAGGGCGGCATCGAGGGATACGACATCGACATCGACACCAACACGCGGGACACCAAGTACCAGGCGGCCGAGCACGCCGCGCAGTACCAGCAGATCGCCGGTAGCATCGCCGGCATCGCCCAGTCGCTCGGCACCGTCAACACCGAGTCGGTGCTGCCGGACATGATCGAGCGCAGCCTGGTGACCGTTCCCTCCTCCTGGTGGTCGGGCTACGCCTTCGATGACCACGATGCGGGCATCGTGCTCGAGACGGGGTACTCGTACTGCACCGAGGCGATCGTGGGCCTCGACTGGGTCGCCGGCAGCAACGGCGCTCCGAAGTCGGTGCTCGCGGTCGGGTACCCGGGGGACTACGGCGGCGATTCGGCCGAGGGCGTGAAGCGGTGGGCCGAGGTCAACGGTGCGACCGCGCTCGACCCGATCGGCACCGGCCCCAACCAGGTCGTGGGCAACCAGGATGCCGTGGTGGCCGGCGTGCTCGCCTCGGAACCCGATGTGGTCGTGCTCGCGGTCGGGCCGGCCGAGACGGCCGAGATCGTCGGCAAGCTCGCCGCGAGCGGGTTCACGGGGAGGTTCCTCGGCTCGCTGCCGACGTGGAACCCCAAGCTGCTCGGCTCGCCCGCGGCCGAGGCGCTCGCGGCGCTCTACAACCACATGTCGCCGTACGAGAACTGGGACGGCGAGAGCGAGGGCATCGCCGCGATGAAGGCCTCGCTCGACGGCGAGCTGCCGGCGAACGGCGGCTACATCATCGGGTGGGCGCTCGGTTACCCGATGAAGGCCGCGCTCGAGGCGGCAGCTGCGGGCGGCGACCTCACACCCGAGGGCATCGCGAGCGTCATCGACGGTCTGTCGGTCGACTTCGAGGGCATGCAACCGTCGCGCACCTATGGCGGCGACCCGCAGGAGAACGCCGACCAGGCGGTGAACATCGGCACGCCGAACCCCGACGTGGACCTCGGGATGGAGACGATCGAGAGCTTCTACACCGGGACGACCTTCGATGAGACCGACTACTCGTCGGCCTGCGTCGCGACCGGCTGATCGGCCGCTGCACCACCGGCGAAGTGGGGCGTCCCGGAATCGGGGCGCCCCACTTCTGCGACGGGAATCGGCTATTCGGCGGAGCCGGCGCTCCCAACCGTCTCGCGGACGGCTTGCATGACGTCTCGGGGCTCGGCGCCGGTCTCGAAGGTCGCGACGATCACGCGCGTCGACGTGCGACCGTCGGCCGAGAGGAGCGGCCGATACAGCGCCGTCAGCTCGGACATGACCAGATCGAGCCGTTCGGTCGCGGGAAACCCGGGGTCGTGCAGCCACTGGCGGAGGATGTCGTTGTGGACGCTGACGATGCCGGCCGCGAATGCGAGCGGCAGCCAGGCGGGTGAGCGACCGGGAGCGACTCGTTCGAGGTAGCGACGGTACACGCGTTCGTAGCGGCGGGTGATGATCAGCTCCCGGTCGCGCAGCGGTGGATGCGCCTGCAGGAGGGCGTACCGCTCGCGCGCGGCTCCGGGTCGGGCGAGGTGATGGTCGAGGACCATGCGGGTGGCGACGCTCACGGCATGCACGGGGTCGCTGGTGCTGTCCTGGAAGTAGTCGGCGACGCGTTCGAGCAGGGCCTCGTGGTCGGCGAAGACGATGTCGTCCTTGGAGCCGAACCGTCGGAAGAACGTGCTGCGGCTCATGCCCGCGGCATCGGCCAGGTCGTCGGCGGTCGTCGCGTCGTAGCCGCGGTCCAGGAGCAGCCGAACTGCGGCCGCAGTCAGATCGGGTGCGCTCATGGTCGCCTTCGCGGGTGCCGGCATAGCCCCGAAGCTAGCACGGCGCCGGTTCACGGCCGGGTCGCCGCCGGTGCCATGCGACTCGCGTGGCGTGCAGTGAGTTCGCGCTTGAGCACCTTGCCGGTCGGTCCCTGGGGGAGGGCGTCGACGATCGCGAGGATTCGCGGGTACTTGTACGCCGCGACGTGGCCCCGGACGAACTCGATGAGCTCGTGCTCGGTGACGAGGGCGTGCGCATCCACCACGACGGCCGCGGCGATCTCCTCGCCCGAGACCTCGTGCGGCACTCCGTAGACGGCCGAGGACACCACGTCGGGGTGTCGGGCGAGGACCTCCTCGATTTCGCGCGGGTAGACGTTGTAGCCGTTCCGCACGATCATGTCCTTCTTGCGGTCGACCACGCGGAGGTATCCGTCGTCGTCCTTGACGCCGAGGTCGCCGCTGCGGAACCAACCGTCGACGACCGCCTCGGCCGTGGCGTCGGCGCGGTCGTGGTAGCCCGTGAAGAGGAGGTGTCCGCGGATGACGATCTCGCCCTGCTCCCCGTTCGGGACCAGCTCGATGCGGTCGTCGACCTCGGCCCGGGCGATCTCGACATCGACGCCCCAGATCGGGAGGCCGATCGTGCCCGGCCTCGGAGGGCGGCCGACCGGGTTGAAGGTGGCGACGGGCGACGTCTCGGTCAGTCCGTAGCCCTCGTGGATGTCGGCGCCGAACACCTCGCGGAATCGCTCGATCACGGCGACCGGAATGGCGGCTCCACCGGAGATCGCGTATCGGAGCGAGGTGGGCAGCGGTGCGCGCTTGTGGGCTTCGAGCAGGGCGATGTACATCGTCGGCACGCCGACGAAGACGTCGACGTCGCGCTCGCTCAGGGTCCGCAGCGCCTCGTCGGCATCGAAGCGCGGGACCAGCACGATGGTCGCCCCGGCTCGGATCCCGACGTTGAGCACGCACGTCTGTCCGAAGGTGTGGAAGAGCGGCAGCGTCCCCATCACGGTGTCGCCGATTCGGACGTCGAAGGTGCTGAGCAGGAGGACGTTGACCTGCTCGACGAGCGCGAAGTGCGTTCCCTGCGCACCCTTGGGCGTGCCGGTGGTCCCGCTCGTGTAGAGCAGGGTGGCGATCTCGAACGGGTGCGTGCGCACGTACGAGTCGATGGGGGCGGCGGCAGCAGCCTCGGCTTCGAGGCGATCGTGAGGACTCGATTCCGGCTCGAGTACGCTCACGAGGGGAACACCCGCACCCTCGGCACCGGGACGCCCTTCGGCGAGCAGCGGCGCGGCGACCACGAGCAGCCGGGCACCGCTGTCGCGGAGGACGTACGCGATCTCCTCGGCCTTCAACAGCGCGTGCACCGGGACGACCACGGCGCCCAGCGCGAGGACCGCGTAGTAGGCGCGGACGAAGTCGGGGACGTTGGGGATGAGCACGGCGACCCGGTCCCCACGGGAGATCCCGCGGTCGCGCAGCGCCCCTGCGTACGAGCGGGTCTCGCGCCACAGGTCGGCATACGTGACCTCGTCTTCGCCGCACACCAGTGCGACTCGGTCGCCGTGGCGTCGGGCCGACTCCTCGAGGATGGCGGCCACCGAGATGGTCGCCGTTCCGTGTTCGTGTTCAGGCAAGACAACTCCCTTGTTGCTCGGGCTTCGGATCGGCGACGCTGCGACATCGGACCGGGATCAGGTACCCATTCATGGAACTGAGTATCAGGGCCGAAGACCATACAAATCCACGATGTTCGCCCCTGTCAAGATCTCGACTGAGACGAAAGTGCTTGACATGAGACTGAGTACCAATCAGACTCCGGGGGTCACCGACCGCGACCAGGAGAGAGAGAACCCGTGGCAGACGACGCCCGCACACCGGTGCTGATCAACGGCGCCCGCACCCCCTTCGCCCGCTTCGGCGGAACCCTTGCGCCGCTGTCCGCGACACAGCTCGGTGCCCACGCGGTGCGGGCGGCGCTCGTCCGCAGCGGTGTGGACCCGGCGGCCGTCGAAGCCGTCGTGATCGGGCAGGTGATCCAGGCAGGCGCCCGCCAAGGCCCGGCCAGGCAGACCGGCATCCACGCCGGCATCGGCTGGGATGTCCCGGCGGTCACCGTGAACAAGCTGTGCCTCTCGGGCCTGACCGCCGTCATCGACGCTGCGCGACTGATCCGCACCGGCGAGGCGGAGGTCGTCGTCGCCGGCGGCCAGGAGTCCATGACCAACGCGCCCCATCTCCTGACCGGCTCCCGCAGCCCCTTCGGCCTCGGAGATCGCCCCTTGGTCGATGCCCTCAACTACGACGGACTGCTCGACCCGTTCGATGAGCTGCTCATGGGCACGGCGACCGATCTCGGCAACGCGAAGCGGCGCATCCCACGTGATCGGCAGGATGCCTTCGCCGCGCTCTCGCACCAGCGCGCCGAAGCGGCGCGGGCTGCGGGTGTGTTCGCGGCGCAGATCGAACCGATCGAAGTCCCGCAGTCCAGGGGCGAGGCGATCGTGCTCGGCGAAGACGCGGGCATCCGCCCCGAGGCGACCGCGGAGACGCTCGCGAGACTGCGGCCGGCGTTCTCCCCTGACGGCACGATCACGGCGGGCAGCTCGTCTCCCCTCACCGACGGCGCGGCCGCCCTCGTGATCGCCAGCAAGGCGTGGGCGCGTGCGGCGGGCATCGAATGGCTCGCGGAGATCGGCGAACCGGGTCAGGTCGCAGGCCCTGACGGGTCGCTCCACTCCCAGCCGTCGGCGGCGATCACTCGCGCCCTCCGACGTGCAGAGCTGGACCTGGCCGCGCTGGATGTGATCGAGATCAACGAGGCGTTCGCCTCCGTCGTCCTCCAGTCCGTCGACGATCTCGGCATCGGCACCGATCGGGTGAATCTCGACGGTGGCGCCATCGCGATCGGGCATCCGGTCGGCGCGAGCGGCGCGCGCCTTGCGCTGCACGTCGCGCACGCACTCCATCGGCGCGGCGGCGGCACCGGCGTCGCAGCACTCTGCGGCGGCGGTGGCCAAGGCGAGGCGCTCATCCTGCACGCCCGCTGAAGGAGGCCGCGCGGGCGGCACGACTTCGCGCGACCGCAGTCGCATTCACGCGGTCAGCGCGTCGGGTCGGTCCGCGGCTCGAGGATCACGACTGCGGTCTCGGACGAGCGAAGGGCCGCCATGCCGTCCAGTCCGGTGTCGATCTCGCGCCACATCGACCAGAGGCGGGCGCGTTCCTCTCCCTGCGCGGCACGGGCGCGCACGAGCCGCGGGCCGTCGCGAACCACCACCCGGGCATCGGGTCGGGCCTGGAGATTGAGCCACCACGCCGGCTCCGGGTCCGCCCAGCCGTTCATCGCCATCGTCACGAGGTTCGGCCCGTCTTCGAAGTAGCCGAGGATCACGGCTCGCTCGGCACCGGTCCGCCGGCCGACGGTCGTGAGCCGGAGCGTGCCCCAGCCTCGTGGTTTCGGGCGCCATAGCCCGACGCGTCCACCCGTGATCCGGTAGATGCCCCGGTGGACCCGCCAGGCGAGCTTCACGAACCAGCGCGGCGGAATCCTCGGCGGGCGCTCCTCTGCCTCCGACACGGCTGGAGTCTAGCCGCCCCCGACCAGCGCCTCCAGCGGCGGTGAACCGCGCCCGGTTGCGTCCTTTCCGGTCAGCGCACGAGCCGCCGACGAGGCTTCGCTCAGTCGAGACCCATCGCGGCGAGCACGTCCGTCTTCTTGCGCGTGTTGGCGCTGACGACCACGTCGTCGTTGTAGTCGTACTCGACGGCGAACGTGTCGTCGCGCATCTCGCGCTCGGCGGTGACGCCGAACATCACCGCCGACGCCGAGGCGAGACTGCCCTTCGAGATGATGGTCAGCGGCGGGTCGCCGGGAAGCTCGATGCGTTCGCCCCAGCTCGCCTGGACACGCACGTTGACTCGATGCTGCTCGGCGGCGGGGACGGCGGCGACCAGGACGTCGTGCAGCACTTCTGCGGGGACCTCGAAGCTCTCGCGGAGTTCGGTCTCGGGGAAGAGTTCGTCGGGGTTCGGTTCGACACGCTCGAAGTCGGCCGGGTCGGGGACCGGCACGATGTCGACCCGCACGTGCAGCTGGCACGCGCCCTCGCAGTTCTCCGAGCCCGACCACGCGTGGTACTCCCACGCTCCGCCGACGGTGTCGACCTCGTCGAGCGCCGCCTGGACTGCGGGAATCGCGGTGTCGATGTCGCGATTGGTGGACCCGAACGGGTCGTCGAACGGCGATCGGCCGTCGGCGAGCGGGATGACGAAGCAGCCCGAGAGCAGCATCGCGGTCGCCGCGGCGAGGGTCAGTGCTCCGGTTCCCCGCAGGACGGCGCGGGCGGGCAGGATTCGGCTGCGGTTCATGCTGGGTCTCTCGGTAGGGGCTGCGATCGACGACGGGGTCGCTCCGACCGTCGCCGCTCAGAGAGTATGACACCGTGCCCACGGTCGAGGAAGCGCGCACGGGGTAGTGTCGGCGCATGCGACCGCCGGCTCGAGCGCCTCGAACGGGGAGCGACGCGATCGCGGCGCTTCGCGAGGCGATCATCGCGGATGCCACGAGCGCGCCCTTCACCGAACGGGGCTGGCAGCCCGTCTTCCAGGCCGACCCGGCCGCACGCATCCTGCTCATCGGCCAGGCCCCCGGGTGGCGCGCGCAGGCGTCGGGGGTGCCGTGGGACGACCCGAGCGGCGACCGGCTCGTGCGCTGGCTCGGGGTGTCGCGCGAGCGGTTCCACGACCCGGCGGCGTTCGCGATCGTGCCGATGGACTTCTACTTCCCGGGCAAGGCGGCGTCGGGAGATCTGCCGCCGAGGAGGGGGTTCGCGGAGCGGTGGCATCCGCCCCTGTTCGACGAACTCGGCGAGGTGCGCCTGACGATCCTCGTCGGGGCGCACGCGCAGCGCGCCTACCTGCCGGGCCGTAGGGCGACGTTGACCGAGACCGTGCGCAACTGGCGCGAGTACGGGCCGTCGCGCTTCCCGACGGTGCATCCCTCGCCGCGCAACACCGCGTGGCACACCCGCAACCCGTGGTTCGAGGCGGAGGCGGTGCCCGAGCTGCGGGTCGCGGTCGCGGCGGCGCTGGGGGAGGAGCCGCGCTCCTGACGGCTCACCGGTTCGAAATGAACGCTTGACGTACTACGCCACACGTACTACGTTCAATGTTGTATCAACCGGGCGGCGAACAGGAGGGTCGAGATGATCAGCGCCGACGCGATCCGCGGGTACATCGATCTCATGGTGCTCTCGCTGCTGCAGCGGCAGCCGTCGTACGCCTACGAACTCGCGCAGCAGATCCACGCCGTCACCGGCGCCGAGTACACGATCAAGCAGACGACCCTCTACTCGGCCGTCAAGCGTCTCGAAGGGTCGGGCCTCGTCACCTCGTACGCCGGGGCCTCGGAGTCGGGCAAGCCGCGCACCTACTACCGCATCACCGACGACGGGCTCGCGCACCTCGAGCTGAAGGTCGCCGAGTGGCGCGACACGAAGTCGGTCGTCGACCGGTTCATCGAAGGAGTCATCGCATGAACGTCATCACCGCCTACCTCGAGACGATGTTCGGGGCCTACCCGCCGACGCCGCGTATGCTCGAGGCCAAGGCCGAGCTGCACGCCATGATGGAGGACGCCTACCACGGCTACCTCGCCGAGGGGCTCACCGAGAACGAGGCCGTCGGCCGGGTCATCACCGAGTTCGGCAACCTCGACGAGCTCGCCCCGCAGCTCGGCATCAGCGCCGAGATCGCGCCGGCGCCGGTCTCGTCGGCGGGCGGCGCGGGAGCGGGCGGCGCGGCAGCGGTCGGCCGGGCACCCGCACCCGCCCCCGTCACCCTCGACGAGGCGCAGGCCTTCGCCGAGGCGCGCCGCACCGGCGAACCGCGGCTCGCGCTCGCCGTCGCGATGTTCGTGCTCTCGCCGGCGCCGCTCATCGCGCTGACGACGCTCGGCTCGGGCGGGGTGATCGCCCTCGACGAGCAGGTCGGGGTCATGATCGGGCTCGGCCTCCTGCTCGTGGCGGTCGCCGTCGCGGTCATGATGGTCGTGCGACGCGGCCAGCAGCTCGCGCCGTTCACCCGGCTCCTCGAGGGCGACTTCACGCGCACGCCCGCCGTCGACCGGTGGGCGCGCCAGCTCGCCGCCGAGGCCGCGCCGAAGCGCACGACCGCCCTGCAGGTCTCGATCGGACTCTGGATCCTCGCGGTCACGCCCGTGCTCGCGGTGAGCCTGCTCGCCCCGCCCTCGGTGTCGAGCTCGTGGATCGGGGTCGCCGTCGCGGCCATGCTCGCGATCGTCGCGACGGGGCTGCTCATCTTCCTCCCGAGCAACTGGGCCGCCTCGGTCGCCGAGACGCTCACCCAGGCCGAAGGCGCCGCAGTGGCATCCGACGACCGGCGCGGGATCGTGGGGGTCGTCTCGGCGTTCTACTGGCCGCTCGTGGTCGTCGCCTTCCTCGGATGGAGCTTCATCGGCGGCGACTGGGGCCGCTCGTGGATCATCTGGCCGATCGCGGCGGTGCTCTTCGCGGCGATCTCGTCGGGCCTGCACGCCGTCGAGCGCTACCGCTCGAACCGGGCCGGCCAGCCCGGCTGACGGCGGCCGCCCGGGGTGCGCGGCCGGGGCCTGCCACCAGAACCGGGTGAGCGGGGGAGCGCGGGGTGGTTTAGGCTAGCCTTACCTGCCTGACTCGGCCTGAAAGGTCTCCCTCCCCATGCGCCATGTTCTGCGCCGCGCCGTCGTGCCCGTCGTCGCCGTCACGCTCCTCCTCACCGGCTGCGCCGCCGGCGGGTCGGGCGGCGGCTCGGAGGAGGCCCCGGCCGACGCCCTCGTCGTCTACAACGCCCAGCACGAAGAGCTCACGCAGGAGTGGGCCGACGCGTTCACCGAGGAGACCGGCATCGAGGTCGTGCTCCGCAACGGCGACGACAGTGAGCTCGGCAACCAGCTCGTGCAGGAGGGGGCGGCCTCGAAGGCCGACGTGTTCCTCACCGAGAACTCGCCCGCGATGTCGCTCGTCGAAGAGGCCGACCTCTTCGCCCCGGTCGACGAGGCCACGCTCGCGCTCGTGCCCGAGCAGTACCGCCCGACTTCCGGCCTGTGGACGGGCATCGCCGCCCGCTCGACCGTGCTCGTGTACAACCCCGAGCTCATCGACGAGTCCGAGCTCCCCGCCTCCCTCCTCGACCTGCAGAAGCCCGAGTGGAAGGATCGCTGGGGCGCCGCCCCCGCGAAGGCCGACTTCCAGGCGATCGTCTCGGCCGTGCTCGCCACGCAGGGCGAGGACGCCACGCGCGCCTGGCTCGAGGGCATGGCCGAGAACGCGGTCGAGTACCGCAACAACATCGTCACCATGAAGGCGGTCAACGCCGGCGAGGTGCCGGTCGGCATCATCTACCACTACTACTGGTACCGCGATCAGGATGCCGCGGCTGAAGACAGCGGCAACACGAAGCTGCACTACTTCGGCAACCAGGACCCGGGTGCGTTCGTCAGCATCTCGGGCGGCGGCGTGCTGAAGAACGCGCAGCACCCCGATGAGGCGCAGCAGTTCCTCGCGTTCATCGCGGGCGAGCAGGGGCAGCGCATCCTCGGCGAGGGCTACAGCTTCGAGTACCCGGTCGCCTCCGACGTGCCCGCGAAGTCCGAACTGCCGCCGCTCGACACGCTCGACGCGCCCGTCATCGACCCGTCCTCGCTCAACGGCCCGCAGGTCATCGAACTCATGACGGAAGCCGGTCTGCTCTGACCTCGACGGCGACGACCGCACGGCCGACGGACGCGACGCATCGGCGTCGGGCGCCCGTCGGCCTCGTCGCGATCGTCGCCGTGCTCGCCGCGGGCGCGCTCGTGCCGATCGCCTACGTCGTGCAGGCGGCGTTCGCGATGGGCTGGGAGGAGCTCTCGGCCCTCGTCTTCCGCCCGAAGGTGGGCGAACTGCTCGTCAACACGGTGCTGCTCGTCGTCATCGGCGTGCCGGCGAGCGTCGTGCTCGGGGTCGGCGCGGCCTGGCTCGTCGAGCGCACCGCGTTGCCCGCGCGGCGGCTCTTCGCCGTCGGGTTCGTCGCGCCGCTCGCCATTCCGGCGTTCGTCGCGAGCTACGGCTGGGCGAGCGCGATGCCGTCGATCAGCGGGCTGTGGGGCGGCGTGCTCGTCGCCGTGCTCGCGTACTTCCCGCTCGTGTACCTGCCGGCGCTCGCGGCGATCCGCGGCCTCGACCCGGCGCTCGAGGAGTCGGCGCGGGCCCTCGGCATGGGCTCGTGGCGCGTGTTCGGGCGGGTCGTGCTGCCGCAGCTTCGGCTCGCGGTGCTCGGCGGTGCGCTCGTCGTGGCGCTGCACCTCCTCGCTGAGTACGGCGCCTTCGCGTTCCTCCGCTTCGACACCTTCACGACCGCGATCGTCGTCGCCTACCAGGCCACCTTCGCGGGTCCGAACGCGGCGGCGCTCGGGCTCGTGCTCGCCGTGCTCTGCCTCGGCCTCCTCGCGCTCGAGTCGCTCGCCCGCGGCAGCGGCCGCACCCGCTACGCGCGGCTCGGCGGCGGCTCGCCGCATCCGCCCGCCCGACTGCCGCTCGGCGGCATGGCTCCGCTCGCGGTGATCGCCGCGGCATCCGTCGTGATCGCCGCGACCGTCGTGCCGCTCGCGAGCGTCGTGCGCTGGTTGTTCGCGGCCGACGCCGTCGAGTTCGCCGCACTCGTGCCCGCGACCCTGCAGACCCTCGGACTCGCGATCGGCGGCGCCGTGTGCGCGATCCTCGTGGCGCTGCCGTTCGCGTGGCTCTCGGTGCGCTACCCGGGCCGGCTCTCGCGGCTCCTCGAGGGCGCCGCGTACCTCGCGTCGAGCCTGCCGGCGATCATCGTCGCCCTCGCGCTCGTCGCGACCACGCTCGCCTTCGCGCCCGGGCTCTACCAGACGGCGTTCACGGTCATCGTGGCGTACGTCGTGATCTTCCTGCCGCGGGCGCTCGTGCCGCTGCGTGCCGGGCTCTCGCAGGTGCCCGAGTCGCTCGAGGAGGCGGCCCGCTCCCTCGGCGTCGGCCCGTGGGCGGCCCGCCTGCGGGTCACCGCGCCGATGCTCGTGCCCGCGATCGGGGCGGGCGGTGCGCTCGTCGCGCTCGGCGCCGCGAACGAACTCACCGCCACCCTCCTGCTCGCGCCCACCGGCACCCGCACGGTCGCGACCGGGTTCTGGTCGGCGGCCTCCTCGCTCGACTACCCGGCCGCAGCACCCTACGCCGTGCTCCTCGTGCTGCTCTCGATCCCCGCGGTCGCCCTCATGTTCGCCCACGCCACCCGACGGAGCCTCTGATGACCCTGCGTCTCGACCGCGTCTCGAAGTCGTTCGGCAGCACCGAGGTGCTGCGCGACGTCTCCCTCGAGGTGCCCGACGGCACCCGGCTCGCCCTCGTCGGCTCGTCCGGCAGCGGCAAGAGCACCCTGCTGCGGCTCATCGCCGGCTTCGAGCGGCCCGACGCGGGCACGATCTCGCTCGACGGGCGCGAACTCGCGGCGGGCGCCGCCATGGTGCCCGCGCACCGTCGCGGCATCGGCTACGTCGCGCAGGACGGTGCCCTGTTCCCGCACCTCTCGGTCGCACGGAACATCGCCTTCGCCCTGCCGCGCGGCCTCGGCCGGGCGGCCCGCGTGCGCGAACTCATGGAGCTCGCCTCGCTCGACCCCGCGCTCGCCGAGCGCATGCCCCACGAGCTCTCGGGCGGGCAGCAGCAACGCGTCGCGCTCGCCCGCGCCCTCGCGCTGAAGCCGGGCGTGATCCTCCTCGACGAACCGTTCAGCGCCCTCGACACCGGGCTGCGTGCGCAGACCCGACGTGCGGTCGTCGAGGTGCTCGAACGCAGCGGCGTCACGGCGGTGCTCGTCACCCACGACCAGGACGAGGCGCTCTCGTTCGGCCAGCAGGTCGGCGTGCTCGCGGGCGGTCGGCTCGTGCAGGCGGGCGACCCGGCCGCGGTGTTCGATGCGCCGATCGACGCGGGTGTCGCCGAGTTCCTCGGCGACGTCGTCGTCGTGCCGGCCACGCAGGCGGGTGCTGATCTCGCCGACTGCGCGTTCGGATGCCTCGCGGTGCGCCACGATCGCAGCGGCGGGGCCGAGCGGGTCTGCGCGATGCTGCGGCCCGAGCAGCTGCGCCTCGATCCGGACGCCGCCGACGGCAACGCGACCGTCGTCGAGGTGCGTCGCACTGGTGCGTCGGCCGAGCTCAGGCTGCGGCTCGGGGTCGCCGAGTTCCCGGTCGAGGTGACCCACCGGGTGCCGCTGCACGAGGCCGCCCGATTCGAGGCCGGGTGCCCGGTGCGGGTCGCCGTCGACGGCGGCGTGGTGCTCTACCCCGAGGCGGCTCAGCCGCCGACGGCGGAGACGGCGCCGGTCGGCTGACCGGCCGCGGTGGCCTCGGCGAGCGGGCACGCACGACGGGGCCCCGACGATCGGGCCTCTGCGCGCCTCGTCGCGCGCGACGCGAACCCGCTGCGCACGCCACGCGCCGTCCGGGCCGCCCGGGCGCTGACGAGCAGGTAGGCGCGCCACGCGAGCACCCCGACCGCGAGCGAGAGCAGGGTGCCGAGCCACGGCGCCGACTCCTCGAACGGCGGGTACACCTGCCAGTGCGTGAGGTAGACGAACATCGACGCCCCGGCGAGCGTCGCGACGACGGGGACGACGAGGCGGGGCAGCGGCACCGCGGGCACCCAGACGAGGGCGAGGATCCCGACCGCGACGATCGCCTCGCGCAGGGGGTCGCCGAAGAACCCGAACGACGTCGCGACGGCGATCGCCGAGACGAGCACCCGGCGCCCGGTCGTGTCGGCGCGTGCGACGAGCCAGCCGAGGGCGATGAGCCACACGACGACGGGCGCCGCGTATCGCTCGACGTACTCGGCCTGGGGGCCCGCGATCGCGAAGCGCGCCGCGAGGGCGATCGCGAGCGCGCCGAGGGCGAAGCCGAACGGGGCGCGCCGCTCGAGACGGTCGATCGCTCGCACGCCGAAGAGGAGGCCGAGCCCGACGATCGTCCAGATCGCCGCCTCGAGGAACCAGAACTGCCACTGCTCGTTCCACCGGCCGTCGCCCGGCACGAGGTTGTTCACGAGCAGCGCCGTCGTGGGCCGGTACTGCCCGGTGACGAGGGCGACCGCGCCGATCCACAGCACCGCGGGCACCGCGAGCTGCACCGCGCTTCGCGCGAGCCGCCGCACCCGGGTCGCACCCGGCACCGCCGCGAGCTGGAACCGCGCCAGGTTGTACCCGGCCACCGCGAGCAGCAGGTGCGCGCCGCCCTTCGCCATGAAGAGGTCGGCGTGCGTGCCGACGATGAGCACGATCGCGGCGGCGCGCAGCACCGCGGGCGTCTCGAGGCGCACCGCCCATGGGCGACGGCGAGCGATGGTCGCGCCCGATGCGGTCGAGTCGGATGCCACGGGGCCGGCGCCGGGCTCGGCCTCGGCATCGCCCGTGCGGGGGCCGCCCGAACCTCGGCCGGCTGCGGCGAGCCCGCCCAGCCCGCCGAGCTCGCGAGCCGTCATCCGCGGCCACTCGCGCGGCAGCGCGCCGAGCAGCTCTTCGAGGCGCAGCGACACCTCGATGTAGCTGAGCGAGTCGCCGCCGAGCCCGGCGAAGGAGTCGTCGAGCGTGGCACCCGGGTGGGCGAGCAGGGTCGCGAAGAGCTCGCGCACGCGTTCGGCCGTTCGGTCGGGGGAGACCGATGCGCCCGGCCCGTCGTCGGCCTTCGCCGCATCGAGCCGGTCGAGCCGGTCGTGCTCGGCGGCGAACCGGACGAGCGCGGCGGTGTCGGGCTTGCCGCTCGAGGTGCGCGGGAACTCGGCGACCGCGTACCCCGCGACGGCGAGCACGGGCAGCCCGGTCAGTGCCGCCGCACGCTCGCGGGCCCGTGCGACGAGCCGCTCGGCGGTCGCGAACACGAGCAGCCGCTCGTCGTCGCTCGCCACGCGCACCGTCAGCTCCTCCTCGGCGAGGAGCCGTTCGACCCGGTCGAGGTCGAGCCGCAGGCCGAACACCTTCGCGAAGCGGTTCGCCCGGCCGACGACCTCGAACAGTTCGTCGTCGCGACGTCGCGCGAGGTCGCCCGTGCGCAGCTCGTGCACCGTGCGCCCGAGGGCGAAGTCGGCCGGTTCCTCGGCGTAGCCGAGCATGACGTTCGGGCCCTCGTAGACGAGTTCGCCGACCCCGGCCCCGCGCGAGGTCGAGTCCTCGGGCGAGGCGCCGCCCGTGGCATCCGGCTCGCCCGCCTCGACGGCGTCGATGCGCAGCCGGCCGCCGGGAATCGGCCGACCGATCGCGCCCGCGGCGCTCGCCGCGAGCTCGGGCGGCAGGTACGCCATGCGCGCCGTCGCCTCGGTCTGCCCGTACATGACGAACAGCTCGAAGCCGCGGCGTTCGCCGAGCTCGGCGAAGCGGCGCACCGCGTCGGGCGCGAGGCGCCCGCCGGCCTGGGTGAGGTAGCGCAGGCTCGGCAGTTCGCGCCCGCCGAAGCCGCCCGCCTCGAGCAGCTCGAAGGTGTACGGCACGCCCGCGAACGAGGTCACGCGATGGTCGGATGCCTCGTGCCAGAAGTCGTCCTCGGTCACCGAGCGCTCGGTGAGGAGCAGGCTCGCACCCGCGAGCAGGTGACTGTTCACGACCGAGAGGCCGTAGCAGTACTGCAGCGGCAGGGTCGTTGCGGCGCGATCGGCGGGGGAGAGGCGCAGGTATTCGGCGATGGCGGCGGCGTTCGAGTGCAGGTTCTCGCGCGAGAGGCGCACGAGCTTCGGCGAACCCGTCGAACCCGAGGTGCTCGCGAGCATGGCGAGCTCGGGGTGCAGTTCGTGGCGGGTGCCAGGGCGGCGCTCGTCGAGGATCCAGCGCGACGGGGCGGTGGTGCCCGTGGCGGGGCCGTCGGCGGCGAGGCCGTCGGTGTCCGCGCGGGCGATCACGTCGGGGTCGAAGCGTTCGACGAGCGAGGCCCGGTTGCGCTGGGCGGCGGCGTCGCCGCCGGGCTCCCCGCTCGCCCGTGGCACGAACAGCAGCGGGTGGCCGCCCTCGAGCGCCGCCAGGTACGTGACGATCGGTTCGAGCTCGTTCGCCGCCTCGATCATGACGAGCCGGCGCGTGGTGCCGAGGGCGTCGCGCCGCTCGGCGACGCGTTCGGCGAGTTCGGCGTAGCCGACCGCGCGCCCGCCGGTGATGAGCGCCGGCGCACCGGGTTCGCCGCCGAGCAGCGAGAGGCCGAGGGCGGGTGCGGTCGTGGGCATGGTGCTGACGCTTTCGAGCGGGGGAGGGAGCCGATCGGCTGGAAGATTGAGGTGAGCCTACCCTAACCATTGGTCAGCGCCCAATGGAGGCCGGCGACGCACCCGCCCGTGGGCCGCCCCGGTCGCGGCCCGGCGGCCCGGCATCGGCGCCGCTGCGCGATAGTCTTCGACTGAATCGCAATAGAGGAGAAGTACGTGACCGAACAGTCGGGAACTCGACAGCCGATTGCCGACCAGATGTACGCGATCCTGCTGCAGCAGTTCATGTCGGGGGAGCGAACGCCGGGCGAGAGCCTCAACATCGGTGCGCTCACCCGAGAGCTCAACGTCAGCCAGACTCCCCTCCGGGAGGCGCTCGCCCGTCTCGAGCACACCGGGCTCGTGCAGCGCGAGGCGCTGCGCGGCTATCGGGTCGCGCCGATGATGACCCGCGACGAGGTCGAGCAGCTCATGGAGGCGCGCCTCCTGCTCGAGCCGAGCCTGGCGAAGGCGGCGGCCGCGAACGTCACCGACGAGTTCCTCGCGCGGTTGCACGAGACGGTGGTCGAGTTCCGGGACTCGGCCGATCACGCCGATGTCGAGGCCGAGGGCTTCAATACCTATTGGCGCTCGGACGACCGCTTCCACATGCTCATCGCCGCGCAGGCCGGCAACCGGTTCCTCGAGCTGTCGTACGCGGCACTCGGCGGCCAGATCCAGCGCTTCCGGCTCTTCTCGAAGTTCGGTCGCACGGGTGCGAGCCGGGCGGCGCCCGAGCACGAGGCGATCTACGAGGCGATCGCGGCCGGCGACGGCGCGCGGGCCGCCGAGACCATGCGTCGGCACATCGTCGGTGCGACCGAGCGACTGCTCGGGACCTGATGCGGGGCGGGCCGCACCCCTGCAGGGTTGCGTCCGTCAAATACTATAGTATAGTGAAGCAATCGACCACGAGGAGGGCGATGATGCTTCGCAGAGGATTCGTCATGGGGCGCCGGCCATGAGCGACTACACCGCCCACCCGCTCGTCGAGGGGTTTCCCGGCAAGTCCGCCTCGCACGGCGCGTTCGGCTGGAGCAGTCTGTGGCTGCTCGACGACGGCGAACGACGCGTGCTCGTCGACGCCGGCCAGCCCGCCTACATCCCGTTGATCCACACGGGGCTCGAGCGGCTCGGGTACAACGCCGCCGACGTCACCGATGTGCTGCTGACCCACATGCACTGGGACCACGTGGCGAACTTCACGATGTTCCCGAACGCCACGACCTGGGTGGGGGAGCAGGAGCTGCGCTGGGCCGCCGACCAGCCCGCGGGCACGAAGTTCATCCCCGACCTGCACGTGCAGGAGCTGCTGCGGCGCACCTCGGGCGTCGAACGCATCTCCGCCGGCCGAGAGATCCTGCCCGGCATCCACGCGCTCGACAGTGCGGGGCACACGCCGCACCACCTCGCCTTCCTCCTCGAGCGCGCCGCCGAGCCGCTCGTCTTCGCGGGCGACTCGGTGAAGAACGTGCACGAGCTCCAGACGCTTCGCGCCGACTCGAGCCTCGACGACGAGGCGAGCACCGCGACCATCGACCGCCTGCGCTCACTTCTGCGCGACACCTCGGGGACGCTCGTCCCGGGGCACGACGTCGGTCTGCGGCTCGTCGACGGCGAGGCGCGTCGCGTCCGCCCGCAGCGTGCCGAGATCTCGTACTTCGTCGACGGCGCCACGGGCGAACAGGACCGGAGCATCGGATGACCCGGCCCACCACCACCACGACGACCACCACCACCACGACGAGGAGGCGCGCACGATGACCACCGTGCTGTACACCGGGGGCACCGGCCGAATGGGCCGGGTGATCCGCGAGGGCCTCGCCGGCCGCTACGACCGGGTGGTGCTCTTCGCACGGAGCGCGCCCGAGGAATCCCTCTTCCCCGGAGAAGAGGTCGTCGTCGGCGACCTCGCCGACCTCCCCGCCCTCGTCGCCGCGGCAGCCGGAGTCGACGTCATCGTCCACCTCGGCGGCGTCGCCGACGAGGCGCCGTTCGACGAGATCCGTGCCTCGAACATCGACGGCACCCACCACGTGTACGAAGCCGCCCGCAGAGCCGGGGTGCGCCGGGTCGTGAACGCGAGCTCGAACCACGTGATCGGATTCCACGCCGCCGACGAGGTGCTCGACGAGCAGGCACCGCTCCGGCCCGACACCTACTACGGCGTCTCGAAGGCCTTCGGCGAGGCGCTCGCGAGCCTGTACCACGACAAGTGGGGGGTCGAGTCGGTGCTCCTGCGCATCGGCAGCTTCCGCCCCGCACCCGAAGACCTTCGCCAGCTCGCGATCTGGCTGAGCTGGCCGGACGGCATCGAACTCACCCGCTGCGCGATCGAGAACGGCTCCGTCGGATGCCAGGTCGTGTACGGCTGCTCGGCCAATACCGGCCGCTGGTGGAACGGCGATGCCGGCTGGGCCGCGATCGGCTACGTCCCGAAGGACGACGCGGCGGATCACGCCGACGGTGTCGACCGCACCGCGGCCGCCCCGAAATACCACGGCGGTGCATTCACCGCTCCCGACTACGAAGGAGGGATCTGGTGACGAACGCCGCCGAGTCCACCGATGTCCTGATCACCACCGCCTTCCTCGCCCCGGGCGACGAGGTCGACACCGCACTGCGGGCCGCCGGCTTCAGCACCCGTCACGAGGACGACCTGCTTGCGCTTCCCGAGGCCGAGCGGGCGCGGCTCCTCGCAGGGGTCCGCGCGATCATCGCGGGCACGAAGCCGATCCGCGCTGAGGAGCTCGAACTGGCCGAGCGCCTCGAGCTGGTCGTGCGCACGGGCGTCGGGTACGACGGCGTCGACGTCGCCGCGGCGAGCGCACGGGGCATCCCCGTGTGCATCACCGCCGGCGCCAACCGGCGCGCCGTCGCCGAGCACGTGTTCGCCCTCATGCTCGGCGCCGCGCGCCGCGTGCCCGAGAACATCCGGAACCTCGCGGACGGATCGTGGCAGCAGCTCACCGGCCGTGAACTCGGCGGGGCGACCCTCGGCATCCTCGGATTCGGCTCGATCGGCAAGGCCGTCGCCGGCCTCGCACGCGGGTTCGGCATGGAGGTCATCGCCTACGACCCCTACTTCGACGCCGAGTTCGCTGCGGCGAACGGCGTGCGCCGCGGAGACCTCGACGAGGTGCTCGCGCAGTCCGACTTCGTGACGCTCCATCTCTTCCTCGACGACTCGACCCGGAACCTCATCGACGCCGAGCGGCTCGCGGGAATGAAGCGCGACGCGATCCTCATCAACACCGCCCGGGGCGGCATCGTCGACGAGGACGCCCTCGTCGACGCGGTCCGCGACGGTGTGATCGGCGGCGCCGCACTCGACGTCTTCGCCACCGAGCCGCTGCCCTCCGACAGCCCGCTGCTGCACACCCCGGGCATCCTCGCGACGACCCACGTCGCGGGGGCCACCCGCGAGGCGCGCGGCGAGTCGGGCCGCATGGCCGCGGCGAACGTCATCGCGGTACTCGGCGGCGCCGCGCCCAGCTTCGTCGTCAACCCCGGCTACCAGGCGGTGCCGGCGTGATCGTCGAGACCGGTGCGGGCCCGATCCGGCTCGCGGCGAACCTCAAGTGGATGTTCACCGAGGTGCCCTTCGAGCAACGATTCGACGAGGCCGCCGCATCAGGGTTCACCGGCGTCGAGTTCGCCTCCCCGTACGAACTGCCCGCGGCGCGCGTGCGCGAGCTCCTCGACCGTGCGGGCCTCGTGCAGGCCCTCATCAACACGCCGGCCGGGCCCGCGGGCTCGCCGACGGCGATGGGTGCGGCGTACGTGCCGGGCGCCCGCGAGGAGTTCCGTGCGGGCGTGCTCACCTCGCTCGAGTACGCGGCAGTGCTCGGCGCCCCGGTCGTGCACGTGATGGCAGGACTTCGGCCTGAGAACGCCGACCCCGAGCTCGCGTTCGCGAGCTACGTCGCGAACATCGCCTGGGCCGCCGAGCAGGCGCGAGGTTCGGGAGTGCGGATCGCCCTCGAACCGATCAACAAGCGCGACCAGCCGCGCTACGGCCTCGCCTCGATGGAGGTCGCCGCCGCGGTCGCCGAGGCGGTCGACCCCGACACCGTCGGAGTGCTCTTCGACGTCTACCACGCCCAGGTCGACCGCGGGAACATCGTCGAACGCTTCGAACGACTCGTGCCCCGGATCGTGCACGTGCAGATCGCGGACAACCCCGGCCGCGGCGAACCCGGTACCGGCGAGATCGCCTACGACCGGGTGCTCGCGCGCATCGCCGCGAGCGACTACGAGGGCTGGATCGGCTGCGAGTACGGCCCGCTCGCCGGCACCCGCGAGGGGCTGGCCTGGACGGAGAGGATCGGACGATGACCGCACCCCGCATCGCCCTCATCAGTGCGACGCCGCTCGCGATCGCCCCGGCCGCGTCGGCGATCGCCGAGGCCTTCCCCGACGGCGACATCTGGAACCTGCTCGACGACCGGCTGCTCGCGGACGCGCAGCAGCAGGGCGGCATCAGCGAACCGCTCGCGGCGCGCATGGATCGCCTGATCGAGCTCGCCCTCGCCGGCGGCGCCGACGGGGTGCTCCTCACCTGCTCGCAGTACGGCGTTCGCGCGGATGCGCGCGACGCCTCGGCGGACGGGGTGTCGGTGCTCTCGGCCGATGGCGCGCTCTTCGACGAAGTCGTGTCGCACCGGCCGTCGCGCGTGCTGCTCGTCGCCTCGCTCGAATCCGCCGCCGCCGACAGCACCGAGCGCCTCGGCGCCGTGGCGGCCTCCGCCGGCCTCGAGGTCGAGATCGTTCCGCTCGTGGTGCCCGAGGCGGCCCGCCCGTCCGTGGGCCGGGAGCTCGCCGAACTCCTCGCCGTCGCGATTCGCGAGGTCGCCGACGTCTACGACGTCGTGATGCTCGCGCAGTACTCGCTCGCCCCGGCCGCCGACGCGCTCGACCGGGAGTTCCCGGTGCCGGTGCTCGACGGGCCCCGCGCGGCTGCACGGCGCCTGCGCACGCAGCTCGGGGGAGCGGCGGCATGATCGGGGTCATCGCCGATGACGTCACCGGCGCGACCGACGTGGCTGCCGCCCTCAGCCGAGCCGGGCTCCGGACGCTGCTCTCGCTGACCGCTGAGATCTCCGAAACGGCGAGCACCGCTCCCGCCGACGCGGTCGTGATCGGCCTGAAGACCCGCTCCATGCCGGTCGAGGAGGCCGTCGCACTGAGCCTCGACGCGCTCGCGTCGCTGCAGGGCCTCGGCGCCGACCGCTTCTACGTGAAGTACTGCTCGACCTTCGACTCGACGCCCGAGGGCAACATCGGCCCGATCACCGAGGCGCTCGCCGCCGAACTCGGCGCAGGCGTCGTCGTGACGACCCCGGCGGCCCCCGTGCACGGCCGCACCGTCTACCGCGGCCGCCTCTTCGTGGGCGACGACCTCCTCGACGAGACGCACATGCGCGACCACCCGGTCACCCCGATGCGCGACTCCTCGGTCGCGCGGCTCCTCGCACCGCAGGTGTCGGGGCGCGTCGGCGTGCTGCCGCTCGAGACGGTGCGTTCCGGCGCGGCGAGCGTCCGCGACCGGATCGCGCAGGCGCGGGCCGCGGGCGAGGCGCACCTCGTGGCGGATGCCGTCGGCGAGGAGGACCTCGCGGTGATCGCCGAGGCCGTCGAGGACGACGTGCTCGTCGGGGGCTCCGCCGGGCTCATCGGGGCGCTCGCGCTCCGCCGCCCCGCGTCCCTCGATGCGCTGCCGCACCGCACGGCCGGGCGCACCGCCATCCTCGCCGGCAGCTGCTCGCGTCGCACGCTCGAACAGATCGGCCGGTTCCGCGAGGAGGGCCGGCCGTCGTTCCGGCTGATCGCGGGTCCCGGCGAGACGGCCGACGACCTCGCCGACCGGGCCGTCGCCTGGTGGGACGAGCAGCCGGCGGATGCCTCGGCGTTGATCTACTCGTCGAGCCCGGCCGATGAGCGCGAGCACCGTTCGCCGGCTCTCGGCGAGCTCTACGAGCGGGCGGCCGGCGAGATCGCCGTGCGGCTCGCCGAGCGAGGCATCCACCGCCTGCTCATCGCCGGCGGCGAGACCTCGGGCGAGGTGATCCGCGCACTCGGCACGACGACCGCCGTCGTCGGCGAGGAGGCGGCCGCAGGTGTGCCGTGGATCCACGACACCGAGCGCGGGCTCGACCTCGTGCTGAAGTCGGGCAACTTCGGTTCGCCCGAGCTGTTCGTCGACGTCGTGCGCGACGGAGCGGAGGCGCGATGAGCGCCGGAGGGGCTCGGGGCGAGCTCGAGCGGGTCGCGCACTCGATCCATCGGCGCGGCCTCACGCACGGCCGCACCGGCAACCTCGCCGTCCGCGACGGCGAGCGCATCCTCGTCACGCCCACCGGCGTGAGCCTCGCCGACATCGACGGCGACTCGCTGTCGGTGCTCGACGCGGATGGTCGTCACGTCGACGGCCCAGCGCCGACGAAGGAGGCCTTCCTCCACGTCGCGATGCTGCGCGTCCGTCCCGAGGCGAACGCCGTCGTGCACACCCACTCGGTGCATTCGGCGGCGCTCAGCGTGCTCGACGGGCTCGACCCCGATGCGCCCCTGCCGCCGCTCACGGCGTACTACGGGATGCGGGTCGGACGACTGGCACTCCTGCCGTACTTCGCCCCGGGCGACCCCGCCGCGACCGACGCGGTCGAGGCGGCGTCGCGCTCGAGCCACGCGCTGCTACTGCGTCACCACGGCCCGGTCGTCGCGGGCGCCGACCTCGAATCGGCGCTCGACGCGCTCGAAGAGCTCGAGCACACCGCGCAGATCTTCTTCCTCACCTCAGGGCACCGCACCTCGGTGCTGAGCGACGCGCAGCTCGCTGCGCTCGCCGCCCGCGACCGCTCCGGAAAGGCGGCCCCCAGATGATCACCCTCTACAGCGGCCTCGTCGTGAAGCAACCGCTCGTCGAGTCGCTCATCCCCGAGTTCGAACGCGCGAGCGGCGTCAGCGTCGTGACCACCTTCGAACCCACTTCGGTCCTGCTCGAGCGGATCGCCGGCGGCGAGCGGCCCGACCTGCTCCTCGGCGTCGCGGCCTCGCTGCACGAGGTCGCGGCGGAGGGCGTGCTCGACCCGCGATCCATCGTCGAGATCGCGGTCTCGGCGGTCGGCGTCGCGCAGATGCCCGAGACGTCGGCGCCCGAGGACGACTCGACCGAGGCGTTCCTCGAGCAGCTGCTGAACGCCCGGGCGGTCGCGTATTCGCTCTCGGGCGCGAGCGGCCTGCACTTCATGGAGCAGATGCGCAAGCGCGAGCTCCTCGACCGGATCGACGAGCGGGCCGTCCGCTTCGAGGCGGGGCTCACCGCCGAAGCGCTCGTCGACGGACGCGCCGACCTCGCGATCCAGCAGGTCAGCGAGCTCCGCTCGGTCGCGGGGCCGCACCTCGTGCGACCGATTCCGCACGAGCTGCAGTCGTACGGCCGCTTCGCGATCGGGGCGCGCCCCGGCGCTCCGGCGGCGGCGACCGACTTCATCAGCGCGCTGACGGGCGAGGAAGCGCACCGCGCGTTCGCCTCGGTCGGCCTGAGCGCCCCTTGAACCCGGCCCGGTGCCAGACCGCGCCGGGCGATCGATCGAAGAACACGAGGAATGGAATCATGAGAAAAGTCGTGGTGGACACGGACACGGGTGTCGATGACGCGCTGGCGCTGATGCTGCTGGCCGCCGATCCCGAGGTCGAGATCCTCGCCGTGCTGAGCGTCTTCGGAAACACGTACGGCGACCGGGCGGCCGACAATGCGCGCTACGTGCTCGACACGTGCGGACGCACCGACGTTCCCGTGTACCGGGGCAGCGACGCACCGCTCAAGCAGGAGCTGCGCCTCTCTGCAGGCATCCACGGCGAGGACGGCTTCGGCAACACCGGTCTGCGCCCGGAGACCTCGGTGCCTGCCGAGCCGAACGGCATCCCGATCCTGCTCGACCTCGTGAACCGGCACGACGGTGAGATCGACTATCTGGCGCTCGGCCCGCAGACGAACCTCGCCCGCGCACTCGAGCTCGAGCCGCGACTGCTCGAGCGGCTGCGGAGCACCACGATCGTCGGCACCCTCGGGCCGGCGCTCTACCACGACACCGAACCGTGGGCCGATCGCCGCTTCCGCGTCTCCCGCGACCCGAACGTCTCGTTCGACATCGACGCGGCGCAGGCGGTCGCCGCCCGTGCGGGCGACGTGACCTGGTGCGGTCCGTACGTGACGCGGCAGGCGATGGTGCCCGAGGACTTCTTCCTCGAGATCGCGGCCTCGACCGGGTTCGGACCGGCCGAGCTGATCACGAAGATCAGCGCCGACTACGCGGGCTTCTACACGCGGTCGTACCCGCAGCCCGACGGCCGGCGCGTGCTCGGCATCAACGACAGCCTCGCGGTCGCGAGCCTGCTCCGCCCCGAGCTCGTCACGGGGTCGGTGCAGCGCCCGCTGCAGACCTTCGAGGATCCGGCGACGGGCGACCGGTTCCTCGCGGGGGTGCATCCGGTGAAGGGCGAGACGCGTCCGCTCCACCGGGTCGTCTTCGACATGGACTTCGACGGCGTGCTGGAGATGATCGGCGAGACGCTGCGCCGCCCGCTCCCGTGGCGATGAGCCGCCCACGCCCGAACCGGGCGGCCCGCTGAAGCACGAAGGGGAGGCTCCCGACCGGGATCCTCCCCTTCGTCGTGTCGGGGCTCAGGCGTAGGAGCGGGCCCGCACCCACGGCATGGGCAGCAGCTGCTCGGGCGTCGCAGCGATGACGCGACCGTCGCCCGCATCGACGAGTACCCGGAGCTCATCGGTGCCGAACTTCGGCACTACCTCGCGGCAGACGCCGCAGGGGTTGATGACGCGCGGGCGATCGTCGGGGTCGAGCCCGACGGAGACGATCGTCGTGATCGACGGCTCGCCGGCGATCTTGGCGTTGGCGATCGCACTGCTCTCGGCGCAGACGCTGACGCGGGGAGTGGCGAGGCTGAGGCCGAGGTGGATCGCACCGCTCGCCCCGCGGGCGGCGGCGGCGACGCGGTGCAGCGCGGGGTCGTGTGCGCGCAGCAGCAGGGCGGATGCCGCGTGGATCAGTTCTTCGTCGAGACGGGTCTCATTCGGCATCTGCATCGCGTGTGCTCCTCGGTCATGACAGCGTGGAAATAATATAGTATAGTGATCTCATCCCCCCACCTCACCTGAGTGATGCGCTCCCAGGTGCACCGAGCGAAGGAGCTCTTGGAATGTTGGAACAGCAGGAGGCCGTAGCGGTCGCCGACGCCGACGCGACGCGCGCGTCACGCCGTATCGAGCGGCGCAACCTGTTCGCACTCAGCGCCGGGCACGCGCTCGAGTGGTTCGACTGGGCGATGTTCGGCCTGCTCTCGGTCTACATCGGCAACGCGTTCTTCCCGGGGGAGGACCCAGTGGCGTCCACCCTCAACTCCCTCGCCGTCTTCGCCGTGGGGTTCATCGCCCGTCCGATCGGCGGTGTGGTCTTCGGACTGGTCGCCGACCGGATCGGACGCAAGTCCGTCATGATCGGCTCGGTGGGCGTCACCGCAGGTGCCAGCCTCGTGATCGGCGTCCTGCCGACCCATGAGACGCTCGGCGTCTGGGCGGGCGTCATCGTGCTGCTCTGCCGCATCCTGCAGGGCATCTCGACCGGTGTCGAAGCGCCGCTCAGCAACGCCTACGGAATCGAGCTCGTCCCCGATCGCCCCGGCTACGTCGCCGGGTTCATGGCCTTCTTCAACAACCTGGGCAACCTCCTCGCCCCGCTCACGGCGTTCGCCGCGAGCGCGATCCTCGGCGTCGAGGCGATGGGCGAGTACGGCTGGCGCATCCCCTTCATCCTCGGCGGCCTCCTCGGTTTCGTCGTGCTCTGGCTGCGCCGCTCGCTGCCCGAGACCTTGGTCGTCGGCGCCGCAGGCGATCCGTCGGCACCGAGCAGCGCGCGCGAGATCTGGCGCGGGGTCGGCCGACTGTGGCTGAGCGTCCTCGCCGTCGTCTTCATCGTCGGCGCCATCATGGCGTACAACTACACCTGGCTCTCGGGCCTGCCGTCGATGGCGACCGGGACCTTCGGGGAAGACCCCACCGGCGTGTTCGCCGTCTCGACCGTGCTCAGCATCGTGCTGACGCTCGGCGCGGTCGTGCTCAGCCGCATCCTCGACAAGTGGCCGCTCTCGAAGTGGTTCGTGATCGCCCGTCTCGTCGCGATCCCGACGATCTTCCTGGTGCTCGCCTACACGGGCGAGGGCATCGGCTCGCTCGCCGCGGTCATGCTCGGCGGCTCGCTCGTGCTCCTCGTGAACCTGACGATCTACAACACGGTCGCGAACTCGCTGTTCCCGCAGCACTATCGCGGCACCGCCGTCGGCCTCGCGTACGGCATCGGCGTCGCCCTGTTCGGCGGGACCGCCTCGTATCTCTTCGTGTGGCTCCAGAGCATCGGGATGGGGGCGGTCTTCCCCGTCTACATCGCCGTGCTCTGCGCGATCAGCGTCGTGCTGTACGTGCTCGCCAAGCGCCGCAACGGCGTCTTCGTGGGGGAGTGACGCCCGACGCGTGACCGGCCGCGCACGCGGTCGACGAGGGCCGGTGCCCGTCGAAGGTTCGACGGGCACCGGCCCTCTCGGTGTCACGACAGCGCGACCGCCTTCGCCGCGCGCTCGCCCGAGGCGACCGCGCCGTTCAGGAAGCCGAAGTACTCGACGCTCGTGTGCTCGCCCGCGAAGTGCACGTTGCCCTCGGGCGCCTCGCCGACGCCGAACAGCTCGGTGTACTGGCCCGGGCGCTGGCAGGTGTAGGCGCCCTTCGACCAGCGGTTGCCCCACCAGAAGTCGCGGTACGCCTTGCCCGAGTACGCCGCCGCGACGCCCGGGTAGATCGTCTCGAGCTGCGCGAGGTAGCCCTGCACCTGCTGCGCGCTCGGCACCCCGAACGCCGGCCCCGACCACGCCTTCACCTGGTCGCCCGACGGGAAGAAGTTGAAGATGCCCGTCGGCAGCGGGTGCGAGGCGGTGTCGTCCCAGCCGCACTGGAACCCGGAGGCGTTCGTGTACGTCGAACCGCCGTAGCCCGCCGTCACCCACGGGCGGGTCGACAGCTGCACGTGGATCTTCGCGTTCGCGCCGAGCCCGAGCTCGTCGATCGCCCGGCGGGTGAGCGCCGAGAATCCCGACTGGCTGAGGTCGCACTCGCGGAGCGTCGTGTACGGCAGCGCGAGGATCGCCCGGTCGACGGTCTTGTCGACGGTCTGGTTGCCGACCTGGAAGCTCAGCCGCACCGTGCCGTTCGCGTTCTGCTTCACCGCGACGAGCTCGTGCCCGTAGCGCACGGTGTTCGCCGGGAGTTCGGCGATCATGCGGGTGACGATCTGGTCGTTGCCGCCCCGCACGAGGTACTTCTCGTCGGCCCCGTTGATCGGCGACAGGCCGTTCTGCGAGTTCCAGCCGAGCAGGTACACGAGGTTGAGCGCCGACTGCTCGCCCGGTTCGAGCCCGTACTCGGCCATGACGTTCGAACGCATGAGCTTCGCGAAGCGGCTCGAGAGTCCGCCCGGCACCTTCTGCGCGAGCCAGTCGTCGACCGTGAGGTGGTCGAGGGCGACGCCCGCGGCCGTGTGCGTGGCGTGCGTCTGGGAGTACGGGGCCGCCGCGAGGTCGGCCTTCATCGCCTGGTAGACCTGCCCCCAGTCGTCGTTCGCGTCGTCGTAGGAGTAGTCGGCCCCGTCGATCCAGTACTTGTCGCCCCAGCCGTTGTAGCTGCCGCCGTCGACGACGTCGATCGTCAGCCCGAGGCTCGAGGCGAGACCGCGGATCGCGTTGTGGTCGGTGTTGATGAGCGCGCCGCCGTGCTCGACGACGATGCCCTCGTCGAAGTGGCCGCGCAGGCTGTAGCAGCGCCCGCCGGGTCGCGAGCTGCCCTCGTAGATCGTCGAGGCGATGCCCTTCGTGCGCCAGAGCCAGTGCGCGGCGCGGGTGCCTGCGAGGCCCGCGCCGACGATCGCGACGCTCGGAGCCGCGGGTTTCGCCGTCGGGGTCGCGGCCATCGCGGGGGCAGGGCCGGCCATGGCGAGCGCTGCGCCCGCGCCCGCGACGCCGGCGACGCGGAGGGCGTCGCGGCGGGAGACGCCCGCGCGGCGTTCGGCGTCGAGCCCTGCGGACGCCGCCTCAGCCGCTCGCCCGAGCACCTCGTCGACCGGGACCCCGGTCCGGTCGGCCTCCGCGTGCGCGCGGAGGATGCGCCCGATGCGAGCGCTCTGCGGCGTGGTGCCGCGTCGGAATGCCATCATGAAGAACCTCACTGTCCGAATCGGTGGAGCGGGACTTGACGTGGTGCCGGTGGAGCGGTGGTGCCGGTGGTTCCGGTGGTGCGGATGTGGAGTTGTGGGAGAGCGGGCGTGCGCAGCGCCGGAGCCGGGGCTGCGCACCGCGTCAGTGCAGCAGCCGTTCGGCGACGAGCTCGCCGACGAGGGTCTCGGTGAGCAGCGCGACGCGGGCGTCGTCGTCGTGCTCGTGCCGGATCGTGAACTCGGCGCCGGGCAGTTCGCCGCCGATGGAGGCCCAGCGGGATCCGCGCTCGCGCATCCATTCGAGCGCCTGCCCGTCCCAGTGGGAGCCGGCGAACACGAGGGCGCGGTAGTCCTGCGTCTTCGTGAGGTACACGTCGACGTGCGACCAGTCGCCCGTCTCCGAGGCGAAGGCGCCGCGCCGCGGCACCTCGCGCACCATGAGGGCCGACTGCTGGGCGCTCGAGAGGCGTTCGGCGGGCGCGAGGGTCCACGCGCCGTCGGGCCCGGCGACGAGCGCGGTCGCGGCCTCCAGCCAGTCGGCGGATGCCGCGAAGAGGCCCGCGTTCGCCTCGGCCGCACGTCGCACGGCATCGGCGTCGAAGGGCTGCTCGGCAGCGGCGCCCGTGAGTGCGCCGAGCACGGCGTCGAGCACGGGGAACGTCGCCCGGAAGGTGCGGCACGCGACGCCCGAGGCCTCGATACCCGCCCCGAGCTCGACGACCGCGTCGGCCTGCTCGGCGAGCGCCGAGGCCGGCCGGTTCGTCACCGCGACGAGCGGCGAGGCGCTGCCCCGATAGCGTTCGACCGCGCGCAGCACCTCGACGCTGCCGCCCGTCGCCGAGACGGCGACGACGACCCGGTCGGGGGCGGGCGGCGGCAGTTCGTCGACGCTCGCGAGCTCGACCTGCACGTTCGCACCGACCGCGCGGTACCGGCGGGCGACGACGTCGGCGGCGTATCGGCTCGACCCCATGCCGAGGACGAGCACCTTCGCCGGCGCGTGCAGGCGCTCGCCGATGACCGCCGCCTCGACGAGCCCGGGCAGCCCAGCGTCGAGGGCGTCGGCCAGGCGGCCGAGCGTCTCGGGGATCAGCTCGAGATCGGATCGGAAGGCGGCGGTGTCCATGGCTGCTCCTGGCGTTCGTGCGTCGAGGGGTGGCGGTGGGTGAGGGCGGCGTCGGGCGCGTACTGCCAACGAGGGAGGAACCGGGCGGCGTAGCGGAGTTCGGCGGCGAGCTGTTCGGCCTCGAACCCGGCGAGGAGCGCCTCGTCGAGCAGCTCGGGTCGCGCGAGCGCGGCCCGGTACGCGTCGAGGAACGCGGTGCGCGCCCGGTCGGCCCACGCGAAGGCGGCGGGCTCGGCGCGGCCGAGTCGCTTCTGCACCACAGCGGCGACGAGGTCGATCGACACGAGGAGGTGCGCGAGGTCGCGTGCGGCGGCGTCGGGCCGGTCGCGTTCGGCGTCGCCCTGCTGCGGGTCGCCGTCGAAATCGATGAGCGTGTAGCGCTCGCCGCCCGCGGGGCCGGGGGAGCGGAGCACCTGCCCGAGGTGGAGGTCGCCGTGGAGCGGGAACGCGAGCCCGGGCGCGGCCGCCCCGAGCGAGTCGATCGCGGCCTCGAGCGAGGCCAGGCGGTTGCGAAGCCGGTCGCCCGCCGCGCCGTCGGTCTCGGCGACGGCGGCCGCGAGGGTCTCGCGGGCGCGGCGGACGCGCGCCTCAGGGGCGTCGGCGTTCGAGGGGGATGCCTCGGCGCCGAGCACCCCGTGGATCTCGGCGATCCGGCGACCGAGCCGGGTCGGCCAGTCGGGGTCGTCGACCTCGTCGCACACGACCGCGACGACGTCGTCGACCGCCCAGGTCCAGCCGTCGTCGGCGCCCGGAAGGTAGTCGGTGACGACCGCGAGCACCCCGGTGCCGCGCTCGGGGTGCCGCCACCGCACGGCGCCCCGCAACCGCTCGACGCCCGTCGCACCGGCGGCGGCGAGCTGTTCGAGCAGGCGCGCCGAGCGCTCGGCGGCTCCCCAGTGGGCCACGAGCTTCACGATCAGCCGCTCGTCGACGATGACCGAGACGTTCGTCTGGTCGACCGTGATGGCACGCTCGCTCGCGTGCGAGGGCGACACCGTGGCATCCACCGTCGCGGCGAGCGCGCGGGCGACGCCGTCGCCGGCCGCGACCCGGCGGCCGTCGAGCAGCACGCGGCCGTCGGCCTCGACGGAGAGGGTTCGGCCATCGATCGGAAAGTGTTCGCCACTGAGCATCGAATTCATTGAATTCGGATTGTAACTATTCCGCAACCCCCAGATATTCACTGTCCGAAAGTCATTGCGGTTTCTTGACGCAGGCTGCAAGAATCGCTCAACCCTGCCCGTCGAAGTTCAGGAGTCACGATGTCCCACCCGTACCGCCGCGTCGCCCTCGCCGGGACGGCCGCAGCCCTGCTCGCCCTCACCGCATGCGCCTCGACCGATCAGGGCGGCGGCGATGCGCTCGACCCCGAGGCCGACCTCAGCTCGCAGACGCTGACCGTCTCGATCTGGGCCGACTACTACCCCGAAGACCTCGCCGAGCAGTTCGAGAAGGCCACCGGGGTGAAGACCACGATCGTCAACCACACCACCAACGAGGACATCGTCGCGAAGCTCACCGCGAGCGCCGACTCGGGCATCGACATCGCATTCGTCTCGGGACAGTACGCCCAGGCGCTCGGCGAGCAGGGGCTGCTCGCGAAGCTCGACAAGTCGCTCATCCCCAACGAGGAGAACCTCTACCCCGAGGCGCTCGAGCTGGCCTACGACGAGGGCAACGTCTACTCCGAGCCCTACGCGTGGGGCACCACCGGCCTCTGCTACCGCCCCGACCTCACGGGCTTCGACCCCACCTCGTGGAACGACCTGCTGAACCCGAAGCCCGAACTCGTCGGCAAGACGACGATGCTCTCGACCGACCGCTGGCTCGCGATGCCGGCCCTCAAGGCGCAGGGTCACTCGGTCAACACGACCGACGACGCCGAGCTCGAGGAGGCCAAGGCGCAGCTCCTCGAGACGAAGCCGACGCTGCTCGCCTTCGACGACACGACCTTCTACTCGAAGCTCGTCTCGGGCGAGGCCGCGATGGTCGAGGCCTGGGACGGCTGGTGCAACTACGGCATCGCCGAGGACCCGAACATCAAGTTCGTCGTGCCCGAGGAGGGCGCCGACCTCTGGGTCGACACGATGACGGTGCTCGAGTCGTCGAAGAACAAGGAGGCCGCCATGGCCTTCCTCAACTACATCCTCGACCCGACGGTGCAGACCTGGGTGGCCGAGAACATCCTCTACAAGGTGCCGAACCAGGCCGCGATGGAGGCGCTCAAGCCCGAGCTCCTCGAGTCGTACCCGACCCTCGCGATCACCGTCGACGAGCTCTTCGAGCAGGAGGTGATCGTCGACCTCGGCGAGGACACCCTGAAGTTCGTCGACCTCAACTCCGAAGTCCTGGCGAGCAACTGACGCCGTGACCTCCTCGCTCCAGGAGGCGACCCCCGTCGCGCGCGCGAACCGCGTGCGACGGGGGCTCGCCCCCATCCCCTTCCTCGCACCGGGCATGGTCTACCTCATCGTCTTCATGGCGATCCCGGTCGGCCTGCTCGCGTTCTACACCTTCTTCAAGCGCGGCCGCTTCGGCGGCATCGTGTTCGAGTTCACCCTCGACAACTGGGTGAAGCTCTTCGAGCCCCTCTATCTCGGGGTCATCGCCCAGTCGATCGGCATGGCGCTCGTCGTCACGCTGCTCGCGCTCGCGATCGGCTACCCCATGGCGTACGCCATCGCGGGGCTCAGCCCGAAGTGGCGCACCGTCGCCCTCATCGCCGTCGTCCTCCCCTTCTGGACGAACTTCCTCGTGCGCACCTACGCGTGGATCCTGCTGCTGAACAACGCCGGCTGGGTCAACCAGGCGCTGCAGGGACTCGGCCTCACCGACGAGCCGATCAGCATGCTGTACACGCCGCAGGCCATCGTCGTCGGTCTCCTCTACATGTACCTGCCGCTCATGGTGCTGCCGCTCTACGCCTCGTTGCAGCAGCTCGACCCCTCGCTCCGCGAGGCGGCGACGAACCTCGGCGCGACGCCGTGGCGCACCTTCCGCACGGTGACGCTGCCGCTCTCGCTGCCGGGCGCACTCACCGGCTGCGTGTTCGTGTTCGTCCCCGCGATGTCGAACTTCGTCATCCCCGAGCTCATCGGCGGAGGCAAGACGATCATGGTCGGCAACCTCGTGCGCGACCAGTTCTTCGAGGCGCGCGACTGGCCGTTCGGAGCGACGCTGGCGCTCCTGCTCACGATCATCCTCGTGCTCGTCATCGTGCTGCAGTCGGCGGTCTCGCGCCGCGTGACCGAAGGAGGCCGACGTGGCTGAGACGATCGCCCCGACGACGACGACGACGACGCCCGCTGCCGCCGACGCGCCCCCTCGGCGGGCGAAGCGGCGCCGGCCCCGCGGCATCCTCGTGCCCCTCTGGCTCGGCTACGTGTTCCTCTACGTGCCGATCCTCATCGTCGTGATCATGAGCTTCAACGACAGCGAGAACCTCTTCGTCTGGCGCGGTTTCTCGCTGCGCTGGTACCCCGAGGTGTTCGCCGACGGGGCGCTCATGCAGGGACTCGGCAACACGCTCATCGTCGCGACGGGCGCGACCGCCATCGCGACCGTGCTCGGCACGCTGCTCGCCTACGGCATCCAGCACTACACGCGCGGCGGCTTCGTGCGGGCGTTCGCGATCGCCCCGGCGATCCTGCCCGACCTGCTGCTCGGCATCGGCCTGCTCACCCTGTTCGCGCTGCTCGGCATCACGCTCGGGCTGCACTCGGTGATCCTCGCGCACGGCGTGTTCGCGACGGCCTTCGTCACCGCGATTGTGCTTGCCCGCATGGCGAGCATCGACCCGAGCCTCGAAGAGGCCTCGCGCGACCTCGGGGCAGGGCCGGTGCGCACCTTCATGCGGGTGACCCTGCCGCAGCTCGCGCCCGGCATCGTCGCCGGGGCACTGCTCGCGTTCACCCTCTCGCTCGACGAGTTCGTGATCGCCTTCTTCACGACCGCGCCGACCCAGCCCACCCTGCCGATCGTCATCTACTCGATGGTGCGCTTCGGGGTGACCCCCGAGGTCAACGCCCTCGCCACCCTCCTCCTCTTCGTGAGCGTCGTGACCGTGATCGCGGCGCAGCGGCTGACCCGACTGACTGGATCCTCGAAATGACCACTGCACCGCTCCTCAGGGTCGACGGCGTGCGCGCCGTCTACGGCGACACGGTCGCCCTGCACGGCGTCTCGCTCGACATCGCCCACAACGAGTTCTTCGCCCTGCTCGGCCCCTCGGGCTGCGGCAAGACGACGCTGCTGCGCTCGATCGCGGGCTTCGAACAACCCGCCGCGGGGCGGATCGAGCTCGACGGCGACGACCTGCTCGCGATGCCGCCGCACCGGCGGCCGGTGAACATGATGTTCCAGAGCTACGCGTTGTTCCCGCACATGACGGTCGAACGCAACGTCGCGTACGGGCTCGAGGCCGACGGCGTCGGCCGGGCCGAGATCGCCCGGCGCGTCGGCGAGGTCATGGAGGCGGTGCGGCTCGCACCGCTCGCGAAGCGCCGCCCCGGCCAGCTCTCGGGCGGCCAGCGGCAGCGCGTCGCCCTCGCCCGCGCGATCGTGAAGCGGCCGAAGCTGCTGCTCCTCGACGAACCGCTCTCGGCGCTCGACCGGCAGGTGCGCGCCTCGATGCAGCTCGAGCTCAAGCGCCTGCAGCACGAGGTCGGCATGACCTTCGTCGTCGTCACCCACGACCAGGAGGAGGCGATGTCGATGGCCGACCGCATCGCGGTGCTGCGCGACGGCCGCCTCGAGCAGCTCGCGACCCCGCAGGAGCTCTACCGCAACCCGGCGACCCGCTTCGTGGCGTCGTTCATCGGCACGGCCAACCTGCTCGACGGCACGGCGACGGCGTCGGGCGTCGCGGTCGACCGGCTCGGTGAGGTGCCCATCGCACGCGGTCACGAGCTCGTGCCCGGTGAGGCGGCGACCCTCGTCGTGCGTCCCGAGCACGTCGAGCTCGCGCCCGTGCGTGCGGGGGAGTCGGCCGGTGCGGGCGAGCTCCGCGGCATCGTCGTCGACACCTACTTCCTCGGCGGCGCGTCGACGGTGTCGATCGAGGTGCCGGGGCTCGTGGCGCCGCTGCTCGCGACCGTGCCGGGGTCGACCGAGTTCGACCGCGGCGCCGAGGTGGGGCTGCGGTTCGCGCAGGCGACGCTCGTGCCGCGCGACCCGGACGAGCCCGCGTCGGTCGGCACGTCCATCCCGACGAGCGCGGTCGCGGCGGCGCCGGCCGACGCGGACGCGCCGGGGGACCCGAACGGATCGGCCGCCCCGCCGGCCGATCAGCCGGCGAGCGTGTGACCGGTCGCCAGGCGGGCGTACGCGAGCAGCAGCTCGCGTGCGCCGCTGTGGTCGATGGCGGGATGCTTCGCCACGATGCGGTAGCCGTAGGCGTCCTCGAGCGCGACGAGGTTGCGGGCGATCACGAGCGAGGGCTGCGCGAGGGTGAAGAGGCCGCGCGCGGCACCCTGCTCGAGCACCACCTGGTACATGCCGACCTGACGGTCGTAGAGGGTCGTCAGCAGCGACGCCATGAGGCTGTCGCGGCCGGCCGAGCCGCCGAGCTCGCAGAGCAGCCGCACCTCGGCGTCGTCGGGGCCGCTCGGCAGCCCCGAGGCGACGAGGGCGATGAGCCGGGCCACCGGGTCGTCGGGCAGGCTCTCGAGCATGCGGACGCGTTCTTCGTAGAAGCGCTCCATGCCGGCCCGGTTCGCCTCGAACATGAGCTCGTCGATGTCGGGGTAGTAGTAGAGCACCGCGCTCGAGGTGAGGCCGGCCTCTTCGGCGACCCGGTTGAGCCGCGCCCCCTCGGGGCCGTGCGCGGCGATCGCGCGCTGCGCGGCGGCGACGAGCTGGCTGCGCCGCTCCTCCTGACGCTTCGGTCGAGCCATGTGGCACCCCTTCGTGGTGGGCAGATTATCTGTGCTGCTCGTCAATATTAGGCCGAAAGCTCTTGAAAAGTCTGGTGTTTCGGCACCAGAATTCTCTAAACTCCGATACAAGAAACTCGCAAGAGAGGTCAATGATGACTGACGGAAGCCTGACGATCCTGTTCATGCCCGAGAGCGCGTACGGGCCGACGAACAACTGCATCGGCATTGGCAACGAGCTGCTGCGCCGCGGTCACCGCGTCGTGTTCGCCGCCGAGCGCTCCTGGGAGGGCAAGCTCGAAGCCCTCGGCTTCGAGGAGGACCTCGTCGACCTCGCGCCGCCCGCCGAGGACGCGGGCGATGAGCCCGAGGAGCAGGACGCCGGACAGTTCTGGAAGGACTACATCCGCGACGTCTCACCCGAGTTCCGGAAGACCACGACCGAGCAGCTCGAGACCGTCACCCGCCCCATCTGGGAGGCGCTCGTCGACGGCGCGAAGTACTGCGAGCCGCAGCTGCGCGACATCATCGCCCGGGTGCGGCCCGACGTCATCGTGGAAGACAACGTGCTCGTCTTCCCGGCGCTCACCACCGCGGGCGTGCCGTTCGTGCGCATCGTCTCGTGCAACCCGCTCGAGGTGCCGGGCGACGAGATCGCCCCCGCCTTCTCGGGCCTCGCCGAGCGCGATCGCGAGGGGTGGGCCGGGTTCCGCGCCGAGTACGAGCGCACCCACCGCACCCTCTGGCAGGAGTTCGACGCCTGGGCGCAGGAGCAGGGCGCCGCCCCGCTGCCCGAGCTCGAGTTCATCGGTGCGGGCGACGAGAACCTCTACGTCTACCCGACCGCACTCGACTACGACGAAGCGCGTCCGCTCGGGGCATCCTGGCACCGTCTCGAGAGCTCGGTGCGCGAGACCGAGGCCGAGACGCCCGAGCTGCCCGCCTCGTACACCGACGGCTCGCGGCCGCTCATCTACTTCAGCCTCGGTTCCCTCGGCTCGGCCGACGTCGAGCTCATGCGCCGCGTCATCGCCGCGCTCGCCGTGCAGCCCGTCAACGTGATCGTCTCGAAGGGGCCGCTGCACGACGAGATCGAACTCGCCGACAACATGTGGGGCGCCGAGTTCCTGCCGCAGACGAAGCTGCTGCCGCTCGCCGACCTCGTGATCACCCACGGCGGCAACAACACCACGACCGAGGCCATGCACTTCGGCAAGCCCATGGTGCTGCTGCCGCTCTTCTGGGACCAGTACGACAACGCCCAGCGGGTCGACGAGCGCGGATTCGGCGTGCGCCTCGACCCCTACCGCTTCACTCCCGACGAGCTCGCCGGGGCGATCGAGCGGCTGCTCGGCGACGCTGCGCTGCGCGCGCGCCTCGACGAGGTCTCGGCGGCGATCCGCGCGCAGGGCGGCATCGCACGCGCCGCCGACGTCATCGAGGCGGCAGCGAGTCGGGATGCCACGGCGGGGGCCGCGACGTCGGCCGCCACCGGTTCCGTCGCGTCGGAGCGCTCGGGCTCCTCGGCGGGCTCGGCCTCGTCGGCCGGCCCGGCCGCGTCGGCACCGGTCGCGCACGCCGTGGCGAGCGCGTGAGCACCGCGGTCGCCGCGGCGGCCGAGTCCTCGCTGCGCGACGCCCGCCCGGCGCCCTACTGGACCGACCGCCCCGAGGCGCCGGCCCGGCGTGCGCCCGTGTCGGGCGAGGTCGCGGCCGAGCTCCTCGTCATCGGCGCGGGATTCACCGGGCTCTGGGCCGCGTGGCGGGCGATCGAACGCGGCACGGCCCCCGACTCGATCGTCGTCGTCGACGCCGAACAGCTCGGCTACCTCGCGAGCGGGCGCAACGGCGGATTCGTCGCCGCATCGCTCACGCACGGCCTCGCCCACGGCACCCACCTCTGGCCCCGCGAGGTGGGTCCGCTCGCCCGCGAGGGCGACGAGAACCTCGCCGCGCTCGTCGCGACCGTGCGCGAGGCGGGCATCGAGTGCGGCCTGGCCCGGTCGGGCAAGACGACCCTCGCCGTCGAACCCTGGCAGGTCGAGGGGCTGCGGGAGGCGAAGCGGCTCGGCGACGAGCACGGCGCCGCCCTCGAGTTCCAGTCGCGCGAGGAGGTGCAGGCCGACGTGCACTCGCCGAGCTACCTCGCGGGCCTCCGCGATCGCACCGGCACCGTGCTCGTCGACCCGGCCCGCCTCGCGTGGGGCCTCGGCGCCGAGCTCGAACGCCGCGGGGTGCGCCTCGCCGAGGGCACGCGCGTCACCCGGCTCGCCCGGCAGGGCGGAGGCGTCGTCGCCGACACCGCGGGCGGGCGGGTGCTCGCCAGGCAGGCGGTCGTCGCGACCGCCGCGTACCCGTCGCCGCTCAAGCGGCTCGGCAACTACCTCATGCCGCTCTACGACCACGTGCTCATGACCGAGCCGCTCACCGCGGAGCAGCGCGCCGCGATCGGCTGGGGCGAGGGGCAGGGGCTCACCGACGCCGGCAACCAGTTCCACTATTACCGCCCGACCGACGACGGCCGCATCCTCTTCGGCGGCTGGGACGCGGTGTACCACCGCGGCGGCCGCGTCGACCCGGCCTACGAGCAGCAGGGCGGTTCGCACGCGCTGCTCGCACGGCACTTCTTCGAGACCTTCCCGCAGCTCGCGGGCCTGCGGTTCACGCACCGCTGGGCGGGGCCCATCGACTCGACCACCCGGTTCACCGCCGCGTACGGCACCGCCCTCGGCGGCCGGGTCGCGTATGCGGTCGGGCACACCGGGCTCGGCGTGGGCGCGTCGAGGTTCTCGGCGGATGTCGCGCTCGACCTCCTCTCGGGCGAGCCGAGCTCGCGACTGCGGTACGAGCTCGTGCGCCGTCGTCCCTTCCCCATCCCGCCCGAGCCGCTGCGCAACCCCATCGTGCAGTTCACCCGCCGCAGCATCCTCGCCGCCGACCGCGACGAGGGCCGCCGCAACTTGTGGCTGCGCACCCTCGACCGCTTCGGGCTCGGCTTCAACTCCTGACCCACCCTGCACCACCCGCTCGAAAGGAGCACCTCATGACCACCGGCACCTTCATCGGCGAGTACCGCCCGGGTTCGGGCGAGCACACCGCGATCACGAACCCCGCGACCGAGGAGGAGGTCGCCGGGTTCCGCTCCTCCGGCGTCGCCGACGTCGACACCGCGGCAGCCGCCGCACGCGCGGCGCAGCCCGACTGGGCGGCGAAGACCCCAGGAGAGCGTTCGCTCGCGCTGCTGAAGCTCGCCGATGCGATCGAGGTCGACGCCGAGCACCTCGCGAGGCTCGAGGTCGAAGACTCCGGGAAGCCCTGGACGACCGCGTTCGACGGCGAACTGCCATTCGCGGTCGACAACCTGCGCTTCTTCGCCGCGGCCGCTCGCTCGCTCGACGGCACGGGCGCGGGCTCGTTCTCGAACGGGTACACGTCGATCCTCACGCGCCGGCCCGTCGGCGTCGTCGCCGGGATCACTCCGTGGAACTTCCCGCTCATCATGGCGATCTGGAAGGCGGGGCCCGCGCTCGCCGCGGGCAACGCCGTCATCGTGAAGCCCGCACCCGCGACGCCCCGCACGACGTTGCGGCTCGCCGAGCTCGCGATCGAGTCGGGGCTGCCTGCGGGCCTGCTCAGCGTGGTCACGGGCGACGCCGAGGTCGGGCAGGCGCTCGTGACCCACCGCGAGGTCGACATGGTGAGCGTCACCGGGTCGACGCAGACCGGCAAGTCGGTCATGCGGGGCGCCGTCGACGGCGTGAAGCGGGTGCACCTCGAGCTCGGCGGCAAGGCGCCCGTCATCGTCTTCGCCGACGCCGACCTCGGGGCGATGGCGCACGCGGTCGCGCTCGGCGCGACGTACAACACCGGGCAGGACTGCACCGCGGCGACCCGCGTGTACCTCGAGCGCTCGGTGTACGACGACGGCGTCGCGGCGCTGCGCGCGGCGATCGGGCAGATCGTCGCCGGCGACCCGATGAACGCCGACACCCACATCGGCCCGCTCATCTCCCGGGCGCACCGCGACCGGGTCTCGGGCTTCGTCGACCGGGCGGTCGCCGAGGGCGCCGAGGTGCTCGCGGGCGGGCGCGCGCTCGACGGGGTGGGCGCCTACTTCGCGCCGACCCTGCTCGTCGGTGCGTCGCAGTCCTCCGAGATCGTGCAGGGCGAGGTGTTCGGGCCGGTGCTCGTGGCGCTGCCCTTCGACGGCGAGGCCGAGGGCATCGCGCTCGCGAACGACAGCGCGTACGGGCTCGCGTCCTCCGTGTGGACGAGCGAGGTCTCGCGTGCGCTGCGGGTGAGCCAGTCGCTCGACGTCGGGGTGACCTGGGTGAACGACCACCTCCCGATCGCGTCCGAGGCGCCGCACGGCGGCGTGAAGGGTTCGGGATTCGGCAAGGACATGTCGATCGAACCGCTGCTCGACTACTCGGTGACCCGGCACCTCATGATCCGGCACGCGGCACCGCCCGAGACGACCGGGTTCCGGCCGGCGTGAACGGGCCCGACGCGGGCGACGAGGACCACACGACGAGAGAGGCGATGAGGATGCGACGAGTCACGAAGGCGGTCATTCCTGCGGCTGGGTTGGGGACGCGGTTCCTTCCGGCGACGAAGGCGATGCCGAAGGAGATGCTTCCGGTGGTCGACAAGCCGGCGATCCAGTACGTGGTCGAGGAGGCGGTGGCTGCGGGGTTGACGGATGTGCTGGTGGTCACGGGTCGGAACAAGAACGCGTTGGAGAATCATTTCGATCGGGTCGCGGAGTTGGAGGCGACTCTGGCGCGTAAGGGTGACACGGTCAAGCTCGAGAAGGTGAACGAGTCGACCGGGTTGGCGGACATGCATTATGTGCGGCAGGGCGACCCGTTGGGGCTCGGGCATGCGGTGTCGCGGGCGCGGATGCATGTGGGTGATGAGCCGTTCGCGGTGCTGCTGGGTGATGACCTGATCGATGCGCGTGATGAGTTGTTGACGAAGATGCTGGCTGAGCAGGTCGAGCGGGACGCGTCGATCGTGGCGTTGTTGGAGGTCGATCCGGACTCGATCCATCTGTACGGTGCGGCGGCGGTCGAGGCGACGGGTGATCCGGATGTGGTGCGGGTGACGGGGTTGGTGGAGAAGCCGGCGAAGGAGGACGCGCCGTCGAACTATGCGGTGATCGGCCGGTATGTGTTGAAGCCCGAGGTGTTCGGGGTGCTCGCGCGGACGGCGCCGGGCAAGGGTGGTGAGATCCAGTTGACGGATGCGTTGATGACGATGGCCGAGGATGTCGAGGGCACGGGTGGCGTGTACGGGGTCGTGTTCCGTGGCCGCCGGTACGACACGGGTGACAAGCTCGATTACATCAAGGCCGTGATCCAGCTCGCTGCCGACCGCGACGACCTCGGCACCGACCTCAAGACCTGGCTCACCGAGTACGTGCGGGGGCTCGATGCGCACTGAGCGACTTCGTGACATCCGGGTTTGCATCGCGCACCCGGCTTTGTCACGCTGAGAGGCGTGCCGTCCACCTCGCGCCCCGTCTTCGCGGGCCTCTCCGTGAAGCGACTCGCCCTCATCGCCGGCGGCGCCGTGGTGCTGCTCGCGGCGGCGGTGCTCGTCGCCCGCGGGCTGCGCGCCCTGCCCGCCGTCGACGCGTTCATCGACGAGTACCCGGGGCACAGCGGGCTGCCCGCGGGTGCGCCCGTCGGCATCCCGGCGTGGCTCGGCTGGCAGCACTTCTTCAACGCCTTCTTCCTCGTGATGCTCGTGCGCACGGGGCTCATCGTGCGTTCGAAGACGCGCCCGCCCGCGTTCTGGACGCGCGACAACACCCGTTGGCCGCGCACGAAGGGCGCGCCGAGACGCCTCGGGATCTCGGTGTGGCTGCACCTCGTCGTCGACGCGTTCTGGGTGCTCAACGGCGTCGTCTACGTCGTGCTGCTGTTCGGGACCGGCCAGTGGGTGCGCATCGTGCCCACCAGCTGGGACGTCGTGCCCGGCTCGATCTCGGTCGTGCTGCAGTACCTCTCGCTCGACTGGCCGACCGAGAACTCCTGGGTCGCGTACAACGATGCGCAGGTGCTCGCCTACTTCGCGATCGTGTTCATCGCCTCGCCGCTCGCGATCCTCACGGGCCTGCGCCTCTCGCCGGGGTGGCCGCTCGAAGGCCCCCTCGCGAAGGCCGTGCCCGAGCGCGCCGCCCGGGCGCTGCACTACCCGGTCATGCTGTTCTTCCTGCTCTTCACCTTCGCGCACGTCGTGCTCGTGCTCGCGACCGGCGCGCTCCGCAACCTCAACCACATGTACGCGGCGCGCGAGTCCGACGACTGGGTCGGCTTCGCGATCTTCGCGGCCTCGCTCGTCGTGATGATCGGCGGGTGGGTGCTCGCCCGCCCCCTGCTGCTGGTGCCCGCTGCCGAGAAGTTCGGTCAGGTGCGCCGGATGCCGCAGCCGCCCGCCGCACCGAAACGCACCGCCGCCCGCAGTTGAGGTCCGCGCCTTCGGCGTGGGGCTGGACAACTCGAAGCGGCTGCGGTGTCATTGAGTGACCGCGCTCGACGGACCTCGCCCTACCGGGGTTCGGCTCCGATCCCGAGCGCGAGGTTGGGGGCGACCTGATGGGTGACGACACCGCGACGCGCAATCTGCGCAACCGCGATTTCGCCGAGACCCGCACGCCGCTCGGCGTGCTCGGCGGCTTCGTCGGGCTGGTCGCGGCGAGCACAGCGGCCGCTGCGCTCGTCGTCGCCTCGGTCACCCCATCGATCGCCATGGTCGGCATGGCGGCCACGGGCACGATCAACATGTTCGACAACCTCCCCGGGTACCTCGAGATCGGCGAGCTCTCGGAGAAGAGCAACATCTACGCGACCGACGCTGCCGGCACTCCGCACCTGCTCGCCTCGTTCTACGACCAGAACCGCGTCGAGGTCGGCTGGGAGTCCATCTCCCAGGACGTGAAGGACGCGACGGTCGCGGGCGAGGACCCGCGCTTCTACGACCACGGCGGCATCGACATGCAGGGCACCCTGCGCGCGGCGGTCACGACGGCGAGCGGCCGCGACACGCAGGGCGGATCGTCGATCGCGCAGCAGTACGTGAAGAACGTGCGGGTGCAGGAGTGCGAGCTCGAGTCGGGCGAGGCGGAGGTCGAGGCGGCAGAGACCGAGGCCGAGGCCGCCGGGGCCGAACTCACGAGCGAGCAGCGCGACCAGATCGTCGACGACGCGCGGACGGCCTGCTATGACGCCGTCACCGAGACCGAGATCGACCGCAAGGTGAAGGAGATGCGGCTCGCGATCGGCGTCGAGAAGCGGTACACGAAGGACGAGATCCTGCTTGGCTACCTCAACATCGCCGGGTTCGGGGGCACCGTCTACGGCATCGAGGCGGCCGCGAACTACTACTACGGCACCACGGCCTCGGCGTTGAGCCTCGCCCAGGCAGCCTCCCTCGTCGCGATCGTGAACAACCCCGAGAAGTTCCGCATCGACCGGCCGGGACGCGAGGTCAACGGGGCGGCCGACGGGTACTCCGCCAACCACAGCCGCCGCGACTACATCCTCGGGAAGATGCTCGAGTACGGCAAGATCACGCAGGCACGCTACGACGAGGCCATCGTGACGCCCGTCCAGCCCGTGATCACCGAGCCGAGCACCGGGTGTCAGACCGCCGGCGGCAGCGCGTACTTCTGCGACTACGTGAAGAACATCCTGCAGACCGACCCGACCTTCGGCGAAGATTCCGAGACCCGCATGCTGAACTTCAGGCGCGGCGGCTACGACGTGTACACGACGCTCGACCTCGACCTGCAGGCCGCGGCCGAGCGCACGCTCGCCGAGAACGTCCCGCAGACCTACCCCGGATGGGATCTCGGCGCGGTCATCTCGAGCGTGCAGGTCGGCACCGGCCGGGTGCTCGCGATGGCGCAGAACAAGACCTACAGCCAAGACCCCGACGTGCTCGCCTCGGGGGCGCAGTACACGAGCATCAACTACAACACCGACTTCACGCAGGGCGGATCGCGCGGGTTCCAGCCGGGGTCGACATACAAGGTGTTCACGCTCGCGCAGTGGCTCAACGAGGGGCACGGGCTCAGCGAGCGCGTCGACTCGCGGCCGAAGTCGAACTGGGGCGTCTTCCACGACAGCTGCCTCGGCAACATCGACGTCTCGGGCGAGAACTGGAACCCGAAGAACGACGCGGGGGAGTCGGGCGCCAACTACACCGCGCTCGAGTCGACGACCCAGTCGATCAACACGGGGTATCTCGGCATGGCGAAGAAGATCGACCTCTGCGGCATCCGCAAGACGGCCGAGGCTTTCGGGATCCACCGGGCCGACGGTGACCCGCTCGGGCAGAGCCCGGCATCCGTGATCGGCACGAACGAGATCGCTCCGCTCAGTCTCGCCATCGCCTTCGCCGGGATCGCGAACGACGGTGTCGCGTGCACGCCGATCGCGATCGAACGAATCGTCGGGCGCGATGGCGCCGAGATCCCGGTGCCCGCCTCGACGTGCACCGCGGCCGTCTCGCCCGAGGTCGCCGCGGGCATGCACTACGGCATGAGCCGGGTCATGACGGGCGGTACCGCGCAGGTCTCGAACCGCGATACCGTGCCGCACGTCCCGCTCATCGGCAAGACCGGCACGACCGACGGCGCGAAGGACACGTGGATGGCGGGCGCGAGCACCGAGGTCGCGACCGTCGCGGCGGTCGTGAGTGTCAACGGCGACGCGAACCAGCGCGGCATCAAGTTCGCGAGCGGCGAGGCGGCGACCGCCCGCCACCGGATGTGGCCCGCGGTCATGTCGGTCGCGGCGGCGAAGTACGGCGGCGGCGCGTTCTCGGAGCTCGGGCCCGGGCCGGTCGTGGCGAGGCCGCCCGGCCTCACCACCCCGCTGCCCGATGACGGCGTGCAGCCCGAACCGACGACGCAGCCGGCCGGCACGGATGACGGCGGCGAACCCGCCGGCGACCCCGGAAGGACTGGCGGCGGTGGTGACGGGCGCCAGCTCGAGGGCGACGGCAGCGGCGGTGATCGCGGTCGACCGGGCGACGGCGGCAACAACGGCGGCGGGAACGGCGGCGGCGGCGGCCGAGGCGGCTGAGTCACAAACCTCATGACGCGGAACGGGGCGGTCGAGCAGATGCTCGACCGCCCCGTTCGCGGTGCTGCGGCTCAGGCTGCGGAGGCCTCGCCTGCGAGCTCCGCCTTGCGGAAGCGCACGCGGTGCACGATCCACGCGGCGATCGCGGCGGCGCCGAGCCCGAGGGCGACGAGCAGCCACGGGGCGATCGAAGCGGGTGAGACGTTCGCCGTGCCCGCGGCGAGCTCGGCAGTGCCGTCGGAGAGCTTGCCGTTGCCGTCGCTGAGCTTGCTCGCGCCGGCCACGAGGTCGCCGGCACCGGTGGCGAGCTTCGTGCTGCCCGCGGCGAGCTCCTCGGTGCCGTCGGCGAGGTCGCCTGCGCCGGTTGCGAGGGTCGCGGCACCCGCGGCGAGGTCGCCTGCACCGGCGCTGAGCGTGCTCGCCCCGGTCGAGAGCTCGCCCGCTCCGGTCGAGAGCGTCTGCGCGCCCTCGGTGAGGCGGGTCGTGCCGGCCTGGAGCTCGCCCGACTTCACGACGAGGTTGTTGGTGCCGGCGAGCAGTTCGTCGGCGCCGTTCGCGAGGAGGCCCGAACCAGCGAGGAGCCGCTCGGTGCCGCTCAGCAGCTGGACGTTGCCGGAGGCGAGCGACTGCGCGCCGGCTGCGAGGGCGCCGGTTCCGGCGGCGAGTTCGCCCGACTTGGTGGCGATGAGTCCGGTTCCGGCGGCGAGTTCGCCCGACTTGGTGGCGATGAGTCCGGTTCCGGCGACGAGTTCGCCCGACTTCGTGAAGAGGGTGCCGGTTCCCGCGGCGAGCTGGGCGGCACCGCCCGCAACCTGCGCGGACGCGCCGGCTACGGTCTCACCGCCGGTCGCGAGCGTCGCGAGCGCCTGAGCAACGCTCGAGGCGCCTCCGTGGAGCCCGTCGACGCCGCCCTTCGCGCTCGTGATCCCCGCGCTCAGCGCACTCGAACCGGCAGCGATCGAACCCGTTGCCAGTTCGAGCTGGGCCGATCCGTCCCGTGCCGCAGCCGAGCCGTCGCGGAGCTGCCCGATCGCCGCAAGCAGGCCCGCGTCAGCGCCTGCTGCGGCGAGTTGGTCGTAGAGTCCGGCGAGGCCGGCGGCGAGGTTCGCGTTCGCGGCGGCGAGATTCTGCGCCCCCGCGTGCGCCGAGGCGGCACCGGCGGCGAGGTTCTCGCTGTTCGTCTTCAGCGATGCGACGCCGCTGCGCAAAGTGTCGGCGCCGCCGACGAGCTGCTCGACTCCGGTCTTCACCTGGCCGATACCGCCCGACAACTGGGCGGTACCGTCCGCGAGCTGACCCGCGCCGGACGCGAGCGTGCTGGTCTTGTCAGCGAGGGTCCCGACCCCGGCTTGCAGTTGCGCAGCGCCGCCCGCCAGCAGGCCCGCGCCGGACGCGAGCGCGTCAGCGCCCGCGTCGAGCTGGCCTGCGCCCGCGGCGAGGGTATTCGCCCCCGTGTTCACCAGGCCCGCGCCCTTGGAGACCTCCGCGGCACCGCCGGCGACCTGACCTGCACCGGCATTGAGTTCGCCGGTTTTGGTGACGAGCTCGTTCGTGCCGTCCTCGAGGCGGACGGCACCCGCGTCGAGTTGGCCGGCGCCTGTGACGAGGCGCGAGGCGCCCGCGTCGAGCTCGGCTGCGCCGCTCGCGGTACGCGCGGCACCGTCGGCGACTTGGAAGGCGCCCGCAGCGCTCTTCTCGGCGCCGGCCTTGAGGCGTGCGGCGCCGGCTGAGGCCGAGGTGGCGCCGGTCGAGAGCTTCGCCGCGCCCGCGGCGGCCTTCGTGGCGCCCTCCTCGAGGTCGGTGGCGCCGCCCGACAGCGTTTCGGTGCCGTCGGCGAGCGTCACCGAGCCTTCGCCGGCCTGCCCGGCGCCGTCGGCGAGCCGGGTGGCGCCGTCGTGCATCTTGCCGGTGGTGATCAGGAAGAACGCCGCAAGGGAGATGAGGGCGATCGCGAGGATCACGGCGGTGACCTTCATGCCGGTGCCGTGGCGGTGCACGGGCGGGTCGATTCTCGTCATTGAGACTCCTGTGGTCGCCCGGGCGCGACGATGCGTCGGATGGCGCGCGCGTGCGTGCCCGGAGGTGGAGGGTGCAGGACGATGACGGTGCAGGTCATCGGTGTGCGGGCGCAGTCTGGTCGGGTCGCGCCCACGAATCTCAGGGGTGCCGACACAGCGCCGGTGCGGTGCCGCCGTGGCGCCGCGATGGCGCGGTGCGCCTGAGGTGCCCCGAACGTAGCAGCGTGCGAGATTCCCTCAACAGATGATCCGAAAGTTCTGTGCCGATCTCCAACGGCTCGGTGCGGGCGAGTGGTTCGCTTTGTCGAGGCCCTACAGCGTTCAGAAGTCGAGCGTGTCGCCCGGCGCGAGTGGGAGGTATTCGCCGCCGTGCTGCTCGGTCGCCCAGGCGAGCCGGGCGTTCGAGAGCGCCTTGCCCGCGGTCGAGAGCAGCATCTCGTGCGTGGGGAATGCGCGGCGGGGCGCGACGGCCTCGACGTAGTCCATCGCCTCGCTGATCTTCATCCACGGTGCGCCGGCCGGCACTGCGAGCACGTCGACGGCGACGCCGTCGGGCACGGTGAACGAGTCGCCGCCGTAGTAGAGGGCGTCGTCGACGAGCACGCCGAGGTTGTCGATGATCGGGATCGACCGGTGGATCTCGGCGTGCTGCCCGCCGAAGAAGCGCAAGCGGAACGGACCGACCTCGACCTCGTCGCCAGCCGCGACGACCTCGACGTCGAAGCCCGAGGCTGCTGCGGCGACCCCCGCGGGCCCGAAGAGGCGCACCTCGGGGTTCATCTCGACGATCCGTTCGAGCTGCTCGGGCGTCCAGTGGTCGTCGTGCTCGTGGGTGACGACGACGGCGACGGTGCCGGCCGATTCGGTGATCGGCGTCGTGAACTTGCCGGGGTCGATGTAGAGCTTGTCGCCCGAGTGCTCGACGACGAGTGCCGCGTGTTCCAGCTTCGTGAGGCGCATACTCCGAGCCAACACCGCGCCGTTCCGGCGCGCAAGCCGCGAATGCCACCCGATCGCTGCCAGAATCCACCCATGGACCCCGTTCCCGGGCGGCTCCTCGTGGCCGTGAACCCCGCCGCCGCGTTCGGGCGCAACCGCGCGGTCGGACCCGCGGTCGTCGAGCGGCTCGTGCGCGAGGGCTACGAGGTCGCGATGCTGCGCGAGGCGAACTTCGAGCTGCTGCGGCGCGAGGCCGAGCACGAGTTCGAACGCGGCGTCGACGCGGTGGTCGTGATCGGGGGCGACGGCATGGCGTCGCTCGGCGTGAATCTCGTCGCCGGCACGGAGGTGCCGCTCGGCATCGTGGCGTCGGGCACGGGCAACGATCTGGCGCGTGGGCTCGACCTGCCCTTCGACGACCCGTTGCAGGGCCTCGAGCAACTGGTCGTGCAACTGCGCATGCCGCCGCGCACGATCGATGCGGGCGTCGTGCGGCAGGGGAGCGTCGACACCTGGTTCGCGGGGGTGGTCTCCGCGGGCTTCGACGCGGTCGTCAACGAACGCGCGAACCGGATGATCCGGCCTCGCGGCCCCAGCCGATACACGATCGCGACGGCGCGGGAGCTGCTCACGTTCCGCCCGCGCGAGTACGTGCTCACGATCGACGGGGTCCGCCGGGAGCAGCGGGCGATGCTCGTCTCGGTCGCGAACAACTCGTCGATCGGCGGCGGCATGCGCGTCGTTCCCCAGGCCGATCTCGCCGACGGCCTCCTCGATGTGTTCATCGTGCACCCGCTCTCGCGGGTCGCGTTCGTCAGGGTGTTCCCGCGTGTGTTCGCGGGCGAGCACGTCGCGCATCCGGCGGTCGAGTTCGTCAGGGCACGGGAGGTGGTGATCGAGGCCGACGGTGTGGTGGCGTACGCCGACGGCGAGCGGATCGGTGCTCCGCCGGTGTCGATCAGGGTCGTGCCGGGGGCGCTCCGGGTGCTCGCCTGAGGCGCTCGGCCCGACCCCGTCGGTCGATTTGGAATGTGCCGGAACGGTGTGTCATACTTTTCGAGTTGTCGAACGGAGCGCAAGCTTCGGAAACACGGCCCCATCGTTTAGCGGCCTAGGACACCGCCCTCTCACGGCGGCAGCGCGGGTTCAAATCCCGCTGGGGTCACGACTGTGAATCACGACAATGCGAATGCCCTCGTTTCGGCGAGGGCATTCGTGTGCAGGACGCAGATCCTGCATCGCACGGCCCCATCGTTTAGCGGCCTAGGACACCGCCCTCTCACGGCGGCAGCGCGGGTTCAAATCCCGCTGGGGTCACCACCGTGCTTCACAGCCCATGAATGCCCTCGCATCTGCGGGGGCATTCGTCGTTCACGGGCGGATGCCCCGTGCGGCCGGCACCACGTGGCATCCGACATGCTCGACCGCACCGCGGGTGCCGCGCACGGCGGCACCCGCGAGCGGATCAGCGCTGCGCCGGCGCGAGCGCCTCGTCGATCTCGGCTGCGCCGAGGCCCGAGTGCGCGTCGGGGTACGCGACGGGCACGCCGTCGTGCACCTCGTGCGGGGAGACCTTGTGGTACGACATGCGGTCGATCCAGGCGAGCGCGAGCGCCGACAGGATGAACACCGAGTGGATGATCACCTGCCACATCACGCCCTCCGAGCTGTAGCTCTGGCCCGTCTCGGTGCCCTTCGCGAGGCCGTCGGTCATGTCGCCGACCTCGATGAAGGTCTTCAGCAGGTGGATCGACGAGATGCCGATGATCGCCATCGCGAGCTTCACCTTGAGGACGTTCGCGTTCACGTGCGACAGCCACTCGGGCTGGTCGGGGTGCCCGTCGACGTTGATGCGCGAGACGAAGGTCTCGTAGCCGCCGATGATGACCATGATGAGCAGGTTCGCGATCATGACGACGTCGATGAGACCGAGGACGGCGAGCATGATGTCGGCCTCGTCGATCTGCTCGGGATGAGCGATCACGCCCTCCGCGAGATGCCACAGCTCGATCATGAACACGACGACGTAGATCGCCTGCGCGATGATGAGGCCGAGGTAGAGGGGAGCCTGCAGCCAGCGGCTCGCGAAGATCGAGTAGCCGATGAGGGCCGAGCTCTTCGTGGGTCGGTACGGGTGCGGCGGCGCCGCCTTCGTGGTGCTCAAGTTCTCTCCTCGGATCAGGGGGGTTCGAGTCTACGTGGCGCTCGTTTCGGCTAGACTCGCCCAAGCGAAGGGGAGTATCCCGCGAGGCTCGCGCCTCGCCCCACGATCGTCAGTACGAGCGCCGTCGCAGCCGCTCCGGTCGTGGAAGCTGTGCGAACAGCCCGGGAGAGACTTTCGGATTCCGTCGTCCCCCCGAACTCCGAAAGGTTCAACGTGCTCGAACTCCCCGTCTGGTTCGAAGTCGGTTCGCTCATCGTCCTGACACTCATCCTCATCGGCGACCTGCTGCTCGTGCTGAAGCGCCCGCACGTGCCCTCCATGAAGGAGTCGACCCTCTGGGTCGTCTTCTACGTCGCGCTCGCGCTCGTCTTCGCCGGAATGATGTTCTGGCTCGGCGACGCCGAGCACGGCGGGCAGTTCCTCGCGGGCTGGCTCACCGAGTACAGCCTCTCGATCGACAACCTCTTCGTGTTCGTCATCATCATGGCGAGGTTCTCCGTGCCGCGGAAGCTGCAGCAGGAGGTGCTCATGGTGGGCATCATCATCGCGCTGATCCTGCGCGGCATCTTCATCCTGCTCGGCGCCTCGCTCATCGAGAACTTCAGCTGGATCTTCTACATCTTCGGCGCCTGGCTCGTGTGGACCGCGATCCAGCAGGTGCGCGGCGACCACGAGGACGAGGACAGCGAGACGTTCGTCGTGCGCCTGCTCCGCAAGCGCGTCAGCATCACCGACGAGTACGACGGCGTGAAGCTCCGCACCACGATCGACGGCAAGCGCTTCTTCACCCCCATGCTCATCGTCTTCATCGCGATCGGCACGACCGACCTGCTGTTCGCGCTCGACTCGATCCCCGCGATCTTCGGCATCACGCAGTCGGCGTTCATCGTGTTCACGGCGAACGTGTTCGCGCTCATGGGCCTGCGTCAGCTCTACTTCCTCCTCGGCGGCCTCCTCGAACGCCTCGAGTACCTGAAGTACGGCATCGCGTTCATCCTCGCGTTCATCGGCGTGAAGCTCGTGCTGCACGCCATGCACGTCAACGAACTGCCGTTCATCAACGGCGGCGAACCGATCGAGTGGGCGCCCGAGATCTCCACGTGGATGTCCCTGGGCGTGATCGTCGCGGCCATGATCGTCGCGACCGTGGCGAGCCTCGTGAAGGCGGGCGTCGACGCGCGTCGGCGCGGCCACACCCTCATGGAGGAAGTGCCGCACTTCACCGAGGATTCGGAGCGCTCGGGCCACTGACCGACCGGGTCCGTGCGGCGGGTGGCATCGCGCCCGCGCCGGAGTTGCTAGCGTGGACGGGCGGCGCCGGGCCTCGTGCCTCGGCCCGCCCGTTCCGACCGACCCGCCACAACGAGGAGAACCGTGCCAGGTGATGTCGAGGGCGTCGTCGCCCTGACCCGCGGTTCGGCGCTCATCGCGCACTCCGCCCGCACCGATGTCGGCCGCGTGCGGAGCGTGAACGAGGACGCGGTGTTCGCGGAGCCGCCGGTGTTCCTCGTCGCCGACGGCATGGGCGGCCACGCCCGCGGCGACGCGGCGAGCCGCGCCGTCGTCGAGACGTTCCGCCGGCACGTCGAGCCGGGTACCCCGCCGTCGCCCGAGCAGGTGCTCGACGCGATCCACAGCTCGAACGAGGCCGTGCGCGCACTGAGCGGCGAGGGCGAAGAGGGCACCGCGGTCGCGGGCACCACCCTCGCGGGCGTCGCGCTCGTCGACGCCGGCGACGCGAACGGCTACCACTGGATGGCGTTCAACATCGGCGACTCGCGCATCTACTCCTGGGACGGCCGCACGCTCGAGCAGTTGAGCGTCGACCACTCGGCCGTGCAGGAGCTCGTCGACGCCGGACTGATCAGCAGGGCCGACGCCGAGCGGCACCCCGAACGCAACGTGATCACGCGGGCGCTCGGCGCCGACGAGGTCGTCGACCCCGACGTGTGGCTCGTGCCTGCAGCGGGCCGACAGGTGTTCCTCCTCTGCTCGGACGGGCTCACGAAGGAGCTCGACGACGAGCGGATCGCGAGCATCCTGGCCGGCGACGCAGCGCACCCCGCCGGCATGGCGGGCGAACTCGTCGAAGCCGCGGTGGAGCACGGCGGGCGCGACAACGTGAGCGTCGTGGTCGTGGAGTCGAAGATCGGCGGCGACGACGACGACACCGACGCGACCCGCGATCGCGACGACGAGGCGATCGAGGTCACGAGGCCGAGAGACGAGGGGGGACGCGATGTCTGAGTACCGCGCAGGGGGAACGGGCGGTGTCGCCGCCGTACGGCCGGGGGCGGCGCTCATGGTCGCGGGCCCCGAGGCTGCCGCGGTGGCCGCCGAGCTGTGGGCGTCGCTCGCGCACGACTCCTCGACCGCGGTGCTCGAGCGGCTCACGGCCGACGGGCTCCGTCGCACCCCTGATTTCGCGCTGCTCACCTGGCAGTCCGACGGCGAGCGACTCGTCGGCGTGCGCATCATCGTGCGCGGCGGGTTCGAGGTGGTCGCCGGCGACACGGTCGTCTCGGGCACCGCCGTGTCGACCTGGGCCGAACGAGTCGTCGACGGGGTCGAACGCGTCGAGATCGTGCATGCGGATGCCTCGGGCGAGGACCGCTGGCTGCCCCTCGTCGACGGCGTGGTTGCCGCGGCGTCCGTGTCGGTCGCGGGCGTCGCATCGTCGGGCGGTGCGACTGCTGCTCCGCTCCCGGCCCGGGTGGCGGCCGAGCCTGCTGCCGCTGAGCCGGCAGCCGTGCCGGTCGCTGCTCCGGTCGCGGCCCCAGCGGCCCCGGCACCCGTGGCGGCTCCGCCGATCGCCTCGCCCGAGGCATCCGCCCCGGTGTCGGAGCAGACGATCGCGCCTGCCGAGGAGACGATCGTCGGGGTGACCGACCTCATCCGTCCTCCTGCGGCGACCGGATCGCTGCCCGCCGCCGCCGCGGCCGTGCCCGAGGAGGAGGTCGAGCTCGACGAGACCATCGTCCGCCCGATCGGCGACGCCGCGGCCTTCGTCCCCGGCGACCACGACGGCATGACCGTCGCGAGCGCCGACATCCGGCGCCTGCGGGCCGAGCGCGAGGTCTCCCGGCCCGCACCCGAACCGGCGGCCGCTCCGGTCGAGGCGGCATCGACCGTGCGCGTGCGGATGCCCGACGGCAGCTTCGAACCGATCGGGCACGAGATCGTGCTCGGCCGCGCGCCGAGTGTCAGCAAGGTGTCCGGCGGCCGGCTTCCGCGGATCGTCACGATCGGTCAGGGCGACCCCGACATCTCACGCAGCCACGTGCGCCTCGCGCTCGAGGGCGGCACGGTCGTCGTCACCGACCTGCACTCCCGCAACGGGACCATGGTCGTCGCCCCCGGCCGGGCGCCGGTGAAGCTCCGCGCGGGCGAGCCGACGCCCGTCCTCATCGGCACCGTCGTCGACCTCGGCGGCGGCTGGACGATCCAGGTCGTCGGCGACTGATGCGCCGAGCGACTTCGACGCCGCCCGAGCTGCCCGGGTACACCTCGCTGGGCCTGCTCGGCTCCGGCGGCTTCGCCGACGTGTTCCTCTACGAGCAGAAGCTGCCGCGCCGCAAGGTCGCCGTCAAGGTGCTGCTCACCGAGGAGCTCGGGCGCGACACGCGCGCCCAGTTCGTCGCCGAGGCGAACCTCATGGCGCAGCTCTCCGCGCATCCGTTCATCGTCACGATCTTCCACGCCGACGTCTCGGGCGACGGTCGACCGTACTTCGTCATGGAGTACTGCTCGGGGCCGAGCCTCGCGGAGCGCTACAAGCGCGAGCCGTTCTCGGTCGAAGACGCCCTGCGCACGGGCGTGCGACTCGCCGGTGCGATCGCGACGGCGCACGCCGCCGGCATCCTGCACCGGGACATCAAGCCGGCCAACGTCCTCACGAACGACTACGGCTGGCCCGCCCTCACCGACTTCGGCATCTCCTCGAACCTCGAGGGCGAGCTGCCCGTGCACACCGTGACCGTGGCCGAGCTCGGCGCGACCGGCTCGGTCTCGGGCACGGCGCAGTCGGCCGTCGGCCTCAGCGTGCCGTGGTCGCCGCCCGAGATGTTCGACGACGACCCGAAGCCCGACCCGCGCAGCGACGTCTTCTCGCTCGCCGCGACGGTGCACACCCTGCTCGCCGGACGCACCCCCTTCGAGATCCCCGGTCGATCGAACGGCTCGCTCGATCTCATGGGTCGCATCGAGCGCGGCGCGATCACGCCGATCGGCCGCCCCGACGTCCCCGCCACGCTCGTCTCCGTGCTCGCGAAGGGCATGGCGACCCGCCGCGAAGACCGTTACCCGAGCGCCGTCGAGTTCGCCCGCGCCCTGCAGCGCGTCGAGCTCGAGCTCGGCTACGCCGCGACGACCATCGAGGTCCCGAACCTCGCCGCCGAGCGCGATGCGGAGTCGGGCGACGACGACGGCGTCGATGCGACGAGGGCCCGTTCGGTGCAGACCGTGCAGGCGCAGGCGCCTGCGGCAGCTGCGCCGGTCCCGGTGTCCCCGCCGCCCGTCGACGACGACGACCGCACCCGTGCGCGGTCGCCCCAGCAGATCGCCGCGCAACCGCCGGTCGCGTCGCAGGCGGCCTCCGCCCCGGTCGTCGACGACTCGACCGTCCTCCGGCCGTGGGCGCCGTCGACTGCGCACGGTGCACCGTCCGCCGAGCAGACGGCCGTGCGGCCGAGTGCGCCGAGCGGGCCGCTGCCCGACGAAGCCGGTGCGACGCAGACGACGGCGGGCGACCCGCGACGCGCACGCGTCGGACTCATCGTCGGCGGCATCGCCGCGGTCATCGTCGCGGGCGTCGTCGGCATCGCCGTCGCCCTGTCGGGCACGCTCGCGCCGGACCCGGCGGTGAAGCCGACGGCCGGTGGCGAAGACGCGGTCATCGCGCAGACCGTTCCGGCGCCGACCGTCGCATACGAGGGCGTCGACGGGACATCCGTCGTCTTCGCCGTCTCGCACGACCCCGCCGAGGACGGCGACCTCTACCGCTGGCTGCGCGCCGACGGCTCGGGCGACGTCGCGGTCTCCGAGGGGCCGACCATCGCGGTCGACAACAGCGCCGGGGGAGTGGTCTGCATCGACGTGCGGGTGCAGCGCGGCAGCAAGACCTCGGAGGAGATCAGGGGATGCTCGCCGTGAGACCCCTGCGCGTGGAGTACTGCGGCGAGTGGTACACGGTCGAAGCGGGAGCGCCGTTCACGATCGGGCGCGACTCCGATCTCACGATCGACGAGAACCCGTATCTGCACCGCACCTTCCTCACGCTCTCGGCCGAGTACGGGCTGTGGTGGCTCTCGAACGTCGGGCAGCTGCTCTCCGCGACCGTCTCCGACGCGACGGGCAGCGTGCAGGCCTGGGTCGCACCGGGCGCGAAACTGCCGCTCGTGTTCCAGACCGTGCACGTGATGTTCAGCGCCGGCGCGACGACGTACGACTTCACGGTGCACGCCGAAGAGGACTTCTACAACACCTCGCTCACCGCGACCCCCGCCGACGGCGGCACCACGGTGATGCCCGTGAGCCTGACGACGACCCAGCGACTCCTCGTCCTCGCGCTCGCCGAGCACGTGCTCGCGCAGCCGGCGGCGGGCCGGGCGACGGTGCCGAGCTCCGCCGAGGCGGCGGCCCGACTCGGGTGGAGCATGACGACCTTCAACCGCAAGCTCGACAACGTCTGCGAGAAGCTCGACCGCATCGGCGTCGACGGGCTGCGCGGGGGTCGCGGCAGGCTCGCGACGAACCGTCGCGCACGGCTCGTCGAGTACGCGGTCGCCACCCGGCTGGTGACCGCGGCCGATCTCGCGCTGCTCGATCGTCTCGCCGAAGACGGAGCCTCGCCGCCGTCGTCGTGAGTGCCGACCGCAGGTGCGCGGTCACATGCGACCGTGCTCGGCGATGGGGAAAACTCCCCATGTGGTGCCTGCGCGAGGTCGTGTTACCGTGTACCCCGTTGTGGGGCTCGTGTCCCAATCCAAGACAGCAGTGAGTTCGGGAGCCTTGGTGGGAAGCTTCACCTCGTGGGTGCGCACACGCAAGGCCACCGCGACGACGTTGGCGCTGGCGCTGATCGCCGGTGTGCCGCTGACCGCCGCCGTCCTGCACCAGGGGTTCCCGGTCACCGACCCCGACCTGCGTGCGCGCGACGTCTGGGTGACGAACGCGAAGGACCTGCTCGCCGGGCGCCTCAACAAGCCCATCGGTGAGCTCGACGCCGCGGTCCCGACCGCGACGAACGAGTTCGACGTCTTCCAGAACGGCGACGACGCCTTCCTCTACGACCGCAGCATCGGATCCGTCGAGCGGATCGATCCCTCCTTCACCACGCTGACCGAACGCATCGACGTTCCGCCGGGTTCGTCGATCGCCTACGGCGGCGAGGTGCTCGCCGTGCTCTCCCCGAAGGGCGAGCTCTGGACGGTCGCGGCCGGCTCCGCGCTCTCGTTCAACGCCTCCGGCACCGACCCGGTGCTCGAGCTCGGCAAGGGCGCCGAGGTCGCCGTCTCGAGCGAGGGCACCGTGTTCGCGACGAAGCCCTCGAAGCGCACGCTGTACACGGTCGCCGTCGACGCCGAACCCGCCGCGCGCGAGCTGCCGAAACTCGAGGAGCACCAGCTCGCCGCGGTCGGCGAACGCGCCGTCGTGCTCGACGAGAAGAACAACGCGCTCCTCGTCGACGGGCGCACGATCGAGCTCCCCGCTGCAGGCCTGCGGTTGCAGCAGTCGGGCGCCGAGAACGACGTCGCGTACGTGGCGACCGCCGACGCCCTGCTCGAGGTGCCGCTCGGCGGCGGCTCGGTGCGAACGATCGAGAGCGGCGGCAGCGCGCCCGCTGCGAAGGCGAGCGAGGTCGCGGCGCCGGTCTGGCTCGACGGCTGCGCGCACGGCGCGTGGTCGGGTGCGTCGAAGTACCTCGCGGCCTGCGACGGCGCCGAGCCCCGCACGCAGGACATCCCCCAGAAGACCGCGGGTTCACGCCTCGAGTTCCGGGTGAACCGCGACGTGATCGTGCTGAACAACCTCTCGAACGGCAACGCCTGGCTCGTCGACTCCGAACTGCGGCTCGTCGACAACTGGGCGGAGGTGACGCCGCCCGAGGAGTCAGAGGAGGAAGAGGGCGACGAGAAGAGCTCCCAGCAGAACTTCGAGGACACCCTCGCCGAGCGCGGCCCCGTCAACCGGCCGCCGCTCGCGCGCGACGACGAGTACGGCGTGCGGCCCGAACGAACGACGATCCTCGAGCTGCTCGAGAACGACACCGACCCCGACGGCGACATCCTGACGATCGCCGAACTGCCGGCCGCGAGCGGGGCGGCGGGCCGGCTCGAGCTCATCGACGGAGGCCGTGCGCTGCAGTTCACCCCCGAGGCCGGGGCGGCCGGCACGGCGTCGTTCCGGTACACCGTCGACGACGGACGCGGCGGCCGCGCCGAGGCGTCGGTCAACGTGCGCATCCGACCGGCGAGCGAGAACGAGGCGCCCGTGTCGCTCCGCAACGCCGGAACGTCCGTCGAGCAGAGCCGGCAGATCTCGTACAACGTGCTGGGCGACTGGAACGACCCCGACGGCGACGACGTCTATCTCGTGAACGCCTCGCCGACGAGCGGCGACTCGGTGCGCTTCAGCCCCGACGGACTGATCACCTTCGCCCACCAATCGGGCGAGCTCGGCGAGAAGGAGGTCCAGTACGTCGTCTCCGACGGGCAGACCGAGGCGGCGGGCACCCTGATCGTCGAGGTGAAACCGACCGGCACGCTGAATCCGGTGGGCACGCCCGACTTCGCGCAGGCCTTCGTGAGCGAGAAGATCGCGATCGAGCCCCTCCTCAACGACCTCACGCCGTCGGGTGCGCCGCTCACCCTCGTCGGCGTCGAAGAGGTGCCCGACGGTGCGAGTGCGACGCCGAACCTCGAGCGCGGCACGATCACCTTCTCCGCCGACGAGCCCGGCGAGTACGTCTTCATCTACAACCTCGGCGCCGACACCGCGGTGAGCATCGGACTCATCCGCGTGCAGGTGACCGAGCCGTCGGGCGAGGCGCCGCCGCCGATCGCCGTGAAGGACACGGCCTACCTCCGCCCCGGCGAACCCACGATCGTGCCGCTCCTCATCAACGACGTGTCGCCCTCGGGCAGCGTGCTCGCGGTGCAGTCCGTCGATGAGGCCGGCACCGAGGACCTGGTCTCGGTCGAGATCCTCACGAACACCGTCGCCCGCGTCACCGCATCGGAGGCGATCGATCGCCAGTTGCAGTTCTCCTACACGATCTCCGACGGCCTGAACACGGCGACGGCCTCGGTCGCGGTGGTGCCCGTGCCGCCGCTCGTGAAGCACCAGCCGCCCGTCGCGCTCGACGACGGCGTCAACGTGCGCGCCGGCGACATCGTGACGGTGCCGGTGCTCGAGAACGACTTCCACCCCGACGCCGCTGCGATCCACGTGCTGCCCGAGCTCATCGACCCCGTCGCCGAGGGCGGACTCGTGTTCGTGAGCGAGGACGCCGTGCGATTCCAGGCGCCCAAGGTCCCCGGAACGTACAGCGCCGTCTACACGATCGGCGACGACTTCGAGCAGACCGCCCGCGCGACCGTGCGGTTCAACGTGATCGGACCCGACCCCGATGCGAACCGTCCGCCGCTGCCGACGCCGATCAACTCGCGCACCTTCGAGGGCTCAGCGGTCAAGATCGACGTGCCGCTCGACGGGCTCGACCCCGACGGGGACTCGGTCGTGCTCACGGGCATCACGAAAGCGCCGTCGCTCGGGCGCATCCTCGAGCGCACGAGCACCTCGATCACCTACGAGGCGCTCACCGGCTCGGCCGGCACCGACTCGTTCACCTACGAGGTGCGCGACACCGGGGGCGCGACGGCGACGGGCGAGGTGCGCATCGGCGTCATCCCGCGACCGGCCGTGCAGCTGCCGCCGAAGGCGGTCGACGACACCATCGAGATGAAGCCGGGCCGCACCGTCGGCGTCGAGGTGCTGCTCAACGACTCCGACCCCTCGGGCTACGAGCTGCACGTCGCAGGACTCCCCGACGTCGACGAGAACGTCGAAGCCGAGATCCGCGACCGCCGACGGGTCGTCATCACCGCGCCCGAGGTCGAGGGCGCCTACACCGTGCGGTACGAGATCTCGAACGGGCACGGCGGCGCCGATGCCGCGTTCCTCCAGATCGCCGTGACGAAGAACGCGAAGATCCTGCCGCCGACCGCGGAGGACCAGGTGATCGAGCCCGAGCAGGTCGTCAACGACGACCCGGTCAACGTCCGCCCGTTGAAGGACGCGACGAACCCGGGCGGCCTCGTCGAAGACCTGAAGGTCACCCTCGAGGGGCCGAACGCCGACCGGGCCGAGGTGCTCCCCGACGGCAGCATCGACGTGAAGCCGCGCAACGAGCGCTTCGCGGTCGCCTACCGGCTGACGAACGCGCTCGACGAGCTCGACGCGCAGGCCTTCGTCATCGTGCCGCCCATCCCCGGCGGCGACGACGAGGTGACGCCCGAGGAGACGCAGCGGCCGAAGACCCCCGAGGAGCTCGCCGCCGAAGAGAAGGCGAAGTTCCCGGCCCCCCACCTGAAGGACCTGGGGGAGATCGTCGTCCCGATGAACGGCAGCATCACCTGGGACGTGGACGACCTCGTCGTGGTGCCCTCGGGCAATCCCGCGCTCATCCTCTCCGCGTCCGCGACCAACGCCAAGGAATCGCCGATGGTGGACGGTCGGACGCTGAAGTTCGCGCCCGCGAAGGACTACCGGGGCTCGGCCGCCGTCACCTTCCAGGTCACCGACGGCAAGGACGCCGACGACCCGATCGGCCGCGTCGCGATCCTCACGGTGCCGATCACCGTCGGCGACCCGAACTTCAACGACACGCCCCCGACGTTCACCCCCCGCACCGAGACGCTGGAAGCCGGCGAGAAGCCGCTCGTCGTCGACCTGCGCCAGTCGACGTTCCAGCCGAACCCCGACAACATCGACCGGGTGCAGTACACGAACCTCTCGGGGACGACCAAGGACATCGCGGCGAAGATCGACGGCGGCACGCTCACCGTGACCTCGCCGCGCGGCGTGCAGGCGGGCACCCAGACCCGGCTCAGCTTCGATCTGAAGTTCGAGTCGTTCACCGTGCCCGGGTACGTCGACGTCAAGATCGTGTCGTCGACGCGGGCGAAGCCGCAGGCGATCAACGACGGCCCGATCGAGATGGTCCGTTCCGCCTCGCAGACGATCGACGTCCTGGCGAACGACTTCAACCCGTTCAACGCCGAGGGCGAGCCGCTGCGCATCGTCGCGGCCGAGATCGACTCGCAGAACGTCGGTGCGAACGCCTCGGTCAGCAAGACGACCTCGAACCTCACCGTGCGCACCGGTCCCTCGTTCACCGGAGAGCTCAGCGTGATCTACCGCATCGGCGATGCCACGCTCGACCCGTTGCGGGAGGTGCAGGGCCGAGTGAGCATCATCGTGCGCGACCGCCCCGACGCGCCGACCGTCACGAACATCGCGAGCGGCGACAAGAACATCAAGCTGACCTGGCGGGCGAACGCGACGAACAACTCGCCGATCACGGGCTATCAGGTGACGGGCAGCCCGAGCGGGTCGTGGACCTTCGGCGCGAACGCCGCCGGAACGGCGCAGACGCTCGACGGGCTCACGAACGGCACCGCGTACAGCTTCACCGTGCGCGCCGTGAACGCCAAGGGCACGTCCGATGCGTCCAACTCCATGTCGTCGACCCCGTTCGGCACCCCGACGGCACCGCGCAACGTCACGCAGGGTTCGGTCGGCTACGCCAACGCGACGGTGAACGTCACCTGGAACGCCCCGGCCGACACCGGCGGCGGCGGAGTCTCCTACCGCACCCGCATCAACGGCGGCGGATGGTCGGGGTGGAGCGGCGGCGAGTCGAAGCAGTTCAGCGGGCTCGGGGCGAACACCTACACCGTCGAGGTGCAGGCGCGAAACAACGGCAGCCTCTCGGAGGGCCCCGTGAACTCCACCCGCTTCACCGTCGTCAACGCTCCGCCTCCCTCGCCCTCCGGAAGGATCGGAAAGGGGCCGAGCATCGGGTGCCAGTCGGGTGGCAGCGGCTGCGCCGAGGTCCGAATCACGTGGGACAACCTCGATCCCGGCAACTACCGCGTCTACGCCATGGCGGGCGGCAGCGGGGTCGGCAGCTACCGCGGTACCTACAACAACCTCGGAGCGAGCGGGCAGCTGCAACTCCAGAATCACCTCGGTGTGCGCAACGACACCATCGCCGTCCGGTTCGAGGACATCGGCGGCGGCACCTCGGTGACCCTCGGCACCATCAGCGGCAGCCAGTGGAACGGCATCCCGTTCAACACCTGGTAGCGCGATCTCATCCCGGCAACGAGCATCAGCAAGAGAGAGAACAGCACCCCATGTCAGTCACCGAAGATCAGGCCCTCTGGTTCCAGGACGCCTTCTCGAAGCTCGTGGACAACGTCGACCGCGCCATCCTCGGGAAGCGCGAGGTGATCGAGCTCGTCGTCACGGCGCTGCTCTCCGACGGGCACGTGCTCCTCGAGGACTTCCCGGGCACGGGCAAGACGGTGCTCGCGAAGGCGCTCGCGAACACCCTCGACGGCACCAACTCGCGCATCCAGTTCACCCCCGACCTGCTGCCTTCGGATGTCACGGGCGTGACGATCTACGACCAGGGCAAGGGCCAGTTCGAGTTCCACCGCGGTCCGATCTTCGCGTCGATCGTGCTGGCCGACGAGATCAACCGCGCCTCGCCGAAGACGCAGTCGTCGCTCCTCGAGGTCATGGAGGAGGGGCGCGTCACCGTCGACGGCGTGAGCTACGAGGTCGGCAGCCCGTTCATGGTCATCGCGACGCAGAACCCCGTCGAGCAGGCGGGCACCTACTCGCTGCCCGAAGCGCAGCTCGACCGCTTCCTCATCAAGACCTCGCTCGGCTACCCCGACCACGACACGGCGGTGACGCTGCTGCTCGACTCCGCGAACCGCGCACGTGCATCGAAGGTGTCGCCGATCATCGCGCCGAGCTCGATCACGACGATGGCGCAGCTCGCGAGCGAGGTGCACGTCGACGCCGCGGTGCTGTCGTACCTCAACGAGATCGTCTCGGCGACGCGCGTCCACAAGGACTCGTCGCTCGGCGTCAGCATGCGCGGCGCGCTCGCGCTCGCCCGCGCGGTGAAGACGTGGGCAATCGCGCACGGCCGCACCTTCGCCACGCCCGACGACGTGCGGGAGCTCGCGGTGCCGGTGCTCGCGCACCGCATCATCGTTGACCCCGAGTCCGAGTTCGCCGGCGTCACGGCCGAGGACATCGTGTCGCGGGTGCTCGTCGAGATCGCACCGCCGGCCTACCGGGCGGCATGAGCGCCGACGCCGGCGCGCCGAAGACTCCGTCCCAGGCGCGCATCGCATTCCGCGCCGTCGCACGTTCGCTCGCGGCATCCGCCCGTTCGCTTGGCGCGACCCTCGCGCGCGCCTGGCGCGCGGTGGCCGCGTTCTGCGAACCGGTGACGGGGGTCGTCTCGACGACCGGATGGCTCGTGCTCGCCGCCGCAGCCGTGTCGCTCGTCGTGGCGTGGGTGTTCGGCTGGATCGAGTTCGCGTTCCTCGGGTTCACGATGCTCGCGGCCGTGCTCGTCTCGATCGCGTTCGTGTTCGGCCGCATGCACTTCGCGGTGGGCATCGAGCTGCAGCCGGCGCGCGTCGTCGCGGGGGAGCGCGCCCTCGGGCGGCTCGTCGTGCGCAACGCGGGCACGGCGCCGTCGGCGCCGGCCCGCATCGAACTGCCGGTGGGTGCGGGGCTCGCCGAGTTCGTCGTGCCGCAGCTGCCGCCCGACGGCGAGCACGAGGAGCTCTTCGCGGTGCCGACGAACCGGCGTGCGGTGATCATCGCCGGGCCCGCCGTGTCGGTGCGCGGCGACCAGCTCGGGATCCTCCGCCGCACGGTGCGCTGGACCGACCCCGTCGAGCTCTTCGTGCACCCGGTGACCGCGCGGCTGCGGCCTTCGGCCGCGGGGCTCGTGCGCGACCTCGAGGGCGAGGTCACGAAGGTCATCACGAACAACGACATCTCGTTCCACGCGCTGCGCGCGTACGAGCCGGGCGATGCGCTGCGCAACGTGCACTGGCGCACCTCGGCGCGCACCGGCCAGCTCATGGTGCGCCAGTACGAGGAGACGCGGCGTTCGCAGCTCATCCTCATCCAGTCGACCGAGCGGGCGCACTACGCGAGCGACGACGAGTTCGAGCTCGGCGTCTCGGTGCTCGCCTCGATCGGCGTGCAGGTGATCCGCGATGCGACCCGGCTCGCCGTCGTCACCGAGGGGGTGACGCTCCGCACGGCGACGCCGACGGTGTTCCTCGACGACTCCGCCCGCATCGACCCGGTCGAACGCGCGTACCCGACGTTGCGCGATTTCGTTCGGGAGTCGACGAAACGGCTGCCCGCGCCGAGCGTCGTGATCACGGTCGGCGGGTCGAATCTGCCGCTCGCCGAGTTCCGCACGGTGGAGACCGTGTTCGGCGGCGACACCGAGACCATCGCGATCCGCGTCGCGGAGGGGGCCGCGAGCACGCTCTCGAAGGTGGCCGGCACGACGGTCGCGACGGTCGGCGCGCTCGGCGATCTGCCCCGACTGATGAGGAGGCTCCGCCCGTGAGGCCGTTGCCCCGCCACGTCACGAGCGACCTGCTCGTGCTCAGCCTGCTGTCTGTGCTCGGCATCCTCGGCTTCGAGACCTCGTTCGGGGACCTGAACTTCCTCGTCGCCGCACTCGCCGGGCTCGTGGTCGGCACGCTCGCCGCAGTCGCCGGTTCGGTCTGGCGTCTCGGTGTCGTGACGACGGTGCTCGTCGCGATCGTCGCCTACTTCCTCCTCGGCACGCCGTTCACGATGCCCGAGGCCGGGATGTTCGTCGTGCTGCCCTCGCTCGCCTCGCTCTCGGGCCTCGCCTACGGCGCGGTCTTCGGCTGGGCCGACATCGTGACGATCGGCACGCCCGTCGAGGCGCCGTACTACATCGCCGCGCTGCCGTACTTCGCGGCGTGGCTCGTGTCGCTCGTCGGCGCACTGCTCGCGACGCGCTGGCTGCCGAAGCGCCGCACCGCGCTCCGCGCGAGCGTGCTCGTCATCGGCCCGGCCCTCCTCTACCTCGCGGGCATCCTCCTCGGCACCGATGAGGCGTACTTCGCGGGGGTCCGCGGGGTGGCGTTCGCGGTGATCGCGCTCGTCTGGATCGCGTGGCGCCGTGGCGCAACGGTCGAGGCCTCGGGCGACGGGGCGAAGCGCCTGCGTCGGCAGAAGGTCACGGGCACCGCGAGCGTCGTCGCGGGCGCCGTCGCGATCGGCGCGCTCGCGGGCATGGCGTTCGCCCCGGTGAGCCCCGAGCGGTTCGTGCTGCGTGACGAGATCGTGCCGCCGTTCGACCCGCTCGAGTTCGCGAGCCCGCTCTCGGGGTTCCGCACGTACACGAAGGACCTCGCCGAAGAGACCCTCTTCACCGTGAAGGGTCTCGAGCCGGGCGACACGCTGCGGCTCGCGACGATGGACTCCTACTCGGGCCGCCTCTGGAACGTGGCCGGCCCCGAGGACGTCGGCGCCGACGGCGGCGGCTACGGCATCGTCGGCGAGAACCTGCCCGCCCCCGGGCTCGCGACGCTCGGCTCCGAGCGGGACGTCGAGATCGAGGTGGGCGCCTACTCCGACGTCTGGTTGCCGACGGTGGGCTACGGCAGCTCGCTGCGGCTCCTCGACGACGGCAGTGCCGCGCGTTCCGGCGACCTGCGCTACAACCCCGAGGCGGGCACCGCGGTGCTCACGAGCGGGGTCGGCGAGGGCACCCGGTACGCGCTCACGGCGAAGGTGCAGCGCGAGCCCGACACCGACGATCTCGTCGACGTGCCCGTCGCCGATCTGACCCTGCCGATCGTCGAGAACTCGCCCGACGTGGCCGAGGCGAAGGCGGGGGAGTTCGCCGGTGACGCGGCGAGCCCGATCGAGCAGCTGCGCGCGATCGAGCAGGCCCTGAAGACGGGCGGATTCCTGAGCCACGGTCTCGCCTCCGACGCGGTGCCCTCGCGCGCCGGCCACGGCGCCGACCGGATCGCCGAACTCTTCACCCGGCAGCAGATGGTCGGCGACGCCGAGCAGTACGCGGCCGCCATGGCGCTCATGGCGCGCAACCTCGGGTACCCGGCCCGGGTCGTCATGGGCTTCGCACCCGAGATCGCCGACGGGCAGGACGAGGTCGAGGTCGTCGGCGACGACGTCACCGCGTGGGTCGAGGTCGCCTTCGACGGCGTGGGCTGGGTGTCGTTCCGTCCGACGCCCGATCAGGTCGACGTCCCCCAGGAGGAGACGCCGAAGCCGAAGTCGGAGCCGCAGCCGCAGGTGCGCCAGCCCCCGAGGGTGGAGCACACCGACGACGAGCTGCTCGCGACGGTCGAGATCGACGAGACCGATGACGACGACAAGGACAAGCCCTTCCAGATCCCCGGTTGGGCGTGGGCGACGCTCGGCGTCATCGGGATCCCTGCGGCGATCATCTTCCTGCCGATGCTCGCGGTCATGCTCGTGAAGGCCGCGCGCCGTCGCCGACGGCGCACCGGCGCGAACGACCGCCAGTCGGCGGCCGCCTGGGAGGAGCTGGTCGACCGCTACGCCGAGCTCGGGTTCGAGCCGCCTGCGCAGGGCACGCGCCTCCAGTCGGCTCGATCGCTCGAACGGCAGATCCACGAGCAGGGCCTCGGCGAGGCGCTGCGCACGGGCGGTCCGGATGCCACGGAGACGGTGCCGCTCTCGACCCTCGCGTCGACGATCGACCGCGATGTGTTCGAGGGGCGGGCCGTGCCCGACGAGGTCGTCGAACGACGCTGGACCGAGGCCGAGGCGGCGACCGCCGCGGTCACCTCCGCGGTCGGTCGGGTGCGCCGTTTCATCAGTCGGTACCGGATCCGCTCGCGTCGCTAGGCTGTTTCCCGTGGGTGACCCCGATTTCATCGTCCCGCCGCCGGGCCTCTTGCCGCAGGCGCCCGAATCGACGGCGCCCGATCGCACGGTGCGAGCCGTGCCGCCGCGCGGGCTGCCGAGCTTCGCCCCGGGTCGCGGGCTTCCCTCCGCCCCGCCCGGGGCACCGCTCCCGATGCCGCCGGTCGCCAGTCCGGCGCCGCAGCAGCCGATCGTGGAGCCGGCGCCCGAGCAACAGGTACCCGAGCCCGAGCCCGAGCCCGAGCCTGAGCCTGAGGCGCCCGAGCCGCCGCGGGCGGGCACGGCCGAGGTGCGCCTCGTCGCGGCATCCGGTCTCGCGATCATCGCCGACGGCGCCCTCCTGCTCGGACGCGACCCGGTCGCCGCGGGCGCGCCCGGCGCGCGCGCCGTCGCCGTCGACGACCCCGCGCGCACGGTCTCGAAGACGCACGCCCTCGTCGAACCGGTCGACGGCGGACTGCGCGTGACCGACCTCGGTTCGACGAACGGGGTGCGCATCGAGTCGCCGGGCGGTGCGCTGCAGGAGCTCGCTCCGCGTGAGCCAGTGCTCGCCCCGCTCGGCGCAGCGCTCTACCTCGGAGAGCTCGGGTTCCGGGTCGACCGCGTCGCCGCGCGCGGCTGACGTCGCGCGACGCGAGGCGACGCGTGAGGCGGCGCGAGCCGGCGCGGGGCGGCACACGGACCCGGGCTGTCGCGGTTCGTCGCATGGACGGCGGCGCGATCGCGAAGTGTTAGCCTGAACGCATGCGCGCGCCACGACTCCTCCTTCGTCGCCGCGGCGGGTCTTCGATCTGAGGCCGTCCCCGCCGCGGAGTCCGTCGTCGGCTGACCCTTCCGGATCGAAGTAGATCCCATTGGCACGAAGAAAGACGAACGCATGAGCACTGCGCAGACGAGCGCCGACCGCCCCCGCACCCTGGCCGAGAAGGTCTGGGACGCCCACCTCGTGAAGCAGGGCGAAGACGGCACCCCCGACCTGATCTACATCGATCTGCACCTGGTGCACGAGGTCACGAGCCCGCAGGCCTTCGACGGCCTCCGCATGGCCGGTCGCCCCGTGCGCCGCCCCGATCTCACGATCGCGACCGAAGACCACAACACCCCGACGCTCGACATCGACAAGCCGATCGCCGACCTCACGAGCCGCACCCAGATCGAGACGCTGCGCAGGAACGCGGCCGAGTTCGGCATCCGCCTGCACTCGCTCGGCGACAAGGAGCAGGGCATCGTGCACGTCGTGGGCCCGCAGCTCGGCCTCACGCAGCCCGGCATCACCGTCGTCTGCGGCGACAGCCACACCTCGACGCACGGCGCCTTCGGCGCGATGGCGTTCGGCATCGGCACGAGCGAGGTCGAGCACGTGCTCGCGACGCAGACCCTGCCGCTGAAACCCTTCAAGACGATGGCGATCAACGTCGAGGGTGCGCTGCGCCCGGGCGTGACCGCGAAGGACATCATCCTCGCCGTGATCGCGAAGATCGGCACCGGCGGCGGGCAGGGCTACGTGCTCGAGTACCGCGGCTCGGCGATCCGCGCGCTGTCGATGGACGGCCGCATGACGATCTGCAACATGTCGATCGAGGCGGGCGCCCGTGCCGGCATGGTCGCGCCCGACGAGACGACGTACGCCTATCTGAAGGGCCGCGCCCACGCACCCGAGGGCGACGACTGGAACGACGCGGTCGCGTACTGGGACACCCTCGCGACCGACGAGGGCGCCGTGTTCGACGCCGAGGTCTCGATCGACGCCGACACCCTCGAGCCCTTCGTCACGTGGGGCACGAACCCCGGCCAGGGCGTCTCGCTCTCCGAGACGGTTCCCGACCCCGCCACGATCGACGACCAGCACGAGCGCGCCGCGGCCGAGCGCGCGCTCGAGTACATGGACCTCGCCGCGGGCACCCCCCTCAAGGACATCAAGGTCGACGCGGTGTTCATGGGCTCCTGCACGAACAGCCGCATCGAAGACCTGCGCGCGTTCGCCTCGATCGTGAAGGGCAAGCAGAAGGCCGAGGGCGTGCGCGTCATGGTCGTGCCCGGCTCGGCGCGCGTGCGCCTCGAGGCCGAGGCGGAGGGCCTCGACAAGGTCTTCACCGACTTCGGCGCCGAGTGGCGCTTCGCCGGCTGCTCGATGTGCCTCGGCATGAACCCCGACCAGCTCGCCCCGGGCGAGCGCTGCGCATCGACCTCGAACCGCAACTTCGAGGGCCGCCAGGGCAAGGGCGGTCGCACCCACCTCGTCTCGCCGCTCGTCGCGGCGGCGACCGCGATCCGCGGCACGCTCTCGAGCCCCTGGGACCTGCAGAACGAACAGCACGAAGGAGAGGTGCGCTGATGGAGAAGATCACGACCGTCACCGGCGTCGCGGTGCCGCTGCGGCGCTCGAACGTCGACACCGACCAGATCATCCCCGCCGTCTTCCTCAAGCGGGTCACGAAGACCGGCTTCGACGACGCCCTCTTCCACGGCTGGCGACAGGACCCCGAGTTCGTGCTCAACCGCCCCGAGTACCAGGGCGCGAAGATCCTCATCGCCGGCCCCGACTTCGGCACCGGCTCGAGCCGCGAGCACGCGGTGTGGGCGCTGCGCGACTACGGCTTCGACGTCGTCGTGAGCTCGCGTTTCGGCGACATCTTCCGCGGGAACTCGGGCAAGCAGGGCCTCGTCGCGGCGCAGGTCGCCTACGAGGACGTCGAGCGCATCTGGGAGGTCATCGAGGCCGACCCGGGAATAGACGTGACCGTCGATCTCGTTGCACGGACGGTGAGCGCGGGCGCGCTCACAGTTGCCTTCGATATCGACGACTACACTCGGTGGAGGCTTCTGGAGGGTCTGGACGACATCGGCCTCACTCTCCGGGACGAAGCGGCCATTGCCGAGTTCGAAACACATCGGGCGGCGTGGCGGCCCAAGACGCTCCCCATCCGGGAGCCGGCGGAATCAGGGAGTCTGTGAACACACTCGGGCAGGATGCCAAGAACCACGGAACGGCAGTCGGGTTGAACGTCGACAGGATCACGATCAACGGCGGCAAGCCGCTTCGTGGTCGGATCGAACTCAAGGGCGCCAAGAACCTCGTCACCAAGGCGATGGTGGCGGCGCTCCTCGGCGACACCCCGAGCGTCCTGAAGGACGTGCCGAACATCAGTGACGTGCGCATCGTCCGCGGTCTCCTCGAGGTGCACGGAGTGACCGTCACCGAGGGCGAGGAGGGCGAGCTCATCCTCGACCCCTCGGCCGTCGAGTCGGCGCACATGGCCGACATCGACGCGCACGCGGGCTCGAGCCGCATCCCGATCCTGTTCTGCGGTCCGCTGCTGCACCGACTCGGCGAGGCGTTCATCCCCGACCTCGGCGGCTGCCGCATCGGCGACCGCCCCATCGACTACCACCTCGAGGTGCTGCGCAACTTCGGCGCCATCGTCGAGAAGCTCCCGAGCGGCATCCGCATGTCGGCGCCCGGCGGCCTGCACGGCGCGAAGGTCGCCCTGCCGTACCCGAGCGTCGGCGCGACCGAGCAGGTGCTCCTCACGGCGGTGCTCGCCGAAGGCATCACCGAGCTCTCGGGCGCCGCGATCGAGCCCGAGATCATGGATCTCATCAACATCCTCCAGAAGATGGGCGCGGTCATCACGGTCGACACCGACCGGGTCATCCGGATCGAGGGCGTCGACAAGCTCGACGGCTACACGCACCGGGCCCTCTTCGACCGCAACGAGGCCGCCAGCTGGGCCGCCGCGGCGCTCGCGACCGATGGCGACATCTTCGTCGGCGGGGCACGCCAGGCCGAGATGCTCACCTTCCTCAACGTCTTCCGCAAGGTCGGCGGCGCGTTCGAGATCGAAGAGGACGGCATCCGCTTCTACCACCCCGGTGGCGAGCTGAAGCCCGTCATCATCGAGACCGACGTGCACCCCGGCTTCATGACCGACTGGCAGCAGCCGCTCGTGGTGGCGCTCTCGAAGGCCAAGGGCGTCTCGATCGTGCACGAGACGGTGTACGAGCAGCGCTTCGGCTTCGTCGACGCGCTCGTCGAGATGGGCGCCTCGATCGAGGTGCACAAGGAGTGCCTGGGCGGGCGCGCCTGCCGATTCGGCCAGCGCAACTTCAAGCACTCCGCGGTGATCTCGGGTCCGTCGAAGCTCACGGGCGCCGACATCGAGGTGCCCGACCTGCGCGGCGGGTTCAGCCACCTCATCGCGGCGCTCACCGCCGAAGGGCGTTCGACCGTGTCGAACGTCGGAATCATCGCGCGGGGGTACGAGAACTTCATCACGAAGCTCGAACTGCTCGGGGCGGATTTCGAACTCGAAGGATAATAGGGGAGTGCAACACGACGACTCCTCTCCGACGGCGACTGCGAAGCCCCGTTCGGAGACTCGCCGGCCCTCGTTCTTCTGGGTGCTCGCCTGCCTCATCCTGCCGCTGCTGAACCTCGTGGTCCGGTACCGGTTCCACCATCGGGAGCGCATGCCGCAGTCGGGTGCGTTCGTGCTCGCGCCGAACCACTACAGCGAGATCGACCCGGTCGTGATGGGCGCCGCGAGCTGGAAGCTCGGGCGCGCCCCGCGCTTCCTCGCGAAGGCCTCCCTGTTCAAGAACCCCGTGCTCGGCTGGTTCCTGCGCACCTCGGGGCAGATCCCCGTCGAACGTGCAGGCAGCAACGGCCACGCGGCACTGCGGGCCGCCGAAGAGCTCGTCGAGAAGGGGCGGATGGTCGTCGTCTACCCCGAGGGCTCGCTCACCCGCGACCCCGACCTGTGGCCGATGCGCGGCAAGACCGGGGCCGTGCGGATCGCGCTGGAACGGGACATCCCCATCGTGCCCGCCGCCCACTGGGGCACGCAGGCCCTCATGCCGCGCTACGGCAAGAAGCTCAGCCTCTTCCCGCGCAAGACGATCGACGTCATCATCGGCGAACCGCTCGACCTCAGCGCGTACCGCGGCAAGCCGATCGACCAGGCGACGCTGCTCGCCGCGACCGCCAAGCTGATGGACGCGATCGCCGAGCTCCTCGCCGAGATCCGGCACGAGCCGGCGCCGGCCGAGCGCTGGGATCCTGCGGCGCACGGCCAGAAGGAGACGGGCCGCCTTGAAGACTAAGCAGAACGCGCGGAAGCCCGCGGGCAAGCGGGTCGCCGTCCTCGGCGCCGGCAGCTGGGGCACGACCTTCGCGAAGATCCTCGCCGACGGCGGGGCCGACGTGGTGCTCTGGGCGCGCCGCCCCGAGCTGGCGCGCGAGATCCAGGAGGCGAAGCGCAACAGCGACTACCTCCCCGGGGTGAACCTCCCGCTCGGTCTCCGTGCGACGAGCCGCCTCGACCTCGCCCTCGCGGGTGCCGAGCAGGTGTTCGTCTCGGTGCCGAGCCAGTCGCTGCGCGACAACCTCAAGCTCATCGCGCCGCACCTGCACGCCCAGGCCACGGTCATCTCGCTCATGAAGGGCGTCGAGAAGTCGACGGGCAAGCGCATGAGCGAGGTCATCGCCGAGGTGCTGCCCATCGACGAGTCGCAGATCGCGGTCATCTCGGGCCCGAACCTCGCGCTCGAGATCGCGAAGGAGCAGCCGACGGCCGCCGTCGTCTCCTCGACGAGCCTCGAGACGGCACAGGCGGTCGCCTCGGTCGCGCGCAACCGCTACTTCCACTCCTTCGTCAACACCGACGTCATCGGCACCGAGTTCGGCGGCGTGCTGAAGAACCTCATCGCGGTGGCGATCGGCATCGTCGACGGCGCCGGCTACGGCGACAACACGAAGGCGTCGATCATCACGCGCGGACTCGTCGAGATGAGTGACTTCGCGGTCGCCTTCGGCGCCCACCCCGAGACGCTGTCGGGCCTCGCCGGCCTCGGCGACCTCATCGCGACGAGCCAGTCGCCGCTGTCGCGCAACAACACGGCGGGCCGCCTGCTCGGTCAGGGGTATCACCTCAACGACGTCGTGAACCAGATGCAGCAGACCACCGAGGGGCTCGCCTCGGTCGGGCCGATCCTCGAACTCGCGCGGGCGAAGGGCGTCGACATGCCCATCGTCGAACAGGTGCGTCAGGTGCTCGCGGGCACCCTCGACCCGAAGGACATCGCGCCCCACCTCACGACCGACGACGAGCCCCAGGGCGAAAGGACGAACGATGGACAAGCTCAGGGTGGTTCTGCTCTTCGGCGGGCGTTCAAGCGAACACTCGATCAGCTGCGCAACGGCGGGCGGGGTGCTGGGAGCGATCGACCGTAGCCGTTTCGAGGTGATCCCCGTCGGGATCACCCGTGATGGCGCGTTCGTGCTCGAGAGCGACGACCCTGCGCGCTTCGCGCTCGACCCCGAGCACCTGCCCGAGGTCGTCGACAACGGCAGCCGGGTGTCCTGGCCCACCTCGACGGCGTCGCGCGAGATGACGGTGACCGACGAGTCGGGCACGCGTTCGCTCGGCGAGGTCGACGTGGTGTTCCCGATCCTGCACGGCCGTTTCGGCGAGGACGGCACGATCCAGGGGCTGCTCGAGCTCGTCGGCCTGCCGTACGTCGGCAACGGCGTGCTCGCCTCCTCGCTCGGCATGGACAAGCACTTCACGAAGACGGTGCTCGAGGGCGCCGGCATCGCCGTGGCGCCGTGGGTGACCGTGACGCGTGCCGGTCTCGCGGCCGATCCCGAGCTGTGGCAGCGCCGCATCCGCAGCCTCGGCCTGCCCGCGTTCGTGAAGCCGGCGCGCGCCGGCTCCTCGGTCGGCGTCTCGAGGGTCGCCGACTGGGCGGAGCTCGACGCCGCGCTCGAGACCGCGTTCGCGGAGGACGGTTCGGTGCTCATCGAGTCGGGCGTCACCGGTCGCGAGATCGAGTGCGCCGTCCTCGAGGGGCGCGACGGCTCGGGCCCGCGGGTGAGCGTCGCCGGCGAGGTCGTCGTCACGGGTCGCGAGTTCTACGACTTCGAGGCGAAGTACCTGGATGCCCCGGGCGTCGAACTCGTCTGCCCCGCCGAACTCGGCGACGGCGAGCTCTTCGAGCTGCAGCGCATCGCGCGTCGCGCATTCGAGGCGATCGGCGGCCAGGGTCTCGCCCGGGTCGACGTGTTCCTCACCGACGAGGGCTTCGTCGTGAACGAGCTCAACACGATGCCCGGCTTCACGCCGATCTCGATGTTCCCGACGTGCTGGCTCAACTCGGGTCTCAGCTACCCCGAACTCATCACCGAGCTCATCGAGGTCGGCGTCGCCACCGGCGCCCGCTGACCCCTCGATGGATGTCTCGGAGCTCGACTTCGCGCCGCTGACCGAACCGCTCGACCGAGCCGACGACCAGCGCGCCGCCGCCTTGGCGCGCGAGCACGGCCTCGCGCGCTCCGAGGCGCTCGGCGGCTGCGCGCTCATCGGGCTCGTCCTCGTCGCGTGCGGGCTCGGCGCCCTGATCTTCGGTGCGATGTCGGGTCCGCTCGCCGTGGCGATCTCGGGGCTCGTCGCGCTCGTCGCGATCGTGTTCATCGTGCGATCGACGCGGCGGGAGACGACGGCCGGTCGTGCCCGCCGGTATCGTCTGCAGCGCTTCGCCGAGCGCAACGGCGCCCGCTACCTTCCGCGGGTGACGGCACCGGTGAAGCCCGGACGGATCTTCGCGAGCCTGGGAGGCTCGGTGTCGGGCGATGTCGTCGATTTCGCGGGTCCGCGTGAGATCGAGGTCGGCCGGCACTCGTACCTCGCCGGGTACCGCGGCGGCGAGACGCGAACGTGGGCGTACGCCGCGGCGACGCTCGAGCACGACGCGCCGCGCCTCACGGTCGACCTGCGCACGCGCGCGGGCGGTGCCCGCCTCGCGGCCCCCGGCCCGATCGACGTGGCGCTCGGCGACGTCGATCTCTCGGGGCTCGAGCACGGCGACGAGCTCGCCGCTCGCTTCGCGGTGTCGTCGCGCGTCGGCCGCGGCGAGACCGCGCGCGGCCTGCTCGAACGCACGCTGTTCACGCCCGAGCTGGTGCGCCGGTTCCGCGAACGCCCGCTCGACCTCGAGATCGTCGACCGCCGTCTGATCCTCACCTCGCCCGAGATGCTGCCCGGTGTCGACCCCGAGACGTGGCGGTGGCTGCTCGAGCTGCTCCTCGACCTCGCGGACGCGATCGACGCGGACCGGCGCACGGCGGGCTGACCGCCGGGAGCATCGCCCGCTCGATCCCTCAGTCTGCGGGGGTCGTCGTGCAGGCACCCTCGGCGGGGATCACCGACACCGCACCCGACAGCTCGGTGATCGCCGTCGTGCCCGAGACCACATCGTTGTTGACAAGTACTCGGACGGCGGGCGTGCGCCCGTAGGTGGTGAAGTAGTAGTTCGGCGCGTCGGATTCGTCGATGACCCAGTCGACGCCGTTGACGGTGACGCAGCGGTCGGTCGTGGGGCCGGGCGCAGGCACTCCGCAGCTGAGGAACACGGAGGCGGGGGAGCCCCAGGCGCCCGTGCCCTGCGCGTTCGTCTCCCGCTTGGGCTGCTCGGCCTCGGTGTCCTTCGCGATCGCATCGGGCAGGCGTACGACGACGGCGGCGCAGTCGGGCGAGCTCGCGTCGACGGCCGGGTCCATCGGCACGACCGGGCTGCAGCCGCTGAGCGCGAGCGTCGCGGCACCGGCGAGGAGCAGCACGGAGAGTCGGAGGCGGCGGGGGCGCGTGGCGGCGGGGCTGGGGCCGTTCGGGTGAGACATCCCCTTCAGCGTAGTCGTCGGACTCCGTGGAAGCTGGGCGTCAGCAGTTCGGCCGGCAGGCGCGCTGGGACAGCGCGTCGGTGAGCACGGTACTGAGGTCCTGGGGTTTCGCGGCGGAGTACGCGGCGCCCCCGGTGGCCGTGGCGATCGCGCGCATCGCGTCGACGTCGGTGTCGGGCCCGATGCCGACGAGGATGACGGGGACGGGCTTGGCGGGGTCGTTCATCTCGGTGAGCTGCACGAGCAACTGGTCGAGCGTGATGCCGTTCTCGTCCTCGTTGCGCCCGTCGGTGAGGAGGAGCACCGAGTTCACGCGCTCGCTGTCGTAGGTCGAGCGCACGTGGGCGACCGCGGCGAGGGCGGTGTCGTAGAGCCCGGTGGCGCCGCCGAGCCGGCCGGGGAGCGAGGCGATGGCGGAGCCGAGCGCCGCCTTGTGCTCGTCGTCGCCGAGCCGGTCGATGGGGGCGAGCGCCTCCCAGTCGCGATCCCCGGCGCGTTCGGTCGAGAAGATCCACAGGCCGAGGTCGACGTCGCCCGAGAACTGCGCCAGCGTCGAACTCGTCGCCTGCGTGAGCAGGTCGATCCGACGGAGGCCGGTCACCGTGGGCTCCTCCATCGACCCCGAGACGTCGATGACGGAGAGGATGCGCGAGCGGAGACTGAGGACGCCCCAGGTGCGGAGGATCGCGACCTGTGCGCCGGCTGCGGCCGTGTCGACGGCGATCGCCTCGGAGAGCACGCCCTCCTGGTCGAGTTCGCCCGACCCGACGCCGTCGCGGAAGCCGTCGGCGGCGAAGGCGTCCTTCGCGCCCCAGAGCGCGAGCTTGAGGCCGTCGAGTTCGCGTGCCCGGAGCTCGAGCGCGAGGGACTCGGCGGTGGCGGCCGCGGGTTCCTCACCGGCGGCGGGCAGGTTCTTCGCGAGTTCTGACTTGTCGAGCGCGCGCAGGAACGGGTAGTTGAGCGCGAGCGTGCCGTCGGACGGGGAGAGCGCGACGAGCGGGGACGACCCGACCTCGCTGTTGTGGAGGGCGATCTGCTGCTCGCTGGCGATCGCGAAGGTGCTCGCCGGGCTCTGTGCGAGCGCGGCGAAGGCATCGGCGGCCGTCGGCAGCACGGTGTCGTTGAGCGCGATCATCGCGGACTGGAACTGCCGCGGCGAGCCGATGTCGGCGCGTCGCTCCATGGCCTGCAGGGCGCTGAGGCTCGCGGACGAGGAGTCGGGGTCGGGCAGCAGCGCCGTGAACGCGCCCTTCATGAGCGCGTTCCACCCGGGGACGAGGTCGCCGAGTTCGCTCGCGTGGGCGGCGTCGGCGGCGAAGACGACGGGACTCGAGGCGATCGAGCGCTCGAGGGCGAAGTTCGGCACGGAGCGGCCGAGCGATCGCGCGGTGCTCGACATGCGCACGAGCCAGACGGGGGAGTCGGGGATCCACGCATCGAGCCCCTTCGCGTTGCCCGAGGCCAGCATCGCCGCGGTGTCGACGGACGCCTGCGAGACCACCTCCGTGCGGGAGCACGACTTCGCGCTCGCGTCGTAGTCGGCGGCGATGGCCTTCACGGTCGCGGCGATCGCGGGGTCGGCGACGACGTGCAGCTCGGCGGGCTCGGTGCACGGGATCTCGGTGCTGTTGAGCCGCTCCAGCTCGCCGTTCGCCCAGGCGACGCCGGTCACCCCGGCCACGCCGACGAGTGCGAAGGCGCTCGCGATGGCGGTGATGGCGATGGTCGTGCGGCGGCGCCGTCGACGGTTCTCTGCTCGTTCGCTCCGTCGACTCACGTTCGCTCCATCGCAGGGGGCGGTGAGCGGGGGACGTTCACCGCGTTCGGGTTTGTTCGCGAACTCAGCGTAGGGATTCGGACCGAATTCGTAAAGAACCATTACACACTACCCCGCGGCATCCGGTGACCTACGCTGAATGAATGCCCGACGAGCCCCTCCCGACCGAAGCCGCCGCCGATTCGATCGGCGTGCTCGGCGAGCAGGCCGTGCTCGCGCGCATCCTCCCGCGCCTGCGCCCCGGCGATTCGGCACTCCTCGGCGCGGGCGACGACGCCGCGGTGGTGGCCGCGCCCGACGCGCGGTTCGTGGTCACGAGCGACATGATGATCCACGGCCCCGACTTCCGGCTCGCCTGGTCCACGCCGTTCGAGCTCGGCTGGAAGGCGGCGGCCACCAATCTCACCGACGTCGCCGCGATGGGCGCACGCCCGACGGCGCTCGTCGTCGCGATCGCGGCACCGCCGAGCCTCGACGTCGCCGTGCTCGAGGGCATCGCCGACGGCCTGCGCGAGGGCCTCGCCGCGCTCGCACCCGGCGCGGGCGTCGTCGGCGGCGACCTCTCGGCCTCATCGGTGCTCACGATCGCGGTGACCGCGTTCGGCGACCTCGAGGGGCGCGCGCCGGTCACGCGGTCGGGCGCCCGGGTCGGCGACGTCGTCGCGCACGCAGGCGCCCGCGGCGACGCGGCGCAGGGCCTCGCCCTGCTCTTCGCCGAGGGGGTGGATGCCACGGGCGAGCCCTCGCCCGAGCGCACCGCTGCGCTCCGCGACCGCGAACCGCGCCTGCTCGCGGCCCAGCTCGCACCGTGCCCGCCGGTCGCCGCGGGCGTGACGGCCGCCGAGGCGGGGGCGACGGCGATGCTCGACGTCTCCGACGGCCTCGCACGCGACGCCCGCCGGCTCGCCGAGGCGAGCGGCGTCGGGCTCGACTTCGACGGTGCGGCCCTCGGCGACGACGTGCGCGTCGCGCTCGCGGGCGCCGAGGACCACGGTCTGCTCGCGACGTTCCCCGCGGGGTCGGTGATCCCCGCGCCGTTCGAGGTGATCGGCCGGGTCGTGGATGCCCCGGGCGAACTGCGGCTCGACGGCGCAGCGTTCACGGCCGTCGGTTGGGACCCCTACTCGGGCTGGGACGGCCGTTCGGGCTGATCGGCCGCGGCCCACCAGAGGGTCGTCTCGCCGTAGTCGCGCCGCCGCTCGGGCGAGAGACCTGTCGGCCAGACCGGTTCGGGCGAGCGGCTGCTGCGCTCGACCATGACGACCGCGTCGGCGGAGAGCAGCGGGGCGAGGAGCTCGAGGTCGTGCGCGAGCGCCTGCTCGCCGAGGTCGTACGGCGGGTCGATGAACACGAGGTCGACGGGGCCCGCCGCGCCCTCGAGGTAGGCGGCGACGGCCCGCTGCACGACGCGGACGCGAACCCCGTGCGCGCCGCCGTCGGCGCGGGCCAGTGCGTCGGCGTTGCGTCGGCAGATGTCGGAGGCGGGCTTCGCCCGTTCGACGAGCACGATTTCGGCCGCGCCGCGGCTCGCGGCCTCGAGGCCGAGCGCGCCAGAGCCCGCGTAGAGATCGAGCACGCGGGCGCCGTCGATGGCGTCGCGCGCCTCGAGCGCCGAGAAGATCGCCTCGCGCACGCGGTCGCTCGTGGGGCGGGTGCCGGAGCGCGGCACTTGGAGGCTGAGGGAGCCGGCGAATCCGGCGATGATGCGGGTCATGCTCAGGGCAGCATATCGACGTGCGCCGGGCGCTGCCATGATGGAGGGGTGCCTGCCCCGATTGATGAAGATGAGACCGGCTCGACCGACCGAGTGCCCGCCGAACCGTCCCGGCATCGGGGCCCCGAACAACAGCTGATCGACCGGCTCTGGGACTTCTCCGATCCCGAGGCCAGCGCAGCCCGCTTCCGCGAGCTCGCGGGCGACGTCTCGCAGCCGGCGCACACGCGCGCCGTCATGCAGACGCAGCTCGCCCGTGCCCTCGGACTCCTCGCCCGCGGCGAGGAGGCGCTCGCCGTGCTCGACGAGGTCGCCGCGCAGCCCGCGGGCGACGACGAGCCCGCCGCGTTCTCCGCGGAGCTGCGCGCCAGGGTCGCGATCGAGCGGGGGCGGCTCGCCGCAGCCGATCGGCGTCCGGCCGATGCCGTGCCCGAACTGACGCGAGGGGTGCGCGAGGCGGCGCTCGCCGGATCGAGCTTCCTCGTGCTCGACGCCCTGCACATGCTCGCGCTCAACGACACCGGTCACGAGGAGGAGTGGGCGACCGAGGGGTTCGACGTGCTCGACGGCGTCCGCGACCCGCGGGTGCTGCGCTGGGGGGTCGCCCTGCACAACAACCTCGGGTGGACCCTGCACGACGCGGGCCGCCTCACCGGGGCGCTCATGCACTTCGAAGCGGCGGCGCAGGCGGCCGAGGCGTACGGAACGGCCGAGCAGCGGCACGTCGCGAAGTGGTCGGTCGGCCGGTGCCTGCGCAGCCTCGGCCGCGACGACGAGGCCCTCGAGATCCAGCGTGCCCTCGCCGAGGCGCGGCCCGACGACCCGTACGTGCGGGCCGAGCTCGCCGCACTGACGGAGGCGCCGCCTACGATCGAGGCATGACCGCGCGACCCGACGACGCCCCCGAGGAGGCGATCCCCGGCAGCTACACGCTCGACTCGAAACTCTCGGGCGCGCTCGGGGGGCGCACCGCGCAGGCGCTCGAGCGGGCGTTCGGGTACCTCACCGTCGGCGACCTGCTCGCGCACTACCCCCGCCGGTATGCGCTGCGCGGCGAGCTCACGGCGCTCGCCTCGCTGCCGCTCGACGAGAACGTCACCCTCGTCGCCGAGGTCATCGAGGTGCGCGTGCGCGAGATGCGCCAGCGCCGCGGCTCGATCGTCGAGGCGAAGATCTCCGACGGCACCGGCGTGCTGACCCTCACGTTCTTCAACCAGCGTTGGCGTGAGAACGATCTGCGGCCGGGGCGCCGCGGCATCTTCGCCGGCAAGGTCGGCGACTACCGGGGCAACCGTCAGCTCGCGCACCCCGACTACGAGCTCTTCGACGACGCCGTGCCGACCGAGATCGGCGATGCGGCGGCCAAGCGGTGGGCCGAGGCGCCGATCGCGATCTACCCCGCGACCTCGACCCTCGCGAGCTGGCAGCTGGCGAAGTCGATCGGGCTGCTGCTCGACGGGCTCGGCCGTGTCGACGACCCGCTGCCGGGTTCGGTGCGCGAGAACCGTGGCCTGCTCGGCCACCGTCAGGCGCTCGAGCGGGTGCACCGCCCCGAGCGCGAGTCCGACTGGAAGGCCGCGCGGCGGACCCTGCGTTTCACCGAGGCGTTCGTGCTGCAGTCCGAGCTGCTGCGCCGCCGGGCCGCGCTCCGCGCGAGGCACGCCCTGGCGCGTCGACCCGTGGCGGGCGGCCTCCTCGAGCGCTTCGACGCCGCACTGCCGTTTACGCTCACCGGCGATCAGGAGCAGGTCGGCGCCGAGATCGCCCACGACCTCGGCGAGCCCGTGCCGATGAACCGGCTCGTGCAGGGCGAGGTCGGCTCGGGCAAGACGGTCGTCGCCCTGCGTGCGATGCTCGCGGTCGCCGACTCGGGCGGGCAGTCGGCGCTGCTCGCGCCCACCGAGGTGCTCGCCGCCCAGCACCTCCGCTCGATCGTGAAGATGCTCGGCCCCGAACTCTCGGCCGAGCTGATCCCGACGCTGCTCACCGGGCAGCTGCCCACCGCCGAGCGCAAGAAGGCGCTGCTGCGCGCCGCGGCCGGCCAGTCGCGGCTCGTCGTCGGCACGCACGCGCTCCTCGGCGACACGGTCACCTTCGCCGAGCTCGGGCTCGTCGTCGTCGACGAGCAGCACCGCTTCGGGGTCGAGCAGCGCGAGGCGCTGCGGCTCAAGGGCGCCGAGCCGCCGCACGTGCTCGTGCTCACGGCCACGCCGATCCCGCGCACGGTCGCGATGACCGTGTTCGGCGATCTCGACGTCTCGACGATCGCCGAGCTGCCCGCCGGGCGCGCGGGCATCGAGTCGCAGGTCGTGCCCCTCGCGATCCGCCCCGCCTGGCGGCCCCGTGTCTGGGAGCGCCTCGCCGAGGAGGTCGCCCTCGGTCGCCAGGGTTTCGTGGTGTGCCCGGCGATCGAGTCGAAGGTCGTCGAAGACGACGGCGAGGACGTGCCGGGCGACGCGGCCGAGAGTGCGGGCCCCGTGGCATCCGTCGCCTCGGTGCTCGCCGAGCTCGAGGCGCACCCCCGATTCGCCGAGCTCCGCATCGCCCCGCTGCACGGCCGCATGAGCGCCGACGAGAAGGACCGCACGATGCGCGCCTTCGCCGCAGGCGAGCTCGACGTGCTCGTCTCGACGACCGTCATCGAGGTGGGCGTCGACGTGCCGAACGCGAGCGTCATGGTCGTCGCCGACGCCGACCGCTTCGGCGTCTCGCAGCTTCACCAGCTGCGCGGGCGCGTCGGGCGAGGCTCGGTGCCGGGCCTGTGCCTGCTCGTCACCGGTGCGCCGCCGAACTCGCTCGCGCTGCAGCGCGTCGAGGCGGTCGCTGCCACCCTCGACGGCTTCGAACTGGCGCGCGTCGACCTCGAGCTCCGGCAAGAGGGCGACGTGCTCGGGGCGAACCAGTCGGGCGGGCGCTCCTCGCTGAAGCTGCTGCGCGTCGTGCGCGACGGCGAGGTCATCGCCGAGGCGCGCGCCGAGGCCGCCGCCATCCTCGACGACGACCCGACGCTCGCCGGGCACCCCGCGCTCGCGGCGGCGCTGCGGCGACGACTCGACGAGGAGTCGAGCGGCTACCTGAGCAAGGGCTGAGACTCCTCGGAGGGCCTCGCAGCCGGCATCGCTGGCGCTACGCTGTTGCGTATGCAGCGGATCGCCGTCGTCCCCGGATCGTTCGACCCCGTCACCCGCGGTCACCTCGACGTGATCGCCCGTGCCGCGGGCCTCTACGACGAGCTGCACGTCGTCGTCGTGCACAACCCCGACAAGTCGGCGCTGCTGCCCATCGCGCAGCGGGTCGCGCTCATCGAGCAGTCGATCGCGGACGCCGGCATCGAGGGGCGCATCGTCGTCGCGGCCTGGAGCATGGGGCTCCTCGTCGACTACTGCACCGACGTCGGCGCCTCGGTGCTCGTCAAGGGCATCCGCTCGCAGCTCGACGTCGCCTACGAGACGCCGATGGCGATCGTCAACCGCCACCTCGCGGGCGTCGAGACGGTGTTCCTGCTGCCCGACCCGGCGAACGCGCACGTGTCGAGCTCGCTCGTGCGGCAGGTCGCCTCGCTCGGCGGCGATGTCGCCCCCTACGTGCCGGCCGCGGTCGCCGACTACCTCAAGGTGGCGATGACGCCATGAGCGGCGAGGTCGCGGGTGCGAGCGGGTCGGTGACGGCGGCGCGCGCCGCGACCATGGGCATCGACGAGGTCGGCTCGCTCGCCGCCGCCATCGTGGCGAACGTCGAGACGGTCATCGCCGGCAAGCGCGACGCGGTCACCGCGGCGCTCACCGTCCTCCTCGCCGAGGGGCACCTGCTCATCGAGGACGTGCCGGGCGTCGGCAAGACGATGCTCGCGAAGGCACTCGCCCGATCGGTCGACGCGAGCGTCAGCCGCATCCAGTTCACCCCCGACCTGCTGCCGAGCGACGTGACCGGCGTCTCGGTCTTCGACCAGTCGAGCCGGCGTTTCGAGTTCAAGCGCGGCCCGGTCTTCGCGAACCTCGTCATCGGCGACGAGATCAACCGGGCGAGCCCGAAGACGCAGTCCGCCCTCCTCGAGTGCATGGAGGAGCGACAGGTCACCGCCGACGGCACCACCTACCGGCTCGACCCGCCGTTCACCGTCGTCGCGACGCAGAACCCCGTCGAGATGGAGGGCACCTACCCGCTGCCCGAGGCGCAGCGCGACCGATTCATGGCGCGCATCTCCATGGGCTACCCGGCGTCGGCCGACGAGCTCGCGATGCTCACGACGCGCGAGACGTCGAGCCCGTTCGACGCCCTCGACGCGGTGGTGTCGCTCGGGGAGCTCCGCGCGATGATCGCCGCGGTCCACCACGTCTTCACCTCGCAGCCGGTGCAGGAGTACGCGGTCGAGCTCGCCCGCGCCACGCGGGAGGATCGCCAGTTGCGGCTCGGCGCGAGTCCTCGCGCGACCCTGCAGCTCGTGCGCGCCGCGAAGGCGCACGCCGCCATGCACGGCCGTGACTTCGTGCTGCCCGACGACATCGACGCGCTCGCGGTGCCCGTGCTCGCGCACCGCCTGGTGCCCACGAGCCGCGCGCTCGGCGCGCACGACCGCGACGCGGGCCCGCTGATCGACGCCATCGTCCGACGCATCGTGGGGGAGACGCCGGTTCCGGTCGGCAGCGCACGAAGGAACTGACATGCACCGCTCCCGCTCCCTCCGCACCGCGGCCTGGCCGCGGTTGACGCGGCGCGGCGGGGCGCTGCTCGTCGTCGGGGTGGTCCTCCTTGCCGTCTCGCTCTGGTTCGACCTGCGCGACGTCATGTTGCTCGCGTTCGTCGGCATCGCGATGCCGGGGGTCGCGGCGCTCTTCGTCGCGCTGCGGAAGCCCCGCCTCGGGGTGACCCGCCGCTTCTCGCCGCCGGTCGTCGCCGCGGGCACTTCGACGCGCGTCGCGATCGCGGTGCGCAACCGTTCACGGCGCACCCTCGACGGCGCGCACTGGCGCGACCACGCGCCCGAGGGCATCGACACCCCGCCGGAGGCGGTGCTGCCCACCCTGGGCCCGTACGAGAGCGTGCTGCCCTCGGGCGACGACACGGTGCGGCTCGAGTACCGCATGCGGATGCCCCGGCGCGGCGTCTTCGGCGTCGGACCGATGCGGATCGGGGTCGCCGACCCCTTCGGGCTGGCCCGCATCGACCGCGACGCCGGCCCGCGGCACGAGCTCGTCGTCACCCCGCGGGTGACCCCGCTCGAGCGCGCGCTCGGCTCGGCGGCGAGCGTCGACGGCGTGCTGCACGGCCTGCAGCGGCGGGCCCACCCGAATTCCGACGAGCTGATCGCCCGCGAGTACCGCTACGGCGACCCGCTGCGCCGGGTGAACTGGCCGGCGACCGCGCGCCGCGGTGAGCTGATGGTGCGCGAAGAGGAGCAGCGCGGCGACCCCGAGGTGCGGATCCTCCTCGACACGACGCTCTCCGGGCGGGCGCGCGCCGGAGGCCAGCGGCTCGAGTGGGCCGACCGCGTGCACCTGGGTTTCGAACTCGGGGTCGAGGTGGCGGCCTCGATCGGCGTGCACCTGCTCGAGCGCGGGTTCCGGGTGCGCTGCGACCCGCTCGGCGACCCCGGCCGCGGCGGGGTCGCCGAAGGCTCGCCCGGCACGTATCGGCTGCCCGGCGGCGACGGGCTGCTCCTCGAGGACCTCGCCCGGCTCGACCCGCCCGTCGGCGGCGAGCGATCGGGCGACGCCGCGCCGGGCGAGGGCGGGCGTGCCGAGGGCAGGCCGGCTCGAGGCGGCCGCCCGGCTGCGGGCCTCGGCCGTGGCGAGGTGCGAGCCCGTGAGGCGCGGATGCCGGGCTTCGCCGTGCTCGTCGAGCCCGACGAACACGATGCCGCGACACTCGTCTCGCTCCGGCCCGTGTTCGAGCCCGCCGTCGCCTTCGTCGGCGAGGGCGTCGCGGTGCGCGTCGTCGACGCGCTCGAGGCGGCCGACTGGCGGGTCGTGCGGGTACGCCGAGCGGCGGCGATCGGCGACGCCTGGGCCGGGATCGCGGAACGGCCGAACGATGCATCCTGACCCGATGCCGCTCACCCGCGGCCAACGACTCGCACTCACGGCGGCGAGCTTCCTCCTGCTCGCGGTCGCGACGATGGCGCTCGGCCCGCTCATCTCGGGCAGCGGGTGGTGGTGGCTCTGCGCGTTCGTCGCCGCCGGCGTCCTGTTCGGGGGCGCCGGGCTCCGGGCGGTGCGGGTGCCCGCGTCGCTCGTGCCGGTGCTCGAGATCGTGGTGCTCGTCCTCCTGCTCACGCTGCTCTTCGGCGGGTCGACGAGTTTCGCGCTCATCGTGCCGACGGTCGACACCTTCGGCCTGTTCGGCGAGCTGTTCGAGGGCGCGCAGCGCACCATCCAGCAGCAGTCGGTGCCGGCGATCCCCGTGCCGCCGCTGAACTTCGTGCTCGCGGTCGGCGTCGGCATCCTCGCGATCTCCACGGACGTGCTCGTGCAGACCGTCCGCATGCCCGCGTTGGCGGCGGCTCCCGCGCTCGTGCCGATCCTCATCCCCGGGTTCCTCATCGAGGCCGGCGCCGAGGTGCCGACGCTCGTGTTCTCGGCGGCCGCGTATCTGCTGCTCCTCCGCATCGACGTGCGCGCGAGACGCCGCGCGATGCTCGCCGCCGCCGAGCGCGCCGACGAGACCGGCGGCACCACCGTCATCCCGCCCGCCAGGGTGCCGATGGTGTCGAGCCTCGGCGCCACGCTCGGCCTCACCGTGGTGGGCCTGCTCACGGCGTCGGTGCTGACCGCCTCGACGCCGAGCATCTCGTCGAGCCTGCTGCTCGGCTCCGGCGCGTCGTCGACGAGCTTCGCGCGCGGCGTCAGCCCGTTCATCGACCTCGGTCGAGACCTCCGCCGGCCCGAGCCGCGGCCGGCGTTCCACTACTTCGCCCGCGACAACGACCGGCCGTACTTCACGGTGCTCACCCTCGACCGCTTCGAAGGTGCGGCCTGGGGCGTCACCGAGCAGCCGGTCGACGCCGACAACACCGTCGACGCGCTGCCGAAGCCGCAGGGGCTCGACGAGGACGTCGCCGCCACGGAGCATCCCATCGACGTCATCGTCGACGAGGTGCGCACCACCTGGCTGCCCCTGCCGTACCCGACGCGGCAGGTCGAGGGGCTCAACGGCTCGTGGTTCTGGAGCGACGACTCGCTGACCGTGCGCAGCGTCGACGCCGACACGGGCGGGCAGCGCTACACCGCGACGTGGCTCGAGGTCGACCCGACCCCCGCGCAGCTGCGGGCGGCGGGCGGCCGCGCCGGCGAGGAGTTCGACCGCTACCTCGAACTGCCCGACGACGCCCCGCCCATCATCGGCGACACCGCGACGGCCGTTGCGGGCAGTGCGGCGACGCAGTACGACGCGGCGGTCGCGATCCAGTCGTACCTCCGCGGGATCGACTTCGAGTACTCGACGGAGGCGCCGGTCGAGGCGGGCTACGACGGCGGCGGCTTCGAGGTGATCGCCGAGTTCCTCGAGGAGCGTTCGGGCTACTGCGTGCACTTCGCCTCGACGATGGCGGTGCTCGCGCGGGAGGTCGGGATCCCCTCGCGGATCTCGGTGGGCTACACCTCCGGGACGCCGACGCAGGAGCGGGTCGAGGGCGTGCAGCGGGTCGAGGTCGACTCGCACGACCTCCACGCGTGGCCCGAACTCTACTTCGAGGGCGTCGGCTGGGTGCCGTTCGAACCGACCCCGAGCCGCGGCACCGTGCCCGAGTACTCGCGGCCGGGCGCCGGGTCGGCGGAGTCGTCGCCGGTGTCGCCGTCGAGCAGTGCGACCGCCCCGGCGAGCGGTCGACCCGAGCTCGACCCCGATCGCAATCTCACGGGCGCGAGCGGTTCGAGCGCGGCGGGCGACTCGTGGTGGTTGCGCGGCGGTGTGCTGCTGCTCCTCGTCGCGGGCCTCCTCCTCGCCCCGGCCGCGTTCCGCACCTGGCAGCGGGGGGTGCGGCACCGCCGCATCGCACGCGGTGAACGGCCCGCGGATGCCGCGTGGGACGAGCTGCTCGCGACCGCCCGCGATCTCGGGGTCCGCGTCGATCCCGCGGCGACCCCGCGCGCGACGGCGGCGCTGCTCGCGGAGCGCGAGGGTTTCGCGCCCGAGGCGCGGGCGGAGGAGGGGGCCGAGGCCGAAGCGGTCGCGGAGGCGGCGGACGCGCGGGCCGCGCTGACCCGACTTCGCGACGCCGTCGAGCGCGAGCGCTACGGCCCCGGTGCTGCGGGGGAGGGCGCGCCCGAGGCATCCGAGCCGCTCATCGCGGCGCTCGCGACGGTGCGCGGCGCGCTCGCAGAGGGGGAGTCGCTCCCCGTCAGATGGCGGGCGGTGCTCGCCCCGCGTTCGCTGATCGACCGCGCGCGGCCGACGTACGGCGAACGCTCACCCGTCGACGCGTAGAATCGTCGATCGTGGCCACCAAGCATTCCGTGTTCGACCTGAACGTGCGCGATCTCGTCAACCGTCCCGGCGAGATGCGCGAAGAGCGCATCAGCGCCCCCTCGCTCGAGCAGTTCGGTGAGGGGCTCATCGCCGTGAAGGCCGAATCGACGATCGAGCTCGACGTCCGGCTCGAGTCGGTGCACGAGGGAATCCTCGTCACCGCCGAGGTCGACGCGACCGCGGAGGGCGAGTGCGGGCGATGCCTGATCGAACTCGCCCAGCCCGTCCAAGTCGAGTTCCAAGAACTCTTCGGGTATCATGGCGGGGAAGCCATCGAGTATGAGGTTCAAGACGACCACGTGGATCTTGAACCACTCATCCGAGATGCGGTAGTGCTGGCACTGCCGTTTCAGCCGGTGTGCCGACCTGATTGCCCTGGTCTCGACCCCGAGACCGGCGTCCGGTTGGCCGATCATCCGGAACTCGTCACCCCTCCGCACAGCGATCCTCGTTGGGCCGCGCTCGCGGGGTTCCAGGCTTCCGAAGACAACGGTCCGGAACCGATTTCCGGCGCCGACCAGCAGAGAGAAGAGAGATAGTCATGGCTGTTCCCAAGCGGAAGAAGTCACGCGCCAACACCCACGCGCGCCGTTCGCAGTGGAAGGCCGAGGTCCCCACGCTCGTCAAGACCGTCGAGAACGGCAAGGTCACCTACAGCCTCCCGCACCGCGCGAAGGTCGTCGAGGACTCCGCGGGCACCCCGCTCTTCCTCGAGTACAAGGGCCGCAAGGTCGCTGACGTCTAGTCAGCCAGAGACGCACCGACGACCGGTCGTGACGCGAACGGAGCACACGGGGAACGGGCGCACTGCGCTCGAAGATCGCCACCTCGACGAACTGCAGCGAACGCTGCAGGTCGAGATCGATCCGGCCCTGCTCCTGCTCGCGCTCACGCACCGGTCGTTCGCGTACGAGAACGGCGGCATCCCGACGAACGAACGGCTCGAGTTCCTCGGCGATTCGATCCTCGGGCAGGCCGTCACGGTGAAGCTGTTCCGCGACCACCCCGAACTCGAAGAGGGTGAGCTCGCGAAGCGGCGTGCCAGCCTCGTGTCGAGTGTCGCGCTGGCCGAGGTCGGTCGCACGATCGGCGTCGGCTCGTACATCCGACTGGGCCGCGGCGAGACGATGACCGGTGGGGCCGACAAGCCGTCGATCCTCGCCGACACCGTCGAGGCGATCATCGGCGCCGTCTACCTCGACGCCGGCGGCGACACCGCGACCGCGCTCGTGCTGCGTCTCATCACCCCGTTGATGCAGGATCCCGAGCGTTTCGGTGCCGCCATGGACCCGAAGACGAGCCTGCAGGAGATCGCGGCGCGCCGCAGTGCGCCCGCACCGTCGTACTCGGTCGCCGAGTCGGGCCCCGACCACAACAAGCACTTCGTCGCGACCGTCACGGTCGGCGACCTCGTCGAGGCGTCGGGCGAGGGTTCGAGCAAGAAGCAGGCCGAGATGGCCGCCGCGCTCGAGGCCTGGACGAAGCTCAACGGCGCCGGCTGAGGGCGGGCAGGCGTTGCCCGAGCTCCCCGAGGTCGAGGTCGTCCGTGCCGGCCTCGCGCCGGCCGTCACGGGTGCGCTCGTCTCCGCCGTCGAGGTGCTCGACCGTCGTTCGCTGAAGCGGCACGACCCCGTCATGGGAGACTTCGAGCGACTCGTGACGGGGGCGCGCATCGACGCGGCCGTGCGCCGCGGCAAGTTCCTGTGGCTGCCGATGGGCGATGCGCGCGCCATCGTCGGCCACCTCGGCATGAGCGGGCAGATGCTGCTGCGCACGCCCGACCATCCCGGAGACGACCGGCACTCGCGGGTCCGCCTGCACCTCGACCACCCCGAGCACGGCGAGCTGCGCGTCGACTTCGTCGACCAGCGCATCTTCGGCTCGCTCGCGGTCGACCGCATGCAGCCGACCGCCGACGGCGAGATCGCCGGCTACTCGGGCGAGGCGACGGGTGGGTGGGCGCGGAGCATCCCGAGCCAGGTGTCGCACATCGCCCGCGACCCGCTCGACCCCGCCTTCTCCGACGCGGCGTTCGCGGCGCAGCTCGGGCGGCGTGCGATGGGCATCAAACGGGTGCTGCTCGACCAGGGCGTCGTGAGCGGCATCGGCAACATCTACGCCGACGAGTCGCTGTGGGCGGTGCGCCTGCACCCCGAGCAGCCGGCCTCGTCGTTGAGCTCCCGTCGGGTGCGCGAACTCCTCGGCGCCGTGCGCGATGTGCTCGGCCGCGCCCTCACCGAGGGCGGCACGAGCTTCGACGCCCAGTACGTCAACGTCAACGGCGCGTCGGGTTACTTCGAGCACTCCCTCAACGCCTACGGGCGGGCGGGCAAGCCCTGCCCGCGCTGCGGTACGGCGATGGTGCGCGAGCCCTTCATGAACCGCTCATCGCACCGCTGCCCGAAGTGCCAGCGGCGGCGCGTCTAGGGCTGCTTCGCCGGGCGGCGATTGCCGCGCAGCTTTGCCGTCTTGGGCGCCGCGCGGCGCCGGGTGCGGAAGTCGTCGCTCATCTCTCGAGCCCGGCCTCGATGTCGTCGAAACGCGACCGCAGCATCGGGATGAAGGCCTCGGCGTCGAAGTCCTGGAATCGCGTTCGATACATGGCTTCCATCTGCTCACGAATCTGCGACGACATGAGCCGGCGCGCCTCATCGACGGTGAGTGCTGCGTAGTCGGCGGTCACGAGCACCTGGTCGATCACGAGCCGGTCGTCCCGAGCGAAGTACCGCGCGTAGGAACGATGGTTGTTCGCCTCGACGCTCTCGGGCCTGAACAGCCTCAGGAAGATGCTGATCGCGATGTGGCTGTACCGGTTGTCGAGCGTCCGAAGCCGGGGCGCGATCCCGTCCTGCCAGTGGTAGTCCAGGAGGCCGGCGAGGATCTCGTCGAGGATTCGCTGGTTCTTCTCCGCTTCATGTGCGGAGGCGCCGCCCTCGGACTGGGAGGTGATCTTCAGGAAGATGCCCATGCGGAATCCTCCGCTCCGGATCCGGTCGCGGCCTCATCGGGGTCGTCGAGGTGAAGCATGGGGCCACCCTATCGAGCACGGGCGACGAACCGGTGCGGGAGCAGTCAGTCCCACACCAGGAACACGATGCGCTCGTGACCGGACACGGCGGGGATGCCGCAGTAGTCCTCGAGCGATGCCGCATCCGACTCGATGATCCCGTCGCTCTGCAACGACTCGGTCTCGAGCCGGGCCTCCAGCTCGGATGCGGGCGCCGTGGTCGCAATGAGGATCGATTCGGCGCACACGTCACCGTCCTCTTCGTCGACCTCGGTGTCCCAGTGCAGCCCGACACGCACCCAGGCGACGTCGGGGGTTTGCTCGGCCTCTCGAAGACGGCGCAGGATCTCGGCCAGTGGCGGTCGACCGTAGCCCCACTGATTCGGGGCGAGCGAATCCTCAGCCGTGTTGTCGTCGAAGAACTCGTCGAGGGTGAGCAGCGGCAGGCGGTCGCCCTCGGTCCGTCGGGCGATCTCGGCAGTGGTGATCATTCTTCTCCCGTGTCTTCTCGGAGCTTGGACAGCCGGCGCGTTGCGCCGCAACGAGCGTATGGGCGAGCTCAGTCGTTCAGCGGCGGCGCTGAGCCCGGCTCATCGGGCTCGGTAGCGCGCGGAGATCAGCCCCGAGGGGAACGAGCGGTGCTCGACGAGTTCGAGGTCGAGGCGGACGCCGTCGGGGAAGAAGCGCTTGCCGCCGCCGACCACGCTCGTGGTGATGAAGAGGTGGTACTCGTCGACCAGGCCGGCCCTGATGGCCTGGGCCGCGAGGTTGGGGCCGTCCACCGAGAGATCGTGGTCGGACTCGGCCTTGAGCCGCCTGATCGCCTCCGGGTCGAAGCTCCGCTCGATGCGGGTCCTCGCGCTCGAGACCGACTCCAGGGTCGTCGAGTAGACGACCTTCTCCGCGGCTCTCCAGTCGTTCGCGTACTGCAGGATGTGCGGCGGCACCTCGGGCTCGTCCTGCACGGTCTCCCAGAAGACCATGGTCTCGTACATCCGCCGGCCGTAGAGGAAGGTGCCGACGTCGCGGAACGCGTCACCGATGAAGGTGTGCACCTCCTCGTCCTCCGCGGCCCTGCCGAGGTCGCCCTCGGCGGCTTCGGCGTAGCCGTCGAGCGAGGTGATCATCGAATAGATGAGCTTGGCCATGTTCAGCTCCTTCGCGAGAGGTGAGTCGGTTGGCTCGCCTCTACCAGACGGTAGTCCTTCTGGAATGGTGAGTCAATGGGCTCACCTCTATGCGATACTTGCGGCATGCCACGCGAGCTGTCGAGCTATCACCGCCGGGTCGCCGAGACCAACCGGGCGACGATCCTCGCCGCCGCCAAGGAGCTGTTCCTCGAGCACGGCTACGACCGCACCTCGCTGGCACGCGTCGCCGAGCGCGCCGGCGTCTCCAAGGCGACGTTGTTCAAGCAGTTCCCGACGAAGGCCGAGCTCTTCGAGGCGATGGTGCTCGCCGAGGCCGGCTCGCCCGACGGCGCCTTCGAGGATGCTCCGGCGGGTGACTTCCGCGCGAACCTGACCGCATTGGGCCTCGCCTATGTGGAGCTCCTGAACCGGCCGGGGATGACCGACCTGATCCGCGCGGTGATCGCCGAGTCGTCGCGGTTCCCCGAGCTCCGGGAACGGGTCTTCGACTTCGGAACGCTGCCGCTGTTCGCGGCGGTCCGGCGCTGCTTCGTCACCGCGAGCGCCAAGGGGACCGGGGTCGTCGACGACCCCGACACGGCGTCCGCGCAGTTCCTCGGCATGATCTCGACCGTCGTCTTCTGGCCACGACTGATCCACGGCGGCTGGGCGCTGAGCGACGCGGAGATGCGCCGCGTCGTGGACGAGGCGACGCTGACCGTCGTGGCGAGGTACGGCGCGCGAACCGACGGTTGATCGGCCGGATCACCCGCGCTGGAACTCCGCCCCGAAGCCGTGCTGCTCGAAGCCGAGCGCGAGGTTGATGGCGAGCATGTGCTCGTTCTCGTCGGCGTTCCACGTGTAGACGGCGGTGCGGTCGGGTGCGAGCTCGGCGAGGCGCACGAGGTTGGCGAGCTTCACGCGCATGCCGAGGCCGTGGCCGCGGTGCGCGGCGACGACGAGCGTGTCGGACTGGTAGGCGATGGTCTTCTCGGGCGGCAGCTCGAGCTCGGTGTACCCGGCGATCGATCCGTCGGGTGCCACGGCGGCGGCGACGAGCAGGGTGCGGCCGCCGCGGGTGGAGTGCTGCTCGTGGACCCGCACGCGCTCGGCGTCCCAGATCTCGGGGTCGAGGTCGAGGCCGCCGGCCGGCACGTCGAGCACCATGCGGGCGCGGGCCGCCGCGTAGCTGTCGACGAGCCCGTCGGGCACCTGGTCGATCCAGCCGGTGATGCGGTAGTCGGATGCCTCGGCCTCGGCCCGCTCGGCGGCGGCGCGGAACTCGTCGGCCCGCCCCGAGATCTCGAGCACGCTCGCGCGTTCGAGCTGGGCGAGCACGTAGCCGTGCGCGAGCGCGAAACGCACCGCGGGCAGCTCGGCGGGGAGGGAGGCGTCGCCGTCGGGTGCGTGGAGCCTCGGGCCGGGGTGGTCGAACGCCGCGAGCGGGAAGTCGATCCACCCGGTGTTGCGGCGCCGGCCGAGTTCGGCGAACCACCCCTCGGCGTGCTCGAGGAGCCTGCTGCCGACGCCCTGTCGACGGTGGTCGGGGGCGACCTCGACGATGGCGATGCCGCTCTCGGCGGCGGCATCCCGCTCGCCCCAGGCGATGGCGCGGCCGACGCAGCGCTCGCCGTCCCACGCGGCGAAGGCGCGTTTCACCTCGTAGTCGTCGTCGCGGTACATCGCGAGCATCTCGGCGGGCGTATAGGCGAAGCGGTCGTCGCCCCAGCGCTCGACCTCGATGTCGATCGCGAGGGCGGCGTAGCGCTCGAACTCGACGGCCTCGGGCGTGCCGAGTCGCTCGGGCAGCGTGACGCGGCGGATCTCGACATTCATCGCACGGCTCCTCTCGGATGCTGCGGGCAGCCGCCCAGACTACCGAGCGTCGGGCGCGGCGACAAGCGTGGAATCCCGAGGGAACGGCGCGCGTGCGCGGATCGGGGCCGAACCTCGGCTACCGTAGTCCGCAGCGTTCAAGCGGCGGGAGAGGGTGGAGCGTGTATCTGAAGAGCCTCACGCTCAAGGGCTTCAAGTCCTTCGCGCAGCCGACGACCTTCGCGTTCGAACCCGGCGTGACCTGCATCGTCGGCCCCAACGGCTCGGGCAAGTCCAACGTCGTCGACGCCCTCGCTTGGGTGATGGGCGAACAGGGCGCGAAGACGCTCCGCGGCGGCAAGATGGAGGACGTCATCTTCGCCGGCACCTCGACGCGGGGGCCGCTCGGCCGCGCAGAGGTGAGCCTCACGATCGACAACAGCGACGGCGCCCTCCCGATCGAGTACAGCGAGGTCACGATCTCGCGCACCCTGTTCCGCAACGGCAACAGCGAGTACGCGATCAACGGCGACCAGTGCCGCCTCCTCGACGTGCAGGAGCTCCTCAGCGACTCGGGTCTCGGCCGCGAGATGCACGTCATCGTCGGGCAGGGCCAGCTCGACCAGGTGCTGCGCGCGACCCCCGAGGACCGGCGCGGCTTCATCGAGGAGGCCGCCGGCATCCTCAAGCACCGACGTCGCAAAGAGAAGACGCTGCGCAAGCTCGACGCGATGCAGACGAACCTCACCCGGCTCTCCGACCTCGCCGGCGAGATCCGACGGCAGCTGAAGCCGCTCGGCCGTCAGGCCGAGGTCGCCCGCGAGGCCGCCACGATCGCCGCGGTCGTGCGCGACGCGAAGGCGCGCCTCCTCGCCGACGAGGTCGTCGGCCTCCGCCGCGCGCTCGACGAGCACGGCAGGAGCGAGCACGAACGCCACGCCGAACGCCTCGTGCTGCAGGAGCGCCTCGAACAGCACCAGGCGAAGGTCACCCGCCTCGAGGAGGCGCAGGGCGGCGACGACGTCGACCGCGCCCGCTCGACGAGCTTCGCCCTCGAGCAGGCGCAGTCGCGCCTGCGTTCGCTCGATTCGCTCGCTCGCCAGCGCATCGCGCTCCTCGAGGGCGCCTCCGACGAACAGGATGCCTCGCCGAGCGTCACCCGCGAGATGATCGACGGCGCCGTGACCGAGCTCGAGGGGCTCCGCGACGGCATCGGCACCGCGGCATCCGCCCTCGACGAGGCGCACGAGGCGACCATGCGTACCCGCGCCGAGCTCGACACCGTCGACGAGGGCATCGCCCGGCAGTCGGCGCTCGTCTCCGCGTACGACCTCGAACTCTCGAAGCTCACCGGGCAGGCCGACACGGCCGCCTCGAAGCTCGCCGCCGTTCGCGGCGAGGTGCTCCGCCACGCGAACGCCCTCGAGGCCTCCGCCGCCCGCCGCGCGCAGGCCGCCGCCGCGCTCGCCGAGGCCGAGGCCGCCGCAGGCGACGAGCAGACCGCCGAGACCGACCTCGACGAGGCTTACGAGCTCGCGCAGGGCGCCGTGTTCGAGGCCGAGGCCGAGATCGAGCGCATCCGCGAAGAGCTCCACGGCCGCGAACGCGAGCAGGGGGCGCTCAGCGCCCGCACGCAGGCGCTCTCGCTCGCCCTCGACCAGAAGGACGGCTCGGCCGCCCTCGTCGCCGCGGGCGTCGCCGGTGTGCGCGGCCTCCTCGCCGAGTCTATGCAGGTCGAACCCGGCTACGAGGCCGCGATCGCCGCGGCCCTCGGCTCGCTCGCCGACGCCGTGCTCGTCGACGACCGCGACGCCGCCTACCGGGCGCTCGATCGCGCCGAATCCGGCGAGCTCGGTCGCGTCGCGCTCGCCGTCGCCGAGCCCGGCACCGACCCCGGCACCGTGCCGACGGTCGGCGGGCTCACCGCAGCGGCCTCCGTCGTCACCGCCCCGCCCGGCGTGCGGGGACTCCTCGCCGAGGTGTTCATCGCCGACGACCTCGCCGCGGCGCGGGCCGCCGAGCCGGCGCTCGCCGAGGCATCCGGCCCCGCGACCGTGATCACCCGCGACGGCACCGTCATCGGCCGCTACGTCGTGCGCGGCGGTTCGGGCCGCAAGCAGAGCCGCATCGAGCTCATCGCCGAACGCGACCGCGCCGCAGCCCGCCTCGAGGAGGTGCGCGGCGAGATCGAGCGCAGCCGGTTCGAGCTCGCCGAGCAGCGCCAGCTCGTCGAGGCATCCAAAGAGCAGTCCAAGCGCGCCCTCGCGGCGCTCCGCGAGTTCGACGCGCAGCTCGCGCAGCGCACCGAACGCCTGAACCGCGCCCGCGTGCAGGTCGAGGCCGCCGAAGCCGAGTCGGAGCGTCTCGGGCAGGCCGCGACGAACGCCGAGGAACGCGTCGCCGAGGCCGAGCAGTCCGCCACGACGGCGAAGGAGGCGCTCGAAGCCGCCCGCGCCGTGCCGCGCCCGGTGCTCGACGTCTCGGTGCGCGAGGCGGCGCTCGCGACCGTCGAACGCGCCCGCGAAGCCGAGGTCGAGGCGAAGCTGCGCCTCGAGACCGCGAAGGAGCGCGTCCGCGCCGAGGAGGCCCGCATCCGCGCGATGGAGGCCCAGTACGACGCCGAGCGCCAGGCTGCCGTCGAGACGGCCCGCCGCGCCGTCATCCGTCGCGCGCAGCTCACCGCCGCCCGCCGGGTCGCCGAAGCGCTGCCGCCCGCGCTCACCTCGGTCGACGCCTCCGTCGCCGAGGCGCGCGTCGCCCTCGGGCGCGCGGAGGCCGAACGCTCGAGCCGCAACGAAGAGCTCCAGGCGGTGCGCCGCGAGGAGGCCGCCGTTCGCGAGCGCCTGCACTCCGTCACCGAAGACGTGCACGGCCTCGAACTGCGCATCTACGAGAAGAAGCTGCACGTCACCGGGCTCGTCGAACGCGCCGAGTCCGAGCTCGGGCTCGACGAGCAGGTGCTCGTCGCCGAGTACGGCCCCGACGAACTCATCCCCGCCGAGGACGAGGAGGGCGAGCCCCGCCCCTTCCGCAAGGAGGAGCAGCAGCGCCGCCTCGCGGGCGCCGAGCGCAAGCTCGCCCAGCTCGGCCGGGTCAACCCGCTCGCCCTCGAGGAGTTCGCGGCGCTCGAGCAGCGGCACCAGTTCCTCAGTGAGCAGCTCACCGACCTCGCGAACACCCGCAAAGACCTGCTCACGATCATCGAGGAGATCGACGGGCGCATGGAGTCGATCTTCCGCAGCGCGTTCGACGACACGAAGGAGGCGTTCGCCGAGGTGTTCCCGGTGCTGTTCCCGGGCGGCACGGGCAGCATCTCGCTGACGAACCCCGACGACATGCTCACCACGGGCATCGAGGTGAGCGTGAAGCCCGCCGGCAAGAAGATCGAACGGCTGTCGCTCCTCTCGGGCGGCGAGCGCTCGCTCGCGGCCGTCGCGCTGCTCATGGCGATCTTCAAGGCGCGCCCCAGCCCGTTCTACATCATGGACGAGGTCGAGGCCGCGCTCGACGACGCGAACCTCGGGCGCCTGCTCACGACCTTCGAGAGCCTGCGGGACGCGAGCCAGCTCATCGTCATCACGCACCAGAAGCGCACGATGGAGATCGCCGACGCCCTCTACGGCGTCTCGATGCGCCAGGACGGCGTCTCGGCGGTCGTCGGGCAGCGGGTGCGCGAGGAGCGCGAGCCCGAGGCGCGCGCGAGCTGAACCGGGCCGTCGCTCACGTGAGCCGGCGGTCGTCCGGCTCGACGATCCGGAACCAGCGGTATCCGTACGCATCGAGGTGCACCTCGATGCGCCCGCGCTCGTCGATCGGGAAGGTGTCGGCCGCGAACAGGTCGGAGAGCACCGATTCGGGGGCGACCTCTCCGAACTCCAGGGGCACGAGCGTGGGCGTCGGTGCGAAGTTGTGCACCGCGACGAACCGTCCGACGTCGGCGGTGATGCGGTGGGCGAGCACCGCGTCCTGCCCGGTGGCCAGCACATCGAGCTCGCCCCAGCCGATCTCGGGAGAACTCCGGTACCGCGTCGCGAGCTGCTTGATGAACGTGAGCAGCGAGTCGGGGTCGTGCATCTGCGCCTCGACGTTCACGTGCTCGGGGGAGTACCCGTCGCTCGGCGGCGTGGCGACGAGCCGGGACGGCGCGATCCTCGAGAACCCGCCGTTCCGCTCGTTCGTCCACTGCATGGGCGTGCGCACCGCCTGACGGCCCGCCTGCGCCCCGTTCTCGCCCATGCCGATCTCCTCGCCGTAGAACAGCACGGGCGTGCCGGGCAGCGAGAAGAGCAGGCTGTAGACGAGGCGGATGCGACGCGGATCGCCGTCGAGCATCGTCGGCAGCCGGCGCACGATGCCCCGATCGTAGACGCGCATCCACTCCTCAGGGGCGAACGCATCGAAGACCTCCTCGCGCTCGGCTTCGGAGAGCTTGTCGAGCGTGAGCTCGTCGTGGTTGCGCACGAAGTTCGCCCACTGCGCCTCGGGCTCGAGCGCGGGCCGCTTCGCGAGCGACTCGGCCAGCGGGCGGGCGTCCTCTCGCGCGAGCGAGAGGTAGAGCGCCTGCATCCCGAGGAAGTCGAACTGCATCGTGAGCTCGGCCGCGTCGCCGGTGCGGCCGAAGAAGTCGAGCTGCTGCTCGTAGGGCAGATTCACCTCGCCGAGCAGCACCGCCTCGCTCGAACGACGCTGCAGGAACCGGCGGAGATCGCGGAGGAGTTCGTGCGGATCGCCGATGTCGACGCCCTCGGGAGGCTCGATCAGGAACGGCACCGCGTCGACCCGGAACCCCGAGATCCCGAGCTCCAGCCAGAAGCCGAGCGTGCGCGCGATCTCGTCGCGCACCGCCGGGTTCGCGATGTTGAGGTCGGGCTGGTGCCGATAGAAGCTGTGCAGGTAGTACTGCTCGGTGCGCTCGTCGAACTCCCAGATCGAGTCCTCCTCGCCGGGGAACACCACGTTGGCCGTTTTCGGCGGGTCGTCCCGCCACACGTACCAGTCGCGGAACGGCGAGGTGCGGCTGCGCCGTGCCGCCGTGAACCACGGATGCCGCTCCGAGGTGTGGTTCATGACGAAGTCGATGATCACGCGCATGCCGCGATCGCGCGCCGTGCGGGTGAACTCCGCGACGTCGCCGAGCGACCCGAGGCGCCGATCGACCCCGAGGAAGTCGGTGATGTCGTACCCGTCGTCGCGATCGGGGGTCGGCTGGAAGGGCATCAGCCAGATGCAGGTGACGCCGAGCTCCGCGAGGTGGTCGAGACGATGGGCGAGGCCCTCGAAGTCGCCCGAGCCGTCGTCGTTCCAGTCCATGTAGGTCTCGACGTCGAGGCAGTAGACGACGGCCGTCTTCCACCAGAGATCGCTCCGGTCGGTGATCCTCATGTCGAGACCGCCTCGAGCTCGGGCACGACGCGCTCGCCGAACACCTCGATGAATCTCGTCTGCTCGGTACCGACGTGGTGCAGGTAGATCCGGTCGACCCCGAGCGAGGCGATGCCCAGGAGATGGTCGAGGTGGCGCGAGGGATCGGCCGAGACGAGCAGCGTCTCAGCGACCTGCGTGGGGGTCGCCTCGGCGGTCCGGGCGTCGAAGTCCTCCGGCCGGTCGAGCTCCCAGGCGAGGTGCGCCGGCACCAGGCTCTGCCGCCACTGCTCGTGGGCGATCGCGAGCGCCTCGTCATCGGTGCCCGCCCAGCTCAGGTGCACCTGCACGGCGACCTGTCCGCGACCACCCGAGCCGCGGTAGGCGTCGATGAACTCGCGCAGCGCGTCGCGGGGCTGGTCGACGGTGATCACCCCGTCTGCCCAGCTCGCCGCGGCGTGTGCGGTGTCCGGGCTCACCGCGGCGGCGAAGAGCTCCGGCGGGACGGCGGGGCGGCTCCACAGCCGGGCCCGATCGACGCGGATCCTCCCGTCGGCGGTCACCTCCTCGCCCGCGAGCAGCCGGCGCATGACCTCGACCGATTCGAGCAGGCGGGCGTCCCGCTCGTCCTTCGGCGGCCAACGGTCGCCCGTGATGTGCTCGTTGATCGCCTCGCCGCTGCCGAGCGCCGCCCAGAACCTGCCTGGGAACATCTCGGCGAGCGTCGCGACCTTCTGCGCGGTGACGGCCGGGTGGTAGCGCTGCCCTGGCGCCGTCACGACGCCGAGCGAGAATCGGGTGGCCTGCAGGGCGGCGCCGAGCCAGCTCCAGGCGTAGCCCGAGTGCCCCTGCCTGACACTCCAGGGCGCGAAGTGGTCGCTGCACATCGCGGCGGTGAAGCCCGCCTGCTCGGCGCGCGCGACGGCTTCCAGCAGGAGGCGCGGCGGCATCTGCTCGTGCGAGGCGTGGAAACCCACCGTGGTCATCGGTGCTCCCTCCGACGTCCAGAGACTCCTCCGCACGCGCGGGGCGGGCAACCCCTTGCACGACCGCCCGCAGCCGTGTACCGCCCGAGCGCAGGGCCGCGATCGCGATGGCCTCGGATGCGGGACGCCACCCGGTCGAGCTCGCGGCGCAGGCACCGGCGCGCCGACTCGGCCGGCTCAGCCGCCCAGGATGCGCCGCTGCACGGGGTCGCGGCGGGCGTGCGCGCGGTTCACGCGGAACACGCCGCCGAAGACGCCGCACCCGACGACGATCAGGAGCACGCCGATCGCGCCGACGGCGATGCGGACCGCCGCGTCGCCTTCGGTCGGGGCGAAGGCCATGGATCCGAGCATGATGCCGAACAGCAGGGCGATCGAGGCCGCGGCGATGCGCCAGAACACGAAGGGCTCGAACACGAAGGTCCGGGCGAGGATGACGTCGCCGAGCGAGTCGCCGCCCTCGTGCGCGGCGGTGAGCCGGTCGGCGAGCGCGATCGAGAGCCGGCGGCCGCTGCGATGGAGCGAGATCAGCAGCCAGGAGGCTCCCGCCCCGATCGCGATGAACAGCAGCGCGGCGATGACGGCGAAGGGGCTCGCGAGGCCGATCGCGCCGACGAGGCCGCACACGACGAAGATCGCGATGCCGAGTACGAGCGCCGCCGCGGTGCCGAGGAGGAGGCGCGAGGCCCGACCATAGTCGGCGCGCAGCGCGGCGATCTGGCGGGACAGCGGGCCTGGGCTGCTCGGGACGTCGTGGTCGAGGAGCGGGCGGGAGTCGTCGAGCACGAGTCGGAAGGCCACGCGCCGAGCCTATTGCAGGCGCGATGCGGCCCCGCCGGTCCTCCCGGGCCCCCGGAGGCATGGCAGGCTGTACGCATGGCAGAACGCGCATCCTGGTCGCTCGGCGCCGCCCTCCGCGGGGTGTTCGGCGCGAAGACCATCGACGACGACACCTGGGACGATCTCGAGTCCGCGCTCATCCGCGCCGATTTCGGCCCGGCGGTCACCGAGGAGATCGTCGAGCACATCCGCGCGCAGGTCGAGCGGTACAAGACCACCGACCCGAAGGACGTGCAGCGGATGCTGCGCGAGGTCGTCGAGGAGCGCCTCGCGAAGTACGACCCCACCCTGAAGCTCACCGAGCGGCCCGCGGTCGTGCTCGTCGTCGGCGTCAACGGCGTCGGCAAGACCACGACGATCGGCAAGTTCGCCCGGTTCCTCCGCAGCTACGACCGCTCGGTCGTGGTCGGCGCGGCCGATACGTTCCGCGCCGCGGCGGTCGACCAGCTCGCGACCTGGGCCGAACGCGCGGGCGTCGGCATCGTGCGCCCCGAGCGCGAGGGCCAGGACCCGGCCTCGGTCGCGTTCCAGACCGTCGACCAGGCCAAGCGCGACGGCACCGAGATCGTCATCATCGACACCGCAGGGCGCCTGCACACGAAGGGCGGGCTCATGGACGAGCTCGGCAAGATCCGCCGCGTCGTCGAGAAGCAGGCCCCCATCAGCGAGGTGCTGCTCGTGCTCGACGCCACCACGGGGCAGAACGGCCTCGCGCAGGCCGAGGCGTTCATCGAGCACGGGGGAGTGACCGGGCTCGTGCTCACGAAGCTCGACGGCAGCGCCAAGGGCGGCTTCGTGCTCGCCGTGCAGGAGAAGACGGGCCTGCCGATCAAGCTCATCGGCCAGGGCGAGGGCATCGGCGACCTCACCGGCTTCACGCCCCACGTCTTCGCCCAGAAACTCGTCGGATAGCGCAGCGCACCCGCGCGCAGGACAGGAGCCCTCATGGCCATCGAACACGACTACTTCGGCCTCGTCGGCGACTACTGGTCGGAGACCGTCGAATACGCCGACCAGCGCGTCGAGGTCGTGCTCGACACCGACGGCGACGACGTCGAGCTCACCGCCCTCGACGTCGCGGCGACCCTCGTCGGCGAGCTCGAGCTCGCCGACGACGAGCTGCGGCAGTCGTTCGTCAGCCAGCTCGACTCCAAGAGCTCGCCGATCGTGAAATACCTCGACACCGTTCTCGACCCCGAGCTCGAGCAGGCCGACGACATCGAGGCCGCGATCGGCCGCGAGTCGGGCGACCGTCAGGTCGACGCGCTCCGCTCGATGAGCCTCGTCCGGGTCGACCTCCGCCCCGACGCCGACGAGCCGGGCGACGCCTTCGCCGAGTTCGAGTACGCCCTTGCGCCCGACGAGACCGACGAGCGGCTCGTCGCGTCCATCGATCTCGAGCGCGAGATCGTCGACGTCCGCTTCGAGGGCTGACACGACGGGCGGCCGTCGCCCGCGCAGCGGGAGGCATCCGGCTCGCCTAGAATCGAAGGCACCATGGCTACCTTCGGAAACCTGTCTGACCGCCTCGCGGAGACCTTCAAGAACCTCCGCACCAAGGGCAAGCTCTCGGCCTCCGACGTCGACGGCACCGTCCGCGAGATCCGTCGTGCCCTGCTCGACGCCGACGTCTCGCTCGACGTGGTCAAGCAGTTCACGGGGCACGTGCGCGAGCGTGCGCTCGGCGACGAGGTCAACAAGGCGCTGAACCCGGCCCAGCAGGTCGTGCAGATCGTCAACGAGGAGCTCGTCGCCATCCTCGGCGGCCAGCAGCGTCGTCTGCAGTTCGCGAAGAACCCGCCGACCGTCATCATGCTCGCGGGCCTCCAGGGCGCAGGCAAGACGACGCTCGCGGGCAAGCTCGCGAAGCATCTCGCGAAAGAGGGGCACACGCCGCTGCTCGTCGCGAGCGACCTCCAGCGCCCGAACGCCGTCAACCAGCTGCAGGTCGTCGGCTCGCAGGCGGGCGTGCCCGTCTTCGCGCCCGAGCCGGGCAACGGCGTCGGCGACCCCGTCAAGGTCGCGAAGGCCGGTGTCGAGCAGGCGCGTCGCGCGCAGCACGACGTCGTCATCATCGACACCGCCGGCCGCCTCGGCGTCGACGCCGAGATGATGAAGCAGGCCTCGAACATCCGCAAGGCGACGAACCCCGACGAGGTGCTCTTCGTCATCGACGCCATGATCGGTCAGGACGCCGTGACCACGGCGAAGGCCTTCCAGGAGGGCGTCGACTTCACCGGCGTCGTGCTCTCGAAGCTCGACGGCGACGCCCGCGGCGGCGCCGCGCTCTCCGTCGCCTCGGTGACGGGTCGCCCGATCATCTTCGCGTCGACCGGTGAGGGCCTCGACGACTTCGAGCCGTTCCACCCCGACCGCATGGCGAGCCGCATCCTCGACCTCGGTGACATCCTCACCCTCATCGAGCAGGCCCAGCAGGCCTTCGACGAGGAAGAGGCGCTGAAGGTCGCCGAGAAGCTCGCGACCGAGCAGTTCACCCTCGACGACTTCCTCGGCCAGATGCAGCAGCTGCGCGGCGCCGGCTCGATCAAGAAGATGCTCGGCATGCTCCCCGGCGCGGGCGGCATGAAGCAGCAGCTCGAGAACTTCGACGAGCGCGAGATCGTGCGCACCGAGGCGATCATCCAGTCGATGACCCCGGCCGAGCGCAAGAACACGAAGCTCCTGAACGGATCGCGACGCCTGCGCATCGCGAAGGGCTCGGGCATGACGGTCACCGACGTCAACCAGCTCGTGCAGCGCTTCGAGCAGGCCGCGAAGATGATGAAGACCGTCGCGCGCGGCGGCGTGCCGCAGATCCCCGGCATGGGCCCGATCCCGGGCGCCGGCGGCTACGGCGGCGGCAAGCGCCAGGCGGCGAAGAACAAGAAGAAGGGCGGCGGTTCGCGTTCGGGCAACCCCGCGAAGCGCGCCGCCGAGAACGAGGCCATCGCCTCGGGCGTCACCCCCGCGGGGCAGGGCGCGCCGAGCGGTTCGGGCTTCGGCCTCGGCGCCAAGAAGGGCGGTGCGCCGAGCGAGGCCGACCTCGCCGCGATGCAGAAGATGCTCGGCGGCCGCTGAGCGACTGAGGCGCGGCGGGCGCCCGCATTCACTCGCTGGATGCCTCGTGCTCGCCGCCGTTCCCGGCGGCTGCGGTGCCCGTGCCGGCCGTGCCGGCCGTGGTTCCCGCGGCGCCCTCGACCTCGCCGCGCAGCTCGCGGGCGAGGTGCGCGACGACGGCCGTGAGGTCGCCGCCGGCCGCCTGTGCCACCTCGAGCTGCCGCTGCGCGCTCGCCCCGGCGTCGAGCGTCGCGCGGATGCTCTGGAGCTCGACGGCGCAACCGAGCCGCTCGGCCACCGGAGCGAGGGTCGTGAGGAGTTCGCGCAGGTCGTCGGCGACGGGCTTCTCGGTGCCCGAGACATCCGTGATGACCTCGGCGGCGAGGCCGTAGCGGGCCGCGCGCCACTTGTTCTCGCGCACGTACCAGGGCTGCAGCACCGTGAGCGTCTCGCCCTCGTCGAGGCGCGTCGACATCCACTCGACGAGGCTCTGCACGAGGGCGCCGATCGCGGCGATCTCGGCGGCGGTCGACACGCCGTCGCAGACGCGCACCTCGACGGTGCCCCACCGCGGCGAGGGGCGGATGTCCCAGCGCACCTCGCTGTGGTCCTCCACGATGCCCGTGCGCACGAGGTCGCCGACATAGCGCTCGTAGGCGGCCCAGTCGGCGAGCGCGTAGGGCAGGCCCGCGGTCGGCAGCTGCTGGAACATGAGGGCCCGGTTCGAGGCGTAGCCCGTGTCGACCCCCGCCCAGAACGGGCTCGAGGCGCTGAGCGCGAGCAGGTGCGGCAGGTAGGCGAGGAGCCCGTCGAGAATCGGCAGCGCCTTGTCGCGGTCGTCGATGCCGACGTGGACGTGCACGCCCCAGATCATCATGTTGCGCCCCCACCAGCGGGTGCGCTCGATGAGCTTGTGGTACCTCGGCTTGTCGGTGAGGTGCTGGTCGTACCACTGGCTGTACGGGTGCGAGCCGCTGCAGATGAGCTCGTAGTCGCCGAGCTCGTCGATGACGGCGCGCACCTCGGCGAGCTGCTGTTCGAGGTCGCGCACGGCCCCGGCGACGGTCTCGTGCACGCCGCTGACGAGCTCGACCGTGTTGGTGAGCAGTTCGGAGGTGATCGAGGGGTGCTTGCCGCCCGGGCTGCGCTCGTCGAGGAGGCCGAGCACACGGTCGCCGATCGAGGCGAGCTCGCCGGTGGCGCGATCGACGATCGCGATCTCCCACTCGAGACCGACCGTCGAGCGGGGGGACTGCGCGAATTCGATCGCCATGGCGGCCTTCCTCGGGGTCGCGCTCCGGGGGCGGGGCCCGTGCGGCAATCTTCGCATGCGATGCGGCGTGCATCGTCGGTGCGACGCGGGATGACACGGGCGGCGCAGGATGACACGGGCGGCGTGCGAGGGCGGGCCTGCGGGGCGGCGCGGGAGAGCAGGAGTACGATGTGGCGCATGACGCATCGCCACGCAGGTACCCGATGAGCCCCGAACCGATTCGGCTGCTCGAGGTGCAGAGCCTGCGCGAACAGGTCGAGCGTACCCTCTCCTCGCGGATCGTCGCCGGCGAGTTCGCCCCCGGCACCGTGCTCACCGTGCCGACGCTCGCGACCGAGTTCGGCGTGAGCGCCACCCCGGTGCGCGAGGCCATGCTGAACCTGGCGCGTCGGGGGTTCCTCAGCCCGATCCGCAACCGCGGCTTCATGGTGACCGAGATCTCGCTCGACGAACTGCGCGAGCTCGGCGAGGTGCGGGCGCTCCTCGAGGCGCCGCCGCTGCGGAAGCTCGCGGGGAATGTGCCCGCTGAGACCGTCGCGCGGCTCGAGGAGCTCGCGGCCGAGATCGTCGCGGCGGGCCGGGAGGGGCGCTTCGAGGACTACCTCGAAGCGGACACTGCCTTCCACCTGACGCTGCTCGAGCTCACCGGCAACCGTCACCTCGTGCGGCTCGTGGGCGAGCTGCGCCAGCAGACCCGCCTGGTCGGGCTCGTGAACCTCGCCGAGAGCGACGCGCTCGTGGCGTCGTCGCTCGAGCACGCCGAACTCGTGCGACTGCTCGTCGAGGGCGACGGGCCGGGCGCCGAGGCGCTCATGCGCCGCCACGTCGGGCACGTCGCGGGGCTGTGGAGCGGGCAGGACGAGGCCTGAGCCCGTTCGGCGCCCGATGAGGCGCCGTCCGAGCCGTCCCGCCCATGCCGGGGGCCTTCGGTAACGGTTGGGTCGCACGGCTTGCGTGCGTCGTTCGCGGCAGTAATATGTCACGTACCGCAGAGTGACATGTCACACGTGACACGCATTCTGACCCATGCACCGTCGCATAAGGAGAATCGATGTCCCACGGAACCCGGCGCCGCGCGCGCACCCTGCAACTCGCCGCCGCAGCGAGCCTGCTGCTCGTCATGACCGGCTGCTCGGGCGGCCTCGGCGGAGGCGGCGACGAGGCCGAAGCATCCGGCCCCATCAAGTTCGGCATGCTCGCCCCGTTCTCGGGCAGCGAGTCGGCGTTCGGCGCCTACATGGAGAACGGCGCCCAGCTCGCCGTCGACGAGATCAACGCCGACGGCGGCGTGCTCGGCCGCGAGATCGAGCTCGTCGTCGAAGACGACGCCTGCGACGCCACCACCGCCGTCGCCGGCGCCAACAAGCTCGTCACCGACGGCATCGTCGCCTCGGTCGGCGGGTACTGCTCGGGTGCGACCCTGCCGACCCTGCCGATCTTCGACGAGGCGGGCATCCCGATGGTGATCCCGGCCGCCAACGCGAACTCGCTCGTCGAAGAGGGCCTCCCCGGCGTCTTCCTCATCAACGGCACCGGCACCCAGCAGGCCGCCGCCGCCGTGCAGTACGCCGAGCAGATCGGCGCCACGAGCGTGGCCGCGATCGACGACGCCACCGCGTACTCCGCCGACCTCGCGGCATCCTTCGTCGAGCAGGCCGGTGAGGCCGGCCTCGAGATCGCCTTCGAAGCCACCGTCACCCCCGGCGAGAACGACTACTCCTCGGTCGCCACCCAGCTCGCCGACGCCCAGCCGCAGCTCGTCTACTGGACCGGCTACTACCAGGAGGGCGGCCTCATCGCCCGGCAGTCGAGCGACGCGGGCTTCGGCGGCGCGTTCCTCGTCGGCGACGGCTCGGTCGACGCGAAGTTCGCCGAGATCGCGGGCGCAGGCTACACCGACAACGTCGTCGGCACCTTCACCCAGACGCCCGACATGATCGAGGGCGCCGACGACTGGATCGCCGCGTACACGGAGCTCGCCGGCGCCGCCCCCGGGCCGTACTCGACGCAGTCCTACGACGCAGTGCGCGTGATGGCCCAGGCGATCGAGGACGCCGGCAGCACCGAGTTCGACGCGGTCGTCGAAGCCCTCGAAGCCCTCGACGGCTTCGAGACCTTCGCCGGCCCGCTCACCTTCACCGAGAACCACACGCTCTCGGGCGGCGGTTTCGTGATCGTCTCGATCGATCCCGCGACCGGCGCGTTCGTCCTGAAGGACGACCTCCAGGGATGACCCGACGGGGTGCGGGCCACGAGCCCGCACCCCGCACCGGCCCTCGGAAGGAGCCGCACCACCGTGATGCAACTCATCTGGAACGGGATCATCGTCGGGTCGTTCTACGCGCTCGTCGCGCTCGGCTACAGCATGGTCTACGGGATCATCAAGCTGCTGAACTTCGCCCACGGCGATCTCTACATGCTCGGCGCCTTCGTCGGGTTCTTCACCCTCAGCTCGTTCGGCATCTCGAACGAGACCTCGATCCCGCTGCTGCTCGTGATCCTGCTGCTGTCGATGGTCACGACCGGGCTCATCGGCGTCGGCATCGAACGGATCGCCTACCGGCCGCTCCGGCGGAGCCCGCGCCTCGCGGTGCTCATCACCGCGATCGGCGTGTCGTTCACGCTCGAGTACGGCGTGCGCCAGCTCTTCGGGCCGAACCCCGAGGCGTTCCCCATCCGACTCGAGTCGAGCGGGTTCGAGGTCGCGGGCGTCCGCGTCACCGCCTCCCAGCTCGTGCTCGTCGTGATCGCCGCAGCACTCATGCTCGTGCTCGCCCACATCGTGGAGCGCACCCGCTCGGGCCGCGCGATGCGCGCCATCGCGCTCGACCCGCAGGGCGCCCAGCTCATGGGCGTCAACGTCGACCGCGTCATCTCGAGCGTGTTCTTCATCGGCTCGGCGCTCGCGGGCGCCGCGGGCGTCATGGCCGGGGCGTACTACGGCTCGATCGACTTCCTGATGGGCTTCATCATCGGCCTCAAGGCGTTCACCGCCGCCGTCATCGGCGGCATCGGCAACCTGTACGGGGCCATGCTCGGCGGGCTCCTGCTCGGGCTCCTCGAATCGTTCGGCGCCGCCTGGTTCGGCGGCGAGTGGCGCGACGTGTTCTCGTTCGCGTTCCTCATCCTGTTCCTGACCTTCAAACCGACGGGCCTGCTCGGTGCCCGCGTCGTCGAGAGGATGTGACGTGGCCCGCGATCTCTCCGCCGCGCTGAAGCACGCGCCGCTGCGCGCCCCGGCCCCGCTGTTCGACCGCCCCGCCGCACCACGCGGCATCCTCACCTCGCAACCCGGTTTCATGCGCGCCCTCGGCGGCCTCTGCGTCGTCCTCATCGCGATCCTGCCGTTCCTGGATGCCTCGCGGTACACGATCTCGATCGCGACGAGCGCGCTCATCTACGTCATGCTCTGCATGGGTCTCAACGTCGTCGTCGGCTACGCCGGGCTCCTCGACCTCGGCTACATCGCGTTCTTCGCGGTCGGCGCCTACGTCTCGGGCATCTTCACGACCGTGCTCGGGTTCCCGATGTGGCTCGCGCTGCCCGCGACGATCCTCGCGTGCATCCTGGCGGGCATCATCATCGGAGCGCCGACGCTCAGGCTCCGCAGCGACTACCTCGCGATCGTCACCCTCGGCTTCGGCGAGATCATCCGCATCACGGCGAACAACCTCGAGGTGACGGGCGGCCCGTCGGGCATCCACGGCATCCCGACGTGGGAGTTCTTCGGGTGGAGCTTCGCCGACGGGTTCACGATCGGCGGCATCGAGTTCCCCGAGCGCGTGGTGTTCTACTACTTCGTCGCGCTCGTCGTGATCGTCGTCGGCGTCATCGGCGCCGGGCGGCTCGGCAAGGGCAAGCTCGGCCGCGCCTGGAAGGCGGTGCGCGACGACGAGGACGCCGCAGAGGCGATGGGCATCAACACCTACGTCGCGAAGATCTCCGCCTACATCATCGGCGCCGTCTGGGCCGGCATGGCGGGCCAGCTCATGGCGACCCACCTCTCGGCCATCAGCCCGAACAGCTTCCAGTTCCTCTACTCGACGCTCATCCTCATGGCCGTCGTGCTCGGCGGCATGGGGTCGACCCCCGGCGTCATCATCGGCGCGCTGTTCGTCTCGCTCGCGCCCGAGCTGCTGCGGGACTTCGCCGAGTGGCGCTACCTCATCTTCGGCGTGCTCCTCGTCGTCGTGATGCTGTTCCGCCCCGCGGGGCTGTGGCCGGCGACGGCGGTGCTGCCCTGGCTGAAGAAGCGACGACCGCAACCGCCGCCCTTCACTGCGGCGGTCGGCGCGATCGACGAGGCGCGTCTCGACGAGCCGAGCGTCATGGAGTCGGTCGACGGCCTGCCCGCGACCGACGCGGAAGAGGGGAGGCGCGCATGAGCGCCCTGCTCGAGGTCACCGACCTCAGCCTCCGGTTCGGCGGCGTCACCGCCGTCGACGGACTCAGCTTCGACGTGCGCGAGGGCGAGATCCTCGCGGTCATCGGCCCGAACGGCGCCGGCAAGACGAGCGCGTTCAACTGCATCTCGGGGTTCTACCTTCCGACGTCGGGATCGGTGGTCTTCCGGGGCAAGCGCATCGTGCGCGAGGTCCCGCGGCTCTGGCATGCGCTGCGGCTCGTGAACCTCGTGCAGAGCTTCGGCCTCTACCGGGTGCTTCCCTCGCGCGTCACGAAGTGGGGCATGGCCCGCACCTTCCAGAACCTGCGACTGTTCCGCGAGCTCTCGGTCCTCGACAACGTCAAGACCGCGATGCACGCGAACCTCCGCGAGGGCTTCTGGTCGACGCTGCTGCACACCCCCGGCTACCGACGCGCCGAGGAGGCGTGCGCTCGCGAAGCCCGCGGCTGGCTCGACTTCGTCGGCTTCGCCGAGGACGAGGAGCTCTACGTCGGGCAGCTGCCCTACGGCGAGCAGCGTCGCGTCGAGATCGCGCGGGCGCTCGCGACGAGCCCGAAGCTCCTCCTCCTCGACGAACCCGCGGCCGGCCTCAACTTCAACGAGAAGCAGTCGCTCATGGCGCTCATCCGCAAGGTGCGCGACCTCGGCGTCGCCGTCGTGCTCATCGAGCACGACATGGGCATGGTGATGCAGCTCGCCGAGCGCATCGTCGTGCTGAACTACGGCCGAGAGATCGCCGACGGCACCCCCGAGGAGATCAAGGCGAACCCGCTCGTCATCGAGGCGTACCTCGGCGCCGACGACGAGGAGGACGCGGGCGAGGCATCCGCAGCCCTCGAACCGCTGCCCGGCGAACAGGAAGGCGGTGCGCGATGACGACCCTCGACGTGACCGATGTCGACGTCTATTACGGCCGAGTGCATGCGCTGCGGCAGCTGAGCTTCACCGTCGGCGAGGGCGAGATCGTGTGCCTGCTCGGCAACAACGGGGCCGGCAAGTCGACCACCATGAACCTGCTCTCGGGGCTCGTGCGACCGAAGTCGGGAAGCGTGCGGTGGAACGGCCTCGACCTCGCCACCGCGAAGCCGTGGGACATCGTCTCCTCCGGGCTCATCCACGTGCCCGAGGGGCGACGCATCTTCTCCACCATGACGGTGCACGAGAACCTCCTGCTCGGCGGCTACACCGTGCGCGACCGTCGCGCCGTCGACGAGCGCCTCGAGCACGTCTACGAGCTCATGCCGCGCCTCGCCGAACGGCGCAAGCAGCAGGGCGGCACGCTCTCGGGCGGCGAACAGCAGATGGTCGCCATCGGCCGCGCCATCGTCGGCGGGCCGAAGCTGCTGCTGCTCGACGAGCCGTCGATGGGGCTCGCCCCGCTCGTCGTCAAGCAGGTCATGGAGATCGTCGCGGCGATCAACGCCCAGGGCACGACCGTGCTGCTCGTCGAGCAGAACGCTCGCGCCGCCCTGAAGATCGCCCACCGCGCCTACGTCGTCGAGACGGGGCAGGTCACCCTCTCGGGCAGTGCCGCCGAGCTCGCGGCCGATCCGCGGGTCGTCGAGGCGTACCTTGGGGCGTGACCGGTTGCAAGTGAAGGAAGTGGAGTCGTCGTGCGTGTGATCGTGATCGGCGCGGGCGCGATCGGTGCGGCGAGCGCCCTCGCGCTCGCCGAAGGGGGCGCCGAGGTCGTCGTCGTCGACCGGGTCGGCGTCGCGGGGGAGACCTCGAGCCGGTGCGAGGGCAACATCCTCGTCTCCGACAAGGGGCCCGGCGCCGAGGCCGAGCTCGCGATCGTCGCGAACCGCGCCTGGCGCGTGCTCGCCGAACGCCTCGACGCCGACCGCGGCCCCGGTCAGCCCGCGACCGAGTTCGAGGCGAAGGGCGGCATCGTCGTCGCCTTCCCGGGCGGCGAGGCGGCGCTCGCGAGCTTCGCCGACTCCCAGCGCGGCATCGGCATCCGCGCCTCAGCGGTGGATGCCGCGGAGCTGCGCTCGCTCGAACCCCACCTGTCGCCCGGCATCGGCCGCGGCATCCACTACCCCGACGATGCGCAGGTGCAGCCGAGTCTCGCGACGCAGGCCATGCTCGCGCGTGCCGTGCGTCTCGGCGCCGAGCTCCGCATCGCCGAGGTGACCGGTGGGCGCTTCGCGGACGGCGGTGCCGGCGGCCGTCTCATCGGCATCGACACCACCGACGGGCCGATCGAGGCAGACGCGGTCGTGAACTGCGCCGGGCCCTGGGCCGGCGAGGTCGCGGCGCTCCTCGGCGCCCGCCTCGACATCCGCCCGCGTCGCGGCATGATCCTCGTCACGGTGCCGATGCCGCAGCGCGTGTTCCACAAGGTCTACGACGCCGACTACGTGGGCGCCGTGGGCTCTGCGGATGCCGCGTTGCAGACGTCGACCGTCGTCGAATCCACGCCCGCGGGCACCGTGCTCATCGGTTCGAGCCGCGAACGGGTCGGCTTCTCCGACGCGAACGCACTGCCGGCGCTCGCCGAGATCGCCGCGAAGGCGACCCGGCTGTTCCCGTTCCTCGCCGACACGATGGTGCTGCGCAGCTACCACGGGTTCCGCCCCTATGCGCCCGACCACCTGCCCGCGATCGGCGCCGACGGCGAGATCGAGGGGCTCTTCCACGCGGCCGGGCACGAGGGCGCCGGCATCGGGCTCGCGCCCACCACGGGCGAGCTCGTCGCCCACGCCGTGCTCGGCACGCCCGCGCCGCTGGACCCCACCCCGTTCCTGCCGACCCGTGCGGCGCTGCAAGAGGAGGCCGCGTGAGCGTGCGCATCAGATTCGACGGCGACGAGCTCGTCGGCCGCGACGGGCAGACCATCGCGGGCGTGCTCATCGCCGCAGGCCGCCGGAGCTGGCGCACCGCCGACGGTGCCGAGCGCGGCGTCTTCTGCGGGATCGGCGTGTGCCAGGACTGCGTCGTCACCGTGAACGGCGTCGAGAGCGTCCGCGCCTGCCAGCGCGCGGCGTGCGACGGCGACGAGATCACCCGGGAGATCCGATGAGCCGCCGCGTCGTCGTCATCGGGGCGGGGCCCGCGGGGCTCGCCGCCGCGCAGGCCGCGCTCGCGCACGGCGCAGAGGTCGTCGTCGTCGACGAGGGCGAGCGCATCGGCGGGCAGTTCTGGCGGCACCACGACACCCTCACCGACCGGCGCCTGCAGCACCAGCTGCCCCGCTTCGAGCGGCTGCGCGCCGTGCTCGACCGGGCGACCGTGCACTCGAGCACCAGCGTGTGGCGCATCGAGACCGACGGCGGTCTCCGCGTGCACGCGCTGAGCGGCCCCGCCGACGGCGCCGCGCGCGTCGGTCTCACGATCGAGGCGGATGCGCTCGTCATCGCGACCGGCGCCCACGACCGGGCGCTGCCCGTGCCCGGGTGGACCCTCCCCGGCGTCACCACCGCCGGGGCCGCGCAGGCGCTCGCGAAGCGCGACGGCGTCGCGCTCGGGCGCCGCACGGTCGTCTCGGGGGCCGGCCCCTTCCTGCTGCCCGTCGCCGCGAGCCTCGCGCACGTCGGCGGCGAGGTCGCCGAGGTGCTCGAGGCGACGGGGCTCGCGGCGATCGCCCGCGGCTGGGGCCGGGCGCCCTGGCAGCTCGCCGGCGCCGCAGGCAAGTCGGGCGAACTGGGGGAGTACCTCGCCTCGCTCGCCCGCCACCGCACGCCGTATCGCTTCGGGCAGGCCGTCACCCGCATCCACGGCGACCGCGCCGTCGAAGCCGTGTCGGTGCAGCGCCTCGACGCCGACTGGCGTCCGATCGCGGGCAGCGAGCGCATCGTCGAGTGCGACGCCGTCGCGCTCGGGCACGGATTCACCCCGCGCCTCGAGGCGGCGATCCAGGCAGGTTGCGACATCAGCTCCGACCGCTTCGTGACGGTCGACGAGCGGCAGGCCACGAGCGTCGCCGGGGTCTTCGCGGCCGGAGAGGTCACGGGGATCGCGGGGGCCGACGCCGCGCTCGCCGAGGGTGCCGTCGCCGGGTTCGTCGCCGCCGGCGGCGGGCTCGACGACGAGCGGATGCGCGGCCCGTTGCGCGCCCGCGGCCGGATGCACGCCTTCGCCGAACGCCTCGCGACCCACGCCATCGGGCGCGGGTGGACGGCGTGGCTCGACGACGAGACGATCGTCTGCCGCTGCGAATCGGTGACGCGCGCCCGGATCGCGGAGTTCGCGGGGCCGGGCGGCGACGAGGCGGCCTCGGTGAGCGTCACGACCGTCGGAGCGAACGGCGACGCCGGCGGCGATCGTTCGGCCTCGAGCCGTGGCATCCGCCTCGCGACCCGCGCCGGTCTCGGAGCCTGCCAGGGGCGCACCTGCGGCCGCAGCGTCGAGGAGATCCTCGGTCGCCCGCTCGGGCTCGACCGGCGACCGGTGCTCTCCTCGGTGCGGCTCGGCGAACTCGCGGCCTGCGAGCCTTCTCCACCCAAGTAGTGTGTGATATATTACTAAGCATCCGGTGACCGTCGGCACGACGCCGACACCCGGCGAGACCTCCGCGGTTCGCAGAACGAACCGCGCATCACAGAACGGAAAACAGATGACCACGCAGAACATGGACCTCGGCGGTGTCGTCGTCGCCACCACCCTGGCCTTCCGCGAGGACGCGTCGGCGCCCGCCGGGCTCGCGGTCGACTACGACAAGTTCGGCGAGCACGTCGACTTCCTCATGTCGAACGGCTGCCGCGGCGTCGGCCCCAACGGTTCGCTCGGCGAGTACTCCTCGCTCACCGACGAGGAGCGCCGCAAGGTGATCCAGGTCGCCGTCGAGGCCGTCGACGGCCGCGGCATCGTGATCGCCGGCGTGCACGGCGTCGGCAGCCACCAGGCGCGCCACTGGGCCGAGCTCGCCCGCGAAGACGGCGCCGACGGGGTGCTCCTGCTCCCGCCGACCCTCTACCGCGCCAACGAGGCCGAGGTCATCGCCCACTACCAGGAGGTCGCGAAGGTCGGCCTGCCGATCATGGCCTACAACAACCCCTTCGACACCAAGGTCGACCTCGTGCCCTCGCTCGTCGCGAAGCTCGCCGAGATCCCCGAGGTCGTCGCAATCAAGGAGTTCACGGGCGATGTCCGCCGCGTCTACGAGATCAAGGAGCTCTGCGACATCGACGTCATCGCCGGCGCCGACGACGTGCTCTTCGAGCTCATGGTGAACGGCGCCGTCGGCTGGTTCGCCGGCTACCCCAACGCGTTCCCGCGCGAGGCCGTCGAGCTCTACAACCTCTGCATCGAGGGCAAGTGGCACGAGGCGAAGGCGCTCTACGAGCAGCTCGTCGCCGTCTTCCGCTGGGACTCGCGCACCGAGTTCGTGCAGGCCATCAAGCTCTCGATGGACATCTGCGGCAACTCCTACGGCGGCCCCACCCGCCCGCCGCGCGGCCCGCTTACCCCCGAGCAGCACGCCCAGGTCACCGCCGACACCGAGCGCGCCCTCGCGGCGCTCGAGGCCCGCCGGGCGGTGCTCGCCTGATGGGGGCCGCGCCTGAGACGCAGCCTCGAGGCCGTCGCTCGGCCGGGGTCCGCTGATGCGGGCGCGCCGGGTCCTGTCGGCCGTCGACAGCCACACCGAGGGCATGCCGACCCGCGTCGTCACGGGCGGCGTCGGCCGCATCCCCGGCGCGACCATGAACGACCGCCGGCTCTACGCGATGGAGCACCTTGACGGGCTGCGGGGCCTGCTCATGAACGAGCCCCGCGGCCACGCGTCGATGTCGGGCGCGCTGCTGCAGCCGCCGGCGCGCGACGACGCCGACTGGGGCGTGGTCTTCATCGAGGCATCCGGCTTCCTGCCGATGTGCGGACACGGCACCATCGGCGTCGCGACCGTGCTCGTCGAGACCGGCATGGTCGAGGTGACGGAGCCCGTCACCGAGATCCGTCTCGACGTGCCCGCAGGGCTCGTCATCGCCCGCGTCGCGGTCGAGGACGGCCGGGCGAAGCACGTCACCATCGAGAACGTGCCGAGTTTCGCCGAGCGGCTGGATGCCGCGATCGAGGTGCCGGGCTACGGCGAGGTGCCGTACTCCATCGCCTTCGGCGGCAACTTCTACGCGCTCGTCGAGCTCGACGCGGTCGGCCTGCCGTTCGACCGCGACCGGAAGGACGACATCGTGCGTGCCGGGCTCGCGATCATGGACGCGATCAACACCCAGGCGCCGCCGCGGCATCCCCTCATCGCGGGTGCGAACCACGTGCACCACGTCGAGTTCATCGCGCCGGGGTCCGACGCGGTGCGTTCGCGGCACGCGATGGCGATCCACCCCGGGTGGTTCGACCGTTCGCCGTGCGGCACCGGCACGAGCGCCCGCATGGCCGAGCTGCACGCCCGCGGCGAGCTCGCGCTCGACACCGACTTCGTCAACGAGTCGTTCATCGGCACCGAGTTCACGGGTCGGCTCATCGCCGAGACCGAGGTCGGCGGCCTCCCCGCCGTCGTGCCGACGATCACCGGGCGCGCCTGGGTGACGGGCCTCGGCCAGTACTTCCTCGACGACGACGACCCCTTCCCCGAGGGCTTCGTCTTCTGACGCCCCCGACGACTTGGAGAACGCACTGATGACCACCGCCACCGGGATCGACCCGGCGATCGACGTCGACGCCGTCGCGGCGCGTGCGGCGCGCGCCGCACGCCCCTTCGCCGACACCGAGCCCCGCGCCCGCGCCGCCGCCCTCGTGGCGGTCGCCGACGCGCTCGACGCGGCATCCGCCGAGCTCATCGCGATCGCGATGCGCGAGACCGGCCTCACCGAGGCCCGCCTCACCGGCGAGGTGCGCCGCACCACCAACCAGCTGCGACTGTTCGCCGAGGTCATCGTCGACGGGGCGTACCTCGACGCGCGCATCGACGACGCCGATCCCGAGTACGTCATCGGTCCGCGCCCCGACGTGCGCCGCGTGCTCGAGCCCGTCGGGCCGGTGCTGAACTTCGCGGCGTCGAACTTCCCGTTCGCGTTCTCGGTCGCGGGCGGCGACTCGGCCGCGGCCCTCGCCGCGGGGTGCCCGCTCATCGTGAAGGCGCACTCGGGGCACCCCGAGTGCTCGCGCCGGACGGGCGAGGTCGTGGCCGGTGCGCTCGCCGCGGCGGGCATGCCGGAGGGCGTGTTCCAGGTGGTCGCGGGGCAGCGGGCGGGCGTCGCGCTCCTCCAGGACGACCGCGTCCGCGCCGGCGCGTTCACCGGCTCGACGCACGTGGGTCGGCTCCTCGCCGACCTCGCGGCCGCCCGACCGCGCCCGATCCCGTTCTTCGGCGAGCTCGGCAGCGTGAACCCGGTCTACGCGACCGCGGGCGCCGTGGCCGGCGACCCCGGACTGCTGCAGGGGTTCGTCGCCTCCGTCTCGGGTTCGGCGGGGCAGCTGTGCACGAAGCCCGGCTTCCTGTTCGTGCCGCGCGACGCCGAGCTCGGCGCCGTCGGCGAGGCCGCCGCGCCGCTCGCAGAGCACCGGCTGCTGAACCCCGGCATCGGACGCGCCTTCGAGGAGCGCCGCACCGCGGTGCTCGATGCGCCGGGCGTCACCGTGCTCGCGGAGGGCGCCGTGCGGGTCGACGACGAGGAGCAGCGCTTCGCGACCCCCACGGTCGTCGAGGTCGACCTCGCCACGCTGCGCGAGCACCGCGACGAGCTCCTCGAGGAGTCGTTCGGCCCGCTCTCGATCGTCGTCCGCTACGACGACGCGACCGAGCTGCCCGCGGTGCAGCGAGAGCTGTTCCCCGGCAACCTGACCTCGACGCTGCACGCGAGCGACGCGGAACTCGCGGGCGGCGGGCTCGGCGAGCTCGTCGACGCGCTCGCCGAGACGAGCGGACGGGTGCTCTTCGGCGGATGGCCCACCGGCGTCTCCGTCACGAGCGCGATGCAGCACGGCGGGCCGTACCCCGCCACCACGAGCGATGCGACGAGCGTCGGCACCGCGGCGATCACGCGGTTCCTCCGCGGCGTCGCCTACCAGAACGCCCCGCAGGCGCTCCTGCCCGCGCCGCTGCAGGACGCGAACCCCTGGGGCGTGCCCCAGCAGCGCAGCGAGGCGGGCCGCTCGGCCGGTTGGGGGAGCCTCACCGGTTCGCACTGAGCGCGACGACACGATGGCGGATGCCACGGGGCCGGCCCCGTGGCATCCGCCTTCGTCGTTCGGGCCCGCGACCCCACCGTTTCAGGAAGGCGAACGCCGTTCAGGACGGAATCTCGAGGATCGTCCTGAACGGCGTACGTTTCGCCTGAACCGTGCGGCGGTCAGCGCAGGCTGAAGCCCTCTGCGAGCGGGTCGGCGGGGTCGAGCTCGAACTCGCAGCTGCCGACCCGGTAGGCCTGACCGGTCACCTCGGGGATCACCCCGTCTGCGGTGCGCGCCGCGACGCGGGCGGTGAAGCGGGTGCCGATGATCGAGTCGTGCGTGAGCGTCTCGCCGTCGGCGAGCTCGCCCGTGTGCGCGAGGAGCGCCACGCGCGACGCGGTGCCCGAGCCGCACGGGCTGCGGTCGACCTCGCCGTCGGCGAAGACCGTGACGTTGCGCTGCCACGGCCCGGCGTCGGTGCGGCCGAGCTCGTCGACGAGGATCGTGCCGTAGACGCCCGAGAGCCGGTCGTCGTCGAGCTGGGCGGCGGGGTGCTCGTTCAGCGCCCACTTGATCTCGCGGCCGAGCCGGATGAGCTCGGTGGTGTTCGGCGGGGTCACCTCGAACCCGAGGGAGGCCGCGGGCAGCGTCGCGTAGACGGCGCCGCCGAAGACGAGGTCGACGACGACCTCGCCGCGCGAGGTCGCGAGCGGGATGCCGCGGGCGAGCACCCGGGAGGCGACGTTGCGGAACACCACGCCCGTGGTGCGCCCGCCCTCCCGTTGCACCCGTGCCTCGACGCGGCCGCTCGGCACGTCGATCACGACGAGCGCCTCGCCGTCGTCGGGGGCGGAGACCCGACCGGTCGCGACGGCCCACGCGCCGAGCGCCATCGTGCCGTGCCCGCAGGCGGTCGAGAAGCCGTCCTTGTGCCAGAACAGCACGCCGAAGTGGGCGCCGTCGTCGTCGGGCGGGGTGATGAATCCGCCGTACATGTCGTCGTGGCCGCGCGGTTCGAGGCAGAGGAACCGGCGCACCGCATCGGGTTCGCCGCCCATCGCGGCGACGCGTCGTTCGGCGACCGTCGCCCCCTCGGTGGCGACGCCCTCGACGATGCGGAACGGCTCGCCCGCGGTGTGCCAGTCTTCGGTGCTCCAGCGCATCAGACGCCCTCCTCCTCGTCGATCGCGGCCTGGGCGACCGCGAGATCCTGCCAGCCCATGCCGCACGTCTTCACCACTCGCGGCCGGTCGCGTGCGACCTCGACCGCCCCCGTCGCGATGCGCGCCATCGGCACGACGTCGGCGGGGGAGAGGTGGCCCTCGTCGATCGCCATGATGACATCGCCGGCCTCGGTGCGGGCGACGCGGTCGGTCTCGACGATCACCTGCGCGCGCCCGAGCAGCGCGCCGGGGAGTTCGCGGGCGTCGCGCTCGTGCGAGCCGACGGCGACGATCGCGGCGCGGTCCGGCACGAGCGCCGCATCGAAGAGGGGTTCGCGGGCGGTCGTCGCGCAGACGATGAGATCGGCCCGGGCGACGTCGGCCGCGTCGCCGACGGCGACGTCGAGACCGGATGCCTCGCAGGCGGCGACCGCCCGCAGCGCCTTCGCCCGATCGCGACCGACGAAACGCACCCGTTCGATCGGGCGGATCGCCCGCATCGCCTCGACGTGGCGCACACCCTGCGGGCCGGTGCCGAAGACGACGAGGCTCGACGCCTCGGGTTCGGCGACGAGGTCGAGCATCGCGGCCGACATCGCGGGGGTGCGGAGGTTCGTGAGCTCGGTGCCGTCGAGCAGGGCGACGGGGGTGAGCGTCTCCGCGTCGAGCACGACGTAGATCGCCTGGATCCGGTCGAGGCCGCGGGCGGGGTTCGCCGGCGCGACCGTCGCGAGCTTCTGGCCGGCGTACCGGCCGAGGTCGGCCGGCATGAGCAGGAGCTGGCCGTGCCGAACGTCGACGATCGAGCGGGGCGGATCGTCGTCGGGGTCGAAGCCGTGCCGCAGCACGGACTGGAGGGCGCGGATCGCGCGGGGCATGTCGATGCGGGCGCGGAGCGCCGTTGCATCCAGAACGCGCATGGCGGCGATGACATCGGGCATGTCGACATCCTAGTGTGTGATGTGTAATATGCCACATATCGCGGATTGTTCGACGAAGTGCGTCCGAAGGCTCGCCGCCGCCCCTCTTGGGCGGAGCGGCGGGCCGCGGGGCCCCAGGCGTCGCAGCCGGCGATCCGCGATGCCGCCGGCCTCGCGGCAGCCGATCAACCCGAAGGTGACCGATGACTCGGAAGCTGCTCCTGCCCGCCACCGCCCTCACCATCGCGACCGCGCTCGCGATGGCCGGGTGCTCTCCCTCTTCCGAGGCCGACACGGGCGGAGGTGAGGCGAAGACCGGCGGAACCCTCAAGGTCCTCGCGAACGGCGACGTCGACCACCTCGACCCGCAACTCGTCGCGTACGTGCCCACGTACAACGTCATGCGCTCCGTCTCGCGCTCGCTCCTCAGCTACACGGCGAGCAACGACGCCGCCGAGCGCATCGTCCTCCAGCCCGACCTCGCCGAGGCCGTCCCCGAGCCGAGCGACGACGGGCTGAGCTACACGATCACGCTCCGCGACGGCATCACGTGGGGCGCGCCCGACGGCGAGCGCGCCATCGTCGCCGCCGACGTCGAACGCGGCCTCAAGCGACTCTGCAACCCGCTCATCTCGGGTGCCCTCGCCGGGTACTTCACCGGCCTGATCGAGGGCATGGACGAGTTCTGCACCGGCTTCGCCGAGGTCGCGCCCGAGGTCGACCCGATGCGCGAGTACATCGAGACGGCCGACATCGCCGGCATCGAGACGCCCGACGAGAAGACGGTCGTCTTCACGCTCACCAAGCCCGCGAGCGACTTCCCGTTCATGCTCTCGCTCGACGCGGCCGACCCGGCGCCGATCGAGGCGCTCGACAACCTGCCCGACTCGCCCGAGTTCCGCCGCGCCTTCGTCTCCTCGGGCCCGTACAAGGTCGCCGAGTACACCCCCGACGCGAAGCTCGTGCTCGAGCGCAACGAGGCCTGGAACGCCGACAGCGACCCGCTGCGCAAGGCCTACGTCGACTCGATCGAGATGACCATGGGCGTCGAGGGCGACGCCGCCATGCAGCAGCTGCAGGCCGGCTCCGCCGACATGCTGTTCGACCTCGCGCCGAGCCCCGCGAACATCCAGCAGCTGAAGGCTGCGAACGACGAGAAGTTCACCACCATGGCGAACGGCGGCGTCGACCAGTTCATGTGGATCAACACCGCATCGCCGAACAACGGCGGGGCGCTGCAAGACCTGAAGCTCCGACAGGCGCTCCAGTACGCCGTCGACAAGACGGCCGTGGTGCAGACCATGGGCGGCGAGGATCTCGCCGGCGTCACGAACGGCATCTTCGGCCCCGGCATCCTCGGCCACGAGGAATACGACCCGTACCCCGCGAACGACGGCAAGGGCGACCCCGAGAAGGCGAAGGAACTCCTCGCGGAGGCCGGATTCCCCGACGGCATCACGCTGAAGCTCCCGTACCGCAACGTCGGCACCCAGCCCGACATCGCGCAGACCGTGCAGGCGAGCCTCGAGCGCGCCGGCATCACCGTCGAACTCTCGCCGGTGCCGCCGACCGACTACTACGCCAACTTCATGTCGAACCCCGAGAACGCCAGCTCGGGCGCCTGGGACATCGCCCTCGTCGGCTGGTCGCCCGACTGGCAGGGCGGCGCCGCCCGCAGCGTCTTCCAGCCGCAGTTCGTCTTCGACGGCACGCACCAGACGTACAACTACGTCGACTTCAACAGCGAGGAGGCGAACGTGCTCGCCGAGCAGGCGCTCGCCGCCACCACCGCCGAGGAGCAGGGCTCGCTCTGGCACCAGGTCGACGAGGCCGTCATGGCCGACTCGCCGATCGTGAGCATCGCGTACCGGCTCAAGGCGAACTACCGCTCGGCGCGCGTCGGCGGGTTCGTCGAGTACGCGCAGAGCCAGAACGGCGACTGGACCAACCTCTGGCTGAACGACTGAGTTCCACGAGCCATCCATGAAGTCTCGGGCGGCCGGCCGCGAACGGCCGGCCGCCCGAGCGAGGAAGGAAGCAGCAATGACGCTCCTCGACGTCTCGAATCTCGTCGTCGACATCCCCACCGAGGACGGCACGGTGCACGCCGTGCAGGATGTCTCGTTCGAGGTGCACGAGGGAGAGTTCTTCGGCATCGTCGGCGAATCCGGATCGGGAAAATCGGTGCTCGTGCAGTCGATCATGGGTCTGGTGGCGGGTGCGCGCACGAGCGGAACCGCGACCTTCAGAGGCCGTGACCTGCTTTCCCTGGACGACGCCGGGATGCGCTCGGTGCGGGGCCGCGAGATCGGCATGGTCTTCCAGGACCCGCTCTCGAGCCTGCACCCCCAGTACACGGTCGGCTGGCAGATCGTCGAGCAGATCCGGGCGCACCGCAAGGTGTCGCATCAGGAGGCGAAGGCGCGCGCGATCGAACTGCTCGAACGGGTGCACATCCCCGATGCGGCCACCCGGTTCGACGCCTACCCGCACCAGTTCTCCGGCGGGATGCGGCAACGCGTGATGATCGCGATGGCGCTCTCGCTCGAGCCGGCCCTCCTCATCGCCGACGAGCCAACCACCGCGCTCGACTCGACGGTGCAGGCGCAGATCCTCGACCTGCTCGATGAGATGCGGCGCGAGTTCGGCACGACGATCGTCATGATCAGCCACGATCTCGGCGTGCTCGCACGCGTCGCCGACCGGGTGATGGTGATGTACGCGGGCCGTCGCATGGAGCTCGGCGAGAGCCGGAGCGTGCTCGGCTCGCCCGCGCACCCCTACACCGCGGGGCTCCTGCGCTCCTCGTCGTTCAACCGTGCGCCGGGCACCCCGCTGGTGCCCATCGGCGGCAAGCCGCCGAGCCTGCTCGCCCCGCCGAGCGGTTGCGCGTTCGCCGCCCGCTGTCCCGACGCGATGTCGATCTGCTCAGAGCGGCCGCCGCTGCGGCGCTACGACGACGGCACCGAGGTCTCCTGCTGGCTCGAGGGCGAGCCGAGCGAGCCGGCGGCGCCGACCATGCCCGCCGCCGTCGAACCGCGCACCGACGACCCCGCCGCCGACGCGGCGATCGTGCGGGTCGAGGGGCTGCAGCTCGTGTTCCCGCAGCGACGGGGTCCGGATCGGGTGGTGCTCGACGGCATCGACCTCGAAGTCCGGCGCGGCGAGACCCTGGGGCTCGTCGGCGAGTCAGGCTGCGGGAAGACGACGCTCGCGCGGGCGATCGCGGGGCTCGTCGCGCCGAGCGCCGGCCGGGTGACCTTCGACGGGCACGAGCTCTCCTCGCTCGGACGACGGCAGTGGCGGGACCTCCGTCGTCGCGTGCAGCTCGTCTTCCAGGACCCCTTCGGCTCGCTGAACCCGCGACGCCGGGTCGGCTCGATCATCGGCGACCCGTTCCGCATCCACGGCGTGGCCTCCGGCGCCGAACGCCGGGTCGAGGTGCAGCGGCTCATGGAGCTCGTGGGGCTGAACCCCGAGCACTACAACCGATTCCCGTCGCAGTTCTCGGGCGGTCAGCGCCAGCGCATCGGCATTGCCAGGGCCATCGCCCTGAACCCCGAACTCGTCATCCTCGACGAGCCGGTCTCCGCGCTCGACGTCTCCATCCAGGCGCAGGTGCTGAACCTCCTCGACGAGCTGCAGCGCACCCTCGGCCTGACCTACCTGTTCATCTCGCACGACCTCTCGGTCGTCCGCCACGTCTGCGACCGCATCGCGGTCATGGAGGGCGGACGCATCATCGAGCTCGGCGACGCCGACCGGCTCTACCGCGACCCGCAGCAGCCGTTCACCCGGAAGCTGCTCCAGGCGGCCGCCCCCGAGATCGTGCACGTGCCCACCCGTCGACGGCTCGTCCGTCCCTACCGTCCCATCGAGGTCGCCCGCCCAGCCGAGGCGGGACCCGCCGCCGTCCACGGGCGCCCCGCCGAGAGCGCCGCGAACGAGAGGAGTCGAGTGTGAAGGCGCCGACCGTGAAACTCGCCACGCCCAGAACCGCGGCGATCGCCGCCCGCAACTCGGCCGACGTGCAGCTGCGCGGCTCGTGGTTCCTGACGTTCGCGCGGCTCCGCCGCGACCCGGCGAGCATCGCCTCCCTGGCGGCGATCGTGCTGATCGTGCTCTTCGCGCTCGCCGCACCGCTCGTCGCCGCATGGACGGGGCACGGCCCGAACGAGCAGTTCCGCGAGACCGGGCTGAGCCCGTCGGGCATCCCCGTCGGGCCGTCGGCCGAGTTCCTGTTCGGCGCCGATCAGCTCGGGCGCGACGTGCTGGTCAGGCTCGCGTACGGTGCGCAGGTGTCGCTCCTCGTCGGCGTGGTCGCGTCGATCGCCGCCTCCGTCATCGGCGTGTCCGTCGGGGTCGTCGCCGGCTTCTTCGGGGGCACGGTGGACACCGTTCTCAGCCGCATCACCGACCTCGTGATGAGCGTGCCGTTCCTGCTCTGCGCGATCGCCCTCGTCGCGGTGCTCGGCCCGAGCCTGCCGCTGTCGATCGCGGTGATCGTGTTCTTCAGCTGGACCGGGCTCGCCCGGGTGATCCGCGGCCAGGTCATCGCCCTGCGGCACCGCGAGTTCGTCGAGGCCGCCCGCTCGCTCGGCGCGAGCCGCACCTCGATCATGTTCCGCGACATCCTGCCGAACCTCGTCGTGCCCATCATCGTGTACACGACCCTGATGATCCCCTCGGCGATCGTCTTCGAGGCGACCCTGTCGTTCCTCGGGCTCGGCATCGTTCCGCCGACGCCGAGCTGGGGCAACATGCTCGCCGACGCGGCGAACGGCTCGCTCTATCTCATCGCGTGGTGGATGGTGGTCGTACCCGGCGGCGCGCTGCTCGCCCTCACCCTCGCGTTCAACCTGCTCGGCGACGGCCTCCGCGACGCCCTCGACCCGTCGGCCTCGAAGGGAGGCAAGGGCGCATGATCCGCTATCTGCTCTCACGGGTGGGCTTCGGCCTGCTCGTGCTGTTCCTCCTCAGCGTCTTCGTCTTCGTCCTGTTCTACGTCTCGCCGTCCGATCCCGCCCGCATCATCGCGGGAGACAAGGCGACCGAGGAGCTCATGGCGCAGATCCGCGTCAAGCTGGGGCTCGACCAGCCGATCTACGTGCAGTACCTGAACTTCATCGGCAACCTGCTCCGCGGCGACATCGGCTTCTCGTACCGCTCGGGCCTGCCGGTCTCCGACCTCCTGTACCAGCGCATCCCGGTCACGATGTCGCTCGTGTTCGGCGCCGTGGTGCTGTGGCTCGCGATCGGCATCCCGATCGGCATCGGCTCCGCGAAGCACCCGGGGAGCCTGCGCGACCGTCTGGGTCAGGGGTTCGCGATCGTGGGCATCAGCTTCCCGACCTTCGTGCTCGGCATGATGGCGCTCTACCTCCTGTACTTCCTGCCGTCGAAGGCGGGCGTGAACCTGTTCCCACCGGGCGGGTACGTGCCCTTCGCAGAGGACCCGCTCGGCTGGGCCTGGCACCTGATGCTGCCCTGGATCACGCTCGCCCTCGTCGTCGCCGCGGTCTACGCGCGCCTCACCCGCGGGCAGATGCTCGAGGTGCTCGGTCAGGACTACATCCGCACCGCGCGGGCGAAGGGCCTCTCCGAGCGGCGCATCACCTACCGGCACGCGTTCCGCAGCGCCATGCCGCCGCTCGTCACCCAGCTCGGCATCGACATCGGTCTCATGCTCGGCGGCGTCATCGTGATCGAGCAGGTGTTCGGCCTGCTCGGCGTCGGCAGCCTCGCGGTCACGAGCGTCGCGATGCAGGACCGACCGGTGATCATCGCGATCGTCCTCCTCGGCGGGCTCTTCGTCGTGGTCGCGAACCTCGTCGTCGACCTGCTGTACGCGCTGCTCGACTCGCGCGTGCGCACGGCGGCCCGATGAGCGCGGCCGGATACCTCGTCGGGCGGGACGTCGTCGCGAGGGAGCTGTGGGTCGACGTCCCCCTCGACTGGGACGACCCGGCGGGGGAGACCATTCGCGTGTTCGCCCGCGAACTCGTCGACGCGCGCCGCGCGCACGAGCGGCTGCCGCTGCTCGTGTACCTGCAGGGCGGGCCGGGCGGCAAGTCGCCGCGGCCCACGGGGCGCGAGGGGTTCCTCGCCGCCGCCCTCGGGCGGTTCCGCGTGGTGCTGCCCGACCAGCGCGGCACCGGGCGCTCGACGCCCCTCGACGGCGAGTCCTTCGCCCGCTTCGACGCAGCCGAGCAGGCGCGCCGGCTCGCGCTCCACCGCGCCGATTCGATCGTCCGCGACCTCGAGGCCCTGCGTGCGCGCCACTACGACGGCGAACCGTGGTGGACGCTCGGGCAGAGCTACGGCGGATTCCTGACCCTGCACTACCTGTCGGTCGCCCCCGAGGCGATCACGGCGGCGGCGATCGCGGGCGGTCTGCCCTCGATCGAGCCCTCCGCCGACGAGGTGTACGCGCGCACCTTCCCGCGCGTCCTCGCGAAGAACGCCGCGTTCGATCGGCGGTTCCCGCACCTCGGCGAGGTCGTCGGCCGGGTGGCCGACCACGTCGAGGCGAACGAGGTCCGCCTGCCCGACGGCGACCTCCTGACGGTGCGGCGGCTGCAGACCCTCGGCTTCGACTTCGGCATGGCGGTCGGGTTCGACCGGGTGCACTGGGTGTTCGACGAGGCATGGGCGGATGCCACGGAGGATCGACTCTCCGCGACCTTCCTCGCCGAGGTGCAGCGGCTCACCGGGTTCGAACGGAACCCGCTGTTCATCGCCCTGCAGGAGAGCATCTACGGCCCCGGCCCGACCGGGTGGGCGGCCGAGCGTGCGCGTGCCGCCCGACCCGAGTTCGACTCGGCGGCGAGGCCGCTGCGGTTCACGGGCGAGATGGTGTTCCCGTGGATGTTCGACGAGATCAGGGCGCTGCGCGGGTTCGGCGCGGGCGTCGAACGGCTCGCGGAGACGGACACCCCGATCGCGCTGTACGATCCGGTGCGCCTCGCCGCCAACGAGGTGCCCGTGCAGGCCGCCGTCTACCACGACGACATGTACGTCGACGCGGGCCTCTCGCTCGAGACCGCCGCCCGGGTCGGCGGTCTCGAGACCTGGATCACCAACGAGTTCGAGCACGACGGCCTGCACCAGGGCGACGTCGCCGAGCGACTGTTCGCCGCGCTCGAGGTGCGCCTCGGCACGGCACCCACCACGAGCGGCCCGCGACCGGGCCGGGAGGAGAGACGATGACCACGAACGACACCGCCGCGACCGCGACGATCGCGGAGGCCCCGGTGCTCGCCGCCGAGCAGGCACCCGCCCGCTCGATGCCGCAGCCCGCCGAGCCCGATCCGCGCATGCCGAGGCTCGCGCGCTCGCCGGGGTTCCGCGAGTTCATGCAGCACGGGTGGGGCGAGGCCGACCGCACGCCCACCGTGCCGGGCGGCGCGCCCGCGGCCGCCGCCGCGCACCGCGGGCGACTGTCCGCCGCATTCCCGGGGCACGTGCTCGCGGTCGCGGCCGGCCGCGCCCCCATGCGCGTGAACGACAACGCGCACGAGTTCCGCGCCGACAGCGACTTCCTCTGGCTCGTCGGCGCCGCCGTCGAGGACGCGGTGCTCGTGCTCGAACCTGCCGGCTCCGGACACGACGCCGTGCTCTACCTGCCTGCGCCGTTCCGCCCGGGCGACGAGGGCTTCTTCGCCGACCCGCTGCGCGGCGAGCTCTGGGTCGGGCCGCTCGCGGGCCTGCGCGAGTACGCCGAGGCGCTCGGGCTGCGCACCCGGCCGATCGAGGAGCTCGCGCTCGCCGGAGACGCCCTCCTCGCCGGGACCGTTCCGTCGAACGGCCCCGCCGCGACGATCGCCGCGCACCCCCGGTCGGGCGAACTCGCCCGCGTGCTCGCCGAACTCCGCATGATCAAGGACGACTGGGAGCTCGCCGAGCTGCGGCGCGCGGTCGACACGACGGTCGACGGGTTCGCGGCGACCGCGCTCGAGATCCCGAACGCGGTGCGCCGCGGCGGGGAGCGCTGGCTGCAGGGCACCTTCGACCGGCACGCCCGCACCTTCGGCGCGGGCACCGGGTACGCGTCGATCGTGGGCTCGGGCGCGCACGCGCCGATCCTGCACTGGGTGCGCGCCGAGGGCGACGTCGACCCCGAGGCGCTGCTCCTGCTCGACCTCGGCGTCGAGCGGCGATCGGGCTACACCGCCGACGTCACCCGCACGCTGCCCGCATCGGGGCGCTTCACGACGGCGCAGCGCGAGGTGCACGACCTCGTCGAGGCCTCGCACCGGGCGGGTCTCGCCGCCGTCGGGCCGGGCCGCGACTGGGCCGACTTCCACACCGCCTGCATGGAGGTGCTCGCCCGCGGCCTCGCCGACTGGGGCCTCCTGCCCGTGTCGGTCGACGAGGCGCTCGCCCCCGAGGGGCAGCAGCACCGCCGCTACATCGTGTGCGGTGTCGGCCACCACCTCGGCATCGACGTGCACGACTGCTCCTCGGCGAGCCACGCCGCGTATCAGGGGGCGAAGATGCGCCCGGGCATGGCGCTCACCGTCGAGCCGGGGCTCTACTTCCACGCCTTCGACGAGACCGTCCCGCCCGAGCTGCGCGGCGTCGGCGTGCGCCTCGAGGACGACCTCGTCGTCACCGAGCACGGCAGCGAGGTGCTGTCGGACGGGCTTCCGATCGACGCCGCCGGCATCGAGGCCTGGATGTCACGACTCGCGTGACCCGCGGCGCCGGTTCGCGGCATCCGCTCGGATCTGGCAGAATAGTTGGTTGGACCGCCGCCCGACCCTCTATCCGGCCGTGGTCCGCCCAACTCGAGCTTCCGCCGGGTGTGCACCCCACGCTCCAGGCGATCGGTTCAACCTTTTCTACACATTCAGGAGAATCGTGGCTGTCAAGATCCGTCTCAAGCGTCTCGGCAAGATCCGTGCGCCGTACTACCGCATCGTCGTCGCCGACTCGCGCACCAAGCGCGACGGTCGTGTGATCGAGGAGATCGGCAAGTACCACCCCACCGAGAACCCCTCGTTCATCGAGGTCGACTCGGAGCGTGCCCAGTACTGGCTCTCCGTCGGCGCGCAGCCGACCGAGCAGGTGCTCGCCATCCTCAAGCTCACGGGCGACTGGGGCAAGCACAAGGGCGACGCGAACGCCGTCTCGACCGTCCAGACGAAGGCCGCCAAGGTCGAGTTCGTCGCCGACGAGAAGAAGAAGCCGGTGCTGAAGCCCAAGGCCGAGAAGCCTGCTCCCAAGGCCGAAGAGGCCCCCGCCGAGGCCGAGGCCGAGGCTGGCGAGACCGCGACGGACGAGGCGTAAGCCTTGCTCCAGTCCGCGCTCGAACACCTCGTCAAGGGGATCGTCGATCACCCTGACGATGTGAAGGTCGTCTCCGCGTCGAGCGCACGCGGCGAGGTCCTCGAGGTTCACGTGAACCCCGAGGACCTCGGTCGCGTCATCGGCCGCGCCGGCCGTACGGCGAAGGCGCTCCGCACGCTCGTGACCGCGCTGGCCGATGGCCGCCGTGTGCGTGTCGACGTCGTCGACACCGACGACTGACGTGGCCGAGACACCCGGCACCCAGCTCCGCGTGGGTCGCCTGACGAAGGCCCACGGCCTCAAGGGCGCCATCAAGCTCGAGCTCTACACCGACGACCCCGAGCGCCGCTTCGTTCCCGGAGCGGTGTTCTCGTTGCAGGTCCCGAAGGACTCGCCGTGGCACGGCAAGCACCTCACCCTCCGTGAGGTGCGCTGGTTCAACGGCCAGCCCGTCGGCTTCTTCGAGGGCGTCGACGACCGCACCGCAGCCGAGTCGCTGCTGAAGGCGATCCTCTGGGTCGAGCACGTCGACGACGAGGCTCCCGAAGACGATGCCTGGTACGACCACCAGCTCATCGGCCTCGCGGTGCTTCGCGAGGGCGTACGCATCGGCGAGGTCGCCCGCGTCGAGCATCTGCCCGCGCAGGACCTGCTCATCGTGCGCGTCGACGACGAGAACGCCGCCGACCGCGACGTCATGGTGCCGCTCGTCTCGGCGATCGTGCCCGAAGTCGACCTCGAGGCCGGCACGCTCACCGTCACGCCGCCGGCCGGGCTCTTCGAAGAGCTCGCCGAGAGCAGCACGACGGATGACACGGCAGCCCCCGTCGCCGACGGCGACGCGCCTGCCGAGTAGGTCGTCGATGCGCGTCGACATCGTCACGATCTTCCCCGAGTTCTTCTCGGTGCTCGATCTGTCCCTCCTCGGCAAGGCCCGCGAGTCGGGCCTGCTCGAGGTGACGGCGCACGACCTGCGCGACTTCACGCACGACCGGCACCGCACCGTCGACGACACGCCGTACGGCGGCGGTGCGGGCATGGTCATGAAGCCCGAGCCGTGGGGCGAAGCCCTCGACTCGATCGTCGGCCCCGAGGCATCCGACGCCCTGCTCATCGTGCCCTCGCCCGCGGGCGAGCCGTTCACGCAGGCGATCGCACGCGAACTCGCCGAAGAGCAGCACCTCGTCTTCGCCTGCGGGCGATACGAGGGCATCGACCAGCGCGTCGTCGACCACTACGCCACCCGCATGCGCGTGCGGCTCATCTCGCTCGGCGACTACGTGCTGAACGGCGGCGAGGTCGCCGTCATGGCGATGATCGAGGCCGCGGGCCGGCTCGTGCCCGGCGTCGTCGGCAACCCCGAGTCGCTCGTGGAGGAGTCGCACGAGAACGGCCTGCTCGAGTACCCGAGCTACACGAAGCCCGCCGAGTGGCGGGGACTCGAGGTGCCGCCCGTGCTGCGCTCGGGCAACCACGGTGCGGTCGCGACCTGGCGCCACGAACAGCAGGTGGAGCGCACCCGTCGGGTGCGGCCCGAGCTGCTCGGCGAGACGGGCGACGGCGCGGCCACCTCGGCGTGAGGCGTTCTTCACGCGCCCGAAACATGCGGCTCGCCGCCCCGTAACACCCGCTTCATAACGTCGAATCGGCGGGCACCATCGATTCCCCGCCGGAGAGCGCGGGTCGGAGCATGGTCGTCACGAGTGCAGCGCCGGCCCCGCTCGACCCCTTCGCCGGGGCGAAACCCCTGCGACTCGTCGCGGTGACGCACGGCGCCCCGTCGGCGGCGAACCGCGAGGCGATCATGCGACTCGTCGACGGCGTCGCCTCCGCACGACCCGAGCTCGAGGTCGCGATCAGCTTCGTCGACGCGAGCGACGGCGACCTCGCCTCGGCGCTCGTCGGCGGGGGCGCCACCGCACCGGTGATCGTGCCGCTCGTGCTCTCGGCCGGGTTCCACGTGCGCACCGGGCTCTCGCTCGGGCTCGAACGGCTCGGCGCCGAGGTCGTGCTCGCCGACGCGCTCGGCCCCGACGACCGCATCGTCGAGGTGCTCGCACGCCGGCTCGCCCGGGCGGGGCTCGACGACGACGCCGTCGTCGTGCTGGCCGCAGCGGGCTCGAACGACCCGCGTGCGGTGCGCGAGTGCTTCGAGACCGCCCGGCGCCTGGGCCACCGACTGGGCCGCGCCGTCACGGTCGGGTTCATCGCCGCCGCCATCCCGCGGCTGCCCGACGCGATCGAGATGATCCGCGAGGTGCACCCGGGGGCGCGCATCGCGATCGCCCCGTACCTGCTCGCGCCCGGCGCCTTCACCGATGCGGCCGTCGCCGCCGGAGCCGAGCTCGTCGCCGAGCCGCTGCTGCTGCCGCGCGAGGCCGCCGCACCCGAACTCGTCGAGCTCGTGCTCGACCGGTATCACGCGGCGTCGGCGTCGGCGTCGGCCGAGCGTCGCGTCGCGGCCGAACTCTAGGCGCGCACGGCGCACGGCGCACGGCGCACGGCGCACGGCGCACGGCGCACGGCGCACGGCGCACGGCGCAGGGCGCGCGCGCACCGGGCGGCCAGGCCGTGCGGCGGCGCCGCCGGCCTCAGCTTGCGAGGCGCCGCACGCCGTCGGCGTCGCCGACCGCAACCGCATCACGCTCAGCCGCCGATGCGGCGAACCGCGCGAGCACCTCCCCGATGCGCCCCTTGCACCCGCCGCAGCCGGTGCCGGCCCGGGTGTCGCGGCCGACGCAGGCGACGGTCTCGCATCCGCTCGCGGCCGACTCCTCGATGCGTTCGACGGTGACGCCGTTGCACCAGCACACCGTCGCGGCAGGGGCGAACGCGTCGCCCGACGCGGCCGGGTCGTCGTCGGGGCCGTCGAAGCGCAGCAGCAGCGAACGGTCGGCCGGCAGCTCGGCGCGGCGCTCGAACAGCAGGGTCAGTTCGGCGGCGGTGCGGGGCATCCCGACGCTCGCGAACCCGGTGAGCACGCCGTGCTCGGTGACCATCTTCACGTAGCGGTGGTGCTCGGGATCGGCCCATTGGGCGACCCGGCGCGCCGGATGGTCGGGGTGCTCGTCCCACGGTTCGGCCGAGACGTCGCCGACGGCGACGACGTCGAGGTGCTCGGCTTTCAGCATGACGATCGCCTCGCGTTCGGCGGGCAGGGCGGCTGCTCCGGCACGGGCGGGCTCGATGATGTCAGGGCGTTCGGATGCCACGTGGCGGGCCTCCTCCGCGAGGCGGGCCGCAAGCCACTCGGCCTGCCGCCACCCTGGTCCGATGAGCCCCGCCGGCGCGCCCGGCAGGTGCTGTCCGTGGGCGTTCTCGCTGGTCTGTTCGACGATCTGCGCGCAGTCGCCGACGGCGAAGACGGCGGGGTCGCTCCACGAGGCGAGCCAGGGGTGCACGACGATGCCCGCGGCGGTGCGGAGACCCGCGAGGGTCGCGAGCTCGCTCCGCGGGCTCACGCCGCACGAGAGCACGAGGAGGTCGCCGCGCAACTGCTTGCCGTCGGCGGTGACGAGCTGGTCGAACCGGCGTTCGCCGTCCTCGCCGTCGCGGAACCCCACGGCCTCCGCGCGCGAGTTGGCCACGACCGTGACGCCCGTGCGGCGAAGGGCTGCCCGCAGCACGAGGCCGGCACCGCGGTCGAGGTTGCGGGGCATCGGGTGCGGGCCGTGGTGCACGACGCAGACCTCGGCACCGGCGTGGGCCGCGGCGAGCGCGAGTTCGAGGCCGAGCACGCCCGCGCCGAGCACGACGACGCGCTGCCGCGCCTGCACCGCAGTGAGCACCCGTTGGGCGTCGGCGAGGTCGCGGAGCGCCGTGATGCCCGTGGGCAGTTCGTCGTCATGCCCGACGAGCCGGTCGCCGTGCTTCTCGAGCGCCGCGAGGTCGCGCGTGCCGCGTTCGACGCCGTCGAGGGTGGGCACGTTGGCTCGCGCACCCGTCGCGAGCACGAGCCGGTCGTACGGCAGGTGCTCGCCGTCCTCGAGGGTGACGAGGCGATGCTCGCGGTCGATCGCGCGCACGGCCGTGCCGAGGCGCAGCCGCGCCCCCGCCGACTCGGCGGCCGCACGATCGCCGACGAGCATCGCATCGAGCGCCGTGCCGCCGACCGCGTACTCGGCGACGAGCACCCGGTTGTACGCCTCGACGTCTTCCGTGCCGACGACCGTGAGCTCGACGACCCCGTCGGCGACGGCGGGCAGGAGCTCCTCGACGAAGCGGGCGCCGACGGGGCCGTAGCCCACGAGCACGATGCGGAGCGGCTGGGCGGAGGGCTGGGGGGTCATGCGCGGGCTCCCGTCGTGGCGAGTGGCTCGGCCGGGGTCGTGGCGAGCGGGTCGGCGTGAATCGTGACGGGCGGTCCGGGCGCTGCCGCCCGCCGTATCCGCACCCGGTTCGACTTGAACTCGGGCATCGCCGAGATCGGGTCGACCCGGTCGCTCGTGAGCAGGTTCGCCGCGTCGGCGCCCGCGAAGTGGAACGGCAGGAACACCGTCTCGATGCGCACCTCGGTCGTGCACTGCACGGGGCAGACGAGGCGACCGTGTTCGTTCGCGAGTTCGACGAGCTCGCCGTCGGCGAGTCCGAGGCGGGCCGCGGTCGCCGGGTGCATGGCCGCCCGGAGCGCGGGTTGCGCCTGCAGCAGTTCGGGGACGAGCCGCGTCTGCGCACCGCTCTGGTAGTGCTCGAGGAGCCGTCCGGTCGTGAGCGCGAGCTCGTCGGCGGCGGGGCCGTCGAGCGAGGCCGACCGCACCCGCACGGCGACGAGGCGGGCGAGTCCGTCGGGGTGGGCGAACCGTTCGGCGAAGAGCCGCGGAGTGCCGGCGCCGCCCCGGGGGTACGGCCAGTACGCGGCCTCGCCGCGGTCGAGCATCGCGTAGTCGATGCCCGAGTAGTCGGCGAGGCCGCCCTCGGAGGCGAGCCGCAGCTCCTCGAAGACCCGCTCGGGGTCGGTGTCGAAGGCGGCCCGGCAGTCGAGCCGGCGTGCGAGTTCGGCGAGCACCCAGAGCTCGTCGCGTGCACCGGGCGGCGGGTCGACCGCTCGCCGTCGCCGCAGCACGCGCCCCTCGAGCGAGGTCATCGTGCCCTCCTCCTCGGCCCACTGGAGCACGGGCAGCACGATGTCGGCGAGCTCGGCCGTCTCCGACCGCAGGAAGTCGCAGACGACGAGGAGGTCGAGGGCCGCGATCCGTTCGCGCACCGCCGCGACGTTCGGCGAGGAGACCGCGAGGTTCGAGCCGTGCACGAGGAGGGCGCGCACGCCGCCGTCGCGCCCCAGGGAGTCGAGCAGCTCGACCGCCGGCAACCCCGGCCCCGGGATCTCGGACGGATCGACGCCCCACACGCGAGCCACATGTGTGCGCGCCGCCGGATCGGTGATCTTGCGGTAGCCCGGCAGCTGATCGCACTTCTGCCCGTGCTCGCGCCCGCCCTGGCCGTTGCCCTGCCCGGTGAGGGTGCCGTACCCGCTGCCCGCCCGGCCGGGGAAGCCGAGCAGGAGCGCGAGGTTGATCGCGGCCGTCGCGGTGTCGGTGCCGTCGACGTGCTGCTCGACGCCGCGCCCCGTGAGGATGTAGGTTCCGCCGCCCGCCGCGAGCCGCCGGGCGAGGCGCCGCAGCACGGTCGCGGGCACCCCGGTCGCCGCCTGCACCCGCTCGGGCCACCAGCTCGCGACGCTCCGGCGGAGCGCCGCGAACCCGACGGTGCGACGCTCCACGTACTCGGTATCGACGAGGCCCTCCGCGATCACGACGTGCGCGAGCCCGAGCAGCAGCACGAGGTCGGTGCCGGGCGCGGGCTGCACGTGCACGCCCTGCCCGTCCTCGGTGAGCCGCGCGGTCGCGGTGCGGCGCGGGTCGACGACGACGAGCCCGCCGGCCGCCTGCGCCCCCGCGAGGTGTCCGATGAACGGCGGCATCGTCGCGGCGGGGTTCGAGCCGAGCAGCAGCACGGTCGACGCCGCGTCGAGGTCCTCGACGGGGAACGGCAGCCCCCGGTCGACGCCGAACGCCCGGTTGCCGGCCGCCGCGGCCGACGACATGCAGTAGCGGCCGTTGTAGTCGATGCGGCTCGTGCCGAGCGCGAGCCGGGCGAACTTGCCGAGCAGGTAGGCCTTCTCGTTGGTGAGGCCCCCGCCGCCGAAGACGCCGACGGCGTCGGGCCCGTGTTCGGTTCGGATGCCGCGCAGCCGCGCCGCGACGAGGTCGAGCGCCGACTCCCAGGAGGTCTCGTGCAGTGCGCCGTCCGCGCCCCGCACGAGCGGCGCAGTGAGGCGGGCGGGGTGCGCGAGGAGCTCCGCCGAGGTCCACCCCTTCTTGCACAGTCCGCCCCGATTCGTCGGGAACTCGCGCGGCGAGACGCGCACCGGCGGCCCGCCCGGCGCCGTGGCATCCGGCGCAACGAGGGTCATGGCGCACTGCAGCGCGCAATAGGGGCAGTGGGTCGCGGCGTCGGCTCGTGGCATCCGGGCTCGTTTCAGATCTGCTGACCGCGCGACCGGGCCGGGCGCACGTAGACGAGGGCGGTGAGGGCGAGGAGCACGGCGTAGCCGGCGACGAAGCCGAGGAAGGCGCCCGCGTACCCGCCGGTGGTCTGGAACGAGAGATTCAGGGCCTGCGGGATGAGGAACCCGCCGTACGCGCCGATCGCGGAGATGAGGCCGAGGGCCGCGGCCGCCTTGCGCTTCCGCGCCGTCTCGTCGCCCGAGGCGCGAAGTGCGAACACGATGGGGACCATCCGGTAGGTCGAGCCGTTGCCGATGCCCGCGGCCGCGAACAGCAGCAGGAACAGGCCGAGGAACCCCCAGAAGCCCGTCACCGGCAGCGCGAGCACGACCGCGAGCGTGATCGTGCCCATCGCCGCGAACGCGCACATCGTGATGCGCGCCCCGCCGAAACGGTCGGCGAGCCGGCCACCGTACGGGCGGGCGAGCGAGCCGACGAGCGCGCCGAGGAACGCGAGCGACACCGAGGCTCCGCCCACCGCGATCGCCCCGAAATCGGGGAACTGGTCGGCGATGAGCTTCGGGAACACGCTCGCGAAGCCGATGAAGGAGCCGAAGGTGCCGATGTAGAGCAGCGACAGCACCCACAGGTGCGGCTCGCGGAGCGCCGCGGCCGAGCCCGCGAGGTCGGCCTTCGCGTTCGAGAGGTTGTCCATGCGGCGCCACGCGCCGACCATCGCGACGAGGATGAACGGCACCCAGATCCAGCCGGCGAGCGGCAGGTTCACGGCGGCACCCGCCCCGATCGTGATGACGATCGGCACGACGAACTGGGCGACCGCCGCGCCGAGGTTGCCGCCCGCGGCGTTCAGCCCGAGCGCCCAGCCCTTCTCGCGCTGCGGGTAGAAGTAGGTGATGTTCGACATCGAGCTCGCGAAGTTGCCGCCGCCGAAGCCTGCGAGCGCGGCCGCCGCGAGCAACACGCCGAACGGGGTGTCGGGGTTCGCGACGCACACGGCCAGGGCGATCGCGGGGGCGAGGAGGAGCCCCGCCGAGATGATCGTCCAGTTGCGGCCGCCGACGAGGGGCACGAGGAACGAGTACGGGATGCGGAGCGTCGCGCCGACGAGGCTCGGGATCGAGATGAGCCAGAAGATCTCACCCGTCGAGAGCGCGAAGCCCGCCTCGGGAAGGCTCACGGCGACGATCGACCAGAGCTGCCAGACCACGAAGCCGAGGAACTCGGCGAAGATCGACCAGCGCAGGTTGCGGCGGGCGATCGCGCGCCCGGCCCCTTCCCACTGCGCGTGATCCTCCGGGTCCCAGCCGTCGATCCAGCGCCTCGGGCGGATCGTGAGCGCGGTGGCGACGGTGGCCGCCGCACTCGATCGTGGGGCTTCGGTGTCGGGGGTGTCGCGGGTGTCGACGGTGTCGGTCATCTTCGCCTCCCGGGCGGTCGTTCGCGGTCGGAACTCGTGCCGCCGACGCTACGGAGCCGGTGTTTCCGCGGGACGCGCCGCCCGTGAACGCTGGGTCTCGAGGTGCTCACCCGCGGTACGGCCGGGTGTGAGGCGCCGTTCAGACATCGATCCGGTACCCGCGTTTGACGACCGTGGCGATGAGCCCGGGCACGCCGATCGTCTGGCGCAGCCGGCTCAGCGCCACCTCGAGCGCGTGCGGGTCGTTCGTGCCCGGCAGTCCGGACGCGAGCCGGTCGCGGGCGACGACGGCGCCGTGCGCGAGCACGAGGGTGCGCAGCAGCGCGAGCGCAGCGGGCGCGAGCGGCACCCGGCGCGCGTCGATGTCGAGCACCGAGCCGCGCAGCGCCAGCGGGCCGTGCCGCGTCTCGAGGCGCAGCACCCGCGACTGCTCGAGGTGCTCGCAGACGAGGCGGATGAGCGCGCCCATCCGGAACCGTTCGGGCTGGATCGGCACGATCCCCGCATCGAGGAGCGGCGCCGCCGTCACGGGGCCGACGGCCGCCGCGACGACCTGCCCGCACATCGCGTCGACGAGCTCGTCGTAGCGCCCGCGCGCCTCGGCCGCCCCGAACAGCGCATGCACCGCGGGCGCACTCGTGAAGGTGATCGCGTCGAGCCCGCCCGAACAGGCGGCGTCGATCAGCCGATCGACCCGGTCGTCGTCGGCGTCGGTCTCCACCCAGCGGTACGGCTCGACGGTGAGCACGTGCGGGTGCGCCGCCCGCAGGCGGTCGAGCTGATGCGCCTGGAGGAACCCGTGCAGTTGCACCGCCACGGTGAGCCCGTCAGGGTAGCGGTCGAGCACCTCGTCGATGAGCGACTCGGTCGTCTCCTCGACGCTCATCCCGACGTCGTTGAGCCCCGCCGCGCGGATCCCGCCGCGCGCCTTCGGCCCCCGGACGAGGATCGCCGTCGCGGCGAGCGCCTCGACGAGGTCTTCGCCGAGGCCCGCCGAGTCGGCCACCTCGAACCAGCGGCGCACCCCGTAGGCGGTCGTCGCGAGCAGCACATCGGGCCGTGCGGCGATGATCGCGCGGGTGTCGGCGATGACGGGGTCGTCGCTCGCGGCGTTCGCCATGCGCAGGGTCGGGGCGTGCAGCACCTGGGCGCCGCGGCGGGCGAGGGCGTCGATGAGGTCGGCCGAGCGACGGTCGCTCGTGACGCCGATGCGGAACCCCGTCAACTGGTCGGGCCGGAAGCCCGGCGCGCACTCCGTGGCATCCGTCATGCGATCACCGACATCGCGGCCGCGCGGGCCATCAGCTCGCCGGCCGCCGCGTCGCCGTCGTGCGCGAGGCGCACGACCTCGCCGACGACGACGACCGCGGGGGAGGCGACGCGGGCGAGTCCCGCGATCGCGACGATGTCGGCGAGGGTGCCGACGGTGGTGCGCTGCTCGGGGCTGAACCCGCGTTCGACGACCGCGATCGGATGCTCCGCCGGGAGGCCGTGACGGGCGAGCCCGGCCGCGAGCCGCGGGAGGGTGGCGATGCCCATGAGCACGACGATCGTCCCGCCGAGCCCCGCGAGGTGGGCGAGCTCCTCCTCGGAGAGCGGTGCGTGCCCCGAGACGACCGTGAAGAGGTGGCTGACCCCGCGATGCGTGAGCGGGATCCCGGCGGACGCGGGCACCGCGATCGCACTCGTGACGCCCGGCACCACCTCGACGGGGATGCCCGCCGTGTGGCACGCGAGCACCTCCTCGCCGCCGCGCCCGAGCACGTAGGGGTCGCCGCCCTTCAGGCGCACGACATGGGCGCCGGATGCCGCGTACCGCACGAGCATCGCCTCGATCTCGTGCTGGGGCACGGCGTGGTGCCCCGGGGTCTTGCCGACGTCGACGATCTCCGCCTGCGGGGCGAGCTCGGCGAGTCCGTCGTGCGGTGCGAGGCGGTCGACGAGCACGACGTCGGCCTCGGCGAGGGCGCGCACCGCCCGCACGGTGAGGAGGTCGATCGCACCGGGGCCGCCGCCCACGAGGGTGACCCGACCGGTCATGCGAGCTCCTCCCGCGTCGGAATGGTCGCCCCCGCGATCAGCACCGCGCCGCCTGCCGTGCCGTCCGCCGCGCCCGCGGCGCGCTCCTCGGCCGTCGCCGGACGGAACTGCTCGCGCTCGGCGACGCGCGCGATCGACGGGTCGGGGGTGTGCGGTGCGTTCACGAACGAGCGGAATCGCCGCAGGCGCTCGGGGTCGGCGAGCGTCGCCGCCCACTCGTCCTCGTAGTGCTCGACGTGGGTGGCGACGGCGGCTTCGAGCTCGGCCGCGAGCCCCAGACGGTCGTCGACGACGACCTCGCGTACGTGCTCGAGCCCGCCCTCGAGGTCCTCCATCCACCGGGCGGTGCGCTGCAGCCGGTCGGCCGTGCGGATGTAGTACATCAGGTAGCGGTCGATGTAGCGGATCAGGGTCTCGTCGTCGAGGTCGCTCGCGAGCAGCTGCGCGTGCGCCGGCTGGAACCCGCCGTTGCCGCCGACGTACAGGTTCCACCCCTGATCGGTCGCGATCACCCCGACGTCCTTGCCGCGCGCCTCCGCGCACTCGCGCGCGCACCCCGAGACGCCGAACTTCAGCTTGTGCGGCGAACGGAGTCCGCGGTATCGCAGTTCGAGGCGGATCGCCATCGCGACCGAGTCCTGCACGCCGTAGCGGCACCACGTCGAACCCACGCAGCTCTTCACGTTGCGGAGCGCCTTGCCGTACGCCTGCCCCGACTCGAAGCCCGCATCGACGAGCTGCCTCCAGATCTCGGGCAGCTGGTCGAGCCTGGCCCCGAACAGGTCGATGCGTTGGCCGCCCGTGATCTTCGTGTACAGTCCGAACTCCTGCGCGACCGCGGCGATCACGGCGAGTTTCTCGGGGGTGATCTCCCCGGCGGGGATCCGCGGGACGACCGAGTACGTGCCGTCCTTCTGCATGTTCGCCATCGCCCGGTCGTTCGTGTCCTGGAGGCCTCCGCGCCCACCGTCGAGGATGTACGAACCGTGCTGCGTCGCGAGCACCGACGCGATCACGGGCTTGCAGATGTCGCAGCCGCGACCCGTGCCGAGCCGGGCGATGATCTCGTCGAACGAGGTCAGCCCGAGCACGCGCACCGACTCGAACAGCTCCTGCCGCGAGAGCTCGAAGTGCTCGCACAGGGCCTTCGAGAGCGTCGCGCCCGACTTCTTGAGCTCGGCCTCGAGGAGCTTCTTCACGAGCGGCACGCACGAGCCGCACTGGGTGCCCGCGCGCGTGCACGTCTTCAGGGCGCCGAGCTCGGTGCAGCCCTCGGCGTGCCCGGTGCCGCCCGATTCGCCGCCGCCCTCGCCCGTGATCGCGTCGCGGATCGTGCCCGCCGTGACGTTGTTGCACGCGCAGACCAAGGCCGAGGCGGGCAGCTCGTCGCCCGCGGGCGGGGCCATGCCCGACGCCGAGAGGTACGCGGCCGGCTCGGCCGACAGCTCGGTGCCGAGGAGCGGCCGGAGGCTCGAGTACGGCGCCGCGTCGCCGACGAAGACGCCGCCGAGCAGGGTCTTCGCATCGTCGGTCATGACGAGCTTCTGGTAGAGCCCGCGTGCCGGGTCGGCGTACACGATCTCGAGGGCGTGCTCGGTCCGGGCGAGCGCGTCGCCGAAGCTCGCGACGTCGACGCCCGAGAGCTTCAGCTTCGTCGCGTCGTCGACCGTCGTGAACTCGGCCGAACCGCCGAGCAGCCGGTCGGCGACGACCTCGGCCATCGCGTTCGCGGGGGCGACGAGCCCGGTGCAGCGGCCCTCGAAGCTCGCGACCTCGCCGATCGCCCAGATGCCGGGCATCGATGACGCGCACGCCGTGTCGATCGCGACGCCGCCGCGCGGGCCGAGCTCGAGACCCAGTTCGCGGGCCAGCTCGTCGCGCGGGGAGATGCCGATCGCGAAGACCACGAGATCGCAGTCGATGCGACGCCCGTTCGTGAGCTCGACGCCGACGACCTCGCCCGCATCCACGAGCACCGCCGTCGGCCGTGCCCCGAGGTGCAGCCCGATGCCCTGGCCCGCGATGATGCGGCCGAGCGCGCGGCCCGCGCCCTCGTCGAGCTGCGCCGACATGAGCCATCCGCCCGAGTGCACGATCGCGGCATCCGCACCGAGGGCCGCGAGACCGCCCGCCGCCTCGAGCCCCAGCAGACCGCCGCCCGCGACGACGACCTGCGCCGGCCGGCCGCGCGCCGCGGTGAGCGCCGCCGTCTCGGCGACGAGCGCGTCGACGTCGTCGATCGTGCGGTAGACCCGGGCGTGCTCAGCGCCCGGGAGCTCGGGCACGGGGGCGCTCGAGCCGGTCGCGAGCACGAGCTCGTCCCAGTTCAGCACCCGACCCGTCGAGGTCGTCGCCGTCCTGGCGGTCGCGTCGACGGTCTCGACGCGTTCGCCGACGACGAGCCCGACGTGTTCGGAAGCCCACATCGTGCCGGGCTGGAGCGTGAGGTCGGTCGTGCCGTCGGCGAGCCGGGTGCTGAGCGCGACCCGGTCGTAGGGAGCGTGACGCTCCTCGCCGACCACGGTCACCCGCAGGCTCCGGCCCGCGTCGCGGGCGTGCAGGCTGTCGGCCAGGCGGTGGGCCGCCGGCCCGCCGCCGACGATGACGACGTCGCGCACCCCGGCGCCGCGGTTCTCGGTCGTGCTGCCGGTCATGCTGCCTCCCCGGATCGGATGAGGCGAGCGTAGGAGCGGGGCGTTTCGGGGCTGTTTCGGCGCGGTAACCGTGGTGCACCGCGTCCGCACGTCGCCCGCGCGAGGCTGTGAGGCGGCTTTCACCCGGCCGAAACACGGCGAACCGCTCGGTGAAACGGGCGACGGCTAGCGTCGACCGCACGACGATCAGCGCCGACGCACGACGCACGACGCACGACGCACGAGGAGGAACGCCATGACGATGACCGCGACGAGCACCACCTGGCTCACCGCCTGCGGAATCGAGGAACTCGAGCCCGGCTGGGGCGAGGTCGCCCTGCACGGCGAACGGCAGATCGCGCTCGTGCGCCTCGGCGCTGAGGAGGTGTACGCCGTCGACCACCACGACCCGCACACGGGCGCGCCCGTCATGGCGCGCGGCATCGTCGGGTCTCGCGGCGAACGCCCGACCATCGCCTCGCCGCTGCACAAGGAGGTCTACGACCTCGGCACGGGGGAGTGCTTCACCGACGCGGCGCTCGTCCTCCGCACGTATCGCACGCGCGTCGTCGGCGGCATGCTCGAGGTCGAACTCGAACGTTGAGCGGGCGCAGCGGTGCGCACCGCTGCACCCGCACGGGCGCGTCAGCCGCGCGCGGTGAGGACGATCGGGTCGCCGTCGGTGATGGCGATCGTGTGCTCGACGTGCGCGCCGCGCGAGCCGTCGGCGCTGCGGAGGGTCCAACCGTCGGGGTCGGTGAAGATCTCGTCGGTCGTCTGCAGGAACCACGGCTCGATCGCGACGACGAGGCCGGGCTTCAGCGGCAGACCGCGACCAGGGCGACCGTTGTTGGGGATGTGCGGGTCGCCGTGCATGGTGCGCCCGACGCCGTGCCCGCCGAAGTCGGTGTTGATCGAGAAGCCGTCGGCCTTCGCCACGTCGGCGATCGCCCGCGAGATGTCGCCGATGCGGTTGCCGGTGCGTGCGGCGGCGATGCCGGCGTCGAGGGCGCGCTGCGTGGTGTCGATGAGGCGGAGGTCTTCGGCGCGGGGCGTGCCGACGACGATCGAGATCGCCGAGTCGGAGACCCAGCCGTTCAGCGAGGCCGCGAAGTCGAGGCTCAGCAGGTCGCCGTCGCGGAGCGTGTAGTCGCGGGGGAGGCCGTGCAGCACGGCGTCGTTCACCGAGGTGCAGATGACCTTGCCGAACGGGCTCGCGCCGAACGACGGGTGGTAGTCGATGTAGCAGCTCTCGGCGCCCGCCTTGCGGATCATCTCGTGCGCGAGCGCATCGAGCTCGAGCAGATTGACGCCGACGGCGGCCGCCTTCGACGTCGCCTCGATGACGCTGGCCACGAAGCGACCCGCGGGTCGCATCTCCTCGATCTCTGCAGGGGTCCGGAGTTCAATCACGAGTCCATTCTGTCGTCTCCGCCCTGAGTGAACACCCTGCACCTTCGCAGTCGGGCGGATTACGCTGGCCTCATGCTCATCCGGCGCCTCTTCTACCGCTGGCAGTTCATCGCGATCATCGCGCTGCCGGTGTGGCTGCTCGTGGGTTGGGCGATCTTCGGTGCGGGCGGCTGGGGCACCCTCGGTCTCGTCATCGTCGTGCCGGTCGCCTTCCTCACGCTCGGCGTCGTCGCGCTCCTCGTGAACGCCCGCCCGACGGTGCGCGCCGAGCGCGCCGTCTCCTGGACGGACGTGGGCGTCCTCGGCGCCTGGCACGCCGCGCTCATCGCCACCGGGTTCTACGGCGACGCGTCGACGTTGTTCGGCGTGCTCGCGATCATCGCGGCGGTCGCGGCGTTCTGGGTGGCGCTCTGGCAGCTCGTGAAAGACGGCGCGAAGCGCATGAACGCCTCGATGGCCGAGTTCGAGCGGCTCGCGACCGAGCAGCAGGGCGGCGTTCCCCGTCAGGATGCCCCGGGCACCCGCCGTCCTCCGTTCGACGACGGCGACGACGGCGACGACGTCATCATCATCCACGAGCGGCGCGACTGACCCGAGCGACCGCGGCGCCGTGGCATCCGCGCCGCTTTGCCTGCCGGGCACCCGGCATGGCACAATAGAGGATTGTGCCGCTGCGGGAGCGATCCCGCCGACGTCTCTGCCTCCGGGGAGCATGCGACGCGCGGGTTCTTCCGTGCGAGGCGGCGCCAGATTCTTTCCATTCAAGATCCGCGTTCGACCGGTTGCGGGCGCAGAGAGCGAACATCATGCACATTCTCGACCATGTCGACGCCGCGAGCCTGCGGTCGGACATCCCCGACTTCCGCCCCGGCGACACCGTCAAGGTGCACGTGAACATCATCGAAGGCACCCGCTCGCGTATCCAGGTCTTCCAGGGCGTCGTCATCGGCCGCTCGGGCGAAGGCGTGCGCGAGACCTTCACGGTCCGCAAGGTCAGCTTCCAGGTCGGCGTCGAGCGCAAGTTCCCGGTGCACTCGCCGGTCATCGACCACATCGAGATCGTCACCCGCGGTGACGTCCGTCGCGCGAAGCTGTACTACCTGCGCAAGCTCCGTGGCAAGAAGGCCAAGATCAAGGAGAAGCGCGACGCCTGATCCGCGCGAATCGCGGTCTCCCGCGAACTCCGACCGAGCTCCCCACCAATACAATGGTGGGGAGCTCGGGCGGTTAAATGACAGAAGACACCACCATGCGCGAAGACCGCGCTGGTTCGGCATCGTCGCGCGGTAGACAGCGCGGCATCCTCCTCTTCCTTCGCGACCTGCTCGTCATCTTCGTGGTGGCGGTGTTGGTCTCATTCCTCATCAAGACGTTCCTCATCAGGTCGTTCTTCATCCCATCGCAGTCGATGGAGATGACCCTGGTGAAAGACGATCGCATCATCGTGAACCAACTGGTGCCCGAGGTGACGCCGATCTCGCGCGGCGACGTCGTCGTCTTCAAGGACCCGGGCGGCTGGCTGCCCGCGCGCGTCGAAGAACCGCAACCGCCGCTCGTCGCCGCGTTCGACTGGTTCATGGCGTTCGTCGGCCTCTCGGCGCCCGATTCGAACGACCACCTCGTGAAGCGGGTCATCGGGCTGCCCGGCGACCACGTCGTGTGCTGCAACGCGCTCGGCCAGATGAGCGTCAACGGCGTGCCGCTCGACGAGTCGCCCTACGTCGCCCTGCCGCCCGGTGAGACCAAGGTCTCCGAGGTCGACTTCGACGAGACGGTGCCCGAGGGGGCGCTCTGGGTGATGGGCGACAACCGCGGCAACTCGAAGGACTCGCGTTACAACGCTGACACCCCGCTGAAGGGCTTCGTGCCGATCGACAACGTCGTCGGGCGCGCGTTCGTCGTGAGCTGGCCCGTGTCGCACTGGGCGTGGCTCGACAACTACCCGACGGTCTTCGAGGGCGTCGACGAAGGCACCGGCTGATGGCTGCGCAGGCGATCCCCAATCTCCGCGCCGAGCGCGAGCTCTTCGACGAGGGCGCACCGTTCGTGCTCGCCTGCGACGAGGTCGGGCGGGGCGCGCTCGCGGGCCCGGTCAGCGTGGGACTCGTCGTGATCGACGCCTCGGTGCGGCGCATGCCGGCGGGGCTCCGCGACTCGAAGCTCATGACCGAGCCGAAGCGCGACGCGATGGCGCCGCGCGCGGCCGCCTGGGTGCGCGCGTGGGCCGTGGGCGAGGCCTCGGCGGCCGAGATCGACGAGCTCGGCATCATGGCGTGCCTCGGCCTCGCGGGCGCACGCGCCTTCGCCGCGCTCGCCCCCGGCACCGGGCTCGCCGACGAGGTGGCGGGTTCGCCGCTCATCCTCGACGGCAACCACGACTGGTTGAGCCCGGCGATCGCGCGCCGGGTCGCCGTGCGCACCCGCATCAAGGCCGACCGCGACTGCGCCTCGGTCGCGGCCGCCTCGGTCATCGCGAAGGTGCACCGCGACGGCGGGATGCGGCGCGCCCACGCCGACACTCCGCTCTACTCGTGGGACGAGAACAAGGGGTACTCGAGCCGCGCGCATTTCGCCGCGATCGAGCAGCACGGACCGAACGCCCTGCACCGGCGCACCTGGCTGCATGAACGCGAGCCCGAGGCCCCGGCCCTCTTCGACCTCGGCGTAGGATGAACAGCGATGGATGAAGACGAGTTCGAAGACTACGACCGCGAAGTCGAGTTGGCCCTGTACCGCGAGTACCGAGACATCGTCTCGCAGTTCAAGTACGTGGTCGAGACCGAGCGACGGTTCTACCTCGCGAACGAGGTCGAATTGGTGCGCCGTGACACCGAGCACGACTTCTACTTCGAACTGACGATGAAGGACGTCTGGGTCTGGGACGTCTACCGTGCCGATCGCTTCGTGAAGGCGGTACGCGTGCTCACCTTCAAGGACGTCAACGTCGAAGAGCTCGCGACCCGCGAGTTCGAGCTGCCGAAAGAGCTCGCGCTCGACGAGTAGTCGATTCGCGCCGCGCGCTCGTCTCATCGCCGCCGGCGCTGTTTCCAGTGCCCGTCGAGGTCTCGTGCGACGAGTGCGTCGACCTCGAGTTCGGCGAGGGTCGACATCACCATGCCGGTCGAGAGTCCGCTGCGGCGGGCGAGATCGTCGACGGAGCGCGCGCTGCGTGTGCTCAGGGCGTCGAGCAGCCGGATGCCCTCGGGTGACGGATCAGGCGCGGGCACCGGCGCACCGACCGAGCCGCCCCCGCGCTGGGCGGTGAGTCCGAACCCCATGCCCGAGGCGAGTTCGGCCATCTGCGCGGCATCCACGACGCACTGAGCGTTGCGTTCGCGGTAGAGGCGATGGCATCCCGCCGACGACGGACTCGTCACCGGCCCCGGCACCGCCCCGAGCGGTCGACCGAGCTCGGAGGCGTGGGTCGCGGTGTTGAGCGCGCCCGAGCGCAGTCCCGCCTCGATGACGACCGTCGCGTCCGATGCGGCGGCGATCAAGCGGTTGCGCTGGAGGAAGCGCCACTTCGACGGCGCGGTGCCGCACGCGACCTCGGAGAACACCGCGCCCGTCTCCACGATGCGGGTGAGGAGGGCGTCGTGCCCTGCGGGGTAGAAGCGATCGATCCCGCCCGCGAGGAACGCGACCGTGGTGCCGTCGCTCGCGAGCGCGGCCCGGTGCGCGGTGCCGTCGATGCCGTAGGCACCGCCGGAGACGATGGCGAAGCCCCGGTCGACGAGGCCCGCCGAGGCATCCGCGGTCACATGCTGGCCGTAGCCGCTCGCGGCGCGTGCGCCGACGAGGGCGATCGCGGGCTGCCCGCCCGCGAGCGCACCGGCGCGACCGCGCACCCAGAGCCCGAGCGGCGCGTTCGCGCCGAGGTCGTCGACGCCGACCGGCCACTCGGGGTCGCCTGGGACGAGCAGCCGCGCGCCCACCCGGTCCGCCTGCGCGAGCGAGCGGGCGAACGCCGGAGCGTCCACCCGCGGACGCCAGCGCTTCAGTCCCTCCTCGAGCGCTCGCGTCGCGCGGGCCTCGCCCGCGTCGAGGGCCCCAGCGACGTCGAGTTCACCGGCGGCCCGCAGTGCATGCGCGACCTCGGCCACCCCGGCGCCGGCGACCACGAGATCGAGGGTCGCCACCGCGCCGAGGGCGACGACGAGGCGACCGAGCACGCCGTCGCCGGGTTCGGAGAGGAACCCGAGCGACGCGCGTGCCGTCGCCTCCGTGCGGGTCGACTCGTCGTCGGGGGCGTCGCCGAGTCTGACGGCGGCGAGCTCGACGCCGTAGAGGGCGATCGTGCGGAGCGTGGCGCTCATGAGGTGACTCCGGTCTTGAAGAACATGGCGCGGCCGACGTGCTCGGCCGTCGGGGCGGGGCTGCCCGCGAGATCGTTGAGCGTCCACGCGACCTTGAGGATCCGGTCGTAGCCCCGCATCGTGATGCCGCCCCGCTCGAGGAGGCGATCGAGGGTCGCGGTGGCCCGACGCCCCGGGTGGAGCCGCCCGGCGCCGCGGAGCCACGGCCCCGGCATCTCCGAGTTGGTGCGCCACGGCGTGGCGGCGAGCCGTGCGGCGGCGGCCGCGCGCGCCGCCGCGACCATCTCGCGACCCTGGGCGGTCGAGACCGCCCCCTGCTCGCCCATGCGCAGCGCAGCGACCGAGATGCGCGGCACCCTGAGCTGCAGGTCGACCCGGTCGAGCAGCGGCCCGGAGAGGCGCGAGAGGTAGCGCCGCTGCACGATGGGCGCGCACGTGCACTCGGAGGTGCCCGCGTTGCCGCACGGGCAGGGGTTCGCCGCGAGCACGAGCTGGAACCTCGCCGGGAAGGTCGCGATCGCGTTCGCCCGGTGGATCGAGATCGTGCCCGACTCGATCGGTTGCCGCAGCACGTCGAGCACCGCGCGAGGGAACTCGGGGGCCTCGTCGAGGAACAGCACGCCGTGCGTCGCCCTGGCGGCCGCCCCCGGCCGGATCAGTCGGCTGCCGCCGCCCACGATGGAGGCCGCCGTGGCGGTGTGGTGCGGCGCTTCGTACGGCGGTCTGAACGAGAGCTGCGCACCCGGGCTCCGGCCCGCGAGCGAGTGGATCGAGGCGACCTCGAGCGCGGCGTCGGCGTCGAGGTCGGGGAGGAGGCCCGGCAGGCGCGACGCGAGCATCGTCTTGCCCGCGCCGGGCGGCCCGAGCATCGAGACGTGGTGCCCGCCCGAGGCGGCCACGAGCATCGCCTCGACGGCGTCGCTGTTGCCGGCGACCTCCGCGAGATCCCCGGCCGGCGCCGCCGTCTCCTCGGCGGACTGCCGGCCGGGCACGGGGTCGCTCACCTGCGGCTCGTACACGCCGCCGTGCCAGATCGCGGCGTCGAGCAGCGACGCGACGCCGACGACTCGCGCGCCCGGTACGAGCGACGCCTCCTCGGCGTTCGCCTGCGGCACCATGACGAGGTCGTGCCCGGCGCGCACCGCGGCGAGGACCGCCGGGAGGATGCCGTCGATCGGTCGCAGGCGACCGTCGAGCCCGAGCTCGCCGAGGTGCACGACCCGGGCGACCGATTCGGCGGAGAGCTCACCCGCCGCGGCGAGGCACGCGACGGCGATGGCGAGGTCGAATCCCGAGCCGTGCTTCGGCAATGCCGCCGGGGAGAGGTTCACGGTCAGGCGACGACTCGGCAGGGGGCACCCGGCGTTGCTCGCCGCGGAGCGAACGCGGTCGCGTGCCTCGCCGAGGGCGGCGTCGGGCAGCCCGATGATGACGACGCCGGGCAGTTGGGCCGAGAGGTCGGCCTCGACCTCGACGATCGAGCCCGCGAGCCCGAGCAGGGCGACGGAGGCGGTGCGCGCGACCGGCATCAGCTCACCCCCTCGAGGTGCTCGATCGCCGCACCCTCCTCGTCGCCGCGCGGCAGCGTGACGGCGATCGCGTCGATGCGGATCCGGGCGGGGCGCGGCTCCGCCGTCTCGCACCAGGCGAGCGCGAGCCGACGCATCCTGGCGAGCTTCTGCGCGGTGATCGCCTCGAACGGATGCCCGTACCCGGCGCCCGAGCGCGTCTTGACCTCGACGAAGACGACGGTGCCGCCGTCGCTCGCGACCAGGTCGATCTCGCCGTGACGGCAGCGCCAGTTGCGCTCGATCACCGCCATCCCGCGCGCGATCAGATGATCGGCCGCGAGCTGTTCGCCGCGCCGGCCGAGTTCCGTGTTGTGGGCCAAGAGACCACCTCCGCGTCGAGCGTCCACGCCTGCGCGTGCGCTTCGGCCGCGAACGCAGAGGTTGTGGGAATCCGGCCGCGGCGCGCCGCCTGGGGTGGACATGTCGCAGGCGCGCGGCCCGGCGCCGGTGCGGTGTCGGTGCCGGACCGTAGGCTGGCCGCGAAAGGCGGGGGAGAGATGGAGCGACTCGGCAGGTACCCGGCGGCGAACACGGTGATCGCGCATGTGAGCGACACGCACCTGCTCGCGGGCGGTGCGCCGCTCGGCGGCGCCGCCGACACGGTCGCGGCCCTCGCGCAGACCGCGGCCCAGCTCGAACGGCTCGGCACCTCGCTCGACGCGATCGTCGTCACCGGCGACGTCGCGGATCTCGGCGAGCCCGACGCCTACGTGCGCGCCCGCGCAGTGTTCGACCCGTTGGCCGAGTCGACCGGAGCCGAGCTCATCTGGGTCATGGGCAACCACGACGAGCGCGCGGCGTTCCGCGAGGGGCTCCTTGGCGAGGCACCCGGCGCGGTGTCGCCCGACCTGCCCGTCGACCGCGTCATCGACCTCGACGGCCTCCGCGTCGTCGCACTCGACACGAGCGTGCCCGGGTATCACCACGGCACGCTCGATCCCCGCTCGCTCGCCTGGCTCGACGAGGTGCTCGCGACGCCGGCCCCGCGGGGCACGATCCTCGCGATGCACCACGCCCCGATCGCGACCCCGCTCGCCCTGATGGACGTGCTCGAGCTCCGCGGTCAGGACGAGCTCGCCGACGTCGTCCGCGGGCGCGACGTGCGGCTCTTCCTCGGCGGCCACCTCCACTACGCGACCCAGGGCGTCTTCGCGGGCGTGCCCGTCTCGGTCGCCGGCGCGACCGCCTACACGATGGACCTCTCGGCGCCGCCGCGCGAGCTCGTCGGCATCGACGGCGGCCGGTCGTTCTCCTTGGTCCATGTCTTCGACGAGCAGATCGTGACCTCGGTCGTGCCGGTCGGGCCCTTCGAGGTCGTCACGAGCTTCGGCGAGGCCTACCTCGCCGAGCTCGAGGCGATGAGCCCGGCCGAGCGGCTCGAGCGCTTCTCGCGGAAGCCGTCGCCGTGAGCGTCGCGCTCGACCGGGTCGTCGACGACTATCTCGCCCACGTCCGCACTGAGCGGGGCTACTCCGAACACACCGTCGCGGCGTACCGCTCCGACCTCGCCGACCTGCTCGGCTTCGCCGAAGAGCACGGCGTCGCCTCGGTCGCCGACATCGACCTCCCCGTGCTGCGCGACTGGCTCTGGGCGGCGACCGAGCGCGGGCTCGCACGGGCCACGATCGCGCGGCGTGCCGCGTCGGCGCGCGGGTTCACGGCATGGATGACCCGACGCGGCCTCGTTCCGGTCGACCAGGGTGCGCGGCTCCGGGCCCCGCGCGCGCAGCGCGCCCTGCCGCGCGTGGTCGCCGCCCCCGCACTCGACGAGGCGCTCGCGAGGCTCGAGGCCCGTGCGGTCTCGACGCACGAGCCGGTCGACGAACGGGATGTCGCGATCATCGAGCTGCTCTACGCCTCGGCCCTCCGCGTGTCGGAGCTCGTCGGGCTCGATGTCGCCGACGTCGACCGCAGGCGGCGCACCGTGCGCGTCGTCGGCAAGGGCTCCAAAGAGCGGATCGTGCCGTACGGGGCGCCGGCGGCGAGGGCGCTCGACCGCTACCTCGAGCAGGGGCGACCGACGCTCGCGGCGCGGGCGGCGGAGGGTGCGCGGCCGAGCGGCTCGGCGTTCTTCCTCGGCGTCAAGGGCGCCAGGCTCGGCACGCGCAGCGTGTACCGCCTCGTCGCCGGGGTGCTCGCCGAGATCCCCGGCTCGGGGCCGAGCGGCCCGCACACCTTCCGGCACACCGCGGCCACGCATCTCCTCGACGGCGGTGCCGACCTCCGCGCGGTGCAGGAGTTCCTCGGGCACGCGAGCCTCGGAACCACGCAGATCTACACCCACGTCTCCGCCGAGCGTCTGAAGGAGAGCTACCGCACGGCGCATCCACGCGCCTGAGCGCGGCCGGTCAGTAGGGCAGGAGCACCGCGCGCGGGAGCCCCCCGAGAAACAGGAAGGGCGAGACGTACTCGCCGTCGACGCGCACGCCGAAGTGCACGCATCCGCCCTCGCAGTGGCCGCCCTGCGACGCCGTGCCGATCGGCTCGCCGGGCGCGACGACCGCGCCCTCCTGCACGAGCGGCGAGACGGGTTCGATCGCGCTCACGACGCCGTCGCCGTGGTCGATCGCCACGACGCCGCGGCCCGCGACCATGCCGGCGAAACTCACCGTGCCGCCGTCGGCGGCGACGAGCGCGGCACCGGGTGCGACCTCGAGGTCGATGCCGCGGTGCCCCGCGGTGTACGGCGTCGGCGGGGCCCGGAACGGGGAGACGACGCGGATGGGTGCGGGCACCGGCCAGACCCACTGCACGGGGGCGGGCGTCGTCGACGTCGCGGAGGCCGGCGCGGACGGACCGAGGCCGAGCGCCCGCGCCGCGGGCGGCGAGACCGCGAAGATCGCGCCCGCGACGGCGAGCACGAGGGCAGCGGCCGCGAGCGCCGAGGCGATGCCGCGGCGACGACGAGCGGGGGAGCCGGGGTGTTCGGGTCGGGTCATGCCGTCGATCCTCGGGCGGCCACGTGGCATCCGGTCGTGCGCCGCCATCGCCGTGGACGAACCGGCCGGCTGTGCGGTTGGGGAGGACCAGTGCCGATGGTAGAGTGTCCAGAGCGCCTCGTCTGTCGAGGCGACTACGCGTGCCCATTCGGCAGACGACTCCATTCGGTCCGGCCCCGCGAAAGCGGGAGACGGCGGAGCCGTGCCGGGCACCAGGGCTCCCGGCCGCCGGCCGGTTGCGACAACTGAGAACAGAAGGAGAACGGCTCATGGCCGTCGTCACCATTCGCCAGCTGCTCGACAGCGGCGTGCACTTCGGGCACCAGACCCGCCGTTGGAACCCGAAGATGAAGCGCTTCATCTTCACCGAGCGTTCCGGCATCTACATCATCGACCTGCAGCAGTCGCTCGCCTTCATCGACAAGGCGTACGACTTCGTCCGCGAGACGGTCGCCCACGGCGGCACCATCCTCTTCGTCGGCACGAAGAAGCAGGCCCAGGAGTCCATCGCCGAGCAGGCGACCCGCGTCGGCCAGCCCTACGTCAACCAGCGTTGGCTCGGCGGCCTCCTCACCAACTTCCAGACGGTCTCCAAGCGCCTCGCGCGCATGAAGGAGCTCGAGGAGCTCGACTTCGAGGGCACCACGAGCGGCTTCACCAAGAAGGAGCTCCTCATCAAGAAGCGCGAGCTCGACAAGCTGCACAAGTCGCTCGGCGGCATCCGCAACCTGTCGAAGACCCCCTCGGCGCTCTGGGTGGTCGACACCAAGAAGGAGCACCTCGCGATCGACGAGGCCAAGAAGCTCGGCATCCCCGTCATCGGCATCCTCGACACCAACTGCGACCCCGACGAGGTCCAGTACCCGATCCCGGGCAACGACGACGCGATCCGCTCGGTGAGCCTGCTCACCCGCATCATCGCCGACGCCGCCGCTGAGGGCCTCATCGAGCGCCACCAGAAGCCCGAAGAGGCCGGCAACGTCTCGGCCGTCGAGCCGCTCGCCGAGTGGGAGCAGGAGCTCCTCCAGCAGAGCGCCGCGACCGAGAAGACCGCCGAGACCGAGGCCGAGGCCAAGGCCGAGGCTGCTGAGGTCGTCGACGAGGCCGCGACCGAGATCGCCGCCACCGAGTCGGCCGCCGATGTCGCGGGCGCCGAGGCTGCGGCCGAGGTCGTCGCCGACGAGACCGCCACCGCCGAATAAGTCCCCGAAGGAGACAGCCAGACATGGCAATCAGCATCGCTGACATCAAGACCCTGCGCGAGCAGCTCGGCACGGGCATGGTCGACACCAAGAAGGCGCTCGAGGAGGCCGACGGCGACCTCGAGAAGGCCACCGAGATCCTGCGTCTCAAGGGTGCCAAGGGCAACGCCAAGCGCGCCGACCGCTCGACCACCGAGGGTCTCGTCGCGGCGAAGGAGTCGCCCGCCGGCTACACGATGATCCAGCTCGCCTGCGAGACGGACTTCGTCGCGAAGAACGACAAGTTCGTCGCGCTCGCCGACAAGGTGCTCGACGCGGTCGCCGCGGCCGGTGCCACCGACGTCGCGTCGGCGCTCGCCGCCCCCGTCGACGGCAAGACCGTCGGCGAGGTCATCGACGAGCAGGCCGCGACCCTCGGCGAGAAGGTCGAGCTCGCGAAGGCCGTCACCCTCTCGGGCGACGAGTTCGCGGTCTACCTGCACAAGACCTCGAAGGACCTCCCGCCGCAGATCGGTGTCGTCGTCGCCTACTCGGGCGCCGACGCCGAGACGGCTCGCGCCGTCGCGCAGCACATCGCGATGTTCGACCCGCAGTACCTCACCCGTGAGGACGTGCCGGCCGAGCTCGTCGAGAAGGAGCGCGACATCGTCACCGAGATCAGCCGCAACGAGGGCAAGCCCGAGGCGATGCTCGAGAAGATCGTCGACGGCCGTCTGACGGGCTTCTTCAAGCAGATCGTGCTGCTCGAGCAGGGCTACGCCCGCGACGACAAGCAGCAGGTCAAGAAGGTCCTGGCGGACGCCGGTCTCACCGTGACCGGGTTCGCCCGCTTCAAGGCCACGGCGTAACGCCACGATGAGGGAGTCCGGATCGTTCAGTCGATCCGGACTCCCTTTTCCATGCGCGGATGCTTCGGAGCCGACGTCGTTCGACGTCCGCCCACCGCGCGCCGATCGCCTCGGCACTGTGCCGGGCGCCGGTGAAGCACTAGTTTTGACACGGGTACCGGAAGGACGGCGGCGATGACCGAACGCAGGCGCAGGGTGATGCTGAAGCTCTCAGGAGAGGCTTTCGGCGGGGGAGCGCTCGGGGTCAACCCCGACGTCGTGAGCGCGCTCGCGCGCGAGATCGCCGACGCGGCCAAGACGGTCGAGGTCGCGATCGTCGTCGGCGGCGGCAACTTCTTCCGCGGCGCCGAGCTCAGCCAGCGCGGCATGGACCGCGGTCGTGCCGACTACATGGGCATGCTCGGCACCGTGATGAACTCGCTCGCCCTCCAGGACTTCCTCGAGCAGGCGGGCGCAGAGACCCGCGTGCAGTCGGCGATCTCGATGACCCAGGTCGCCGAGCCCTACATCCCGCGTCGCGCAGAGCGGCACCTCGAGAAGGGGCGCGTCGTGATCTTCGGCGCGGGCGCCGGCCTCCCGTACTTCTCGACCGACACGGTCGCAGCGCAGCGCGCCCTCGAGATCGACGCCGAGGTCGTCCTCGTCGCGAAGAACGGGGTCGACGGGGTGTACTCCGACGACCCGCGCACGAACCCCGAGGCGACGAAGATCGACCGGATCAGCTACCAGGAGGCCCTCCAGCGCGGACTCAAGGTCGTCGACTCGACGGCCTTCAGCCTCTGCATGGACAACGGCATGCCGATGCAGGTCTTCGGCATGGCCCCCGCCGGAAATGTGACCGCTGCGATCCTCGGCGCCGACCTCGGCACCGTGGTGAGCAACGGTGTGGAGTCGACCAGTCGATAGACTGGGTCGAGTAGCGAACCGTAAGGAGTTCCCGTGATCGCGGATGTACTTTCCGATGCCACCGCCCGCATGCAGAAGGCGGTCGAAGTCGCCAAGGACGACTTCGCCACCGTGCGGACGGGGCGGGCGAACCCCCAGCTCTTCCAGAAGATCATGGTGAGCTACTACGGCACGCCGACGCCGCTCGCGCAGCTCGCCTCGCTCGCGAACCCCGAGGCGCGCACCCTCGTCGTCACTCCGTACGACAAGGGCGCCATGCGAGACATCGAGCAGGCGATCCGCGACATGCCGAACCTCGGGGCGAACCCGTCGAACGACGGCAACATCATCCGGGTCACGCTGCCCGAGCTGACGGAGGAGCGCCGCAAGGAGTTCGTCAAGATGGTGCGCTCGAAGGGCGAGGACGCGAAGGTCTCCGTGCGCAACATCCGTCGCAAGGCGAAGGACGACCTCGACGCCCTGAAGGGCGAGGTCGGCGACGACGAGGTGGCTCGCGGTGAGAAGGAGCTCGAGCAGATCACCAAGGCCCACGTCGACGCGATCGACGAGGCGCTGAAGCGCAAGGAAGCCGAACTCCTCGAGGTCTGAGGGTAGAGAACATGTCAGGCGTCCCAGAAGAGGGTCAGTCGGACGCCGGGGGGCATGAACGAACCGCGCGAGGCGAGTTCCGCGCCCAGGTGCACGCACGCAAGGCCGACCTCGAGCGCCAGTTCGAGGCATCCAAGGCGCAGTTCGAGGAGACGCAGGAGAAGATCAAGGAGCGCACGGGGCGGAACCTCCTCGTCGCGATCCTGATCGGGCTCGTGTTCGGCGGCGCCGTGCTGCTGAGCCTCCTCGTCGTCAAAGAGCTCTTCATGCTGCTCGCGGTGGTCATCGCGGGGTTCGCGAGCTACGAGCTCGCGCAGGCGCTGCGCAAGGCCGACTACCACGTGCCCCGCATCCCGACGGTGGTCGTCGCGGTCGCCGCGGTGCCGATCGCCTACTACGGCGGGGCCGGCGGGCAGTTGCTCGCCGTGCTCGGCGGCATCGCGGTGGTCACGCTCTGGCGACTCGTCGAGCAGCTGGTTCCGGGCCACCGCACCGGTGGGCGGGCGCTCGTCCGCGACCTCGCCGCCGGCGCGTTCGTGCAGGGCTACGTGACCTTCCTCGCGACGTTCGCCGTCGTGCTCACCGCGGCCGACGGCGGCGAGTGGTGGACCCTCGCGTTCATCATGGCCGCGGTCGCGGCCGACACGGGCGCCTACGCGTTCGGGCTCATGTTCGGCAAGCACAAGATGGCGCCGATCATCAGCCCGAAGAAGACGTGGGAGGGCTTCGCCGGAGGTGCGGCGACGAGCGCCGTCGTCGGCGTCCTGATCGCCCTGTTCCTCCTCGACGGCACGTGGTGGTTCGGGCTCTTGTTCGGCCTCGCGATCTTCCTCAGCGCGACGCTCGGCGATCTCGTCGAATCGCTCATCAAGCGAGACATCGGCATCAAGGACATGAGCTCCTGGCTGCCGGGTCATGGGGGCTTCCTCGACCGGCTCGACTCGATCCTCCCGTCGGCTGCGGTCGCGTTCGTGGCGTTCCGTCTCTTCGGATGAGCGTGCGCAATACTGGTTCGGTGGACTCGACCTTCCCGCACGCCCGCAAGCCCCGCCTCGGTTACAACACCGCCCAGGTGGAGGAGTTCCTGCAGCGCGCACGCCGTGCCTACGACGGCACTGCGCGCCCCGACGACGAGCCGTTGACGAGCGAGCAGATCCGACTCACGGCCTTCGCGATGCAGAAGAACGGCTACTCGACCGATCACGTCGATGCCGCGCTCTCGCGCCTCGAGGACGCCTTCGCCGCGCAGGAGCGCCAGGTGGCCGCTCGCCTGCACGGCGACGAGGCGTGGCTGCGCGAGGCCCGCATGACCGCTCAGGTCGTCTCGAACCGCCTCGCGCGCCCTGCAGGCGAACGCTTCGAACGCATGAACCCGCTGGTGCTCGGCTACAGCGTGCGCGAGGTCGACCAGTTCTCCGAACGGCTCAGCCGGTACTTCCGCGACGGCTGGCCCATCTCCGTCGAGGACGTGCGCTCCGTGGTGTTCGCCACCCAGCGCGGCGGGTATCGCGAGGCGCAGGTCGACCTCGTCCTCGATGCCGTCATCGACGTCATGCTGGCCGTCCGATGACCTGCCGCCGAGCGTTCGACGGCCTCGTCCCGGCTCCGATACACTCGACGAATCGTGGGTAGACACAACGGAGCGGACGCGTCCGCACAGCAGGCGCAGGTGACGGCTCGTCGACCCACGAGAGGGCCGATCAAGCAGGCGGCTTCGGTGCTCTTCGCCTTCTTCGCCGCATCCGGGCTCGTCCTCGTCAACATCGTCGACCCGTACTCCGGTGCGACGGCGTCCGCCGAGTTCGCGTTCGACGGCGATCGCTTCGGCGGCGAGTCCGCGCAGTCGGTCGAGGCCAGCACGGGGTACCAGGTCACGCTCGGCGGCTCCGAGGAGTACGTCGTCGAGAAGAAGCCCGAAGTCGTCGTCGCCCCCGCATCGACGGGCGGCGGTTGGGCTCCGCCCGCGGTGACGCCCGATCCGGGCTCTGCACAGGCGTACGCAGCAGGCGCCGTCGCGGCGCGCGGCTGGGGGTCGGGCGAGTTCGACTGCCTCGTGGCCCTGTGGAGCAAGGAATCGGGCTGGCGGGTGAACGCCCACAACGCGTCGAGCGGCGCGTACGGCATCCCGCAGGCATTGCCGGGCTCGAAGATGGCGACCGCCGGCGCCGACTGGGAGACCAATGCGGGCACCCAGATCGAGTGGGGGCTCGGGTACATCTCGGGCCGCTACAGCACGCCCTGCGGCGCGTGGGGCCACTCCCAGGACGTCGGCTGGTACTGACCGGTCGATGGGCGAACGGGCATCCCTCGTCGTCCTAGACTTGAGATCATGGCGCGTTCGAACCGATCCCGGGGTCGCGCTGCGCGTGCACGCGAGGAGCACCCCGAACTCGATGTCGAACGTCTGACCGCCGGTTGGCGACGCAGCGAGGTGCACGCCGGTCGCGAGTGGAACGTCCAGCCCGTCTCGGAGGCGCAGGCGGTGAAGGCCTACGTGTGCCCCGGCTGCGGACTGGAGGTCGCCCCCGGCGTCGCCCACCTCGTGGCCTGGCGCGCCGACGGCGTGCTCGGCGACGCGGCCGACCTCGCGGGCCGGCGGCATTGGCATACGCACTGTTGGAGATTGGGCGCACGGTGAGCGGAACGAACGAATCGATCGAGATCCGGGCGGGCGTCGAACTTCCCGCCCGTCGGGAGGAGATCGAACTGCGGACCAGCGACGGGCTCCGGCTCGTCGGCGAGCTGGCGTCGCCCGAGGGGCGCGAGCCGGTCGCGACGCTCGTCACCCTCCACCCGCTGCCGACGGCGGGCGGGTTCATGGACTCGCACATCCTGCGCAAGGCCGCCGCACGGCTTCCGGCCCTCGCCGACCTCGCGGTGCTGCGGTTCAACACGCGCGGCACCGCGTCTCCGCGCGGCACGAGCGACGGGTCGTTCGGCGAGGGTCTGGCCGAACGCGCGGACGTCGCCGCGGCGATGGCGTTCGTCGGAGAACGGGGCCTTCCGCATCCGTGGCTCGTGGGCTGGTCATTCGGCACCGAGCTCGCGCTGAAGTACGGGCTCGACCACGGCATCGACGGTGCGATCCTGCTGTCGCCGCCGCTGCACCGCACGAGCGACGCCGAGCTCGCCCGCTGGCGCGACGCGCGACCCGAGCTCGTCGCGCTCATTCCCGAGCACGACGACTACCTGAAGCCCGCCGAGGCGGCCGAGCGTTTCGCGGGGCTCCCGCGGCTTCGCCGCATCGACGTCGAGGGCGGCCGGCACCTCTGGGTGGGGGAGTCGCAGACGCGTCGGGTGCTCGACGAGATCGTCTCGGTCGTGAACCCTGCGGCGGCGCCGTTGCCGACGCACTGGCCGGCTGCGCCGGAAGCATCCGAGGGCTGAAGCTAGAGCTCGTTCTGCCGCGGGATGACGACCTGCTTGATGATGAGCAGACCCGCGGCGGCGACCGGAATGGCGACGAGCGCACCGAGGACGCCGCCGAGCGCACCGCCGGCGAGGGCCGCGATGACGACGAGGGCACCGGGTACCTTGACCGCACGGTTCATGATGCGGGGGCTCAGCCAGTACGCCTCGACCTGCATGTAGATCACGTAGTAGATCGCGGCGGCGAGGGCCGTGAGCGGTGACCCGATCGTCGGGATGAGGCAGACGAGCACGATCGTGATCGATCCGGTGAGCGTGCCCACGAGCGGGATGAGCGAGAACAGGAACGCGAGGAACGCGAGCACGGCGGTGAACGGTGCACCGATGATCGAGAGGTAGATGAAGCTCAGCACGCCGTTCACGGCGGCGAGCGAGACCTGCCCGAGCACGAAGCGACCGACCGACTGCGTGATCTGCTCGGTGAGGTCGGCGAAGCGGGCCCGCTTCGATGCGGGCACCAGCTGGTAGGTCGCGCGCTTCATGGTGTTGAGCGATGCCGTGAAGTAGAGCATCAGGATGAACACGATGATGACGGCGAAGACGCCCGTCCCGATGGCGACGGCGAACTGCAGCACGCCGCCGGCGAGCTCGGAGAGCTTGTCGGGGTTGGTGAAGAAGTCGGTGAGGGCCGTCGTGACCTGCGCCTCGATCTCGTCGACCTTGAGCAGCGGGAACTGCTCCTGGAAGACCTCGAGCCAGTCCTGCGAGCTGACCTGCTGGATGATCCGGGGGATCTGCTCGATGAGCTGGCTCACCTGCTCGACGATCGTCGGGACGACGGCGAGCACGAGGGCGGCGAAAATCAGCCCGACCCCGGTCATGGTGATCAGGATCGCCGACCAACGAGGAAGCCCTCGGCGCTCGAGCCAGCTGATCGCCGGATCGAGGCCGAGGGCCAGGAACAGTGCTGCTCCGATGTAGGTGATGATCGCCGAGAGGCTGACGATCGACGCCAGGATGAAGAGTCCGACGCCGACACCCAGGGTGCCGACGAGGCCGATGCGGAACGCGTTCTGGATCTTCATGGGATCGCGCTCCTTCGCTCGGACTACTTCTTCGAGGCTGCGGCCACCTGCTCCGCCTGCGTCAGCACGCCGCGCAGGCTCTCGAAGTACCCGGCGACCGCGTCGCGCTCGATCCTAATCTGCGAGAGGCGGTCTTCCGCGTCCGCCACGAGGGCGCGGGTGCGCTCCTCGGCGTCGGCGATGAGCTTGCGCGCCTGGTCGTGCGCTGCGGAGATCCGCTCGCTCGCCTCGTCGTCGGCCTTGTCGCGGATGCCCGCGATCTCGGTGCGGACCTCGGTCTCGAGGCGGTCGGCCTCCGCGCGGCTCGCCGCCGTGCGGGCGACGGCTTCGGCGAGCTCGGCGTTCGCCTCCTCCAGGAACTGCTGCGTCTGGGTGACGGCTTCCTGGTGGGCGGTGAGGCGCTCCTGCTCGGACTCGTCGCGCTTCGCGGTGAGTTCGGATTCGAGGTCGAGGTGCGCCTTCTCGATCTCGCGGCGCATGCGGTTGACCTCGTGGGTGGTCTTCTTGCGCATCGCGGTGAGCTGGTTGTCGAGGTCGATGCGCGACTGCTCCGACTCGGCGTCGAAGTCGGCGCGTGCCTGCTCCTGCTCGAGCGAGAGGTCGGCGCGCATCTGGTCGAGGTCGGCGGCGTGCTTGGCGCGGATGCGCTCGAGCTCGTGCTGCAGCTTCAGACGCGCGGCCTCGGCCTCGCGCTCGAGGTCGACCTTGGCCTGCTCGCGCTGCTCGGCCAGCTCGGCGCGGCTGCCCGCGAGCTCGCGGTCGAGGTCGGTGCGGGCCTGCTCGAGCTCGTGGACGAGGGCGGCACGTCGCTCGGAGATCTCGGCGTCGATGTCGGCGCGGGCCTCGGCCGATTCGCGCTCGAGGTCGAGCTTGGACTGCGCGGTCTCGCGCTCGAGGTCGATGCGCGCCTGCTCGGTCTCCTTCGCGAGGTCGGCGCGGGCGCGGTCGAGTTCGATCGCGACCTCGGCGCGGGTCTGCTCGGTCTCCTGGGTGAGGCCGGCCGCGGTGGCGCGGGCGTCGCTCGCCTCGGTGTTCGCGGCGAGGAGGAGCTCGGAGGACTTGCGCTCAGCGGTCGAGACGAGGGCGGCGGCCTCGCGCTTCGCGGTGGTGCGCAGCTCGGCGGTCTCGGTGGCGACGGAACCGCGGATCGCCGCGGCGTCGCGCGCCGCGTCCTGGCGGAGCTGCTCGCTCGTCTCGTGGGCGCGGGCGACCATGTCGTCGGCCTCGACGCGGGCGTTCTCGAGGAGGCGGTTGGCCTGCGCGCGGGTCTCGGTGAGCGTGCGCTCGGCGAGCTCGTGCGCGTCGGAGCGCATGAGGTGGGCCTCGTCCTCCGCGGCGCGGCGGAGCTTCTCGGCGTCGATGTCGGCCTGCGCGATGAGGCGGGTCGACTGCTCTTCGGCGACGCGCAGCGTGTTCTCGAGCTTGGTGCCGAGGCCCGAGAAGGTCGGGCTGCCGACCTCTTCGAGTTCGGCGGTCAGCTCGTCGATGCGCGCGAGCAGGCGCTTGTTCTCCTTGGCCGAGTCGGCCGACTGGGTGTTCGCGGTGATGATGTCACGACGAAGGCCGTTGATGGCCTTGTCGACCTCGTCCTTGTCGTATCCGCGGAACACCTGTGTGAACTCGGTCTCTTCGACGGCCATGCTTCCTCCGGGTCGTGTCCCGCGTTTGTGGGGGCTCATGCGGGAATCGTGTCCGATTGTACGGGGGTTCGGGATGCGCTGTGACGCACGCGCTTCCAGCGTTCGGTGAGGTGACTCACAGGCACAGCCGGTAGTGTGAAATGTCTTTGTCGGATGCCGCGATGTGCGGCTTTGGAGGTTGTCCGTGCGCTTCGCCCTCGCAATCGTGGCATTCGTCGCCGCGGCCGTGATGATCGGGCTCGGCATCGCCCAACGAACCGTCTTCATGGAGGCCGATCGGGTCTCGATGTCGGCGCAGTCCGATGGCGAGAGCGCGTTCGTCGTGATCGAGCCCGACGCGCTGGCCGCGAATCCCGGCAAGCAGGAGATCTCGGTGACCGGCGACGGCCCGATCTTCATCTCCTACGGCCGGACCACCGACATCCAGGCGTGGCTCGGCGAGATCCCCTACGAGTCGGTGCACTACGACGCCGACGAGAAGGCGCTCGTGACCGAGCGGGTCGCCCTCGGTGAGACCGAGGAGCCGTCGGAGGAGTCGCCGACCGCGACTCCGGCGCCGACGACCGCGCCTGCCGTCCCGACGCCCGCGGCGACCGAGGCGCCGGCCGACGGTGATGCCGTGGCCGACCCCGAGGCGCTCGCTGCGGCCACGCCGATCGGTTCCGACCTGTGGCTCGACGAGTTCACCGGCGAGGGGTTCGTCACGACGACCATCGACGTGCCCGACGGCATCTCCGTCCTCGTCGCCTCCGACGGGCTCGCGCCGGCGCCCGCCGAGGTCTCGCTCGACTGGCCGGTCGACACGGCGACGCCGTGGGCCGGCCCCCTGATCGTGGGCGGCGGCCTCGTCTTCCTCGCGGGTCTCGCGCTGCTCGTGTCCGGATTCCTGCGGCACCGCCGTTCGCGCGGCCCCCGTCGCAACCTGCCGAAGGGCCCGCGCGGTCGCCTGCCGAGCGCCCCGAAGCCCTCGCGCAGCCAGGTCGGCGGCGGTGGCGGCCGACGTGCGATCGGGCGCGCCAAGCGCGTCGTGATCGTGCCGGCGCTGCTGGTTCCCGCCCTGGCGCTCACGGCCTGTTCCTCCGACTACTGGCCGAGCTTCGACGCGGCCGAGGCGCCCGCGACGACGGCGCCCGCGACGCCCGAGGCGTCGCACGACGCCGAAGCCGAAGCCTCCGCCGACGAGCCCGTGGTCGAGCCCGCCGTGACCGTGCCCCAGATGGAGCGCATCATGCGGCGGCTCGCGGTGTACACCGGCGAGGTCGACGCCGCCCTCGACAAGGTGGGCGTGACCGAGCGATTCACGGGCCCCGCGCTCGAGGCGCGACTCGCCAACTACACGATCCGCGCCACGCTCCCCGCGCATCCGGTGCCGCCCGTGATCCCCGCGGCGCCGCTCACGCTGACCCTGCCGCAGCAATCGACGGGCTGGCCGCGCACCGTGCTCACGATCGCGAAGAACGCCGACGACGAGACGATCGCGCCCACGGCGCTCGTGCTCGTGCAGGAGTCGCCGCGCGAGAACTACCACGTCATCTCGCAGACGGCGCTCGTGCCCGACACCGACGTCCCCGAAGTGGCCCCGGCGTCGATCGGCGCACCGCCGATCTCGCCCGAGTTCAAGGGCCTCGTGATGCCGACGGGTCAGGTCGCCGCGGCGTACGCCGACGTCCTGCAGAACGGCACGGCCAGCACCTTCGCGCCGATGTTCGCGCTCGACGACTCCGATCTCGACGAGGCGCTGAACGCGGCGAGCCGCAAGGCGGCCGCCGAGGCCGCGAACCCGACCGCGACGCTCACGGTCACCACTGCGGCCGGGACGATGCCGCCCATCGCATTCGGCACGATCGACGCCGGGGCGCTCGTCGCGGTCGACGTCGTCCGCGGTGAGACGAGCGTCCCGAACGACGGCGGCACGACCGGGTTCCAGGAGGGCGGCAGCGCCGCGGCGCTGTCGGGGTTCACCTCGCAGAGCGCCAAGGGCGTCACGCGCACGAGCGCGATCCAGCTGCTGTTCTACGTGCCCGGCGTGAGCGCGGGCGACGACGCGCAGATCCAACTCCTCGGCTGGTCCGAGAGCCTCGTCCAAGCATCGGAGGTCCAGTGAAGAACCCGATTCCCCCGTCCGGCGCCGCCCTTCGCGGTGCCGTCGACCTGTCGGCCCTCGTGCAGCGGCAGGAGGCGCCTGCGGCCCCGAGCGGTGCGCACGCGCCCGCCGCGGGCGGCAGGATCGTCGTCGAGACCGACGACACCGGTTTCGGTGCGGTCCTCGAGCTCTCGCGCACGGTTCCCGTCGTGGTCGCCCTGTGGGCGTCGTGGAGCGAGCAGTCGAAGACCCTGCTCGGTTCCCTCGAACGGCTCGTCCGCGCCCGCGACGGTCGGCTCGTGCTCGCTGCCGCCGACGCCGACCGCAGCCCGCAGCTCGTGCAGGCGTTCCAGGCGCAGGCGATCCCGACCGTGGTCGCGCTCGTCGCCGGCCAGCCGGTGCCGCTCTTCGCAGGTGAACAGCCCGACGACGTGATCTCGGACCTCTTCGACCAGCTCCTCGAGCTCGGCGCCCAGCACGGGGTGTCCGGTCGCATCGAGCAGGGCGACGGCGAAGGCGAGGACGCCGCCCCGGCCGAGCCGGCCGAGGCGCCGCTGCCGCCGCTGCACCAGGAGGCGTACGACGCGATCGAGCGCCGCGACTACGCGGCCGCTGCGGCCGCATACCGCACGGCGATGGCACAGGATCCGCGCGACACGCTCGCGGTCGCCGGTCTCGCACAGGTCAACCTGCTCGGACGCCTCGCAGGCAAGACGCTCGACGAGATCCGCTCGGCCGCCGCGGCCGGGCCCGACGACCTCGCCGCGCAGCTCGACGTCGTCGACCTCGACGTCTCGGGCGGCCACGTCGACGACGCCTTCGACCGTCTCCTCACGATGTTCCCGTCGCTCGACGCCGACGGGCAGAAGCTCGTGCGCGAGCGGCTCGTCGAGCTGTTCGAGGTGGTCGGCACCGACGACGCGCGCGTCGCGACGGCGCGCCGTCGCCTCGCGAGCCTGCTCTACTGAGCAGGGTCGTGGGCGGCCTCAACGCCGCATGATCAGAACGGGCGGTGCCGATCGGCACCGCCCGTTCCGCGTCGCACGTCGACCGGGTTCAGGCGTCGAGCTCGAACCAGACTGCGGCGAGCGGCGGCAGCACGAAGCTCGCCGAGGCGGGGCGACCCGCCCACGGCACCGCCTCAGCGTCGACCCCGCCGAGGTTGCCGACGCCCGAGCCGCCGAACTCCGCGGCATCCGAGTTGAGCACCTCGCGCCACCGGCCGGTGAACGGGAGGCCGAGGCGGAAGCCCTCGTGGGGGCGACCGGCGAAGTTGACGATGCAGAGCAGGGGCCTCCGTTCGCGGTCGAAGCGCATGAAGGCGATCACGTTCTCGGCGGCCGCGCCGCCCTCGACCCACTCGAATCCGGCGGCGTCGTCGTCGAGCTGCCAGAGCGCGGCGGTGTCGCGGTAGCGGCGGTTGAGCGCACCGACGAACTCGGCGAGCTGCCGGTGGCTCGGCTGATCGAGGATCCACCAGTCGAGGCCGCGCTCCTCGCTCCACTCGGAGAGCTGGCCGAACTCCTGCCCCATGAACAGCAGCTGCTTGCCGGGGTGCGCCCACATGAAGGCGAGGTAGGCACGCACGTTCGCGAGCTGCTGCCAGTGGTCGCCGGGCATCTTGCGCAGGAGGGAGCCCTTACCGTGCACGACCTCGTCGTGCGAGATCGGCAGGATGAAGTGCTCGCTGAAGGCGTAGAGGAACGAGAACGTGAGCTCGTGGTGGTGGTGCGCCCGATACATCGGGTCGCGCTGGACGTACTCGAGCGAGTCGTGCATCCAGCCCATGTTCCACTTGTAGCCGAAGCCGAGCCCGCCCGAGCTCGTCGGCGCGGTCACTCCGGGCCAGGAGGTCGACTCCTCGGCGATCATGACGATGCCGGGGTTGCGCTTGTACGCGGTCGCGGTCGCCTCCTGGAGGAACGCGATGGCCTCGAGGTGCTCGCGGCCGCCGTGCACGTTCGGCAGCCATTCGCCCTCGCTGCGCGAGTAGTCGAGGTAGAGCATGGATGCCACGGCGTCGACCCGCAGCCCGTCGACGTGCATCTCCTCCAACCAGAAGAGGGCGTTCGCGACGAGGAAGTTGCGCACCCGCGGGTTGCCGTAGTCGAAGACGAGCGTGCCCCAGTCCTTCTGCTCGCCGCGGCGGGGGTCGGCGTGCTCGTAGAGGGGTTCGCCGTCGAAGCGGGCGAGCGCCCACTCGTCCTTCGGGAAGTGGCCGGGCACCCAGTCCATGATGACGCCGATGCCGGCCTGGTGCAGGCGGTCGATGAGGTACTTGAGGTCGTCGGGGGAGCCGAAACGGCTGGTGATCGCGAAGTAACCGGTGACCTGGTAGCCCCAGGAGCCGCCGAAGGGGTGCTCGGCGAGGGGCATGAACTCGACGTGGGTGTAGCCGAGCCAGTCGAGGTACTCGATGAGTTCGTCGGCGACGTCGCGGTAGCCCTTGCCGGGGCGCCATGATCCGAGGTGCAGCTCGTAGATCGACATTGGGCGTTCGTGCGCGTTCGTCGTCGCGCGGCGCGACATCCACTCGCCGTCGCCCCACTCGTGCCTGCTGACGTCGACGACCGACGCGGTGGCGGGGGCGATCTCGGCGCGCCGGGCCATCGGGTCGGCCTTCATGACCCACTCGCCAGAGGCGGTGAGGATCTCGAACTTGTAGAGCGCGCCGGGCTCGAGCTCGGGGACGAACAGCTCCCAGACGCCGCTCGCGCCCATGCTGCGCATCGCGTGCCCCGCACCGTCCCAGCGGTTGAACTCGCCCACGACACGCACCGCACGGGCGCGCGGCGCCCAGACGGTGAAGGCGGTGCCCGTGATGGCGCCGGTGACGCCCCAGTGCTCGCGGTGGTTCGCGCCGAGCGCCCGCCAGAGCTCCTCGTGGCGGCCCTCCTGGATGAGGTGCAGGTCGAGCTCGCCGATCGTGGGGGCGAAGCGGTACGGGTCGTCAGCGGTCCACTCGCCGCCGTCCGCGTAGTGGGCGCGCACGAGGTAGTCGCTCGGGCCGAAGGCACCGGCCCCCGCCCAGATGCCGTCGCCGACGTGTTCGAGCGGGAGCACCTCACCGCTCGCGAGGAGCGCGTCGACCGACTCGGCGAGCGGCCGGCGAGTGCGGATCGCGGTGAAGGGCCCGGGTTCGCCCGGACGGGTGAAGCCGTGCTGCCCGAGCACCGAGTGGGGGTCGGCGTGCCGCCCGGAGGCGACGGCGGCGAGCACCTCGGCGTCGACGGCGGGTGCGGCGATCGGTTCAGGCATCCGTGCCCCTTCTCAGGTGGAGGATGTGCGCCGGGCGCGTGAACGCGTCGAGCCGCACGTAGTTGGAGGCGCCCCACTGCCAGGTGGCGCCGGTGACGAGGTCGTCGACCTCGAAACGGGCGCCCGGTTCGAGCCCGAGCGCCTCGAGGTCGAGGTGCACGGTGGTCTCGCGCACCGAGTGCGGGTCGACGTTCGCGACGACGATGATCGTGTCGGCGACGCCGTCGGCCGTGAACCGGCCGTCGAGGTGCTTCGAGTACACGAGCACGGAGTCGTCGTCGCTCGAGTGGAAGCGGAGGTTGCGGAGCTGGCCGAGTGCGGGGTGCTCGGCGCGGATCCGGTTGAGGATGCCGAGGTAGAGGCCGAGCGAGCGGCCGGCCGCTTCGGCGGCGGCGAAGTCGCGCGGCTTGTACTCGTACTTCTCGTTGTCGATGGCCTCTTCGGCGCCGGGGCGGGCCACCGATTCGAAGAGTTCGAAGCCCGAGTAGACGCCCCAGAGGGGCGCTGCGGTCGCGGCGATCGTGGCGCGCACCGTGAACGCGGCGGGCCCGCCGAACTGCAGGTACTCGGTGAGGATGTCGGGGGTGTTGACGAAGAGGTTCGGTCGCATGAAGTCGGCCGTGTCCTGCGAGACGGAGGTGAGGAACTCCTCGAGCTCGTCGCGGGTGTTGCGCCAGGTGAAGTACGAGTACGACTGCTGGAAGCCCGCGAGTGCGAGCGCCTGCATCATCGCCGGACGGGTGAACGCCTCGGCGAGGAACACCACGTCGGGGTCGGCGGCGTTCACCTCGGCGATGAGCCGCTCCCAGAACGCGACGGGCTTCGTGTGCGGGTTGTCGACGCGGAAGATGCGCACGCCCTGCTTCATCCAGTGCCGGACGATGCGCAGCACCTCGGCATAGATGCCCTCGGGGTCGTCGTCGAAGTTGACCGGATAGATGTCCTGGTACTTCTTCGGCGGGTTCTCGGCGTAGCGGATCGTGCCGTCGGGCAGCTGCGTGAACCACTCGGGGTGCGTGGTCACCCAGGGGTGGTCGGGGGAGGCCTGCAGGGCGAGGTCGAGGGCGACCTCGATGCCGAGGGCGTTCGCCCGTCGCACGAAGGCGCGGAAGTCGGCGAGGGTGCCGAGGTCGGGGTGCACGGCGTCGTGGCCGCCGGGGGTGCCGTCCTTCATCGGCCCGCCGATCGCCCACGGCGAGCCGGGGTCGAAGGGACCGGGCGTGAGGCTGTTGTTCGGGCCCTTGCGGTTGGTGACGCCGATGGGGTGGATGGGGGGCAGGTAGAGCACGTCGAAGCCCATCGCGGCGACCCCGTCGAGCCGCTTCTGCGCGGATCTGAAGGTGCCGCTCCTCCAGCTGCCGTCCTTCAGGCGCTTCGCACCCTCCGACCGCGGGAAGAACTCGTACCAGGCGCCGACGCCCGCCGCGCGACGCTCGACGACGATGCGGTGCTCGGCCGAGTCGCTCGCGAGCCGCGCGAGCGGGCGGGCGTCGAACTCGGCGAGTAGCGGGTCGTCGATGAGGGGGCGGCGTTCGACGAGGGATGCCGCGGGGTCGCGCAGCTTCGCGGCGAAGGCCGTGAGCCGGCCGCGCACGGCCTTCGGCCGGGTGGTCTCGGCGGCGGCCCGCTCGATGAGACGAGCCCCGATCTCGAACATGAGCTCGGCGTCGACGCCCGCGTCGACCTTGACGGCCGCGTCGTGCCGCCACGTCGCGATCTCGTCGTCGAAGCCCGTCACGTGCCAGTGCCACTCGCCCTGTTGGTCGAGGCGCACGAGCGCCTCCCAGCGGTCGGTGCCCGGGGCGAGCGGGCGCATGCGCTCGCGGAGGACCTCGCCCGCAGGGCTCGTGAGGACGAGCATCGCCCCGACCCGGTCGTGGCCCTCGCGGAACACGGTCGCCCTGAACGGCACCACCTCGCCGTCGAAGGCCTTCGGGTGCCAGCGGGTGTCGGGCACGGCGGGCGTGACCCGGGTCACGGGGATGCGTCCGGCGAGGGGAGAAGCGATGCTCACGTTCCGACCGTAGCGCGTCGGCCGCCGATCGACAGGCGCAGCGCGCTGTTCACATGTTCGACACGGTCGGCTCGTAGGCTGAGCGGGTGAAGTCGATCCGGAAGTTCACCGTCCGCGCCGTCGTCCCCGCCCGCCTCGCCCCCCTCGAGGAGCTCGCGGCGAATCTCCGCTGGGCCTGGCACGAGCCCACGAGACGCCTCTTCGCCCACATCGACCCCGAGGCCTGGGCGCGCTCCGAACACGACCCGGTCACCTTCCTCGGCGAGGTCGATCCGGCCCGGCTCGACGCCCTCGCGGGCGACGACGGCTACGTCGCCTGGGCCGAACGCGAACGCGACGGGCTCCGCGCGTACCTCGCCGAGCCACGCTGGTACCAGGGGCTCGAGGGGGAGTCGGCGCGTGGCGTCGCCTACTTCTCGCCCGAGTACGGCATCGCCGCGGCGCTGCCGCAGTACTCGGGCGGTCTCGGCATCCTCGCGGGCGACCATCTGAAGGCCGCCTCCGATCTCGGCGTGCCGATCGTCGCCGTCGGCCTCTTCTACAAGGCCGGGTACTTCTCCCAGTCCATCTCGTCCGACGGGTGGCAGCAGGAGCGCTACCCCGTGCAGGATCCCGACGGTCTGCCGCTCGCCGTGCTCCGCCGCCCCGACGGCAGCGCCGTGCAGATCTCCATCGCGCTGCCCGGCGGTGCGACCCTCGCCGCCCGGGTCTGGCGCGCGGCCGTCGGGCGGGTGACGCTGCTGCTGCTCGACACGGACGTGCCGGCCAACGGCGACGAGCTGCGCGGCGTCACCGACCGGCTGTACGGCGGCGGCAGCGAGCACCGGCTGCTGCAGGAACTGCTGCTCGGCATCGGCGGGGTGCGCGCACTGCGTGCCTGGGCCGAGCTCGCCGGGACGCCAGAGCCCGAGGTGTTCCACATGAACGAGGGGCACGCGGGGTTCCTCGGCCTCGAGCGCATCTCGACGTACATCGGCGAGGGGCTCGGCTTCGCCGAGGCGCTGCAGCTCGTGCGCTCGGGCACGGTGTTCACGACGCATACGCCCGTGCCGGCCGGCATCGACCGCTTCGACCGTGCGCTCGTCCAGCGGTACGTGACCGCCGAGCTGCTTCCGGGCGTCGATCCCGCCGATGCGCTCGCCCTCGGCGTCGAGCCGGGTGCCGACCCCGCCACGAGCGCCTTCAACATGGCGTACATGGGCCTCCGCCTCGCCGGGCACGCGAACGGCGTCTCCGAACTGCACGGGCGGGTGAGCCGGCGCATGTTCGGTGCGCTCTGGCCCGGGTTCGACGCCGACGAGGTGCCGATCACGTCGATCACGAACGGGGTGCACGCCCCCACCTGGACCGACCCGGCGCTCACCGCCCTCGCCGAACGCACGCTCGGCACCGACGACAGCGAGCACGCCGACTGGCTGAGCCCCGCGGTCTCCGACGCCGAGCTGTGGGAGGTCAAGCGCGAGATGCGGGCCCGCCTCGTCGCCGACGCCCGCCGCCGCCTCGCGGCGAGCTTCGTCGAGCAGCACCCCGGGGCATCCGCCCCCGAGTGGATCTCTCGCGCCCTCGACCCCGACGTGCTCACCGTCGGCTTCGCCCGTCGCGTGCCGACCTACAAGCGACTCACGCTCATGCTGCAGGACCCCGAGCGGCTGACCGCGATCCTCACCGACCCCGAGCGCCCCGTGCAGATCGTCGTCGCGGGCAAGTCGCACCCCGCCGACGACGAGGGCAAGCGGCTCATCCAGCGGCTCGTGCAGTTCGCCGCGCAGCCCGAGCTGCAGGGCCGCATCGTGTTCCTCCCCGACTACGACATGGCGATGGCCGAGACGCTGTACCCGGGCTGCGACGTGTGGCTGAACAACCCGCTGCGCCCGCTCGAGGCGTGCGGGACCTCGGGCATGAAGGCGGCGATGAACGCCGCGCTCAACCTCTCGATCCTCGACGGCTGGTGGGCGGAGTACGCGGGCGACGACTACGGCTGGGTGATCCCGTCGGCCGACTCGGCGGGCGACGCCGCCGAGCGCGACGCCCGGGAGGCGGCCGCGCTGTACGACCTCCTCGAGCACCGCATCGTGCCCGCGTTCTACGAGCGGCCCGCGGCGGCCGAGCCCGGCCAGTCGGGCTACTTCGAGCGGGACGCCGACCGGGTGCCCGTCGAATGGGTGCGGATGCTGCGCACCACCCTCGCACGGCTCGTGCCCGAGCTCGGGGCCGATCGCATGGTGCGGGAGTACGTCGAACGCCTCTACCGGCCCGCCGCGGCCGGCTACCGGCGGATGCGGGCGGACGACGCCCGTGGGGCGCGCACCCTCGCGGCCTGGTCGGCGACGGTGCGGTCGGCGTGGCCGCAGGTCGCGGTGCTGCACGTCGAGTCGGGCGGCCTCGACCAGCCCGTCGTCGGCGACGAACTGCACGTGCGGGCCGAGGTCGCGCTCGGCGGACTCGACCCGGCCGACGTGACCGTCGAGCTCGTCTCGGGGCGCAGCACCGCCGACGACGCGATCACGGGTGCGGAGCGCACGGTGCTCGAGGCGGTCGGCGGCGGCAGCTACGAGGGCACCGTCACGCTCGACCGGGCCGGCTCGTTCGGCTACACGGTGCGGGTGCTGCCCGCGAGCCCGTGGCTCACGACTCCGGCGGAACTCGGTCTCGTCGCCGTCGCCCGCTGAACGCCCAACGCCCCGACGAACCGCATCAGCGCATCCGGGCGATCTCGGCGTAGCGGCCGGCGGTGACGGCGAGGAGGTCGTCGGGGGCGAGCTCGAGGTCGAGGCCCCGCCGACCGCCCGAGACGTAGATCGTCTCGTGCAGGATCGCCGACTCGTCGAGCACGGTCGGCAACGGGGTCTTCTGCCCGATCGGGCTGATCCCGCCGACGACGTAGCCCGTCTTGCGCTCGGCGACGCGCGGGTCGGCCATCTCGGCGCGCTTGCCGCCGAGGGCCGCGGCCAAGGCCTTCAGGTCGAGCTGCAGTGCGACGGGCACGATGCCGACCGCGAGCGCCCCGTCGACCTCGGCGAGGAGCGTCTTGAACACCCGCTCGGGGTCGAGGCCGAGCTTCTCAGCGGCCTCGAGCCCGTACGCCTGTGCGCGCGGGTCATGGTCGTAGGCGAGCGCCGTGAAGGCGACGCCGGCCCGGGCCAGGGCGAGCGTCGCGGGCGTGCCCGCGGCCCCGGCATCCGACCGTCTGGCCATCAGCGGTCGCCCTCGAGGCCGTCGGCGCCGTCGGCGTCGTCTGCGCCGTCGGCGCGGAACAGGCGCATCGAGGGGCCCGTGATCGTCATGCGCTCGCCGGGCGCGAGCGGGGCGGCGCCGTCGAGGGTCGCCGACGGCGCCTCCTCGGCCGAGTCCCAGAGGAGGGTGTAGCCCGTCACTCCGGGCGGCGAAGGCAGCGCGACCTCGGTCTCGGTCTCGCGTGCGTGCACCACGAGGAGGATGCGGTTGAATGCCTCGCTCTCCGGCGTCGACGCCGCGAGGTACTGCAGGGTGCGCTCGGCTGGCGAGTTCCAGTCGTCGATGCCCATCGTCTCGCCGTCGGCGTTGTACCAGGCCATGCGCGACGCGCCGGGCGTCACCTCGCCGTCGCGTCCGAATCGGATCGGGCGGAGCGCGGGGTTCTCGGCGCGGAGGCGCAGCAGGTGCCTCGTCGTCGCGAGCAGGGCGTCGCCGTGGCGGGGGCGCTCGCCCTCGGCCCACGCGAGCCAGCTCAGCGGGGAGTCGTGGCAGTACGCGTTGTTGTTGCCGCGCTGCGTGCGGCCGAACTCGTCGCCGGCGGTGAGCATCGGCACGCCGGCCGAGAGCAGCAGGGTGCCGAGCAGGTTGCGGATGCTCCGCCGCCGCGCCGCACGGATCGCGGGGTCCTGCGCCTCGCCCTCGACGCCGTGGTTGTACGAGTTGTTGTTGTCGGTGCCGTCGCGGTTCTGCTCGCCGTTGCCGAGGTTGTGCTTCACGTCGAACGCCGTGAGGTCGGCGAGGGTGAAGCCGTCGTGGGCGGTCACGAAGTTGAGGCTCGCGAGGGGGCCGCGCTCCTCCGAGAAGGTGTTCGAGGAGCCCGCGAGCCGCGTCGCGAAGCGGCCGATGCCGCTGCCCGCCGAGCCGGTCTCGCGCTCGCGCCGCAGGTCGCCGAGCCAGAAGTCGCGCATGCGGTCGCGGTAGCGGTCGTTCCATTCGGTGAACCCGGCCGGGAAGTTGCCCGTCTGCCAGCCGCCGGGGCCGACGTCCCACGGCTCGGCGATGAGTTTCGCCTCGGCGAGCACCGGGTCGGCGAGCATGCCCTGCAGCAACGGGTGCTCGGGGGAGTAGGCGCCGCGGTCGTCGCGGCCGAGGGTCGCGGCGAGGTCGAGGCGGAAGCCGTCGACCTGCAGCTCCTCGGCGAAGTAGCGCATCGAGTCGAGCACGAGTCGCACGGGCGCCTCGTGACCGAAGTCGAGGGTGTTGCCGCAGCCCGTCGTGTCGACGTAGCCGCCGTGCGCGTCGTGCCGGTAGTAGCTCGCGTTGTCGATGCCGCGGAAGCTGAACGTCGGCCCATGCCGACCCTCTTCGGCCGTGTGGTTGTAGACGACGTCGAGCACGACCTCGAGGCCCGCTTCGTGCAGCCGCCGCACCATGCCCGCGAACTCGCGTCGCACGGCGTGCGCCCCCTCCGCCTGGGCGGCGGCGCTCGCGTACGGCGCATGCGCGGCGAAGAACGCGAGCGTGTTGTACCCCCAGGCGTTGATCCGCCCCTGGCGGACGAGGCGCTCCTCGGAGACGAAGGCGTGCACCGGCAGCAGTTCGACCGTCGTCACGCCGAGACACGTCAGGTACTCGAGCGAGGCGTCGTGCGCGAGCCCCGCGTACGTGCCGCGCAGCGCTTCGGGCATGGCCTCGTTGAGCTTCGAGAAGCCGCGGACGTGGGCCTCGTACACGACGGTGCAGTCGAGCGGCACGCGCGGCTTCGCCACCCCGCCCCACTCGAACCCGGCGTCCGCGAACGAACCCTGCACGACCCCGCGCCAGGAGCCGTCGTCGGCGCGGGCCAGGCCGCGCGCGTACGGGTCGAGCAGGGTGTGCACGGGGTTGAAGGCGTGGTCGAAGTCGGCCGGACCGTCGACCCGCAGCCCGTAGTGCGCGCCCGGCACGAGCCGTGCCGAGCCGCCCGACCAGACGCCGTGCTCGTCACGGGCGAGCGGAGTGCGCTCGACGGCCCAGTCGAGGTCGTCGCGGTCGAATACGACGAGCTCGACGGCGCTCGCGTGCTCGGACCACACCCTGATCCGCCCGCCGTCGGTGTCGGAGCGGACACCGAGGTCGGCGAGGGGATCGTGCGCGAGCATGCGTTCTACAGTAGTTCTTGCGGGCGATCGGCCTGCAAGCGCGTACAGACGGCGCGTCGAAGCATCCTCGTCTGCGATTCCCGACACTGCTCTTGGAGGGCGCATGGTCTACCTCGATCACGCGGCGACGACGCCGATGCTGCCCGAGGCGATCGAGGCGCTCACCGCCGCGCTCGCCGTGGTCGGCAATCCCGCGTCGATCCACAGCGCGGGCCAGCAGGCGAAGCGACTGCTGGAGGAGTCGCGCGAGCAGGTCGCCGCGACCCTCGGCGTCGACGGCATCGAGGTCGTCTTCACGGGCAACGGCACCGAGGCGGTGAACCTCGCGCTCAAGGGCCTCTGGTGGCGACGGCGTGGGGCGGCGCCCGCCGAGCCCGGCGCGTCCGGTACCGAACGCACTCGCATCCTCGTGCCCGCGGGCGAGCACCACGCCACGATCGACGCGGTCGAGTGGCTCGAGCAGCACGAGGGCGCCGACGTCGTCGAGATCCCGCTCGATGAAGTGGGGCGCATCAGGCTCGACGTGCTCGAGGCCGAACTCGAGCAGGGCGCCGATTCGGTCGCGTTCGTGACGATGCTCTGGGCGAACAACGAGGTCGGCACGATCCAGCCCGTCGCCGAGGTCGCGGGCCTCACCGCTCGGGCCGGAGTGCCGCTGCACGTGGACGCGATCGCCGCCTACGGGCAGGTGCCGATCGACGTGCGCGCGATCCGCCGCGAGAGCGAGGCGCCGCGGGGCGCGGGCCTCGTGGCGCTCAGCGTCTCGGCGCACAAGATCGGCGGGCCGGCCGGCATCGGCGCGCTCGTGCTCGACCGCTCGGCCGCCGTCGAGCCCCTCATCCACGGCGGCGGGCAGCAGCGCAAGGTGCGTTCTGGCACGCAGGACGTCGCCGCCGCGGCCTCCTTCGCCGCCGCGGCGCGCGTCGTCGCGTCACGGCTCGACGACGACGCCGAGCGGATGTCCGCGCTCCGCGACCGGCTCATCGCGGGCGTCGCCGCCGCAGTGCCGGGCGCCCGCGTCTCGGGCGACCTGGGCCCCGGGGCATCCGCCCGTCTGCCGGGCAATGCGCACTTCTCGTTCCCGGGTTGCGAGGGCGATTCGCTGCTCTTCCTGCTCGACGCGGCGGGCGTCGCGGTCTCGACGGGCTCGGCGTGCCAGGCCGGGGTTCCCGAACCCTCGCACGTGCTGATCGCGATGGGCCGGAGCGAAGCCGACGCGCGCGGGGCGCTGCGCGTGACGATCGGCCACGGCTCGACCGAGGCCGACGTCGATGCCTTCCTCGCCGCGCTGCCTGCCGCGCACGCGCAGGCGGCGAAGGCCGGGCTCGCGGCGCGGGCGACCTCGTTCGACCGCTGAGGCGGCCTGGTCGGGGTCAGCCGGCCGATTCGGCGCGCTCGGCCTCGGCTGCAGCCTCTGCCTCGGCCTGCGCCGCGGCCGCCGCCTCGGGGCTCTCGGGGATCCCGAGGCCTCGGGAGAACACGCTGTGCCGCAGCTGCGTCTCCATCGCCGCGACGATGTCGGCCACGTCGACGTCGGCGAGGTCGGCCGGTCGCCACTCGGGCACGGTCGCCTGGTGCAACGACTGGGTGTTCTGCGCGACGAGCGCCTGCACGCCCGTGAAGAGGTCGGGCTGGGTCGTGAACCAGCGGGCGAGCCGGAGCTCGCGCTCGAGGGCGTCGCGCAGCGTCTCGCCGTCGCGGGCGGCCCGCACCGAGCGCAGCGTTGCGACGAGCGCGGTCGGCGAGAGGCGCAGCAGCGTGTCGGCGGCGTCGGCGGCGTTCGCCGCGGCCTCGGGGTCGGCGGAGTCGGCGGCGCGGAGGCCCCCGACCGCATCGCCGTTCGAGAACGCCCACAGCCGTTCGAGGATCGCCTCGACGGTGTCGGCCGAGTAGCAGGCGTCGATCCAGTCGCGGCGGGCGAGCACGGGCGCGTCGCCCGGGTCCTTCGCGAAGCGGGCGACCGTCTCGGCAGGGGTGCCGTCGTCGTCCGCGAGCGCCTCGACCAGCGCGGCGACCTCGTCGGCCGGCACCATCGCATCCGCGAAACCCAGTGCGATCGCGTCGGCGGCGGTCAGATCGACCGAGTTCAGCGCGAGATACGTGCCGAGCTCGCCTGGCGTGCGCGCGAGTCGCCAGGTCGCCCCGCCGTCGGGCACGAAGCCGTACCCGGTCTCGGGCTGCCCGAGCTTCACCCGGTCGGTGACGACGCGGGTCGCGACGTGCCCCGCGAGCGAGATGCCGCCGCCCATCGTCATGCCGTGCATGATCGACACGACCGGCTTCGGGTACTCGGCGAGCTTCGCGATCAGCCGGTACTCGTCGCGGAAGAAGACGGTGCCGATCGTCATGCCCTCGGCGGCACGCGACAGGATCTCGCGGAAGTCGCCGCCCGCGCAGAACCCGTGGTCGCCCACGCCGTCGAGCAGCACCGCCTCGACGGCCGGATCCTCGGCCCACGCGTCGAGCGCCTCAGAGAGGGCGCGCATCGTCTCGAGGTCGATCGCGTTGATCGCCTCCGGACGGTTGAGGGTCAGATGGCCGAGTTGGCCGACGATCTCGGCGCTGACAGGCGAATGCACCAGCCCAACGCTACTGGGCGCCGAGCCGTCGCGAGAACACCGCGCGAGGCGACGGGCGACGTGAGCCACGCGGCATCCGCTCAGGAAGCCTGCCTCGACCGGCGTGGTGAAGGTACTCGCAGCGATGAGCGGCGGCGTCGTCCGTGCTCGGGGTGCTCACGGCGAGGCGGCCGAGCGCGCAGCGTCGCCACGAAGACGGGACTCGACGCCAGGGCAACCTCGTTCGACCGCTGAGCCCGCCCGTCGCGGCCGTCGGTCGCAGCGGATCACGCTGATCGCGTGATGGACGCACCGCGGCGCCCCGCCCTAGACTGCGGCCAACAGTCGTACGCAGTCCAGTCGGCATCGAGGCCGCTGGCGAGAACGGGGGTCGTGAAATGGCTGATCAGCAGTATGCGGCGATCGCAGCGCAGTACGCGGACGAGGGGGTGGCGACGACCGACTTCGAGATGGTCGCCGCGCACTTCAAGGAATCCGATCACAAGCACGAGTCGTTCGACGCCGCACTGATCCGTCGCGGCCTGGGCGGGGAGCTCACCGTGATCAAGCGCGAGAACCAGCACCACGCCGCACGCACAGGGCTGGCGGTCGGACTGGCGACCGGCCTCGCCGTCGCGCTGTTCCCCGCAGTCGCGCTCGGCGGCGCCCTCGTGGTCGCCGGCGGTTCGGGCGCCGGCATCGGCGCCATCGCGGGGCACCTCGCCCGGAAGTCGCCCTCGAAGGATCTCGAGGCGATCAGCGAGACCCTCGACGCCGGCAGCGCGGGGATCGTGGTCGTGGTGGATCCGGCCGACGCCGAGGAGGTCGAGGCGCTGCTGACCGGCGCGGAGAAGGTGACGACGAAGGACCTCGCCGTCGACCGCGACGAGCTCGACGACGAGGTCGACGAAGCGTACGAGTGAGCCCGCGGAGCATCCACTCAGGCGGGATGCCTACACTGGAGCGGTGAAGGTTCTCGCGGCGATGAGCGGCGGCGTCGACAGCGCCGTGGCCGCTGCGCGCGCCGTCGAGGCCGGCCATGAGGTGGTCGGGGTGCATCTCGCGCTCAGCCGGAACGCCGGCACCCTGCGCACGGGCAGCCGCGGCTGCTGCACCATCGAGGACTCGATGGACGCGCAGCGCGCCGCCAACGTCCTCGGCATCCCCTACTACGTGTGGGACTTCTCGGAGCGGTTCAAGGCCGACGTCGTCGACGACTTCATCGCCGAGTACTCCGCAGGTCGCACCCCGAACCCCTGCATGCGCTGCAACGAGCGCATCAAGTTCGCCGCCCTCCTCGAGAAGGCCCTCGCCCTCGGATTCGACGCCGTCGCGACCGGCCACTACGCGAAGGTCGTCACCGGCGACTCCGGCGCCCTCGAGCTGCACCGCGCGAACGCCGAGTCGAAGGACCAGTCGTACGTGCTCGGGGTGCTCACCGCCGAACAGCTCGCCCACGCGTACTTCCCGCTCGGCGACACCGCCTCGAAGACCCTTGTCCGCGAAGAGGCGGCGCGCCGCGGCCTGAGCGTCGCGCAGAAGCCCGACTCGTACGACATCTGCTTCATCCCCGACGGCGACACCCGCGGGTGGCTCGCCAACAAGGTCGGCACCGCGACCGGCGACATCATCGACCGCTCGGGCGCCGTCGTCGGCTCGCACGAGGGCGCGCACGCGTTCACCGTCGGCCAGCGCCGCGGAATGCGCCTCGGCACGCCCGCGGCCGACGGCAAGCCCCGCTTCGTGCTCGAGGTGCGCCCGAAGGAGAACACCGTCGTCGTCGGCCCGAAGGAGGCGCTCGCCGTCGCCCTCATCGCGGGCGCGCGGTACTCGTGGGCCGGCCTCGGCCCCGTGGCATCCGGGCTCATCGAGACCGACGACGACGCGTTCGACTGCGAGGTGCAGATCAGGGCGCACGCCGACCCGGTGCCCGCGCGGGCCGTGTTCGAGGGCGGCGAACTCGTGGTCACGCCGGTGCAGCCGCTCGACGGCGTCGCACCCGGCCAGACCGCGGTGATCTACGTCGGCACGCGCGTGCTCGGGCAGTTCACGATCGACCGCACGGTCAGCGCCGTCCCGGCCGGCGTCGCCGGCTGACCGCGCCGGCCGTCGCGATGTCGGCGCCGCTTCATATGATGGGCATGTGAGCGAGACCCCCGCCGAGAACGACCTTCCGACCGATTTCGAGACGGCCCGCGCCGAGGCCGAGGCGCTCACGGCGCGCATCGAAGGGGCGCGGCTCGCGTACTACGGCGACGGCGACTCGCCGCTCTCCGACGCCGAGTACGACCTCGCGTTCCACCGGCTCGAGGCGCTCGAGCGGGCGTTCCCCGAGCTCGCGGGCCAAGACAGCCCGACCCAGCAGGTCGGCGCCGCCGTCGCCTCCGCGGGGTTCCCCGAGCACGAGCACGCCGAGCGCATGCTGAGCCTCGACAACGTCTTCTCGATCGACGAGTTCCGCGAGTGGGCGGCGAAGGCCGCCGCCTCCGCCGGGCGACCGGTGCACTGGCTCTCCGAGCTCAAGATCGACGGGCTCGCGATCAGCCTCGCGTACCGCGACGGCGTGCTCGAGACGGCGACGACCCGAGGCGACGGCCGCGTCGGCGAGGACATCACCGAGAACATCGACTTGATCCCCGTGATCCCGCGCCGACTCGAGGGCACCGGCTACCCCGATTTCTTCGAGGTGCGCGGCGAGGTGTTCCTCCGCACGGTCGACTTCGAAGCGCTCAACGAGCGCCAGCACGAACTGCAGGCCGCCTACGAGGCCGCCGAACTCGCGAAGGGCCGCCCCGCCGACGCCATCAAGGTGAAGTTCGCCGAGTTCGCGAACGCGCGCAACACCGCGGCCGGCAGCCTGCGCCAACGCCGCGAGAACAAGGGCGAGTTCGAACTCGCCCTCATGCGTGAACGTCTCGGCAGGCTCTCCATGTACCTGCACGGCATCGGCGCCTGGGCCGACCCGGCCGTTCAGGCGCAGTCCGAGATCTACGGGCTGCTCGCCTCGTGGGGCCTGCCCGTGTCGCCCCACTCGCGGGTCTTCGCCTCCGTCGACGAGGTCGCCGACTACATCGTCGACCGCGGCGAGCACCGCCACGACGTCGAGCACGAGATCGACGGCATCGTCGTGAAGATCGACGAGCTCGAGCTCCATGCCGAACTCGGTGCGACGAGCCGTGCTCCGCGGTGGGCGATCGCCTACAAGTACCCGCCCGAAGAGGTGCACACGAAGCTGCTCGACATCGTCGTCGGCGTCGGCCGCACCGGGCGCGCCACCCCGTACGCGGTGATGGAGCCGGTGAAGGTCGCGGGCTCGACCGTGCGGCAGGCGACCCTGCACAACCAGCAGGTCGTGCGCGCGAAGGGCGTGATGATCGGCGACACCGTGGTGCTCCGCAAGGCCGGCGACGTCATCCCCGAGATCCTCGGCGCGGTCGAGGCCGATCGCGACGGCAGCCAAGTCGAGTGGCACATGCCCGAGCTCTGCCCCGAGTGCGGCACGCCGCTCCGCGCCATGAAAGAGGGCGACATCGACCTGCGATGCCCGAATGCGCGCTCGTGCCCCGCGCAGGTGCGCGGCCGCGTCGAGCACATCGGCTCGCGCGGCGGCCTCGACATCGAGGCCCTCGGCGAGGTCACCGCTGCGGCGCTCACCCAGCCGTCGTTCCCCGCCGACCCGCCGCTCGCCACCGAGGCGCGACTCTTCGACCTCACGCTCGACGAGCTCGTGCCGATCGAGGTCGTCGTGCGCGACGCCGAGACGGGCGAGCCCAAGTTCGACGAGGTGAGCGGCGAGCCGGTCAAGCGGGCGCCGTTCCAGAAGGTGCGCATCACCTACCCGCCGGGCGCGGAGCAGTTGACGCCTGCCGAGCGACGAGCTGCGGGAATCAAGAAGGACTTCCGCGAGGTGCGGCCGTCCGAGGCGGCGACGAAGCTCCTCGCCGAACTCGAGAAGGCGAAGACGAAGCCGCTCTGGCGCCTCGTCGTCTCCCTCAACATCCGCCACGTCGGTCCGGTCGCGGCGCGTGCGCTCGCCGACTGGTTCGGCTCGCTCGACAAGATCCGTGCGGCCACCCGCGACGAGCTGGCCGAGGTCGACGGGGTCGGGGGCATCATCGCCGACTCGCTCATCGACTGGTTCGCCGTCGACTGGCACGTCGACATCGTCGATCGGTGGACGGCGGCGGGGGTGCAGTGGGCGACCCCGGGGCACCCCGGTCCCGGCGCCGCGGCAGCTGCCGGGGGAGTGCTCGCCGGGCTCACCGTCGTCGCGACGGGCAGCCTCGACGGCTTCACCCGAGACGGTGCGCAAGAGGCGATCATCTCGGCCGGCGGCAAGGCCGCGTCGAGCGTCTCGAAGAAGACCGACTTCGTGGCCGCCGGGCCCGGCGCCGGGTCGAAGCTCGCGAAGGCCGAGGAGCTCGGCATCCGCGTGCTCGACGCGGCCCAGTTCGCGATCCTCGTGACCGAGGGGCCTGCAGCACTCGACTGAACGTGAAGGTAGGCGCCGTGGTGGCGCCGGAGAGCGGGGGAGATGACGAACGAGTCGGGTGAGCACGACGGAGCGACCCGCCGCGACTTCCTGCGGCTCGGCGGTGCCGCCGCGGCCGGCGCGGTCGTCGGCGGTGCGGCCGGTGCGGCGATCACGACCGCCGTCGTCGGGGCGGCGGCCGGCGCCGGTGCGGCGCCGGGCGCGAGCCCCGTGGCATCCGGCGGGCCGATCTCCCACTGGGTCGTGCTCATGGGCGAGAACCGCTCATTCGACAACCTGCTCGGTCGCCTCTACACCCCCGACGACCCGCCTGAGGGCGCCGCGTTCGAGGGGCTGGCGTTCGGCGACTACGCGAACGACGACCGCGACGGCACCCGCATCGCCGCGCACGTCTACGACGGAACCACCGACGCGATCATGGGCCGCCCCGACCCCGACCCCGGCGAAGAGTACCCGCACGTGAACACGCAGCTCTTCGACACGATCGATCCCGCATCGAACGAGGGCCGCGGGATCGCCGAGATGACGGCGCCGTTCAACGCCCCCGGTGACGCGTCGTCGCCGACGATGAGCGGGTTCGTGCGCGACTACCGCTCGCACCTGCAGGCGCTCCGTCGCGGCAAGGAGCCCGCCGAGCACGAGGTGCGTCAGATCATGGGCGGGTTCGCGCCCGAGATGCTGCCGGTGCTCTCGACGCTCGCCCGCGAGTTCGCGGTGTTCGACCACTGGCACTGCGCGGTGCCGTCGCAGACGTTCTGCAACCGCTCGTTCTTCCACGCGTCGACCTCGCACGGCTTCGTCACGAACACCGAGAGCGGCGGCGCGGGCAAATGGCTCGACGCCCCGGCCGCGCCGACCATCTTCAACCGGCTCGACGACGCCGGCCTCAGCTGGCGCGTGTACTTCGACGAACAGCAGCTCGTCTCGTTCACGGGGTTCATCCACGCCCCGGCGCTCGAGCAGTACTGGCGCACCGAGCACTTCGCGACGATGGCCGACTTCGAACGCGACGCCGCCGACGGCACCCTCCCCGTGTACGCGTTCATCGAGCCGCGCATGGTCTACGACCACAACGACTTCCACCCGCCCGTCGGGCGGTTGCGCGAGGGGGAGGTCGACGGCGAACTCGTCGTCGACAGCGCGGTCTCCGACGTGCGTGCGGGCGACGCGCTCGTGCACCGCGTCTACGAGGCGCTGCGGGGCGCCGACTCCGAGACGGGGTCGAACGCGCTCAACACCCTGCTGCTCATCACCTTCGACGAGCACGGCGGCACCTACGACCACGTCGCGCCTCCCGCGGCGACGCCGCCCGGCGCGAAGGGCGACGAGGCGGGCGACGCCGAGATGGGGTTCGGGTTCGACCGTCTCGGCGTGCGCGTGCCCGCGATCGCCGTCTCCGCGTACACGCGCGCGGGCACGGTCGTGAACGACGAGTACCACCACGGCTCGCTCATCGCGACGCTGACCCACGCGCACGGCCTGCACCACCTCACCGACCGCGACCGCAGGGCGCCACGACTCGACGCCGTGCTGAACCTCGACGCCCCGAGGCATCCCTCGACCTGGCCGTCGCCGACGCCGCAGTTCGTCCCGCCGAATCCCGAGACGGAGGGGCACCCCGCGGCGAAGCATCCCGACCGGCCGCTGAGCCCGCCCGCACGGGGGCTCCTCGCCCTCCTGCTCGCGAAGTACGCCCCCGGCGAGGCGCTCCCCGAGACGTACGCCGACGCCCTCGACGCGCTCGAACGGCACGGCAAGGGTCTCTTCGGCGCACCCCGATAGAATCGTTGGATTCCCACCACGAGACGACGGAGCAGCATGTCCGAAATCAGTGCGGAGCAGGTCGCCCACCTCGCGAACCTGGCACGCATCGCGCTCACCGACGAAGAGATCGGGCACTTGACGACCGAACTCTCCCAGATCATGCAGGCGGTCGAGAAGGTGAGCGAGGTGGCCACGCCCGACGTGCCGCCGACGAGCCACCCGATCCCGATGCAGAACGTGTACCGCGACGACGTCGTCGGCAACACGCTGACCGTCGAGGAGGCGCTCTCGGGCGCCCCCGAGTCCGACGGTTCGCGTTTCGTGGTCACCGCGATCCTGGGAGAAGAGCAGTGAGCGACGAACTGATCCGCCTGTCCGCCGCCGAGCTCGGCGAGAAGCTCGCCGCGGGCGAGGTCTCCTCCGTCGAGGCGACGCGCGCGCACCTCGACCGCATCCGCGCGGTCGACGGCGCCGTGCACGCGTTCCTCCACGTCGAGGGCGAGCGCGCGGTCGAGACGGCCGCCGACATCGACCGTCGTCGCGCAGCGGGCGAGGCCCTCGGCCCGCTCGCGGGCGTGCCGATCGCCATCAAGGACGTCCTGGTCACCAAGGGCATGCCGTCGACCTCGGGTTCCCGCATCCTCGAGGGGTGGATCCCGCCCTACGACGCGACGCCCGTCACGAAGGTCCGCGAGGCGGGGCTCATCCCGCTCGGCAAGACCAACATGGACGAGTTCGCCATGGGCTCCTCGACCGAGCACTCGGCGTACGGCCCGACCCACAACCCGTGGGACCTGGACCGCATCCCCGGCGGCTCGGGCGGCGGTTCGGCCGCCGCGGTCGCCGCGTTCGAGGCGCCCCTCGCCCTCGGCAGCGACACGGGCGGCTCGATCCGCCAGCCCGCGCACGTCACCGGCACCGTCGGCGTGAAGCCGACGTACGGCGCCGTCAGCCGCTACGGTTCGATCGCGCTCGCCTCGAGCCTCGACCAGATCGGCCCGGTCACCCGCACGGTGCTCGACTCGGCGCTGCTGCACGACGTCATCGCCGGCCACGATCCGCTCGACTCCACCTCGCTGCCCGAGGCCTGGCCCTCGATGGCCGAGGCCGTCAGGCGGGCGGATGTCTCGGGCCTCCGCATCGGCGTCATCAAGGAGCTCGACGGCGAGGGCTTCCAGCCCGGTGTGCGCCAGCGCTTCCACGAGGCGCTGTCGCTCCTCGAGCGCAACGGCGCCGAGATCGTCGAGGTCAGCGCCCCGCACTTCGAGTACTCGATCGCGGCGTACTACCTGATCCTCCCGGCCGAGGCCTCGTCGAACCTCGCGAAGTTCGACTCGGTGCGCTTCGGCCTGCGGGTCACGCCCGACGGCGCAGGCACGGTCGAGCAGGTCATGGCCGCGACCCGCGAGGCGGGCTTCGGGCCCGAGGTGAAGCGACGCATCATCCTCGGCACCTACGCCCTCTCGGCGGGCTACTACGACGCGTACTACGGCAGCGCGCAGAAGGTGCGCACACTCGTGCAGCGCGACTTCGACGCCGCCTTCGAGAAGGTCGACGTGCTCGCCTCCCCGACGGCGCCGACCACGGCGTTCAAGTTCGGTGAGAAGCTCGCCGACCCGGTGTCGATGTACCTCAACGACATCGCGACGATCCCGGCGAACCTCGCGGGTGTGCCCGGCATCTCGCTCCCGACGGGCCTCGCACCCGAGGACGGCCTGCCGGTCGGCATCCAGTTCCTCGCGCCGGCGCGCGAGGACGCCCGCCTGTACAACGTGGGCGGCGCGCTCGAGCAGCTGCTCGTCGCCGAGTGGGGCGGCCCGCTGCTCGCCAAGGCCCCCGATCTGACCGCACACGAGCTCTTCGCGACCGAGGAAGGCGCACTCTGATGGCCCGCGCTGAACTGATGGACTTCGACAAGGCCCTCGAGCTCTTCGAGCCGGTGATCGGCCTCGAGGTGCACGTCGAGCTGAACACGACGACGAAGATGTTCTCGTCGGCGCCGAACCCCGCCAACGCGGCGTTCCACGGCGCCGAGCCGAACACGCTCGTCTCGCCCGTGTGCCTCGGCCTGCCGGGCTCGCTGCCGGTCGTGAACGGCGACGCCGTGCGCAAGTCGATCTCGCTGGGTCTCGCGCTCGGCTGCTCGATCGCGCCGTCGAGCCGATTCGCGCGGAAGAACTACTTCTACCCCGACCTCGCGAAGAACTACCAGATCTCGCAGTACGACGAGCCGATCGCCTTCGACGGCGAGCTCGAGGTCGAGATCGAGGGCGGCAAGACGTTCACGATCCCGATCGAGCGCGCCCACATGGAGGAGGACGCCGGCAAGCTGACGCACGTCGGCGGGGCGACGGGCCGCATCCAGGGCGCCGAGTACTCGCTCGTCGACTACAACCGTGCGGGCGTGCCGCTCGTCGAGATCGTGACGCGACCGATCTTCGGTGCCGAGGCGGACGCCCCGGCGCTCGCGAAGGCGTACGTCGCGACGATCCGCGACATCGCGCTCGCGCTCGGCATCTCGGAGGCGCGCATGGAGCGCGGCAACCTCCGCTGCGACGCGAACGTGTCGCTGCGTCCGCGCGGCGCCGAGAAGCTCGGCACCCGCACGGAGACGAAGAACGTGAACTCGTTCCGCTCGATCGAGCGCGCGGTGCGCTACGAGATCCAGCGTCAGGCCGCGATCCTCGCGAAGGGCGGCTCGATCACCCAGGAGACGCGCCACTGGCACGAGGACACGGGTACGACGAGCCCGGGTCGTCCGAAGTCCGACGCCGACGACTACCGCTACTTCCCCGAGCCCGACCTGGTGCCCGTCGCACCGTCGACCGAACTCATCGAGGAGCTCCGCGCGGCGCTCCCCGAGCCGCCCGCGGCGCGTCGTCGTCGTCTGAAGGCCGAGTGGGGCTTCACCGACCTCGAGTTCCAGGACGTCGCGAACAGCGGCCTGCTCAACGAGGTCGCCGAGACGGTCGCCGCAGGTGCCTCGCCCGCCTCGGCCCGCAAGTGGTGGACGGGTGAGCTCACCCGTCTCGCGAACGCCTCCGAGCGTGACGTCGTCGAGCTCGCGACCCCGGTGCAGGTCGCCGAGCTCGCGGCGCTCGTCGAAGCAGGCACGCTCACCGACCGGCTCGCGCGTCAGGTGCTCGAGGGCGTCGTCGCGGGCGAGGGTTCGCCGCAGGAGATCGTCGACGCCCGCGGACTCGCGGTCGTCTCCGACGACGGGGCGCTCATCGCGGCGATCGACCAGGCGCTCGCCTCGCAGCCCGACGTCCTCGCGAAGATCCGCGACGGCAAGGTGCAGGCGGCCGGTGCCGTCATCGGCGCCGTCATGAAGGCGATGCAGGGCAAGGCCGACGCCGCGCGCGTGCGCGAGCTCGTGCTCGAGCGGGCAGCCGCGGCCGAGTAGCGGTCGCTCGAGGCTGAGAGCCGGGCAGGGTGCGTGCGCACTCCGCCCGGCTCTCAGCCGTTTCCGGGCGAGGCCCGCGAGAATCGAACTCCCCTACAGATCAGCGAGGACACCATGGGATTCTTCGATCGACTCTTCGGCACCCCCGAGCAGCCCCAGTCGCGGCCGGCACCGCCTCCCGCCGCGCCTCGACGGCTTGACGACGACGAGCTCGCGCTCGAGCGCTACCGCTACCTGCTGCGCACCGCGCCTCCCGAGTCGATCGAGCAGGTCCACGCGGAGGCCTTCGCCAAGCTGACCCCCGAGCAGCGGGCGGCGGTGTACCGTTCGCTCGCCGAGGAGGCGCCCGCGGGCGAGCGGCTCGTCTCCGACGAGCCCTCGGCGCTCGCGCGGGCGGCGACGCGCGCCGAGCTGCGATCGCCCGGCACCATGGAGCGCGCGTTCGCGGGGGCGGATGCCTCTGGCGCACGCCCGGGCCAGGCCGGCCCGTCGGTGGGGCAGATGTTCGGCAGCTCGCTGCTCGGCACCATCGCGGGCGTCGTCATCGGTTCTGCGATCGCGCAGGCGCTCCTGCCGGATCCCTCGGCATTCGAGGCAGGGGCCGCCGATGGCGGGTCGGATGCCTCGGCCGACGCCGGCGCGAGCGACGCCTCCGCCGATGCGGGCGGGGACGCCGGGGGAGACTTCGGCGGGTTCGGCGACTTCGGCGGCGGGGACTTCGGTGGCGGGGACTTCGGCGGCGACTTCGGGTTCTGAGCGTCTCGGGGTCGACGTCGGCGCGGGTGTCGGCGGCATCGCCTAGGGTCGGAGCATGAGCAAGCAGGACGGCTCGTCGCGCCAGGTGACGACGGGCCCGGTCGACGATTCGGCGACCCCGATCCTGCACGTCGACATGGACGCCTTCTTCGTCTCCGTCGAACTGCTGAAGCGGCCCGAGCTCCGCGGCAAGCCGGTGCTCGTCGGCGGCACCGCCGGTCGCGGCGTCGTCTCGGCGGCGAGCTACGAGGCGCGCCGGTACGGCGTGAACTCCGCGATGCCGATGTCGATCGCGCTGCAGCGTTGCCCGAACGCGATCGTGCTGCGCGGCGACTACGCCAGCTACTCGCGGTACTCGAAGCAGGTCATGGGCATCTTCGAGTCGTTGACGCCGCTCGTCGAGCCGTTGTCGATCGACGAGGCGTTCCTCGACGTGTCGGGTGCCCGCAGGCTGCACGGCAGTCCGGCCGAGATCGCGTGGACGATCCGGGACCGCGTGCAGCGCGAGACGGGTCTCACCTGCTCGGTCGGGGTGGCGGCGTCGAAGTACGTCGCGAAGGTCGCCTCGGGTCGGGCGAAGCCCGACGGCATGCTCGTAGTGCCCGCGGCCGACACCCTGGCGTTCCTGCATCCGCTGCCGGTCTCGGCGCTCTGGGGCGTGGGTCGGGTGACCGAGGAGTCGCTGCTCCGGCTCGGGCTCCGGACCGTCGGCGACGTCGCCGCGATGCCGGCCGACGCGCTCGAGCGGGCCGTGGGCCCATCGCTCGCGGCGCGACTGACCCGACTCGCGAACGGCGTCGATCCCCGCGACGTCGAGACCACCCGCACCGAGAAGAGCATCGGGCACGAGGTCACCTTCGGGCACGACCTCACCGATCCCGAGCAGATCCGCCGCGAGCTGCTCCGCCTCTCCGACGACGTCGCCGTGCGACTGCGGCGAGCGGGGCTCGTCGGTCGTACGGTCGTGCTGAAGCTGCGGTACGGCGACTTCCGCACCGTCACCCGCTCGCGCACACTCGGCGAACCGACCGACGTCGCCCGTCGCATCTACGACGAAGCGCAGGCGGCGCTGGCCGAGCTCCTCGGCGACGGTGCGCGCATCCGCCTCATCGGGGTGCGCGCCGAGCACCTTCGGCCCTCGGGCGGCGGCGCGATGCTGTGGGACCCCGACGAGGAGTGGCGCGAGGCCGAGCGTGCGGTCGACGAGGTCACGGCGCGGTTCGGGCGCGGTGCGGTCCGTCCGGCCGCCCTCGTCCGCGCGGGCGAGGCCGCGGCGCGGGTCGAGTCGATGCGGCGCAAGCCGGCCGATCCCGAGGCCCGTGCGCGGCTCGCCGCCGAGCAGGCCGAAGCGGCCGAAGGGCGCGCGGGGGTGGAGAGAACCCAGTTCGGCGGGTAGCGTGGCGGCATGGCTGATCTCGTTCTCGAACTGGCGGAGACCGTCGCCGGCGTCGGTGTGAAGACCTCGTACGGCGAACCCATCGATCTCGACGGCACCAAGGTCGTGCCCGTTGCGCTCGGCTACTACGGCTTCGGCGCGGGCAGCGGCAGCGACGACAGCGGCGACCAGGCCGGTGGCGGCGGCGGTGGCGGGTTGTCCATTCCGCTCGGCGCATACGTGGGCCGTTCGGGCGGCGAGGTGCGGTTCGAGCCGAACCTCATCGGGCTGATCCTCGTCGCGACGCCGCTCGTCTGGGTCACCGGCAAGGCCCTGCGCTGGGTCATCCGGGCCCTCAAGCACTGAGCGACGTCGCGGGTCGTCACGTCGGGCACGCGAGCGCGCGTCCGGCGTATACTCGTCTGCGAACACGGGAGTCCGGTGAGCCGGGCTGAGAGGAAGGTTCTCAACCTTCGACCGTCGAACCTGATCTGGGTCATGCCAGCGCAGGGAGGGCAGATCATCTCAATATCCCGTGCCTCTTTCCACGAATCGAAAGGGCACGACAGTGCACACCACCGCACCCACCACTCCGTCCGCACGTGAGGCAGCGCCGAAGCGCAACTTCCGCTGGCGCGTCGTCGACATCGTCGTCGCCTCGGTCATCGCCGTCGCGACGGGCCTCCTGTTCCTGTTCTGGAACAACGTCGGCTACGCCTGGTTCGTCGCCGCCGACGCCGTGACCCCCGGGCTCGGGGGCGTCGCCGTCGGCATCTGGCTCATCGGCGGTGTGCTCGGCGGGCTCATCATCCGCAAGCCCGGCGCGGCGCTCTACGTCGAGCTCGTCGCCGCCATGGTCTCGGCGCTCATCGGCAACCAGTGGGGCATCGAGACGATCTACTCGGGTCTCGCGCAGGGCCTCGGCGCCGAGCTCGTCTTCGCGCTGTTCCTCTACCGCCGCTTCGGGCTCCTCCAAGCCGTGCTCGCCGGCGCCGCCGCCGGCGCCGCGGCCTGGACCCTCGAACTCTTCGTCTCGGGCAACCTGCAGAAGTCGACCGAGTTCCTCGCGGTGTACCTCGGCACCGTCGTCGTCTCCGGTGCGATCCTCGCGGGCGTCGTCGGCTGGCTGATCGTGCGCGCGCTCGCGGCGACGGGGGCGCTCAGCCGCTTCGCCGCCGGTCAGGACGTCACGCAGCGGGTGTGACCGTGGACCGATCGCACTACGCCGCTCCGGCCGCCGTCGAGGCGCGCGGCTGGGGCTGGCGGCACGCCTCCCGGCTTCGGCCGGCGATCGAGCACCTCGACCTGCGGGTGAGCCCGGGGGAGCGGGTGCTCGTGCTCGGCCCGTCGGGCGCCGGCAAGTCCACGCTGCTGCATGCCCTCGCGGGGGTCCACGGCGGTGACGACGAAGGCGAGCAGTACGGCGAGCTCACCGTCGACGGGCGACCGCCCGCGGCGGCGCGCGGCCGGGCCGGGCTCGTGCTGCAGGACCCCGACTCGCAGGTGATCCTCGCCCGTGTGGGTGACGACGTCGCGTTCGGCTGCGAGAACCTCGGGGTGCCGCGCGACGAGATCTGGTCGCGCGTGCGCGACGCCCTCGTCGACGTCGGCCTCGAGCTGCCGCTCGACCACCCGAGTTCGGCGTTGTCGGGCGGGCAGAAGCAGCGGCTCGCCCTCGCGGGCGCGATCGCGATGCGGCCGGGGCTGCTGCTCCTCGACGAGCCGACGGCGAACCTCGACCCCGACGGGGTTCGCGAGGTGCGCGACGCCGTGGTTCGGGTGCTCGACCGCACGCGCGCGACCCTCGTGGTCGTCGAGCACCGGGTCGACGTCTGGCTCGACGTCGTCGACCGCGTCGTCGTGCTCGGACGCGACGGGCGTCTGGTCGCCGACGGCGCACCCGAGCGGGTGCTGCGCGAGCAGCGCGCCGAACTGCTCGGCGCGGGCGTCTGGGTTCCGGGCGAGCCGCTGCCGGGGTCACGAGGTACCGCCGGCACGGGCTTCCGTGATCGCATTCCCTCCGGTCGCGCCGCAGCCCTCTCGACGCACGCGCTCGCGATCGGCCGACGCGCCGACGCCGTCGTGCAGCGGGGGCTCGATCTCTCGGTCGCCGCCGGTGCGAGCACCGTCGTCACGGGGCAGAACGGGGTCGGCAAGTCGACGCTCGCGCTCACGCTCGGCGGGCTCCTGCGTCCGCTCGCGGGTCGGGTCGAGGCATCCGAGCCGCTCGCGGCGGGGCTGCGTCGAGAACCGATCTCGTGGCGATCGCGCGAACTGCTCACCCGCATCGGCACGGTCTTCCAGGAGCCCGAACACCAGTTCGTCACCGCGACCGTCCGGGCCGAACTCGCCGTGGGCCTGCGGGCGCTCCGGCTCGACGAGCACGCGATCACCGAACGCGTCGACGAACTCCTCGCGCGGCTGCGCCTCGACCACCTCGCGCAGGCGAACCCGTTCACCCTGTCGGGCGGCGAGAAGCGGCGGCTGTCGGTCGCCGCGGTGCTCGCCGCACTGCCCTCGCTGCTCATCCTCGACGAGCCCACCTTCGGGCAGGACCGCCTCACCTGGATCGAACTGACCGCGCTCCTCCGCGAACTCGTCGACGACGGGCTCGCACTCGTCTCGGTCACGCACGATGCGGCGTTCATCGCCGCGCTCGGCGACCAGCGCATCGCGCTCGCGCCCGTCTCGATGGAGCGGGCGGCATGAGCGCCGGGACGCTGCCGGTCGCGCAGCAGACGCAGCAGGATGCCCCGCGCCTCCGCTTCATCGACAGCGTGAACCCGGTGAGCCGGCTCGCCGCGGCGATGCTGCTGACCACACCGCTGCTCGTGACCGTCGACTGGGTGAGTGCGGCGACCGCCCTCGGCATCCAGCTCGCGCTCTTCGCCATCGCCGGCGTCACGCCGCGCACGCTGGCACGCCGAGCCTGGCCGATCCTCATCGCCGCACCGGTCGCCGGGCTCAGCATGCTGCTCTACGGCCAGCCGTCGGGCGAGGAGTACTGGAGCTTCTGGCTGGCACGCATCACGGACGGTTCGATCGAGCTCGCGATCGCGGTGACCGTGCGGGTGCTCGCCATCGGCCTGCCCGCGGTGCTGCTGTTCATGCACGTCGACCCGACCGAGCTCGCCGACGGCCTCGCGCAGATCTGGCGGCTGCCGAGCCGCTTCGTGCTCGGCGCGCTCGCGGGCGCCCGCCTCGTCGGCCTCTTCATCGAGGACTGGCAGGCGATGTCGCTCAGCCGCCGCGCCCGAGGCATCGGCGACCACGGGGCGCTCCGGCGCTTCGCGACGATGGCGTTCGCACTGCTCGTGCTCGCCATCCGTCGCGGCTCGAAACTCGCGACCGCGATGGAGGCGCGCGGCTTCGGCAGTGACGTTCCGCGCACCTGGGCGCGCGAGTCGAAGGTCGGCTGGCGCGACCTCGTGATCGTCCTCGTCGCCGTCGCGATCGCCGCAGTCTCGATCGCCGCGGCGATCTGGGCCGGAACCTTCCACGCGGTGTGGTCGTGAGCGGAGCCGCGCTGCGCGAAGCGTCGACCCGTCGCACCGCCGCGCTGCACCTCGTGCGCGCGGCGGTGCGACGACGGCTCGCGGTACCAGCGGCGTCCGGGGCGCCTGCGGGCCGCACCGGGCGCGTGGTCGTCGCGATCGACGGGCCGAGCGGTTCGGGCAAGAGCACCTTCGCCGACGCCGTCACGACCGGCTGGCCCGGCGGTGCCGCCCGGCTCGTGCGCCTCGACGAGGTCTACCCGGGGTGGCACGGGCTCGCCGCAGCGGCAGGGTCGCTCGATCGGACCCTGTTCGCGCGGCACGCGCGAGCGGCGCCGGGCGGTTGGCGCGGCTGGGACTGGGCGGCGAACCGCCCCGGCGAGCCGGTCGTGCTCCCGCCGGTCGCGCCGCTCGTCGTCGAGGGCTGCGGCGCCTTCGAAACGGTCGAGGGCCGCACCGGGGTCGTTCGCGTCTGGCTGCGCGCCGCCGACGACACGCGGCGAGAGCGCGCGCTCGCCCGCGACGAGGGTCGATTCGACCCGTACTGGGAGCTGTGGGAGACCGAATGGCGGCGCTACGTGCGCCGCGTCGACCCGCTCAGCACGGCCGATCTCGTGCTGACCCTCCCCGCGACGGGCTGAATCGATTCGGGGCTCGCTTCGGGTGCAGAACGCCCGCTGAGGGCTACGGTGGTGTCATGGCAGCAGATTCGGTCGGCGCCCAGTACGTCGCAGAGTTCATCGACGGACCGCTCGAGGGCGAGTTCGACCACCGCGCCCTGGTGGGCGGCGCGACCGAGAAGCGCATCGGCATGGTCGCCGCGGTCGAAGGCCTCGAGTCGTTGTTCTGGTACGACGCCGTCGACGAGCGCGAGGTGGGTGGCGAGAAGCGGGTCAGGTTCCGTTTCGACGCCGCCGACTCCGACCCGGTCGAAGCCGACGACGAGAACGACTGATCGGCGCTGCGGCGCGTCTCGGCGCCGCGTCGCGTCTCGGCTCTGCCGAGCGTCTCAGCTCTGCTGCGAGGCGAAGAACGCGTCGATGAGCGCGGCCGGGTTGGCGAGGCGCCACAACGGCCCCGGATCGCCGATGTCGGCCGAGAGCTCGAGTTCGCTGCTGATGTCGCCGTTGGCGGTCGGCACGGTGACCGTGCCCATGACGCGCCCCGCCGACGCGGTCGTGAACGGCTCGACGACGACGGATGCCTCGCCGGGATCACTGCCCCACGCGGCATCCGTTCGCCCGGTGCGCGCGATGAGCGACGCCGAATCGCCCCACGCGGTCTCGACGGTGCCGTACTCGCCGCCCTCGACGATGACGGTCACCGGCTGCGACACCGCGTTCACCGAGGTGATCGCCGCGGCGACCGCGGGGTCGAGCGTGTCGTAGTCGGGCATCATCGACATCGCCCCGATGACACGCGTCGGGGTGCCGCCGTCGGCCGCAGGCACCATCGTGCTGAAGATGAAGCAGACTCCGGCCTGGTCGGTGTAGCTGCGCGACAGCGCCCGGGCGCCCGCCTCGCGGAGATGGTCGATGCTGTCGGGCACGTCGTGCCGGCTCGAGGCAGATGCCTCGGGGGCGGTCACGATCTGCGTCAGCGCGGGGTCGGCGTAGACGAGCGCGCCGAGGCGAGCGAGTTCTTCGGCCGTGCCGACGTTGTCGCCCGAGAGGCCGGTCGCATCGGCGACCCGGGTCGCTTCGAACCCGTTCTGCTCGAGCCACTTGTTCGCCTCGTCGACGTACGCCTCGGTGCTGCCGAACGCCCACCGCACGAGCGTGTCGGCGTGGTTGTTGCTCGACGCGAGGAGCGTCGCGCGCACGACCTCTCGTTCCGACCAGGTGTCGCCGGGAGAGACCTGCAGGGTGCGGTTGCCCTCGTTCACGTGGTCGAGGTAGTTCATGTAGTCGGCGGGACCGATGGTGATCGAGGGGCCGTCGCTGCCGGCCGAGAGCGGCAGCGAGTCGAGGGTCGCGAGCACCGCGACGAGCTTGGCCGCGCCGCCGATCGGCACGATCTCGGTCGATCCGCCGACGGCGAGCGTCTCGGTCTTGCCGTCGTCGGAGGCGATGACGAGGGCGCTCGCCCCATCGGCGGGGAGCGTGATCGCGGGGGCGGGTTCGCCGGACTCCGACGCCGCGGATGCGGCATGCACGGTCGCTTCGGGGAGCGGCCCGAGGAGCATCGCCGGGCCGTACACCCCGACCACGAGGATCGCGACGGCTCCGACGGCGATGCCGACGATGCGGCCGGGGGAGAGACTCATGCAGATCAGCGTAACGGTGCCGGAATCAAGCCCAGCCCAGCTCGTGCAGCCGGTCGTCGTCGATGCCGTAGAAGTGGGCGATCTCGTGCACGAGGGTCACGTGGATCTCCTCGCGCAGTTCGTCTTCGTCCTCGCAGATCGCGAGGAGCGGCTCGCGGTAGAGGATGATGCGGTCGGGCATCTCGCCGAAGCCGTAGCGGTCGCGTTCGGTGAGGGCGAAGCCGTCGTACAGGCCGAGCAGGTCGAGCGAGCCGTCCTCGGGGCGGTCCTCCACGACGAACACCACGTTCTCGAGCCCGTCGACCATGTCGTCGGGCAGCTGGTCGAGCTCGTCGACCACGAGCGCTTCGAAGGCTTCGGCGTCGAGTTCCACGAGATGCCCCCTCGGATGATTCGTACTGAGCCGGCGATGCAGACCGGCGACCGCCGGCGGATGCACGAAACGCGGGCCATTTCTGGACCCGCGCTTCGGACTTGGGGTGAGTAACGGGGCTTGAACCCGCGACCTCCTGGACCACAACCAGGCGCTCTACCAACTGAGCTATACCCACCATGTCTCTGACCGCCGTGGCGATCAGGCAACTTGAAGATCGTACTACACGATCTGCTTCTGCTCGAATTCGGCGGTCACTTCGGCGGCGAGAGCCTGGAGTTCGTGGCTCGCAGGACCCGGGTCGGCGACGAACACGGCACGACGGTAGTAGTGCAGTTCGCGGATCGACTCGAGGATGTCGGCGAGGGCGCGGTGGCCGCCATTCTTCGCGGGAGCGTTGAAGTACGCACGCGGGAACCAGCGCTTGGCCAGCTCTTTGATCGACGAGACGTCGACGTTGCGGTAGTGCAGGTGCGCGTCGAGGCGCGGCATGAACTTCGACAGGAACGCCCGGTCGGTGCCGATCGAGTTGCCCGCGAGCGGCGCCTTCTGCTCGTCGGGGACGTGCTGCAGCACGTACTCGAGCACCTGATACTCGGCGTCGGCGAGGCTCACCCCGTTGGGGATCTCTTCGATGAGGCCGGACTCGGTGTGCATGCGGCGCACGAACTCGCCCATCTGCTCGAGCGCGCTCGCGTCGGGCTTGATGACGATGCTGAGCCCGGCATCGACGGGGTTGAGATCGTAGTCGGTGATGACGACCGCGATCTCGACGAGCTCATCGACCTCGAGGTCGAGCCCGGTCATCTCGCAGTCGATCCAGACCAGTCGGTCGCTCGAAGAAGCCATGCGCCGAGTCTACCGGGGCGCGCCGACACGGCCGTCGAGCCGGGCAGGCCGGCGCGTACGTGGTGCCCCCGGCAGGAATTGAACCTGCGACCAAGAGATTAGAAGGCTCCTGCTCTATCCGCTGAGCTACGGGGGCGGTCGTGGCAAGCATACCGGGCGCGCTCACCCCTCGACGGGCACGCTCACATCGTCGCTGCGAGTGCGCCGGCCCTTCGCGCCGCGACCGCGAATGGCGAGCGCGATGAGGGGGAACAGCAGCACCGAGATCATGCCCGCGCCGACGAGGGCCGCGGCGGTACCGCTCTCGAGATCTCCGGCGTCCACGCCGATCGCGGTGACGGCGACGATGATGGGAAGCCCGGTCGCGCCGAACAGCCCGGTCGCGACGAGGTCGCGAACGCTCGCCCCCGAGGGCGCGACGAGCAGCGAGGGCAGTCCGCGCACGACGAGCAGCAGCACGACGAAGAACGGCAGCAGCGCCAGGGTGCGGACGTCGGCGACGAGCGCCTCGAGGTCGAAGGTGATGCCCGTGTTGATGAAGAAGATCGGCACGAGGAACCCGTACCCGATGCCTTCGAGCTTCGATTCGATGGCCTCGGCGTCGTGTTTCGGCGCGCCCGTGATGAGGGTGCGGTAGAGCACACCGGCGGCGAATGCGCCGAGGAGCATATCGAGGTCGAGCACGATGCTGAGCGCGACGAGGGCGAGCAGCACGAACATGACGAGGCGCACCGCGAACTGCCCGCTGGTGTGCAGGGTCGCCGTGATCACCTTGTGCAGGCGCTTGCCGGCGCCCTTCGCCGCGAGCCAGATCGCGAGCCCGGTGATCACCGCGAACACGAGCAGCACGACCGCGGCGACGACCGGCGAGCGGCCGCTGAGGAACAGCGAGATCGCGAGCAGCGGCCCGAACTCCCCGACCGCGCCGAGCGCGAGGACCGAGATGCCGAACGGGGTCGTGAGGTCGCCGGAGTCGCGGAGGATCGGCAACAGCGTGCCGAGCGCCGTCGAGGTGAGGGCGATGCCGATGAACGCCGCGGCGGGCAGGTCGGCGGCGAAGAGCGCGGCGATGCCGATGCCGGCGGCGAGCGAGATGATCCAGCCGATCGCGGCGCGGCTGAGCGGCCGCCCGCGGATGGCGCGGAAGTCGATCTCGTTGCCCGCGAGGAAGAAGAGCATCGCGAGGCCGAAGTCGGCGAGGAGGGTCATGAACTCGTCGGGCTCGACCCAGCCGAGCATCGCGGGGCCGAGGAGGAGCCCGAGGACGATCTCGAAGACGACGAGCGGGATCGCGACCCAGCGCCCGAATCCGCGCACGAGCAACGGGGCGACGACCGCGATCGCCGGCACGAGCACCATGGTGCCGATCGAGACTTCCACGTGACCTCCTGAGTGGGCGGATCCCAGCCCGATGCTAGTGCGCCCGCGTCGCGTTTCCTCCGCGAAACACGACGGCGGTATCGTCGGGGCATGCGAGACCTGCAGGCGCGAATCATCGCCGAGCTCAATGCCAGCCCGACCATCGACCCCTCGGCCGAGGTGCGTGCGCGCATCGAGTTCCTGAAGGACTACCTCCGCGCCACGGGGGCGAAGGGCTTCGTGCTCGGCATCAGCGGCGGACAGGACTCCTCGCTCGCGGGTCGACTCTGCCGGATCGCGGTCGAGGAGCTCGACGGCGAGGGCACCGAGGCGCGGTTCGTCGCCGTCCGCCTGCCGTACGGGGTGCAGCACGACGAGGACGACGCCCAGCTCGCCCTGCAGTTCATCGACCCCCAGGAGACCGTCGTCTTCAACATCAAGGGCGGGGTCGACGGCCTCGCCGCCGGCTTCGAGGAGGCGATCGGGTCGCCGATCAGCGACTTCGGCAAGGGCAACGTCAAGGCTCGGATGCGCATGGTCGCGCAGTACGCGGTCGCGGGCGAGGGCGGCCTCCTCGTCGTCGGCACCGACCACGCCGCCGAGGCGATCACCGGCTTCTTCACGAAGTTCGGCGACGGGGGTGCCGACGTGCTGCCGCTCACCGGGCTCACGAAGCGTCAGGGTCGTGCGCTGCTCGAGGCGCTCGGTGCGCCCGAGCGGCTGTACCTCAAGGTGCCGACCGCAGACCTCCTCGACGGGCAGCCGGGGCAGTCCGACGAAGCGAACCTCGGGCTGAGCTACGCCGACATCGACGCGTATCTCGAGGGCGAGGAGATCGACGAGACGGTCGCCGAGAAGCTCGAGGCGCGGTTCCTCCAGACCCGGCACAAGCGCACCGCGCCGGTGTCGATGTTCGACGCCTGGTGGCGCTGAGCGGGCGCAACAGCCCGAGCGGCCCCGGCCTGCCGAGCAGTGCCGGCGGCACGAGCGACCTCGCATCGTCGGGCGACGCCGTGCGCCGCCCGACGACGGCCTAGCGCTTCGCCTCTGCGGCGGGTTCGACGGTCGCGGTGCCCGTGCCGTCGACCTCGACGGTCTGCGTGGGCGCCGTCGATGCCTCGGCGGTGTCGGTGATGGTCACGGCCTCGCGGTAGCGGTCGTGGTGCTGCTGCGCGACCCAGGTCTCCTGCTCGTCGATCGTGGGCTGCTCGGGCGTCTCGTTGCGCTGCGTGCGCCACCGCTCGAGGTCGTTCTGGAACTGCCGTTTGGTGCGTCCGGGGCGGCGCTGCCACTCGAGCAGGCGGTCGCGGAACTCGACGACGGCCGGGTCGAGCTGGTAGCCGAAGGTCGCCGAGGCGCGCTTCAGTTCGTGCAGCTGGTGCGCCGCCCAGTTCGCGGCGATGTCGGAGCCGCGGATCGGGAGCAGACGCACGAGGATGTCGGCCTGGCCGACGGCGCGGTCGGCGAGCACCTGCTCCTGGGGCGTGAGCGAGTTCCACACCGAGGCCTCGGTGGCGGCGTCGACGAGCGCGGCGATGGCGGCGGCCTTGGCCTCGCGGTCGCGCTGCGCCACGACGCGCTTCACGGCGGAACTCGAGATCCAGGCTGCGAGCAGCCCGGCCGCGAGCACGGCGAAGAAGAGCACCACGGCGGCGAACACCGTCGACTGCGATTCGCTCGAGGTGAGCCAGGAGATGAGATCGTTCCACCACTGCATGGCCGCAGATTACCCCCGAGCGAAGCGCGCGCGGTCGCGCCACGACGGCGAGCCACGGATCGGCGAGCGCACCGGCTCAGCGGAAGAGCTCGGCCGCTTCGCGCGCCGACCAGAACTCACCGATCTCGGTCGAGCGGAGCGTGCCCGCGGTGAGGCGCCGCGCGGCGAATCGACTGGCGGCGCCCTCGCCGCGGTGCTCGACGTGGCCGAGGACCGAGCCGTCGGCCCGGGCGACCCGCCAGAGGCCGGGAGCCGCCGGGGTGAACGCGAGACCCGGCACCTCGACGGGGAAGGGCACGCGGATGCGCGGCTGCGGCGTGACGGTGGTCATGGTGCTCCTCTCGACGTCGCAGCCGGCCCTGCGGGATGTCCTCCGAGCGTACGAGCGCCCACCGACATCCCCGGCGATCGCCTCAGCCGAGCACGGTGCCGTGCGCGCCTCAGCCGAGCACGGCCCCGTCCGCGCCTCAGCCGAGCACGGTGCCGTGCGCTGCGAACGGCTCGATCCGCTCGATCTCCTCGTTCGTGAGCGGCGCGGCGTCGAGCGCGGCGACGTTCTGCTCGAGCTGCGCGACGCTCGACGCGCCGATGAGGGCGCTCGCCACGAGCGGCTGCCGCAGCACCCACGACAGCGCGAGCTGTGCGAGCGACTGCCCGCGCTCGCGGGCGATCGCGTCGAGTGCGCGCGCCCGTTCGAGGTACTCGGCGCTGATGCGCTCCGCCGGGAGGAAGTGGCTCGTCGCCGCGCGCGATCCTGCCGGCACCTCGCCGCCGAGATAGCGGTCGGTCAGGAGCCCCTGCGCGAGCGGCGAGAACACGATGCTCGCCGCGCCGACCTCTTCGAGCGCGGGGAAGAGTCCGTCCTCGATGCGACGGTCGAACATCGAGTAGCGCGGCTGGTGGATGAGCAGCGGCACCCCCTCGGCGGCGAGCGCTGCGGCCGCGGCGCGCGTCTCGTCGGGGTCGTAGTTCGAGATGCCGACGTAGAGCGCCTTGCCCTGGCGGACGGCCGTCGCGAGCGCGCCCATCGTCTCCTCGATGGGGGTCTCGGGGTCGGGGCGGTGCGAGTAGAAGACGTCCACGTAGTCGAGGCCCAGCCTGCCGAGGCTCTGGTCGAGCGAGGCGAGCAGGTACTTGCGCGATCCCCACTCGCCGTACGGCCCGGGCCACATGTCGTAGCCGGCCTTCGTTGAGACGATCAGTTCGTCGCGGTAGGGCGCGAGGTCGCTCGCGAGCAGCCGCCCGAAGTTCTCCTCCGCCGAGCCCGGAGGCGGACCGTAGTTGTTCGCGAGGTCGAAGTGGGTGATGCCGAGGTCGAAGGCGCGGCGCACGATCGCGCGCTGCCTGTCGAGCGGGCGGTCGTGTCCGAAGTTGTGCCAGAGCCCGAGCGAGAGGGCGGGCAGCTTGAGGCCGCTGCGGCCCACTCGGTTGTAGCGCATGCGGTCGTAGCGGTCGGTGGCGGCGGTGTACGGCATTCCGACACTCTACGACGCGACTCCTCCTCGACAGGGCGGCGAACGCGAGCTGCTCCCACAGTTCGGCGCGCAGGGGGCCGGATGCCACGCGCCCGAGCCGACCATGGGTGCACGTGGTTCCGGGGCGGTGTCCGGCACGAGGCCGTCCCGGAGCCACGAGTCGCCGATCCGCGGCGGCGCACGAGCGAGGAGATCCACATGAGCGACACCATCACCGTGACCGGCGTCGTCGGCACCGACCCCCAGCAGCACGTGACGGGCGACGGACTCGTCATCACGTCCTTCCGCGTCGCGTCGACGAGGCGCTACTTCGACCGGGCCAAGGGCGAGTGGGCCGACGGCGAGACGAACTGGTACGGCGTCTCGGCGTTCCGCCAGCTCGCCCGCAACGCGAGTCTCTCGATCCGCAAGGGGCAGCGCGTCATCGTGCAGGGGCGCCTCAGGCAGCGGGCGTGGGAGACGGCGACGAAGTCGGGCACCTCGGTGGACATCGAGGCGGACGCGATCGGTCACGACCTCGCGTGGTGCGTGAGCACCTACGCGCGCGTGCAGTCGCAGAAGCCCGGGCAGCAGGGCGAGGTCGAGGGCGAGCCTGCGACGAGCGGATCCGACGGCTTCGCGGGCGACGGCGAGGCCGTGATGCCCTCCTGGGCCGAGGCAGCGTCCGAGGTCGACGCCGAGCACGCCGGCGACGAAGCGGTCGACGCCCTGCACGAGGCATCCGGCCTCGCGCTCGCCGCCCGATTCTGACCGCCGGGCGGGCTCGATCGCCCGATCCGAGGGGCGTCGAACGCCTAGACTCGGCTCGGGCGGTCGACACCGCGGTGAGGGGAAGCATGGCACGGCGGCACAGGTCCACGGCGGCGCTCGCGCTCGCCGCAGCGGCCCTCACCCTCGGGCTCGCCGGGTGCAGCCTGTTCGGCGGGGGAGCGCCCGATCCCTCGGCTTCGGGTGATCCGTCGGCGAGCGACACTCCTGCGCCGACGGCGCCGGCCGCATCGCTCGAGCTTCGACCCGAGCTGTCGGCGTCCGAGAACCTCGCCTTCTTCGATTCGGTGAACGCCGCGGTCGTCGCCGCGAACGCCGAGGCAGGGGGACGTGCCTTCATCGACGCGCTCGTCGCCGCGGGTTTCGACAAGGCGACGATGGAGGTGAGCTCCGACCTGACGACCGAGGGCAAGGCCGCCGACTCGGTGCAGTTCGCGGTGCGATTCCAGGACGAGTGCCTCGTCGGCCAGTATGGCCCTGCGTCGGGCGGGTACCACGGCGCGGTCCGACCGCTGCTCGGCACGGGCGACTGTCTCGTCGGCGAGACGCGCCCCATAGACTGGTAGGCGATACCGCAGGCCGCGTCCGGCCGCTTCCGCATGGGGTTCTAGGGAAAATCTTGGCTGATTACATTTACTCGATGGTTCGCGCGCGCAAGGCCGTGGGCGACAAGGTCATCCTCGACGACGTGACGATGGCGTTCCTGCCGGGCGCGAAGATCGGCGTCGTCGGCCCGAACGGCGCCGGCAAGTCGACGATCCTGAAGATCATGGCGGGCCTCGACCAGCCGTCGAACGGCGAGGCGAAGCTCACTCCCGGCTACTCGGTCGGCATCCTCATGCAGGAGCCCGTGCTCGACGAGTCGAAGACCGTCCTCGAGAACGTGCAGGAGGGCGTGGGGCCGATCAAGGCCAAGCTCGACCGCTTCAACGAGATCTCGATGCTGATGGCCGAGCCCGACGCCGACTTCGACGCGCTCCTCGCGGAGATGGGCACGCTGCAGGAGGAGATCGACGCGGCCGACGCGTGGGACCTCGACTCGCAGCTCGAGCAGGCGATGGACGCACTGCGCTGCCCCCCGGGCGACGAGCAGGTCTCCGTCCTCTCGGGCGGTGAGAAGCGCCGAGTCGCGCTCTGCAAGCTGCTGCTGCAGAAGCCCGACCTCCTGCTCCTCGACGAGCCCACCAACCACCTCGACGCCGAGAGCGTGCTCTGGCTCGAGCAGCACCTCGCCAAGTACCCCGGCGCCGTGCTCGCCGTCACCCACGACCGGTACTTCCTCGACCACGTCGCCGAGTGGATCTGCGAGGTCGACCGCGGTCGCCTCTACCCCTACGAGGGCAACTACTCGACCTACCTCGAGAAGAAGCAGGAGCGACTCACCGTCCAGGGCAAGAAGGACGCGAAGCTCGCGAAGCGCCTGAAGGAAGAGCTCGAGTGGGTCCGCTCGAACGCGAAGGGCCGCCAGGCGAAGTCGAAGGCACGTCTCGCCCGCTACGAGGAGATGGCGTCGGAGGCCGAGCGCACGCGCAAGCTCGACTTCGAGGAGATCCAGATCCCCGCGGGTCCGCGCCTCGGCGACATCGTGCTCGAGGTCAAGAACCTCAAGAAGGGCTTCGGCGACCGCGTGCTCATCGACGGGCTCAGCTTCTCGCTGCCCCGCAACGGCATCGTCGGCATCATCGGCCCGAACGGCGTCGGCAAGACGACGCTGTTCAAGACCATCGTCGGCCTCGAGCCGAGCGACGGCGGCTCGGTGAAGATCGGCGAGACCGTGCAGATCTCCTACGTCGACCAGACCCGCGGCGGCATCGACCCGAACAAGTCGCTCTGGGAGGTCGTGTCCGACGGGCTCGACTACATCCAGGTCGGCAAGACGGAGGTGCCGAGCCGCGCCTACGTCTCGACCTTCGGCTTCAAGGGTCCCGACCAGCAGAAGCGCGCCGGCATCCTGTCGGGCGGTGAGCGCAACCGTCTGAACCTCGCGCTCACCCTCAAGCAGGGCGGCAACCTGCTGCTCCTCGACGAGCCCACCAACGACCTCGACGTCGAGACCCTCTCGAGCCTCGAGAACGCGCTGCTCGAGTTCCCCGGCTGCGCCGTGGTGATCACCCACGACCGGTGGTTCCTCGACCGGATCGCGACCCACATCCTCGCCTACGAGGGCACCGAGGAGAACCCGTCGAACTGGCACTGGTTCGAGGGCAACTTCGAGGCCTACGAGGCGAACAAGGTCGAGCGCCTCGGCGCCGACGCCGCGAAGCCGCACCGCTCGACCTACCGCAAGCTCACGCGAGACTGACATGCGCCTGCACGTGCCCACCCCGCTCCGGTGGAGCGACCTCGACGCCTACGGGCACGTGAACAACGCCCGGATGCTGAGCCTCCTCGAGGAGGCTCGCATCCAGGCGTTCTGGGTGAACGACGACGGCACCGCCGAGCACGCGGTCGGCGCGTCGACGGCGGTCATCGACGCGAACCCGGGCTCCACGACGATCACGCTGATCGCCCGCCAGGAGATCGAGTACCTCGCACCGATTCCGTACCAGCGTCTGCCGCTCGACATCGAGCTGTGGATCGGGCACATGGGCGGTGCGAGCCTCGAGGTCTGCTACGAGGTGTTCTCGCCCGCGGGCGTCGACCCGCGCGTGCGCTACACGCGGGCGAGCACCACGATCGTGCTCGTCGACGCCGCGACGAACCGGCCCCGCCGCATGAACGACGCCGAGCGCGACGCCTGGACGCCGTACGTCGAGGACCCGATCCGGTTCCGTCGGAGCTGAGCGTCGACGTCGACGCTGCTCGCGTCGCCGTGCTCAGTCGTCGAGCGGTGTCTCGCTGAACGAGCCCTCCCACACGGCGCGAGTCCCGGCCTCGCCGATGCGCACGAGGGTCCAGGTCGAACCGACCGCGACCCCGAGCGCCGCGACGGTGAGGAGCGCCGCGACGCCGATCCGGAGTCCGCGCGACGACGGAGGCGGCGCCTCGCCGTCGGACGTCGCGGCCTCGGAATGGTCGCCTGACGCTGCTCGCGTGCCTCGCCGCGCGAGCGCGCGCTCGTACAGCGCCCACACCGCGATGAGTACCGCGACCACGACGATCGCGATGAGCCAGGGCGTGAGCTCGTCGCCCATCCCAGTGTGCTCCTCGATGAGGGGAGCCTCGGGTACGCGCTCCTTGAGCCACTCGCCGGCCTCGACGGTGACGAGGCCGAGCGGCACGAGGAGCGCCGCCCCGATGAGCGCGGGCAGCCAGAGCACGCGACGCGCGGCCGGCCAGACGGCGAGCACGACCAGCAGCGTGGCCACGAGCGGGGTCAGCACGATGAGGGCGTGCACGAGGAGCACGTGCAGCGGGAGTCCCGCGAAGCTGTAGTCCATCTCCAGCGCCGGGCTCAGGAGGCCGTCACGATCCGGTCGCCCGAGACGGCGACGGCGATGGGAGTCAGCGGGTCGAGCGCCGGTCCGTTCAGGACCTCGCCGGTGGCGGCTTCGAAGATCGATCCGTGACACGGGCAGTGGAACTCGGCACCGGCGGCGGCGACCACGCACTGCTGGTGGGTGCAGATCGCACTGAACGCGACCACCTGACCTGCCGTCGGCTGCGCGATGAGGGCCGGTTCGCCGTCGATCGTCGCGTCGATGCTGCCGCCGACGGGCACGTCGGCGAGTGCGCCGACGTCGCCGCCGAGGGCGGGGGCGTCAGGAGCGGGCGTCGCCGCGGAGGTGGCGTCGTCGGGCTCCACGGTCGGCGTGATGCTCGGGCTCGCACTGCCGCCCGGGTCATCCGCGGCGCAGGCGGCCAGGGTGAGTGCGCTGCCGACCGCACCGACCGAACCGATGGTGAGCAGTGCGCGTCGCGTGAGATCGCTGGGTTCCGTCATCGCCGAACTCCTTGCCCCCGGAGGCGCCGTGGTGCGCCCACTGCCCCCATTGTGGGGCACGGGCGCGCGCAGCACCCGCATTGCACAGGATTCGTTCAGTCGCGCGGTGCGGGCACCCGCACCATGCCCTCCTGGGCGACGCTCGCGACGAGCACGCCGTCGCGCGTGTAGATGCGGCCGAGCGAGAGCCCGCGGCCGCCGCTCGCCGACGGCGACTCCTGCACGTAGAGGAGCCACTCGTCGACGCGGGCGTCGCGGTGCCACCACATGGCGTGGTCGAGGCTCGCGACCTTGAGGCCGGGCGTCGCCCAGGCGATGCCGTGGGCGCGGAGCACCGGCTCGAGGATCGAGTAGTCGCTCGCGTAGGCGAGGGCGGCGCGGTGCTGCTTGGGGTCGTCGGGGAGGCGGCCGAACGCCTTCATCCAGACCGCCTGGTGCGGCGAGCGTTCGCCGTCGACCGAGAGGTAGATGGGGGAGGGGACGTGGCGCACGTCGAAGGCGCGCTCGTTCGACCAGTAGCGGGCGACGTCGTGGTCGAACTTGCCGAGCACGTCGGCCGTGGACGGCAGCGACTCGGGGTCGGGGAGCCCTTCGGGCATCGCGAGCTGGTGCTCGACGCCGTCGTCCTCGGTCTGGAACGACGCGATGAGGGAGAGGATCGGCTCGCCGTGCTGGTACGCCTGCGTGCGACGGGTCGAGAACGAGCGGCCGTCGTGGATGCGGTCGACGGAGAACGTGATGGGGTGCTTGACGTCGCCCGGCCGCAGGAAGTAGCCGTGCATCGAGTGGATATTGCGATCCTCGGGCACGGTGTGGAGCGCGGCGACGATCGACTGGGCGAGCACCTGCCCGCCGAAGACGCGGCCGAGCGGCATCCACTGCGAGGGCCCGGTGAAGATGTCCTCCGTGGTGCGGGCGCCGGTGTCGGTGAGATTCAGGGTGCTCAGCAGGCCGTCGATCGGTCCGTTCATCGTTCCTCCGTGTCGGTGGCGGTCGCAGCCGGCGCCCGGGAACGCGGGTCAGCCGGAACATCCCCGCCCACTTGGTAGTTTAGACAGCAGATGGTTCAGCAAATCACGCTCGCCGACAGCCTGTCGCTCGGCGACCTGCACACGTATCTGCAACGCGCCGCCCGAGTCGAAGACGGGGCCGTGCGTCTCATCGCGGGCTCCGGAATCCTCGCCGTGTACACGGCGATCCTCTACCCCCGCGGCATCCTCGACGAGAGCCCCACGGTGCTCGGCCTCCGCACCTTCGCGCTGGCCGACACCGAGGAGTTCGACTCGGTCGTCCCGATGCGCTCGCTCGTCGAGCGCATCGTGCGCGCCCGCGGCGAGCTCGGCGAGGGGGAGGATTCGCGGCCGGTCTCGATGTCGCGCCCGCCCGAGGTGAACACCGTCACCTGGGCGGGCATCTCGCCGCCGCGAGGCGGCTGGCGCCCGCTCGGTGAGGCGGATGCCTCGCTGCTCGAGTCCGCGGCCAGGACCGGCATCGACGAGGTCGCCGAGGCGATCCCCGCGGGCACGGGCGAGCAGCTCGTGCAGCGCGTGCGCTCCGAGGTGTGGGGCCGCGGCGTCGAGGGCGTCGAGTACGTGCCGACCGGCGCTGCGTTCGCCGCGTTCAGCCTGGGGTTCCTGGGCGACGACCCCGTGCAGCTGTTCGAGACCGGCCCGTGGACGCGGCTGAGCTCGCGCCGCGGGCACGTGCTCGTGCGGCGCAAGCCCTGGACGCTCAAGGCCTAGCGTTCAGCCCCGGGCGATCGCCCGCCCCGCCGCACGGCCCGTGAAGAGGCATCCGCCGAGGAAGGTGCCCTCGAGCGCGCGATACCCGTGTACGCCGCCGCCCCCGAAGCCCGACGCCTCGCCGACGGCGTAGAGCCCGGGGACGGGCGCGCCGTCGGCGCCGAGGGCGCGCGAGTCGAGGTCGGTCTGGATTCCGCCGAGGCTCTTGCGGGTGAGGATGTGCAGCTTCACCGCGATGAGCGGCCCCGCCGCCTCGTCGAGGATGCGGTGCGGCGTCGCCACCCGGATGAGCTTGTCGCCGCGGTAGTTCCGGGCACCGCGGACGGCCGTGACCTGGAGGTCTTTCGAGAACTCGTTGTCGATCTCGCGGTCGCGGGCGATGATCTCGCGTTCGATGTTCGCGGTGTCGAGCGGGGCCTCGGGGGAGAGGGCGCGCATCCGTTCGAGGAGTTCGTCGAGCGAGTCGGCGACGATGAAGTCGACGCCGTGCTCCTTGAACGCCTCGACCGGGGCCGGTGCACCGGGCCGCACGCGCTGCGCGAGGAGCTTCAGGTCCTTGCCGGTGAGGTCGGGGTTCTGCTCGCTGCCCGAGAGTGCGAACTCCTTCTCGATGATCTTCTGCGTGAGCACGAACCACGAGTGACCGTGCCCGGTCGCCATGAGGTGCTCGAGGGTGCCGAGCGTGTCGAACCCGGGGAACAGCGGGGCCGGCAGCCGTCGGCCCTCGGCGTCGAACCACAGCGACGACGGCCCCGGCAGGATCCGGATGCCGTGCAGCGGCCACACCGGGCTCCAGTTCGTGATGCCCTCGGTGTAGTGCCACATGCGGTCGCCGTTCACGAGACGGGCTCCGGATGCTTCGGCGATGCCGAGCATCCGCCCGTCGACGTGCGCGGGCACGCCCGAGAGCATCTCTGCGGGCGGGGTGCCGAGCCGTTCGGGCCAGGCCGCGCGCACGAGCTCGTGGTTGCCGCCGATGCCGCCCGAGGCGACGACCACGGCGGGCGCCCGGAGCTCGAAGTCGCCGACCTCCTCGCGGTTCGAGGCCTCGCCGCGCCCGGCGTCGTCGGGGGCGAGCACGGCCCCGCGCACGCCGACCACCGCACCCTGCTCGACGATGAGCTCGTCGACGCGGTGGCGGTGGCGGAACTCGACGAGCCCGGCCGCCTCACCCGCCTTGACGCGGGCGATGAACGGGGCCAGCACGCCCGGGCCGGTGCCCCAGGTGATGTGGAAGCGGGGCACCGAGTTGCCGTGCCCCATCGCCTTGCCCGCCCCGCGTTCGGCCCACCCCACGACGGGGAAGAAGCGCACGCCCTTCTCGCGGAGCCAGGCCCGCTTCTCACCGGCGGCGAACTCGAGGTACGCCTCGGCCCAGCGCCTGCCCCACTCGTCCTCGTCGCGGTCGAAGCCCGCGGTGCCCTCCCAGTCCTGACGGGCGAGCTCGAGCGAGTCCTTCACGCCCATGCGGCGCTGTTCGGGCGAGTCGACGAGGAAGAGTCCGCCGAACGACCAGTGCGCCTGGCCGCCGAGGCTCGCCTCGGGCTCCTGTTCGACGATGACGACCCTGCGGCCCGCCTCGACGAGTTCGGACGCTGCGACGAGGCCGGCGAGGCCGGCGCCGACGATGATCGCATCGGGGGTGGGTGCTGCAACTGCCACAGGGACTCCTTCGTCGCTTCGGGTGGTGGCGCTCCGGGTCAGTCGTCGAAGGTGTTCACCATCGCGAACGCGGCCCGCTGGAGATAATCCCACAGAGTCTCCTCCGCGAGGGGAGGAAGTTCGAGCGAATCGACCGCGGTGCGCATGTGCGCGAGCCAACGGTCGCGCGCGTCGGGGTTCACCTTGAACGGCTGGTGGCGCAGACGCAGGCGCGGGTGGCCGCGCTCCTCGCCGTACGTCGTGGGGCCGCCCCAGTACTGCTCGAGGAACAGCTGCAGGCGACGCGCGGCCGGCTCCAGGTCCTCCTCGGGGTACATCGGCTTCAGCACGGGGTCGTCGGCGACGCCGCGGTAGAACTCCGCCGTGAGCTTCTCGAAGGTCGCGCTGCCGCCGACCTGCTCGTAGAACGACTGGATCTCGGTCATGCGTCGCCTCCGTCGGGCGTGGTCGGCGGCTTCTGCGTCTTCTGCTGCGTCTTCGGCTTCGACGTCGGGGGAGTCGTCGGGGGAGCCGCCGGGGGAGTCGTCTGCGGCTTCTGGGCGGTCGGCAGCTTCGCGGTCGGGTTCGCCTCGATCGTCGCGCCGGTGGTGCGCGGCGCGCGCGGCGCCCGGTTCTTCGACTTCTTGGCTGCGGCGTTCGCGATGGCCGCGTCCGAACCGGGAACGACCGTGTTCGGCGAGGTTCGCGGCGGCTTCGCGCCCTTGACGCGGGTGGCGCCGTCGAAGCCCGAGAGCACGACGCTCGCGAGGCTCGGAAGCTTGAGGTCCATGGCGTCGAGCGCGTGCTTGAGGCGCATGCGCAGTTCGCGGGCCACGTCGTCCTTCGCGGAGGAGCGCACCTTCATCACGACCCGCAGCACCATGGCGTCGGCGGAGATCGACTCGAGGCCCCAGACCTCGGGCTTCTCGATCACGCGCGAACGCCACTTGCTCGAATGCGCCATCTCGGTCGCGGTGCGCAGGAGCTCGGTCTCGACGGTCTCGACGTCGGCGTCGTAGGGCACCGCGAGGTCGATGATGACCCGCGCCCAGCCCTGCGACATGTTGCCGACCCGGAGGATCTCGCCGTTGCGCACGAACCAGAGCGTGCCGTTGACGTCGCGCACCGTCGTGATGCGGATGCGGACCTCCTCGACGATGCCCGTCGCAGGGCCGAGGTCGACGACGTCGCCGACGCCGAGCTGGTCCTCCACGACCATGAACAGGCCGTTGAGCGCGTCCTTGACGATGTTCTGGGCACCGAAACCGAGGCCGGCGCCGACGGCGGCGGTCAGGAGCGCGAAGGACCCGAGGATCTGGTCGTTGATGGTCGTGACGATGAGCAGCACGACGACCACGAAGAGCGTCACGTTGACGATGTTCGTGAGCACCGTGCCGAGCGTGCGGGTGCGCTGCACGACGCGCACGGCCGCGAGCGGCGAGGCCTGCAGGGCCTGGGTGTCGGTGACGTCCTGCTTCTTCTTGACGCCCGTGACGATCTGCTTGACGACCCGCTCGATGACGAAGTGCAGCACCCATCGGATCAGCAGGGCGATCGCGATGATCATGACGATCGAGATCAGCTTGCCGAGCATGACGTCCCAGTTGTCGGACCAGTACGTGGCGATGCCCGTCCAGAAATCAGGGGTGACCGGGTTGTCCGCGTCCTCGGGTGGGGGCGTCTCCTCAAAACCGAACATGCTGCGCAAGTTTACTGAGCCCCACCCGAGAGCTCGCTGGCATCGCGTTCGCGTGCCGCGAGCGCACGGTCGAGCTCGGCGAGGTGCTCCGAGACGATGCGGTGCATCGACGCGGGCTCGGGGTGGCTCGCGAGCCAGGTGCGCGTGGTCTCGGCGAGCTCTGCGTCGACGACCGGCGTCGGGAAGAGCCTCGTCGAGAGGATCGCCGCCATGTTGTACGAGCGCTCGGCCCAGACGCCCGGCATCGCCGCGAGGTACTCGCCCGCGACGCTCGCGAGCAGCGCCGGGTCGTTCGTGCGGCGCCAGCCCTCGGCGATCGCCCTCGCCAGGTCGTTCGAGAGACCCGTGTCGGTCATGGCGCGCCGCCACGCGGCATCCTTCACCGCCTGGTCGGGGCGCGCAGCTCGCGCCGTCTCGGCGAGCTGCCGGCCCTTCGCGGTGTCGTCGTCGGCGAGGGCCGCAGCGATCTCGGTCTCGATGTCGGCCTCGTCGGCCGCGCCGAGCGCCGCACGGGCGATCACGAGCTCCCAGCGCAGGTCGAGGTCGACCTCGAGCCCGTCGAGCGCGATCGTGCCCTCGAGGAGGCTGCCGAGCACGTCGCCGTGCGCGGGCGTCGTCGCGAGGCGTGTGAAGGCCTTCACGAACTGCAGCTGCCCGTCGGACCCGGCCGGGGCGAGCTCGGCGAGCGCCCAGATCGCGTCGCCCGCCTCGGCGGCGAGGTGTTCGCGGTGCTCGTCGGCGAGGTAGCGGCCGAGCGCGAGCTCGAGGCGGCCGAGCGCGAGCCCGCGCGCCGAGGACTGCGTCTCGTGCCCGATGGAGCCGAGCACGAGGCGCACGAAGGCGGCGGCCGGAAGCTCGGCATCGCGCACCGCGTCCCAGGCGGAGCCGAGCACGACGGCACGTGCGACGGGATCGGGGAGCTCGGCGAGGTGCTCCACAGCGGTCGCGAAGGAGCGCTCGTCGAGGCGCACCTTGGCGTACGTGAGGTCGTCGTCGTTCACGAGGAGGAGATCGGGCATCGCGAGCCCGACGAGCTCGGGGAGCTCGGTGCGGGCGCCGTCGACGTCGAGCTCGAAGCGGAAGACGCGCTCGAGGCCGGCCTCCCCGCGCGAGTAGCCGCCGATCGCGAGACGGTGCGGGCGCAGGGTCGGATGGGCCGGAGCCGCCGTCTGCTCGAGGTGCGCCGCCGTGATCGTGCCCGACGCATTCACATCGACGATCGCGCGCAGCGTGTTGACCCCGGCCGTCTCGAGCCAGAGCTCGGACCAGCGGGTCAGTTCGCGGCCGCTCGCCCGCTCGAGCTCGCCGAGCAGGTCGCGGAGCGTCGCGTTGCCGCCCGAGTTCGCCGCGAGGTACGCGCCCACGCCGCGCTGGAACGCGTCGAGCCCCACCCACGCGACGAGCTGCTTCAGCACGGAGGCGCCCTTGTCGTAGGTGATGGCGTCGAAGTTCACCTCGACGTCTTCCAGGTCGCGGATCTCGGCGACGATGGGGTGCGTCGAGGGCAGCTGGTCCTGTTCGGCGGCGTGCGTCTTCTCGTCGTTGGCGAACGTCGCCCAGACGCCGGTGAACTCGGTCACCTGCGAGGTCGCGAGGGTCGACGCCCACGTCGCGAACGACTCGTTGAGCCACAGGTCGTTCCACCACTTCATCGTCACCGAGTTGCCGAACCACATGTGGCTGAGCTCGTGCAGCACGACGATCGCGCGCTGCTCGCGGCGGGCGTCCGAGACGCGGGAGCGGAACAGGTAGCCCTCGTTGAAGGTCACCGCGCCGACGTTCTCCATCGCGCCCCAGTTGTACTCGGGCACGAAGATCTGGTCGTACTTGCCGTAGGGGTACGGCACGCCGAAGGCGTTCTCGTAGAACGCGAGGCCCGCCTGGACCGTGCCGAACATCATCTCGGGGTCGGCGTACTCGGCGAGCGAGGCGCGGGTGAAGAGGCCCAGAGGCACCTCGCGGCCGTCGACGCTCGACGCGGTGCCGTGCCAGCTCGCGTAGGGGCCGGCGATGATCGCGACGATGTAGCTCGAGATGACCGGGCCGGTCTCGAAGGCCCAGGTGGCGCGGCCGGATGCCTCGGGGCCGGCGACCGGCTCGGGCGAGGGCGCGTTCGACAGCACGCTCCAGTGCGCGGGCGCCGTGATCGTGAAGCGCACGCCCGCCTTCAGGTCGGGCTGGTCGAAGACGGCGTACACGCGGTTCGCCTCGGCGACGGCGAACTCGGTGTACAGGTACGCCTCGCCGTCGACGGGGTCGACGAAGCGGTGCAGGCCCTCGCCGCTGTTCGTGTAGCGGGCGTCGGCGACGACCCGCAGCTCGTTCGAGGCGGCGAGCCCGTCGAGCCTGATGCGGGTGCCGTCGCTCACCACGGCGGGGTCGAGCGCGGTACCGTTCAGCACGACCTCGTGCACCCGCTCGGTGCACGCCTCGATGAAGGTCGACGCGCCCTCGACGCCCGTGAAGCGGGCCGTCGTCTCGCTGCGGAACGTCTCGCCGTCGCCGGTCAGGTCGAGCACGACCTCGTAGCTCGGGGAGCCGACGATCGCCGCCCGCTCCTCGGCTTCGACGCGGGTGAGATTGGCAGCAGGCATTGACGTCCCTTTCGTGGCGATGGCGCTCAGTAGAGCCTAGCGATCGGGCCGCACCCCGTGCCGGTAGGCGATGATGACGAGCTGCACCCGGTCGCGCGCGTCGAGCTTCTGCAGCACCCGGCCCACGTGGGTCTTCACCGTCGACTCGGAGAGGAAGAAGCGTTCGGCGAGCTCGGTGTTGTTGAGGCCCTCGGCGATCGCCTCGAGGATCTCGCGTTCGCGGGCGGTGAGTGCGTCGAGCGGGTTCGGCGCAGCTGCCGATGCGCCGGGCCCCCCTGGAGCGCCACCGGCATCCGCCGGGCTCGCCGGCAGCTCCTCGGCGAAGAGCTCGAGCATGCGCCGGGTCACGCGCGGCGACAGCGACGCCTCGCCGGCGTGCACCGTGCGGATCGCGCTCACGAGCTCGTGCGGTCGGACGTCCTTCAGGAGGAACCCGCTCGCACCAGACCGGATCGCCGAGAAGGCGTACTCGTCGAGGTCGAAGGTCGTGAGCACGATCACGCGGGTCTCGGGATGCCTCGCGCTCACCTCGGCCGTCGCCGCGATGCCGTCCATGCCGGGCATCCGCACGTCCATGAGCAGCACGTCGATCGCCGCGGTGTCGACGAGCTCGAGGGCCGCGCGCCCGTCGGCGGCCTCACCGACGACCTCGATGCCGGCCTCCGCTTCGAGCACGAGCCGGAACCCGGTGCGCACGAGCGCCTGATCGTCGACGAGGCCGACCCTGATGGGAACGGCGGGGGATTCGTGCAGGGTGCTGTTCATTCGGTGTCTTCCGTGGTCTCGTGGGGTGCGCGCGCGGGATGCCGCAGCACGGCGTGCAGGCGCCAGCCGCGGCCCGCTCGGGGCCCGGCTTCGAGGGTGCCCCCGTAGAGCGCCGCGCGCTCGCGGAGGCCCGCGAGCCCGCGGCCGGCGCCGCGGGTCGACGATCCGGGGACGTCGCCCGCGCCGGCGTGCGGAGCGTCGTCGTCGATCGTGATCTCGACCCGGTCGCCCTGGTGCTCGACCCGTACCTCGACGCGGTGCGCGCGCTCGCCGTGGCGGAGGGCGTTCGTGAGCCCCTCCTGCACGATGCGGTAGACGGCGAGCCCCGAGGCCGCGTCGTCGACGGGGGCGCCGACGGTCGTCAGCGTGACCGGCAGCCCCGTCTCGCGGAACCCCTCGACGAGCTCGGGCAGGGCGTCGAGGCCCGGTTGCGGCGCGAGCTCTGCGGGTTCGGCATCGGGGCCGGTGAGCACGCCGAGCATGCGGCGCATCTCGCCGAGCGCGTCGCGACCGGTCTCGGCGACGCTGCGCATGACCTCGGCGGCGCGGTCGGGGTCGCGGGCGACCGTTGCAGCCGATCCTTCGGCGAGGGTCACCATGACGGTGAGGCCGTGCGAGACGATGTCGTGGAGTTCGCGGGCGATGCGCGCGCGTTCGGCGACGGCGGCGAGCTGCGCCTGCTGGTCGCGTTCGCGGGCGAGGTCGTGCGCACGGGCGATGAGGGCGACGAGGTAGCGGCGCCGGTTGCCGACGGTGACGCCGATGAGGGTCGCGACGAGCAGGAGCACCGCGTACTGGGAGGCGGCCGCGGTCGCGCTGAACCCGGTGTCGGCGCTCGGGATCGCCGAGAGCTTCGCGACCCACGGCGCGAGGTACGAGGCCGCGGTCGAGACGGCGACCGAGCCGGCGAAGCCGATCCACGCCGCCTTCGTCGAGCGGTACACGCCGAGCCCGTAGAGCGCGAAGAGCATGAGGTAGACGTCGCTCGTGCCGTACGGGTACACGGTGAGGCCGAGCACCCACGCGACGACCATGACGAGCCACGGCCGCGAACGGCGGAACAGCACGAGGACGCCCGTGCCGAGGGCGACGGCGACGAGCTGCCGCACGGTCTCCCAGATCCGCGGCTGCAGGGCGTCGTTCGCCAGGAGCACGTAGCCGAGGAGCGCCGGCAGCAGGTAGATCGCCGCGATGAGGGCGTCGGTGAGCCGGGGATGCCGCGCCCAGAACTGGCGGATGACGCCAGGCGGATTCGGCAGACGCAATTCTCCCCCGACCGCCGAAGCCGGGCGGTCGGGGGAGAACGGTGCTTCCGTCATAGGCAGGACTCTACGCGTCCCGACGCTTGAGGAGCACGGATGCGCCGACGAGGGAGACCCCCACCCACGCCAGCACGACCAGGAGGCTCTGCCATGCGTTCGGACCGACGATGTCCGCGGAGTCCGCGCCGATGGCGGTGAACATCGTCATGCCCGCGCTGGAGAGCAGGTAGGGGATCATGTCGTGCGCCCAGTCGGCAGGGATGAGCTGGAGGATCGTCGGAACGAGGAGCACGAGTCCGAGCACCGCGGCGATGCCGCCGGCGCTCGAGCGGAGCATCGTGCCGACGCCGAGGGCGAAGACGGCGACGAGGGCCAGGTAGAGCGCGCCGCCGGCGAGTGCGAGGAGGGTGTCGGCCTCGAACAGGCTCGTCGAGACATCCACCCCCGCGAACACGAGGGACGAGGTGAGGAACGCGGCGAGGTTCGTGACGATGCCGACGACGAAGGTCGCGACGAAGAGCACGACCGCCTTGCCCGCGAGGGCCGGCAGACGCTTCGGCACGGCCGTGAGCGTCGAACGGATCATGCCCGTCGTGTACTCGCCGCTGATGACGAGGACGCCGAGCACGCCGACGACGAGCTGGCCGAAGTAGATGCCGAACAGCGCCGACTGCACGACGAACGAGGTCTGCTCGGCGGCGGGCACATTCGCCCCGTCCATGCCGCCGTCCATGCCGTAGGCGAAGCTGAACGACATCAGGAACGCCATGCCGAGCGAGATGGCGATGACGATGAGGTACGACCACACCGTCGAGCGGAGGCTGCGGAGCTTCACCCACTCGGAGGCGAGCACGCCGCCGAAGCTCAGCCGGGTGGTGGGCGCGGGGCGCGCCGCCTGGGCGGGCTGCGCCGGGGTGGGGGCGATGGTGGTCATCGGACGGCCTCCGTACGGTATTCGACGGCGTCGGAGGTGAGGGCCATGTAGGCCTCCTCGAGCGACGCGGTGAGCGGGGTGAGTTCGTGGATGGCGAGACCGTTGGCCGCGGCCAGGTCGCCGATGCCGGCGGCTTCGACGCCCGTCACCTCGAGCAGGCCCGCCTCCGAGCGGATCACGGCGATGTCGGGTGCGGCGAGGAGCTCCGCGAGGCGGGAGGCGTGCGGCGAACGCACGCGCACCCGGGTCTGGGTGCCGCCCGCGACGATGTCGGCGACCGGGGCGTCGGCGATGATCTCGCCGCGGCCCAGGACGATGAGGTGATCGGCGGTCTGCGCCATCTCGCTCATGAGGTGCGAGGAGAGGAACACGGTGCGACCCTCGCTCGCGAGGTGCCGCACGAACTGGCGCACCCAGAGCACGCCCTCGGGGTCGAGACCGTTGACGGGCTCGTCGAGGATGAGCGTCTGCGGGTCGCCGAGCATCGCGGCGGCGATGCCGAGCCGCTGGCCCATGCCGAGCGAGAAGCCGCCGACGCGCTTGCGGGCGACCGACTCGAGGCCGGTGAGCTCGATGACCTCGCGCACCCGGCGCTTGCCGATGCCGTGGGTGGCGGCCATGGCGAGGAGGTGGTTCTCGGCGGTGCGGCCCGTGTGCACGGCCTTCGCGTCGAGCAGGGCGCCGACCTCGTGGAGGGGCGCGCGGTGCTCGGCGTACGGCTTGCCGCCGACGGTGACTGAACCTGCGGTCGGGCGGTCGAGGCCGACGATCATGCGCATCGTGGTCGACTTGCCGGCGCCGTTCGGCCCGAGGAACCCGGTCACCTGACCAGGTCGCACGCTGAACGTGATGTCGTTGACGGCCGTCTTCTGGCCGTAGCGCTTGGTGAGCGCGGTTGCGGTGATCATGTCTTCGACGTTACGGATGCCGCGGCCTCCGGCGCGTCCGTCGCGGGAATGGTTCGGGGCGGCGGCGAGTGGTACCGGAGTACCACCCGCCGCCGCCCCGAAGAGACCGCGGTGCGACTACTGCGCGTCGCGCGCCTGCGCGGCGAGCGCGCGCTCGACGCCGGCGACGTTCTCGATCACGAGTCGGCGGAGCGCCGGTGCCGCGTCGGCGTTCGCGGCGAGCCAGGCGTGGCTCGCGTCGACGAGTTCGCGGTTCGCGAGCGTGGCGGGGTAGAGCAGCTCGACGAGCTTCTCGGCGATCGCGTAGCTGCGGGTCTTCCAGACCTCGCCGATCATGGCGAAGTAGCGCTCGACGAACGGCGCGAGCAGCGCCTGCTCGTCGGCGCGCACGAAGCCCGCGGCCGTGGTGCGCACGACCGAGTTCGTCGCGGTGTCGGCGACGACGATCGAGTCCCAGGCGCGCTGCTTGCCCTCGGCGGTCGGCGTCGCGGCGCGGGCGTGCGCCGCGGACTCCTGGCCGGTCGCGGTCTTGTCTGTGGCGAGGCGTGCGTCGATCTCGGCGTCGCCTGCGCGACCCGCGGCGACGAGCGCGATGAGCAGCTCCCAGCCGAGGTCGGTGTCGATGTCGAGACCCTCGAGCGCGATCTCACCGGCGAAGAGGCCCGCCAGCGCGTCGAGCTGCGTGCCGGCCTCGGCGAGCGAGGCGAACGCCTTCACGAACTGGAACTGGGCGTCGCTGCCGGCCGCGGCCTCCTGCGCAAGCTGCCAGAAGCCGTCGGCGAGGGTGCGACGCGCGTCGGCGCGACGCTCGGGCGCGACGTAGGAGCTCGCGGCGAGCTGCGCGTTCGCGAGGATGATGCGCAGCGTCGTCGACTCGGTCTCGCTCGCGACGTTGCCGAGGACGAGGTCGAGGTAGTCGCTCGCGCTCGTCTCGGCGTCGCGCGTGGCATCCCAGACGCTCGACCAGACGAGGGCGCGGGCCAGCGGGTCCTCGATCTTCGAGAGGTTCGCGATCGCGACGGCCTGCGACTGCTCGTCGAGTCGGATCTTCGCGTACGCGAGGTCGTCGTCGTTGAGGAGCACGAGGTCGGGGCGTGCGACACCTGCAAGCTCGGCGACGTCGGTGCGCTCGCCGTCGACGTCGAGCTCGACGCGGTGCTCGCGGACGAGCTTGCCGTCGACCAGGTTGTAGAAGCCGATCGCGAGGCGGTGGGCCCGGATGGTGGGGTAGTCGGGGTGGGCCGACTGCAGGACGGCGAACGAGGTGATCGCGCCGGAGGCATCCGTGGCGATCTCGGGGCGGAGGGTGTTGACGCCCGCGGTCTCGAGCCACTGGCCCGACCAGCCCGACAGGTCGCGGCCCGAGGCGGTCTCGAGCTCGCCGAGGAGGTCGGCGAGCGTGGTGTTGCCCCACGCGTGCTTCTTGAAGTAGGCGGAGACGCCCGCGAAGAACGCCTCGATGCCGACCCAGGCGGCGAGCTGCTTGAGGACCGAGCCGCCCTTCGCGTAGGTGATGCCGTCGAAGTTGACGAGCACGTCCTCCAGGTCGCGGATCTCGGCGGAGATGGGGTGCGTCGAGGGCAGCTGGTCCTGCCGGTACGCCCACGCCTTCTCCATCGAGTTGAAGGTGGTCCAGGCGTGCTTCCACTCGGTGGCCTCGGCGGTCGCGATGGTCGACGCCCACTCGGCGAACGACTCGTTGAGCCACAGGTCGTTCCACCACTTCATGGTGACGAGGTCGCCGAACCACATGTGCGCCAGCTCGTGCAGGATCGTGACGACGCGACGCTCCTTGATGGCGTCGGTCACCTTCGAGCGGAAGACGTACGTCTCGGTGAAGGTCACGCAGCCGGCGTTCTCCATCGCGCCGGCGTTGTACTCGGGCACGAAGAGCTGGTCGTACTTGTCGAACGGGTACGGCACGTCGAACTTGTCCTCGAAGTACTCGAAGCCCTGCTTCGTCTTCTCGAAGATGTAGTCGGCGTCGAGGTACTGCGACAGGCTCTTGCGGCTGAACACGCCGAGCGGGATCGTGCGGCCGTCGCTCGAGGTGAGCTCGTCGCGCACGACGTCGTACGGGCCGGCGACGAGCGCGGTGATGTAGCTCGACATGCGCGGCGTCGGCTCGAACGCCCACGTCGCCGTCGACACGTCGTCGGCGCGGCGACCCGACGGGTGCAGCTCGGGCTCGGGCGTCGGCTGGTTGGACACGACCTGCCAGTGCGAGGGCGCGGTCACCGTGAACTTGAACGCGGCCTTGAGGTCGGGCTGCTCGAACACGGCGAACATGCGACGCGAGTCGGGCACCTCGAACTGGGTGTACAGGTACACCTCGCCGTCGGCGGGGTCGACGAAGCGGTGCAGGCCCTCGCCCGTGTTCATGTAGCGGCCGTCGGCCTCGACGACGAGCACGTTCTGGGCTTCGAGGTTCGGCAACTGGATGCGCACGCCGTCGCTCACCTCGGCGGGGTCGAGCGCGACGCCGTTGAGGGTGACCGAGTGCACCTTCGCGGTGATCGCGTCGATGAACGTCGACGCGCCGGGGGTGGCGGCGTCGAAGCGCACGGTCGTGGTGGTCGTGAAGACCTCGGGGCCGACCGTGACGTCGAGCACGACGTCGTAGTCGTGCACCGTCACGAGCGCAGCGCGCTCCTCGGCTTCGATTCTGGTGAGGTTCTCTCCGGGCACGTGCGCTCCTTCGCAAGTATCGACGCGGCTCGTGGCCGCAGGCAACGCCTTCCAGCCTAGCCTCGCGGACCCGCGCCGGGGCATCCGCGACGCGTCGTGATTCCGACTCGTGGTCCGTGCCCCGCCCTTCATGCGTGAGAATGCAGGGAGCACCGATCACGCACCTCAGGGGAACCATGGCCTTGGAGTACCTCGGCGTCACCGCCGATGAAGAAGCCGTCTATCGCGCCCTCATGTCGCGCCCCGGCGCCCATCTCCTCGAACTCGCCGACGCCGTCGCGCTCCCGCCCGGCCGGGTCCGCATCGCCGTCGACGGGCTCGTCGACCGGGGTCTCGCCGTGCCCGGCGACGGCCACCGCTTCGCCGTGACCCCGCCCGACCTCGCGCTCGCCGCCCAGCTCGCCGAACGACGCGATCGGCTCAACCAGGCCGAACTCGCGCTCGCGGAGCTCGTCGGCACCTATCGCGCGAGCACGCTCGGCAGCAGCGAGCGCGAACTGATCGAGGTCGTCGAAGGCCCCGATGCCGTCGCCCGCCGCTTCCTGCAGCTGCAGCACTCCGCGCGCGAACGCATCGACGTCTTCGTCACCGGGCATCCGCAGGTCGTCAACAACGACAACACGGAGGAGGCGGCGGCCCTCGCCCGCGGCATCCGCACCCGTGCCATCATCGACCGCGACTTCCTCTCCGAGCCCGACGCGGTGCGCGACGCGGAGCAGTCGCTCGGCGCAGGGGTCGGGGTGCGCACGACGGCGCAGGTGCCGCTGAAGCTCATCGTCGTCGACGGCCGTTTCGCGATGCTGCCGCTCGCCGGGCGCGGCACGGGCGTCGATCCGAGCCTCGTGCTGCGCGGCGGCCCGGCGCAGCTCGCGCAGGGCCTCTTCGACGCCGTGTGGGCGAACTCGCGCCCGTTCGGCACCACGAGCGAGGAGCTCGACGCCGACGACAGCCGCATCATGCAGCTCCTCCTCGCCGGGTTCACCGACGCGGCCGTCGCGACGCAGCTCGAGACCTCGCCGCGCACCGTGCAGCGCCGCATCAGCGCGCTCATGGCGCGCGCGGAGGTGACGAGCCGGGTGCAGCTCGGCTGGCACGCGCGCGAGCACGGCTGGGGTTAGCGGGGCGGATGCCGCGTGGCCGGTCCGGCGACGGACCCGCGTCCCGGAGGCCCGTGCGGGTCACCAGTCGGCGCGCGAATAGTCCTTCAGGAACACGCCGGTGAGGTCTTCGCCGGCTTCGCCGCGCACGATCGGGTCGTACACGCGGGCGGCGCCGTCGACGAGGTCGAGCGGGGCGTGGAAGCCCTCCTCTGCGAGCCGCACCTTCGTCGGGTGGGGACGCTCGTCGGTGATCCAGCCGGTGTCGACGCTCGTCATGAGGATGCCGTCGGACAGCATCTCCTTCGCGCTCGTGCGGGTGAGCATGTTCACCGCCGCCTTCGCCATGTTCGTGTGCGGATGCCCCGGGCCCTTGTAGCCGCGACTGAACACGCCCTCCATGGCCGAGACGTTCACGATGTACGTCCGGCGCGCGGGGGAGGCGGCGAGCGATGCGCGCAGGCGGCTCACGAGGATGAACGGCGCCGTCGTGTTGCAGAGCTGCACCTCGAGCATCTCGAGCGGGTCGACGTCCTGCACGACCGCGCTCCAGCTGTTCTCGTGGTGCAGATCGGGCACGAGGCCGCCCGCGTCGATGGCGGTGCGGTCGGCGAGCTTCGCGAGCGAGCTCGACCCCGGCGCGAGCGCGAGCGCGGTGAGGTCGTCGGCGGTCATCGTCCCGGCGAAGAGCCCGGAGGAGAGCACCGGGTGGCTCGAGACCGCATCGGCGATCGCGAGCGGGTGCGCGTCGTTCGTGTGGCCGAAGCTCACGAGCTCGGGCATCGCCCCCTCGGGCAGTGGCGACGACTCCGCCTCGACGAGGGGCGCGTACGAACCGGGGGAGCGGCGCACCGTCTGCGCCGCGTTGTTGATGAGGATGTCGAGCGGCCCCTGCGCGGCGACGTCGTCGGCGAGGGCGACGACCTGGGCGGGGTCGCGGAGGTCGATGCCGACGATCCGCAGGCGGTGCAGCCAGTCGTCGGCGTCGGGCATCGCCGCGAACCGGCGGGCGGCGTCGCGCGGGAACCGCGTCGTGATGGTCGTGTGGGCGCCGTCGCGCAGCAGTCGCAACGCGATGTACATGCCGATCTTCGCGCGACCGCCCGTGAGCAGGGCGCGCTTGCCGGTGAGGTCGGTGCGGGCATCGCGCTTGGCGTGGCTCATGGCCGCGCACGCGGGGCACAGCTGGTGGTAGAACGCGTCGACGTGGGTGTACCGCTGCTTGCAGATGTAGCAGGGGCGGGCCACCCGCAGCTCGCCCGCCGTGCGGGCATCGGTGCCGCTCACGAGGTCGGCGCCGCGGGTCTCGTCGTCGATGCGCGTCGGCGCTCCGGTCGCCGTGGCCGCGATGACCGCGCGGTCGGCCTCCTGCACGACCTTGCGCTTCTCGAGCCGGCGGGCGACCTTCACGGCCTTGAACATCTTCGCGGTCGCGTGGCGTACCGTCTCGAAGTCGGGGTCGTTCTGATCGAGCTCGCTGAGCGCGGCGAGCACCCTGAGCGTCGCCGCCAGGTCGGCCGCGTCGATCTTGGGCGCGCTGGAAGGTTCGGTGACGGCGGAGGGCATCCGGGAATTCTACGAGACCGGGGCCGTGGATCGCCTGTACGTCGTAGCCTGACCCCATGCGCACCACGACCGACGAGACCGCGCCGACCGCCGACCGCTACCGGGCGTTCGCAGAGGTCGAGGCGCGCGGGATGTCGGCGACGTACGACGCTTGGGCGCTCGGCGTCGCCGACGACCCCGCGACCGTGGCGCTGATCGACGGACTCCCGCCCGCGAAGCGGCAGCCGAACCTCGTGTTCTCCGCGGCGCGGTTCCACGGGGCCGACCCAGGCCCGTACCCGGCGTTCCGCGAGTGGCTGCACGCGCACTGGCCCGCCGTGCGGGCGACCGCGGAGACGCACGCCACGCAGACCAACGAGGCGGGGCGCTGCGCCCTGCACCTGCCCGCGCTCGCCGAGATCCCCGGCCCGCTCGCGCTCCTCGAGGTGGGAGCGTCGGCCGGGCTCTGCCTCTACCCCGACCGGTACGGCTATCGGTACCCCGGGCGCCCGCAGCTCGACCCGGCCGACGGTGCGAGCCGGGTCGTCCTCGAGTGCGAGACGCGCGAGACGCCGGGCACCGCGCACGTCCCGGTGCCCGACCGCCTCCCCGATATCGTCTGGCGCGCCGGCATCGACCTGAACCCGCTCGACGTCACGAATCCCGACGACCTCGCCTGGCTCGACGCGCTCATCTGGCCCGAGCACCACGACCGGCGGGAACGCCTGCGGGCCGCGGCGGCGATCGTGGCATCCGACCCGCCGCTGCTCGTCGCGGGCGACCTCAACGAACGTCTGACCGCGCTCGCCGCGGAAGCGCCGGCCGGGGCGACGCTCGTCGTGCTGCACACGGCGGTCATCGCGTACCTCGACAGCCCGGCCCGGGCGCGCTTCGTCGAGACGGTGCGTGCGCTGCCCGGGCACTGGCTCTCGGTCGAGGGCCGCGGGGTGGTGCCCGGCATCGCGGTGCGCGAGGAGGTGCCGAACGAGCCCGTCGACTTCGTGCTCGCGCTCGACGGCGTGCAGCGGGCGTGGGCGCAGCCCCACGGGCGGGCGCTCACGTGGGTGCCGAATCCCTAGAATCGTCGTATGCGCATCCACATCGCGACCGACCACGCCGGCCTCGAATTCAGCCGGACCCTGCAGGCCCACCTGACGAACGCCGGTCACGAGGTGATCGACCACGGCCCGGTCGAGTACGACGCGCTCGACGACTACCCGGCGTTCTGCATCAACGCAGCACTCGGGGTCGCCCGCGACCAGGCGGCGGGCACGAAGGCGCTCGGCGTGGTGTTCGGCGGTTCGGGCAACGGCGAGCAGATCGCCGCGAACAAGGTGCCCGGCATCCGTGCGGCGCTCGTGTGGAGCATGGACACCGCGATCCTCGCGCGCGAGCACAACGACGCGAACGTCATCTCGATCGGCGCCCGCCAGCACACCGTCGAAGAGGCGATCCGCTACATCGACGCGTTCATCGCCGAACCGTTCTCGGGCGACGAGCGCCACGTGCGCCGGATCGCGCAGCTCGGCGAGTACGAGACGACGGGCGACATCGCGGGCAAGGGCGTCGACGTCGCGCCCGCATCCGGCACCGGCGCACCGACGGGCGCGTAGTCGAGCGATGCCCGAGGGTCACTCCGTCCATCGCATCACCCGGCAGTTCGAACGCAACTTCGTCGGTCACGTCGTGCACGCGTCGAGCCCGCAGGGGCGTTTCGCCGTGGGCGCGGCCGAGATCGACGGGCGCCGCATGACCGACGCCCGCGCGGTCGGCAAGCAGATGTTCCTCGGCTTCGAGGGCGACGTGTGGCTGCGAGTGCACCTCGGCATGTACGGCGCGTGGGACTTCGCCGGTGAGATCCGCATGGATGCCACGATCGCCTCCGCGAACGGGCGCATGGGCCAGACGAACCAACGAGGGACCTTCCTCGACGCACCGAACCCCGACGCGGTCGTCTTCGACGACGCAGGCGAGAACTCGCTCACCTCGATCGGCGCGCCCCGCAGGACGCGGCTGCGCATGGCCGAGTCCGAGAAGGAGGGGGCGCGGATCGAGACGTTCCCGCCCGAGCCGATCGGGCAGGTGCGGGTGCGCCTGCTCACCGACACGATCGTCGCCGACCTCCGGGGGCCGACGGCGTGCGAGGTGCTCGACCCCGTGCAGGTCGAGCAGACGGTGGCCAAGCTCGGGCCCGACCCGCTGCTCGACCCCGGCCCCGACGCCGAAGAGCGCTTCACGAGCGTCGTCCGTCGGAAGCCCACGCCCATCGGCCTGCTGCTGATGGACCAGAACGTCGTCGCCGGCATCGGCAACGTGTACCGCGCCGAATTGCTGTTCCGTTCCCGGCTGAACCCGCACACGCCCGGAAAGCTCGTGCCCGAGGAGCTCGTGCGCGGGCTCTGGAAGGACTGGGCGAAGCTGCTGCGCATCGGTGTCGAGACGGGCCAGATGATGACGATGGACGACCTCGACCCCGAGGCGTACCGCGCGGCGATGGCGAGCCGCGACGACCGGCACTGGGTGTACAAGCGCGAAGGTCTGCCCTGCCGGGTGTGCGGCACGCACATCGTCCTCGAGGAGATGGGCGCTCGCAAGCTCTACTGGTGCCCGAAGTGCCAGGCCTGACGATCGAGGCGGAGGCCGCGGAGCCGCTGCTGCTCGCGGGCGCACGGCTGCCCGGGGTCGACGGCCAGGTCGAACTGCTCGTCGCGGGCGGTCGGGTCGCCGAGGTGCGGGCCGTCGGTGCCCCGGATGCCACGGGGTCGGCCTCCGCCGCGCGGCGCATCGACCTCGAGGGCCGCTTCGTCGTCCCCGGCCTGCACGACCGGCACGTGCACCTCTCGCAGTGGGCGATGGTCGCGCGTCGCCTCGAACTGTCGGGCGCGACGAGCGCGGCCGAAGCCGCAGCACTCGTCGCCGGCGCCGTCGCCGCCGGGGCGGTCGAGGTCGCGGGCTTCGGCTACCGCGACGGACTCTGGGCCGACGCACCGTCGGCGTTCCTGCTCGACGCCGTCGCGGGCGAGGTGCCGGTCGTGCTCGTCGCCGCCGACCTGCACGCCTGCTGGCTCAACTCGGCCGCGGCCCGTCGACGCGGCGTCGAGCTCCCCGCCGACGGCATCCTCCGTGAGGCGGCGTGCTTCGCACTCGTGCGCGAACTCGACGACGTCGCCGATGCGACGCTCGACGAGTGGGTCGCCGATGCGGCCCGTGCCGCGGCCGCGCGAGGGGTCGTCGGCGTCGTCGACTTCGAGATGCGCTGGAACCGCGACGACTGGGCGCGTCGCGCCGCGGGCGGCGGGTTCCCGCTGCGGGTCTCGTTCGGGATCTACCCGCAGCACCTCGACCGGGCGATCGCGGAGGGCCTCCGCACCGGCGACCCCGTCGCGGGCACGGGCGGGCTCGTCACGGTGGGCGCTGCGAAGGTCATCACCGACGGCTCGCTCAACACGCGCACCGCCTGGTGCTTCGACCCGTACCCGGGGCTCGACGAACACCCCTACGGGCTCGCGACCGTGCCGTACGAGGAGCTCGTCCCGCACCTCCGTCGCGCCCGCGAGCACGGCATCGCGGCCGCGGTGCACGCGATCGGCGACCGGGCGAACGCCCGGGTGCTCGACGCCTTCGAAGCGGTCGACGGTACCGGCTGGCACGGGTCAGGATCGATCGAGCACGCACAGCTGCTGCGGCACGAGGACGTCGCGCGCTTCGCGCGTCTCGGCATCGTCGCGAGCGTGCAGCCCGAACATGCGATGGACGACCGCGACGTCGCCGACCGCTACTGGGCGGGCCGCACCGAGCGTGCGTTCATGCTCGCCGAACTCGCGGCGGCCGGCGTCGAGCTCGCGCTCGGCTCCGATGCACCCGTCGCCCCGCTCGACCCGTGGGTCGCGATCGCCGCCGCCGTCGGGCGCGCACGGGACGGGCGCGCCCCGTGGCATCCCGAGCAGTCGATCGATGCGCGCGTCGCCCTCGCCGCCTCGACGAACGGGGCCGGGGTGCACGTGCGCGCCGGGCAGCCGGCCGACCTCGCCGTCGTCGAGCTCGACCCGTTCGCCGCGTCGCCCGACGAGCTCCGTGCGATGCCCGTCGCCGCGACCTTCGTGGGCGGACGCGTCACGCACTCGGCCCTGTAGCGGCGTCCACCGGGGGATAACCCCCGCCGCGATCGGGGCGCGCGCCCGCTGGGGAGCGCCCGAACGATTCGCGAGGCTGGAGGCATGCTTCGACCACTGCGCCGCCACCACGCCCCGCGGTTCACCGCCGCCGACCCCGCCAGGTCTGCCACGATGACGGGAGGATCCCACCATGAGCACTGAGCTGACCGCCCCCCTGCCGCAGGCCGCCGCGCCCGCCGCCGCACCGCCGCGCCGTCGCGGCTACTGGTCGATGTGGGCGAGCACGCCGCGCGAGCTCGGCTTCCTCATCCTCACCATGCCGATCGCGATCACGGGGCTCGTCGTGCTCTCGACCGCGTTCTTCACGGGGCTCGGCCTCGTCACGGTCTTCGTCGGCATCTTCATCGTCACCGCCTCGCTGTTCGCGGCGCGCGGCTTCGGCGTGCTCGAGCTCGTGCGCCTGCGCTGGGCCGGGCGCCCCGAGATCGCCCAGCCAGCGTGGCAGCGCACCGGCGAGGGCGGCTTCTGGCGCGGCGTGTTCGGCCCGTACGTCGACGGCCACTACTGGCTGTACCTGCTGCACGGCATGGTCGTGAACCCGATCGTGAGCGTCTTCACGTGGAGTATCACGATCACATGGGTGTCGGGTTCCCTCGCCGGACTCACCGGCTGGATCTGGCAGCGCTACATCCCCGGCGGGCGGGACGAGGACGCGTTCTGGCTGTACGACGTCGTCCTCGACTTCCTCTTCCCGGGCAACACGTGGGCGATCGACCACCGCACGGGGGAGGCCGTGTTCGAGTTCATCCTCGGACTGGTCTTCCTCGCGACGCTGCCGCTGGTGTTCCGCGGCCTCACGAAGCTGCACGAGGTGATCGCCCGCGGCATCCTCGGCGCGTGGCGCTCCGAGGCGCTCGAACGCGAGGTCGCGCAGCTCTCGGCCTCGCGGGGCGCGGCCGTGCAGGCCGAGGATGCCTCGCTCCGACGCCTCGAACGCGACATCCACGACGGCCCGCAGCAACGCCTCGTGCGCCTGCAGATGGATCTCGCCGCGATCGAACGCAAGCTCGAACGCGATCCCGACGCCGCCCGCGAACTCCTCGGCGAGGCGCGCGACCAGGCCCGCGAGACCCTCGACGAACTGCGGGCGCTCTCCCGGGGCTTCGCCCCGCCCATCCTGCAGGACCGAGGACTCGCCGTCGGGCTCCGCTCGCTCGCGACGCGCAGCCCCGTCCCCGTCGAGGTCGAGATCGCGCTGCCGGATGCCTCGCTGCCCTCGCCGATCGAACGGAACGCGTACTTCGTGGTCGCCGAGCTCCTCACCAACGCGGTGAAGCATGCCGAGGCGACGGGCATCCGTCTCGTCGCCTCGACGCGCGACACCGGCGAGACGGGGCACTGGCTCGATCTCTGGGTGATCGACAACGGGCGCGGCGGTGCATCGGCGCGGCCCGGGCACGGGCTCGCGGGGCTCGCCGATCGCGTGCAGGGCCTGCAGGGGATCTTCATCGTCGACAGCCCCGAAGGAGGGCCGACGACGGTCGGCGCGCACATCCCGTACGTGCCGGTCGGGTAGCGACCGCTCCGGTGGTCGAGCGACCACCGGAGCCCGCTCGCTAGTCTTGACCGCATGACCGACGAGGCCCGCCCGCTCCGCATCGTGCTCGCCGAAGACTCGGTCCTGCTCCGCGAAGGACTCGTTCGGCTCTTCGACGAAGCCGGCTTCGAGACGGTCGCCGCCTACGGCGAGGCCGACTCGCTGCTCGCGGAGATCGACGAGACGAACCCCGACCTCGCCGTGCTCGACGTTCGCATGCCGCCGACGTTCCGCGACGAGGGGGTGCGCGCGGCGATCGAGCTGCGGCGGCGCCGGCCGAAGCTCGGCGTGCTGCTGCTCAGCCAGTACGTCGAGGGCACCTACGCCCACGAGCTGCTTTCTTCGGGCGAGGGTGGCATGGGGTACCTGCTGAAAGACCGGGTGGCGTCGCTCGACGAACTCGAGGACGCCGTCGAACGGGTGAGCCAGGGCGGCACGGTGCTCGATCCGCAGGTCGTGCGCGAGCTGCTCTCGCGGCGAAGCGACCCGCTCGACTCCCTCACGCCTCGCGAACGCGAGGTCATGGGGCTGATGGCCGAGGGCCGCACCAACGCGGGCATCGCGAAGCAGCTCTTCATCGGCGTCGGCGCCGTCGAGAAGAACGTGACCTCCATCTTCCAGAAGCTCGCCCTCGAGGACTCGGGCACCGACCACCGCAGGGTGCTCGCCGTCCTCACCTGGCTGCAGCGCTGACCCGTCAGTCGGCGGCGCGCCGGAGCGGCACGTGGACGCCGAGGATGTGCCGGTAGCTGCGGTACCCCTTGAGCATCCACAGCACGAAGTGCACGAGCGCGACGATCGCGCCGACCACGATCGACCAGGCGAGCGATCCGCCGAACGCCGACACGATCGCGCCGACGAAGAGGCCGATGAGGGCGGTGTTCACGACGAGCATGACCATCGCCGAGCTCGCGAACACCTGAGACCGATCACGCATCGCGAACGGGTAGTAGGTGATGCCGATCCCGGTCTCGTCGTCGCTCGTGCCCATCAGGAGGTACCGCTCGATGCCGGGATCGAGATCGAGGTAGGCGCCCCGGAGACGGTTCATCGCGAGCACGTAGGCGAGGTCCTCCGTCGCCGTGTTGAACACCCGCAGCTGCGTGATCGCGCCGAGCAGCACGAGGAGCGCCAGAACGGCGAGGGCGGCGACCCCGAACCATCCCCTGAACCCGGTCGCGTTGCCGAGTACACCGAGGGTGACGAGCCCGGCGGAGACGAGCGTGAGGAAGATCGCGATGCGCGTGAGCACCTCGCTCTGCGTCGTCGAACGGGAGGCGAGCAGGCTCCAGTGCTCGGTCGCGAGCATCTGGGCGCGCAGCGACTTCTGCGCATCGCTGAGCGGTGCGGCGTCGTCGCCGTCGGACGGCGCGGGCCGCGGAGCATCCGCCGTCATACCCGCATTCTGCACCCGGGGCGCGCGGCCCGCCATGCTCAGTCGGCGGAGGGGCCGTGGCCCGGTCCGTGATGGACCTCGATGACGTGCGCCGCACCGGGGGAGCCGGGATCGTCGGTGATCGGCTCGTCGGCCATGAACTGACGGATGACGTGCGCCAGCTCGCCGGGGTGACTGAAGTTGATGGCGTGCGCCGCGCCCTCGATCACGACGACGGTGACGTCGGCGTCGACGTGCGCCACGACCTCGTGCACCCGTTCGGCGTCGGGCATGAGCGGGTCGCGGTCGCCGAGGACGGCGAGGATCGGCACCGGCAGAGCGAGCAGCCGCTCGAGGGTCGGATACCGGGTGAGCGCACCGAACATCTTGACCGTGCTGGCGACGCCGAACTTCAGATAGTCGGGTGCGGCGACCCGGACCATGCGCGTGGGTTCACGGCCGCCGTCGCGCGCGAGCTGGACCATCGCCCGGGCGAGCGGCTGATTGTGCAGGCCGCCGGCCGGGGAGACGAGCATCGCCCGTTCGAGACGGTCGGGGAAGTGGTGACCGAACTCGCAGATGACGGGGCATCCCATCGAGTTGCCGAGGAGCGAGGCCTTCTCGATGCCGCGCGCATCGAGGAACCGGGCGGCCGCTTCGGCGAGCGAGACGAGGGTCAACTCCTTGCGCGATCGCCGCGCACTGCGGCCGAACCCCGGCAGGTCGGGCACGAGCGTGTGGAAGTCGTCGGCGAGGAGTTCGGCCGTCGGCAGCAGATAGTGCCCCGAGAGCCCGAAGCCGTGCACGTGCATCACGACTGGAGCGCCCGCCGGTGGCGAGGGCGACTCGCGGTAGAACACGTCGAGACCGTCGACGGTCGTCCAGCGCTCGGCGAGCGCCGACTGCGGGCGTCGCGGCGTCTTGCGCTCGCGATGCCGGCTCGTCGTCGCTTCGACCGACGCGCCACCGTCCAACGGCGCGGGCCCGGATGCATCCGCCGTCATACCGGCATTCTGCACCCGGGCCCGTCAGGACGCCATCGTTTCGTCTACTTGACGGCGATGTGCGAGAAGAGGAACCAGCGGTCCTTGTCGAGGCCGCGGCGGATCTCGATGGCGACGTCCTGGCTGGCGGGGTCGAGTTCGCCGAGGCCCTCGATCGCCGCGTTCACCTTCTCGGTCGCGACGTCGATCTGCGTCACGACATCGGCGATGGCCTCGTCGTAGGGGAGGAACCCGAGCTTCGGGTCCTTCGCGCCGCTCTTCGCGGCGACCGTGCCGAGGCGGCCGTCGATCGGCAGGCCCAGGGCGACGACGCGTTCGGCGGCGAGGTCCGACCAGTCCTGCGCGTGCGCCACGACCTCGTCGAGCAGCTCGTGCACCGCGATGAAGTTCGCCCCGCGAACATGCCAGTGCGCCTGCTTGCCGTTGACGGCGAGGGCGACGAGCTCGTGCACGATGGGAGTGAGGTACTGGGCGACGCCTGCGGCCACGTCGGCGTTCGAACCGGTCTTCGGTGCGGTCTGGATGTCGGTCATCTGGTCCACCTTCCCTGGAGTGATGTCTTCTTCAACGCTACGCAGATGCCCGCGTATTTCAAGGAAGGGAAGGCGAGCCTGATCGGGGCTCGACTTCCGCGCGTCGCTCTTCCGCCCGCTCCTGCCCAGACGATAGTTTGTGCTCAATCCGATGGAGAGGGGTCTTGCCGCATGTTCTTCCTCAACAGCCTCTGGGACTGGTTCTGGTTCCTGTTCTGGGCGTTCGTCTACGTCGCCTACCTGTTCGCGTTGATCTTCATCATCATCGACGTGTTCCGCGACCACTCGCTCAACGGGTGGCTCAAGGCGGTGTGGGTGATCTTCCTGGTCTTCGTACCGTTCATCACGGCGCTCGTCTACCTCATCGCCCGCGGCGACGGCATGGCACAACGCTCCGCACGGAAGCAGCAGGAGTACGAGGAGTACAGCGACGACTACATCAGGTCGGTGTCGTTCGCGAGCCCGACCGACGAGATCGCGAAGGCGAAGGCGATGCTCGACGACGGCACCATCACCCAGGGCGAGTTCGACGCCCTCAAGGCGAAGGCGCTCGGCGCGAAGTTCTGAGCCCCGCTCGCCGTGCTCGTCACGGCCCGCCGGAATGCGAAACGGCCCGCGGCGCTGCCGCGGGCCGTTTCTCAAATGTGGAGGCTGGGTCAATCGGGCCGCGAACTCTCGGATCCGTTCCGTGCATCGCGACCGCGGAGGGCGTTATGCGGTCAGTCGCGGACTACCCATGCAGGCTGCGACGACGTGCCATGGTGAGCACCGAAATGGCCGCACCGGCGAGGAGCAGCGTCGCCGCGACCAGGCCGGCACCGAGCGGCGCTGCGCCGGTCTCGGCGAGTCCTGCGGGCGCGGCGGGCGCGGCGGAGTTCACCGGTGCCCCGACGACCTCGACGGTGACCGAAGCGGTCACCCCGCCGATCGTCGCCGTGATCGTGTGCGGGCTCGCCGTGGGGAACGTCACCTTCAGACCATCGATGACGTCGGTGGCCACCGAACTGGTGAGCACCGCCGCGCTCCCGTCGATCGGCGTGCCCCACTTGTCGGTGCCCGTGACCGTGAAGGTGAGTGAGCCGCCCTGCGCGACGCTCGGCGCGCTCGGCGTGACCTGCATTGCGACGGGCTCGCCGATGACGGTGAGCGACGTTGAGCCGTACTGGCTGCCAGATCGGACGAAGACGGCGCGGGGGCCGGAGGAGGTCGCGGTCACCGTGAGTCCGTCGACGATGTCGTCACCTGCATCCGTGCCGAGGGTGTACGTCAGTTCAGGCTGAGGGTCGAGCGGAGCACCTCCCTCGCTCGCCAGGACGGTCACCTCGAACGTGACCGGCGTGCCGGGCTCGACGACGGCATTGCTCGGCGAGAGCACGAGCGTCTTCGTCTCTTCGGCCGGCGCCGTCGGCGGCTCCGACGGGAAACCTGGGAATCCAGGGACTCCGGGGACTCCGGAGGAATCGGGAACAAGTTCCTCCGCCGAAGCGGAAGCGCCGAAGGCGCCGAAGCTGATGATGGCAGCGAGGCCAAGGGCAAACGAAGGCGCGACGAAGCGGCGATTGATCACGAGTGGCGTGGTCCTTTCGAGAGTTCGGGTGACCCGAAACTATCCGACTGGCATCGCCCACAGGATTTCGACTGCATAACGAAGCGGGTGGGACAGCGGCGGTCGGTCTTGCCGATCAGGAGTTGTGCGCCCACCGCGCGAACGGGCCCACGCCCATCAGTACGCTGCGCGAGCATCAGAGACGCCCCGTGCGCTCGCATCGCCTCTGTGGGCTGATGCGTCGTACCGGAGCCGAAACGGCGTGCCGTCGACGGTTCACCATCGGCTGCACTCACGATGGGAGCGAACCGCCGAGGTTCGAGAAGCAGCCGGTAGATCAGGCTTCTGTGGAGGGGATGACGGGAATCGAACCCGCGTAATCAGTTTGGAAGACTGAGGCTCTACCATTGAGCTACATCCCCGTGACCCGCTCGCGGGCACTGGATCATCGTAGTACACGCGGTGGTCGTGTTCGTGCACGCGCGCCCGGCGTTCCGCCCGGTGGTCGGGTCTACCGCAGGGCGGCGATCGAGCTGATCGTCGTGCGCGCGAGCCGCAGCTGCCGCTCGTACGTCGCCGCGAGCACGACGAGCAGCATGCCGGCGATGCCGAGCCACAGCCACCACCACACGGCCTCGTAGAGCCAGGTGATCGCGGGCCAGAGCTGCACGACCGCGTGCACGAGCAGCACGCCGCCGCCGAGCACGAACGGCGCCTGCAGGCGCCGGAACACGCCGACGAGCAGCACCGCGAGCGCGACGACGCCGAGGGCCACGAGGCGCCACATCTCGGGCTCGAGGAAGTCGGCCAGCAGGGCGGGCAGGAGCAGGATCGCGAGGCCCGCGCCGAGCGCCGGCCAGCTGCCGAGTTCGGGGGAGCGGCGCATCGCGATCGCACCGGCGGCGATGAAGGCGAGCGCGACGGGCACGGTGACGAGATCGAACGGGTCGACGGTCGCGACCGAGAGCGCGATCAGACCGCCGATCACGAGGATGCCACGGCTCGTCCACGCGAAGATCGGCCCGGCGATCGGGCGGGCGGGCAGCGCGACGCCGACGACGTGTGCGACGCCCACGATCGAGAACAGCAGTGCGGCGCGCAGCGACGGCTCCTGATCGGTGACGACGGCGTACAGCGTCGGCAGGGAGGCGGCGACGAACGATGCGGCGAAGCCCGCCTCGGCGACCCGCGTGGGCCGGGAACCTGCCCGCGCCCACACGACCGTCACGAGGATGCCGCCGATCAGGGCGATCGCCGGCCAGAACTCGATCGGCAGCACGCTGTCTGCGCCCTGCGCGACGGCGAGGCCGCGCACGAGGGCCGCGGCGGTGAACGCCGTCCACCCGGTCGCGGCGACGAGCAACCTCGCCGGCACGCCGCGCACGCGCTGCGGCGCGAACCCGGCGGCGAGCGCGAGGACGGCACCCGCGGCGACGAGCACGAGCGTGCGCAGTTCCGAGTCGCCGGCGGAGGCGGCGCTCGGGAGCACCGCGACCCCGGCGGCGACGGCGAACAGCGCCGTGCGGCCGCGCGAGCTCGCGCCGTCGCCGGCCGGCTCGCGCCGCCACGTGATGAGCAGCCCGCACACGACCAGGGCGACGGCGAGCGGCAGGGTGAAGGCCTCGACCTCGTCGACGCCGTCGCCGAGGAACCAGCTCCAGACGGAGAACACGGCGAGGGCCGCGCTCAGCCAGGCGAAGTGGCGCACGGGGCTGTCGCCGCCGATCGGATCGCCCGCGAGGGCTGCGAGCACGATCGGCACTGGGGAGAGGATCGCGAAGACGAGCCACGGCTCGTTCGATCCGGCGAACGAACCGCCGGTGCCCGAGAGCGACCAGGTGAGCGCGACCAGACCGACCAAGCCCACCGCGGCCGACCAGCCGATCATCGCGGCGTCGCCGCGCCCGCGGGAGACGAGGTGGGCGAGCCCCGCGCTCGCGAGAGCGGCACCTGCGAGCGCATACCCGAGCGCGTCACGCGCGTCGAGGTCGAGGGTGAGCAGCCACGTCGCGGCGCCGAGGGCGAGCGGTGCGATCGTCGCGGCGGCGATGCGGAGGCCCGCGGGGGCTGCGGGCAGCAGCCACGGCACGGTCGCCGCGGCGAGGAGGGTCGCGGGCAGCCAGGACCACGTGGCATCCGGCGCCTCGATGACGACGCCGGCCGTGCCGACCACGGCGCTCGCGAGGAGCGGCACCGTGAACGCGATGCGGTCGCCGGCGGTGCCGACGCGCACGAGGCCCGCGACGCCCACGAGGAGGGCCGAACCCGAGCCGAGCACGAGCCACGGTGCGGCCCCCGGCTCGTCGAAGCGGACGCCCTGCAGCTCGAGCCACCAGACGAGCGCGGCGAGGATCGCGACGACGAGCACCGATGCGATCACGACATGGGCGAGACCGACGGCCTTCGCGTTGCCGCCCCAGATGCGGGTCGCGAGGGCCCGCCCGCCGACGGCGGCGAGGAGGACACCGAGGCTCGTGAGCGCCCACACGTCGGGCGTGGTGAAGCCGAGGCACCAGGCGAGGATCGCGGCCGACACTCCGGCGATGACGGCGACCGCCAGCAACGAGGAGGCGGTGCGTCGGGCGAAGCCCGCCCACGCGAGCGCCCCCAGCGCGACGGCGAGCCAGATCGCCGCGGTGGCCCAGACCGAGTCGACGACGGCGCCGGCGACGATCGCCGCCGCGAGCGCAGCGCCGACGGGGATCGCGGCGGACCGCGCGAGTCGCCCGAGCACGGCGAGCACGGCCGCGGCGCCCACGGCGATGACGACGGGGGTGAGCACCATGGCCAGCCTGAGGTCGGCCTCGGGCATGGAGGCGGACGCCGTGCGCCAGACGCCGCCGTCGGAGCCGAGGTACACGCGGGCGGCCGCCGAAGCGAGCCCGAGCACTGCGCCGGGCGCCGCCGACCCGGCGGCGACGACCGCACCGGCGACGAAGGCGCCGAGCTCAGCGCCGCGGTGCAGGCCGGCGCGGCGCAGGGCGAACGCGAGCAGGCAGACCACGGCCCCCGCGACCGCGGGCGCGAGCCACATCGCGAGGCTCGACTCCAGTTCGACGGCGATCGAGACCGCCGGTGCGAGCGTCGCGCTGAAGCCGAAGAGCGTCGCGGCGACCGGCCGCCACGTCGGAGCGACGGTGCCGCGACGAAGGCCGAGCGCGACGACGAGCAGCAGCCAGGCACCCGCCGCCGCGAGCAGCGCCCACAGCGAGCTCCACTCGAGATCGGGCATCGCGAAGGCGCCGCTGAGGAGCGCGATCCCGCCCCCCGCGAAGCCCGCGGAGAGGAGGATCGTGCGCTCGGGCAGCGGGGGAAGGAGGAGCGACGCCGCACCGAGCACGGCGACGGCGAGGGCGCCGGCCCACAGGCCGGTGATCCAGTCGCCCTCGGGTGCGAGCTGCGAGGCGAGCAGGCCCACCGCGACCGGCAGAAGTGTCGCCGCCGCGAAGCCCGTCGTCCGGATGCCGGTGACCCGTCGCGTTCCGGCGAGCAGCGCCGCGACGACGAGCAGCGCGCCGCCCGTGTACCCGACTGCGTCGAGCGCCCCGGTGCCGAAGAGGTCGTTGGCGCGCACGATCCAGACGTCGAGGAGCAGCAGCACGACCGCGACCGCCGCGACGCCCTCGGCGGTGCCGGGCAGCCGTCGCGCCCGGAGCAGCCACGCGATGCCGAGCACGGCGACGCTCAACCCGGCGGTGATGACCGAACGCACCTCGAGGCTCGTCACGAGGTAGGCGTAGAAGAGGAAGACGATCGCCGTGATCGAGAGGAGCACGACGCCGAGCCCGAGCAGGAAGACCTGCACGCCCGAGCGGCGCGGTCGCGGTGCCGCGGCCGGTTCGACGGCGGGCGGCACCGCGATCGGCGCTGCGGATGCCACGGGCACCGGTGCGACGACCGCCGCGGGTTCGGGCGTGGCGACCTGCGCCGCAGGCGCAGCCGCGGGCGGTGCGACGGGGGCCCGTACTGGAGCCGCGGCCATGGCATCCGCGGCCTGCGCCTCGCGCATCCTCGCGATGAACTGCGCGCGCGTCGCGCTCTCGGCGTGGAGGCGCGTGCCGATCGCGAGGAGCTCCGCCGAGGCGGCCACGCCGAGGTCGAGGCCGCACGCGGCGCAGCGCGTCGAGGGCAGCGGTGCGAAGCAGGCCGGGCAGCGCGTCGTGTCGACGAAGAGTGCGGGGTCCGCGGGCCAGCGCAGCACGCCGTCGGGTGCGGCGGTCGGTCGGTCGGTCATGGCGACACTCTGCCAGCCGCGGGGCGCTGACCTGCGGATCCATCCACAGACGCGCCGCGCGCGCTTCGCCGCTCCGCTCAGCGACGGCGGTCGCGTGTGCAGTAGACTTTCCGAGGTCCACCCGCCCGACGCGTGCTTCGTCACGCCCGCGTGGGTGAATCGACGAGTTGAGTCGGCGACTCGGGGCGTAGCTCAGCTTGGTAGAGCGCCCGCTTTGGGAGCGGGAAGTCGCAGGTTCGAATCCTGTCGCCCCGACGAGTTCCTCGACTCGACACGAACTTCCACACAACAGGAGATCTTCCCCATGCCGACCACTTCGGTTGAGAAGCTGAGCCCCACTCGCGCCAAGCTCACCATCTCGGTGACGCCCGATGAGCTGAAGCCCAGCATCGCCCACGCGTACGAGCACATCGCCGAGCAGGTCAACGTGCCCGGCTTCCGCAAGGGCAAGGTGCCGCCCCCCATCATCGACCAGCGCGTCGGCAAGGCCGCCGTGCTCGAGCACGCGGTCAACGAGGGCCTCGACGGCTTCTACCGTGCCGCCGTCGCCGAGCACGAACTGCGCCCGATGGGCCGCCCCGAGGCCGACATCGTCGAGTGGCCCAGCGAGAAGGACTTCTCCGGCGACCTGCTGCTCGCCATCGAGGTCGACGTGCGCCCCGAGATCGAGGTGCCCGCGCTCGACGGCATCGAGCTGACCGTCGACACGATCGAGGTCGGCGACGACGAGGTCAACGCCGAGCTCGACCGTCTGCGCAGCCGCTTCGGCACGCTCGTCACCGTCGACCGTCCCGCCAAGTCGGGCGACTTCGTCACCCTCGACCTCGTCGCCGCGATCGACGGCACCGAGGTCGACACCGCGAGCGGCATCTCGTACGAGCTCGGCTCGGGCGAACTGCTCGAGGGCATCGACGAGGCGCTCGACACGCTCTCCGCCGGTGAGACCACGACCTTCGCCTCGAAGCTGCTCGGCGGCGAGCACGAGGGCGAGACCGCCGAGATCACCGTCACCGTCGGTGCCGTGAAGGAGCGCGAGCTCCCCGAGGCCGACGACGACTTCGCGCAGATCGCGAGCGAGTTCGACACCCTCGCCGAGCTGACGGCGTCGCTCAAGGAGCAGGCCGGCCGCAACGGCGTCTTCGGCCAGGGCAACCAGGCCCGCGACCTCCTCGTCGACAAGCTCCTCGAGCTCGCCGACGTGCCCGTCGCGCAGGGCGTCATCGACGACGAGGTGCACCGTCACCTCGAGGGCGAAGGCCGTCTCGAAGACGACGTGCACCGCGCCGAGGTCGCCGAGTCGAGCGAGAAGGCGTTCAAGACGCAGATCCTGCTCGACGCGATCGCCGAGGCCGAGAAGGTCCAGGTCAGCCAGGAGGAGCTCACGCAGTACCTCGTGCAGGGCGCGGCCCAGTACGGCATGGACCCGAACGAGTTCGTCCAGATCCTGAGCCAGCAGGGCCAGATCCCCGCCATGGTCGGCGAGGTCGCGCGCAACAAGGCGCTCGCGATCGCGCTCGGCAAGGTCACCGTGAAGGACGCAGCGGGCAACCCCGTCGACCTCTCCGAGTTCACCGCCGTCGGTGACGACGAGGCCGCCGAGGCTCCCGCGGAGGAGAAGAAGCCCGCCGCGAAGAAGCGCGCTCCGAAGAAGGCCGCCGCCGAGGCGCCGGCCGAGGAGGCCGCCGAGGCTCCCGCGGAGGAGAAGAAGCCGGCTCGCAAGCGCGCGCCGAAGAAGGCCGACGCGGAGTAATTCCGCTTGGTGTGCGAAGGGGTCGAGCGGTTCCGCTCGACCCCTTCGTCGTCTCCAGAAGAACGACGAGGGTGAAGATGGGCACGGATGCCACGGGGCCGACCGGCGACTGGCAGGCGCGCGTCGACGCGGTCTGGGCCGCGGCCGACGAACTCGGCGAGCTCGAGGTGGTGCGACGCATCGACGCCCTCGCCGCCGAACGCCCGGGCGACGACCCGCTCGCACTCTTCGAACGCGCGGGCGCCCGTGACTCCGCCGGCCTCGAGACCGAGGCCGAGCCGCTCTACCGGCGCGCCATCGACGGCGGGCTCAGCGGCTCCGAGCGGGTGCAGGCGCACATCCAGCTCGCCTCGACGATCCGAAACCTCGGGCGGCCCCTCGAGTCCATCGCGCTGCTCGACGAGATCGAGACAGAGTCGGGCGAGCTGCGCGACGCGGTCGTCGCGTTCCGCGCCCTCGCACGGGTCGACGCGGGCGACGCCCGCCGCGCGGCATCCGACGCTCTCGGCGCGCTCGCGCCGCATCTGCCGCGGTACCGCATCTCGCTCGCCGCTTACGCCGCGGAACTCGCGGCATCCGCCTAGGGCGAACAGCCCCGTTCGCGCGCGTTGCACCGGATAGATTCGAATCAACGCGACAACCGAAACGGAGCGACACATGGCCGAACCGACACCAGGCACCGGTGTTTTCGATCGACTGCTGAAGGACCGCATCATCTGGCTTGGCTCCGAGGTGCGCGACGAGAACGCCAATGAGATCGCGGCGAAGCTGCTGCTGCTCGCCGCGGAGGATCCCAAGAAGGACATCTACCTCTACATCAACTCGCCCGGTGGCTCGATCACGGCCGGCATGGCGATCTACGACACGATGCAGTTCGTGCCGAACGACATCGTCACCGTCGGCATCGGCATGGCCGCGTCGATGGGGCAGCTCCTCCTCACCGCCGGCACCAAGGGCAAGCGCTACATCACCCCGAACGCGCGCGTGCTGCTGCACCAGCCGCACGGCGGCTTCGGCGGCACCGCGAGCGACATCCAGACGCAGGCACAGCTCATCGTCTCGATGAAGAACCGCCTCGCCGAGATCACTGCAGCGCAGACGGGCAAGACCGTCGAGCAGATCAACGCCGACGGCGACCGCGACCGCTGGTTCAACGCCCAGGAGGCGCTCGAGTACGGCTTCGTCGACCACATCCGCGAGTCGGCGCTCGACGTCGCCGGCGGCGGCGGAACCCAGGCGTAGGCATCGAGAGAAGAGAGAACGTCAGAATGAACATCCCTGCTTTCGGTGGCACCGCCTTCAACGGCGTGCAGGCACCGGGCTCGCGCTACATCCTGCCGAGCTTCGAGGAGCGCACGGCCTACGGCTACAAGCGCCAGGACCCGTACGCGAAGCTCTTCGAGGATCGCATCATCTTCCTCGGCGTGCAGGTCGACGACGCCTCGGCCGACGACATCATGGCCCAGCTCCTGGTGCTCGAGTCGATGGACCCCGACCGCGACATCATCCTCTACATCAACTCGCCCGGTGGCTCGTTCACCGCGATGACGGCGATCTACGACACGATGCAGTACATCCGTCCCGAGATCATGACCGTCGTGCTCGGCCAGGCGGCCTCGGCGGCGGCGGTCATCGCCGCGGCCGGTACGCCCGGCAAGCGCCTCGCGCTGCCGAACGCCCGCGTGCTCATCCACCAGCCCGCGATGGGCGAGGCGGGGCACGGCCAGGCGAGCGACATCGAGATCCAGGCGGCCGAGATCCTGCGCATGCGCACGTGGCTCGAGAGCACGCTCTCGAACCACTCGAACCGCACGCCCGAGCAGGTCAACACCGACATCGACCGCGACAAGATCCTGTCGGCGAACGAGGCGCTCGAGTACGGCCTCATCGACCAGGTGCTCACCTCGCGCAAGAGCCTGCCGGCGATCACCCGGTAGTCCTCCCACCGTGACGAACGCGGCGGATGACCGGCTGGACGACAGCCGGGCCATCCGCCGCGTTTCGCTTTCCACGGATGCCTCGATCGATCTCACGGCGTGGCCCGCGACGGTCCCGGCGATCGCGGAGCTCATCGAGCTTCGCGGCCTCGACTTCATGCCGGGCCTCACCTTCCTCGTCGGCGAGAACGGCAGCGGGAAGTCGACGCTCCTCGAGGGCATCGCGACCGCGTACGGGCTTCCGCCCGAGGGCGGAAGCAGCAACGGCGGCCGGGCCTCCCGCCCCAGCGAGTCGCCGCTCGGCGAGTGGCTCCGCATCGAGCGCAGTCCCCGCGCTCCGCGATGGGGGTTCTTCCTCCGGGCCGAGACGATGCACGGCTACTACAGCTACCTCGAGGAGCTGCCCGACAGCCCCGATCGGCACCTGCACTCGTTGAGCCATGGCGAGTCGTTCAACGACCTCCTCGACAACAAGCTCAACCATCCGCAGTTCACCGCGGGGCTCGTGTGCCTCGACGAACCCGAGGCGGCGCTGTCGTTCGCGTCGATCCTCAGCTGGATCGCCGGCCTCGACCGCATGGTCGCCCGGGGAACGCAGGTCATCTGCGCGACGCACTCCCCGATCCTCGCCTCGGTCCCCGGGGCGACCATCCTCGAACTGGGGGAGTGGGGCATCCGCGAGACCGAGTGGGAGGACCTCGAACTCGTCGCCCACTGGCGCTCGTATCTCGACGACCCCCGGAGGTACCTGCGTCACCTCATCGACTGACGCCCGGCGGTTCGCGGCGGGCGAACCGGCCCCGCGTGTCGAATCGCCGCGGCTACGCCGCGAGCGCCGAAAGTCGGGCTAGGCTCGGAGCAGACTCGTCGATAGGGAGGGTTTCGATGGCACGCATCGGAGAGAGCGCCGATCTGCTGAAGTGCTCCTTCTGCGGAAAGAGCCAGAAGCAGGTCCAGCAGCTCATCGCCGGACCTGGCGTCTACATCTGCGACGAGTGCGTGGAGCTCTGCAACGAGATCATCGAGGAGCGTCTGGCCGAGGCCGGCGAGACCGAGACCGGTGATTTCGAGCTTCCGAAGCCGAAGGAGATCTTCGGCTTCCTCGAGGAGTACGTCATCGGCCAGGAGGCCGCGAAGAAGGCCCTCGCCGTCGCCGTCTACAACCACTACAAGCGAGTGCGTGCCAAGGCGACGCTGACGACCGCCGACCGCGCCCACGACGACGTCGAGATCGCGAAGTCGAACATCCTGCTGATCGGCCCGACCGGGTGCGGCAAGACGTACCTCGCGCAGACGCTGGCGAAGCAGCTCAACGTGCCGTTCGCCGTCGCCGACGCGACCGCCCTCACCGAGGCGGGCTACGTCGGCGAAGACGTCGAGAACATCCTCCTGAAGCTCATCCAGGCGGCCGACTACGACGTCAAGCGCGCCGAGACCGGCATCATCTACATCGACGAGGTCGACAAGATCGCGCGCAAGGCCGAGAACCCCTCGATCACACGGGACGTCTCGGGCGAGGGCGTGCAGCAGGCGCTCCTGAAGATCCTCGAGGGCACCGTCGCCTCGGTACCGCCGCAGGGCGGGCGCAAGCACCCGCACCAGGAGTTCATCCAGATCGACACGACGAACGTGCTGTTCATCGTGGCCGGCGCGTTCGCCGGGCTCGAGGACATCATCTCCTCGCGTGCGGGCAAGCGCGGCATCGGCTTCGGTGCGCCGCTCCACAACAAGGAGGACGAGGCCGACATCTTCAGCGAGGTGCTTCCTGAAGACCTCCACAAGTTCGGACTCATCCCCGAGTTCATCGGCCGGCTCCCGGTCGTGGCGACGGTGACGCCGCTCGATCAGGAGGCCCTGATGGAGATCCTCACCGAGCCGAAGAACGCGCTCGTCAAGCAGTACCAGCGCATGTTCGAGCTCGACGGCGTCGAGCTCGACTTCGAGCAGGCCGCCCTCGAGGCCATCGCCGATCTCGCCGTGCTGCGACAGACGGGCGCCCGCGGTCTCCGCGCGATCATGGAGGAGGTGCTCGGGCCGATCATGTTCGAGGTCCCCTCCGCGACGGGTGTCGCCCGGGTCGTCGTGACGAAGGCCGCCGTGCTCGACAACGCGGCCCCGACGATCGTGCCGCACAAGCAGCGTCGCGCCGAGAAGTCGGCCTAGGCGAGAGCCCCGCCCATCTTCCACACCGTCGTCGCCGGCGTCATCGCCGCCATCACGGGGTTCGCCAGTTCGTTCGCGCTCGTCATCGCCGGGCTCGTCGCCGTCGGCGCGACCGACGCGCAGGCCGCGTCGGGTCTCTTCGCGCTGTGCCTCGCGACGGGCATCACGTGCATCGTGCTGCCGATCGTCATGCGCATTCCCGTGTCGTTCGCCTGGTCGACCCCGGGCGCGGCCCTGCTCGTCGCCGCGGCGAGCACCACGCAGGACTTCGCGGCCGCGACGGGGGCGTTCCTCGTGTGCGGTGCGCTGATCGTGCTCTCGGGCCTCTGGCCGGCACTCGGGCGTGCGATCACGAGCATCCCGAAGCCCATCGCCAGCGCGATGCTCGCCGGCATCCTCTTCCCGATCTGCATCGCGCCGGTGACCGCGGCGATCGAGCAACCGGCGATCGCGATCCCGATGGTGCTCGTGTGGCTGCTGCTCGCCCGGCTCGCCCCGCGGTGGGCGGTCCCCGCGGCGATGCTCGTGGCGGTCGTCGGCATCGCGATCATCGCGGGCCCGGCCGTCATCGGCAACGACGCGGTCGTGCCCCGGCTCGAGTTCGTCGCGCCCGTGTTCGACCCGTTCGTGATCGTGAGCCTCGGGCTGCCGCTCTTCATCGTGACGATGGCGGGGCAGAACGTGCCCGGCTTCGCCGTCATGTCGACCTTCGGCTATCGGCTCCCGCCGCGGCCCGTGCTCGTCACGTCGGGTGCGGCCTCGATGGCGGCGGCGCTCACCGGCGGGCACGCGATCAATCTCGCGGCGATCACCGCGGCCATCATGGCGAGCCCCGAGGCGGCCCCCGACCCCCGTAAGCGGTGGATCGCGACCGTCTCCTCAGGGGTGGTGTACCTGCTCCTCGGTGTGGGCGCCGGTCTCGCCGCGGCGGTGGTGCAGGCGTCGCCGCCGATCATCATCACCGCCGTCGCGGGGCTCGCCCTGCTCGGCGCGCTCGTCACGGCGATGACGAGCGCACTCGAGGCGCCCGAGCACCGCATCACGGCGATCGGCACGTTCCTCGTGACGGCGTCGGGCGTCGCCGTGGCCGGCATCGGCTCGGCGTTCTGGGGGCTCGTGGTCGGCGGGGTGCTGATGCTCTGGCTGCGGCCGAAGGGCGGTGCCGGAACGCCGGCGCCGTCGACCCGAAGCTCGCCCGCGCCGATGCCCGCGCCGACGCCCGACCGCGGTTAGTCGAAGACCCGCACGACGTGCCAGCGGCCCGATCGTGCGCCGCCCGGCATCGGTTCGCGTTCGAGGTCGAACACGTGCGTCTCGCCGTCGTCACCGCTCGCCTGGAACCGCCAGCCGCTGATCTCGAGCGGCGGACGGCCGGGGGAGACGTCGTGCTCGGCGAACGGCCGCCACCAGCCGCAGTCGCCGACGAGCGCCGTCGGGGTGTCGCTCACCCGGAATCGGCGGGCGCGCCACACGAGCCGGAGCGGGGTGCCGTCGCCGTCCGTCCAGAGTTCGGCGGGTTCGCACAGCTGCGACATCGTGCCTCCCGGCGCAATACATTCGAACAGATGTTCGAATGCTACCACCGTCGTCGGGCGACGGCCGGGTCGCCCGGGACGAGCGAAGCCGCCCGGTCGGGACCGGGCGGCTTCGATTGCGTGCGTTCGGCGGTGCGGCAGAGCGGCTCGCGCGGCTCGCGCGGCTCGCGCGCCGATCAGGCCAGATCGTCGTCGGTGCGGGCGCCGAAGACGATCTCGTCCCAGCTCGGCATCGACGCGCGACCCTTCTTCTGCGCGCGACCGTTGTTCGAGCCGCTGCTCGAGCCGTTGCTCGGCGGCGCCGAGACCTTGCCCCAGATGCTGCGGGCGCCGGCGCCGGGCTTCTCCTCGGTGGCCGGCTCAGGCGAGTCGACCGTCGCACCGGGCGCGACGGGGGCGACGGGCGCGATCGGCGTCGGCGTCTCGGCGAGCGGAGTGGGTCCGGCCGTGGGCCGAAGCGACTCGCCGTCGAGGTTGGCCGACTCGCGCTCACCGCGTCGGCGGCGCAGCGCCTCGAGCAGGTCGGCCGTCTCGCCGAGCGACTGCTTGGGCTCGTCGGCGCGCTTGATCGCCGCGCGGGCGACCGCGGGGCTCGAGGTCTGCGAGGTACGGGCGTAGGGCAGCGGCTCGAGGTGAGGCGCCGTGTCGTTGTCGCCGTGGTCGAGCTCGTCGAAGGTGAACGCGCCGCTGTCGAACCGCGACTCGTCGGAGTCGGGCCCGACGGCGCGCAGGCGGGGAATGAGCCCGCCCTTGAGCTCACCCTGCTGCGAGAGGGTGACGGCTTCGGAGTTGAGCGGCTGCAGCGACTGCTTCTTGGGCTCGAAGGTCCATCGTGCGTCGTGGTCGATCGTGTCGGCGGTGAACTCGAGCTTGACGATCCAGCCGCGCTCCTCGTCCTTCCAGCTCGCCCAGCGTTCGCCCAGCGCGCCGAGCTTCGCGAGTCGGTCGCGGATCACGCCGCCGAACGTCGCGGGCTCGTCGGACGGGTCGGCCTCGATGCCGAGGTTGACGGGGACCGCGAGCGCCGAGGTGACGATGTGGTCGCGCTCCGCGAGCACCGGCCCCTCGAAGCGACGGATGTAGTCGACGGCGGCGCCCGTGACCTGGGCGACCTCCTCGGCGGACATGCCTGCACGGATGTGCGCCTGCACCTCGCGGGGCGAGGGTTTCGGGCCGGTGTGCTGTTCGGGCTGTGCCTGACGGATGCGCGACTGGAGGACCTCGTCGATCTCGATCCGGAAGCGTGCGCCATCGTCGGACGCGGCCAGCAACGCGCCGTTCTCGACTCCGATTACCTTGAGTTCCTGCATCGCGACAAGCCCTTCCGTGCTTTTGTCTCCGCCCAAGGATGCCACGTCGCCGACGGTGCCCGCGGGAATAGCGCGGGCGCGGCGGAAGTTGAACAGCGTGCATCGGGAGAACGGGCGTGCAAAGGGTTTGCTTACGTACGGGATTTGATGCAGACTATGGCCGCCGAATCTTCGGCGCATGAGGAAATGGATGGGAATGGCAACGGATTACGACGCCCCGCGGAAGACCGAAGACGACTCGGAGTCGATCGAGGCCCTCAAGGAACGCGTCCCCGACAAGATGTCGGGAGTGGTGGATGTCGACGATGCCGACAACCCCGGAGGGTTCGATCTCTCCGGCGCCGACCTCTCCGACGTCGAGCTCGATGTCGTGGTGCTTCCGCCCCAGGCCGACGAGTTCACCTGTGTGAACTGCTTCCTGGTGAAGCACCGCTCGCAGATCGACCACGAGACGAAGCTCGGGCCGATCTGCCTGGAGTGCGCCGCCTAGTCGCCGCGCTCCCCACTTTCAGGCCGTCGTGATCCGTTGATCGCGGCGGCCAGTTCTTTTGGCCGGCGGCTCGAGACGAGCCAGTACGGGGTCGGGTCGGCGGGGTCGAGGATCGGCACCCGCACGACCGGTCGGACCCAGCCGCGGATCACGAGGAACGCGCGCGCGTCGAGCCCGGTGCCGCGCTCGATGCGCGCTGCGGTCTCGTCGGCCGCGACGGCCTCGCCGAGCTGGTCGGCTGCGATCTCGGCGCGGCCGGCACGGAATCGGCCGTCGCGGACTTCGACGGTCGGTGCGGTGAGCGTCAGCGCGCCGACGGCGGCGAGATAGAGGATGACGCCGGTCGCGATGCCGGCGGGGAGCGAGACGGGGGCCAGGACGAGGATGCTCGCGGGGATGAGCAGCAGGCTGGCGATGTAGATCCACGGCGTGGGCCACAGTCTCTCGTGGTATTCGGGCATGGCTCCATCCCACCAGACTTCGGCACTCTCCGCTGATCGGGTGGGTCGGTGACCTGTGCGTTCGGTCTTCGGGACTTCGGCACTATCCTCGAACGGTGACCGATTCCGTCGACGTGCTGATCGCTGCCGAACGCGTCCCGAGCTACGCCCATGAGGGCGACGCCGGGGCCGACCTCCATGCCACCGAGTCGATCGTGCTCGAGCCCGGTGAGCGGGCGACCGTCGGCACGGGCGTCTCGATCGCGCTGCCCGCGGGGCATGTCGCGTTCGTGGTGCCCCGATCGGGGCTCGCGTTCAAGCACGGCATCACGATCGTGAATGCGCCGGGCACGGTCGACGCGGGGTACCGCGGCGAGATCAAGGTCGCACTGCTCAACACCGACGCGCGCGAGGCGTACACGATCGAGGCCGGCGACCGCATCGCGCAGCTCGTCATCATGCCCGTCGTGCGGGCGCGTTTCGTCGAGGTCGAGCAATTGCCGGGCAGCCTGCGCGGCGACGGGGGATTCGGCTCCACCGGATTCGGGGAGCACAAGTCAGGAGTGAACGCGTGAGCGACATCGAGAACACCGACGGCACGCCCGTCGACCAGCCCAAGTCCGCACCCGACGACCGGTCGAGCGCAGGTCCCTTCGACGAGTCGGAGGCCAACCCGGTCCGCCCCTACGTCGACCTCGGCGGCGTGAAGGTGCTGCCGCGCGAGGGCCTCCACCTCCGTCTCGAAGTCGAGGAGGGCACGAAGCGCGTCGTGGCGATCGGGCTCGACTATGCGAACTCGACGCTGCAGGTGCAGCCGTTCGCGGCGCCCCGGTCGAGCGGGCTGTGGCACGAGATCCGTGCGCAGATCGCCGAGCAGATCGCCCGTCAGGGCGGTACGACGACGGTCCGCGAGGGTGCGTTCGGTCCCGAACTGCTCGCCCAGATCCCGGTTGCGGCCGGTGAGGGTCAGCAGGGCCAGATGCGTCTGGCGCGTTTCGTCGGCGTCGACGGTCCGCGCTGGTTCCTCCGCGGTGTCATCGCCGGGCAGGCGGCGGTCGATCCGGCCGCGGCGGCCCAGATCGAAGATCTGTTCCGTTCGATCGTGGTGGTGCGCGGCGCGACGCCGATGCCGCCGCGCGACCTCATCCCGCTCCGCATGCCCGCGTCCTCCGCGGGCGCGCCGACGGCGTAGCAGTGTCCTCGACGGCGGGCGGCGAGCGTCCCGAAGGCGATGAGGGCGTCGAGAGCCGGGATGCCTCGGAGAGCCCGGCCCCCGACGCGGCGGACTTCGGGCGTCAGCTCGCCGCCGCCGCCGAGAAGAGCGGTCTCGGTGCGCTCGCGCGCGATGAGAAGCTCAGCGGTCGCGACCTGCTCGTCGCGGTCGGCGGTGTGCGAGGCATCCTCGAGGCGCTGCTGCCGGGCCTCGTGTTCCTCGTCGTCTACAGCTCGCTGACGAGCTTCGGCGACGTGGACGCGCAGTCGGCGCTGGTGCCGGCGCTCGTGGCGTCGGTCGGCCTCGCGGTGGTGTTCACGATCGCGCGGGTCGTGGTGAAGGGGCAGCCGACGCAGGCGATCGCCGGCCTCGTCGGCGTGCTCGCCTCCGCGGCGCTCGCGCTCTGGTCGGGTGACGCGCGCGACAACTACGTGCTCGGGTTCATCACGAACGCGGCGTACGCGCTCGCGCTGCTCATCTCCCTGTTCGTGCGATGGCCCGCGATCGGGCTCATCGTCGGATTCCTGATGGGCGACGGCGTGGCGTGGAAGCAGGATCGTCGCAAGTACCGTGCGGCGCAGTTCCTCACCCTGGTGTGGATCGGGCTCTTCGTGGCGCGCCTGGCCGTGCAGGTGCCGTTCTACCTCGTGAACAACGTCGAGGCGCTCGGCGCGATGCGCCTGCTCATGGGCGTGCCGCTCTACGCCCTCGTGCTCGTCTTCTCGTGGCTCGTCGTACGCGCCGTCTATCCGTCGTCGGCGCGCTCGGCCGAGTGATAGAGTTATCTCGACGTCAAGATAAATTCGCACGAGGTGCGAGGCCTGTCGGCGGGCGATCGGCTTAGGTTACCCTTGCTGGTACCGCCCCATGTCTGACGGAGAAGATGGAATGTCGTGCGCGTCGTCGCCGGCATCCGCGAAGGAGAGGACATCGTGTCTGCAGTGAACAGTTTCGGGGCGAAGGACACGCTCCGCGTCGGTGATGAGTCCTATGAGATCTTCCGGCTCGACACCGTGCCGGGTCATGAGAAGCTTCCGTTCAGCCTGAAGGTGCTGCTCGAGAACCTGCTCCGCACCGAGGACGGCGCGAACGTCACCAAGGAGCAGATCGAGGCCCTCGGCTCGTGGGATCCCCAGGCCGAGCCCGACACCGAGATCCAGTTCACGCCCGCGCGCGTCGTGATGCAGGACTTCACGGGCGTGCCGTGCATCGTCGACCTCGCCACCATGCGCGAGGCGGTCACCGCCCTCGGCGGCGACCCCAGCAAGATCAACCCGCTCTCGCCGGCCGAGATGGTCATCGACCACTCGGTCATCGCCGACCTCTTCGGCACCGAGAACGCCCTCGAGCGCAACGTCGAGATCGAGTACGAGCGCAACGGCGAGCGCTACCAGTTCCTCCGCTGGGGCCAGACGGCGTTCAACGACTTCAAGGTGGTGCCCCCGGGCACCGGCATCGTGCACCAGGTCAACATCGAGCACCTCGCGAAGGTCGTCTACGACCGCACCGTCGGCGGCGTGCTCCGCGCGTACCCCGACACCTGCGTCGGCACCGACTCGCACACGACGATGGTCAACGGCCTCGGCGTGCTCGGCTGGGGCGTCGGCGGCATCGAGGCCGAGGCGGCCATGCTCGGCCAGCCCGTCTCGATGCTCATCCCGCGCGTCGTCGGCTTCAAGCTCACGGGTGAGATCCCCGCGGGCGTGACCGCGACCGACGTCGTGCTCACGATCACCGACCTGCTGCGCAAGCACGGCGTCGTCGGCAAGTTCGTCGAGTTCTACGGCGCCGGCGTCGCCTCGGTTCCCCTCGCGAACCGCGCCACCATCGGCAACATGAGCCCCGAGTTCGGTTCGACCGCGGCCATGTTCCCGATCGACGACGTGACCCTCGACTACCTGCGCCTCACCGGCCGCGACGAGGCTGCGGTCGCGCTCGTCGAGCAGTACGCCAAGGTGCAGAAGCTCTGGCACGACGCCGACAACGAGCCCGCGTTCAGCGAGTACATGGAGCTCGACCTCTCGACCGTCGTCCCGTCGATCGCCGGCCCGAAGCGCCCCCAGGACCGCATCCTGCTGTCGCGCTCGAAGGAGCAGTTCGAGCTCGACCTCACGAACTACGCCGACGTCGACCACGACCTCGTCGACCTGACGATCTCCGAGTCGTTCCCGGCCTCCGACCCGCCCGGCTTCACCCCCGAAGACGAGTCGAACCACCACGAGCACCACCACCACTCGCACGCGCCGAAGACGGTCTCGAAGCCGACGCCGGTGACGGTCGCCGGTGGCGCGTCGTTCACGCTGAACCACGGTTCGGTCGCCCTCGCGGCGATCACCTCATGCACGAACACCTCGAACCCGTCGGTCATGATCGCGGCGGGCGTGCTCGCCCGCAAGGCGCTCGAGAAGGGCCTGAAGACCAAGCCGTGGGTGAAGACCACGCTCGGCCCGGGCTCGAAGGTCGTCACCGACTACTACGAGAAGTCGGGCCTCGACAAGTCGCTCGAGGGCCTCGGCTTCTACACCGTCGGCTACGGCTGCACGATCTGCATCGGCAACTCGGGTCCGCTGATCGAAGAGGTCTCGGCCGCGATCAACGACAACGACCTTGCCGTCACCGCGGTGCTCTCGGGCAACCGCAACTTCGAGGGCCGCATCAGCCCCGACGTGAAGATGAACTACCTCGCGTCGCCGCCGCTCGTCGTCGCCTACGCGCTGGCCGGTTCGATGAACTTCGACTTCGAGACCGACCCGCTCGGCAAGGACGGCGAGGGCAACGACGTCTTCCTGAAGGACATCTGGCCCGCACCCGAAGAGGTGCAGGAGATCATCGACTCCTCGATCTCGCGTGAGCAGTTCATCAAGCAGTACGCCACCGTGTTCGAGGGCGACGAGCGCTGGAAGACGCTGCCCACCCCGACCGGCCCGATCTTCGAATGGGACGCCGACTCGACGTACGTGCGCAAGGCGCCGTACTTCGAGGGCATGTCGATGGAGCTCACGCCCGTCGCCGACATCTCGGGCGCCCGCGTGCTCGCGACCCTCGGCGACTCGGTCACGACCGATCACATCAGCCCGGCCGGCAACATCAAGGCGGGCACCCCGGCGGCCCAGTACCTCACCGAGCACGGCGTCGACCGCAAGGACTTCAACTCCTACGGCTCGCGCCGCGGCAACCACGAGGTCATGATCCGCGGCACGTTCGCGAACATCCGTCTGAAGAACCTCCTCGTCTCGGCCGTCAACGACGGCCAGGTCGTCGAGGGCGGTTTCACCCGCGACTTCACCCAGGCGGGCGGGCCGCAGTCGTACATCTACGACGCGAGCCAGAACTACCAGGCCGAGGGCACTCCGCTCGTCATCTTCGGCGGCAAGGAGTACGGCTCGGGTTCGTCGCGCGACTGGGCGGCCAAGGGCACGAGCCTGCTGGGCGTCAAGGCGGTCATCACCGAGAGCTTCGAGCGGATCCACCGCTCGAACCTCATCGGCATGGGCGTCGTCCCGCTGCAGTTCCCGGCGGGCGAGAGCTGGGAGTCGCTCGGTCTCGACGGCACCGAGATCGTCTCGATCTCGGGTCTCGAGCAGCTGAACGGAGGCGTCACCCCGAAGACGGTGCGCGTCACCGCCGTGCCGAGCGAGTTCTCGGCCGAGGGCAAGCAGCCCGTCGAGTTCGACGCGGTCGTCCGCATCGACACGCCGGGTGAGGCCGACTACTACCGCAACGGCGGCATCCTGCAGTACGTGCTCCGCAGCCTCGTCTGACGCGACGCACACTCTCCGAGGGGGCGATCGGCGATTCCGCCGATCGCCCCCTCGTCTGCCCGGGCTCACAGCCTGCCCGGCGTAGACTCGTTCCGTTCGGCGGCACCGCCGCGTCACTCCGGAGGCACCACGTATGACCCTGCTCTCGACGATCTCTGGCCCGCGCGATCTCGATGCGTTGAGCCAGGAACAGCTCGAGCAGCTCGCGAGAGAGATCCGCGAGTATCTGGTCGAGTCGGTGTCGAAGACCGGCGGCCACCTCGGGCCGAACCTCGGCGTCGTCGAGATGACGATCGCCATCCACCGCGTGTTCCAGTCGCCGCGCGACGCGATCGTCTTCGACACGGGCCACCAGTCGTACGTGCACAAGCTGCTCACCGGCCGCACCGACCTCTCGTCGCTGCGCCGCACGGGCGGACTCGCGGGCTACCCGCAGCGCTCCGAGTCGGAGCACGACATCGTCGAGAGCTCCCACGCCTCGAGCTCGCTGTCGTGGGCCGACGGCATCTCGAAGGCGTTCGAGATGACGGGCCAGAGCGATCGTCACGTGATCGCGGTCGTCGGCGACGGCGCGCTCACCGGCGGCATGACGTGGGAGGCGCTCAACAACATCTCCGACGACAACACGCGCAAGCTCATCGTCGTCGTCAACGACAACGGTCGTTCGTACGCGCCGACGATCGGCGGCATGGCGCGCTTCCTCAACACGGTGCGCACGAAGCAGGGCTACCGCAACCTGCACCTCTCGAGCCGTCGCGCCTTCGACAAGCTCGGCGGCCCTGCGCAGGCGTTCTACCGCGGTGTCCGCGGCGGCCTGCACGGGTTCCTCAGCCGGTTCACCGACAACGAGGCGCTCTACTCGAACCTCGACATCAAGTACATCGGCCCGGTCGACGGGCACGACGAGCACGCCATGGAGGCGGCGCTGCGGCAGGCGAAGGCCTACGGCGCACCGGTCATCGTGCACACGATCACCGAGAAGGGCCGCGGCTACGAGCCGGCCCGCCGTGACGTCGCCGACCAGTTCCACGCGGTCGGCCAGATCGACCCAGAGACGGGGGAGTCGCTCGAGGCATCCGCCGGCCCCTCGTGGACGAGCGCCTTCGCCGACGAGCTCGTGCACCTCGCCGAGCAGAACGAACGCCTGGTCGGCATCACCGCGGCGATGCTCCGTCCGACCGGACTCCACCGCATGGCCGAGCGCTTCCCGAACCGGGTGTTCGACGTCGGCATCGCCGAGCAGCACGCGGCGACCGCGGCCGCGGGCCTCGCGTTCGGCGGACTGCACCCGGTGGTCGCCGTGTACGCGACCTTCATCAACCGCGCCTTCGACCAGGTGCTGATGGACGTCGCGCTGCACAAGGCGGGCGTGACGTTCGTGCTCGACCGCGCCGGTGTCACCGGCCCCGACGGCCCGAGCCACCACGGCGTCTGGGATCTCTCGATCCTCCAGGTCGTGCCCGGCATCCGGATCGCCGCACCCCGCGACGCGGTGCGACTCGCCGAGGAGCTCGGTGAGGCCGTGGCCGTCGAGGACGCACCCACGGTGCTGCGCTTCCCGAAGGGCACCGTCGGCGTCGACTACGACGCCGTCCGGCGCACCGACGACGGTGTCGACGTCCTCGCCGAGTCCGACCGCAAAGACGTGCTGCTCGTCACCGTCGGCCCGATGGCCGGCATCGGCCTCGCCGTCGCCGAGCGTCTCGAGGCGCAGGGCATCGGTGCGACGGTCGTCGACCCGCGCTGGGTCGTCCCGGTGCCGCGCAGCGTCATCGACCTCTCGGCCGAGCACCGCATCGTCGTCAGCCTCGAGGACGGCATCCGCGTCGGCGGCATCGGAACCCGCATCCGCCAGGATCTCCGCGAGGCCGACGTCGACACGGCAGTCACCGAACTGGGTCTGCCCGACGAGTTCCTCGAGCACGGCTCGCGTGCCGACATCCTCGAGCGCGTCGGACTGACGCCGCAGCACATCGCGCGCGACGTGACGGCGATGGTGCTCGGCTCGAAGCTGCCGCACGCCCGTGCCGCCGACGCCGAGACCGCAGCGGTGCCCACCGACACGAGCCCGCAGCCCCGCATCTGATCGGCGCCCGCGTTCGCGGGCGCGCGGCTCATCGAGGTTCAGGGCGATCGGATACCCCCGCGCCGCAGTGCGCGCACCGGCGCGCGCCGTGGCATCCGCTCGAATGCGAAACGCGGCCCCCGGCCGAAGCCGGGGGCCGCGTTCGCGTACCGTGGTGCGCCGACTAGGCGCCGACGCCCACCACGCGCGGGTGGTGGAAGGTGTCGCCGAAGACCCGCTCGGACGCGCCGACCCGGTCGAGGTAGGGCGTGAGGCCGCCCATCTGGAACGGGAACCCGGCACCGAGGATCATGCAGAGGTCGATGTCTTCGGGGGCCGCGACGACCTCGCCGTCGAGCATGAGCTTGACCTCGCGGGCCAGACCGTCCTGCAGGGCGACGAGAATCTCCTCGGCCGAGCGGGCGTTCTTGCCGCCCGACACGATCTTCAGGGCGCCCTTGTCGAAGCCCTTGACCTTGCCCTTGTCGTCCTTCTCGAGCAGCTTGCCGTAGTCGGCGAGCTTGTGCAGGTTCTCGCTGCGGTAGAACCGCTCGGGGAACGCCGCGTGGTGCGTGTCGAGGACGTGCGCGCCGACCTTGAGGCCGACGAGGTCGAGCAGCACCGACGGCGCCATCGGCAGGCCGAGCGGGGCGATCGCCTGGTCGACCGTCTCGAACGAGGTGCCCTCGTCGACGGCGCGCATCGCCTCGCCGAGGAGCACCGCGAGCAGGCGGTTGACGACGAAGCCCGGAGTGTCGGCCGTGATGACGGCGTTCTTCTTCAGGTTCTTCGCGGCGACCATCGCGGTCGACAGCGTCGCCTCGTCGGTGAACGGCGTCTTCACGACCTCGATGAGCGGCATGACCGCGACCGGGGTGAAGAAGTGGAAGCCGACGAGCCGCTCGGGGTGGGCGAGCTTCGCACCGATCTGCTCGACCGAGAGCGACGAGGTGTTCGTCGCGAGCACGGCCTCGGGGGAGATGTGCTGCTCGATCTCGGCGAACACGTTCTGCTTGATCTCGAGCTCTTCGAAGACGGCCTCGATGACCCAGTCGCAGTCGGCGAAGTCGGCCTTGTCGGTGGTGCCCGTGACGAGCGCCTTCAGGCGGTTCGCCTCGTCGGGGGAGATGCGGCCCTTGCCGAGCAGCGCGTCGATCTCGCCCGCGATGTAGGAGACGCCCTTGTCGACGCGCTCCTGGTCGATGTCGGTGATCACGACGGGCACACGGAGGCGGCGCACGAAGAGCAGCGCGAGCTGGCTCGCCATGTACCCTGCGCCGATCACACCGACCTTCGTGACCTTCTTCGCGAGGGCCTTGTCGGGGGCGCCGGCGGGGCGCTTCGTGCGCTTCTGCACGAGGTTGAAGGCGTAGATCGACGCATGCAGCTGGTCGCCCGCGATGAGGTCGGCGAGCACCTCGTCTTCACGCTGGAAGCCCTCGGCGCGGGTGCCGCTCTTGGCCGCCTTCATCAGGTCGAGCGCCGCGTACGGCGACTGCGGCACCGAGCCGATGCGGCTCTTCAGCATCTTCGTCGCGATGCCGATCGCCGCGTCCCACTTGACGAGGCGCTCCATCTTGCCTGGCTCGTTGGGGCGCTTCACCTTGATGCGCCCGGAGACGACGTCGTCGGCCCAGCGGATCGAGTCCTCGAGGTAGCTCACCGAGGGGAAGATCGCGTCGGCGATGCCGAGGTCGAGGGCGTCCTGGCCCTTGAGCGTGCGGTTCTGCTTCAGCGGATTCTCGATGACGACCTTGAGGGCGTTCTCGATGCCGATGAGGTTCGGCAGGATCGTCGCGCCGCCCCAACCGGGGATGAGCCCGAGGAACACCTCGGGGAGGGCGAGGGCCGGTGCCGAGGCATCCACCGTGCGGTAGTCGGCGTGGAGGCCGATCTCGAGGCCGCCGCCGAGCGCGAGCCCGTTGTAGAACGTGAACGACGGCACGCCGACCTCGCCGAGCTTCGCAAGGGCGTAGTGGCCGAGCTGCACGAACTTCTTCGCCGTCTCCTTGTCAGGGATCTCGGCGACCTTCGAGAGGTCGGCGCCCGCGGCGAGGATGAACGGCTTGCCCGTCACGGCGACGGCGTGGATCTCGCCGGCCGCCGCGCGCGCCTTCAGCTCGTCGAGCTTCGCCGCGTACTCGAGCAGCGTCGCCGCGCCGAGCGTGTTCGGGCGGGTGTGGTCGCGGCCGTTGTCGAGGGTGAGGAGGGCGAGGGTCTTGCCGCCCGAGAGCGGCACGTCGCGCACGTAGGAGTGCGTCACGACCTCGTCGTCGCCGGCGAGGGCGACGAGCGAGTCGAAGTCGATCGTCGAGTAGTCGGTCATGCGCGCTTCTTCGCCTTCTTGTCGAAGTTCGGGTTCTCCCAGATCATCGTGCCGCCCTGGCCGAGGCCGACGCACATGCTGGTGATGCCGTACTGCAGTTCGGGGCGCTCGGCGAACTGGCTCGCGAGCTGGTTCATGAGACGCACGCCCGAGGACGCGAGGGGGTGGCCGACCGCGATCGCGCCGCCCCACGGGTTCACGCGGGGGTCCTCGTCGTCGATGCCGTAGTGGTCCATGAAGGACAGCACCTGCACCGCGAACGCCTCGTTCATCTCGAAGAGGTCGATGTCGTCGATCGTGAGGCCCGCCTTGCGCAGCGCCTTCTCGGTCGCGGGGATCGGGCCGATGCCCATGATCTCGGGGTCGACGCCGGCGAAGGCGAAACTCACGAGCTTCATCTTCGGGGCGAGGCCGAGCTCCTTCGCGAGCGAACCCGAGGCGAGCAGGGCCGCCGTCGCGCCGTCGTTGAGACCCGAGGCGTTGCCGGCCGTGATGCGGCCGTGGGGGCGGAAGGGCGTCTTCAAAGCGGCGAGGCCCTCGAGCGTCGTCTCGGGGCGCATGACCTCGTCACGGGTGGCGAGGCCCCAGCCCTCCTCGGTGCGGATGGCGACGGGGACCAGGTCCTGCTGGATCTTGCCGGCGGCGTACGCCGCGGCGGTCTTCTGCTGGCTCGCGAGGGCGAAGCGGTCGCTGCGCTCCTTCGTGAGCTGCGGGAAGCGGTCGTGGATGCGCTCGGCGGTGGCGCCCATGACGAGGGCGTCCTCGCCCACGAGACGCTCGCTCAGGAAGCGCGGGTTTGGGTCGACGCCCGAGCCCATCGGGTGGTGGCCCATGTGCTCGACGCCGCCGGCGATGGCGAGGTCGTACATGCCGAAACCGATCGAGCCCGCCATCATCGCGGCCGCGGTCATCGCGCCGGCGCACATGCGGTCGATCGAGAACCCGGGCACCGTCTTCGGCAGCCCGGCGAGGATCGCCGCCGTGCGGCCGAGGGTGAGACCCTGGTCGCCGGTCTGGGTGGTCGCCGCGATCGCGACGTCGTCGATGCGATCCTTCGGGACGTTCGGGTTGCGTTCGAGGAGTCCGACGATCGCCTTCACGACCAGGTCGTCGGCTCGGGTGTTCCAGTACATGCCCTTTTCGCCGGCCTTGCCGAACGGGGTGCGGACCCCGTCGACGAACACGACTTCAGCTTGATCAGCCACGCTGCAGCTCACTTTCGATCAGGATTGCTTCGATCCTACGAACGCGGTCGCGGGGGCGCGGAATCGCTTGACGGTTCCTACGAATCGGCTGAGGTAGCGTCGAGAACCGCTTGTGACGCCTCGACAAATGCGGCGGCGATAATCTGTGCGGTTGCGTCAACCTGCCAGGGCCGGGCCCCGAGCGCAGCGAGCGCCGCACCGATTGATTCGGCATCGGCGGGCTTCGGCGGCGTCCACGCGACGCGCCGCAGGAAATCAGGGGTCAGCAGGTTCTCGACCGGCATCACGAGCGACTCGGCCACCTCGGCGACGGCCGTCTTCGCGAGCTTCAGGCGCGCGTCGGCCTCGGGGTTCCGGCCGGCCCAGGCGCGTGGTGGCGGAGGCGCGTCGTTCGGGACCCGGACCGCCGGGAGCTCGCTCGTCGTGAGTCCGCGCTCCACGGCCGTCCACCAGCGGTCGAGCTCGCTGCGGCTCGCGCGCCCCGTGAACTCGCGGAGGTCCGCGAGCGCACGACGCGTCGACGGCAGCGCCTTCGCGACGGCGACGACGGAGGCGTCGGGAACGAGGCGGCCGGGAGCGACATCGGTCGAGGAGGCCAGCTCGTCGCGGGAGAGCCAGAGCTCGCGTGCGACGGCGAGGTTGCGCGCGCTGCGCATCGCATGGATGCCGGAGAGCCGCCGCCAGGGCTCGGCGGAGGCCGGCTTCGCCGCCCGGTGCAGCACGGCGTCGAACTCCTGTTCGCCGAGCTCGGTCTTCCCGGCGTCGGCGAGACGCTCGACGAGCCGGTCGCGTACATCGACGAGGAGTTCGACGTCGAGCGCGGCGTACTTGAGCCACGACTGCGGCAGCGGCCGCGTCGACCAGTCCGCCGCCGAGTGCTCCTTGGCGAGTTTGATGTCGAGCAGTTCCTCGACGACCGAGGCGAGCCCGACGCGCGGCATGCCGAGCAGTCGCGCCGCGAGTTCGGTGTCGAAGATGCGGTCGGGGTCGAGGCCGACCTCGCGCAGGCACGCGAGATCCTGGCTGGCGGCGTGCAGCACCCACTCATCGGCATGGATGCCGGCCTGCAGCTCCGAGAAGTCGGGGATCTGCGGCGGATCGAAGAGGAAGACGCCCGAGCCGCGCCGGTACATCTGGATGAGGTAGGCCCGCTGCGAGTAGCGGAAGCCGCTCGCACGTTCGGCGTCGACCGCGATGGGTCCTTCGCCGCCGAGGAGGGTCGCGACGGCGTCGTCGAACTCCGCGGGCGTCTCGATCACCCGGTAGTCATCCACGATTCGACCTCCGACGGGGCAGTGCGGTCACCCCGTCCGAACGGGGCGGAAGCCCTGCGAGCATACACAGCAACTCGCTCCAGCCTTCCACATGGGCGGCGATCTCCGAATCGAGGGGGGTCCACGAGGCTCGCAGTTCGATCTGCGCCCCGTCGCCCTGCGCGGCCAACTCGCCGAATCCGGTCGAGAGGATCTTCGTCGCCGTGCCCGACGCGGCGATGTAGTGCGCGCCCCGCGCGTCGAGCGCGTCGATCAGCCACGACCAGGCGACGTCGGCGAGGAACGGGTCGAGCCCGATGTCGGTCTCGAGGGGTGCCTGGGCGAAGCACACGACGCGGAACCGGCCGCCCCAGGCCTCGGGTTCGCTCGGGTCGTACAGCAGGATGAACCGGCCGGTACCCAGCTCGGAGTCATCGCCGTGGCTCGTGGGGGAGACATCGGCCGACAGGGCGAGCGAATGCGGCGCGAGTCCGCCGGGCGCCGGAATCTCCGTGACCGCGAGTTCGGCACGCGGGACGGCGGCTCGAATCGAGGCGAGCGCTGCCTCGAACTCGGCGGGAAGCGAGGACGGGTGGTCGGGCACGAGTGCAGACTAGAGTCTCGACGGGAGCCGATGACGGCGGCACGCCGCATCGCGACGCACACGAGACGGTTGACCGGGGAGGATGCCGATGGCGGAGCGCAGCAAGCAACGAGGATCGGCGCGGACGATGGTCGGCGCCGCGGCGCTGCTCGCCGCCGCACTCGCCTTCGCGACCGGCGCCGCGGCGGCGATGCTCGCCGTCGTCTTCGCCCGCAAGGTCGTCACGCCGCCGACGCGCCGCGAACAGGATCTGCGGATCCTCTCGGTCGACACCGTCGCCCACGAGATCACCCTCGCCGCGAACGCGGAGGCGCGAATGCGCGGGCCGTACGGGCTCTGGTTCGAGCACGACTCGGGGCACGCCCGCCTCGGCGACGTCATCGAGGAGCACGACGGCCGGGTCCGCAGGCACCTCACCGCGACGGACTTCGGGCGGCCCGAGCGTGCGACGCGCGGGCGGATCAACGGCTGGTACCACCTCGGCCCGTGGGAGCTCGACCTGCCCTACGAGGACGTCCTCATCGAGACGGAGCTCGGCCCCGCGCCGGCCTGGGTGTTCGCGCCCGACTCCCCGAGCGATCGGTGGGTGGTGCAGGTGCACGGGCGCGGTGCGAAGCGGCACGAGACGCTTCGCGCGGTGGATGCCACGCGGGCGGCCGGTTGGAACAGCCTCCTCATCTCCTACCGCAACGACGGCGAAGCCCCGGCGAGCAGCGATCGGCGCTACGGCCTCGGCGGCACCGAGTGGGTCGACGTCGTCGCCGCCGTCGGGTACGCGATCGAGCGCGGCGCGAGCGAGATCGTGCTCATGGGCTGGTCGATGGGCGGCATGATCTCCCTGCAGGCGGTGCTCCGCTCCGCGGAGGTGCGCGAACGCCTCGTCGGCATCATCCTCGAGTCGCCCGCGATCGACTGGGTCGACATCCTCCGGTTCCAGGGCGGGGCGCTCGGGCTGCCGCGCGGCCTCGGCGACGTCGTCGCCCGTCTCCTCGGCGCCCCCTACGGCGGCGGGCTCACGGGCCTCGCCGCCCCGATCGACCTCGAAGACCTCGATCCCGTCGTGCGCGCCGAGGAGTTCACGGTGCCGATCCTGCTCATGCACAGCGTCGACGACGGGTTCGTGCCGATCGACGGGTCACGCCGCTTCGCGGCATCCCGACCCGATCTCATCCAGTTCGAGGAGTTCGCCGAAGCCCGGCACACGAAGCTGTGGAACCACGACCCCGAGCGCTGGAACGCGCTCATCACCACCTGGCTCGCCGCGCGGACCCCGGCCGATCACGACGACGAGGCCGTCGAGATCGTCGGCTGATCAGGCGACGGCGGTGCGTTCGCGCAGCTGCCGCTTCACCCGCGCGAGCATGCCCGTCATGCCGCGCACGCGGAGCGGCGACACGGCCGCCCCGAGCCCGAGCGACTGCGGGTAGTCGGCGGGGATGTCGAGCACCTCCTGCACGGTGAGCCCAGCGAGGCCCTGCACGAGGATCGACGCGAAGCCCCGCGTCGTCGGCGACTCGGCCGGCGCCGTCGCGAACAGGTGCACGACGCCGTTCTCGACCTCGACGAAGATGAACACCGGCGACTGGCATTCCTCGACGCGCTCGAGCAGGTCGGGGTGCTCGGCGTAGCGCTCGGGCAGCTCGGGAAGCTCGTTCGAGAACTCGAGCAGCAACTGCAGTCGATCGCGAACCTCGAGCGCGAGGAAGTCGTCGCGGGTCTCGGCGAGGAGCTCGGGAAGAGTGGTCTGTTCCATCGGATCAATCCTCCCACGTGCCGACTGCGCGTCGCCCGTGACCGCCGGTCGCGGGCCGATCAGCGCGCAGGGATTCAGCGCGCGGGCGCCTCGCCCCGCTCGGTGCCCGTCACGATCGGCACTCGCACCGCGCTGCCCCACTCCGTCCAGGAGCCGTCGTAGTTGCGCACCTGTTCGAAGCCGAGCAGGTGCTGCAGCACGAACCAGGTGTGGCTCGACCGCTCGCCGATGCGGCAGTACGCCACGATGTCGTCGTCGTCGGCGAGGCCGACCTCGTCGCGGTAGATCGCGTCGAGCTCGGCACGCGACTTGAAGGTGCCGTCGCCCGCAGCAGCGCGAGCCCACGGCACGGATGCCGCGGTGGGGATGTGGCCCGCACGGAGCGCCCCCTCCTCGGGGTAGGCCGGGGCGGTCGTGCGCTCTCCGCTGTACTCCTCGGGGGAGCGGACGTCGACGAGCGCCCTCCCGCCGGCCGCCGACTGCCCGAGGTGCGCGAGCACGTCCTCCTTGAAGGCGCGCACGCCCGAGTCGTCGCGGGCGACGACCGGGTAATCGACGGGGGTCACCTCGGGGGCGTCGGTCGTGAGCGGTCGGCCCTCGGCGATCCAGAGGTCGCGACCGCCGTCGAGGAGGCGCACGTCTGCGTGCCCGAAGAGCGTGAACACCCAGAGCGCGTACGCGGCCCACCAGTTGCTCTTGTCGCCGTAGACGACGATCGTCGAGTCGCGCGAGATGCCCTTCGAGCCGAGGAGCGCCGCGAACCGCTCCTCGCTCACGTAGTCGCGCACGACCGGGTCGTTGAGGTCGAGATGCCAGTCGATCTTCACCGCGCCGGGGATGTGGCCGGTCTCGTAGAGGAGGACGTCCTCGTCGGACTCGACGACGACGAGACCCGGGTCGTCGAGATGCTCGGCGAGCCAGGAGGTCGAGACGAGCCGCTCGGGGTGGGCGTATTCGGCGAACTTCGCGGCGGAGTCGAACTCGGCGGACATGTGACCTCCTGTGATCGCCTGGTCGGCGGGCGGGGCGGGGGAGCGGACTAGGCTGATGACCTGTCCACCCTCGAATCTACGCGGCCCGCGGGGCGCAGTCACGGCACCCGTCATCCGGTGCAACACGGGAGCTCACCAGCATGACCACGGCCTCCAGCCACGACCCCATCCGCCTCGTCGACCGCAACCCGGTCATCTCGGGGGCCGAGATCGCGTCGGAGCTCGTGCCGCCGCCGCAGTTCGAGCACGCCTCCTTCGAGTCGTACCGCCCCGACCCCGACTTCCCCTCGCAGCAGGCGGCTCTCGAGCGGCTCAACCAGTTCGCCGGCGCATGGCGCGCAGCGCAGCGCCCGGGCGGCTTCTTCTCTCGCAAGCGACCGGCTCGCATCGAACTGCCCGGCGTCTACCTCGACGGCGGGTTCGGCGTCGGCAAGACGCACCTGCTCGCGGCCCTCTGGCACGTCGCGCACGGCCCGAAGTACTTCGGCACCTTCATCGAGTACACCGCGCTCGTCGGCGCGCTCGGCTACCAGCCGGCCGTCGAACTGCTGCGCGGGGCGAAGCTCATCTGCATCGACGAGTTCGAGCTCGACGACCCGGGCGACACGATGCTGATGACTCGCTTCCTCGGCGAGCTGATGGCGAGCGGCACGCGGGTCGCGGCCACGTCGAACACGCCGCCGAACGCCCTCGGCGAGGGGCGGTTCGCCGCGGCCGACTTCCTCCGCGAGATCCACGCGCTCTCCTCGAACTTCGAGACGCTCCGCATCGACGGGCTCGACTACCGCCGCCGCGACACCGAAGGGCATGCGCTCGCGCTTGCGACCGACGACGAGGTCGCCCGCACGGCGCAGGCCCTCGCCGCCCGCGAGCACACCGTCTCGCTCGACACCTTCGACGCCCTCATCGCGCATCTCGCGACCGTGCACCCCTCGAAGTACGTGAAGCTCGTGCAGGGGCTCGACACGATCGCGCTGCAGGGCGTGCACGAGCTCACCGACCAGAACGCCGCGCTCCGCCTCGTCGCGTTCATCGACCGGGCCTACGACGCCGAGGTGCCCATCATCACGAGCGGCATCCCGCTCGACGAGGTGTTCGGCGGCGACATGATGTCGGGCGGCTACCGCAAGAAGTACCTCCGGGCGATCTCGCGCATGATCGCGCTGACCTCGGGCGAGCTGCCGCCGCACGACTGAGCTGCGCGCACGGCCGGGCGATTCCACGGCGAGTTCCTCGCCGATGCGAAGCATCCCGAAACGCGCTGTTCACACAGCTCCGCGAGCCGTAACGGGCACGAAACATCGCACGATCCCTCTCGAAACGAAGCCTCATGAAACTGGGGCGCACAGGGTCCCCCGCCCTGTATTCCGAGAGAGGTTCGAGAGATGGATCAAGGCAACACCGCGTTCCTGTTGATCGCCGCAGCCCTGGTGCTGCTGATGACGCCGGGGCTCGCGTTCTTCTACGGCGGGCTCGTCAAGGCCAAGAGCGTCATCAGCATGATGATGCTGAGCTTCGGCGCACTCGGCCTGATCGGCGTCCTGTGGGTGCTCTACGGCTACGCCATCGCGTTCCCGGGCGCCGAGGGCCTCGTCGCACCCTGGTCGATCGACTGGTCGGCGATCGGCCTGTCGAGCCTCCTCGAGACCCCAGACGGCGCCGCGTACCCGCCGCTCGCCTTCGTGGCGTTCCAGGCGACGTTCGCGATCCTCACCGTCGCGCTCATCTCGGGTGCGATCGCCGACCGCGCCAAGTTCGGCGCGTGGATGGTGTTCGCCGGCATCTGGGCGACGATCGTCTACTTCCCGGTCGCGAGCTGGGTGTTCAACTTCGGCCTCGCCGACGACGGCAGCTTCGCCTACGGCGGCTGGATCACGTACGGCATGCAGGAGTTCTTCGGCGTCGGCGCGATCGACTTCGCGGGCGGCACGGCGGTGCACATCAACGCCGGCGCGGCGGCCCTCGCCCTCGCGCTCGTGCTCGGCAAGCGCGTCGGCTTCTCGAAGGGGGCGCACGTTCCCCACAACCCGCCGTTCGTGCTCCTCGGCGCCGGCCTCCTGTGGTTCGGCTGGTTCGGCTTCAACGCGGGCTCCGAGCTCGCCGCCGACGGCACGGCTGCCCTCGCCTTCGTCAACACGATCGCGGCCCCGGCGGCGGCCCTGCTCGCCTGGCTCCTCGTCGAGAAGATCAAGGACGGCAAGCCGACCTCGGTGGGCGCCGCCTCGGGCGCCGTCGCGGGCCTGGTCGCCATCACCCCGGCCTGCGCCTCGCTGACGCCGGTCTGGGCGATCGTGCTCGGCCTCGTCGCCGGTGCGGTGTGCGCCCTCGCGATCGACCTGAAGTTCAAGTTCGGCTTCGACGACTCGCTCGACGTCGTGGGCATCCACCTCGTCGGCGGCCTCATCGGCACGCTCTACCTCGGCATCTTCGCCAACGGCACCGGCCTCATCTACAGCGGCGACTTCACGCAGCTCGCGGTGCAGGCGATCGCCGCGGCCTCGGTCCTCGCGTACTCGTTCGTGCTGACCTTCGCGATCGGCACGATCATCCAGAAGACGATGGGCTTCCGCGTGAAGAACGAGGACGAGATCGCCGGCATCGACACCGTCGTGCACGGAGAGGACGCCTACAAGCTCGAGACCGTCTGAGCCCCCTCCGGCCGCCCGAGGGCGGTGGGGTAGTGTGCCGGTGTGTCAGACACCAGCCGCTTCCTCACCGCCCTCGGGCGCGTGCTGCGGGCGATCCTCTCGCCCGCGTCCACCCGATCGTCGACGGCTTCGCCGACCAGTACTTCGGCTTCGCCGTCGACGGCGGATGCCCCGCGGCCGGCGCCGTTCGCCGGCGAATCCTCTCCGGGGCAGTTCGGCGACGACGCCACGATCGAGATCGACCCCGACCGGCTGCGCGGCGTCGAGCTGCGCTACGCGCCGACGCCCGACGGCGATCCCGACCCCGGTGAGGTCGTGTGGACCTGGGTGCCCTACGAGGAGCGCGACGGCCGCGGAAAGGACCGCCCGGTCGTCATCGTCGCCGCCTCGCAGGCGGGGGACTACCTGGCCGTGCAGCTCACGAGCAAGGCGCACGACGGCGAACGCGACTACGTCTCGCTCGGCGAGGGGCCCTGGGATGCCTCGGGGCGGCCGAGCTGGGCGAAGACCGACCGGGTGTTCCGTGTCCGCGCCGGCGGGATGCGTCGCGAGGCGGCCTCGCTCGACCCTGCGCGCTTCGAGCGCGTCGCCGATGCGCTCTCGCGGCGGTACGGCTGGAACTGAGCGACCGCCTGAGGCGGAGGCATCCGCCCGGAAACGCAGAAACCCCCGGCGACTGCCGGGGGTTTCTCTGTGTGGGCGATGCCGGGCTCGAACCGACGACCTCTTCCGTGTGAAGGAAGCGCGCTACCAGCTGCGCCAATCGCCCTGAAGGGATTTCGCGGAACCTCTCGGTGACCGCGGACTTGATACTAGCCGACGATCGGGGGCGAATGCACATCGAGCGGGATGTGAGCGGGCCTCGACTCGGATCCAGGCCTCGACACGCCCGGGAATCAGTGCTGGAATGGTGGTGTGACCGGCCTGAATCCCGTTCACCTGCCGTTCAGTTTGTGAATCGCTCGAAGTGTGTATAAAGTCTTCTCTGCACGCAGAAATGCGAAAGCAACGCGGATGTGGCGCAGTGGTAGCGCATCACCTTGCCAAGGTGAGGGTCGCGAGTTCGAATCTCGTCATCCGCTCTGATCAGGATCAAGCGCAAGCTTGACTCCTGTTCTTTTGGTGGAGAACCCATACACGGTGGATTGGCCGAGAGGCGAGGCAGCGGCCTGCAAAGCCGTATACACGGGTTCGAATCCCGTATCCACCTCCAGATCGAGAGCCTCGCACTCGATTCTGGGCGATTGGCGCAGCGGTAGCGCGCTTCCCTGACACGGAAGAGGTCACTGGTTCGATCCCAGTATCGCCCACCACAGAAAGCCCCGGCAGAAATGCCGGGGCTTTCGTCGTTTCCGGGCAATGAGGCCCAGGCGGGCTCCCGTGCCGTTCCGCGATCGCGTGCCTCGCGATCAGGTGCACCGGTTCGCCGATATCCTCTCCCGAGATCCGTGAGAGAGGAGCCTCGTGCACACAGCGACGATTGCACCGGAGCGGCTGCTGCGTCGACGGACTCCCTTCCCGGTGCGGCGGAACCGCGCGGCGAGCGCCGTCGGGCTCGTCGCGTTCATCGTCTCCTTCGCCGGCTCGTGGGTTCCCTCGTACTGGTTCGACGAAGTCGCCACGCTGATGGCCGCCCGGCTCAGCTGGCGGGAGTTGTTCGCCTTCACCGAGTACATCGATGTCGTCCACCTGAGCTACTACTCGCTGATGAAGGTCTGGATCGGCGTCTTCGGCGAGTCCGAGGCGGCCACCCGGTCGCTCTCCGCACTGGCCATCGGTGCGGCGGCCGCCGGCCTGGTCGTGCTGGTCTCGATGTTCACGAGCCTGCATGTCGGGGTCGTCTCCGGTGCGATCTTCGCGGTGCTGCCGCACGTTACCTTCATCGGGGTCGAGGCGCGCTCCTACGCCCTGAGCGCAGCGGTCGCCGTGTGGACCACCGTCGTCCTGCTGGTCGCACTCCGCAGCGGGCGACGTCGTTGGTGGTGGGCCTATGCGGCCATGCTCATCGTCGGGGCGGCGGTCTTCCTCTACTCGCTGCTTCTGATCCCGGTCCACGGGTTCTTCCTCTGGCGCCGCCATCGCGGGCGCCGAGCGGTTCTCGCCTGGCTGGCGGCCGCCGTGCTCGCCGGTCTGGTCACGCTCCCGCTGATCCAGGAGGGTCTCCAGCAGAAGAAGCAGATCTCGTGGATCGCCTACCAGCCCGGCCGGGATCTGTGGGGGATCCTCTCGGAGCCCGCGTTCCAGCTCTCCCGGGATGTGGCCACGGGCGTGAGCGTGGTCGCCCTCGTGCTGGCCCTCTGCTTCGCCCGCCGCCTCTCGGCCGCTCGACGCCGCCTGCTCGGACTCGCGCTCGCCTGGTTCTTCGTCCCCTTGCTCGTCCTGCTGATGGCGGATGCCGCGGTCGGATCGGTGTTCACCCCCCGCTACCTGTCCTTCGCGGTGCCGGCGGTCGCCGTGCTCCTCGCGCTCGCGTTCACGATCACTCCCCGGAAGCCGGTGGCCTGGCTGCTGGTTGCGGCCCTCGCGCTCGCGTGCGCACCCGGCTACCTCGCCCAGCGCACGCCCCTGGCCAAGAACGACGGAAGCGACTTCGCCCAGATCGCCGACTACATCGAGCGACACGCCGAGCCGGGCGACGGGGTGTTCCTGGAGGACTCGAACTTCGGCAACACGCAGCCGCGGTTGGCGCTCTCCGGCTATCCGGCCGCGTTCGCGAACACGACCGACGTCGCGTTCGTCCGCTCGTTCAAGGAGACGGGCGGTTTCTCCGACATCACGGTCGAGTTCGACCGGCTCGGGTCGAGGCTCGACGGGATCGACCGGCTGTGGCTCGTCACGGCGGGGGCGCCTTCGGCCGGGGACCTCCGCGGGGCGCCGTATGTGCTGGGGGTGCAGGGATTCGCCGCGGTCAGCGAGTTCGAGACGAACCGGTCGACGATCGTGCTGTACGAGCGCTGACGGCGACGGGTGATCCGAGGAGAGGCGGCCAAGAGACGAGGCACAGAGAGCGCCGGCAGAGATGCCGGGGCTCTCGTCGTTTCCGTGCTCGTCGCACCGTGTCGCGTAGGTGCGTCGCGCAAGACCGAGCTAGGGATGTCGGCGGTCCTTCGGCTCCGACGCCGTGGTGCCATAGGCTGCCGATCGTGACCGACCCGCAGCCCGCTGGCGCGCGCCATCGATGTGCTCGCCCTGACGCGAACGATGCGCGTCTCCGGCGTCGCTGGACGTGTCCGGTGTGCGATCGACGCTGGCGGATTGTCTCCACCGTGGACGGAGCGGAATGGAAGCGTGTCGCGCCCCGGGCAAGGGTCTGGTCGAGCGCCGGGGAGGCGATCGTTTCGGAAATCGTCTGGGTGGTGATCGGGCGCATCCTCTGGACGGTGATCTCGGCTCCGTTCAAGTTGATCGGCGCGTTGCTCGGGCACTGAGGTCTCCCCGGATCGGGTGACTCTCGCGCTGGAGACCAAGGGTGATCGCGGTCGCCGCCCCGTGAACACCTTGCGATCCGCAGCACGTTCACCGCAGAGCTCCCCGCGGGCTTTCGTGGGCGGTGAACGCCGAGGGGCAGTGCAGCAGGCGAGTACCACCCTTTCGGCGTCGTGGGCGTTGCGCGGGGCGAGGTGCGCGCACGACTACAGTTGAAGGGTTCGTTTCGAGAAAATCCAAGGAGTGGATCCAGGTGGCTGACGGCTTCGAGCTCTTCACCGACCGTTCCGTTGTCGCGATGCGCGTCAACGGCGAGCTCAAGGACCTCGCGACGACGGTGACCGACGCCGACGTCGTCGAGCCGGTCACGATCGACTCGCCCGACGGGCTCAACATCCTGCGGCACTCGGCCGCGCACGTGCTCGCGCAGGCGGTGCAGTCGATCAACCCCGAGGCGAAGCTCGGCATCGGCCCGCCCGTCACCGACGGCTTCTACTACGACTTCGACGTCGCCGAGCCGTTCACCCCCGAGGACCTGAAGGCGCTCGACAAGGAGATGGCGCGCATCATCCGCGCGGGGCAGCGCTTCATGCGGCGCGTCGTCACCGACGACGAGGCCCGCGCCGAGCTCGCGAACGAGCCGTACAAGCTCGAACTCATCGGCCTCAAGGGCTCCGCTTCGACGGGCGACACGGTGCCCGGCGATTCTGGCGAGAGCGTCGAGGTCGGTGCAGGCGAGCTCACCATCTACGACAACGTCGACCCGAAGACGGGCGAGACCGTCTGGAAGGACCTCTGCCGCGGCCCGCACCTGCCGAACACCCGCATGATCGGCAACGGCTGGTCGCTCACCCGCATCGCGGCGGCGTACTGGCGCGGCTCCGAGAAGAACCCGCAGCTGCAGCGCATCTACGGCACCGCGTGGCCCACGAAGGACGAGCTGCGCGCCTACCAGCACCGCCTCGAGGAGGCGGCGAAGCGCGACCACCGCAAGCTCGGCCGCGACCTCGACCTGTTCAGCTTCCCCGAGGAGATCGGGTCGGGCCTCTCGGTCTGGCACCCGCGCGGCGGCGTCGTCCGCATGGAGATGGAGCAGCACGCCCGTCGCCGGCACATCGAGGGCGGCTACACCTACGTGTACACGCCGCACATCTCGAAGGAGGACCTCTTCCTCACCTCGAACCACCTCGTCACCTACAAGGACGGCATGTTCCCGCCGATCGTGATGGACGAGGAGCGCGACGCCGAGGGCAACATCACGAAGCAGGGCCAGGACTACTACCTGAAGCCCATGAACTGCCCGATGCACATCCTCATCTACAAGGAGCGCGGACGCAGCTACCGCGACCTGCCGATGCGGCTCGCCGAGAACGGCACCGTCTATCGCAACGAGCTCTCGGGCGCCCTGCACGGCCTCACCCGCGTGCGCGGCTTCACCCAGGACGACTCGCACCTCTTCGTCACCCCCGAGCAGCTCGAAGAAGAGGCGACCAAGGTCATCGACTTCGTCATCTCGATGCTGCGCGACTTCGGCCTCGACGACTTCGAGCTCGAGCTCTCGATGCGCGACGACGAGAAGGACAAGTGGATCGGCTCCGACGAGTTCTGGGAGTACTCGACGAACGCGCTGCGCAACGTCGCCCGGGCGAGCGGCCTGAAGCTCACCGAGATGCCCGGTGAGGCGGCGTTCTACGGCCCGAAGATCGACCTGAAGACGCGCGACGCGATCGGCCGCACCTGGCAGCTCTCGACCGTGCAGGTCGACCCGAACCTGCCCGAGCGCTTCGACCTCGAGTTCACCGACCGCGACGGGCAGAAGAAGCGCCCGATCATGATCCACCGTGCCCTCTTCGGCTCGATCGAGCGGTTCTTCGCGATCCTGCTCGAACACTACGCGGGTGCCTTCCCGGTGTGGCTCGCGCCCGTCCAGGTCGTCGGCATTCCCGTCGCCGACGAGTACGCGCCCTACCTCGGCGCGATCATCGAGCAGCTGAAGGGGTACGGCGTTCGCGCCGACCTCGACGTGAGCGACGACCGCATGCAGAAGAAGATCCGCAACCACACCACGCAGAAGGTGCCGCTCCAGCTCATCGCGGGCGAGAACGACCGCTCGGGCGAGACGGTCAGCTTCCGCTTCCGCGACGGCACCCAGGAGAACGGGGTCCCGATCGCCGCGGCGGTCGAGAAGGTGCGCGATGCGATCGCCCAGCGCCTGCAGGTGAACACGCGGGACGACCTGTTCGCATGACCGGCGACGGGGCGGGCGACGACCGGAGCTACGGCACCGAGGAGTTCGACGGCGTGCCGACCGATCTCTCGGCCGACATGGCCGGGGTTCCCGACGCGTTCCAGCGCCTCTGGACCCCGCACCGGCTCGTGTACATCCAGCACGGTCAGCAGCCCGACGAGCACTCGTGCCCGTTCTGCCGCGCCCCCGAGATGAGCGACGAGCAGTCGCTCATCGTCGCGCGAGGCGAGCACGCCTACGTGCTGCTGAACCTCTACCCGTACAACAGCGGCCACCTGCTCGTGTGCCCGTACCGGCACATCGCGACGTACGACGACGCGAGCCCTGAAGAGGTGGCCGAGATCGGGCTGCTCACGCAGATCGCGATGCGCGTCGTGAAAGAGGTCTCGCGCTGCGACGGCTTCAACATCGGCATGAACCAGGGGCGCATCGCGGGCGCCGGCATCGCCGAGCACCTGCACCAGCACATCGTGCCGCGGTGGGCGCTCGACTCGAACTTCTTCCCGATCATCGCCGGGACGAAGGCGCTGCCGCGCCTGCTCGGCGAGGTGCGCCAGGAGATCGCCGACGCCTGGCCGAAGGCCGAGTAGCGCCGAAGTCGGTCGAGGAGCGCGGAGCGCGTATCGAGACCCTGGAAGAGGTCTCGATACGCTTCGCTACTCGACCGACGGAGGTCGCGCTCAGCGCACCTGCCGCACCTCGAACTGCATGCGCGGGTGCGCGTAGGACTCCTGCGACTCGACGAGCTGCAGCTCGCGCTCGCCCGACTCGTGCGTGCGGGTGAGCAGGTCGAAGACGCTCGAGGTCGTCCGGGCGAGGGCGTCGGCCGCGTCGCCCGTGCGGCGGTAGTGGGCCGTGAACAGGGCTGCCGTGACATCCCCCGAGCCGTTCGCCTTCATCGGGAGGCGCGGGGTCTGCACGATCCATGCGCCGCGCTCGTCGACGGCGAGCATCTCGATGGTGCCCTCCGCGCGGTCGGGGCGCTCGACGCTCGTCACGAGCACGGTCGAGGGGCCGCCGGCGCGGGCGAGGTCGACCGAGGCGAGCGTCGACTCGAGCGTGTCGGGCTCGGTGCCCGTGAGGTAGCCGAGCTCGAACTGGTTCGGCGTGATGAGGTCGGCGGCGGGCACGACGCGCTCGCGCAGCAGCACGGGGATCGCGGGGGCCACGAAGCATCCGGACTTCGCATTGCCCATGACCGGGTCGCACGCGTAGATCGCGGTGGGGTTCGCGGCCTTGACCTTCGCGACGGCCTCGAGGATCACGTCGGCGATGCCCTCGCCGCCCTGGTAGCCCGACAGCACGACGTCGATCTGGTCGAGCACACCGCGGTCCTCGATGCCGGCGATCACCTCGCGGACGTCGTCGGGGGAGATGAGCGGCCCGCGCCACGCGCCGTAGCCCGTGTGGTTCGAGAAGTTGACCGTGTAGACCGGCAGCACCTCGACGCCGATGCGCTGAAGGGGGAAGACGGCGGCGGAGTTGCCGACGTGGCCATAGGCCACCGCCGATTGGATCGAGAGAATCTTCACCGCTCGATCATCGCACTTCGCTCGCGCACGGCGCGCACCGAGGCCGCGAGGTCGACGGCGAGGCGGTGCTGTTCGGCGTCGTCGAGTTCGTGCACGGTGAGGCGCAGGTGCTCGGATGCCCCGTGGTCGCCGAGTGCGAACTCGTCGCCGGGCCGCACGAGCCAGCCGCGGCGCATGAGCTGCTCGGAGACGGCGCGTGCCGGGGCGCCGAGGGGCACCCACACGTTGAGTCCGTCGCCGGGGTCGGCCGTGAGGCCGGCGGCGGCGAGCTGCGAGGCGAACGCCGCGTTCCTGGCGGCGTAGTGCTCGCCCGCCGCGCGGATTCCGGCCGCGACCTCGGGGTCGGTGGCGAGCGCGTGGACGAGTCGCTGCAGGAGGTGGCTCACCCAGGTCGTGCCGGGGGTGAGCCGCATCGCGAGGCGGTCGGCGGTCTCGGGGTCGGAGGCGGTGACGGCGAGGCACATGTCGGGTCCGAGGAACTTCGACACCGAGCGCACGAGCGCCCAGCGGCGGTGCTCGGGGCCGACGAGGGTGTGGTGCGGCTGCTGGGAGAGCAAGGAGTAGTGGTCGTCCTCGATGACGAGCACGTAGGGATGCTCGGCGAGGACGGCCCGCAGCTCGGCGGCGCGCTGCTCGGTGAGGCTCGCGCCCGTGGGGTTCTGCGCGCGAGGGGTGCAGATGACGGCGCGCACGCCCTGCTCGAGTGCGGCGCGGAGGCCGTCGACCGTCATGCCCGCTTCGTCGACGGGAACGGGCACGGGACGGTACCCGGCGATGCGCACGGTGTGGATGCTCGTGAGGAAGCAGGGGTCTTCGAGTGCGACGGCGTCGTCGCGGGTGAGGGCCTGCGCGAGGAGACGCTCGACGGCGTCGGCGGCACCGCTCGTCACGGTGAGCCGGAACGGGGTGCCTGCGGGCAGGTCCGCGCTCATCCACGCGCGCGCGGAGGCGTCGAGACCGGGGTCGATGACGGGCTCGCCGTAGAGCACGGGGCGGCGGGCGATGCTCGCGAGCACCGCCGAGGGGTCGGGGATGTACCGCGCGTCGGGGTTGCCGGTGCCGAGGTCGCGGAGTGCGGTGTCGGCGGCGAAGCCCTCCTGGGCGACGGGGGCGGTGCCGGCGACCCGGGTGCCGCCGCGCCCGAGGGTGACGACGACGCCCGCGTTCATGAGTTGCCGGTAGGCCGAGACCGCCGTGTTGCGATTGACGCCGAGATGCTCGGCGAGGGCGCGAACCGGTGGCAGCGGGTCGCCAGGGCGGAGGGCGCCGCGTTCGATGAGGGCGCGCAGGCTCTCGGCGATCTCGGCCGCCGAGCGCCCCTCGATGTCTGTGATCACAGCTCGCCCTTCTCCATGTCTCAGGCCATGCTATCTTTTGGCCTAGGACAAACTCTCCCTTTGTCTGCAAGTTGCGCACACGTCCCAGCGCACCGCCGAAAGGATTCCCCTGTGACCGTATCCGAGACGGGCTCGAACCGCGTGAAGCGCGGCCTCGCCGAGATGCTGAAGGGCGGCGTCATCATGGACGTCGTCACCCCCGAGCAGGCCCGCATCGCCGAGGACGCCGGCGCCGTCGCCGTCATGGCGCTCGAGCGCGTTCCGGCCGACATCCGCTCGCAGGGCGGCGTCGCCCGCATGAGCGACCCCGACCTCATCGACGCGATCAAGGCCGAGGTCTCGATCCCCGTCATGGCGAAGGCCCGCATCGGTCACTTCGTCGAGGCGCAGGTGCTCGAGGCGCTCGACGTCGACTACATCGACGAGTCCGAGGTGCTCTCGCCCGCCGACTACGTCAACCACATCGACAAGTGGGGCTTCAACACGCCCTTCGTCTGCGGTGCGACGAACCTCGGCGAGGCGCTCCGCCGCATCAACGAGGGCGCGGCGATGATCCGCTCGAAGGGCGAGGCCGGCACCGGCGACGTCTCCGAGGCGACCAAGCACATCCGCAAGATCAACTCCGAGATCAACCACCTGAAGTCGATGACGCGCGACGAGCTCTACGTCGCCGCGAAGGAGCTCCAGGCGCCGTACGAGCTCGTGCTCGAGGTCGCCGAGACCGGCAAGCTCCCCGTCGTGCTCTTCGTCGCAGGCGGTGTCGCCACCCCCGCCGACGCCGCGATGATGATGCAGCTCGGCGCCGACGGCGTGTTCGTGGGCTCCGGCATCTTCAAGTCGGGCAACCCCGAGGCGCGCGCCGCCGCGGTCGTCAAGGCGACCACCTTCTACGACGACGCCACGGTGATCGCCGACGTGTCGCGCGGCCTCGGCGAGGCGATGGTCGGCATCAACGTCGCCGACCTCGCGGCGCCGCACCGACTCGCCGAGCGCGGATGGTGACGTCCACCCTCCGCGACGAGAGCGTCGACGCGGGGGAGCAGGCTCCGGCCGGCCCCCGCGTCGGCGTGCTCGCGCTGCAGGGCGACTTCCGCGAGCACGCCCACGTGCTCGCGGGGCTCGGCGCCTCGGTGTCGCTCGTGCGACGCCCCGAAGAGCTCGCCGAGATCGACGGCCTCGTCATCCCGGGCGGCGAGTCGAGCGTGATCGACAAGCTCGCACGCCTGTTCGGCGTCGCCGAGCCGCTCCGCGAGGCGATCGCGGCCGGGCTGCCGGTGTACGGCACCTGCGCCGGGCTCATCATGCTCGCGGACTCCGTGCTCGACGCGATCGAGGGCCAGCAGTCGTTCGGCGGCCTCGACGTCGTCGTGCGACGCAACGCCTTCGGCTCGCAGAACCAGTCGTTCGAGACCGAGCTCGACATCCCCGCGCTCGGTGCGGCACCGGTGCGCGCGGCGTTCATCCGCGGTCCGGTCGTCGAATCGGTCGGGCCGGATGCCACCGCGCTCGCGCGACTCGACGACGGGCGCGTCGTCGCGGTCGAGCAGGGCAACCTCCTCGGCACGAGCTTCCACCCCGAGATCACGGGGGAGCACCGCTTCCACGAGTACTTCCTCGGGAAGGTGCGCGCCCGCATCCGATCGCTCGTCTGAACTGCCGGCCACCCCCAGAACCGGGGGTGGCCGTTCAGTGCCGGCACCGATTCCGGCCGGCGCCGCGCTGCGTAGCTTCGCCGTCATGACCAAACGATTGCCGAGCACCGGCGCCGACGGCCGCGCCGTCGACGAGTCGGGTTGCGACACCAGCGACATCTTCCTCGTCCACCGCATCTTCCGGTGGGGCTACCGCGAGCTGCCGCGGCAGGTGCGCGAGGTCGCGCCGGGCGACCTCGAACGGGCCGCGACCGTGGGCGCCGCCGTCGCGCTCATCGACCAGGGGCTGCACGTGCACCACGAGGGCGAGGACGAGTTCATCTGGGATCGACTCGAGCGGCGCGAGCCGGGCTGCTCGTTCCACGTCGACGTGATGCGCGCGCAGCACGCCCAGGTCGCCGAACTGCTCGACGTCGCCGATGCGCGACTGGCGGAATGGCGCACGACCGCCGACCCCGAGTCCGGCGAGCGACTCGCCGCCGCGCTCGACGAGGTCGGCACCACCCTCGGCGTCCATCTCGGGCGGGAGGAGACCGACGTCGTCCCGATCGTCGCGCGCGTGTTCACGCAGGCCGAGTGGGACGAGGTCGGCGAGCACGGGCGCGCCGCGCTCCCGAAGGAGGCGATGCCGATCCAGCTCGGGCTCATGATCGACGCGGTGCCCGCCGCCGAGCGCGACGAGTGGCTCCGCGAGAACCTGCCTGCGCCGATCAGGATGCTCTGGGCGCTGCTCATGCGACGCAAGTACACGGCCTGGCAGCGCGCGGTGTTCCCCGAGGGGATGCCGGCGCTCGTCTGAGCTGCACCCGGCAGGGCGTCGGGGGTGCACGCTACGCTCGGGCCCATGACCGAGTGGATCGCGCTGCTGCGCGGAGTCAACGTGGGCGGCGTCACGGTGCGGTCGGCCGAGCTCGCCGAGCTGTTCCGCGAATTGGGATTCGGTTCGGTGCGCACGGTGCTCGCGACCGGCAACGTCGTCTTCACGGGCGACGAGACCGCGACGGAGCGCGCAGCGCTGACCTCGCGGCTCGAGCGGGCGCTCTCCGAGCGGTTCGGGTACGCGGCCTCGGTCGTGCTCGTCACTCGGGCCGAGGTCGAACGCGCCGTCGCCGCGTTCCCCTTCGACGCCGATGACGCCTCGCGCCAGCCGTGGGTGATCTTCGCGGTGTCGGGCGAGGTGATCGACGACCTGCTGGCGTCGGCGGGCGAGCTCGCGCTCGACCCCGCGGTCGACCCGATCGCCCGGGGCGAGGGCGTCGTGTACTGGAACCCCGTGAAGGGCACCACCACCGACACGCCGTTCGCGAAGCTCATCGCGAAGGCCCGGTACAAACCCACCACGACCAACCGCAACCTGCGAACCCTCCTGAAGGTGCTCGGGTAGGGCACCGCGTGAGCGAACGTCCCGCCTGCCGGGTCGCGGCATCCCTGCTCGTCTAGAATGGTTCCTCGGCGGGCGGACCCGTCGACGAAGCGGATACAGGAGAGTCATGTCCGGGCATTCCAAGTGGGCGACGACCAAGCACAAGAAAGCCGTCATCGACGCGCGCCGTGCGAAGTCGTTCGCGAAGCTCATCAAGAACATCGAGGTCGCGGCCAAGCTCGGCGGCGCCGACCTGAACGGCAACCCGACCCTGTACGACGCGGTGCAGAAGGCCAAGAAGACCTCGGTGCCGAACGACAACATCGACCGTGCCATCAAGCGCGGCGCCGGCATCGGCGGCGAAGCGGTCGAGTACCTGAGCATCACCTACGAGGCGTACGCGCCCGGCGGCGTGGCCATGATGGTCGAGGTGCTGACCGACAACAAGAACCGCGCCGCAGCAGAAGTCCGCACTGGACTCAGCCGCAACGGCGGCACGCTCGCGGACCCGGGTTCGGTCGCGTACAACTTCACCCGCAAGGGCGTCATCGTCGTCTCGGGCGAGAACACCACGGAAGACGACGTGATGATGGCCGCCCTCGAGGCCGGCGCCGAAGAGATCGAGCCGCACGCGCAGGGCTTCGAGGTCATCACCGACCCGTCCGACATGGTCGAGGTGCGCAAGGCCCTCCAGGAGGCCGGGCTCGACTACGAGTCGGCCGACATCGAGTTCGTGCCGAACCTCAAGGTCGAGATCGACGCCGAGACGGCACGCAAGGTGTTCCGCATCATCGACGCCCTCGAAGACAGCGACGACGTGCAGAACGTCTACAGCAACTTCGACCTCACGGCCGAGGTCCAGGCCGAGCTCGAGGCGGAGTAGGGCGATCGCCGTGCGGGTGCTCGGCATCGATCCCGGGCTCACCCGCTGCGGTGTCGGCGTCGTCGACGTGTCGCCGAACCGCAAGGCGGAGCTCGTCGACGTCGTCGTGCTGCGCTCTCCGACCGACGCGCCGATCGAACGCCGACTCGCGCGCATCGCCGACGGCCTCGAGGCGATCTTCGAGGAGCACCGACCGCAGGCGGTCGCGCTCGAGCGGGTGTTCGCCCGGTCCGACGTGTCGACGATCATGGGCACGGCGCAGATCTCGGGGGTGGCGATGCTCATCGCCGCACGCCGCGAACTGCCGGTGGCACTGCACACCCCGTCCGAGGTGAAGGCCGCCATCACGGGCTACGGTCGGGCCGACAAGAAGCAGGTGGGCGCGATGGTCGCGCGCATCCTCGGCCTCGAGGCCGTGCCGAAGCCCGCCGACGCCGCCGACGCGCTCGCGCTCGCGATCTGCCACGCCTGGCGCACCGGCGGTGTCGCGGGCGCCGCCGTCACGGACGCGAAGCGCGGGGGAGCGCCGGGTTCGGCGGTCGGTGCGGATGCCGCGGGGCTGACGCCCGCCCAACGGGCATGGCTCGCCGCCGAACGCTCCGCGGCGGTGTCGGGGGCCGCCCGTAGGCTGAAGGAGTGATCTCCTCTCTCCGTGGCCGGGTGCTGGCCGCCGCCGGTAGCTCGGTCGTCATCGACGTGGGCGGCGTCGGCTTCCAGGTCAACACCACGCCGGCGCTCGTGCTCGCGACGCGTGAGGGCCATGAGCTCTCGGTGCACACGACCCTGATCGTGCGCGAAGACTCGATGACCCTGTTCGGCTTCGGCACGCGCGACGAGCTCGACGTGTTCGAACTCCTCATCGGCGTCACCGGCGTCGGGCCGAAGTCGGCGCTCGGCGTGCTCTCCTCGATCTCGCCCGAGCAGGTGGCCGAAGCGGTGCACAACGACGACGACGCGGTGTTCCGCAAGGTCAGCGGCATCGGGCCGAAGACGGCGAAGCTCATCACGGTCTCGCTCGCGGGCAAGCTCGCCCCGCCCACGACCCGCACCGTCGCGGCGCCGATCGCGGCGGGCGGGGTGAGCGACAGCGTGCTCGCCGCGCTCACCGGGCTCGGCTGGTCCGAACGGGTCGCCGCCGACGCGCTCGACGAGACGCTCGCCGCGGCGAGCGACGTCGAGCAGGCCTCCGTGCCCACCCTGCTGCGGCTCACGCTCGCCCGGCTCGGGCCGGCCCAGCAGAGCGGGCGCAGTCGATGAGCGACGGCGACGACCTCACCGACCCTGTGCTCGCCTCCGAGGCCGAGCTCGCGTTCGAGGGGGCGCTCCGCCCCCGCAGCCTGCAGGAGTTCGTCGGGCAGACCCGGGTGAGGGGGCAGCTCCAGCTGCTCCTGACGGCCGCGACGCTGCAGCAGCGTACGCCCGATCACATCCTGCTCGCCGGGCCGCCCGGTCTCGGCAAGACGACGCTCGCGATGATCGTGGCCCACGAGGGCGGTCGGCCGCTCCGCATGTCGAGCGGCCCGGCGATCCAGCATGCCGGCGACCTCGCGGCCATCCTCTCCTCGCTCGTTCCCGGCGAGGTGCTCTTCATCGACGAGATCCACCGCATGGCGCGCTCGGCCGAAGAGATGCTCTACCTCGCGATGGAGGACTTCCGCATCGACATCATGGTCGGCAAGGGCGCCGGCGCCACCTCGGTCCCGCTCGACCTCGCGCCGTTCACGCTCGTCGGAGCGACGACGCGTGCCGGCCTCCTGCCGAACCCGCTGCGCGACCGCTTCGGCTTCACGGCCCACCTCGAGTTCTACGCCGAGTCCGAGCTCGAGCAGGTGCTGGCGCGCGCCGCGGTCATGCTCGGCCTCGAGATCGACGGCGCAGCGGTCGCTGAGATCGCCGGGCGCTGCCGCGGCACGCCGCGCATCGCCAACCGCCTCCTGCGGCGCGTGCGCGACTACGCGCTCGTGCACACGGGCCGCGCCGACCTCGACGCCGTGCGCGCGGCACTCGAGCTCTACGACGTCGACCCGCTCGGCCTCGACCGGCTCGATCGTGCGGTCATGGAGACGATCCTCACCCGGTTCGGCGGGGGCCCGGTGGGGCTCAACACGCTCGCCGTCTCCGTCGGCGAGGAGGCCGAGACGATCGAGGCGGTCGTCGAGCCCTTCCTCGTGCGGATCGGCCTGCTCACGCGCACCCCGCGCGGCCGTGTCGCGACGCCCTCGGCGTGGCGGCATTTCGGGCTCGCCGAGAGCGCTCCCGGCGCGGCAGCGGCGCTTCCGATCGATGACCTATAATCCATTGAGGCTCGTCCCTCAACGCCAATGACTTCGTGCGCCCGCGCACACCGGAAGGTATCGCTCCCTCATGACGTTCGACCCGTTCACTCTCATCATGCTCGCCGTCCTGGCGGTGCTCATCTTCTTCATGTTCCGCAACTCGCGCAAGCGTCAGGCCGAGGCTCGCGAGCTGCAGTCGAAGGTGCAGGTGGGGGCGAAGGTCATGACGAACTTCGGCGTCTTCGGCACCATCCTGTCGATCGACGAAGAGGCGAACGAGGTGCTCCTGGAGACCACGCCGGGCACGGTGCTCGCCGTGCACCGCCAGACCGTGGCTCGCGTGGTCGACCCCGTCGCAGACGAGAGCACCGACGAGGCGTCCGCGCCGGTCGAGGGCGAGCCCGAGTTCGGTGAGCGCGTCTCCGACGCCGCCGACGAGGCTCCGACCACCGACGAGACGCCCGACAACAAGAAGTCGGACGACTAAGACTCACCCCCGAGGCTGGGCCCGCGCACTGCTGCGCGGGCTCCTGCAGAGAAAGCAGAACCTGTGGCTGCACCATCGAAGCGGTCATCCCGGCCGGCGCCCGTCCGCAAGGCGTGGCGCTCCCTCACCTGGCTGGGTGTCATCATCGCGCTCCTGTTCGGCATCAACGCGGCGGGGGTGATCTGGGGCGAAGGCTCATGGGCCCCGAAGCTCGCGCTCGACCTCGAGGGCGGCACGCAGATCATCCTCGCGCCCCAGGTCGAGAGCGGCACCTCCGTGTCGCAGGAGCAGCTGAACCAGGCGGTCTCGATCATCCGCCAGCGCGTCGACGCCTCGGGCGTCGCCGAAGCCGAGATCAACACCGAGGGTGAGAACGTCGTCGTTCGCATCCCGGGCGAACTCGACGACCAGACCCGCGCCCGGATCGAGCAGTCGGCCAAGCTCGAACTCCGCGCCGTGCTGCTCGCCGACGTCGCCTCGAACCAGTCGATCGAGCCGAGCGCGAGCCCGTCGCCCGACGGCGCCGAAGAGGAGCTCGAGTCGACGCCGACCGCCGAGCCGACCGACGGCAGCGACCTCGCGTGGGTGACGCCCGCGCTGCAGGCCGAGTTCGACTCGTACGACTGCTCGCAGGCCGACGAGAACACCGAGGTCGCCCCCGCCGACGAGCCGCTCGTCACCTGCGACCGCAACCGCGAGGTCAAGTACCTGCTCGGCCCGGTCGAGGCGAGCGGCGAGAACATCGTCGATGCCACGAACGGCACGGTGCAGACGCAGACCGGTGCATCGACGGGCCAGTGGGCCGTCAACATCGTCTTCGACGACGAAGGCACCGAGGACTTCGCCAAGGTCTCGACCCGCCTCTTCGGGCTGCAGGGCCAGGGGCAGTCGCCGCGCGACCAGTTCGCGTTCGTGCTCGACGGCGAGGTGCTGACCGCACCCCAGATGAACGGTGCGATCACCGACGGCCGCCCGCAGATCACCGGCAACTTCTCGCAGGAGAGCTCGAAGGCCCTCGCCGACCAGCTCAAGTTCGGTGCGCTGCCGATCAGCTTCACGGTGCAGTCCGCCGAGACGATCTCGCCGACCCTCGGCACCTCGCAGCTCCAGTCGGGTCTGCTCGCCGGCCTCATCGGCCTCATCCTCGTCGTGATCTACACGCTGTTCCAGTACCGCGCCCTCGGCTCGGTGACGATCGCGTCGCTCATCATCGCCGCGATCATCACGTATCTGACGATCACGATCCTGTCGTGGCGCGAGGGCTACCGCCTGTCGCTCGCGGGTATCGCGGGTCTGATCGTCGCGATCGGCTTCACGGCCGACTCGTTCATCGTCTACTTCGAACGCGTGCGCGACGAACTGCGTGACGGGCGCCCGCTCGTCGGGGCGGTCGAGGCCGGGTGGAAGCGCGCCTTCCGCACCGTGCTCGCGTCGAAGGGCGTGAACCTGCTCGCCGCGGTCGTGCTGTTCATCCTCGCGGTCGGCAGCGTGAAGGGCTTCGCGTACACCCTCGGTATCACCACGGTCATCGACGTGATCGTCGTGATCCTCTTCACGCACCCGATGCTGCAGCTGCTCGCGCAGACGCGCTTCTTCTCGAGCGGCAACCCGTGGTCGGGTCTCGACCCGAACGCGCTCGGTGCCGTGTACCGGGGCCGTGCCGAGTTCCGCAAGCCCACCGCCGCGGTGGCGGGCAAGAAGGCGGCGTCGAGTGCCAAGGAGGCGCAGCGCCGGCAGACCATCGCCGAGCGCAAGGCCGCGGCGATCGGCGCGGGCTCGAGCTCCGGCGATACCTCGAACGAAGGGAAGGAGTCCTGATGGCGAACCGTCTGACCACCTTCGGTAATGACCTCTACACCGGCAAGCGCTCGTTCAACTTCGTCGGCGGCCGCAAGAAGTGGTACACGATCATCGGGGTATTCGTGCTCCTCTCGGTCGTCATCCCGCTGTTCACCGGCGTGAACTTCAGCATCGAGTTCCGCGGCGGCTCCCAGTTCCAGATCGCCGACGTCGAGAACGCGACGCCCGAGCCCGCGGTCGAGGCCGTCGCGTCGGTCGTGCCCGAGGCGACCGTCAAGGTCACGATCGTCGGCAACACCGGCGTGCGTGTGCAGACCGACCAGCTCTCGCAGGACGACTCCCACGACGTGACCACGGCCCTCGCCGAGGCGTACGACGTGCCTGAGTCCGAGGTCACGAGCTCGTTCATCGGGCCGAGCTGGGGTGCCGACGTCACCCGGCAGGCGGTCCTCGGCCTCATCGCCTTCGTGCTGCTCGCCGCCGTGATCATGGCGCTGTACTTCCGCACCTGGAAGATGTCGGCGGCCGCGATCCTCGCCCTCATGGTCGACCTCGTCGTCACGACCGGCCTCTACGCCGCGTTCGGCTTCGAGATCAGCCCCGCCGCGATGATCGGCATCCTGACGATCCTCAGTTACTCGCTCTACGACACCGTCGTGGTCTTCGACAAGATCCGTGAGAACACCGCGGAAGACGGCCTGGAGTCGCGTCGCACCTTCGCCGAGTCGGTGAACCTCGCCGTCAACCAGACCCTCGTCCGTTCGATCAACACGAGCGTCGTCGCCGCACTGCCGGTCGCCGCGATCCTGTTCATCGGTGCCGGTGTCCTCGGTGCCGACACGCTGCGCGACATCTCGCTGGCGCTGCTCATCGGCATCCTCGTCGGAACCTGGTCGACGGTGTTCCTCGCCGCGCCGCTGTACTCGCAACTGCGCGAGGGCGAGACCGACATCCGTCGCCATGACCAGAAGGTGCTGAAGGAGCGCGAGCGCGCCGCCGGTGCGAGCACCCCCGAGGCGATCGCCACCGCATGACGTTCGCCCCCGGCGCGCATCGCCGTGCACGCCTCACCCTCCGGAGCGGTGATAATTGAGTTCTGGAGGTGAGGCGTGACGGAGACCGGGGTCAACTCGACAGCTTCGCTGCGGCGGCTGGTGCCGAGGATCTTCTCGAAGGCGCAGCCGACGGGCGCCGTCGACACGCTCCTGCGGACGGTGCGGATGCATCATCCGAAGGCCGACCTCGCGCTCATCGAACGCGCCTACACCGTCGCCGATCGGGCGCACGAGGGGCAGAAGCGCAAGAGCGGTGAACCGTACATCACCCATCCGATCGCGGTCGCGCAGATCCTCGCAGATCTCGGCATCGGGTCGAAGACGGTCGCGGCGGCGCTGCTGCACGACACGGTCGAAGACACGGCGTACACCCTCGATGAGGTGCGTGCCGACTTCGGCGACGAGATCGCGATGCTCGTCGACGGCGTCACGAAGCTCGACAAGGTCAAGTACGGCGACTCGACGCAGGCCGAGACCGTCCGCAAGATGATCGTCGCGATGTCGAAAGACATCCGCGTGCTCATCATCAAGCTCGCCGACCGCCTCCACAACGCGCGCACCTGGGGTTTCGTCCCGGCCGCCTCCGCCAGCCGGAAGGCGACCGAGACGCTCGAGATCTACGCGCCGCTCGCGCACCGGCTCGGCATCCAGGCGATCAAGTGGGAGCTCGAAGACCTCTCCTTCGCGGTGCTCTACCCGAAGCTCTACGCCGAGATCGAGAGCCTCGTGAAGCAGCGCACGCCGCAGCGCGAGGAGTTCGTGCAGAACGTCATCGACCTCGTCAACGACGACCTCAAGGCGGCGAAGATCCGCGGCAAGGTCGTCGGCCGGCCGAAGCAGTACTACTCGATCTACCAGAAGATGATCGTGCGCGGCCGCGACTTCGACGAGATCTACGATCTCGTCGGCATCCGCGTGCTCGTGAACTCGGTGCGCGACTGCTACGCCGTGCTCGGTGCGATCCACGCGAGGTGGACCCCGCTGCCCGGGCGCTTCAAGGACTACATCGCCACTCCGAAGTTCAACCTCTACCAGTCGCTGCACACCACGGTGCTCGGCCCGAAGGGCCGCGCGGTCGAGATCCAGATCCGCACGCACGACATGCACCAGCGCGCCGAGTACGGTGTCGCCGCGCACTGGAAGTACAAGGAGCAGACGACGGGCAAGTCGTCGGGCGGCCCGGCGATGCAGAACGAGACGGACATGGCGTGGCTCGCGCACATCTCCGACTGGCAGGCCGAGACGGCCGACCCGGGGGAGTTCCTCGACTCGCTGCGCTTCGAGATCGGTGCGAAGGAGGTCTACGTCTTCACGCCGAAGGGGCGGGTCATCGGGCTGCCGTCGGGTGCCACGCCGGTCGACTTCGCCTACGCGGTGCACACCGAGGTCGGGCACCGCACCATGGGTGCGAAGGTCAACGGCCGGCTCGTGCCGCTCGAGAGCGAGCTGTCGAGCGGCGATGTCGTCGAGGTGTTCACCTCGAAGAACCCCGACTCGGGCCCCAGCCAGGACTGGCTGAACTTCGTGAAGAGCCCGCGTGCTCGCAACAAGATCCGTCAGTGGTTCACGAAGGAGCGGCGCGACGAGGCGATCGAGCAGGGTCGCGACTCGATCGCGCGGGCGATGCGCAAGCAGAACCTGCCGCTGCAGAAGCTCATGAGCCAGGAGTCGTTCGCCGAGGTCGCGGCGATGCTGCGGTACGACGACGTCTCATCGCTCTACGCCGCGGTCGGCGAGGGGCACGTCTCGACGCAGTCGGTGCTCGAGAAGGTCGTCGCGCTCGTGCGCGACGTCGACGACGTCGATGAGCCCGATCTGCCGCTGCCCGTTCGCACGCGGCCGCTGCCTCGCCACGCCGAGTCGGGCGTGCTCGTCCGCGGTGCCCCCGACATCCTGGTGAAGCTCGCCCGGTGCTGCACTCCGGTGCCCGGCGACGAGATCGTCGGCTTCGTGACGCGCGGCGCCGGCGTCTCGGTGCACCAGGCGAACTGCCACAACGTGCAGTCGCTGCTGCGTGAACCCGAGCGCATGATCGACGTCGAGTGGGCGCCGAGCTCGAAGAGCGTGTTCCTCGTGCAGATCCAGATCGAGGCGCTCGACCGTGCCGGTCTCCTCTCCGATGTGACACGCGTGCTCAGCGAGCATCACGTCAACATCCTCTCGGCGAACGTCTCGACCTCGACCGATCGGCTCGCGCTCAGCCGGTTCGTGTTCGAGATGGGCGACACGACCCACCTCGACCGCGTGCTCAACGCCGTCCGCCGGATCGACGCCGTCTACGACGTCTACCGCGTCAGCGACGGCTGACCGCCGATCGGGCCCGACGAGACGGCCACGTCGCTCGCTCGTGCGAACCTGGCACGTGCGAGCGTGATCCGCGGCATCCGCCTCGCGGCTGCGAACAGCACCGACACCTCCTCATCGAGCGCCGGTCGTTGGCCGAGGAGCCGTGCGACGACGCGCTCGGCGGTCGCGTCGTCGAGCGTCTGATCGCGGAGCAGGTCGAATGCGGTCCGCGGGACGCTCGTGCAGCGCACCCCGGCCAGCTCGACGAGCTCGGCGTCGCTCACGACCACCTCGCGTACGATCGTGCCGAGCGCGGGCGCAACGGCGATGCGCTCGTGCAGGGGCACGCAGAACTGCGCCGTGCGAGGCGGTGCATCGAGTGCGCCGTGCACCCAGGCGGCCGAGAGCCGCTCGATGATCAACCGCCGTGGCATCCGCAGGGCGACGACCGCGGCGCGGAAGCTCGGGAGGTCGGGTTCGTCGACCGGTGCCCAGCCTTCGTCGATCGCGAAGAGCTCGCCGTCGATGCGGGCGGCGCAGAGTTCGGCGAGCGGGAGATCGTGGGTGCCGAGCACCACGGGGAGGCGAGCCATGACCCCATGCTGGGGCATCCGAGGGCTGGATGCCGAAGGGGGCGGGATCCTGTGGAGAATCCCGCCCCCTTCGAGACGTGCCGGAGAAGTCGTCGGCTCAGCCGCCGACGGCCTTGAGCCACGCACGGCGGGCGTCGAGCGCCTCGCGAGCGGCGGCCGCAGCCTTCGCATCGCCCGCGGCCTCGGCCGCGGCGACCTCGGACTCGAGCTTCTCGATCGCATCGTGCAGCTGGCCGAGCATGCCCTCGGAGCGGGCCTTCTTCTCGGGGTCTTCGCGCTGCCAACGCTCGTCCTCGAGCGAACGGACGTGGTTCTCGACCTTGCGGAGGCGGTCTTCGACATTGCGGACCTGGTCGCGGGGGACCTTGCCGATCTCGTCCCACTTGCGCTGGATGGCGTTGAGCGCCGCGCGGGCGGGCTTCGGGTCGGTGGCGGTGAGCAGCGTCTCGGCCTCGGTGAGGAGCACGAGCTTCTCGTCGAGGTTGGCGCGGTACTCCTCGTCGTCCTTCGCGTCGATCTCGGCCTTCGCGTTGAAGAGCACGTCGCCGGCGGCCTTGAACTTCGCCCAGAGCTGGTCGTCGAGCTTCTTGCCGGCGCGGCCCGCCTGCTTCCACTCGTCGAGGAGGCTGCGGTAGTCGCCGACGGCGTCGGCACCGCGCGACGAGAGCGCCTCGGCGCGCTCGATGAGGCGCTGCTTGCGGGTGCGCACGTCGCGGTGGGCGGCGTCGAGCTCGGCGAAGAACGCCTTGCGGTGCTGCTCGATCGTCGAACGGGCGGCACGGAACCGCTTCCACAGCTCGTTGGCCTCGTTCTTCGGGAGGCGCGGGCCGTCCTGCTGGTGGCGCTGCCACGCCGCGAAGAGCGCGTCGAGGTCGGCGGTCGCCTGCTTCCACTGCGTCTTCGCGGGGTCTTGCGCCGCGAGCGCCTCGGCCTGCTCGACGATCGTCGTGCGCTCGGCGACGGCGACCTCGAGGGCGGCCTTCGCCTCGGCCTGCTGCTGCTCGGTGAGCTCCTTCGTCGTGCCCGAGAGCGCCTCGAGGCGGCGTGAGAGCGACTCGAGGTCGCCCACCGCGTGGGCGTCGGTGATCGACGCGGTGAGCGTCGAGACGGCCTTGGCGACGTCCGCGGCGGGCGCGCCACGGCGAACGCGCTGCTCGAGCAGGCCCACCTGGCCCGCGAGGTCGGCGTACTTGCGCTCGAAGTAGGCGAGCGCCTCTTCAGGCGTCGCGTCGGGGTACTGGCCGACCTCCCGCTCGCCGTCGCTCGTGCGAACGAAGACGGTGCCCGTCTCGTCGACGCGGCCCCACGGTTGCTGATCTGATTCGGTCACGGCCTCACCCTTTGCAGGTCGGATGCCACCGGTACGGCGGCGTGTGCTGACAAGCCTATTGCACCGCTCGGCGGCGGTGCCGTGCTCACTGGATCGTGACGGAGGTGATCGTGGTGGGCACGACGGGAGCCCCGTCGCTCGCACCGTCGGCGACACCCGCGTCGATGACTCCGGCCTGCAGGGCGTCGAGCCCGCTCGTGACCTTGCCGATCACGGTGTACCCGCCCGCGGCGTCGGTGGGCAGCGTCGTGTCCTCGTAGACGATGAAGAACTGGCTGCCGTGGCTGTAGCCGTTGCCCGACTGGCGGGCCATGGCGATGGTGCCCGCCGGGTACAGGTTGTCGGCGGGGGCGTTCTCGACGGGGCCGTAGCTGTAGTCGGGGCCGCCGCTGCCGGTGCCCTCGGGGTCGCCGCACTGCAGCACGTAGAGGCCCTCGGTCGTGAGTCGGTGGCACGAGACGCCGTCGTAGAAGCCCGACCGGATGAGGCTGATCGAGCTCGCGACCGCCTGCGGAGCGGCGGCGCCGTCGAGCTCGATGCCGAGCGGGATGTCGTTGAGCGTCAGGGTGCCCGTCCAGGTGCGGCCCTCGGCCAGCTCGGGGGAGGGGACGTCGCCCTGGTTCTCGCCCGCCGCCTCGGTCGGCGCCGGGGTCTCGCTCGCGACGGGTTCGGGAGTGCCGGGGCCGCCGTTGAAGAAGAAGAGCTGGGCGCCCACCGCGAGCGCGAGCACGACGACGAGCGCGAGCACCGCGATCACGTTGTCGCGGGTGCGCCGCTTCTGCTTGCCGGCGTGGACTTCCTGCCGTGCCTGGTAGGTGCGCAGGCGCGCACGCTCTTCGCGCGCCTGTCGGTCGTTCGATGCCACGCCTGCTCCTTCTCCGGAATCCTGCGAGCCGACTCTACTTAAGCGGGCGTGACCGCACCAATCGCCGCACCGTGCAGCGGCAGGCGGCAGGTTCATCGGGCAGTGGTGTCGGATGCCACGACTACGCTTGAATCCATGGTCGAAACCGGTACGGGGCTGCGCTCCGGCGCCACTCCGCTCGCGGTGCGCATGCGTCCGACGAGCCTCGACGAGGTCGCCGGTCAGCGTCATCTGCTGACGCCGGGTTCGCCGCTCGTCGCCCTCGCGGGCGACCGCTCCGGCGAGAGCGGGTCGGTCTCGGTGATCCTCTGGGGGCCGCCCGGCACCGGCAAGACGACCCTGGCGCAGGCGATCGCCCGCTCTTCGGGGCGCAAGTTCGTCGAGCTCTCGGCGGTCACCGCAGGTGTTCGCGACGTGCGCCAGGTGATGGAGGAGGCGCGGGCGAGCCGCGACCTCTACGGGCTGTCGACCGTGCTGTTCCTCGACGAGATCCACCGCTTCACGAAGGCCCAGCAGGACGCACTGCTCCCCGGCGTCGAGAACGGCTGGGTGATCCTCGTCGCCGCGACGACCGAGAACCCCTCGTTCTCGGTCATCTCGCCGCTGCTGTCGCGTTCGCTGCTCCTCACGCTCGAGCTCCTGGGCGACGACGACCTCGGGGTGGTGGTCGACCGTGCGGTGACCGATCCGCGCGGGCTCGCGGGCAAGGTCGTGCTCGATGACGAGGCGCGCGCGGCGATCGTGCGGCTCGCGTCGGGCGACGCCAGGCGGGCGCTCACCGCGCTCGAGGCGGCGGCGGTGTCGGCGGCGGCGATGGCGACCGAGGAGGCGGAAGCGACCGCAGACGACGTCGATGACGACGAGACGGACGACGACGACCAGATCGACGAGCGCGACGAGGGCGGCGCCGTGGCATCCGCGCCGCCGGTGATCACCGCCGACATCGTCGCCCGCGCCGTCGACCGCGCGATGCTGCGGTACGACCGCAACGGCGACGAGCACTACGACGTCATCAGCGCGTTCATCAAGTCGGTGCGCGGCAGCGACGTCGACGCCGCGCTGCACTACCTCGCCCGCATGATCGAGGCCGGGGAGGACCCGCGGTTCATCGCGCGTCGCATCATCGTGCTCGCGTCCGAGGACATCGGCCTCGCCGATCCGCAGGCGCTCGTCGTGGCGGTCGCCGCGGCCGACGCGGTCCAGCTCATCGGCATGCCCGAGGGGCGCATCCCGCTCGCGCAGGCCGTGGTGCACCTCGCGACCGCGCCGAAGTCGAACGCCGCCTACCTCGGCATCAACCAGGCGATCGCCGACGTGCGCGCCGGCAAGGCCGGTCGTGTGCCGAAGCACCTCCGCGACGCGCACTACTCGGGCGCGAAGCGGCTCGGGCACGGCAAGGGGTACCGCTACCCGCACGACGACGCGATCGGGGTGGTCGAGCAGCAGTACCTGCCCGACACGCTGCGCGGCGCCGTCTACTACTCGCCGACCGAGCACGGCAACGAGCGCGAGGTCTCGGCGCGGCTCGCGAAGCTGCGCCGCATCGTGCGCGGCGGGCGCTGATCACGCCCGGTTCGTCGTGGTAGCATGGTCGCTGGCCTGAAGCCAGATCCTCGAGCGCGGCTGCGAGAGGGTCACCGGCGAACGGGTGCGATCTGTAGCCGATCCACCCTTGGCGAATCCCTCTGACACAGATCCCCGGCGCACGAACGCGCCGGTGATTCACTTGAGATTCTTCCGAAAGGACATTCGTGTCGAACCAGTCACGCAGCAAGACCCGCCTCTCCCGCGCGCTCGGCGTCGCCCTCACCCCGAAGGCCGCCCGCTACATGGAGAAGCGCCCCTACGCTCCCGGTGAGCACGGTCGCACCAAGCGCAAGCAGGACAGCGACTACGCCGTTCGTCTGCGCGAGAAGCAGCGTCTCCGCGCCCAGTACGGCATCCGCGAGAAGCAGCTGAAGATCGCCTACGTCGAGGCCAAGCGCACCGCCGGCCAGACCGGTGAGAACCTCGTCGAGCTGCTCGAGATGCGTCTCGACGCGCTCGTGCTCCGCGCCGGCTTCGCCCGCACCATCTCGCAGGCCCGCCAGTTCGTCGTGCACCGTCACATCCTCGTCGACGGCCAGCTCGTCGACCGCCCCTCGTTCCGCGTGAAGCCGGGCCAGCTCGTCCACGTGAAGACCCGCAGCGAGGGCACCGAGCCGTTCCAGGTCGCCGCGGCCGGCGGTCACGTCGACGTGCTCCCCAAGGTTCCGGGCTACCTCGAGGTCGAGCTCGACAAGCTCCAGGCGCGTCTCGTGCGTCGCCCGAAGCGCGCCGAGGTCCCCGTGACCTGTGACGTGCAGCTCGTCGTCGAGTACTACGCCGCTCGCTGACGCGAGTCGTCTCGAACAGGGGTCGCGGGTTTCCCGCGGCCCCTGTTGCGTCTCCGGACGCGGCGCGCCGACGCGCCACTAGACTGGTTCGAGGCGTGCCGAGCGCCACCGCGCCGGCGAGAGACATCGAACAGGAGCACCAGTGAAGAGCATTCTGTGGTTCACCGTGGGCATCGCGACCGGATTCGTCGTCGCGCACCAGGTCAACCAGACCAAGCAGGGACGCGACTTCTTCTCCTCGGTCGATGCGAAGGCGCGGGCCTTCGGCCATGCGATCGCCGAGGGCTACCACGCCCGCGACGCCGAGCTGCGCGCCGAGGGCGACGCGGCCGCCGCCGAACGCTGAGCACCACCCTTCCCTCCGGCCCGGGCGACCGGGCTCGACCCCAGAACGGAACCATGCAGACCGCCGAAATCCGCCAGCGCTGGCTCGACTTCTTCGCCGAGCGCGGCCACACCGTCGTCCCCTCTGCCTCGCTCGTCTCCGACGACCCGACGCTGCTCTTCACCGTCGCCGGCATGGTGCCGTTCGTGCCGTACCTCACGGGCATCGTTCCCGCACCGTACCCGCGCGCGACGAGCGTGCAGAAGTGCATCCGCACGAACGACATCGAAGAGGTCGGCAAGACGCCGCGCCACGGCACGTTCTTCCAGATGAACGGCAACTTCTCGTTCGGCGACTACTTCAAGGAAGGCGCCATCTCGATGGCGTGGGAGCTGCTCACGAGCCCCGAGTCGGCCGGCGGCTACGGGTTCTCGCCCGACGACCTCTGGGTGACCGTCTACGAGGACGACGACGAGGCGATCGAGATCTGGAAGCGCGTCGCGGGTCTGCCCGACGAGCGCATCCAGCGGCTCGGCAAGGAGACGAACTACTGGCACACCGGGCAGCCCGGCCCGGCCGGCCCGTGCTCCGAGATCTTCTTCGACCGCGGCCCCGCCTTCGGCATCGACGGCGGCCCCGCGACCGACGACGACCGGTACGTCGAGATCTGGAACCTCGTCTTCATGCAGTACCTCATCACCGATGTGACGTCGAAGACCGACTTCACCGTCGTGAAGGAGCTGCCGAAGAAGAACATCGACACCGGTATGGGGCTCGAGCGCGTCGCGTTCCTCAAGCAGGGCGTCGACAACATGTACGAGATCGACCAGGTGCGTCCGGTGCTCGACCGCGCCTCCGAGATCTCGGGCCGACGCTACGGCGCCGACCACGAGGACGACGTGCGCATGCGCGTGATCGCCGACCACGTGCGCTCCGCCCTCATGCTCATGAGCGACGGCGTCAGCCCGTCGAACGAGGGTCGCGGGTACATCCTGCGCCGCCTGCTGCGGCGCTCGATCCGCGCGATGCGCCTGCTCGGCGTCGAGGGTCCGACGTTCCGCGAGCTGTTCGCCGCCTCGCGCGACGCGATGAAGTCCGCGTACCCCGAGGTCGCGCGCGACTACGCGCACATCGAGCAGCTCGCGCTCGGCGAGGAGGAGACCTTCCTCCGCACGCTCTCCGCCGGCACCTCGATCCTCGACCTCGCGGTCGCGAAGACGAAGGACTCGGGCCGTGGCGAGCTCGCGGGCGACACCGCGTTCCTGCTGCACGACACCTACGGCTTCCCGATCGAGCTGACGCTCGAGATGGCCGAAGAGGCCGGCCTCGCGGTCGACCGCGGTGCGTTCGACGAGCTCATGACGGCCCAGCGCACGCGTGCGAAGGCCGATGCGAAGTCGAAGAAGAAGGTGCTCGCCGACCTCTCGGTCTACGCCGACTACCGCGCCAAGGGCGAGACCATCTTCACGGGCTACACCGAGCTGTCGACCGAGTCGAGCGTGCTCGGCATCCTCGTCGACGGTCGCCCCGTGCAGCACGCGGTCGCGGGCCAGACGGCCGAGGTCATCCTCGCCGAGACCGCGCTCTACGCGGAGTCGGGCGGCCAGGCCCCCGACCAGGGCCGCATCGTCGGCGACGGCTTCGAGCTCGAGGTGCTCGACGTGCAGAAGCCCGTCAAGGGGCTGATCAGTCACACGGTGAAGGTCACCTCGGGCGAGGTGGGCGTCGGCGAGCGTGCGACGAGCCTCGTCGACGAGGACTACCGGCGCGGCGCGACGCAGGCGCACTCCGGCACGCACATCGTGCACGCGGCGCTGCGCCAGGTGCTCGGCCCGAACGCGCACCAGTCGGGCTCGTTCAACAAGGCCGGCTACCTCCGCCTCGACTACGGGTGGAACTCCGCCCTGTCCGCCGAGACCCGCAGCGAGCTCGAGGAGATCTCGAACTCCGCGATCCGCGACAACCTGCAGGTCGTCACCCGTGAACTCCCGCTCGACGAGGCGAAGGCGCTCGGCGCGATGGCGCTGTTCGGCGAGAAGTACGGCGACGTCGTGCGCGTCGTCGACATCGGCGGCCCGTGGTCGCGCGAGCTCTGCGCGGGCACCCACGTGTCGACGAGCGCCGAGATCGGCATGATCAACATCGTCGGCGAGTCGTCGGTCGGTGCGTCGAACCGTCGTGTCGAGTCGCTCGTCGGCCTCGAGGCGTTCCGTCGTTTCGCTGCCGAGCGTGCGCTCGTGAACGAGCTCACCTCCTCGCTGAAGACTCGTCCTGAACAGCTCGTCGACCGCGTCGGCGAGCTCGTCACGAGCCTCAAGGCGGCCGAGAAGAAGATCCAGGCGTTCGAGGCGAAGGCGCTCAACGACCGCGTGCCGGCGCTCGCGGCGAAGGCGGGCCGCGTCGGTGACGTGCTGCTCGTGGCCGAGTCGGTCGGCTCGCTCGGTTCGGGCGACGAGCTGCGTTCGCTCGCACTCTCGGTTCGCTCGCAGCTCGGCGATGCGGCGAGCGTCGTGGCGCTCGCGGGCGAAGTGGGCGGCAAGCCGCTCGCGATCGTGGCGACCTCTCCCGCAGCTCGCGACCACGGCGCGAACGCGGGTGCGCTCGCGAAGTCCGCGGCCGGCGTGCTCGGCGGCGGTGGCGGCGGCAAGCCCGACCTGGCGCAGGGCGGCGGCACCGACGTCGCGGCGATCCCCGCCGCGCTCGAGGCCGTGCGTCGCGGTCTCGGAGGGTAGTCGCGTCATGCGCTTCGGGGCGAGGCTCGGCATCGACGTCGGCCGTGCGCGGATCGGGGTCTCGCGGTCGGATCCGAGCGGGATGCTCGCGGTGCCGATCGAGACCGTGGCACGCGCCGCCGACGGCGACGCGGATGTGCGCCGGATCGCGGAGCTCGCAGCCGAGTACGACGCGATCGAGTTCGTCGTCGGGCTTCCGCTCTCGCTCTCGGGCGGTTCGACGCCGTCGACCGAGGACGCGCTGGAGTTCGCGGAACGGCTCGGGCGTTCGGGCGCCGCGATCCCGGTGCGGCTCGTCGACGAACGGCTGTCGACCGTGAGCGCGCAGCAGGCGCTGAGGGCGAGCGGGAAGTCGTCGAAGAAGCAGCGTCCCATCGTCGACCAAGTCGCAGCCGTTATCATTCTGCAACACGCGATCGACGCCGAGCGGGCCGCAGGCCTCGCACCCGGCCGCGTGCTCGACCTCGACGAAGGGCTCTCACCCCTGTGACCCAGCTCCCCCCAGAGCACCCCGACTCCGCCCGTCCGATGACGCGGCGCGAGCTCCGCGAGGCTGAGCAGCGCGCGGCCGCGCAGGCCGAGGCGGCGGCCGGCGGCTTCTCGGCCGAGCCGATCCCGGCGCCGCGACCGACGACTCCGGCGCCGATTCCGGCGACGCAGGCCCCGTTCCCGTCGGCGGCCCAGGCTCCGGCGCCGCAACCGACGCCCGCCCGCTTCGACTTCGACGCGCACCTGGCGCCCGGGGCACCCGGCCCGCGGCGCGGCGCGGCGCAGCCGAGCCCGAACGAGCGGCCGCAGCCGGTCACCGGGGCGACGGCGACGGCGACCTCCTCCGCCTCGCCGTTCGCCGATCTCCTCGCCGACCCGCACCAGTCCGTCGACCACGACGCGGCCGACGACGAGCCCGTGCGGCGCAAGCCCTCACGGGCCGAGCGTCGTGCCGCGGCATCCGACCCCTACGACCATTACGGCGACGAGAAGCCGAAGAAGCGACGCGGGGGCTGGGGCTGCCTCGTGGCGCTCCTCATCGTCGCCGGGCTCGGCGCAGGCGCCTACTTCTTCCTCGAGGGGCCGATCCGTGCGGTCATCGAACGCTTCGAGCCTGCGGCCGACTACGAGGGCCAGGGCACGGGCGAGGTGATCTTCATGATCCACGAGGGCGACACGGGCTCCTCGATCGGCGACAACCTCGTCGCCGACGATGTCGTGGCCTCGACCGATGCCTTCCTCGAGGCGATCGACGAGGCCGCCACGGCTCCGGTGTTCTACCCGGGCGCGTACCGCCTGGCCGAGCAGATGAGCGCGAAGGCGGCGCTCGACGCGCTCGTCGACCCGGCGAACAAGCTCGAGAACACCTTCGTGATCCCCGAGGGCACGGCGACCGTCGATGCGCTGCCGCGCATCTCCGAGGGCACCGGCATCCCGCTCGAAGAGCTGCAGGCCGCCGCGGCCGAGCCGCCGGCGAACTACGGGCTGCCCGCCGAGGCCACGAACCTCGAGGGCTTCCTGTTCCCGGCGACGTACACGCTCGACCCGAACCTCGACGCGCATGCCGTGCTGCAGACGCTCGTCGACCGGCAGTTCCAGGCGCTCGACGAGGCCGGCGTCGCACCCGCCGACCGGTGGAAGACGATCGTGCTCGCGGCGCTCGTGCAGCGCGAGGCGGGGCTGAAGGACGACTTCTACAAGGTGTCCCGCGTGTTCCTCAACCGCCTCGACCCGGCGAAGTGGGAGAGCGGGCTCCTGCAGTCCGACGCCACCGTCGCGTACGGCACGGGCAACACGCACCTCGTGACGACCACCGACGCCGAGCGCGGTGACGCGTCGAACCTCTACAACACGTACGTGCACCCGGGGCTGCCGATCGGACCGATCTCGAACCCCGGCGATCTCGCGATCGACGCAGCCGTGCACCCGGCCGACGGCCCGTGGCTGTTCTTCGTGACGTGGAACCTCGACACGGGCGAGACGATCTTCTCCGAGGCGGTCGAGGAGCACGACGCCGCCGTCGAGAAGTGGCTCGCCTGGATGGAGGAGCACCCCGAGTATGGCTGAGTCGTCGCCCACGGCGCGCCTCGCGGTGCTCGGCTCGCCGATCGCCCACTCGAAGAGCCCGGCGCTGCATCGCGCCGCCTACGCGCGGCTCGGCCTCGACTGGGAGTACACGGCGGTCGAGATGACCGGCGACCGGCTTCCGGCGTTCCTCGAGGGGCTGGATGCCTCGTGGCGGGGCCTCTCGCTGACGATGCCGCTCAAGCAGGACGTCCTGCCGCTCCTCGACGAGGTCGACGAGCTGGCGCAGCTGACGGGTGCGGCCAACACCGTGCTTTTCGAAGGCGGCCGGCGCCTCGGCTTCAACACGGATGTTGGTGGGATTGTTCGGTCGCTGGCCGAGGCGGGCCTTGAGGTGGCCCGAACTGCGATCATCATCGGGGGCGGCGCCACCGCGGCATCCTCGATGGTTGCGATCGCGGAGCTCGGCGTTGCCCACGTGAGGGTATTGCTTCGGCGGCCCGAGGCGGGAGCGAAACTCGTTGATCTTGGACGCTCGGTCGGGCTGATCGTGGACGTCGACCATCTCGGCGCGCTCGCCCATGCTGGGCCGGCGGATCTCGTCGTCAGTACACTGCCTGGTGGAACGGACACCGGCTCAGAGGTGCCCGCTGAACTAGTGTCGAGTGCACTCTTGCTCGATGTCGCGTACGCGCCCTGGCCGACTCCTCTCGCGAAGTGGTGGATCGAAGGCAGAGGACGGGTCATCGACGGCAGCGGCATGTTGCTGCAGCAAGCTTTCTTGCAGGTGCGCATTTTTGCGGGCGGTGATCCGGCCGCCGTGCTTTCCGACGAATCAGGAATACTGACGGTTATGCGCTCCGCGCTGAGAAGTTGACCAGCCGCCAATTGACCGAATTGGACCTTGGTTGTAGCTCTCGCCTCAAATTGCACGCTCAGGGAATACTCAGCTCTGATAGGTTGGCGGCCAAGAATCGCCGCCGAGTACTCGGCCTAACAGAGGGAGATATGTGAAGAAGAGTGTGAGAAGACTGTCGAGCGCAGGTGCCGCCGTCGCGGTTGGGTTGGCTCTTTCCCTTGGGGGTGCTGGTGTCGCATCTGCTGCTACCACAACGTACTCACCTGAGTACCGTCTGAGTTCGACGTGCGTCAGCTCGATGCAGACGTACCGAGCAGAGGGATACACCATCTGGCGCACGTGCTTCCAGAACACATTTGGATACTGGCAGTTCGGCTACAAGTACTGAATCAAGGCGCGATCTCCGGGACCGTGCCCCGAGACGTTGGATCTGCGGATGACCGCGGTCATTTGTAGACCGGCGAGGGCCTCCTGCGTTGGAGGCGGAGCTGCTCAGGCCCGTTGCCAGCCAGGAGGTCCTTCTGTATCGTATGCCGTCCACGTGAGCGCCTCACGTAGTCTTCAGCCACGATGACGATGCACACCACATCACGTTCGTAGCAATGTGCGCCGCTTCACGTACGCCGCCGACCTGTAGGACTTCGCAAATGTCCTGGCGACGGTGGGGCATTGCTGGAACCGGCAACGCCAAGTCCCAACGAAGCATCCCATCGCCTCGTTCGTTGATCAGGCCGGTGACCGCACGGCTGCCGAACTCGTCAACTGACCGCGCCCCGGCGGCACCGACCTCGGAGTCGAGCCCTCACCCGAGCTCGTCGCGAACGCGGCCCTGCTCGACGTGGCCTACGACCCGTGGCCGAGCCCGCTCGGGCGCGCCTGGCAGGCCGGCGACGGGCGAGTCGTGCACGGGCTCGGCATGCTGCTGCACCAGGCGCTCCTGCAGATCCGCATCTTCGTGCACGGCGACCCGTTCTCGCCGTTGCCCGATGAGCACGACGTGCTCGACGTCATGCGCGAATCCGTCGCCTGACGCTGTGGAAGGATAGGAGTCATGCTCCGTTGGCTCACTGCCGGAGAGTCGCACGGCCCTGAGCTCGTCGCGATCCTCGAGGGTCTTCCCGCCGGTATCCCCGTTTCGCTCGATTCGATCCGCGCCGATCTGGCGCGCCGCAAACTCGGTTACGGCCGCGGTGCGCGCATGAAGTTCGAGCAGGACGAGTTGGCGATCTCGGGCGGTGTGCGCCACGGCCTGAGCCTCGGCAGCCCCGTCGCGGTCCGCGTCGGCAACACCGAGTGGCCGAAGTGGCAGGAGGTCATGAGCCCCGAGCCGATCGATGCCGAGCGCCTCGGTCGCGGTCGCGGCGCGCCCCTCACCCGGCCCCGCCCGGGCCACGCCGACCTCGTCGGCATGCAGAAGTACGGCTTCGACGAGGCCCGCCCCGTGCTCGAGCGCGCGAGCGCCCGCGAGACGGCCGCACGCGTCGCCCTCGGCGCGATCGCGAAGTCGTTCCTCGCCGAACTCGGCATCCGGACCATCGCGCACACGCTCTCGATCGGGCCCGTCCGCGTGCCCGAGGGGGCCGCGCTGCCGCTGCCCGGCGACCTCGAGACGGTCGACGCCGACCCGCTGCGCTGCTTCGACCCCGAGACGAGCGCCCGCATGGTCGCCGAGGTCGACGACGCGCACAAGTCGGGCGACACGCTCGGCGGCGTCGTCGAGGTGCTCGCCTACGGCCTGCCGCCGGGGCTCGGTTCTCACGTGCACTGGGACCGCCGGCTCGATGCGCAGCTCGCCGCCGCGCTCATGGGCATCCAGGCGATCAAGGGCGTCGAGGTCGGCGACGGCTTCGAGACGACCCGGCGACGCGGTTCGGTCGCGCACGACGAACTCCACCCCGGCGACGGCCGCATCGAGCGCGCGAGCGACCGTGCGGGCGGCACCGAGGGCGGCATGTCGACCGGCACCGTGCTCCGCGTCCGCGCCGGCATGAAGCCGATCGCGACGGTGCCGCACGCGCTGCCGACGATCGACGTCGCAACGGGCGAGCCCGCGCCCGCCCACCATCAGCGTTCCGACGTCGTCGCGGTGCCCGCGGCGGGCGTCGTCGCCGAGGCGATGGTCGCGCTCGTCCTTGCGAACGCCGTGCTCGAGAAGTTCGGCGGCGACTCGGTCGTCGAGACCCGCCGCAACCTCGAGTCCTACCTCGCCGCCATCCCCGACACGCTCCGCACCGGGGTCGCGACGGGCGCGGCCGACGCTCGTGTCTGACCAGCCCCGCATCGGGCTTCCCGTCGTGCTCGTCGGGCCGATGGGCGCCGGCAAGTCGCGGGTCGGTCAGCGGCTCGCAGCGGCGGTCGGCGCACCGTTCGTCGACACCGATGCCCGCATCGTCGAACGCTACGGCGCGATCGATGAGATCTTCGCCCGTGAGGGCGAGGAGTACTTCCGCGTCATCGAGCGCGAGGTCGTCGCCGAGGCCCTCCGCGAGGAGGCCGTCGTCTCGCTCGGGGGCGGCGCCGTGCTCCACGACGACACCCGCGATGACCTCGCAGGGCTCTCGGTCGTGTGGCTGCAGGTCTCCCGCGAGGCGGTGGCCCCGCGACTGGCCGGCGGCAACCGCCCGCTCATCGCCGACGGCGGTCTCGACCGCTGGTCGGCCATCCTCGAGGCAAGGCGCCCGCTGTACACCGCGGTCGCCGACCTCGCCATCGACACCTCCCGACGCTCGGTCGGGCGGATCGTCGACGACATCACCGGGCACTTCGGAGGACAACGATGACGGCAGACGAGCGCACGACGATCCGAGTCGGCGGCGAGACCGGCTACGACGTGGTCGTGGGCCGCGGCGTCATCGGCGACCTCGGCGACGCGCTCGGCTCGTCGGTCAAGAAGGTGCTCGTCGTGCACCCGGCGACGCTCGGCGCGAAGGCGGCGACGCTCCGTGAAGAGCTGTCCGACCGCTTCGAGGTGCTCCTCGCCGAGGTGCCCGACGCCGAGGCCGGCAAGCGCGTCGAGGTGGCGGCGTTCTGCTGGCAGGTGCTCGGCCAGGCGGACTTCACCCGCAGCGACGCGATCGTCGGCTTCGGCGGGGGAGCGATCACCGACCTCGCGGGCTTCGTCGCCGCGACGTGGCTGCGCGGCGTGCGCGTCGTGCAGGTGCCGACGACGGTGCTCGGCATGGTCGACGCGGCCGTGGGCGGCAAGACGGGCATCAACACGAACGAAGGCAAGAACCTCGTCGGCGTCTTCCACCCGCCGGCCGCCGTGCTGTGCGACCTCGATCTGCTCGACACGCTGCCGAAGAACGAGATCCTCGCGGGCTTCGCCGAGATCGTGAAGGCCGGGTTCATCCGCTACCCCGAGATCCTCGACATCGTCGAGGCCGATGTCGAGGTCGCGACCGACCCGACGACGCCCGAGTTCCGGCGCGTCGTCGAGCTCGCGATCCAGATGAAGGCCGATGTCGTGTCGGAGGACCTGACCGAGCAGGGCCTCCGCGAGATCCTCAACTACGGTCACACCCTCGGCCATGCCGTCGAGCACGCCGAGCGCTACCAGTGGCGGCACGGTGCGGCCGTCTCGGTCGGCATGATGTTCGCCGCCGAGCTCGGGCGACTGTCGGGGCGTCTCTCCGACGACGTCGCCGACCGGCACCGCCGGGTGCTCGACCTGTTGAGCCTGCCGACGAGCTACCCGGCCGGCCGATGGAACACGCTGCTCGCGACGATGCAGCGCGACAAGAAGTCGCGCGCGGGCCAGCTCCGCTTCATCGTGCTCGACGACCTCGCGAAGCCGACGGTCATGCAGGCGCCCGACCAGTCGCTGCTGTTCGCCGCCTACCAGGAGATCGGCTCGTGACCGAACGCCGGCTGCTGCTCGTCAACGGCCCGAACCTCAACCTGCTCGGCACCCGTGAACCCGAGATCTACGGTTCGCAGACGCTCGCCGACGTCGAGCAGGTCGTCGCGGATGCCGCGGCCGCACGCGGTTTCGAGGTGCGGGCCGTGCAGTCCAACCACGAGGGCGTGCTCCTCGACGCGATCCATGCGGCGCGGCTCGACTGCGCCGGCATCGTCATCAACCCCGGCGGGCTGACGCACACCTCCGTCGTGCTGCGCGATGCGCTCGCGGGCGTCGACCTGCCGGTCGCCGAGGTGCACATCTCCGATGTGCGGCAGCGCGAGGAGTTCCGTCACCACTCGTACGTCGCCGACATCGCGTCCGTGCACGTCGTGGGCGAGGGCGTGCCCGGTTACGCGACGGCCGTGCGGCTGCTCCTCGACGTCATCACGGGTCGCGCCGAGGGCTGAGCGGGCCGCGCCGTGCGTCAGTCGCCTCGCGCGTAGGCGAGGCTCTCCTCGACGATCGAGACGACGACCGCGAGCTCGTCGGCATCGCGAGGGCCGTAGACCATGAACTCGGTGCCGAAGTCCTCGTACTGGTGGGGCTCGGCCCACCCGAGCTCGGTGAGCCGCGCGCCCCGCTCGGCGCGGAGGACGAGGTGCACGCTCGTGTCGGTGACCCCGTGCAGGTGGACCGGTTCGAGCCGCCCCTCGGGGAAGAGCGAGGTCTCGGGCGCGCGCGCCGTCTCGACGCCCTCGAGGAACACCGCGCGCGACGACTTCGGCGAGACCTGGCTGTGCCCCTCGACGACGCCGTCGAGCGCGAACACCTCGGCGACGAGCCGGCCCCAGAACTCGGGCGTCGACCGTTGGTCGAGCTGACGCTGCGGGCCCTCGGTCGAGACGGTCGGACGGGGGCCGGAGCGCGGGGTGTCGATCACCCCGTCAGGCTAGGGCATCCCCGACGGCGGGCCGCGTGGCATCCGCTCGCATCGGCTCGCATTGGCGCGCTCGGAGCTGAGCGACTACACTCGATCGACTGAACTCTCGGGCCGAATCCGGCCGAGCCTCTTCGCAACTGAATGGAACGTATACGCATGGCAAGCACCGCTGACATCAAGAACGGCGTCGTCCTCTCGATCGACGGCCAGCTCTGGAGCGTCATCGAGTTCCAGCACGTCAAGCCGGGCAAGGGCGGTGCGTTCGTGCGCACCAAGCTCAAGAACGTCGTCAGCGGCAAGACCGTCGACCGCACCTACAACGCGGGCGCGAAGATCGAGATCGAGAACGTCGACCGCCGCGACTTCACCTACCTGTACAACGACGGCGACGGCTTCGTGTTCATGGACGCGACCGACTACGACCAGATCACCGTCTCGGCCACGGTCGTCGGCGACGCAGCGAACTTCATGCTGGAGAACCAGGCCGTCACCATCGCCCTGAACAACGGCAACCCGCTGTACATCGACCTGCCCGCCTCGGTCGTCCTCGAGATCACCTACACCGAGCCGGGCCTGCAGGGCGACCGTTCGACCGGCGGCACCAAGCCGGCCACCGTCGAGACCGGCTACGAGATCCAGGTCCCGCTCTTCCTCGAGACGGGCACCAAGGTCAAGGTCGACACCCGCACGGGTGACTACCTCGGCCGCGTGAACGACTAGTGAGCGCCCGTACCAAGGCGCGCAAGCGCGCGCTCGACATGCTGTACTCGGCCGACATGCGCCAGGTGCCGGTCGAGCAGATGCTCGTCGTCGAGGCGCAGAAGGCCGCGAACGAGCCCGAGCGGGCCGCGTCGTGGCTCTACGCGCGCGAGATCGTCGACGGCATCGTCGACCACCGCGCCGAGATCGACGAGCTCATCGAGACGAACTCGCGCGGGTGGACCCTCGAGCGCATGCCCGCGGTCGACCGCGCGCTCCTGCGCATCGGCGTCTGGGAGATCGTCTACAACGACGAGGTGCCCGACGCGGTCGCGATCTCGGAAGCCGTCGAGGCGGCCACGGTACTCTCCACCGACGACTCGGCGGGCTTCGTGAACGGGCTCCTCGCGGCCATCTCGCACTCGAAGGCCTGACCGCTCCGGTTCTGCAACGGCGGCCGATCGCGCACACGCGCGGTCGGCCGCCGTCGTCATGAGCGCGGTCGCGGGGCCGTCGGCGGCGTTCGGGCCGGCGTGCTCGACGGCTCGTCGATGAGCCGCAGAGTGTGCTCGACGACCTCGCGAGGCCCGTCGTGCGCCGCGAGCGACTCGGCGATCCGACGCGCGTTCGCGCGATAGCCGGGATCGGCATTCACCCGCCGCCACGCCCTGAGCACCGCCCGGGCACGCGGACGGCCCGTGCGGAGGTTCACCCCGGCTCCGGCCCATGCGACGCGCGCGGCGATCTCGGGCTTGTCGAGGTCGCCGCCGGCCACGATGAGCGGGATGCCGTGCCCGAGCGCGGCGAGGACGCCGCCCCAGCCGCCGTTGGTGAGCATGACGTCGAGCCGGGGGAGCAGCACCGCGTAGGGGACGAGTCCCGCGACCCGCGCGTTCGACGGCGCGGGGAACGGCAGTCCGGGGGCGTCGGCCCGGCCGGTCGCGGCGACGAGCAGCACGCGCTGCCGGCCGAAGGCGGCGAAGGCGGGCTCGATCAGGTCGTGCGGGTCGACGTTCAGGGTGCCCTGCGTGACGTGCACGATCGGCAGCGCCGACGACTCGACGTCGGGCCACCACACCGGCAGCGGGGTGTCGTCGGGGCGTGGTCTCGTGAGTTCGCCGACGAAGACCACCTGGGTCGCGAGGTCGGAGCGGGGGTACTCGAGTTCGGCCACCCCCGAGGCGCACACGAGGTCGGGCGACATGAACGCCTGCTCGAGCTTCAGTCCGTCGGGCGGGAGGCCGGCGATCGTGCGCTGCTCGGCGTACGCGCGGCTGATGCCCCGCGACGCGACCCCCGACAACGAGCGCAGCGCGCGGTCGCGAAGCCGCCCTGCGAAGTTGCGGGCCGGTCGGAGGCCGAAGATCGGCGGTGGGAGGTCGCGGCTCGGGATCGTGAGCGGCACGATGCTCACCGTCACCCATAGTGTCGAGGTCAGTTCGGAGGCGAGATGCGCGCCGACGCTCAGGCCGTCGGCGACGATGGCGTCCCACCGCTGCTCGTCGTACGCCCGGGTCAGGTCGACCGCCTGCGCCGCCGCGGTGCGCACGAAGACCTCCTCGACGTTCGCGAGCATCTGGCGCGGGCCCTTGCGGCCGCGGAGGGTGGGGAAGGTGGCCGGCAGGTCGTGCTCGTCGAAGTCGGGCGCGGCGTTCCAGGGGATGACACGCGCCCCGAGACCCTCGAACCGGGAGGCGTGGGCGGCGCCCGTGTAGACGCGCACCCCGTGCCCGGCGGCGAGGAAAGCCTCGGCGACCGCCGCCATGGGTGCGACGTGGCCGTGGAACGGCATGACCGCGATCATCACCTCTGCCATGGCGCCATTGCACCACGGCGGACGGTCGCGGCGCGCCCCGCGCTCGGGGGGTACGGCGGGCACAACCCTGAGACGCGATTCGGGGCGGGCCACGAACCCGTTTCAGCGGTCGCCATGGCGACCCGGGGCGCCCGCACCGGTGTGATGGACGTGCTGCCGCATCCGGCTGCCACATCCCCCTTCATCGCACGCACCGAAAGGATCCACCATGTCCAGCACCACTCTCGGCACCGGACGCGTCTCGACGGCTTCGGGACTCGATTCCGTGCTCGAACGGGCCAACGACGCCCAGGCCGTCGTCCAGCGCTTCTTCGCCCGCGTCGGCGTCCCGGCGCTGCGCGTCTCGCTCGGCCTCGTCTTCGTCGTCTTCGGCGCGCTGAAGTTCCTCCCGGGCGCGAGCCCCGTCGAGGATCTCGTCATGCGCACCTGGAACGCCCTCTCGTTCGGCATCGTCGACGGCTACGCCGCGATGGCGCTCACCGCCTCGCTCGAGGTCTTCGTCGGCCTGACCTTCATCACCGGGTTCCTCCTCCGCATCGGCCTGCTCGCCCTCGCCGGCACCTTCGTCGGCATCTTCTCGCCGCTCGTGTTCTTCGCCGGCGAACTCTTCACGGGCGCCGGCCCGACGCTCACCGCGCAGTACATCCTCAAGGACGTCGTGCTCGTCGCAGCCGCCGTGGTCGTCGCGGCCAAGGCGCTCACGCGCCCGATCGGCCGTCGCTGAACGATCCGGATGCCACGGGGTCGACGTCTCGCGACGTCGGCCCCGTGGCATCCGCCCGTCTTGAGTGGGATCGGGTAAGACACCGTCAGGTTGACACGACGTTGCGAGGCCGCCCGGTGACAGACAGCAGCTGGGAATGTTGATCCGGCGGTCGTTTGAGTCCGGTGCCTACCACAGGTCGAGTGCGTCGTCGTCGGGGTCTCTCCTGATTTCCGCACCACCGTCCCGTTCATAGGCTGGCCGCGCCCATCGAGGCACGCGGACGGGCCGCTTCGACCTTCCAAGTGTCATCAGGTGGGGACCCTACAGAAAGGCACCTTGAATGACGAGAGCAATGAAAGACCAGGGAGCACTCTCGCGTTGGCGGATTCTCCGCCGCCGCCTCGCGATCGTGATCGGTGCGATCGCGATCGCCGCATCTGCAACCCTCACGGCGGCCCCTGCGTCAGCGTCGACGACCTGGGCGGGCGTGTCTGGTTTCTACGACACAAGCCACTGGGGCGATCAGTTCGGCGGTAGCCGTAACCATCAGGGGATCGACATTGTGGTTCCCGGCTATTCGAACACTCCCGTGCCCGCGTTGCGGGGCGGCACCATCGTCGCAGCAGGAACGAGCAGCTGCCTCGGCAACTACGTGATTGTCAAGGTCGGGACGAGCGACTTCGACGGGTACTCGCATCTTGTGAACACGCGGACGTCCGGGAGTGTGCGGCAGGGCGACTCGATCGGTGAGACTGCGCGTTCGGGGCAGGTCACCGGATCGTGTTGGAGTGGCTCGCACCTGCACCTCACGAACTCTTCGACCGCGACGGGCTTCAACACAGGCAACGTTCGTGATCCCGCGCCGATCATCCGTGCAGTCCTCTCAGGAGCGGGTTCGGGCTCGGGCTCGGGCTCGACGCCGGTGAATGTCTCAGACTTCAGTGGTGATGGTGCGGCGGATGTGCTCGGAGTGAACGCGGCTGGAGAGCTTTACTACTATCCGAACAACGGGCAGACGCTGTCGATGCCGGTGCGTCTCGGCCAGGGATGGGCCTCCTTCCCACACGTGATGGCTGCGGACTTCAGTGGCGACGGGGCGGCTGATGTGCTGGGAGTCAACTCGGCCGGTGACCTGTACTACTACCCGCACAACGGGTCTGCACTCTCAGCGCCCGTGAAGATCGGGAACGGCTGGGGCAGTTTCAAACATGTGATGGCAGCAGATTTCAGCGGTGATGGTGCGGCTGATGTGCTCGGAGTCGATGCGGCCGGTGACCTGTACTACTACCCGAACAACGGTCAGACGCTCTCTACGCCGGTCAAGATCGGCTTTGGCTGGGGCAGCTTCAAGCACGTGATGGCAGCGGACTTCAGCGGTGATGGTGCCGCCGATGTGCTCGGTGTCGATGCGGCGGGCGATCTGTACTACTACCCGCACAACGGGTCGGGCCTCTCCACTCGAGTGAAGATTGGTAACGGCTGGGGAAGCTTCAAGCAGGTGATCGCCTCCGACTTCAGCGGCGACGGTGCAGCCGACGTGCTCGGAGTGGACGCGGCGGGCGATCTGTACTATTACCCGCACAACGGGTCGGGTCTCTCGGCGCCGGTGAAGATCGGTAACGGTTGGGGGAGCTTCTTGCACGTGATGTGACCAAGAGTGGAGAACTCTGAAATCGGCGGCCACGGGGTCGACGTCTCGCGACGTCGGCCCCGTGGCATCCGTGCGCGCTGATAGCATGGGGGAGTTGGCAACCTTTAAAGCCGTCCTGTGAGACGGAGAAGGGAGTCGGTCCATGGCACGTGCTGTGCTCAGTCAGGCTGACATCCAGCGGGCGTTGACCCGCATCTCGCACGAGATCCTCGAATCCAATCGCGGTTCCAACGATCTCGTCCTCCTCGGCATCCCGACCCGTGGCGTGATCCTCGCCCGTCGCATCGCCGAGACGATCGCCCGCATCGAACCCGATGCGCCGCCCGTGCTCGCGGGGGCGCTCGACGTCACGATGTACCGCGACGACCTCTCGCACACGCGGCTGCGCACGCCCTCGCCGACCGAGCTGCCGCCGGGCGGCATCGACGGCAAGACCGTCGTGCTCGTCGACGACGTGCTCTACTCGGGGCGCACGATCCGCGCCGCATTCGACGCCCTCGCCGACCTCGGCCGGGCCCGCGCGGTGCGGCTCGCCGTGCTCGTCGACCGGGGCCACCGCGAGTTCCCGATCCGCGCCGACTTCGTCGGCAAGAACCTGCCGAGCTCGACGCGGGAGCGCATCAACGTGCACCTCGTCGAGATCGACGGCGACGGCGACGACGCCGTCTCCATCGAGGACGTCGCGACCGCGGGAGGCGCAGAGTGAAGCACCTGCTCGGCACCCGCGAACTCGCGCGCGACGAGGCGATCGCACTCCTCGACATCGCCGAGGACATGGCCGCGGTGCAGGAGCGCGAGGTCAAGAAGCTCCCGACGCTCCGCGGCAAGACCGTCGTCAACCTCTTCTTCGAGGACTCCACCCGCACGCGCATCTCGTTCGAGGCCGCCGCGAAGCGACTCTCGGCCGACGTCATCAACTTCAGCGCGAAGGGCTCGAGCGTCTCGAAGGGCGAGAGCCTGAAGGACACCGCGCAGACGCTGCAGGCGATGGGCGCCGACGGCGTCGTGATCCGCCACCACGCCTCCGGTGCGCCGCAGACGCTCGCGACGAGCGGATGGATCGACGCCGGCGTCGTCAACGCCGGCGACGGCACCCACGAGCACCCCACTCAGGCACTGCTCGACGCCTTCACCATCCGCCGGCGGCTGCACGGGTCATCCTCCCGGGGCCGCGGTCTCGACGGCATCCGCGTGGTCATCGTCGGCGACATCCTCCACTCCCGCGTCGCCCGCTCGAACGTGTGGCTGCTCACGACCCTCGGCGCCGAGGTCGAGCTCGTCGCGCCGCCGACCCTCGTGCCCGTCGCGACGGGCGCCTGGCCCGCGAAGGTCGGCTACGACCTGGACGCGGCACTCGCCGGCGGCCCCGAGGTCGTCATGATGCTCCGCATCCAGGCCGAGCGGATGCACGCCGCGTTCTTCCCGAACAGCCGCGAATACGCGCGCACCTGGGGCCTCGACGACGCACGGTTCGCCCAGCTGCCCGCCACTACGATGGTCATGCACCCCGGGCCCATGAACCGCGGGCTCGAGATCTCGGCCCGCGCGGCGGATTCATCCCAGTCCACGGTGCGAGAACAGGTCGCGAACGGAGTATCAGTGAGAATGGCCGCCCTCTACATGCTGATGTCGGGCGAACGGGGTGAGGCCTGATGTCCACGCGTCACCTCATCACCGGAGCGACCCTCCCGAGCGGCGAACGCGCCGACCTCCTCATCGACGGCGGGCGCATCGTCGAGCTCGGCTCGATCTCGAGCGCCGCGGGCGCGACCGTGCACGACGCCGACGGGCTCATCGCGCTGCCCGGCCTCGTCGACCTGCACACCCACCTCCGCGAGCCCGGCTACGAGCAGAGCGAGACGGTGCTGACGGGCACCCAGGCCGCCGCAGCGGGCGGCTTCACGGCCGTCTTCGCGATGGCGAACACGTTCCCGGTCGCCGACACCGCCGGCGTCGTCGAGCAGGAGGCGAGCCTCGGCCGCACCGCAGGCTACGCCACCGTGCAGCCGATCGGCGCCGTCACCGTCGGCCTCAAGGGCTCCGAGCTCGCCGAACTCGGCGCGATGGCCCGCTCGCGGGCGAACGTGCGCGTGTTCAGCGACGACGGCTTCTGCGTCTCCGACCCGCTGCTCATGCGGCGGGCGCTCGAGTACGTGAAGGCCTTCGACGGCGTGATCGCGCAGCACGCGCAGGAGCCGCGCCTCACCGAGGGTGCCCAGATGAACGAGGGTGCGCTCTCCGGCGAGCTCGGTCTGGCCGGATGGCCGGCGGTCGCCGAGGAATCGATCATCGCGCGCGACGTGCTGCTCGCGGAGCACGTCGGCAGCCGACTGCACGTCTGCCACGTCTCCACCGCGGGCTCGGTCGAGGTGATCCGCTGGGCGAAGGCCCGTGGCATCGACGTGACCGCCGAGGTCACCCCGCACCACCTGCTGCTCACCGAAGACCTCATCCGCGGCTACGACCCGCGCTTCAAGGTGAACCCGCCGCTGCGCCGCACCGAAGACACCCTCGCGCTGCGCGAGGCCCTCGCCGACGGCACCATCGACATCGTCGCCACCGACCACGCACCGCACCCGGTCGAGGCGAAGGAGAGCGAGTGGGACGCCGCGGCGAACGGCATGGTCGGGCTCGAGTCGGCGTTGTCGGTCGTGCACGCCTCGGTCGTCGCGTCGGGGCAGCTCGGCTGGGGCGATGTCGCACGCGTGCTCTCGCAGACGCCCGCGAGGATCGGCCGCCTGCGCGGCCAGGGCGAGGCGATCGCGGTCGGCTCGGCCGCCGAGATCACGCTGTACGACCCGAACGCCTCCGGGGTGTTCGACCTCGACCGGCTCGCCGGCCGCAGCACGAACTCGCCCTACCTCGGTCGCACGCTGCCGGGCCGGGTCGTCGCGACGTTCCACCAGGGCTACGCGACCCTCCTCGACGGCCGGGTCCGTCCCGCCGAGGAGATCGCGGAGCTCGCGGCCGCCGTCGACGGGGGTGCGCATGGATAAGTGGATCGGCGCGCTCGTCGCGATCCTGGTCCTCGCGGTCATCGCGTGGCTCATGGTGCGCTCGTGGCGCAGGCGCGCGCAGCGGGACTCGGTGCTCTCGGCCTACCCCGTGCCCGCCTCCCGCGGTGCGACCACCTTCGAGGCCGAGATCCTCTACGTCGCCACGACGCCCGTCGACGAACCGCTCGAACGCCTCGCCGTGCAGGGCCTCGCCTTCCGCGGCGCCGGCCGCGTCGAGGTGATGCCCGAGGGCGTCGCCCTCCGCATCGCGGGCGAGCCGGTGAGCTTCATCCCCGCCGACCGCCTGACGGGTGCGGCCACTGCGAGCTACGCCATCGACCGCGGCGTCGAGCCCGAAGGGCTCATCGCGATCAGCTGGATCGCCGCGACCAGCGAAACGACCGAGGCCGGACCGCCCCGCGTCGACAGCTACCTCCGCGCCCGGTACCCGGGCGACCAGGCCCGAATCCTCCGGGCCATCGACGACATCGCCGCGGCGCCCGCCGCACCGCGGCCGGAACAACACGAGAGCGAGGCCTCGGATGACTGAGACCCACACCCGCACGTCGGCCCCCGCCGTGCTCGTCCTGGAGGACGGGAAGCGCTACGAAGGGCGCGCCTACGGCGCCCTCGGCCGCACCGTCGGCGAGGCGGTCTTCGCGACCGGCATGACCGGCTACCAGGAGACCCTCACCGACCCGTCCTACGCGGGCCAGATCGTCATGATGACGGCGCCGCACATCGGCAACACCGGCATGAACGACGCCGACGAGGAGTCGAACCGCATCTGGGTCGCCGGCTTCATCGTGCGCGACCCCTCCCGCGTCGTCTCGAACTTCCGCGCACAGCGCAGCCTCGACGACGACCTCGTCGCCTCGGGGGTCGTCGGCATCTCGGGCATCGACACCCGCGCGCTGACCCGCCACCTGCGCTCGGCGGGCTCCATGCGCGCCGGCATCTTCTCGGGTGACGACGCGGCCCTCAGCGCCGGCGAGCAGCTCGCCGTCGTGCAGTCGGGTGCCGAGATGGCCGGGCAGAACCTCTCGGGCGCGGTCTCGACCGTCGAGCCCTACTCGCTGCCCGCACAGGGCGAGCGGGTCGGCTCGGTCGCCGTGCTCGACCTCGGCGTCAAGACGTCGACGTTGAACTACCTCGCCGAGCGCGGCTTCGACGTGCACGTGCTGCCGCAGACGACGACTGCCGACGAGGTGCTCGCGCTGCACCCCGACGCGCTGTTCTTCTCGAACGGACCGGGCGACCCCGCGGCATCCGACCGTCACGTCGAGATCCTCCGCTCCGCGCTCCGCGCGGGCGTCCCGTACTTCGGCATCTGCTTCGGCAACCAGCTGCTCGGCCGCGCGCTCGGCTTCGGCACTTACAAGCTGCCGTTCGGTCACCGCGGCATCAACCAGCCCGTCCTCGACCGGGCCACCGGCCGCGTCGAGATCACCGCGCACAACCACGGCTTCGCCGTCGACGCGCCGATCGACCGCGTGAGCGACTCCACCGAGGGCTTCGGCCGCGTCGAGGTGAGCCACGTCGGCCTCAACGACAACGTCGTGGAGGGGCTCAACTGCCTCGACATCCCCGCGTTCAGCGTGCAGTACCACCCCGAGTCGGCGGCCGGCCCGCACGACGCGAACTACCTCTTCGACCGGTTCCGCGACATGGTCATCGCGGCGAAGTCCAACGAAACCAGCCAGGAGGCAGGCAACTAATGCCCAAGCGCGACGACATCAACTCCGTCCTCGTCATCGGCTCCGGGCCGATCGTCATCGGCCAGGCGGCCGAGTTCGACTACTCGGGCACGCAGGCCTGCCGCGTGCTCCGCGCCGAGGGCGTCCGAGTCATCCTCGTGAACCCGAACCCGGCCACGATCATGACCGACCCCGACTTCGCCGACGCGACGTACATCGAGCCGATCACGCCCGAGATCATCGAGAAGATCATCATCAAGGAGCGCCCCGACGCGGTGCTCCCGACGCTCGGCGGCCAGACCGCCCTCAACGCGGCCATCGCGCTCGAAGAGGCCGGCATCCTCGAGAAGCACGGCGTCGAGCTCATCGGCGCGAAGGTCGAGGCGATCCGCAAGGGCGAAGACCGCCAGCTCTTCAAGGACCTCGTCGTCGAGTGCGGCGCCGACGTCGCCCGCTCGCACGTCGCGAAGACGCTCGACGAGGCGAAGGAGTTCGCCCTCGACCTCGGCTACCCGCTCGTGGTGCGCCCCTCGTTCACGATGGGCGGCCTCGGCTCGGGCTTCGCCTACACCGAGGAAGACCTCGTCCGCATCGTCACCCAGGGCCTGCACGACTCGCCCACCACCGAGGTGCTCCTCGAGGAGTCGATCCTCGGCTGGAAGGAGTACGAGCTCGAGCTCATGCGCGACACGCACGACAACACCGTCGTCGTGTGCTCCATCGAGAACGTCGACCCCGTCGGCGTGCACACGGGCGACTCGATCACCGTCGCGCCGGCGCTCACCCTCACCGACCGCGAGTACCAGAAGCTCCGCGACATCGGCATCGACATCATCCGCGCGGTCGGCGTCGACACCGGCGGCTGCAACATCCAGTTCGCGATCGACCCGGCCGACGGCCGCATCATCGTCATCGAGATGAACCCGCGCGTCTCGCGCTCCTCGGCGCTGGCATCGAAGGCGACCGGCTTCCCGATCGCGAAGATCGCCGCGAAGCTCGCCATCGGCTACCGCCTCGACGAGATCCCGAACGACATCACCCGGGTGACGCCCGCGAGCTTCGAGCCGACGCTCGACTACGTCGTCGTCAAGGTGCCTCGCTTCGCGTTCGAGAAGTTCCCGGCGGCCGACCCGACGCTCACGACCACCATGAAGTCGGTCGGCGAGGCGATGGCGATCGGCCGCAACTACGCGACCGCGCTGCAGAAGGCGCTCCGTTCGCTCGAGAAGCGCGGCTCGTCGTTCCACTGGGGCGAAGAGGCGCGCACCGTCGAGGAACTGCTCGAGCAGTCGAAGGTACCGACCGACGGTCGGATCGTGCTCGTGCAGCAGGCGCTCCGCAAGGGCGCGACGATCGAGCAGGCCTTCGAGGCGACGAAGATCGACCCGTGGTTCCTCGACCAGATCGTGCTCATCAACGAGGTCGCCGCGCACGTCGCCGCGGCCGAGGCGCTCGACCACGACACGCTGCTCCTCGCGAAGGACCACGGCTTCTCCGATGCGCAGGTCGCCGAGCTCCGCGGCTTCGGCAGCGAGGCCGACGCGCGCGAGGTGCGTCACATCCTCGGCATCCGCCCGGTGTACAAGACCGTCGACACCTGCGCGGGGGAGTTCCCGGCGCTCACGCCGTACCACTACTCGAGCTACGACCAGGAGACCGAGGTCGCCCCGAGCGACCGCCGCAAGGTGATCATCCTCGGCTCCGGCCCGAACCGCATCGGTCAGGGCGTCGAGTTCGACTACTCGTGCGTGCACGCCTCGTTCGCCCTGGCCGACGCCGGGTTCGAGACGATCATGATCAACTGCAACCCCGAGACGGTCTCGACCGACTACGACACGAGCGACCGGCTCTACTTCGAGCCGCTCACGCTCGAGGACGTGCTCGAGGTCATCCACGCCGAGTCCCAGTCGGGCGAGCTCGTCGGCGTCGTCGTGCAGCTCGGCGGCCAGACCGCGCTCGGGCTCGCGAAGGGCCTCGAGGCCGCGGGCGTGCCGATCCTCGGCACCACTCCCGAGGCGATCGACCTCGCCGAGGAGCGCGGCCTGTTCGCCGGCATCCTCGACAACGCCGGCCTCCTCGCCCCCCGCAACGGCACCGCGACCGAGCTGGCCGGCGCCGTGCACGTCGCCGAGGGCATCGGCTATCCGGTGCTCGTGCGCCCGAGCTACGTGCTCGGCGGCCGCGGCATGGAGATCATCTACGACACCGCCTCGCTCGCCGACTACTTCGCGCGCATCGAGGGTCAGGGCATCGTCGGCCCGAGCCACCCGCTGCTCGTCGACCGGTTCCTCGACGACGCGATCGAGATCGACGTCGACGCCCTCTACGACGGCACCGACCTCTACATCGGCGGCGTCATGGAGCACATCGAAGAGGCCGGCGTGCACTCGGGCGACTCGAGCTGCACCCTCCCGCCCGTGACCCTCGGCCGCGCCGAGGTCGACCGGGTGCGCGAGGCGACCCGTGCCATCGCCGAGGGCATCGGCGTCCGCGGTCTGCTCAACGTGCAGTTCGCGATCGGCGCGGGCGTGCTCTACGTCCTCGAGGCGAACCCGCGCGCGAGCCGCACGGTTCCGTTCGTGTCGAAGGCGCTCGGCATCCCGCTCGCGAAGGCGGCCAGCCGCATCATGGTCGGCGCGACCGTCGCCGAGCTCGTCGCCGAGGGCATGCTGCCCGCCACCGACGGCTCGCGCGTGCCGCTCGACGCCCCGGTCGCGGTCAAGGAGGCCGTGCTGCCGTTCCACCGCTTCCGCACCCGCGAGGGCATCATGGTCGATTCGGTGCTCGGCCCCGAGATGCGCTCGACCGGCGAGGTCATGGGCATCGACCGCGACTTCCCGCGCGCGTTCGCGAAGAGCCAGCTCGCCGCGTACGGCGGCATGCCCGACTCGGGCACCGTCTTTGTCTCGGTCTCCGACCGCGACAAGCGCGCGATCATCCTGCCGGTGCTGCGTCTGCAGCAGCTCGGCTACGAGATCACGGCGACCGAGGGCACCGCAGAGGTGCTGCGCCGCAACGGCATCGGCGCCCGCGAGGTGGGCAAGTTCAGCGAGAAGCAGAGCGAGGACGCCGTCTCGGTGGTCGAGCTCATCAACCGCGGCGAGGTCGACATCGTGGTGAACACCCCGAGCGGTCGTTCGGCGCGCGCCGACGGCTACGAGATCCGCGCAGCGGCGGTCGCCGCCGACATCCCGCTGTTCACGACCATCGCCGAACTGTCGGCCGCCGTCGCGTCGCTCGACGTGAACGGCGACGGCTTCGAGGTCACGAGCCTGCAGGACTACCGGCTGAAGCGGGAGGCCTCGGCGTGAGTGTCGAACCGCTGCCGTTCGGCGAACGGCTCGAAGCCGTCTTCGCCGCGTACGGTCGCCTCTGCGTCGGCATCGACCCGCACGCATCCCTGCTCGCCTCGTGGGGCTTCGACGACTCGGCCGCCGGCGTGCGGGAGTTCGGCCTGCGCACGGTCGACGCGGCTGCCGGCCGCGCCGGCATCGTGAAGCCGCAGGTCGCGTTCTTCGAGCGGCACGGCGCGGCGGGCTACGCCGCGCTCGAGCGGGTGCTCGCCGAGGCCCGCGACGCGGGGCTCCTCGTGATCGCCGACGCGAAGCGCGGCGACATCGGGTCGAGCGTCGACGCCTACGGCGAGGCGTGGCTGCGGCCGGGCTCCACGCTCGAAGCCGACGCGATGACGATCAGCGCCTATCAGGGCCTCGGCTCGATCGAGCAGGTCATGGTCGCCGCCGAGCGCGCGGGCAAGGGCCTCTTCGTGCTCGCGGCGACCTCGAACCCCGAGGCCGCCGCCGTGCAGCGCGCCGTGCTGCAGCAGTCGAGCCGTGAGGGTTCGACGGTCGCCGGTGCGATCACCGCGGGCGTCGTCGCCTGGAACCAGGGGCGAGCGGATGCCACGGAGCGGTCGATGGGCTCCATCGGCGTCGTCATCGGGGCCACCGTCGACCTGCGTGCGGCCGGCCTCGACCGTGACGGCGAACCGCCCCGACCGGGGCTGCCGGTGCTCGCGCCGGGCTTCGGCCACCAGGGCGGCGAGCTCCGCGAGCTGCGCTCGATCTACGGCGCGTACAGCGCGGGCGTCATCGTGAGCGAGTCGCGTTCGCTGCTCGCGGCGGGCCCCGACGGGCTCGCCGACGCCGTGGCCCGTCGTGCGGACGAAGTGGGGAGCGTCGATGTCTGACGCCCGTCCTGCTGCATCCACCCCACCCGAGGTCGACCGCGTCGCCGCATCGCGCGCCGCCGTCGCCGCCCGCCGTGCGCGCGCGAGCGTGAAGGCCGAGGTCGCCTCGGGTCGCCGCAGCCCGCTCGACGTGCTGCGCGTCGCCTTCGAGGAGCCCGACGGCGTCGAGGGGCGCCTGCGCGTCACCGAGTTCCTCACCTCGATCCCCGCGATCGGCTCGACGAAGTCGGCCCGCATCATGCAGGAGCTCGAGATCTCGACGTCGAAGCGACTCGGCGGGCTCGGCCGGCTCCAGCGCCGACGCCTGCGCGAGTTCATCGCCGAGTGGGTCGCCGCGCACGGCGGCACCGGCGACCGGCTCGTCGTGCTCGCCGGCCCGACCGCGGTCGGCAAGGGCACCGTGGCCGGGTACATCCGGCAGCACCACCCCGAGGTGAAGCTCTCGGTGTCGGCGACGACCCGCGCGCCGCGCCCCGGCGAGGTCGAGGGGGAGAGCTACTTCTTCGTCGACGACACCGAGTTCGACCGCATGGTCGAGGCGGGCGAACTGCTCGAGTGGGCGACCGTGCACAACGCGTACCGCTACGGCACGCCGCGCGGCCCGGTGGAGGCGGCGATCGCCGCCGGCCAGAGCGTCCTGCTCGAGATCGACATCCAGGGCGCCCGCTCGGTGCGCCGCGCGATGCCCGATGCGACCCTCGTGTTCCTGCTGCCGCCGACGTGGGACGAACTCGTGCGTCGACTCGTCGGTCGCGGCACCGAGACGGCGGCGGAACAACAGCGCCGTCTCGAGACGGCGAAGGTCGAACTGGCCGCCGTCGACGAGTTCGACCACCAGGTCGTGAACCACGAAGTCGGCGAGGCCGCGCAGAAGGTCGTAGACTTGATGAGACCGCGCAAGGGGCGTCGCTGAGCCGTCGCGGCTCGGATCCCCTCGCCACGAGCTTTCGCGCGCTGGGCGCGCACCCACGAAACAAGGAGTCATTCCATGGCTGAGAAGCTTTCCGGCATCATCGACCCGCCCATCGACGACCTGCTCTCGAAGGTCGACTCGAAGTACCAGCTGGTCATCTTCGCCTCGAAGCGCGCCCGCCAGATCAACGACTACTACGCCGACCTGCACGAGGGCAGCCTGTTCGACAACGTCGGCCCGCTCGTCGACTCGTCGATCGACGACAAGCCGCTCTCGGTCGCCATGCACGAGATCAACGAGGACAAGCTCCGGCTCCGCCCCCTGGGCGAGTGACGTCGGGGGCCGCGTGACCCTCAACATCGTCGTCGGCATCACCGGCGGCATCGCGGCGTACAAGGCCGTCGGCGTCGTGCGGGCGCTCGTGCTCGCCGGCCATGACGTGCACGTGCTCCCCACCGAGGGCGCGCTGCGGTTCGTCGGCAAGCCGACCCTGGAGGCGATCTCGCGCAACCCGGTGCACACCGAGTTGTACGAGGGCGTCGCCGAGGTTCGGCACGTCGCGATCGGACAGGCCGCCGATCTCATCGTCATCGCTCCGGCGACCGCGAACACGATCGCGAAGATGGCGGTCGGCCTCGCCGACGACCTGCTCGGCAACAGCCTGCTCGCGAGCGAGGCGCCCGTCGTCATCGCCCCGGCGATGCACACCGAGATGTGGCGGCACCCGGCGACCCAGGCCAACATCGCGACGCTCGAGGCCCGCGGCGTCACCGTCGTCGGCCCCGCCGTCGGCCAGCTGACGGGCACCGACAGCGGCCCCGGCCGCATGGAGGAGCCAGAGGTCATCGTCGCCGCGGCACTCGCGGTCGCGGCATCCCGCAGTGCGGCGCAGCCCGGCGACCTCGCCGGTCGCCGCGTCGTCGTCACCGCCGGCGGCACCCGCGAGCCGCTCGATCCCGTGCGGTTCCTCGGCAACCGTTCGAGCGGCAAGCAGGGCGTCGCGATCGCCGAGGCCGCCCGCGCCCGCGGCGCCGAGGTCGTCCTCATCGCCGCGAACCTCGAGGTCGCCGACCCGAACGGCTGCGAGATGCGCCCCGTGTCGAGCGCCATCGAACTGCAGGCGGCCGTCACCGAGGCGGCGCGCGGCGCCGACGCGGTGATCATGGCCGCGGCCGTCGCCGACTACCGTCCGGCGAACGTCAGCGAGCAGAAGATCAAGAAGGACGCCTCGAACGACGGCCTGACGATCGAGCTCGTCCGCAACCCCGACATCCTCGCCGGCCTCGGGCACGCCCCGCACGACGGCACCCTCCTCGTCGGCTTCGCGGCCGAGACCGAACCCGACGACGAGCGTCTGCTCGAACTCGGCCGCGCGAAGCGACGTGCGAAGGGCGCCGACGTGCTCGTCGTCAATCGCGTCGGCTGGACGGAGGGCTTCGCGAGCGACGACAACTCGGTCGTCATCCTCGGCTCCGACGACGAGATCGTCACACGACTTCACGGAACGAAACTGTCGGTGGCCGGTGCCATCCTCGATGTGGTTGCCTCGAAGTTCGCGCACACCACCGACGACCGCACCACGAAAGCAGCAGACCCCGCATGAGCGCCCTCCGCCTGTTCACCTCCGAGTCCGTGACCGAAGGCCACCCCGACAAGATCTGCGACCAGATCTCCGACTCGATCCTCGATGCGCTGCTCGCAGAAGACCCGTACAGCCGGGTCGCCGTCGAGACCCTCGTCACCACGGGCCTCGTGCACGTGGCCGGCGAGGTCACGACCTCGGGCTACGTCGAGATCCCGGCGATCGTGCGCGAGCGAGTCACCTCGATCGGCTACGACTCCTCCGACGTCTGGTTCGACGGTCGCTCGTGCGGCGTGTCGGTGTCGATCGGCGGGCAGTCGCCCGACATCGCCCAGGGCGTCGATCACGCCTTCGAGGCGCGCGAGCGCGCGAGCGACGACGCGCTCGACCGGCAGGGCGCCGGCGATCAGGGCATCATGTTCGGCTACGCCACGCGCGAGACCCCCGAGCTCATGCCGGTGCCGATCTGGCTCGCGCACCGTCTCGCCGAGCGTCTCGCCCATGTGCGGAAGGCCGGCGAGCTCGACTACCTGCGCCCCGACGGCAAGACCCAGGTCACGGTCGGGTACGACGGACCGACGCCGAAGACGATCGAGACGATCGTGCTCTCGACGCAGCACTCGCCCGCCGTCTCGAACGAGCAGCTGCGCGCCGAAGTCGAAGAGCTCGTCATCCGCCCCGTGCTCGACCAGGTCGAACTCGCGCGCCCCGAGCTCGCCGTGCTCATCAACCCGACCGGCCGCTTCGAGATCGGCGGCCCCCAGGGCGACGCCGGGCTCACCGGTCGCAAGATCATCATCGACACCTACGGCGGCGCGAGCCGCCACGGCGGCGGCGCCTTCAGCGGCAAGGACCCCTCGAAGGTCGACCGTTCGGCGGCGTACGCCATGCGCTGGGTCGCGAAGAACGCGGTCGCCGCGGGCCTCGCCGACCGGCTCGAGCTGCAGGTCGCGTACGCGATCGGCAAGGCGGCCCCGGTCGGCCTCTACGTCGAGACCTTCGGCACCGGGCTGCTGCCCGACGAGCAGATCATCGGTGCGATCCGCGAGGTGTTCGACCTGCGCCCCGCGGCGATCATCCGCGACCTCGACCTGCTCCGCCCGATCTACGCCCAGACCGCGAGCTACGGCCACTTCGGTCGCGAGCTGCCCGACTTCACGTGGGAGCGCCTCGACCGCGTCGACGACCTCCGTACCGCCGCCGGGCTCTGAGGTGACGGGCGGCCCGGTCGCCAGAGTGCTCGTCGATTCGCCGCTGCCGCAGCTCGACCAGCTCTTCGACTACCGCGTGCCCGAACGGCTCGCCGACGAGGCGAAGCCGGGCGTCCGCGTGCGCGTGCCGCTGCGCTCGGGCGGGCGGATCGCCGACGGCTGGCTCGTCGAGCTGGCCGATTCGAGCGAGTTCGAGGGCCGCTTGGCCGAGCTCGACCTCGTCGTCTCCGAGGTGCCGCTGCTCTCCGCCGAGGTGTGGGCGCTTGCGCGGGCGGTCGCCGATCGCGCGGCCGGAAACGCGAGCGATGTCCTGCGGCTCGCGATCCCGAGCCGGTACGTGCGCGTCGAGCGCGCGTGGCGGGCCGCCGAGCCCGACCCGGGCGAGCTGCCCGGTGCGACGGCGGTCACGGGCTTCGCCGAGGGCGTCGTCGAAGCGGGCATCGCCCGCGGCGAGCGGATGGCCCTCGCCGCCGATCCGCGACCGGTGAAGCTGCCGTCGGGGGAGTGGGTGGGCGCCTGGGCGGTGACGCTCGCCGAGGCCGCCGCGGCGACCCTCGCGAGCGATCGTTCGAGCCTCCTCGTCGTGCCCGACTACCGCGACCAGGAGCAGCTGCAGGCGGCGCTCGCGGCGCTCGTCGATCCGCGGCGGGTGCTGCGCACCGATGCCCGGCAGACGGGCGGGGCCCGGTTCCGGGCGTTCCTCGACGCCTCGGGCGAGGCCGCGCGCGTGATCATCGGCAACCGATCGACGGTGTACGCCCCGGCGCCCAGGCTCGGTCTCATCGCCCTCTGGGACGACGGCGACGCGCTCATGAACGAGCCGCTGAGCCCGGGCGTGCACCCCCGCGACGTCGCGCTGATCCGTCAGGAGCAGTCGGGCGCGGCCCTCGTCTTCCTCGGGCACACGCGCAGCGTGGAGGTCGAGCGGCTCGTCGAGATCGGGTGGGTCGTGCCGGTCGCCGCGCACCGGCACGTGCGGCCCCGGGTCATCCCGACCGAGCAGCAGGCGTCACCCGAGCCCGGTTCGGCGCGCATACCGTCGGCCGCATGGCGTCAGGCGCAGGAGGCGCTGGCACACGGCCCGGTGCTCGTGCAGGTCGCGCGACCGGGGCACACGCCGATGCTCGTGTGCGACCGCTGCCGCGAGCCGGCGCGCTGCACGGCGTGCAGCGGTGCCCTCGCGGTGCCACGAACGGGCGGGCTGCCCCGGTGCACGCTCTGCGGCACGAGCGCCGCGACCTGGCAGTGCCCGGTGTGCGAGTCGACGAAGCTGCGCGCGGCGACCATCGGTGCCAGCCGCACCGCCGACGAGCTCGGGCGGGCGTTCCCGCGCGCTCGCGTCATCCTCTCCGACGGCGAGAAGACGGTGCTGCGGGTCGGTGCCGAGCCGGCGCTGGTCGTCGCGACGCGCGGCGCCGAACCGGTCGCCGAGGGCGGGTACCGCGCGATCCTCCTCCTCGACGGCGAGCGGATGCTGCTGCGCGAGTCGCTACGCGTCGCCGAGGACTGCCTCCGGTGGTGGTCGAACGCGGTCGCACTTGCCACGCCCGGTGCGCCGGTGTTCCTCGTGGGTGTGGCGGGCGCGCTCGCGCAGGCGCTCGCGGGGTGGCGGCAGCTCGAGTGGGCGGGCACCGAGCTCGCCGCCCGTCGTGCGCTGCGGTTTCCGCCCGCGGTGCGGGTGGCGAGCGTCACGGCGGCGCACGCGAGCCTCGAGCGGGCGATCACGGCGGCGACGGAGGCCGCGCCGGGGGTCGATGTGCTGGGGCCGACGCCGGTCGACGACGAGCTCGAGCGGGCGATCGTGCGTTTCGACTACTCGGCCGGGGCTGCGGTGGCACGGGCGCTCCGCGCCGAGATGATCCGGGTGGCGACCGAGCGGCGGCGGCCGGTCGCGGGCCGACGCCCGCAGCGCCCGAGAGTGCTGCGCGTGCGTTTCGACGACCCCGAGGTGCCGTAGGCCGAACAGCACCGGCGATCGGGGTTCGACCGGCTGCGCGGTATCCGGAACAATGGTGAGGTGACCCCATTGCGCCTCGTCTTCGCCGGAACCCCTGCCGCCGCCGTTCCGAGCCTCGAACGGCTCGTCGCGAGCGGGCACGAGGTGGTCGGGGTCGTCACCCGGCCCGATGCGCCGCTCGGGCGCAAGCGCGTGCTGACCCCATCGCCGGTCGGGTCGGCCGCCGAGGCGCACGGGCTGCCGATCGTGAAGGCGGCGCGGCTCGACGAGGAGGCGACCGCGGCGATCGCGGCGTTCGACGCCGATCTCGGGGTGATCGTCGCGTACGGCGGGCTCGTGCGCGAACCGCTGCTCTCGACCCCGCGGCTCGGCTGGATCAACCTGCACTTCTCGGTGCTGCCCGACTGGCGCGGCGCCGCGCCGGTGCAGCACGCGATCATCGCGGGCGACGCCGAGCTCGGGGCATCCGTCTTCCAGCTCGTGCCCGCACTCGACGCGGGCGACGTGTTCGCGGTGCGCAGCCGGCCGAACGACGAGGGACTCACGGCTGGGGCCGCGCTCGAGATGCTCGCCGAGTTCGGCGCCGATCTCCTCGCGGAGGTCGTCGACGGGCTCGGTGCGGGCACCGCGTCGGCGGTGCCGCAGCTGGGCGAGCCGACGCTCGCGCCGAAGCTCTCGATCGACGACGGGCGACTCGACTGGAGCCGAGGCGCTCGCGAGGTGCTCGCCCGCTATCGCGGCGTCACGCCCGAGCCCGGTGCGTGGACCACGATCGGCGGCGAGCGGCTCAAGGTGCTCGAGGCGCGCGAGGCGCGCGAGGCCGGTGGCGACGGCGACGACGGGGCCGCCGCGCCGCTCGCCCCGGGCGAGCTCCGCGTCGAGCGACGCCGGGTGCTCGTCGGCACGGCGGACGCCCCGATCGAACTCGTGCGCGTGCAGCCCGCGGGCAAGGGGGCGATGGCCGCCGCCGACTGGGGTCGCGGCCTGGCCACCGAGCTCCGCACGCTCGCGTAGCCGCCCGCACGCGGCCCGCGCCGCGTACAGTTGACGGGTGCAGCAGCAACGCCCCGCAAGACGCCCCGATCGAGACCGCGGCCCGCAGCGACCCCGCCAGGTGCGCGTGTCGCCAGCCCGTATCGTCGCCTACGAAGTGCTCGAGGCGGTGCGCGCCGACGAGGCGTACGCGAACCTCCTGCTGCCCAAGCGCATCGAGCGGTCGAAGCTCAGCGAGGCCGACGCGGCGCTCGCGACCGAGCTCACCTACGGCACCCTGCGCATGCAGGGCTTCTACGACGCGGTGATCGAGCTCGCCGCGGGGCGGCCGGCCGATCGCATCGACCCGCCGGTGCTCGACATCCTGCGGCTCGGCGCGCACCAGCTGCTCGCGACGCGGGTGCCGACGCACGCGGCCGTGAACGAGCAGGTCGTGCTTGCGAAGCGCCTCGCACCCCAGGCGAGCGGTTTCGTCAACGGCGTGCTCCGCACGGTGTCGCGGTCGAGCCTCGAGTCGTGGCGCGACGAGATCGCCGCCCGTGAGACGAGCGAGGACGCCCGCATCTCGGTGCTCGCCTCGCATCCCGAGTGGGTCGTGCGGGCGTTGCGCCAGGCCCTCGTGAAAGAGGGGCGCGGCGAAGAGCTCGAAGCGCTGCTCGACGCCGACAACCTCGCTCCGCGCGTGAACCTCGCGGTGCTGCCCGGCCTCGGCGACGAGACGCCAGAGGAGCTCGGCGAGCCGAACCGCTTCTCTCCGATCGGCGTGGGCGCGAAGCATCCGCTCGCCCTCGTCGCGGCCCACGAGGGTCGGGTGCGCGTGCAGGACGAGGGCTCGCAGCTCGCCGCCCTCGCGCTGACCCGTGCGCGCGAGGTCGCGCCGGGGGAGCGCTGGCTCGACCTCTGCGCCGGACCCGGTGGCAAGACGGCGGTGCTCGCCGCCGAGGCGCTCGCGAGCGACGCGGTGCTCGTCGCGAACGAGCTCGTCCCGGCTCGTGCCGAGCTCGTTCGCCGGGCGATCGCGGGCGTCCCGCTCGAGGTGCGCGTCGCCGTCGGCGACGGCCGGGAGACGGATGCCTCGGAGCTGGGCTCCGACGGCGGCTTCGACCGGATCCTGCTCGACGCGCCCTGCACGGGGCTCGGCGCACTGCGTCGCCGCCCCGAGGCGCGCTGGCGCAAGCAGCCCGGCGACGTGCCCGAGCTCACGCAGCTGCAGGGAGAGCTCTTCGACCAGGCGGTGCGGCTCCTCGCGCCCGGCGGCGTGCTCGCCTACGTGACGTGCTCGCCGCACACGGCCGAGACGCACGGTACGCTCGCCGCGGGACTCCGCCGCTGGCAGGGCGAGCTCGAGCAGCTCGACACCCGAGCGGTCGTGCAGTCGTTCGTGCGCGAACCGCTCGACCTCGCGGGCGCCCCCGAGACGGTGCAGCTGTGGCCGCACCGGCACGGCACGGACGCGATGTTCATCGCACTCGTGCGCCGCACGGGCTGAGCGCGGGGGCGGCGGCGGCACGCGGCATCCGCACTCGATCGCCTTCGAACGCTCGGTAGGCTTCGAACCATGACGACGCGCATCAACCCGAGCATCCTCGCCGCCGATTTCGCGAACATCGAGCACGAGCTCGCGCGCATCGCGACGGCCGATCTCGTGCACGTCGACGTGATGGACAACCACTTCGTGCCGAACCTCACCTTCGGACCGCAGATGGTCGAGCGCATCCAGCAGACGAGCCCGATCCCGCTCGACGTGCACCTCATGATCGACGACCCCGATCGGTGGGCGCCTGGCTACGCGGAGCTCGGTGCGGCGAGTGTGACGTTTCATGTCGAGGCCGCGGCCGACCCGGTGCGGCTCGCGCGTCGCCTCCGCGAGATCGGGGCACGGGCGGGCATCGCGTTGAAGCCGGGCACCGATGTCGAGCCGTTCCTCGACGTCCTGCACGAGTTCGACCAGGTCCTCGTGATGACGGTCGAGCCGGGGTTCGGCGGTCAGTCGTTCATGCCCGAGACCATGCCGAAGCTGCGGCGCGTCGCCGATGCGGTGCGTGCGGCCGGGCTCGACGTGTGGCTGCAGGTCGACGGCGGCGTCACGGTCGACACGATCGGGATCGCGGCCGAGGCCGGTGCCGACACCTTCGTGGCCGGGTCGGCCGTCTTCCGCGGCGTGCCCGAGGAGCAGATCGCGGCGCTCCGCGCGGCCGCGGCGACGCACGCGCACTGAGGGCCGTCGCGCACCGGTAGTCTGGAGCGGTGAAGACCTTCGACGAACTCTTCGTCGAGCTGAGCGACAAGGCCCGCACCCGCCCCGAGGGTTCCGGCACCGTGCGCGAGCTCGACGCCGGCGTGCACGCCATCGGCAAGAAGATCGTCGAGGAGGCGGCCGAGGTGTGGATGGCCGCCGAGTACCAGAGCGACGCCGAGACCGCTGAGGAGATCTCGCAGTTGCTCTACCACCTGCAGGTGCTCATGCTCGCGAAGGGGCTCTCGCCGGCCGACGTGTACCGACATCTCTGATCGCGCCCCGGCCCGTCAGACCGTCGACACGAAAGTACCGAAAATGCTCAGAATCGCCGTGCCCAACAAGGGTTCGCTGTCCGAGACCGCCGCGCAGATGCTGTGGGAGGCCGGGTACACCGGCCGCCGCGATCCGCGCGAACTGCACACCGCCGACCCGCGCAACGGGGTCGAGTTCTTCTACCTCCGCCCCCGCGACATCGCGACGTACGTCGGCTCCGGCGCGCTCGATGTCGGCATCACGGGTCGCGATCTGCTGCTCGATTCCGGGTCGGATGCCACGGAGATCGCCCCGCTCGGATTCGGCGACTCGACCTTCCGCTTCGCCGGGCCGGCCGAGTCGTTCGGCGAGCTCGCCGACCTCGAGGGGGTCCGCGTCGCCACCAGCTACCCGGGGCTCGTGGGCGCGTTCCTCGAACGCCAGGGCGTGACCCCGGCGAAGCTCGTGAAGCTCGACGGCGCGGTCGAGTCGGCCGTGCGCCTCGGCGTCGCCGACGCGGTCGCCGACGTCGTGTCGACCGGTGCGACGCTCCGCGCGGCGGGGCTCGACATCTTCGGCCCCGTCATCCTCGAGTCCGAGGCCGTGCTCATCGGCTCGGGCGTCGAGAAGCCCGGCGCCTCCACGCTGCTGCGACGTCTGCAGGGCGTGCTCGTGGCCCGCCAGTACGTGCTGCTCGACTACGACGTGCCGGTCGAGTTCCTCGAGCGTGCGACCGCCGCGGCCCCCGGTTTCGAGTCGCCGACCGTGTCGCCGCTGCACGACCCCGAGTGGGTGGCCGTCCGGGTCATGATCCCGCGAGCCGAGATGAACCACGTGATGGACGAGCTCTACGCGCTCGGCGCACGGGCGATCCTCGTGTCCGCCATCCACGCCGCCCGTCTGTGAGGGGCCGCGCATGAGTCTCGCCGTCCGGGTCATCCCGTGTCTCGACGTGGCCGCCGGCCGGGTCGTGAAGGGCGTCAACTTCCAGAACCTGCGCGACGCGGGCGACCCCGTCGAGCTCGCCGCGCGCTACGCGGTGCAGGGCGCCGACGAGCTCACCTTCCTCGACGTGACGGCGACGGTCGACGACCGTTCGACGACGTACGAGATGGTGCAGCGGGTCGCCGAACAGGTGTTCATCCCGCTCACGGTCGGCGGCGGTGTCCGGTCGACCGACGACGTCGCGCGTCTGCTCGGCCACGGCGCCGACAAGATCGGCGTGAACAGTGCGGCGATCGCGCGGCCCGAGCTCATCGCCGAGATCGCCGACCGCTTCGGCGCGCAGGTGTGCGTCCTCTCGCTCGACGTGAAGCGCTCGGAGCGCACGCCGTCGGGCTTCGTGGTGACGACCCACGGCGGTCGCACCGAGACCGAGCTCGACGCCCTCGAGTGGGCGCGTCGGGCGATCGAGCTCGGTGCGGGCGAACTGCTCGTCAACTCGATCGACGCCGACGGCACGAAGGCGGGGTTCGACCTCGAACTCACGGGTCTCATGCACGAGCTCTCGACGGTGCCCGTGATCGCCTCCGGCGGTGCGGGCCGGGTGGCCGACTTCGCACCGGCGATCGCGGCGGGCGCCGACGCGGTGCTCGCGGCGAGCGTGTTCCACAACGGCGAGGTGACGATCGGCGAGGTCAAGGCGGCCCTGGCCGCCGACGGGAGGGTCGTGCGATGAGCGGATCGTCGAACGTGCCGGAGTCGACGGCCGAGCAGGCGCTCGAGCGCGCCGTCTTCAACGAGCAGGGCCTCCTGCCCGCGGTGATCCAGCAGTGGGACACCGGCGAGATGCTCATGCTCGGCTGGATGGACCGCGAGGCGCTGCGCCGCACGCTCACCGAGGGGCGGGTCACCTTCTGGTCGCGTTCGCGGCAGGAGTACTGGCGCAAGGGCGACACCTCGGGGCACGCGCAGTACGTGCGCGAAGCGGCGCTCGACTGCGACGCCGATACGCTGCTCGTGAAGGTCGAGCAGATCGGCGCGGCCTGCCACACCGGTACCCGCACCTGCTTCGACGGCGACCCGATCGAGGTCGTCACCGGGCGCCCGCCGACCGACTGACGCGACGAGGAGACACGATGACCGCCGCCACGACGAGCTTCGACGAGTTCAGCGCCCTGCTCGAGGGCCGACGCGTCGTGCCCGTCGTGCGCGAGCTCTTCGCCGACGGCGAGACGCCCGTCGGCATCTACCGCAAGCTCGCACAGGGCCGCCCCGGCACCTTCCTCCTCGAGTCGGCCGAGCAGGGCGGCATCTGGTCGCGCTACTCCTTCGTCGGCGTCTCCTCGTACGGGGTCCTCACCGAGCACGACGACCGGGTGGTCTGGCAGGACTACGGGCTGCCGGCCGAGCGGGCGCTCGGCGAGGCATCCGCCCTGCCGCCGCTCGCGGCGCTCGAAGCGCTCTTCGAACGCTGGCAGACGGAGGACGTCCCGGGGGCGCCGCCGCTCACCGGCGGCCTCGTCGGCTTCATCGGCTGGGAGGCCGTGCGGCAGATCGAGCACCTCCCGAACCGGCCGCCGGCGGAGTCGACGGTTCCCGGGCAGGCGTTCTCGTTCGTCGCCGAACTCGTCGTCATCGACCACCGCACGGGCACCGTGCAGCTCATCGCCTCGGCGTTGAACGACACCGATGCGACCGCCGACGAGCTCTGGGGCGAGGCACAGGCGCGGCTCGACGCGATGCAGGCGGCGCTCGCCGCGCCCGCCGAGGCGTGGCTCGCCGAGATCGACCTGGGCCGTGCCGCAGCGCCCACGCACCGCACGGAGGAGGCCGACTTCCTCGCGGCGGTCGATCGTTCGAAAGAGTTCATCCGCGACGGCGACGTGTTCCAGGTCGTCATCTCGCAGCGCTTCGAGCACGAGGCCACGGCGCCCGCGATCGACGTCTACCGGGTCCTCCGCAGCCTGAACCCGAGCCCGTACATGTACTTCGTGCATCTCGAGAACGCGGGCGGCGAGCCGTACTGGATCGTCGGCTCCTCGCCGGAGGCGCTCGTCAAGGTGCAGCACGGCCGCGTCTTCACGCACCCCATCGCCGGGTCGAAGCCGCGCGGCGCGACCCCCGAGGAGGACGCGGACTTCGAGTCCGCGCTCGTCGCCGACCCGAAGGAGCAGGCCGAGCACCTCATGCTCGTGGACCTCGCGCGCAACGACCTCGCGAAGGTGTGCGCGGCCGGCACGGTCGAGGTGACCGAGTTCATGCGGGTCGAGCGCTTCAGCCACATCATGCACCTCGTCTCGTCGGTCGAGGGCGACCTCGTGCCCGGGACGAACGCGATCGAGGTGTTCCGGGCGACGTTCCCGGCCGGCACCCTCTCGGGCGCGCCGAAACCGCGCGCCCTCGAGATCATCGACGAGCTCGAGCCCGCGCAGCGCGGGGTCTACGGGGGAGTGGTGGGCTACTTCGGCTTCGGCGGCGACGCCGACCTCGCGATCGCGATCCGCACGGCGACGATCTCGGGCGGCATCGCCCGCGTGCAGGCGGGTGCCGGCCTCGTCGCCGACTCCGACCCGCTGAGCGAGTTCGAGGAGTCGCGGAACAAGGCCGCCGCACCGCTGCGCGCGGTCGCGGTCGCGAACGCGATGCGCAGGCTCGGCTCGTGAGCGCCGCGCGCATGAAGCTGCCGGTGATCGTCGTGACGATCCTCGGCGCCGGGCTCGGGCTGCTCGCGTGGAGCCAGACGTGGTTCGACCTCGTCCTCGCGGCGGGCGCAGGCGCGCACGTCACCGCCGAGGTGATCGCGGTGCCCGGCAGCGTCGCCTCGCCGGCGATCGCCGCGCTCTCGCTCGCGGGGCTCGCGCTCGCGGCGGCGCTCTCGCTCGCGGGCCCAGGCATCCGGTTGGTGCTCGGCGTGCTCGAGGTGCTCCTCGGCGGATGCCTCGTGCTCGCTGCCGCGCTCTCGCTCGGCGACCCGGTGGGCTCGGTGTCGCCAGCGGTGACCGAAGCCACCGGAGTCGCCGGCCAAGCGCCCACCGCCGAACTCGTCGGCGCCGCCGCCGCGACGATCTGGCCGATCGTGGCGATCGTCGGCGGCGTCCTCGTCGTCGTCGCCGGTGTGCTCGTCCTCGTCACCGGAACCCGCTGGCCCGCTTCGACCCGCCGGTACCGCAGCGGCCTCGAGCCCGTCGACGGCGACACCGCGCCGACGGGCGGCGCCTCACCCGCAGCCGAGCGCGCGGCATCCGACCGCGCGATCGACGACTGGGACGAACTCAGCCGCGGCGACGACCCGACCGATGACACGAACGACCCCGAACCGAACCGCTAGACTGGCTGGCGGAAACCCCGCACGAAGGAGCAACATGAGCACTGAGACCGCAGACCCCGGCCACGGACACTCGCCCGCGGCATGGACGGCCGTCACGATCATGCTCATCGCATTCGTGATCGGCACGGTCGCGTTCTACTTCGACACCCAGTGGCTCGTCTGGGCGTCGGCCGGTCTCCTCGTCGTCGGTCTCCTCGTCGGCTGGGTCCTCGCCCGTGTCGGCTACGGTGTCGGCGGCTCGAAGGTCGCTGAAAAGGCGCACTAGGTGCTGGCCGAACTGACGGCGAACGCGGTCGCCGATGCGGCCGCGCGCCGTGAGCTCCGTTCGCTCGCCGAGGTCGAGGCCGCCGCGCTCGCGCGTCCTGCGGCACTCGACGCCCTCGAAGCGCTGAGGCCCGCCGCGCACGTCAAGGTCATCGCCGAGATCAAGCGTTCGAGCCCCTCACGCGGCTCGCTCGCGACGATCGCCGATCCGGCTGCGCTCGCCCGCAGCTACGAACTCGGCGGGGCGAGCGCGATCAGCGTGCTCACCGAGGGCCGCAAGTTCGGCGGATCGCTCGCCGACCTCGAGTCGGTGCGCGCCGCGGTGGCGCTGCCGGTGCTGCGCAAAGACTTCATCGCGACGCCGTACCAGGTGTTCGAGGCGCGCGCCGCAGGCGCAGACCTCGTGCTGCTGATCGTCGCGGCGCTCGACGACGCGACGCTCCGCGAGCTGTTCGACCTCATCGTCTCGCTCGGCATGACGCCGCTCGTCGAGACGCACTCCGCCGAAGAGCTCGACCGGGCCGCGGCGCTCGGTGCCCGGCTCATCGGCGTGAACGCCCGCGACCTCTCGAGCTTCGAGCTCGACCGCGACCTCTTCGGCCGCCTCGCCGATCGCTTCCCCGAGGGTGCGATCCGCGTCGCCGAGTCGGCGGTGCTCTCGCCCGCCGACGTCGCCCACTACCGGGCGTCGGGTGCCGACGTCGTGCTCGTGGGCGAGGCCCTCGTCACGGGCGACCCGATTGCCAACCTCTCAGCTTTCCTGGCGGTGTGACATGGCGCTTCGAGCGCAGACCGGTCCGTACTTCGGCGACTTCGGTGGGCGCTTCGTGCCCGAATCCCTGGTCGCCGCCCTCGACGAGCTCGGCGAGGCCTACGACCTCGCGAAGCTCGACCCGGCGTTCGGCGCCGAGCTCGCCGAGCTCGGACGCAGCTACACGGGGCGCCCCTCGATCATCACCGAGGTGCCTCGATTCGCGGAGCACGCCGGCGGCGCCCGCATCATCCTGAAGCGCGAAGACCTCAACCACACGGGCTCGCACAAGATCAACAACGTGCTGGGCCAGGCGCTCCTCACGAAGCGCATCGGCAAGCAGCGGGTGATCGCCGAGACGGGCGCCGGCCAGCACGGCGTCGCGACGGCCACCGCTGCGGCCCTCTTCGGCCTCGAGTGCACGATCTACATGGGCGAGGTCGACACCGAGCGGCAGGCGCTCAACGTCGCCCGCATGCGCCTCCTCGGCGCCGAGGTCGTCGCGGTGAAGGCGGGCTCGCGGACGTTGAAGGACGCGATCAACGAGGCCATGCGCGACTGGGTCACGAACGTCGAGACCACCAACTACATCTTCGGCACGGTCGCCGGGCCCCACCCGTTCCCCGAGATGGTGCGCGACTTCCAGAAGATCATCGGCGAAGAGGCGCGCCAGCAGGTGCTCGACCTCACCGGTGCGCTGCCGACCGCCGTCACGGCGTGCGTCGGCGGCGGATCGAACGCGATCGGCATCTTCCACGCCTTCCTCGACGACGAGGGCGTCGGCCTCTACGGCTTCGAGGCGGGCGGCGAGGGCGTCGACACCCCGCGTCACGCGGCGACCATCACGAAGGGCCGCCCGGGCGTGCTGCACGGCGCCCGCAGCTACATGCTGCAAGATGAAGACGGCCAGACGATCGAGTCGCACTCGATCTCGGCCGGCCTCGACTACCCGGGCGTCGGCCCCGAGCACTCGTGGCTCGCGGCGATCGGGCGGGCGCAGTACCGCCCCGTCACCGACGACGCCGCCATGCAGGCGCTGCGCCTGCTCACTCGCACCGAGGGCATCATCCCCGCGATCGAGTCGTCGCACGCGCTCGCCGGCACCCTCGAGCTCGGCCGTGAGCTGGGCCCCGACGCCACGATCCTCGTGAACCTCTCGGGTCGCGGCGACAAGGACATGGACACCGCAGCCCGGTACTTCGAGCTGTACGACGCGGAGGCCGCCGAATGAGCGCTCGCAACACGGTCGGCCCGGTCATCGCACGGCGCAACGCCGAGGCATCCGGCGCTCTCATCGGCTACCTGCCCGTGGGCTTCCCGACGCTCGACGAGAGCGTCGAAGCCGCGGTCGCGCTCGTCGAGAACGGCGTCGACGTGCTCGAGCTCGGACTGCCGTACTCCGACCCCGTCATGGACGGTCCCGTCATCCAGGCGGCGACCCAGCAGGCGCTCGCGAACGGCTTCCGCCTCGCCGACGGCTTCGAGGCGGTGCGCCGCGTCACCGAGCGGGTGGATGCCCCGGTGCTGATCATGACGTACTGGAACCCCGTCGTGCAGTACGGCGTCGAGCGCTTCGCCGACGACCTCGCCGCCGCCGGGGGAGCCGGGCTCATCACGCCCGACCTCATCCCCGACGAGGGCGCCGAGTGGATCGCCGCCTCCGAGCGCACCGGGCTCGACCGGGTGTTCCTCGCCGCGCCGACCTCGACCGAGGCCCGCATCGAGCAGGTCGTCGAGGCGAGCCGCGGCTTCGTGTACGCGGTGTCGACGATGGGCATCACCGGCGCCCGCGCCGACGTCGATCGCGCCGCGCGTTCGGTCGTCGAACGTCTGCAGTCGGCCGGGGCGCCCGCGAGCTGCGTCGGCGTCGGCATCTCGACGTCCGCGCAGGTGCGCGAGGTGCTCGGGTACGCCGACGGCGCCATCGTCGGCTCCGCGCTCGTGAAGGCCCTCGCCGACGGCGGGGTGCAGGCGGCGGGTCAGCTCGCCGCCGAGCTCGCGCGCGGTACCCGCGGCGAGTGAAGTACGCTGACTGAGGCCCACGCGGCCGAGTTTCTCCCGAGGAAAGGCAGCAGCCCGAGTGATCGCCCCGATCAGCATTCCGAGCCCCGACTATGACTGGCGTACGCTCGAGATCCCCGTGCCCTGGGGCACCCTGCCCATCCAGACGTACGCGCTGTGCATCCTCGCAGGAATCATCCTCGCGGTGATCATCACCTCGCGTCGTCTGACCAAGCGCGGCGCAGAGCCCGGCGTCGTCCTCGACATCGCCCTCTGGGCGGTGCCTCTCGGCATCATCGGCGCCCGCTTCTACCACGTGTTCACACACCCGGACGATTACTTCGCCGGCCAAGAGTGGTGGACGGTCTTCGCGATCTGGGAGGGCGGCAACGCCATCTACGGCGCGCTCATCGGTGGTGCCATCGGTGTTCTGATCGGGTGCAGGTTCACCGGCCTGCGCTTCCTCACCTTCGCCGACGCGCTCGCGCCCGGCCTCCTCGTCGCGCAGGCCGTGGGCCGCCTCGGCAACTGGTTCAACCACGAGCTCTACGGCGCCCCCACCGACCTGCCCTGGGGTCTCGAGATCGAGTACGACAACGCGGCCTGGCCGCAGGGCCTCGTCGAGGGCACGCTGTTCCACCCGACCTTCCTCTACGAGCTCGTCTGGAACCTCCTTGGTGCGGCGTTCATCGTGCTCCTCGAGCGCCGGGTCAACCTGCGCTGGGGCAAGGCCTTCGCCGTCTACCTGATCTGGTACGGCCTCGGCCGTTCGTTCTTCGAGTCGATCCGCGTGGACCCGAGCGAGATGTTCCTCGGCATCCGGGTCAACGTGTGGGCGTCCCTCGCCGCGGTCGTCCTGGGCATCGTCATCCTGATCGTGCAGCGTCGCCGGCACACCGGAATCGAGCCGAGCCCGTATGTGCCCGGACGTGAATGGAAGGGCCCCGACGCTGAGGTAGACTCAGACGAAATCGAGTCCGACTCAGACTCTCTCGACGACGGCGTCGAGGTTCAGAACGAATCCCCGGGCGAGACGGCGGCCACAAGCCCCAGCCGTTCCACCTCATAGGCAGGCCGCCCCACACCACGTTCTCCGAAGCGACGCCGCACCATGCGTCGCGCATCCCCGCGTAGGGCCGACGATGTCCCCGCATCCCTTTGACGATGAGGACGGTCCCTGTGTCGCTCACCCCACCCTTCTCGCGGTTCGGAACGATCCCCCCTGCCCAGGGCATGTACGACCCGGCGGCCGAGAAAGACGCCTGCGGCCTCGCGATGGTCGCCACGCTCCGCGGCACCGCGGGGCACGACATCATCACGGCGGCGCTCGACGCACTGCGTCACCTCGAGCACCGTGGTGCGGTCGGCTCCGACGCGGGCACGGGCGACGGCGCCGGCATCATCACCCAGATCCCCGACGAGTTCCTGCGTGCGGTGGCGAGCTTCCCGCTGCCCGCGGCGGGTTCGTACGTCGTGGGCAACGCCTTCCTCCCCGTCGACCCGACGACGCGCAGCTCGGTGAAGCGGCAGCTCGCCGAGCTCGCCGCCTCCGAGGGGCTCGAGGTGCTCGGCTGGCGCGAGGTGCCCGTGCGACCCGAAGAGCTCGGCACGCTCGCCCGCGCGGCGATGCCGGCGGTGCAGCAGCTGTTCCTGCAGTCGAGCGCGACGACGGCGGCGGGCGCGCGGCTGGAGGGCATCGCGCTCGACCGTCTCGCATTCCGGCTCCGCAAGCGCGCCGAGCGCGAGCTCGAGCTCTACTTCGCCTCGCTGTCGTGCCGCACGATGGTCTACAAGGGCATGGTGACGACGCTCCAGCTCGAGCCGTTCTACCCCGACCTCTCCGACGAGCGCTTCACCTCGAAGCTCGCGCTCGTGCACTCGCGGTACTCGACGAACACCTTCCCGTCGTGGCCGCTCGCTCAGCCGTTCCGCATGATCGCGCACAACGGCGAGATCAACACCATCCAGGGCAACCGCAACTGGATGCGGGCTCGTCAGTCGCAGCTCGAGTCGGAGGTGCTCGGCGACCTCGCCCCCGTCATGCCGATCGTGACCCCGGGAGCGAGCGACTCCGCCTCGTTCGACGAGGTCGTCGAGCTGCTCACCCTCGCGGGGCGCAGCCTGCCGCACGCGATCATGATGATGGTGCCGGAGGCGTGGGAGAACCAGGCCGAGCTGAGCCCCGAGCGTCGCGCCTTCTACGAGTACCACTCGATGCTCATGGAGCCGTGGGACGGCCCCGCCGCGATCGTCTTCACCGACGGCTCGCTCGTCGGCGCGACGCTCGACCGCAACGGCCTCCGTCCTGGCCGCTACGTCGTCACCGACGACGGCCTCGTGGTGCTCGCGAGCGAGATCGGCGTGCTCGACCTCGAGCAGTCCCGGATCGTGCGCAAGGGCCGCCTGCAGCCTGGCCGCATGTTCCTCGTCGACACCGAGGCGGGGCGACTCATCGAGGACGACGAGATCAAGTCGCAGCTCGAGACCTCTGCGCCGTGGGGCGACTGGCTCGAGGAGGGGCGCATCCGCCTCGCCGACCTGCCCGAGCGCGAGCACATCGTGCACCCGCCGGCGTCGGTCAACCGCCGACAGCGCACCTTCGGCTACACGGAGGAAGAGGTGAAGATCCTGCTCGCGCCGATGGCGCGCACCGGGCAGGAGCCGCTCGGCGCGATGGGCTCCGACACGCCGATCGCGGTGCTGTCGAAGCGCCCGCGCCTCCTCTTCGACTACTTCACGCAGCAGTTCGCGCAGGTCACGAACCCGCCGCTCGACTCGATCCGCGAGGCGGTCGTCACCTCCCTCGGCACCTCGCTCGGGCCCGAGCGCAACCTGCTCGACGCCGGCCCCGAGCACGCCCGTCAGGTCTCGCTCACCTTCCCGGTGATCGACAACGACGAGCTGGCGAAGATCGTGCACATCGACCCGATGCCCGGTCGTCGCACGACCGTCACGATCCGCGGCCTCTACCGTTTCGACGAGGGCCCCGACGCCATGCGCGACCGCATCGCCGCGATGTGCGGCGAGGTCGACGAGGCGATCGAGCAGGGTGCGAAGTTCATCGTGCTCTCCGACCGCGACTCCAACAAGGACCTGGCGCCCATCCCGTCGCTGCTGATGCTGTCGGCCGTGCACCACCACCTCATCCGCGCCGAGAACCGCATGAAGGTCGGGCTCGTGGTCGAGGCGGGCGACGTGCGCGAGGTACACCACATCGCGCTCCTCGTCGGCTACGGCGCCTCCGCGGTGAACCCGTACCTCGCCATGGAGAGCTGCGAGGACCTCGTCCGGGCGGGCGTCATCACGGGCGTCAGCCCCGAAGACGCCGTGCACAACGTGATCAAGGCGCTCGGCAAGGGCGTACTGAAGATCATGTCGAAGATGGGCGTCTCGACGATCTCCTCCTACGCGGGCGCCCAGGCGTTCGAGGCCGTCGGCCTCGACCAGCGGTTCATCGACGAGTACTTCACCGGCACCACGTCGAAGCTCGGCGGCGTCGGGCTCGACGTCATCGCCGCCGAGAACCTCGACCGGCACTCGAAGGCCTACCCCGAGGACGTCGCGGTGCGCGCGCACGAGCGGCTCGCGACGGGCGGCGAGTACCAGTGGCGCCGCGACGGCTCACCGCACCTCTTCAACCCCGAGACGGTGTTCCGCCTGCAGCACTCGACGCGCAACCGCCGCTACGACGTCTTCCGCGAGTACACCTCGCTCGTCGACTCGCAGGCCGAGGAGCTCGCGACGCTCCGCGGCATGTTCGCGCTGCGCACGGGCACCCGCCCGGCCGTGCCCATCGACGAAGTCGAGTCCGTGGCATCCATCGTGAAGCGGTTCTCGACCGGTGCGATGAGCTACGGCTCCATCTCGAAGGAGGCGCACGAGACGCTCGCGATCGCGATGAACCGACTCGGCGCGAAGTCGAACACCGGCGAGGGCGGCGAAGACCTCGACCGACTGCTCGACCCCGAGCGCCGGAGCGCGATCAAGCAGGTCGCCTCGGGCCGCTTCGGCGTCACGAGCATGTACCTGACGCACGCCGACGACATCCAGATCAAGCTCGCGCAGGGCGCCAAGCCCGGCGAGGGCGGACAGCTGCCGCCGACGAAGGTCTACCCCTGGGTGGCGCGCACCCGGCACGCGACCGCGGGCGTGGGGCTCATCTCGCCGCCGCCGCACCACGACATCTACTCGATCGAGGACCTCAAGCAGCTGATCTTCGACCTGAAGCGGGCGAACCCGAAGGCGCGCATCCACGTGAAGCTCGTCAGCCAGTCGGGCATCGGCGCGGTCGCCGCGGGCGTCGCGAAGGCGCTCTCCGACGTGATCCTCGTCTCGGGGCACGACGGCGGCACGGGGGCGAGCCCGCTCAACTCCCTGAAGCACGCGGGCACCCCGTGGGAGCTCGGCCTCGCCGAGACGCAGCAGACGCTCATGCTGAACGGCATGCGCGATCGCGTCGTGGTGCAGGTCGACGGTCAGCTGAAGACGGGCCGCGACGTCGTCATCGGTGCGCTGCTCGGCGCCGAGGAGTTCGGTTTCGCGACGGCTCCGCTCGTCGTCGAGGGCTGCGTCATGATGCGCGTCTGCCACCTCGACACCTGCCCGGTGGGCGTCGCGACGCAGAACCCCGAACTGCGCAAGCGCTTCACGGGCAAGCCCGAGTTCGTGGTCAACTTCTTCGAGTTCATCGCCCAGGAGGTGCGCGAGTACCTCGCCGAGCTGGGGTTCCGCTCGATCGACGAGATCATCGGGCGGCGCGAGCTCCTCGACGTCGACCGTGCGCTCGACCACTGGAAGGCGTCCGGTCTCGACCTGACCCCCGTGCTCGTCGGCCCCGACTTCTCCGAGTCCGAGCCCCGCCGCAACGGTCGCGCCCAGGACCACGAGCTCGACGAGCACTTCGACAACGAGCTGATCCGCCGCAGCGGCATCGTGTTGGAGGAGGGCGGCGCGGTCGAGATCTCGCTGCCGATCAAGAACACCGAGCGGGCCGTCGGCACCATGCTCGGCCACGAGGTCACGGCGCGCCACGGCGAGCAGGGGCTCCCGGCCGGGTCGATCGACGTGACGCTCAGCGGGTCGGCCGGGCAGTCGCTCGGCGCGTTCATGCCGAGCGGCATCACCCTGCGCCTCGAGGGCGACTCGAACGACTACGTCGGCAAGGGCCTCTCGGGTGGCCGGATCGTCGTGCGCCCCTCGCGAGACAGCGGCTTCGTCGCCGAGCGCAACGTCATCGCCGGCAATGTCATCGGCTACGGCGCGACGAGCGGCAGCATGTTCATCCGCGGCATCGTGGGCGAGCGGTTCCTCGTGCGCAACTCGGGTGCGACCGCGGTCGTCGAGGGCGTGGGCGACCACGCGCTCGAGTACATGACCGGCGGGCTCGCGCTCATCCTCGGCGAGACCGGCCGCAACCTCGGCGCCGGCATGTCGGGCGGCACCGCGTACGTGCTCGGTCTCCGCGAAGAGCGGGTGAACCGCGAGTCGCTCACGAGCGGCGAGCTCGAGCTCCTCCCGCTCGGCGGCGCAGACCGCGAGATCGTGCGCGACCTGCTCGAGCAGCACGTCGCCGAGACCGACTCCGCAGTCGCGGCCGCGCTGCTCGCGGCCGGCGACGAGGGGCTCGACCGCTTCACCAAGGTGCTGCCGCGCGACTACGCCGCGGTGCTCCGCACGCGCCAGAGCGCGGTCGACGAGGGGCTCGACCCCGACGGCGACGTGGTCTGGTCGCGCATCCTCGAGGTCACCAATGGCTGACGGCGATCTCGCATACCCGCGGCCCGACGCCGCACCGAAGCACACCGCATCGACGACCACCGTGGAGGTGACGAATGGCTGACCCCAAGGGCTTTCTGAAGGTCACCGAGCGCGAGCTGCCGAAGCGGCGGCCCGTGCCGGTCCGGATCATGGACTTCAAGGAGGTGTACGAGCAGGGGGACCCGGCCCAGCTGCGTCGTCAGGCGGGCCGCTGCATGGACTGCGGCATCCCGTTCTGCCACCAGGGCTGCCCGCTCGGCAACCTCATTCCCGAGTGGAACGACCTCATGTACCGCGGCGAGGGCCGCGCGGCGAGCGAGCGTCTCCACGCCACGAACAACTTCCCCGAGTTCACGGGTCGGCTCTGCCCGGCGCCGTGCGAGTCGGCGTGCGTGCTCGGCATCAACCAGCCCGCCGTGACGATCAAGCAGGTCGAGGTCTCGATCATCGACCAGGCCTTCGGCAGCGGCTGGGTGCAGCCGCAGCCCCCCGGGCGCCTGACCGGCAAGACGGTCGCCGTCGTCGGTTCGGGACCCGCGGGACTCGCCGCGGCGCAGCAGCTCACGCGCGCCGGCCACACGGTCGCCGTGTTCGAGCGCGACGACCGCATCGGCGGTCTGCTGCGGTACGGGATCCCCGACTTCAAGATGGAGAAGAAGCACCTCGACCAGCGTCTCGCGCAGATGACGGCCGAGGGCACCCGCTTCCGCGCTGGCATGAACATCGGCGTCGACATCACCTGGGAGCAGCTGCGCGAGCGGTACGACGCCGTCGTGGTCGCGACCGGCGCCATGGTGCCGCGCGACCTGCCGATCCCCGGGCGCGACCTCCCCGGCGTGCACTTCGCGATGGAGTACCTCGTGCAGTCGAACCGGCACCTCGCCGGTGACGAGGTCTTCGACCAGATCTCGGCAGAGGGCAAGCACGTCGTCGTCCTCGGCGGCGGCGACACGGGCGCCGACTGCATCGGCACCGCGCACCGCCAGGGCGCGCTCTCGGTGACGAACCTCGCGATCGGCAAGCAGCCCGGCGAGGCGCGCCCCGAGCACCAGCCGTGGCCGATGCACCCGACGCTCTTCGAGGTGCAGAGCGCCCACGAGGAGGGCGGGCACCGCGAGTACCTCGTCTCCACGGTCGAGTTCATCGCGAACGACGCGGGCGAGCTCCGGGCCATCCGGGTCGCCGAGACCGAGTACCTCGACGGGCGCCGCGTGCCGAAGGCGGGCACCGAGCGCGAGATCCCGGCCGACCTCGTGCTCCTCGCACTCGGGTTCACCGGCCCCGAGAGCCGTGAACTCGACGAGCAGCTCTCGCTCGCGGTGACCGACCGGGGCAACCTCGATCGCGACGCCGCGTACGCCACGGCCCAGCCGGGCGTCTTCGTCGCGGGCGACGCGGGCCGCGGCCAGTCGCTCATCGTCTGGGCGATCGCCGAGGGTCGTGCAGCGGCCGCGGCCGTCGACCGGTACCTTGAAGGCGAGACCTCGCTGCCGAGCCCGATCCCGGCGAACGCGCGCGCGTTCGCCGTCTGAACCCGGCGCGCCGTCGGCGCGTCTCCGTACCAACACCAGCGCTTCGGCGCGGAACACCGGGAGCACAATCACATGAGACGAGCGAAGATCGTCGCCACCCTCGGGCCGGCGACATCGAGCTACGAGCAGATCCGGGCGATCATCGATGCGGGCGTCGACGTCGCGCGGATGAACCTCAGCCACGGCACCTACGACGTCCACGAGGGCGTCTACCAGAACGTGCGGAAGGCGGCGAGCGACTCGGGTCGCGCGGTCGCAGTCCTCGTCGACCTGCAGGGGCCGAAGATCCGTCTCGGCAAGTTCGCCGACGGACCGCACGAGCTCGCCGAGGGCGACATCTTCAAGATCACCACTGAAGACATCCTCGGGACGAAGGAGATCGTCGGCACGACGTTCAAGGGCCTCCCGCAGGACGTGAAGCCGGGCGACTTCCTCCTGATCGACGACGGCAAGGTGCGCGTCGAGGTCGTCGAGACCGACGGCACCGTCGTCACCACGAAGGTCGTCGTCGCCGGCCCCGTCTCGAACAACAAGGGCATCAACCTGCCCGGCGTCGCGGTCAACGTGCCGGCCCTCTCCGAGAAGGACGAGGCCGACCTGCGCTGGGGCCTCGAGCTCGGCGCCGACCTCATCGCGCTGTCGTTCGTGCGCAACGCCGCCGACATCACCCGCGTGCACGAGATCATGGACGAGGTGGGCCGTCGCGTGCCCGTCGTCGCCAAGGTCGAGAAGCCGCAGGCCGTCGACGCGCTGGAGGAGATCACCGAGGCGTTCGACGCCGTCATGGTCGCCCGCGGCGACCTCGGCGTCGAGCTGCCCCTCGAGGCGGTGCCGATCGTGCAGAAGCGCGCCGTCGAGATCGCCCGTCGTCTCGCGAAGCCCGTCATCGTCGCGACGCAGATGCTCGAGTCGATGATCCACAGCCCGGTGCCGACGCGCGCCGAGACCTCCGACGTCGCGAACGCCGTCCTCGACGGCGCCGACGCGGTCATGCTCTCGGGTGAGACCAGCGTGGGCGAGTATCCGGTCATCACGGTGCAGACCATGGCGCGCATCGTCGAGTCGACCGAGCAGCACGGCCTCGACCGCATCGCGCCGCTCGGCACGAAGCCGCGCACCCAGTCGGGCGCGATCACCGCAGCGGCCGTCGAGGTCGCCGACTTCGTCGAGGCGAAGTACCTCTGCGTGTTCACCGAGTCGGGCGAGACGGTGCGCCGGATGACGCGCCTCCGCTCGAAGATCCCCATCCTGGCGTTCACGCCCGACCCCGCGATCCGTCGCCGCATGGCGCTCAACTGGGGCGTCGAGTCGTTCGTCGTCTCGCGCGTCACGCACACCGACCAGATGGTCGGCCAGGTCGACGAGGCGCTCGCGAAGACCGGCAAGGCCGTCAAGGGCGAGAAGGTCGTCATCATCTCGGGTTCCCCTCCCGGAATCCCCGGCACCACGAACGACGTGCGCGTGCACGTCGTCGGCGAGGTGCTCTAGACCCCGCCATGAGAAGGAGCCGGCCCACGAGGGCCGGCTCCTTCGGCGTTCGGGGGCGGATGCCACCGGGTGCCGCCGTGGCACACTGCAGGGGTGAGTGTGCGATTCGAGTGCCGGACCATGCTGGCGATGTCCCCGGCGGAAGCGTTCGACCGTTCGCTCGACATCGACGAGCACCTCGCCTCGATGTCGCACACGAGCGAGCGCGCGGTCGGGGGAGTGACCGCGGGGACGATCGGCCTCGGCGAGGAGGTGACCTGGCGTGCGCGCCACTTCGGGCTCGTCTGGCGCATGACGAGCCGGATCACCGAGCTCGAGCGCCCTTCGCGCTTCGTCGACGAGCAGGTGCGCGGACCGTTCCACGCATTCCGGCACGTGCACTGCTTCGAACCGGCCGGCGACCGGGCGACGCTGATGATCGACGAGGTCGCGTTCTCGGCGCCGTTCGGCCCGGTCGGGCGCCTCGCCGAGCTCGTGCTCGCTCCGTACCTGCAAGGACTCATCGAGCGGCGCAACCGGCATCTCGCGGCGCTGGGTGAGGTGTGATCCCCGGCGGGGATCTTCGTGGTGCCGGTGGTGGGGGTCGAACCCACACGCCCTTTCGGGCAAAGCATTTTGAGTGCTCCGCGTCTGCCATTCCGCCACACCGGCCTTGGGCCTCGCCCAGAATACCGTAGGCTTTCCTCCGTGACAGACACCGAATCTACTCAGCCGGCAGCTCCGCGCCGCGTGGTCGTGGCGGAGGATGAGTCGCTCATCCGCCTCGACATCGTCGAGATCCTGCGCGACAACGGCTTCGAGGTCGTCGGCGAGGCGGGTGACGGCGAGACTGCCGTGGCACTCGCCACCGAACTGCGCCCCGATCTCGTCATCATGGACGTCAAGATGCCCCAGCTCGACGGCATCTCCGCCGCAGAGCGTCTCTCGAAGGGGCACATCGCCCCGGTCGTCCTCCTCACGGCGTTCAGCCAGAAGGAGCTCGTCGAGCGCGCCAGCGAGGCGGGGGCCCTGGCCTACGTCGTGAAGCCGTTCACGCCGAACGACCTGCTGCCCGCGATCGAGATCGCGCTGGCCCGGCACGCCCAGATCATCGCGCTCGAGGCCGAGGTCGGCGACCTCGTCGAGCGCTTCGAGACCCGCAAGCTCGTCGACCGGGCGAAGGGCCTCCTCAACGAGAAGATGGGCCTCTCCGAGCCCGAGGCGTTCCGCTGGATCCAGAAGGCGTCGATGGACCGGCGCCTCACCATGAAGGACGTCTCGCAGGCGATCATCGAGCAGCTCGCCGCCAAGAAGTAGGGCTTCGCGCCCCGAACGACGGATGCCTCGACGACACGTGTCGTCGAGGCATCCGTCGTTCGCATTTCGGGGGAGCGGAGCGCGTCGGGCGGTGTCGGCGGCCGCTTGTAGTCTTGTCGAGTGACGGACGCAGATAAGCCCACCCTCCTCGTCGTCGACGGCCACTCGCTGGCCTTCCGAGCCTTCTACGCCCTCCCGGTCGACAGCTTCACGACCCGCGACGGCCAGCACACGAACGCCATCCACGGCTTCCTGTCGATGCTGCTGCTGCTCCTGCAGAACGAGAAGCCGACCCACCTCGCGGTCGCGTTCGACATCTCGCGGCACTCGTTCCGCACTCGCGAGTACCCCGAGTACAAGGGCACCCGCGGCGAGACGCCGGCCGAGTTCAAGGGCCAGGTGCCGCTGCTGCAGGACGCGCTGAACGCGATGGGCGTCACGACGCTCGAGAAGGAGGACTTCGAGGCCGACGACATCCTCGCGACGCTCGCCGCGCGCGGCCGCGCCGAGGGGTACCGGGTGCTGCTCGTCTCGGGCGACCGCGACACGATCCAGCTCGTCAACGACGACGTCACCCTGCTCTATCCGAACACGCAGGGCGTGTCGCAGCTGAAGCGCTACGACATCGCCGCGGTGCAGGAGCGCTACGGCATCCGCCCCGAGCAGTACCCCGACATCGCGGCCCTCGTCGGCGAGACGAGCGACAACCTCATCGGCATCTCGAAGGTCGGCGAGAAGACGGCGCTCAAGTGGCTCGGGCTCTACGGCGACCTCGACGGCATCCTCGCCCACGCCGAGGAGATCAAGGGCGTCGTCGGGCAGAACCTGCGCGACCAGAAAGAGAACGCGATCCGCAACCGCCGCCTGAACCGGCTCGTGACCGACGTCGACCTCGATGTCGTCATCGGCGAGCTCGCGGCGAAGCCGATCGACATCGAGGCGGTGCGCCCGGTGTTCGAGCGTCTCGAGTTCCGCACCCTGTTCGAACGACTGCGCAAGCTCGCCGAGGGTGACGCGAACGGCAACGGCAACGGTGGCGCGAACGGCAACGGCGCGGTCGCCGCGGCTGCGGAGCCGGCGGCCGAGGCGGCGCCGATCCCGACGCCGCGTCTGCTGCTCGACGAAGAACTCGAGGCGTGGCTCTCGAAGGCCGTCGCCGCCGAGCCCGCAGGGCTCGGCCTCAGCCTCGAGATCTTCGAGGGTCGCGTCATCGGTGCCGGCATCGCCACCGCCTCCGAGACCGTGCGCCTGCCGTGGCAGGCCGGTCGAAGCGACTACGCGCCGTTCGAGGCGTGGCTCGCGAGCGATGCGCCGAAGGTCATGACCGACGCGAAGCCGCAGCTCGAGGCGCTCGAGCGCTCCGGTCTCGCCTTCGACGGGCTCGTGCTCGACACTCTCGTCGCCGCGTGGCTCGCCCGGCCGAACCTCACCGAGAAGACCCTGGCCGACCTCGTCGACCGATACCTCGGCGAGACGGTGCCGCAGTCCGACCCGTCGCAGCTCGTGCCCGAAGAGGGCAGCGACGCGGGCGCCCCCGAGTACGCGTGGTTCACCCTCCGGCTCGCGCCCCTCGTGCTGCGGGCGCTGCCCGAGCCGACGCGCAGGCTGCTCGCCGAGGTCGAGATGCCGCTCGTGCCGGTGCTCGCCGCGATGCAGCTGCGCGGCGTCACGGTCGACCACGGAGAGCTCGCGGCGCTGTCGGCCGAGCTCGGCGACCGGGCGGCCGGGCTCGCGCAGCTCGCCTTCGCCGAGATCGGTCGCGAGGTGAACCTCGGCTCGCCGAAGCAGCTCCAGGAGGTGCTCTTCGCCCAGCTCGCGATGCCGAAGACCCGAGCGACGAAGACGGGCTACACGACCGACGCCGCGGCCCTCGCCGACCTGCAGGAGTCGAACCCGCACCCCTTCCTCGGCTATCTGCTCGAACACCGCGACGCGACGAAGCTGCGGCAGATCGTCGAGTCGCTCGACAAGGCGATCGCCCCCGACGGGCGAATCCACACGACGTACGGGCAGATCGGCGCCGCCACCGGTCGCATGTCGTCGAACGACCCGAACCTGCAGAACATCCCGATCCGCACCGAGGACGGCCGTCGCATCCGCAAGGCGTTCCGCCACGGCGAGGCCTACACCGAGCTGCTGACCGCCGACTACTCGCAGATCGAGATGCGCATCATGGCGCACCTCTCGGGCGACCCGGGCCTCATCGAGGCCTTCAATGCGGGCGAAGACCTGCACCGCTTCGTCGGCGCCCGCGTCTTCGGGGTCGAGCCGGCCGACGTCACCCCGCTCATGCGCACGAAGGTCAAGGCGATGTCGTACGGGCTCGCGTACGGGCTCAGCGCCTTCGGCCTCTCGAAGCAGCTGCGCATCGACCGGTCCGAGGCGACCCAGCTCATGAAGGAGTACTTCGAGCGGTTCGGCGCGGTGCGCGACTACCTGCGCGGCGTCGTCGAGCAGGCGAAGATCGACGGTTACACCGAGACGATCTTCGGTCGTCGCCGCCCCTTCCCCGACCTCAACAGCCCCAACCGGGTGCACCGCGAGAACGCCGAGCGCGCAGCGCTCAACTCGCCGATCCAGGGCTCGGCCGCCGACATCATGAAGATCGCGATGGTCGGCGTCGAGCGGGCGATCGTCGAGCAGGGCCTCGCGAGCCGCATGCTGATGACGGTGCACGACGAACTCATCTTCGAGGTCGCCGACGGTGAGAGCGAGCCGCTCGAACTGCTCGTGCGCGAGAAGATGGCGAGCGCCGCCGATCTCCTCGTTCCGCTCGAGGTGCAGGTCGGGCGCGGTCCCAACTGGGAGGACGCGGGCCACTGAGCGAGGGATCCTCGACGTCGACAGACTGACACCCGCTGTCCTAGGTTCGGGGGATGACCTCTCGTGAGCGCACCCCGTCCGACGTCGACCGGATCGCCGAAGGGTGGGTCGACACACTCGTCGAACTGAACCCGGGCGTCGGCACCTACATCGGTCGCACGAGCCACGACGACCGGCTCGCCGACTACTCGCCCGAGGGGCACGAGCGCGAGATCGCCGCGACCCGTGAGACGCTCGCGGCACTCCGGGCGGCGACCCCCGTCGACGACGTCGACCGCATCACGGTCGCCGACCTCGGCGCCGAGCTCGAGCTCGCCCTCGAGCGGCACGACGCGGCGCTCCACCTGCGCGACCTCAACGTGATCGCGAGCCCCGCCCAAGACATCCGCGAGGTCTTCGACCTCATGCCGACGGCCGAGACGGCCGACTGGGAGCGCGTCGCGAGCCGCCTCGGCGCGGTCCCGGGCGCGGTCGAGGGCTACATCGAGACCCTGCGCGCCGGCATCGGTGCGGGTGTCGTTCCGGCGGTCCGACAGGTCCGCGAGGTCGCCGCGCAGGCGCACCGCATCGCCCGGGCCGACGGCTTCTTCACGAGCTTCGCCGCCGAGGCGCGCGCCGGTGACGCCGAGCTCCCCGAACCTCTTCGACGGCACCTCGGCGAGGGCGCTGCGGAGGCGACCGCGGCGTACGGCCGCCTCGCCGCGTTCCTCGAGGGCGAGCTGCAGCCCGTCGCCGGGGAGCAGGACGGCGTGGGGCGTGAGCTCTACGCGCTGCAGTCGCGCCACTTCCTCGGGGCCGTGATCGACCTCGACGAGACCTACGAGTGGGGCATCGAGGAGCTCGCCCGCATGGTCGCCGAGCAGGAGTCGATCGCGAAGGAGATCCTGCCCGGCGCATCCGTGGCCGAGGCCATCGCCCACCTCGAGCGCGACCCCTCGCGCAAGCTCCACGGCACCGACGCCCTGCAGCGGTGGATGCAGGAGACGAGCGACCGCGCGGTCGCCGAGCTCGCCGGCACCCAGTTCGACATCCCCCAGGAGATCCGCACGCTCGAGTGCATGATCGCCCCCACACAGGAGGGCGGCATCTACTACACCGGGCCGAGCGACGACTTCACCCGACCCGGCCGCATGTGGTGGTCGGTGCCCGAGGGCGTGACCGAGTTCGACACCTGGCGCGAACTCACGACCGTGTACCACGAGGGTGTTCCCGGGCACCACCTGCAGATCGGCCAGGCGGTCGTCAACCGCGGGCAGCTGAACACGTGGCGGCGCCAGCTCGCCGGCACCTCGGGGCACGCCGAGGGCTGGGCGCTCTACGCCGAGCGTCTGATGGAGGGGCTCGGCTACCTCGACGACCCCGCCGACCGCCTCGGCATGCTCGACGGCCAGCGCATGCGCGCCGCCCGGGTGGTGCTCGACATCGGCGTGCACCTCGGCAAGCAGCGTCCCGACGGGCAGGGCGCGTGGACGGGGGAGTACGCCTTCGAGTTCCTCGCGGAGAACGTGAACATGAACGAGGGCTTCGTGCGCTTCGAGGTCAACCGCTACCTCGGCTGGCCGGGGCAGGCGCCGTCGTACAAGGTCGGGCAGCGCATCTGGGAGCAGCTGCGCGACGAGGTCGCGCGTCGTGAGGGCGACGCATTCGACATCCGCGAGTTCCACCGCAGCGCGCTCGCGCTCGGCGGCGTGGGGCTCGACACGCTGCGTTCGGCGCTGCTCGGCTGATCGGTGCGGGCGGGCGGCCGGACTGCACGCCCGGCCCGGCCCGCCGCGGTTGCCGAGAGCCGACGGATTCCGTTAGGATGCAATGTCACTCTTGTGACATCCCTGTCCGCATGCCCATCGCGGAAACACAATAACGCTCTACCGAGCGATGGGCTCGATATTGTCCTTTACGGAGCATTCACTACATGACAACCGCAACGACCAAGGCACCCAAGCAGGTCGCCATCAACGACATCGGATCTGCTGAAGACTTCCTTGCCGCGGTCGAAAAGACTCTGAAGTTCTTCAACGACGGCGACCTCATCGAGGGCACCGTCGTGAAGATCGACCGCGACGAGGTCCTCCTCGACGTCGGCTACAAGACCGAGGGCGTCATCCCCTCGCGCGAGCTTTCGATCAAGCACGACGTCGACCCCAGCGAGGTCGTCGGCGTCGGCGACACCGTCGAGGCCCTCGTTCTCCAGAAGGAGGACAAGGAAGGCCGCCTCATCCTGTCGAAGAAGCGTGCTCAGTACGAGCGCGCATGGGGCGACGTGGAGAAGATCAAGGAAGCCGATGGCGTCGTGACCGGTTCGGTCATCGAGGTCGTCAAGGGCGGCCTGATCGTCGACATCGGCCTCCGTGGCTTCCTCCCGGCGTCGCTCATCGAGCTCCGCCGCGTGCGCGACCTCACGCCGTACCTCGGCCAGGAGATCGAGGCGAAGATCCTCGAGCTCGACAAGAACCGCAACAACGTGGTGCTCTCGCGCCGCGCGCTCCTCGAGCAGACGCAGTCCGAGTCGCGTTCGACGTTCCTCGCGAACCTCCACCCGGGCCAGATCCGCAAGGGCGTCATCTCGTCGATCGTCAACTTCGGTGCGTTCGTCGACCTCGGTGGCGTCGACGGTCTCGTCCACGTCTCCGAGCTCTCGTGGAAGCACATCGAGCACGCCAGCGAGGTCGTCGAGGTCGGCCAGGAGGTCACCGTCGAGGTGCTCTCCGTCGAGCTCGACCGCGAGCGCGTCTCGCTGTCGCTCAAGGCGACGCAGGAGGACCCGTGGCAGGTCTTCGCCCGTACCCACGCGATCGGCCAGGTCGCCCCGGGTAAGGTCACGAAGCTCGTTCCGTTCGGTGCGTTCGTTCGCGTCGCCGACGGCATCGAGGGCCTCGTCCACATCTCCGAGCTGTCGGGCAAGCACGTCGAGCTCGCAGAGCAGGTCGTGTCGGTCGGCGAAGAGGTCTTCGTCAAGGTCATCGACATCGACCTCGAGCGTCGCCGCATCTCGCTCTCGCTGAAGCAGGCGAACGAGGGCGTCGACCCCGAGGGCACCGAGTTCGACCCGGCGCTCTACGGCATGCTCACCGAGTACGACGAGCAGGGCAACTACAAGTACCCTGAGGGCTTCGACCCCGAGACCAACGAGTGGCGCGAGGGCTTCGAGGCTCAGCGCGAGAAGTGGGAGCAGGACTACGCTGCCGCTCAGGCTCGCTGGGAGGCGCACAAGAAGCAGGTTGCTGCTTCGCTCGCCGCTCAGGCTGCCGACGACTCGTTCTCGGCCGGCGGTGCCTCGTACTCGAGCGAGTCGGCCGGTGCCGGCACCCTCGCCGACGACGCGTCGCTCGCGGCGCTGCGCGAGAAGCTCTCGAGCAACAACTGATCGCATTTCGCGAGAAGACGGAAGGCCGGTCCCCTCGGGGGCCGGCCTTCCGGCGTTGGTGGGGCGTACCTCGCCCTGCGGCGGTGAGTGCGCCGCCGTTCAGGGGGCGGGCAGCGGATGCTCCGCGCTCCGCGCCCGACGTGTGCGGCGACGGCGGCGGACGACGAGGACGACGGCGATCGCGAGGAGTACGATTCCGAGGATCACGAGCACCGGTGCGAGGATCGCGGCAAACGCGAGGGTGAAGCTTCCGGCGTCTTCGACCGCGCTCGCGATGGGGGCGCCCACGCCGGCCGTCGCGGTGTTGATGACCGGTCTGGCCGCGGCCTTCGCGAGGTGCACGAGGAGCGCGAGGCCGACGCCGACGGCGATCGGCACCCATTGCGACGACGCGAAGAACGTCTCGGGGTCGGTGACGGCGACCGTCTCGGAGCCGATGCCCGAGCTGAACGCGAGGCCGCCCGCCGTCGGGCGCACGACCGTCTGCACGAGGTCGTTGACGGAGTCGAGGCCCGGGATCTTGTCGGCGACGAACTCGACGACGAGCAGCACCACGAGAATGAGCAGCACCCATTCGTTCGCGAGCCATGCCCAGGCCGTCGGCAGCTCGACGAGCCCGGTGAAGCGGTCGAGCGCCCCGAGGATCACCAGGGGGATCCATGCATTGAGACCGGCGGCGAGGGCGAGCCCCGTCCCGGTGAGCAGTTCGAGCATGCCGCCTCCTCATCGAACGAGTCGAGTGTCGCACGATTAGAGTGGTCACGTGTATCTGATCGGCCTCACGGGCGGCATCGCCTCAGGAAAATCCACCGTCGCGCGGCGCCTCTACGAGCACGGCGCCGTTCACCTCGACGCCGATGAGCTCGCGCGTCGCGTCGTCGCCCCCGGCACGCCGGGTCTGGCGGCGATCGTCGCCGAGTTCGGCGAGAGGGTGCTTCAGGCCGACGGCTCGCTCGACCGCGCGAAGCTCGGCGAGCTCGTCTTCAACGACGACGCCGCCCGCGCACGGCTGAACGCCATCGTGCACCCCGCGGTGCGCGAACTCTCGGGTCGGCTCATCGCGAAGGCCGAGGCCGAGAACCCCGACGCGGTCGTCGTGTACGACGTGCCGCTCCTCGTCGAGGCATCCGTCGATCACCCGTTCGACCTCATCGTCGTGACGAACGCACCGCGCAAGACCCAGGTGAAGCGACTCGTCGAAGAACGCGGGCTCGACCTCAACCAGGCCGAGGCGCGGGTCGACGCGCAGGTCGACAACACGCGTCGGCTGCAGATCGCCGACGTCGTGATCGACACCGACGGCACCCTCGCGCACACGATGAGCCAGACCGACGCGCTCTGGGCCGACATCGCAGCGCGGCGGGCTGCGCGCGCCTGAATCGTCGCGCGGCGCTCGGTCGGCTGTTCGGGGGAGTGCGGCCCGGCGCTCCGCCCGAGGCGAACGCCGGCCGTGGTGTCGGTGGCCGATCCTAGACTTGCACCATGCAGGCCACGCGTTCAGTCCGTCCGTTCGAGGTCGTCAGCGAGTACCGCCCGAGCGGCGACCAGCCGCAGGCGATCGCCGAGCTCGCCGGCCGCATCAACGCCGGCGAGACCGACGTCGTGCTGCTCGGCGCGACCGGCACCGGCAAGTCGGCGACGACCGCGTGGCTCATCGAACAGGTGCAGCGGCCGACCCTCGTGCTCGCACACAACAAGACGCTCGCGGCGCAGCTGGCCACCGAGTTCCGCGAACTGCTGCCGAACAACGCGGTCGAGTACTTCGTCTCCTACTACGACTACTACCAGCCCGAGGCCTACGTCCCGCAGACCGACACCTTCATCGAGAAGGACAGCTCGATCAACGCCGAGGTCGAGCGGCTGCGGCACTCCACGACGAACTCGCTCCTCAGCCGGCGCGACGTCGTGGTCGTGTCGACCGTGTCGTGCATCTACGGCCTCGGCACGCCCGAGGAGTACCTCAACGCGATGATGCCGCTGCAGGTGGGGCAGCGGGTCGACCGCGACTGGCTGATCCGCAAGTTCGTCTCGATGCAGTACCAGCGCAACGACGTCGACTTCTCGCGCGGCAACTTCCGCGTGCGCGGCGACACCATCGAGATCATCCCGATCTACGAAGAGCTCGCGATCCGCATCGAGATGTTCGGCGACGAGATCGAGGCGCTCTACAGCCTGCACCCGCTCACCGGCCAGGTCATCGAGAAGCTCGACGCCGTGCCGGTGTTCCCCGGGTCGCACTACGTCGCCTCGACCGAGGTCATGCAGCGCGCGATCGGCACGATCCGCACCGAGCTCGACGAACGGCTCGCCGAGCTCGAGCGCGAGGGCAAGCTGCTCGAGGCTCAGCGGCTGCGCATGCGCACGACCTTCGACCTCGAGATGATGGAGCAGATCGGCTTCTGCTCGGGAATCGAGAACTACTCGCGGCACATCGACGCGCGAGCGCCCGGCGAGGCGCCGCACTGCCTGCTCGACTACTTCGCCGACGACTTCCTCGTCGTGATCGACGAGTCGCATGTCACCGTCCCGCAGATCGGTGCGATGTACGAGGGAGACTCGTCGCGCAAGCGCACGCTCGTCGAGCACGGGTTCCGGCTGCCGAGTGCGCTCGACAACCGCCCCCTGAAGTGGAACGAGTTCAAAGACCGGGTCGGGCAGACCGTGTACCTCTCGGCGACGCCCGGCCGCTACGAGATGGGCATCGCCGACGGCATCGTCGAGCAGATCATCCGCCCCACCGGCCTCGTCGACCCCGAGATCGTCGTGAAGCCGTCGAAGGGCCAGATCGACGACCTCCTCGAGGAGATCCGCACGCGCGCCGAGCGCGACGAGCGCGTGCTCGTCACGACCCTCACGAAGAAGATGGCCGAAGAGCTCACCGACTTCCTCACCGAAGCCGGTGTGCGGGTGCGCTATCTCCACTCCGACGTCGACACGCTGCGACGGGTCGAACTCCTCACCGAACTGCGCGCGGGGGTCTACGACGTGCTCGTCGGCATTAACCTGCTGCGCGAGGGCCTCGACCTCCCCGAGGTCTCGCTCGTCGCCATCCTCGACGCCGACAAAGAGGGGTTCCTGCGTTCGGCGACCTCGCTCATCCAGACGATCGGTCGCGCGGCGCGCAACGTCTCGGGCGAGGTGCACATGTACGCCGACGTGCTCACCGACTCGATGAAGCAGGCGATCGACGAGACGACACGGCGTCGCGAGCTGCAGCTCGAGTACAACCGGGTCAACGGCATCGACCCGCAGCCGCTCCGCAAGCGCATCGCCGACATCACCCAGCTGCTCGCCCGCGAAGAGGCCGACACCGCCGAGCTCCTCGCCGGCCGCGACGGCCGCAAGAAGTCCCCGGTGCCGAACCTCCGCCGTGAGGGGATCGCCGCCGAGGGGGCGAACGACCTCGAGGAGCTCATCCGCGACCTCAACGAGCAGATGCTCGAGGCCGCCGGGGAGCTGAAGTTCGAACTCGCGGCGCGGCTCCGCGACGAGGTCTCCGAGCTCAAGCGCGAGCTCCGGCAGATGGAGAAGGCGGGGCACCTGGGCTGAAACCCGGGGCCGCCGCCGCCCGCGTCCAGTCGGCCGCAGAGCGAGGATCGAACATATGTTCGCTGAGAGCGCGTGCAGGCCGGCCGACGATGTCGGTGGTGCTTCGTAGACTCGAAGGGTGCCAGTTTCACGTCTCGATGCCCATTCGCGCCTGAGTGTCCGCGGTGCCCGCGTGCACAACCTGCACAACGTCGATGTCGAGATTCCTCGCGACGCGATGGTGGTGTTCACGGGCCTGTCGGGTTCGGGCAAGTCGTCGCTCGCCTTCGACACGATCTTCGCCGAGGGGCAGCGCCGCTACGTCGAGTCGCTCTCGGCGTACGCCCGGCAGTTCCTCGGGCAGGTCGACCGTCCTGACGTCGACTTCATCGAGGGCTTGAGCCCGGCGGTCTCGATCGACCAGAAGTCCACGAACCGCAACCCGCGGTCGACGGTCGGCACGATCACCGAGATCTACGACTACATGCGTCTGCTCTGGGCGCGCATCGGCGTGCCGCACTGCCCGGTCTGCGGGGAGAAGATCCAGCGCCAGACCGTGCAGCAGATCGCCGACCAGTTGATGGAGCTCGAGGCGGGCACCCGGTTCCAGGTCCTGAGCCCGGTCGTCTCGAAGAAGAAGGGCGAGTTCGTCGACCTCTTCCGCGAGCTCGCCGCGCAGGGCTACTCCCGCGCCGTCGTCGACGGCGAGATGGTGCGGCTCGACGAACCCCCGAAGCTGAAGAAGCAGATCAAGCACGACATCTCGGTCGTCGTCGACCGGCTCGTCGCCGGCCCCGACGTGCTCGGCCGGCTCACCGATTCGCTCGAGACGGCGCTGCGCCTCACCGACGGGCTCGTGCAGGTCAACTACGTCGACGAAGAGGGGCCCGCAGCGTGGGCGACCTTCTCCGAGAAGCTCTCGTGCCCGAACCAGCACCCCATCCAGCTCACCGAGATCGAGCCGCGCACCTTCTCGTTCAACGCGCCGTTCGGCGCCTGCCCCGAGTGCTCGGGCCTCGGCACCCGCATGTCGGTCGACGAGGCGCTCCTGCTCGGCGACCCTGCGTTGAGCATCACCGAGGGCGTGATCCTCCCGTGGACCTCGCAGGGCAAGAGCCTCTACAACTACTACGAGAAGCTGCTCGACGGGCTCGCCCGCGATCTCGACTTCTCCCTCGACACCCCCTGGGAGGAACTGGCCGACGACGCCCGCAACGCGGTGCTCCGCGGCGACAACTTCGAGGTCAAGGTCCGCTGGCGCAACCGCTACGGCCGCGAGATGAGCTACAGCTCGGGCTTCGAGGGCGTCGTCCCGTACATCGAGCGCCAGTACCTGCAGGCCGAGACCGACGTGCAGCGTGCGCGCTGGTCCGAGTACCTGCGCGAGGTGCCCTGCCCGGTCTGCGACGGCAAGCGGCTGAAGCCCGAGGTGCTCTCGGTCCTCATCCACGACCACAGCATCGCCGACGTCGGGCTCCTGAGCCTCACCGATGCGCGCGCCTTCATGGACCGCCTCGAACTCACCGAGCGCGAGCAGAAGATCGGTGCGCAGGTGCTGCGCGAGATCAAGCTGCGACTCGACTTCCTCATCCGCGTCGGCCTCAGCTACCTCGACCTCGCCCGCGCGGCGGGCACGCTCTCGGGCGGCGAGGCGCAGCGCATCCGCCTCGCGACCCAGATCGGCTCCGGGCTCACGGGCGTGCTCTACGTGCTCGACGAACCGAGCATCGGTCTGCACCAGCGAGACAACCGGCGCCTCATCGACACGCTCGTCGCGCTTCGCGACCTCGGCAACACGCTCATCGTCGTCGAGCACGACGAGGACACGATCCGCACGGCCGACTGGATCGTCGACATCGGTCCGGGCGCCGGCATCAACGGCGGCACCGTCGTGCACTCGGGCAGCTACGCCGAGCTGCTCAAGAACACGCGCTCGCTCACGGGCGACTACCTGTCGGGCCGACGCGAGATCGCGATCCCCGCCCACCGACGTCCGATCGATCCCGAGCGCATGATCTCGGTGCAGGGCGCCGAGGCGAACAACCTCCGCGGCGTCGACGTCGAGTTCCCGCTCGGGGTGCTGACGGCGGTCACCGGCGTTAGCGGTTCCGGCAAGTCCTCGCTCGTCAACGACATCCTCTACCGGGTGCTCGCCAACCGCTTGAACGGCGCCCGCAAGGTTCCGGGCAAGCACCGTCGGGTGACCGGGCTCGAGCACCTCGACAAGGTCGTACACGTCGACCAGGCGCCGATCGGCCGCACCCCGCGGTCGAACCCCGCGACCTACACGGGCGTGTTCGACCGCATCCGCACGCTCTTCTCCGAGACGAACGAGGCGAAGGCGCGCGGCTACCTGCCCGGCCGGTTCAGCTTCAACGTCAAGGGTGGCCGGTGCGAGGCATGCTCGGGCGACGGCACGATCAAGATCGAGATGAACTTCCTGCCCGACGTCTACGTCGCCTGCGAGGTGTGCGGCGGCCAGCGCTACAACCGCGAGACGCTGCAGGTGCACTACAAGGGCAAGAACATCGCCGAGGTGCTCGAGATGCCGATCAGCGAGGCGGCCGAGTTCTTCGAGCCGATCTCCGCGATCCACCGTTACCTCAAGACCCTCGTCGACGTGGGCCTCGGCTACGTGCAGCTCGGTCAGAGCGCGACCACCCTCTCGGGCGGTGAGGCGCAGCGTGTGAAGCTCGCGACCGAACTGCAGCGCCGGTCGAACGGGCGCAGCGTCTACGTGCTCGACGAGCCGACCACGGGTCTGCACTTCGAAGACGTTCAGAAGCTCCTGAAGGTGCTCGGCAAGCTCGTCGACAAGGGCAACTCGGTCATCGTGATCGAGCATTCGCTCGACGTCATCAAGTCGGCCGACTGGATCATCGACCTCGGCCCCGAGGGCGGATCGGGCGGCGGTCAGCTCGTCGCGACCGGCACGCCCGAGCACGTCGCCACGGTGCCCGAGAGTCACACGGGGTACTTCCTCCGCGAGATCTTCGACGCCGCGGCCGAGCGCGCCGACGTGGCCAGCTGAGGCGATGAGCAGCGCGAACCCGTCCGAGCAGAGCGTCCCCTATCGGCCGAAGGCCGGGGAGATCCCGACCGATCCCGGGGTCTACCGGTTCCGCGACGCCGAGCGGCGGGTGCTCTACGTCGGCAAGGCGAAGAACCTGCGGGCGAGGCTCTCGAACTACTTCGCGCCGCTCCGCAGCCTGCACGAGCGCACGCGGCGCATGGTGACGAGTGCCGCCTCCGTCGAGTGGACGGTCGTCGGCAGCGAGGTCGAGGCGCTGCAGCTCGAGATCACGTGGATCAACGAGTTCCACCCGCCGTTCAACGTGAGGTTCAAGGACGACAAGTCGTACCCGTATCTCGCCGTCACGCTCGCCGACGAGGCGCCGCGCGCTTTCGTCACCCGCAACCGCAAGCTGCGCGGTGCCCGCTACTTCGGGCCGTATCCCAAGGTGTGGGCGATCAACGAGACGCTCGAGATCCTGCTGAAGCTGTTCCCCATCCGCACCTGCAAAGACAGCGACTATCGTCGGGCGATGGCCACCGGCAAGCCCTGCTTCGCCGGGCAGATCGGGCGCTGCTTCGGCCCGTGCTCGGGCAAGGTCACGATCGCCGAGCATCGGGAGAACGTCGATCGATTCGTCTCGTTCATGCAGAACCAGGATCGCCGGATCCTCGGCGAGCTCGACGAGCGGATGCGCCGGGCCGCCGCCGCACAGGAGTACGAGGCGGCGGCGCGCTACCGCGACCGACTCGTCGCCGCGACGGCGTTCTTCGAGAAGAGCGCCATGGTGCTCGGCGACAAGGTCGACCTCGACGTGTTCGGCATCGAGCACGACGAGCTCTCCGCGGCGGTGCAGCTGTTCATCGTGCGCGGCGGTCGTGTCCGAGGCATCCATTCGTGGACGGTCGACAAAGAGCTCGATGTGCCGCTCGGCGAGCTCGTCGACTCGGTCGTGCAGAACGCGTACGGCGACGACCTCCGTCCTCCCGGAGAGGTGGTCGTTCCCGAGCTGCCCGACGACGCCTCGGCGCTCGAGTCGTGGCTCGGCGAACGCGCCGGGCGGAAGGTGCGCCTGCGCGTGGCGCAGCGCGGCGACAAGGCCTCGCTGCTGCAGACCGCCACGCAGAACGCGAAGCAGTCGCTCATGCTCTACAAGACCCGGCGCAGCGCCGACTTCACGACGAGGTCCCGTGCGCTCGAAGACATCCAGGAGGCGCTCGGCATGGCCGACGCGCCGCTCCGGATCGAGTGCTACGACGTCTCGCACCTCAGCGGCACGAACATCGTCGCCTCGATGGTCGTCTTCGAGGACGGCCTGCCGCGCAAAGACGAGTACCGCCGCTTCACGATCCCGAACTCGACGGACGACACCGACTCGATCCACCAGGTGCTCACCCGCCGTCTGGCCTACCTCTCCGGCGCCGAGCCTCGAGACGAGCTCGCCGAGGCGATCGAGTCGATCGACGCGATCGAGGCCGACGGCGAGGCATCCGCCGTCGACGACGCGCCCGAGGTCGCCGAGCGACGCAAGAAGTTCGCGTACCGCCCGAACCTGCTCATCGTCGACGGCGGGCAGCCGCAGGTCGCCGCGGCCGAGCGGGCGCTGCGCGAGTCGGGCGTCCAGGGCATCTACCTGTGCGGCATCGCCAAGCGCCTGGAGGAGATCTGGACGCCCGAGTCCGACTTCCCGGTGATCCTTCCGCGCAACAGCGACGCCCTCTTCCTCTTCCAGCGGGTGCGCGACGAGGCGCACCGCTTCGCGATCACGCATCAGCGGCAGCGACGCAAGCGCGACATCGGCTCGGTGCTCTCCGAGATCCCGGGGCTCGGCCCCGCCAGGGTGAAGGAGCTGCTGCGGCACTTCGGCTCCGTCGCACGTCTGAAGGCGGCCGATGAGGCGGCGATCGCCGAGGTCAAGGGGGTCGGCCCGACGCTCGCCGCGACCGTGTACGCCCGGCTTCACGCCGATCTGGCCCCGGCACCCAGATAGGCTGGGAAGTCGGTACGCAGAAGGGGGCCGGGATGACCGCGGGGGAGCCCGAAGAGCAGGAGATGCTCATCGTCACGGGGATGAGCGGCGCCGGTCGATCGACCGTGGGCAACGCGCTCGAAGACCTGGGCTGGTACGTCGTCGACAACCTCCCGCCGCAGATGCTGCGCCCGCTCGTCGAACTCGTCGAACGCGCCGGCACCTCGCTGCCGCGCATCGCGGCGGTCGTCGACATCCGCGGCCGCGACTTCTTCTCCGAACTGCAGGACATCATCCAGGCCCTCCGCGCCGGCGTGAACGTCCGCGTCGTGTTCCTCGACGCGAACGACGCCGTCCTCGTGCGGCGCTTCGAGTCGGTCAGACGGCCCCACCCGCTGCAGGGCAACGGCACCCTCCTCGACGGCATCGGTGCCGAACGGGCGCGCCTCGCGACCCTCCGCGAGGCGAGCGACTTCGTCGTCGACACCTCCGACCTCAACATCCACCAGCTCGCGAATCTCGTCACCGAGACGTTCGCGGGTGCCGATCACGCAGGCCTCCGCGTGACGATGCAGAGCTTCGGCTTCAAGTACGGGGCGCCGACCGATGCCGACCTCATCGCCGACGCCCGGTTCCTGCCGAACCCGTTCTGGAACCCCGAGCTGCGGCACCTCACCGGCGAGGACGCCGAGGTGAGCGAGTTCGTGCTCGGCCAGCCCGGAGCGAGAGAGTTCCTCGACGCGTACGCGCGGGCACTCGAGCCCGTGGTGGCCGGCTATCAACGAGAGAACAAGCGACACGCGACGATCGCGATCGGCTGCACGGGCGGCAAACACCGTTCCGTCGCAATGGTCCGCGAATTGGCCGAGCGGGTCGCGAAGATGCCCGGCGTCGTCGTGAGCGTCAAGCATCGCGACCTCGGTCGCGAATGACGTCGGGTCCCCGCAACACAGATTGGATGACAGGTGGCATTGACCGCTGAGGTGAAAGAAGAGCTCGCACGGGTCGAGGTCTCGAAGACGAGCGTGCGCATCGCCGAACTGGCTTCGGTGCTGCGATTCGCCGGCGGGCTGCACATCATCTCGAACCGCATCGCGATCGAGGCCGAGCTCGACTCCAAGAACGTCGCCCGGCGGGTCACCCGCGACCTCGGCGAGATCTACGGGGTTCGCCCCGACGTCTCGGTGGTGTCGCCGACGGGCGTGCGCCGCACCAACAACTACCTCGTCCGCATCCTCGAGGGCGGCGAGACGCTCGCCCGGCAGACCGGCCTGCTCGACGCACGCCGCCGCCCGGTGCGCGGCCTGCCGAACAAGCTCACCACCGGCTCGCGCGACGAGGTCGCGGCGATCTGGCGCGGGGCGTTCCTCGCGCAGGGCAGCCTCACCGACCCCGGCCGTTCGGCGGCGCTCGAGGTGACCTGCCCGGGCAACGAGACCGCGATGGCGCTCGTCGGCGCGGCCGGCCGCCTCGGCATCTCGGCGAAGGCCCGCGAGGTGCGCGGGGTCCACCGCGTCGTGATCCGCGACGGCGAGGCGATCAGCGCCATGCTCGCCGCGATGGGCGCGAGCACCACCGTCCGCAACTGGGAGGAGCTGCGCCAGCGCCGTGAGGTGCGGGCGACCGCGAACCGGCTCGTGAACTTCGACGACGCGAACCTCCGCCGCTCGGCGCAGGCCGCCGTCGCCGCGTGCGCCCGGGTGGAGCGTGCGATGGAACTCCTCGGCGACGACATCCCCGACCACCTGAAGTACGCCGGCGAACTGCGCCTCGCGCACCGCGAGGCGAGCCTCGACGAACTCGGACACCACGCCGACCCGCCGATGACGAAGGACGCGGTCGCCGGTCGCATCCGGCGCCTGCTGGCGATGGCCGACAAGCGTGCGGCCGACCTCGGCGTGCCGGGCACGGAGGCCAGCCTGCCTGCCGACCTCGACGAGGTCTGAGCGGGGACGAAGCCAGGCTGTGCCCTGCAGTGCCCGCCGAGGTCTGAGCGGGGACGAAGTCCGCCGACCTCGACGAGGTCTGAGCGGCGCCCGGGGCTCGAACCGCGGGCGGCGACGGGGGAGGGAGGGTACTCCTGCCCCGTGGCATCCGCGACCCCTGTCACCGGGCGACGCGACCCGGCACGGCACCGCCCCGCGGGCATAGACTCGAAAAGCCGCCGCGGAGACCCGGGGAGACGCCCGGGTGCCCCGGCGCACCTGACAAGGAGAAGCTATGGCTGACTACACCCTCCCCGATCTCGCCTACGACTACTCGGCGCTCGAGCCGGCGATCAGCGGCGCGATCATGGAGCTGCACCACTCGAAGCACCACCAGGCCTACGTGACCGGTGCGAACACCGCGCTCGCCCAGCTGGCCGAGGCGCGCGACTCGGGCAACCTCGCGAACGTGAACAAGCTCGAGAAGGACCTCGCCTTCAACCTCGGCGGGCACGTCAACCACTCGATCTTCTGGACCAACCTCTCGCCCGAGGGCGGGGACAAGCCGACCGGCGACCTCGCCGCGGCGATCGACGACCAGTTCGGGTCGTTCGACAAGTTCCAGGCGCACTTCACCGCCACCGCGCTCGGCGTGCAGGGCTCGGGCTGGGCGGTGCTCGCCTGGGACTCGCTCGGGCAGCGCCTGATCATCGTGCAGTTCTTCGACCAGCAGGGCAACCTGCCCGCCGGCATCGTGCCGCTGCTCATGCTCGACGTCTGGGAGCACGCGTACTACCTCGACTACAAGAACGTGCGGGCCGACTACGTGAAGGCGTTCTGGACGATCGTGAACTGGGAGAACGTCCAGCGCCGCTTCACCGCAGCTGGTGAGAAGACCTCAGGGCTGCTGCTACTGTCGTAAACGGATGGTGTCCCCGGACCTGTCCGGGGACACCGTCGTCCGAGCAGTCCATCCGTGCAACGGCGCTCGCGCCACGTCATCCAGGAGACATCTGTGTCTGTAAAGATCGGCATCAACGGCTTCGGTCGCATCGGCCGCAACTACCTCCGCGCGGCTCTCGCCCAGGGCGCCGACCTCGAGATCGTCGCGGTGAACGACCTCACTGACAACAAGACCCTCGCACACCTCCTGAAGTACGACTCGATCACGGGCCGACTCGACGTGCCCGTCGACTACGACGACGAGAACATCTACGTCGACGGCAAGGCGATCAAGGCCTTCTCGGAGCGGGATCCCGCGAATCTCCCGTGGGGCGAGCTCGGCGTCGACATCGTCATCGAGTCGACGGGCTTCTTCACGAAGGCCGCCGACGCACGCAAGCACCTCGAAGCAGGCGCGAAGAAGGTGCTCATCTCGGCGCCCGCCACCGATGAGGACGCGACCTTCGTCATGGGCGTGAACGAAGACAGCTACGTGCCCGAGCGGCACCACATCATCTCGAACGCCTCGTGCACGACGAACTGCCTCGCGCCGCTCGCGAAGGTCTTCAACGACGCCTTCGGCATCGAGCGCGGCCTCATGACGACGGTGCACGCATACACCGCCGACCAGAACCTCCAGGACGGCCCCCACCGCGACCTGCGTCGCGCGCGCGCCGCCGCGATCAACATCGTGCCGACGTCGACGGGCGCCGCGAAGGCCATCGGCCTCGTCCTGCCCGAGCTCGTCGGCAAGCTCGACGGCTTCGCCCTGCGCGTGCCCGTGCCCACCGGTTCGATCACCGACCTCACCGTCACCGCGTCGCGGCCGGTCACGGTCGACGAGATCAAGGCCGCCTACAAGGCCGCCGCCGAGGGTCCGCTGAAGGGCATCCTCAAGTACACGGAGGACGAGATCGTCTCGAGCGACATCGTCTCCGACCCGCACTCGTCGATCTTCGATGCCGGCCTCGTCCGCGTCATCGGCGACCAGGTGAAGCTGTCCGCCTGGTACGACAACGAGTGGGGCTACTCCAACCGTCTCGTCGACCTGACCGAGTACGTCGCCGACCGTCTCTGAAAGAGCACTGAATGACCCTGCGAACCATCGATTCCCTGGGTCCGCTCGCCGGCAAGCGCGTCGTCGTCCGTTGTGATCTCAACGTCCCCCTCCGGGACGGGATCATCACGGACGACGGCCGCGTGCGGGCGTCGGTCCCCACCATCCAGGCCCTCCTCGGGCAGGGCGCCCGCGTGATCGTGATCTCGCACCTCGGCCGCCCCGAGGGGGCGCCCGACGCGCGCTACAGCCTCGCCCCGGTCGCGGCGCGACTCGGCGAGCTCCTCGACGCCCCGGTGGCGTTCGCGAGCGACACCGTCGGCGCGGATGCCACGGCCAAGGCCGCCGCCCTCGCCGACGGCGAGGTGCTCGTGCTCGAGAACCTCCGGTTCAACCCGGGGGAGACCTCGAAGAACGAGGCCGAGCGCACCGCCTTCGCCGGCGAGCTCGCGGCGTACGCCGACGCGGTCGTCTCGGACGGCTTCGGCGTCGTGCACCGCAAGCAGGCGAGCGTCTACGAGCTCGAGCAGCTGCGGCCGAGCGCCGCGGGCCTCCTCATCGCCGCCGAGCTCGACGTGCTCGACCGCCTCACCGAGAACCCCGAGCGCCCCTACACCGTGGTGCTCGGCGGGTCGAAGGTCTCCGACAAGCTCGGTGTGATCGCGCACCTGCTGCCACGCGTCGACCGCCTGCTCATCGGCGGCGGCATGCTCTTCACCTTCCTCGCCGCGCAGGGCCACAAGGTCGCTTCGAGCCTGCTCGAGGCCGACCAGATCGACACGGTGAAGGGCTACCTCACCGAAGCCGCCGAGCGCGGGGTCGAACTGGTGCTGCCGAGCGAGGTCGTCGTTTCAGCCGCCTTCTCGGCGGACGCCGAGCACGTGGTCGCCGCGGCCGACGCCATCGAAGACACGCCGTTCGGGGCATCCGGACTCGGCCTCGACATCGGACCCGAGACCGCGGCGAACTTCGCCGCCCTCGTTCGCGACTCGAAGACCGTGTTCTGGAACGGCCCGATGGGCGTTTTCGAACTCGCCCCCTTCGCCGCCGGCACCCTGGCGGTGGCGGAGGCGCTCACCGAGGTCGACGGCCTCAGCGTCGTCGGCGGCGGCGACTCGGCTGCGGCCGTGCGCCAGCTCGGGTTCGCCGACGAACGATTCGGACACATCTCGACGGGCGGAGGCGCGAGCCTCGAGTTCCTCGAAGGAAAGAAGCTCCCCGGACTGGAGGTCCTCGGATGGCAGTGAAGCGCACCCCGTTCATCGCGGGAAACTGGAAGATGAACCTCGACCACCTGCAGTCGATCGCGTTCGTGCAGAAGCTCGCATGGGCGCTCGCCGACGCGAAGCACGACTTCGCCGACGCGGAGGTCGCGGTGTTCCCGCCGTACACCGATCTGCGCAGTGTGCAGACGCTGGTCGCGGCGGACTCGCTGCCGATCGGCTACGGCGCGCAGGACCTCTCGAAGCACGACTCGGGTGCCTACACCGGCGAGATCTCGGGCGCGTTCCTCAAGCAGCTCGACTGCCGCTACGTCATCATCGGTCACTCCGAGCGGCGCACGCTGCACGCTGAGAGCGACGCCGACGTCAACGCGAAGGTGATCGCCGCGCACCGTCACGGTCTCGTGCCGGTGCTGTGCGTGGGCGAGACGGCCGAAGATCTCGAGCAGCACGGCGCGAGCGCCGTGCCCGTGGCGCAGCTTCGTGCGGCGCTCGAGGGCGTCGACGCCTCGAAGGGGCTCGTCGTCGCGTACGAGCCGGTCTGGGCAATCGGGTCGGGGCAGGCGGCGACGCCGGCCCAGGCCGAGCAGGTCGCGGCCGCGTTGCGCGCCGTGCTCGTCGAGATCGCCGGCGACGAGATCGCCGCGTCGACGCGCATCCTGTACGGCGGCTCGGTGAAGGCAGCGAACATCGCCTCCTTCCTCCGCGAGCCGAACGTCGACGGCGCGCTCGTCGGCGGCGCGAGCCTCGACATCGACGAGTTCTCGAGCATCGTCCGCTTCAAGAAGCACGTCGGCGCCTGATTCGCTCGGGGTGGGGCGAACGGCCCCACCCCGACGAGTCCGCCCGCCGAATCTCGGCCGTGCTGATAGTCTGATCAGCGGCATCGACCCCCTGCGTCGTGCCCGGAAAGGTTCACCGTGGAGATTCTCCAGGTCGTCCTGCAGGTCCTGCTCGGTCTCACGAGCCTCCTGCTGACGCTGCTCATCCTGCTGCACAAGGGCCGCGGTGGCGGTCTGTCCGACATGTTCGGCGGCGGCGTCACCTCGAGTCTCGGCGCCTCCGGTGTCGCCGAGCGCAACCTGAACCGCATCACGGTGATCCTCGGACTCGTCTGGGTCACCTGCATCGTGGTGCTCGGGCTGATCACCAAGTTCGACGCCGGCATCTGACGAGGAGACGACATGGCATCAGGTAACAGCGCCATTCGTGGTTCACGGGTCGGCGCCGGCCCCATGGGCGAGCAGGATCGCGGCTTCCACGCCGATCGCGTCGCCGTCAGCTACTGGGACGCGCAGGGCAACGAGACCGTTCGCTACTTCTCGGCGACCCTCCCCGCGGAGGAGATCCCCGAGATCATCGACAGCCCCTCGACGGGACTTCCCGCCGGTCGCGACCGCGAGAACCCGCCGTCGGTGTCGAAGCTCGAGCCGTACAAGACGCACCTCGCGTACGTGAAGGAGCGCCGCACCGAGGACGAGGCGGCACAGCTGCTCGACGACGCGCTCACGCAGCTGCGCGAGCGCCGCGGCACGTCGAAAGACTGACCACCGCTCGCGGACGCGAGCAGACGAAAGCGGGGCGGGCCGAATGGCCCGCCCCGCTTTCGTCGTCGTGCGACCTCGTGGGAGACGTCGGCGACGCGTCGATCAGTAGTCGCGTGCGATGAGTGCCTCGGGCACCTCGGCCGCCGCGTCGGAGTCGATGAAGAAGACCGTGCGCCGGCGCCCCTTGATGCCGGCGACCGGCACCTCGTCGCGGCTCGCGCCCGCGAGGGCGAGGCCGAGCGCAGAGGCCTTGTCGGCACCCGCGAGCACCATCCAGACCCGCTGCGAGCTGTTGATCACGGGGCGCGTCAGGCTGAGTCGCTCGGGCGGCGGCTTCGGCGACTCGCGCACTGCGATGACCGTCTGGTCGGTGACCTCGATGCCCGAACGGTGCGGGAACAGGGAGGCGATGTGGCCGTCGGGGCCGACGCCGAGGAAGGTGATGTCGAACACCGGGTGCGCGAGTCCCTCGGCGGCGTGGTCGGCGAGCTCGGCGGCGTAGTCGACCGCGGCCTCGTCGAGCGTGAGCCCCGAATCGGAGGCCGGGAACGGGTGCAGGTTGTCGGCCGGGAGGTCGAGGTCGTCGAGCAGGGCGTCGAACGCCTGCCGGTCGTTGCGCTCGGCATCGCCCCGGGGCAGCCATCGCTCGTCGCCCCACCAGAAGTGGACGCGCGACCAGTCGATCGACATGCGGGCTGGCGATGCCGCGACCGCTTCGAGCACGGCCGACCCCATCGAGCCGCCGGTCAGCACGATGTGCACGATCGGCTGCGCGTCGAGCAGATCGAGCGTCTTCGTGATGAAGCGGGCGGCGACCGCCCCCGCGAGGGTGGCCTTGTCGGGGTGCACGAGCACCCGTCGTTCGTTCGTCACGCAGTGACCTCCTGGGCTCCGTCGAGGAGCGCCAGCCCCTTCGCGATCACTTCACCGTACAGCTCGTCGGGGTCGAGGCGGCGGAGCTCGTCCGCGAGGCAGTCGCGGAGGCTGCGGCGGGGGAGGGCGACGTCGTGGAGCGGCTGGTTCGGCTGACGCAGGGTCGCGATGCCCGGGACGTCGCGGACCAGCTCGATCAGCCCGCTGGGCCGTTCGAGCTGCACCCCGTGGATGCCGTGCGAGCCGTCCTCGACGGGGGTGAGCTCCACGCTCGTCGCGCACTCGAGCTGCAGTCGCAGCCAGGCGCCGAGGAGCGTGGTCGACGGCGAGTCGATCGCTCCGCTCACGTGCACCCGCGTGATCGGCTCGTATGGCGGCTGGTCGAGTACCGCGGCGAGCTGGGCCCGCCACAGGGTGAGCCGCGTCCATGCGAAGTCGGCGTCGCCGGGGGTGTAGCTGTCGGCGAGCGCATGCAGGGCGGCCTGCGGGTCGGGCTGCGCCGAGGCATCCGTGATGCGACGCTGCGCGATGCGACCGAGCGGTGAGCGACCGGGTACCGCCGGAGCGGCGCCGGGCCACCAGGTGACGACCGGCGCGTCGGGGAGGAGGAGGCCCATGACGAGGCTCTCCTCGTCGCGGGCGGCATCGCCGCTCGCGCGCAGGATGATGACCTCGCTCGCGCCGGCGTCGCCGCCCACGCGGATCTCCGCGTCGAGCCGCGGCGCGACCGCCGCGGTCTCGGTGCCGGGTTCCGTCGAGACGACGATGACGCGCATCGGGTGCTCGCGCGAGGCGTCGTTCGCCGCCTCGATCGCTTCCTCCTCGGCGCCCGGCGCCGTGGCGATGACGAGCGTGAGCACACGTCCGAGGGCGACGACGCCGCCGTCCTCGCGGATCTTCACCAGGGTCTTCGAGACCTGGCTCGTGGTGGTGTCGGGAAGTTCGACGATCATGGGCGTCTCCAGCTCCGTCCGTCGCGTGCAAGCAGTTCGTCGGCGGAGCTCGGCCCCCAGGTGCCCGGGCGGTACTGCTCGGGCTGGCCCTGCGTGGCCCAGAACTCCTCGATCGGGTCGAGGATCTTCCAGCTGAGCTCGACCTCCTCCTGACGGGGGAAGAGCGGCGGGTCGCCGAGGAGCACGTCGAGGATGAGCCGCTCGTACGCCTCGGGGCTCGCCTCGGTGAAGGCGTGACCGTAGCCGAAGTCCATCGTCACGTCGCGCACCTGCATGCCCGCGCCCGGCACCTTCGAGCCGAAGCGGATGGTGACGCCCTCATCGGGCTGCACCCGGATCACGAGCGCGTTCTGCCCGAGCTCGGAGGTCTGGCTGTCGGCGAACACCTGCTGCGGCGCACGCTTGAACACGACCGCGATCTCGGTGACGCGTCGCCCGAGACGCTTGCCCGCTCGGAGGTAGAACGGCACGCCGGCCCAACGGCGCGTGCCGATGAGGAGCTTCATGGCGGCGTAGGTCTCGGTCGTCGACTCGGGGTTCATCCCGTCCTCGTCGAGGAAGCCGATGACCTTCTCACCGCCCTGCCACCCACCCGCGTACTGGCCGCGCGCCGTTCCGGTCGCGAGGTCGTCGGGGAGACGCACCGCGGCGAGGATCTTCTCCTTCTCGGCGCGCAGGTCGGCGGCGTCGAAGGAGATCGGCTCCTCCATCGCCGTGAGGGCGAGGAGCTGCAGCAGGTGGTTCTGGATGACGTCGCGCGCCGCGCCGATGCCGTCGTAGTAGCCGGCTCGGCCGCCGACGCCGATGTCCTCCGCCATCGTGATCTGCACGTGGTCGACGTAGTTGGCGTTCCAGATGGGCTCGTAGAGCTGGTTCGCGAAGCGCAGCGCGAGGATGTTCTGCACCGTCTCTTTGCCGAGATAGTGGTCGATGCGGAACACCGAGTCGGGCGGGAAGACGCTCGCGACGACGTCGTTGAGCTCGCGCGCCGTCTGGAGGTCGGAGCCGAACGGCTTCTCGATGACCACGCGGCGCCACTGGCCGGCCCGTTGCTCGGTGAGGCCCGAGCGCTTGAGCTGCTCGGTCACGATCGGGAACGACTTCGGCGGGATCGACAGGTAGAACGCGTGGTTGCCCATCGTTCCGCGTTCGCGGTCGAGTTCCTCCACGACGTCGCGCAGCCGGTCGAAGGCCGTGTCGTCGTCGAAGGTGCCGGTGACGAATCGGATGCCACGGGCGAGCTGCTGCCAGACGTCCTCACGGAATTCCGTGCGGGCGTACTGCTTCACCGAGTCGTGCACCACCTGTGCGAAGTCCTGGTCCTCCCAATCGCGGCGCGCGAAGCCGACCAGCGCGAAGCCGGGGGGCAGGAGCCCCCGGTTCGCGAGGTCGTACACCGCGGGCATCAGCTTCTTGCGCGACAGGTCGCCCGTCACGCCGAAGATGATGAGGCTCGAGGGCCCCGCGATGCGATTGAGTCGGTAGTCCTTCGGGGAGCGGAGCGGGTTGTGGTGCGCCGAGATCTCTGCCGAAGTCAATGCGGATCCTTTCGTCGGTCAGGCGACGGCGTCGAAGAGGGCCGGGATGTTCGCGGCCGGATCGGTGAGCGTCAAGGTGAGCACGGGTCGGCCGTGCTCGGCGAGGACGCTCGCGTCGCCCGACGCCTGCGCGGCGATGAGCTCGCCGAAGGTGAACGGGCGCTCGGGGATCGCGACATCGGTCGCGGGCGTCTGGGTGATCTGGAGGAACACGCCGACCGCGGGGCCGCCCTTGTGGAACTGGCCGGTCGAGTGGAGGAACCGCGGGCCCCAGCCGAAGGTGACCGGACG